>CAYOSF010000029.1:0-3036 GCA_964406605.1 uncultured Dehalococcoidia bacterium | reverse complement strand
CGACCACGAAAGCGATCAGAATGATGGCCGTCTCAAGACCGGTGATGCCCTGCTCGTCTCGAGCAGTCCGCTTGAAGAGCCGAAGAAGCTTCTTCATACCATGACCTCCATCCACTGGTGGCCGCTCCCTCGGCTCTTATCCGCGTAAGTCCTCCTTGCGACTACTGGGTTTCTGTAGTGGGTGTCGCCAGACCTCGTCCACGATCGCATTAGGGACGACATGTAATCCATGATGACCGAAACCCCTAGGAGATACGCCTACCGGCGGCCCCGGGCGGTGGGACGGTGGACCCTCGGTGTGCGCGGTTCCAGCGGGCGTGCAAGCCCCCAGGATGCCCGGCTCGACGGTTACTCAGCGGCACTGGCCGGAAGGCTCCGAGCCGGCTCTCCCTGAGAGGAGCGTCCTCCTTCCGGTCGAGCCGACACGCGCGGCCCTCCGGGTCAACGGAAGCAAGTTCACCCCAAGCAAGAAGGAACAGGTAGGTACTCGGTGCTTCGTTTAGGTAGGGACCGTCTGGCGCTATCTCTCACACAGCCAGACGGCCGGACCAGATGAATCAGGATTCGTCGGACGGTCGCAACGCGAATTGGGGACCAAGAGTGCACGCCACCAGATGCGCCACATGCCGCCGTGTGGGCGGGAGGGTCACGGCGCCCCAAGCGCTACCGATTCGGGGCGGGTCTACCGCCGCCGCGACCGACCGCGGCCTCGCGGCTTTCCAGACCGGCCGCCGGAGGCGCGCTCCAGCGCTACGTCTACCGTCCTGCCCTTGAGCTCAGTCCCCCTGAGCGCGTCCACGGCGGCGCTCGCGGCCTCCGGGCTCAGCTCAACGTAGGCGGACCCGCGCCGGGTAATGAGGCGGAGGGAGGCGATCTTGCCGTATTCCTGGAAGACCGCACGCAGGTCGCTGTCAGTGATTTCCGGTGACAAGTTTCCTACAAAAACCGTGGCCATGCGCAATAGCTCCTATCTGTCTTCAGCCGGCCGGCCGCACCTGATCGGCCCGACACCGCCGCGGTCCCCGGCGGGCCGTCCCACTGTGCAAACCGACATCCGGCCTCTTCTTGGCTCGTCGAACACCTCCTCCTCAACCACGAGGACGGGGTAGACGTCTCTTCCCCGACCGCAGAGCAAAACGCCTGCCCTCGGATGCCGCTGACAGCAGCTTCCGTGACCGTCCCGGCCCCCCAGCGGACGCACTCCGGCGTCCGGCCTGGTGCTCGTTCCGCCTACGTCCGCCAGCTACCGCTCCCCCGACGGCCGAACGCCCTTGCCGCGCTTCGGCGGGCCCGGCGTTGCGCCTTAGCACGGGCCGTGCGCCGGGCCTCCGACCTGGAGATGAAACGCCGCCGCCGCTTCGCCTCCCGAAGGATGCCGGCGCGCTGAGTCATCTGCCGGAAACGGGCAAGGAAGCGTTCGTTGCTCTCACCCTCGCGCCGCTGGATGATCATTCGATGCTCATCCGCTACTGCACTCCGGGTGGTCGAAGGGCCAGCCGAAGCCCCTCGGGCGTGTCAACAGCATCGATAGTAGCTTCGTCGAGCGCCGACGAGATCTCCGGCTCGATCGCCAGAATCTTGCGATCCTCGTACTGGATCACTTGATCGCCGTCCTGCTCCTGGGAGATGGCAAACCCCACGCGCTCTCCCGAGCGGACGAGCCGGAGGATATCGGATTCGTTCTCTCTGCTCGCCTCAAGACTCCTATTGAGGACCGCGGCGGCCTTGTCGGTCACCTTCAGCATCTCAAACTCCCTTTTTCTTCACTCCGTCGGGACACACGTTTCCACGCTATCATGGCTGTCAAATGCCCTTCTGCGAGGAAATGGGACGATACGAGAGTCCGGGCGCGCTCCCTTGAGGATGCAGGCCTATCGGTAATCTGCTCCCCTGAGATATCACCATCGTCCAGGAGAGCACGGAGGGTCTTTGCAGAGCCTTTCTCTACTGGTCGTCCCGTGAACCGCTCCTAGGCCGACGTGGGTTCAGAAAGGCCAACAAGGCACATCAACCCTCGCCGGCGACACCGGACGTTTCTCCACTCGCTACGCGCAGCTACGCCGCCGGGCGGACCGTCATGGAGACCCTCCCGACCGTTGCGGATGCGCATCGCACCCGCGTGCGGACGCCTCGTGACCTCGGGCGGCGTCCGTTGCGGAGCGGTCTTCGGGCTGTCGCTAGCCGACCGGAAGGTGGGACGGCAGCATTCGAAGCAGGTCCCGGTTCGGGACAGCAAGGAAGACGCCACAGAGCCGTTCGCCCGCGACGGCGAACGTCGTCTCCGCCAGATTCGCGGTGCGAGGCGCCCACCCAGCATCCCCGGCCCATGCGCTCCGCATGGCATCGAGATCCCCCTTCAGGACTGAGGGTGGCGAGAGCGAGAAAGCAAGACCGGCGACTGTCACGATCGCATGCAGAAAGGACCCGGCGACCGCCCTGCCGAACTGTCCAAGTGTGAACCGTTCGACCTCTCCCAGGACTCTTGTAGTCTCCGGTCTCCGCCCCACGAGTACGTCGGCGAATCCGCACGCCGAGTCCAGTTCGTACATCATCATGATGCGTCCGGACCCGGTGCCAGATAGCGTCATGCCCACCCCTACGGCTTCGGCCACGGGCCGCCGCCAGCACCGGGCCACGTCGCCGGGACGGACGAGGGCAGACGAGGACTCGATGCCGCGGCCGGTCAGTTGGGACATCCTGACCATTGCGAGTCCAGCGCCTGCCCTTGCCATCTCCGCCCAGCAACCCGGCCTACCGTCCATCAGGACGGTCCTCAGGGCCGTCGTTAGTGAAGCTGCATGACCGACTTGAGCTCCGTCGGGAGCTGGCGGGTGATGTCCAGCGTCGCACCTACCGGCGTCTGGACCTCCAGCGTGAACCTCTCGTTCGGGTCCAGGGTCGGCGCAGGCGTTACCCCCGTCGGTACGTTGATCGCCACTACCTTCAGTTCGCCCGGCTCCAACAGCGTGTCGGAGTCGCCGACGATGTCCGTCACCGTGTACGTCACGTCGTTGTCCACCACGTCGTCGTCCCGGT
>CAYOSF010000028.1:0-4325 GCA_964406605.1 uncultured Dehalococcoidia bacterium | reverse complement strand
TCAGCGTCCACGTCAGCGGCACCTGCGGCGTGCCCGTGGCCTTCATCGACTTCTCAGACAGCCCTCGCTAGCTTCATCCCCTGCCGGTGTCCTTCGGCGCCGCTCTGAGACGGCCCGCCGCCTGCGCCCAGCCTTCGGTTCCCCGCATCTTTCCCTTAACGTTAAGGAAAGTATAATGGGCCGAAAGGCTGGTTGGTGGTACGGGCGCAGGCGTGAAGCACACCGAGCCAGGTGAGCCGGAAGCCGAACCCGTCGAGTTCCCCGGCGGTGCGGCGGCCCGGGCCCGGCGGGCCTTCGGTTCTCTCTCCGTTGTCAACTTCCGTTTTCTTCTGGGCGGCACCGCGGCCGCCAGCTTCGCCATGTGGATGGAGCAGATCGGCCAGGGGTGGCTGGTCGCCCAGCTCACCAACTCCCCTTTTCAGTTGGGCCTCGTACAGTTCATCCGGGGCATCAGCATCCTCTTCATCGCCCCCCTGGTCGGCGTCTTCGCCGAGCGGCTGGAGCGCCGATGGCTCGCCGGTCTTGCCACAATGGTGAACGGCCTGTCGGCGCTGGCGATCGCGTTCCTCATCCTCACAGACAACATCGCCATGTGGCAGCTCTACATCACGGCGTTTGTCGGCGGCTTCTGTAGCAGCGTCTACAACCCGGTGCGGCAGTTCCTTGTTTTCGACGCGGTGGGTCCGAAGCAACTGGCGAACGCCATCGCTCTGAACGCGATGGTGAACAACACGGCACGGCTGGTGGGTCCCGGGATGGCCGGCTTCCTCATCTCGTACAGTATCTCCTCAGCGTTCTTCGGCAAGTTCATCTTCTTCATGGTGGCGACGCTCACCCTCATCCCACTGCGACTGGAGCAGTCGACGAATCGAGAGCGGGAGCCGCTATTCGCCAGCGTGCGTTTGGGGGCCGGCTACGTGCTGCGCCACCCGGTGCTGCTGCGGCTGATCATGCTGCAGGCGATCCCCAGCATGCTCATCTATCCGTATCTCCAGCTCGTTCCGCTGATGGCCAAGAACTACCTGCATGTGGGCTCCACGGGGTATGGGTGGCTACAGACCGGCGTTGGCATCGGGTCTGTCGTCAGCGTGCTGGCCGTGGCGTCATTCGCCGATGTCCGCCGCAAAGGGGCATTTGCCAGCGTAGGCCTGCTGTTCTACATGACGATGATCCTGTTGTTCTCCTTCTCTCGCGTCTACGTCCTATCCCTGGCCATTCTCATCGTGGGTGGCATGGGGTTCGTGGTGTTCACGACGTTCAACCAGACTCTGCTCCAGTTGAAGGTGGAGGACGAGTATCGGGGACGGGTGCTGTCGCTGTACACGATGTCGCAGGGGCTGAACCCCTTCGGCAGCCTGGCGATGGGGTTCGTGGCCAGCCAATTCCTGGGCACACCCCACGCGATCGCCGCGTTCTGCCTCTTGGCGCTCGTGCTTGCGGTGTTCGCCGGCGTCGCGTCGAAGGACATCCGAAACCTGTGAGCGCCCGGCTGCCAGGTGACCCCCGCACCTGGGCACGGCGGCCCCGCCTGGTCCCCGGTGCGGGCCCGCCTCATTGACTTGCGACGGGCAAGGGGCCACAATCGCCGCAGTCATAGCCCCATGCCCGGCCTCGGGCACAGCTTCGGGAGGACGACCCATGACGACCGCAGTCCGTGGTGCCACGCTCATCGACGGCACCGGCGCCGATCCGGTCCCCAACGCCACCGTCATCGTCGAGGATGGCCGTATCACTCGCCTGGGCCGCAACCAGAGAGTCCCACGCGGCGCCGAAGTCATCGACGCTCAGGGACGAACGGTCCTGCCCGGCCTGATCGACGCCCACCTGCACCTGATGGGCCGCCCGGCGACGCTTCAGGAGAACATGCTGATGCCGCCCAGCCTGCGCCTGTTCGAAGGCGCGCGTCACGCCCTGGATACGCTGGATGCCGGCGTCACAGCGGTCCGCGATGCCGGCGGCGCGCCTTTGGGATTCAAGCTGGCCCTTGAGCGCGGCCTCATCCCCGGCCCGCGACTGCGCATATCGGTCGGCGCGCTATCGCAGACCGGCGGCCACGGCGACAGCACCATGCCCTCGGGCGCCCGGATCCGCCGCAGCCTCGGTCCCGAGTGGCCGGAGACGCTCGTCGACGGCGTCGACGAGGTACGAAAGGCCACGCGCGCGCTCCTTCGCGCCGGCGCCGATTTCATCAAGCTTTGCTCCACGGGCGGTGTCATGTCTCCGACCGACGAACCGGACGCGACCCAGTTCACGCTCGAGGAGATAGGGGTCATGGTTCACGAGGCGCGGGCAGCGGGTAAAACCTGCATGTCCCATGCCCAGGGTGCGCCCGGGATCATGAACGCGCTCCTGGCCGGAGTGGAATCCATCGAGCACGGCATCTGGCTCACGGATGAGGTCCTCGAGGAGTTGAAGCGCCGGGACGCATTCCTGGTGCCGACCCTGGTGGCCCCGCTCTGGGTGCTGCGCCGTGCGGAGAAGGATCCCAACAGCGTCCTGCCTCAGGCCCTGCGCAAGGCCAAGGAGGTCATGGAGGATCACAAGGCCAGCTTCCGCCGCGCCGTCGCCGCCGGCGTCCGCATAGCGATGGGCACCGACAGCGGCGTCGGCCCTCACGGATCGAATGCGGAGGAGCTGGAGCGGATGGTGGAAGGTGGGCTGACACCGATGCAGGCCATCGTTGCCAGCACCAAGATCGCCAGCGAGTGCATGCACATGGAGAAGGACATCGGCACGCTGGAGCCCGGCAAGCTGGCCGACCTGTTGGTGGTTGACGGCGACCCGCTGGCGGACATTCGCGTTCTTCAGGACAAGGAGCGACTGGCCCTGATCATGCAGGGAGGGCGCGCACACAAGAACACGCTGCCGACCCGCGCCGCCGCCTGAGCCGCGGATGTCGCGCAGACCGTCGGCGAGTCATTTTGGCCGGAAGGAGAGTGATCGATGGCAAAGGATGGAAAGCGTCCAGTGCAACCGGAGGACCTCTATCTTCTGCGCACGGTGAGTGACCCGCAGCTTTCCCCTGACGGGAAGCAGGTGGCCTATGTAGTCGCCTCCAACGACCGCGAGTCGGACAAACCACAGATGGCGGTCTACGTCGCGCCCGTCGATGGCCGCCGACCCGCCCGGCGCTTCACACACGGCACCCGGGACCACGGCCCGCGGTGGTCGCCGGACGGCTGCTATCTAGCGTTCGTCGCCAACAGGGGCGAGAAGAACCAACTCTTCCTCGCGCCGCTGGAGGGAGGCGAGCCGCGTCAGGTCACGAAGGCCAAGTTCGGCATCGCGCAGGCGGCGTGGTCGCCGGACGGAAAGCGGGTTGCCTATGTGGCTCGCGTGGGGGACTACAAGGAGCCGAAGGAGCGGAATGCGGTCGAGAAGTCCGCTCCGAGGGTGATCAGGGACCTGCGCTACAAGCTGGACGGCGTCGGCTTCTTCGACGAGCGCCGCCTGCACATCTTCAGCGTCGATATCGAGACTGGCGTCGAGACGCAGGTGACGGACGGGGACTGGCACGACGAGCAGCCTTCGTGGTCGCCTGATGGGCAGTGGATCGCCTTCACATCGGACCGGAGCCGCGACCGCCACCAACGGCACTGGCGCACCGACGTCTGGGTCGTGCCGTCAAAGGGGGGACGTGCGCGCAAGCTCACGCGCAGCAAAGGAGCAGCATCGTACCCGGCGTTCTCGCCAGATGGGCGGTCCATCGCTTTCCTGGGGCACGAGCACGGCGAGGCGGGCTCGGCAAGGAACGTCCACCTGCTCGTCGTTCCGGCGGATGGCGGCCAGGCGCCGAGATCCCTGAGCGCGCCCATCGACCGGTCGGTCGTCGGCCATCCAGTAGCGCCCGGCCGGACCTTCTGCTGGCTCCCGAACGGCCGGGCGCTGGCATTCCTCGCGGCGGACCGAGGTACGCAGGCCCTCTATCAGGCAGGCGTGTCGGGCGGTCCCGTGAGCAAGGTTCTCGACGGCGAGCGCCAGATCGAGTCGATCGCGCTGGCGCCCGATGCAAAGCGGCTTGTGTTCGCGGCTTCCTGGGCGTCGGAGCCGGGGGAGATCTACTCAACGGCTCTCGGAGGCGGGCGTGAGCGAAATCTCAGTCACGCCAACGACGACGTGCGAAGCGCGGTCCAGATCGGTCGCGTGCGCCGGATGAGGTGCGCTGCCGCCGACGGCATGGAGATCGAGGCATTCGTGGTCTACCCACCCAACTACGAGCGCGGCAAACGTTACCCGCTGGCGCTTCAGATCCACGGCGGACCTCACTCGCATCATCCTCTCGGCTTCTCCGTGCCCTTTCAGTCGCTGGCGGCGGCAGGGTACGT
>CAYOSF010000027.1:0-11814 GCA_964406605.1 uncultured Dehalococcoidia bacterium | reverse complement strand
AGTTCATCACCCCGCTCGCGGACCTGGCCTCGTTCTTCAGCGGCGGTTCCTTCCCCGACACGCTCAGCCTGAGTACGTCCAGCGATATGCGATTGGAGTGAGACCGTGCACCGACTGCGCACGCTGATCCACAGGCTGCATCGCAATGAGCGCGGCCAGGTCTTCTTCTTCGTCGTGGCGCTCATCAGCGTCCTGGGAGGGATGGCGGCCATCGCCGTTGACCTGGGCAGCTACACGGCCGACCGCCGCGACCTGCAGAACGCCGCCGACGCCATCGCCCTCGCCGCCTCCCAGGATCTGCCCGACCAAAGCGAGACCCTGGCCACAGCCAACGAATGGGCGATCAAGAACGGCATTGACCTCTCGGGCATGACGGTAACGGTCATACCGCAGAGTCTGCCCAACGAACCGAACCCGAGGGTCCTGGTTGAGGTCGAGCGCGACCACGATTTCACCTTCGGCCGCCTCATCGGCATCGACTCGAAGGAAGTCGGCGCGAGCGCCTCCGCCGTTCGGACCTCACCGGGAGGGGGAGGCGGCCTGATGCCCTGGAGCGTCCTGCAGTCGGCCAAGAGCCTCGCGGCGCCGGGTGACGAAGTCGTTCTCAAGTACGACGCCAACAACGTCGAAAACGGCAACTTCGGCGCCCTCGACGTCGACGGGGGTGGCGCAAGCGGCTACGAGGATGCGATCACATACGGCAGCGAAACGCCGTACTGCGCCGAGAGCGCTGTGGACTGTCCGTATCCGAGTGTCGTCGACACCAAGACAGGGAACATGACGGGACCGACGCAGGACGGAGTTGACTACCGCATAGAGGGCACGGAGACCGCCTGCGATGAGTGGGGCGAAGTCGTGCACGAGAACGGGGATGGGACGCACGGCCTGAAGGCCGACTGCAATCCCTTTGGGCCCGGAGGCAACGACGAGAGCCTGCGCGTGATCATCGTCCCCATCATCGACAGCCTCTGCAACGGACATTGCGAGGTGACCATCCGCGAGTTCGCCTTGTTCTTCCTAGAGGGTTATGGCGACGGCGGGTGCACGGGAAACGACTGCGAGATCAAGGGACGATTCATCAACTCCAACACCAACTACGGCGCCCTGACAGGCGTGTTCGACCCGGATACGTTCTCCCACTTCGTACGGCTGGTACAGTAGCGGCGGCGAAACGCGGGTCGGGCGCTCGCGGAGTACAGCCCTATCCTGACTGTCATCGCCGTCGGTGTCGTCGTACCCACCATGCCCGTCTCCCGGGATGCGCTGAGCGCCGGCTTCACCGGCGCCGCGAGCTGCCTGGCGGGCTCCTGCTAGTCCGTCGCAGCGGCCAGGGGCGGTCCGATCCTTCTCCTGTGGCCCTTGGCAGGAGGCATCCGTCCCGTGCCCCTTCGCGTCGATGGGCCGAAGCCTGGAGCGCGCGAGGCGCGGAAACGAGCCGCGTACTGAGAAATCCCGGTGGCGGTGAGTAGCGCAGGCGTCAGGGGAGGAGGCGCGCCGCCTAGGCCGGTGAATCTTCCGTGTTGCGTGGGGGAGATGCCCTGTTTGAGCGCTCGTACTGCCAGAGGAGCTCACGAACACGGGTCTCGAAAGCGGCGGTCTGTTCGTAGCGAAACCACATGGCCCTACCCGCCGGATCCGTTTCCTGGCCGTTCGCGTGTCTGGCGATGCTGCGCTTCAGGTTGCCTGAGCTGCCAATGTACAGAACCGATCCGTTGAAGTCACCCAGCTCGTACACGCCGGGAGCCTCCGGTGCGGATTCGCTTCTCAGTGAACGCCAAGTGGCCGTGATCGGCATTGCGCAAGCCTCCCAATGGCGGGGCCATAATAGTCTCGACCGGTAGCGCGAGATCTTTGGCGAAGGAGCCGGGCGCAGAACCTGCCATGCCGCAAGGCGCCATCTTCAGGATGATGCGTTGTCGGGGCCGGTGAGGAGCCTCCAGCAACACAATCGAGGGTTATGTTTTTTCTGCACAATCGTCGCCGCCGGTGGCCACAGATCTTCCGTCTGCGGTCGATGATCGATTGGAGACGCCCGAGTGGTTCTCCTCGACGAGCGACTCCGATAAAGGCAAACCCGGCGAAAGCCGGGGACGCAAAGCCACGGGTCTACGTCCCGAACCGGGATAGGACAGCCGGGCTGCCGGAGCAGGACGTGAGCATACAGCATCTCTTCAAGCGATCTTGCGGTCGCGGCTTGGTCGAGACGGCGCCCATCCCACCTGCCCTGACCACCGTTCTCCACGCCCTCAGCAACCGCGTGCGCGTCCGATTCGCCTGCGCCTCGGTCAGCAACGGCGCGCTCGGTCATTGTGAGAGTCGCCGGGCAAGAGCAGTCCGTCGCGCCAACCGTGGCCAGAGCCTGGTCGAGTTCGCGATGGTCCTCCCCATCCTTACCATCCTCATCTTCGGCGTCATCGACTTCAGCCTCGGCCTCCGCTCCTACATCAGCCTCACCAACGCCACCAGAGAGGGCGCCCGCTACGCCGCCGTCGGCAACACCGCCGGCTCCTACCCCACCGACTGCGACGGCGTCACCAACACCACCACCATCGGCCGCGTCTGCGTCGCCATGGAAGGTCTCGACCTCGATAACCTCACCTCCCTCTCCGTCTCCTACCCCGACGGCCAAGCCTCCGGCAACTCCGTCGTCGTCTCCGCCGACTACACCTACAAGTTCATCACCCCGCTCGCGGACCTGGCCTCGTTCTTCAGCGGCGGTTCCTTCCCAGACACGCTCAGCCTGAGCACGTCCAGCGATATGCGATTGGAGTGAATCTGCCATGCGTCTTCGTTCCCTATTGCAGAGATCCCATCGCAGTGAGCGCGGCCAGGTCTTCTTCTTCGTCGTGGCGCTCTTCGGCGTCCTGGGAGGGATGGCGGCCATCGCCGTTGACCTGGGCAGCTTCTCGACCGACCGCCGCAACCTGCAGAACGCCGCCGACGCCATCGCCCTCGCCGCAGCCCTCGAACTCCCCGACGGAAGCAACGCTCAGGCAGCAGCCAACCAGTGGGCGACCAAGAACGACATCGACCCCTCCCAGATGACCGTGACCATCATCCCGCAAAACCCGCCCAACGAGCCGAACCCCAGGGTGCTGGTGGAACTGGCGCGCAATCACGACTTCACCTTCGGCCGCCTCATCGGCATCACCTCCGGGACAGTCGAGGCCGACGCGTCCGCCATCAAGACCTCACCCGCCGGCGGCGAGGGCCTCGCCCCGCTGGCAGTCACCGAGGAAGCACTCGCGGGCGCCACGCTCGGCCAGGAGATCGTCCTCAAGTACGACGCCAACAACATCCTCCAGGGCAACACCGGCCCCATCCGCATCGACGGCTCGGGCGGCGGTAGCTGCGGCAGCAACGACAAGTATTGTTCAGCCCTCATGTATGGCTCTGACACGGCCCTGTGCGCCGTGGGCACCGACACGACCTACTGCGATGGGCCCACCACCGCCGACACCGAGCCGGGCAACAAGGTGGGCGCAACGAGAACGGCCACGAACTTCCGGCTGAACAACACCGACGCCGCCTGCGACGAGTTCGATGAGGCGTTCCAGGATGACCCCACCACCTCCGAGGAGGGCGTCTACCGCATCACGCCCGGCTGCAACTCCTTCATCCAGAGCCGCCTGGAGAGCCGGCGGATTATGATCATCCCCGTCATCGAGGAGCTGTGCAACGGTTCCTGCGAGGTGACCATCGTCGACTTCGCCCTCTTCTTCCTGGAGCGAATCGGCGACGACGGCTGCACCGGCAATGACTGCGAGGTGGTCGGGCGCTTCGTCCGCGTGCATCAGAACGTCGGCCTCCTGGCCGGCACGTTCGACCCCGAGGCCTACAACCAGTTCGTACGGCTGGTCAAGTAGCCGGCCGCGCGCCGGCGAAGCGAAGCCGGGGCGCGCCGCCGCCGGCGAATGCTGGGACACAGCAGCGGATAACACGACCGGGGGCAGCCGGGCCATCAGACGCAAGGAGTACAGGTTTGCGCCGATCGGTCGATACCTGAATGGATGGACCGCACTCCCGCCGCCGGGCGGAACGATTCCAGCCTGACGGGGCATGAGGGCAAGCGGGACGGCCACAAGATGCAGAATTCGAATCCACCAACCAGAGACACGAAGAGACGTTTCTCTCTGCCACGGCTCTTCGGACGAGGCGAACGCGGGCAGAGTATGGTCGAGATCGGCTTCATCCTCCCCCTCGTCCTTATCGTCGTCGTCGGCGTCGTCGAGATCGCCGACAGCCTCAACTCCTACATCACCCTGATCGACGCCGCCCGCGACGGCGCCCGCCTCGGCTCCAAGAACCTCGCCACCGACCAGCAGATCAAGAACCTCATCGTCACCGAGACCGGCCGCCTCCGCGACGACCTGGACCCGGACAGCGACATCACCATCCAACACGTTACCGTCGACGGCGCCAACGCCATCAAGGTCGAGGTCTGCAACGACCGCTCGCTGATCATGAACATCCCGCTCGTCATGCCGGAATCCTTCAGGATGTGCAGCGAAACCACGATGCGCGTCCTGCCCGGTCAGACCTAGTCAGGGGCACCGTGAAGGGGGTTGCCATGCGCAAGTTCGTGCGGAGAGAACGGTCACAGGCGCTACCCATCATGGCCCTGCTGCTGGTCGTCCTGATCGGTCTGCTCGGTCTCGCCATCGACGTGGGCAGGCTCTACATCGCGCGCACAGAACTGAGCCGGGCGCTCGACGCAGCCGCACTGGCCGGCGTCGTCGAACTGCCAGACGTGGATGAGGCGCAGGCGAAGGCCACGGCCTACCTGGCGGAGAACCTGCCCGACGCGACAGCCAGCTTCCCCGAACCGGACCATGCCTCCCAGTTTCGCGTGACGGGGACTCGGAACGTGGACATGCTCTTCATGGGCATCTTCGGGTTCGGCGAAGTCGACGTCGATGCCACGGCCGCCGCCGGCTTCGGCATCCTCCCGGTCGACACCGTGCTCACCATCGACGCCACCGGCTCCATGGGCGCCTACCCCTGCAACCCCCAGCAGAACAACGACGGCTGCCCCATCTGGGAGGCCAAGAACGCGGCATCCAACTTCGCCGACATCTTGCTCGCCGACTTTCCGCACTCAGACGACACGAAGGTGGCGGTGGTCCCTTACCGGGGCTGCTACAAGCCGCCGCGCCAGTACCCGGATTGCGTGCCCACAGGATGGCTGTTCAATTTGTCGCCCAATTGGGGGCTCGTAAACGGCAAGATCATGGACATCTCGGCCCAGGGCGGCACGGGCACCAACGTCTGCCTGGGTCTCTACAGGTCCGAGGACACCATCTTCGGCCCAGGCAGCCACACCGAGGAGAACACCCTGCGCTACATCGTCCTCCTCTCCGACGGCGACAATACCTACAACGCCAGCTCCTACGGCAACAACCAGCCTCCCTCAGAATGCCGGCCCGACACCAGCCCCTCGTACTCCGACCAGTACGTCGACTCCTCCTGCAGAAGCGCCCAGACCAGAGAACGAGAACTCGACGACAAGACCCTCGATATGGCCGACGCCATCAAGGCCCAGGACGTCGAGATCTACGTCGTCGGCTTCGGCGTCTGCGGCTCGCCCAACGACGACTTCTGTGATAGGGACATGATCGGCGGCACCGCCCACGACAACTCCGCCGACCGCAACCTCCTCAAGTGCATCGCCTCCTCCTCCGCGGGCACCAACGACCACTACTTCGAGGTTCCTACCGCCGAGGACCTCCCCGACGTCTTCGAGCAGATCGCCGGCGCCATCGCCTTCCGGTTGGTGGAGTAGGCAGGGGATTAGCCGATGACAAGGAACCAACGATCTCGACGACACCTCCGCGAGCGAGGACAGTCCCTCGTCGAGTTCGCCCTCGTCGCCCCCGTCCTCGCCATCCTCATCTTCGGCATCGTCGACCTCGCACGCCTCTACAACGCCTGGACCACCATCCAGGGCGCCGCCCGCGAGGGCGCCCGCTACGGCGTCACCGGCCGTATCGACTGCGACATCCCCTCCCCTAACCGCCTCGCCTGCATCCAGTTCCACGCCGCCCAGCGCGCCCAACCACTCACCAACAGCGACACCGACCTCACCGTCTCCGTCCGGAGCTGGGACTACCCGGCCTACGCCGACCCGGCCACCGAGAACGACCCCGGCGAGCAATGCGACGCCCTGGAAGTTCAGGTCGACTACGACTTCACCCCCTCCACCCCCCTCGCCGGCGCCATCTTCGGTGACGTCCATCTCATTGGCCGCGAGCGTCTCGTCAACGAGCCCTTCGGCACCTGCGACCAGTAGCGCCGAACAGAGCGACTGCTATCTCAACATCTTTCTTGAGTAGACCCCTTCAGAATCCCCCGGCAGGGTCGATGAATGCAGTGGTAGGCCCCTAGGGGGCTTTCCCTAACAACCGAATATCTGACTCCGAAAAGGGCAAACCCGGCGAAAGCCGGGGACGCAAAGCCACGGGTCTAGCCCGCAAGGGATATGACAGCCGGGCTGCCGGACCTCTTCGGAGCCTTCAGCCCACCGCTTAGGCTTGAAGGCGGTGGGCTTTCGTTATGTGAGAAGGACATCGTGAGATGAAGATGATACAACGGCTACTGAACCGGACAAGGAGAGATCTCTCCCGGCCGCGCCGCTTCGGATGGCGCGAGCGCGGCCAGAGCCTGGTCGAGTTCGCCATGGTCCTCCCCATCCTTACCATCCTCATCTTCGGCGTCATCGACTTCAGCCTCGGCCTCCGCTCCTACATCAGCCTCACCAACGCCACCAGAGAGGGCGCCCGCTACGCCGCCGTCGGCAACACCGCCGGCTCCTACCCCACCGACTGCGACGGCGTCACCAACACCACCACCATCGGCCGCGTCTGCGTCGCCATGGAAGGTCTCGACCTCGATAACCTCACCTCCCTCTCCGTCTCCTACCCCGACGGCCAAGCCTCCGGCAACTCCGTCGTCGTCTCCGCCGACTACACCTACAAGTTCATCACCCCGCTCGCGGACCTGGCCTCGTTCTTCAGCGGCGGTTCCTTCCCAGACACGCTCAGCCTGAGCACGTCCAGCGATATGCGATTGGAGTGAATCTGCCATGCGTCTTCGTTCCCTATTGCAGAGATCCCATCGCAGTGAGCGCGGCCAGGTCTTCTTCTTCGTCGTGGCGCTCTTCGGCGTCCTGGGAGGGATGGCGGCCATCGCCGTTGACCTGGGCAGCTTCTCGACCGACCGCCGCAACCTGCAGAACGCCGCCGACGCCATCGCCCTCGCCGCAGCCCTCGAACTCCCCGACGGAAGCAACGCTCAGGCAGCAGCCAACCAGTGGGCGACCAAGAACGACATCGACCCCTCCCAGATGACCGTGACCATCATCCCGCAAAACCCGCCCAACGAGCCGAACCCCAGGGTGCTGGTGGAACTGGCGCGCAATCACGACTTCACCTTCGGCCGCCTCATCGGCATCACCTCCGGGACAGTCGAGGCCGACGCGTCCGCCATCAAGACCTCACCCGCCGGCGGCGAGGGCCTCGCCCCGCTGGCAGTCACCGAGGAAGCACTCGCGGGCGCCACGCTCGGCCAGGAGATCGTCCTCAAGTACGACGCCAACAACATCCTCCAGGGCAACACCGGCCCCATCCGCATCGACGGCTCGGGCGGCGGTAGCTGCGGCAGCAACGACAAGTATTGTTCAGCCCTCATGTATGGCTCTGACACGGCCCTGTGCGCCGTGGGCACCGACACGACCTACTGCGATGGGCCCACCACCGCCGACACCGAGCCGGGCAACAAGGTGGGCGCAACGAGAACGGCCACGAACTTCCGGCTGAACAACACCGACGCCGCCTGCGACGAGTTCGATGAGGCGTTCCAGGATGACCCCACCACCTCCGAGGAGGGCGTCTACCGCATCACGCCCGGCTGCAACTCCTTCATCCAGAGCCGCCTGGAGAGCCGGCGGATTATGATCATCCCCGTCATCGAGGAGCTGTGCAACGGTTCCTGCGAGGTGACCATCGTCGACTTCGCCCTCTTCTTCCTGGAGCGAATCGGCGACGACGGCTGCACCGGCAATGACTGCGAGGTGGTCGGGCGCTTCGTCCGCGTGCATCAGAACGTCGGCCTCCTGGCCGGCACGTTCGACCCCGAGGCCTACAACCAGTTCATACGACTGGTGCAGTAGACGCTGCGGCTAGCGGATGCACAGGGATGGCATCCGTCGGCCGTCTCCGCTGCAGTCGGCACGTCGCCAAAGATTCACCGCGCGGGGCCGATAATCGTGTAGAGAGCCCCTAATGGTTCTCCCTAACGGTCGACTCCGAGAAGGGCAAGTCCGGCGAAAGCCGGAGGCGCAAAGCTACGGGTCTACGTCCCCACGCGGGATAGGACGGTCGGGCTACCGGAGCGAGAGATGGTCAGATGCCGTTTCCTTAATAGTTCGCGCGCGCAGAGTCTCGTCGAGTTCGGCATCATTCTGCCCGTGCTGCTGGTGATCGTCTTGGGCGCCATCGACTTCGGGCGGGTCTACTTCGCCTACGTATCGGTGACGAACGGCGCGCGCAACGGCGCGCAGTACGCCGCCCTCAGTCCCGAGTCGGCCGCGGACGCGGCCGGGATCCGAGATGCGGCGGTGGCGGACACGTCGGACCTTCTGAACACGTCAGGGACGAACCCGGAGGTCACCGTGGTGACCGGCACGGACAGCCGAGGCGGTCTCTACGCGGACGTAACGGTCAACTACACCTACAGCACCATCTTCCCGTGGCCCGGGCTCCCCCACTCAATAGACCTGTCGCGGACGGTGCGAGCGAGGGTGGCGCCATGACGCGTGTACTGACGCAGCACCGCCCTCCCTCGGAGCGTGGTCAGGCGCTGGTTGAGTTCTCCGTGGTGGGGATCGTCTTCTTCATCGTGGTCTTCGGCCTGATCGACGTCGGCCGGGCGGTCTGGAACTACAATACGCTGGCGGAGGCCACCCGCGAGGGCACCCGCTACGCGGTGGTGCACGGCGCTCACTCGGGGGACCCGAGCGGGCCGGGCTCGGCCCACTTCACCGGGCCCAACAGCGACGCGATGGTCACGGCGCAGGTGAAGAAGTACGCCGGCGGGCTTGACGATTCAGACCTCACGGTGGAAGCGGAGTGGATAGACGGGAGCAACCTGACCGGCGGAAGGGTGAAAGTCACATCCCGGTACGTCTACCAACCTATCTTTGGTTTCCTTGGCCCGCTCTCCTTCACCATGACCAGTTCCTCCACCATGCGGATCACATACTAGGAGAAGGACCGTGAAGCGCTTGACCCCAGTGATGCTACGAAAGGAACGCGGGCAGATGCTGATGGTGGCCGCCGTCCTCATGACGGCCTTCCTGGGCTTCGTTGGGCTGCTCGTGGACGCTGGGTTTGCTTACGCCCAGAGGCGTCAGGCGCAGAACGCCGCCGACAACGCCGCCCTGGCTGCCGCGCACGTTCTGTTCGTGGGCGGCTCCGAATCGGCAGCCGTGGCCGCCGCCCTCGAGTACGCGGACGCGAACGGCTACCCTGTCGAAGAGGTCACCGTGCACATCCCGCCGGTGTCCGGCAACCATGTGGGCGCGCAGTACCACGCGGAGGTCATCGTGCAGGAGAAGCCGGCGACCTTCTTCATCCACACCCTGATACCGGGCGGCTCGACCGTAAAGGGGCGCGGTGTCGCCGGCGCGGAGGACTTTCCGGAGCCCTACGCCCTGATCGTCTTGGAGGACCACGATTGCAGGGCTTTCGACCAGGAAGGGCAAGCAAGCATGGCGATCCATGACGGCGGCATCGCCGTTAACTCCGACTGCTCGCTGGATGCCTTCTACAAGAGCGGCGGGGGCAGTCTCACGGCGGACGGGAAGATCGACGTCTACGGCGGCTACGAAGTCACCGGCCAGGGCGTGGTGAGCCCCGATCCCCGGGACATCCCCTGGACCATCGATGACCCGCTCGCGAGCTTGACGCCTCCCCCTCTGGGAGCGCCTGCCCCCGGTTCGGCCGGCACAGCCCAGAACCCCGTAACGTGGCATCACAGCCCTCCCGTGGATATGTCCCTATCGCCGGGCACCTACTACGGCGGTTTCTACGCCGACTGCGTATGCACCATCACAATGCAGCCCGGTGTCTACATCATGGCCGGCGGCGGTTTCACGAAAGAAGGCGGCGCCCGTATCGTGGGCAATGAGGTCATGATCTACATCACCACCAACCCCACCAATCCCACGGGAGACGGTGCGCCCGCGGGGGTGCACATAGCCGGGAGCGGGACGCTGGAGCTGACACCTCCCACTTCGGGTCCCTACCAGGGAATGACCTTCTGGCAGGATGGGCAGATCACCAACGACTTCTACCTGCGAGGGGACAACAGCAGCACCCAGGGCCTCTTCTACGCACCTGGTGCAACCCTCAACGTAGCGGGCGGGACGTCCCTCGGCGCGGTGCAGATCGTCGTGAACCAGTTCTACCTGACCGGTGGCGGAGTGCTCGATCTCATATTCGGGGAGTTCCGCGAGTTCGAAAGCCCCGAGGTGGTCCTCAAGGAGTAGGCAGAGAGACCGGAGCACGTCCAGCCTTTGAGAAGGTCGCGCTGTTGCCGGCGCGGCCTCTTCATTTTCACCTACTGCGGCTCCAGCACTCGGAGGCGCCGGCCCACAATTCGCCGGCGGGCGCCAAACCCTCCTCAGCACGGCCACACCGTACTCTGAGGCTTCCACGCTCCTATTGACGGCTTCCGCACTCGGATTCTGAGGGTCCCGGCCTCGCCAGGCCGGGCGTGGTACTCGGGTAACAGAATGGGCGCACGTTCGTTGGAACCTTTGATGGAGAGCATCAAGTGCACCGGCGCGTTGCGCAGAGGAAGAGGTGGAGCCTTTGTCCGTCTTCTCAGTTGACCCCAAACACCGTATCAGCCGGCTCATACAGAGCCAGCGGGGCAGAGCCTGCCTAGCCCCGGCCACTACCCTTGCTGTGCTCCTTGCGGGAGCGCTGGCTCTCATACTCACGCTCGTGCTGCTTGCGCCCGCCAGCGCAGACGGGGGTGATTTCTCGCTCGATTTCATCGCCGCGGCCGACGACGACTATGACCACACGGTGTCGCCGGCAGCGGAACTCGTTCCCGGCGGATTGCAGTTCGACGCGAGGGCGATTAACGACCACGTCGTCGAGCAGTTGGAGGCAGAGGATTTCGCCTGCAACGACACGATCGTGTACTTCACCGAGATCACAGTCGACGGGGACGCTGTCGGATCGCAGACCATCGACCTCAACTATGAGTTCGACGCTGTCAACAACGGCCAGGAGGGAGTTGGATATTCCGATGTCGTGGCCGTTGGGCTCAGCGCCGAGGGCGTGTTCGCGGCCGGGCAGACCACCGAGAGCGGCCACAGCAAGAACAACAACGAGACCGCCACACTCCTGAGTCCGCCGGGCGTCAGGTTCTTCCCAGGCAACGACACCGTTTGGAATCCGCCCAACCACGACACCATGGAGTTCACGGTTCGTGTGACCGGACTCGAGGCGGGCGAAGTCGTCATTGTGAGGGTGGATGCCCGGTTCTCTTGCTTCGCCGAACCGGTGACCGGGAACCTGCACGCTGCCATTGCCTCGGCGAACACTGTCGAGGCCAACCCCAAGGACAACGATACCATCAACGTCGGCCAGCAGGACATCCCGATGCTGGGTCTGGGTAAGGTGGACACCCCGACGCCGACTCCGACCGACACGCCGACCAACACGCCGACGAATACGCCCACCAACACGCCGACGGACACGCCAACCGAGACGCCGACCAACACGCCGACGGACACGCCAACCC
>CAYOSF010000026.1:0-12816 GCA_964406605.1 uncultured Dehalococcoidia bacterium | reverse complement strand
GAGGATGGTAAGGATGGGGAGGACCATGGCGAACTCGACCAGGCTCTGGCCGCGCCCTCCTCGCAGGAAGCCTGGCATGCTCATCCCTCCGGGCGCACCCGGTATTGTTGGATCCGGCCTCTGCTGCATGGACACATCAAGACTCATAACGCTCAACTCCCCTCGGGCATAACGTGAGACGCAGCGAGCCGCTGGCCTTGCCATGGCGCCGTGCCACCATCTGTCCGGACGGCACCCGAGATTCGAATCGCGTGCTTCCATAAGAAATCTCGGCTGAATCGCGGCCGCTCAATATGCGCACTGACGGTTCATGTTCCACGGATTTCTCCTGAAGTCCCTACTACATATGGGGGACCTCTTGACTCAGCCCAATATATTGTGCTATTCTCCGGCTCGTCGGTAGCTGGGGCGCCCTCGCGGCGCAGTACTGAGAGAGATGATGCGCTGCCCCTATTGCGGCTTTGCTGACACCAAGGTGACCGACTCGCGCGATGCGGACGAGGGCATCCGCCGCCGCCGTGAATGCCTCAACTGCGGCCAGCGCTTCACCACCACGGAGCGGCTGGCGGTGGGTAGCCTGTTGGTGGCCAAGAAGGACGGCCGCCGTGAAGAGTTCTCCAGAGACAAGCTGCTGATCGGGCTGCGCAAGGCGTGCGAGAAGCGTCCTCTGGCCGCCGGCGCCGTGGAGGCCGTGGCGGACGCCGTGGAGACCGAGTTGCGGCAGCGCGGCGTCCCGGAGGTGCCCAGCGAGGAGATCGGTGAGCTGGTTATGGAGCATCTCCGGGACCTGGATCATATCGCCTACATCCGCTTCGCATCCGTCTACCGGGCCTTCGCCGACTTGGAGGAGCTCCAGCGCGAGATGGAGGCGCTCTCGAGCCGCGGCGCTCCGCCGGGTCCGGCCGCGGATCAGCCGACGCTGCTGCCCGACGACGACATGAGGGCCCTCACACGCGGAGTCCGCACCTTCCCGGCCCGCCGGAGGCGGGGCAGGCCCGCTGGTGGGACGAGCAGACGGCCAAGACAGCAGCGGCCGCGCTCGTTGGATATCGAGCCGCCGAGCAGGCGGGAGGGGAGGCGTTCGTGATGGAGCCCCGCCCGCACGCCTGGCTGCTCAACGCGGACCGGGAGCTCATCGCGGCGGGGCCGTGCCTCGTGGACGAGGAGGCGCGCGAAGCGACCCTGGAAGCGGAGCGCGAGCCCGGCGTGATCCAGAAGGAACGGGGCAGGCTGACGCTGGAGCTGGATTCCGGCCGTTCACTGTTGGTCTCTGACAAGCCGATGATCGTGCGGCTTAGGCAGACGGCCGCCGGCTCCACCGGCTACGGGGGCCGCACGTTGTACCGATTGCGGCTCATTGATGATGCGCAGGAGGCGGTCGCGGTCGGCGCGGTGGGTGAAGGAACGCCTGCCTCGCCTCAGGCGGGCCCTCGCTGGTACGAGGAGACGCCGGCCGCACGCTAGGAACAGGGCCAAGGGACGCCCCCGGGGCTTGGGGGGCGTCCCTTCGGCTTCTGAAGGAAGACACAGGACGCGTGAACGAAACGTTGCTTGAAGATCCATTGCTTGCTCCCGGGTTCCGGCGTCTCCGAGAACGCCTGCGCGAGCTGACGGCGGAGCAATCTCGATTGTTGCCCCCGCCCGGCGCCCGCCACTACGGGGGGACACCCGGAGAGTGGGAGCTGACCGCTGACCGGCGCCACCGGCTGCAGGAGCTGGAGCTGGCCATCGACAAGGTGACGATAGCGCTGAACGACTACTGTCGGCGTCACGGCGAGCCCGAGTGGTTCTAGAGCGCCGTCGGAAAGGAGTCCGACACCCATGGTTACCGTCCCCGCCGGCAAACCCAGCCTGAGCGACCTCGAAGGCCATGCCCTCCGCATCGAACGGTACTTCTCGAAGCCCGGCGTCCATCCATTCGACGAAATCACTTGGGAGGAACGCGACGCCGCGATCCCCGACGAATCGGGAGGTACGGTCTTCGAGCAGCGGGGCGTGGAGGTGCCCGACTTCTGGTCGCAGACGGCCACCAACGTCGTTGTGTCAAAGTACTTCCGCGGCCCGCTGGGGACGGAGCAGCGCGAGAGATCGGCGAAGCAGCTCATCTCCCGCGTCGTCAAGGAGATCACCAGGTGGGGGCGGGAAGGCGGGTACCTCAGCCCGGAGGAGGCGCAGACCTTCGCCGACGAGCTCAGCTACCTGGTGGTCCACCAGATCGCCTGCTTCAACAGCCCGGTCTGGTTCAACGTTGGGGTCGAGGAGAAGCCCCAGTGCTCGGCCTGCTTCATCCTCTCCGTCGAGGACACCATGGAGTCGATCCTGGAGTGGTGCAAGACGGAAGGGATGATCTTCAAGGGGGGCTCCGGCTCCGGCATGAATCTCTCCGCGATCCGCTCCAGCCGGGAGCAGCTCTCCACCGGCGGACAGGCCTCCGGACCGGTCTCCTTCATGCGCGGGGCCGACGCCATCGCCGGGTCCATCAAGTCGGGAGGCAAGACCCGTCGGGCGGCGAAGATGGTGGTACTCAACGCCGATCACCCGGACATTCTGGAGTTCATCGAGTGCAAGGCGCGGGAAGAGCGCAAAGCCTATGACCTGGGAGCGGCTGGCTGGGACGTGTCGCTCGACGGCGAAGCCTGGGCCTCCATCCAGTTCCAGAATGCCAACAACTCCGTGCGCGCGACGGATGACTTCATGCAGGCGGTTCTGGAGGATCGCGATTGGGAGCTGCGCGCCCTCACCACCGGTGAGGTGCTTGAGGTCGCCAAGGCGCGGGAAGTGCTCCGTCGCATCGCGCAGGCCACATGGGACTGCGGCGACCCCGGCATGCAGTTCGATACGACGGCCAACCGCTGGCACACCTGCCCCGTTTCCGGCCGCATCAATGCCTCAAACCCCTGCTCGGAGTACATGCACGTCGATGACTCCGCCTGCAACCTCGCATCGCTCAACCTGATGGCGTTCTTGGACGAAGAAGGCCGGTTCGATACCGAGGCCTTCCGGCACGCTGTCGCCACCATGATCTGGGCGCAGGAGATCATCGTCGGCAACTCCAGCTACCCGACTGAGAAGATCGAGCGGAATGCCAGGGCGATGCGCCAGCTCGGACTGGGCTACGCCAACCTGGGTGCGCTCCTGATGGCGCTCGGCGTGCCGTACGACTCGGACGCCGGGCGGGCCTACGCCGGTGCCATCAGCGCGCTCATGACCGGGCACGCCTATGCTACCTCCGCCGGTATCGCGGAGCGTGTGGGCGCCTTTTCCGCCTACGAGATGAACCGGGAGCCGATGATGCGCGTGATGCGCCAGCACCGCGCCGCCCTTGATGAGATCGACGTCCCAGGCGACGATCCTCGGACCGGCAACCTTTCGGAGTTGGCCCAATCAGCACGAGAGGCGTGGGACCGCGCTCTGGCACTGGGCGAGGCCTATGGCTACCGGAACGCTCAGACCACCGTCATCGCCCCGACCGGCACCATCGCCTTCATGATGGACTGCGATACGACGGGCGTCGAGCCGGACATCGCGCTGGTGAAGTACAAGAAGCTGGTCGGCGGCGGGGTGATGAAGATGGTGAACAGAACCGTCCCGCTCGCGCTCCGCCGCCTCGGCTATGACGACGAGCAGGTATCGAGGATCGTGCGGTACGTGGATGAGGAAGGCACCGCCGAAGGCGCGCCGGACCTGCTGGAGGAACACCTGCTCGTCTTCGATTGCGCCTTCAAACCGGAGAAGGGCCGGCGCAGCATCCACCACATGGGCCACATCAAGATGGTCGGCGCTGCCCAGCCGTTCATCTCAGGCGCACTCTCCAAGACGGTCAATCTGCCCCAGGAGGCGACCGTTGACGAGATCATGGACGCCTACCTTGAGGCGTGGCGCTGCGGGCTGAAAGCGATCGCCATCTATCGCGACGGTTCCAAGAAGGTCCAGCCGCTCTCGACGGGCGCGAGCGAGAAGAGAGAGCGCACGGACGGTAACCCGCGACGGCGTGCTCTCCCCGATACCCGCGAGTCCAAGACCCACAAGTTCAAGATCGAGGGGCACACGGGGTACATCACCGTTGGGCTCTATGAGGACGGCTCGCCGGCTGAGGTGTTCATCAGCATGGCGAAGCAGGGCAGCACCATCTACGGCATGATGGAATCGTTCGGGCGTTCTATCTCGTACGCGCTGCAGTACGGAGTGCCGCTGTCCGACCTCGTGCGCAACTTCAGCCACATGCGCTTTGAGCCGTCGGGCATGACCACGAATCCGGAGATTCCTTTCGCCCAGTCGGTCGTCGACTACCTGTTCCGATGGCTTGCCTCGCAGTTCCTCTCGGCGGAGGAGGTGGAGGAGCTGGGGATCCTCACCCCCGAAGTGAAGCAGCGTCTGGTCGACCGTCTGGACAACGGGGGGACCGGCCCCAACGGTCAGAATGGGGATGGGGAGGGAGCGGCGGAGGCGGTGAGCAAAGGCGTCGCTCGCATCAACGGACAGTCGGATGGACCTGCCTGCGCGAGCTGCGGCTGGATCATGGTTCGCAGCGGCACTTGCTACCGCTGCGAGAACTGTGGGAGCACCAGCGGCTGCTCCTAAGCGTTATGGTCACTTGACGAAATTAACGTAAGGATTGCACACATATCGAATGGAAGGGAGTAGGATGACGGTGCCCGCCGGATAACGGCACGGCGGGAGCACGGATGCCCCGCAGTCCATCGTCGGCTGGCTGCGTAGCGGGTATCCTTACGATTGGGCATAGGGCCGCCGAGCCACCACCCCGCCACCAGCACAGGCGGCCTGCCGCGAGAGGCGTCCCATTCCTCGGGGCGCCTCGTCGTCCCCGGCGACCACCGGTGCGCCCACGGGCGATTCGCTGCCGACGAAGGGGGGACGATGCGGAGGCGGGCGAAGGCGCTGGGCGCGTAGAAACGGGAGCGTACATCTGTTCTAATTCCCCGTTCTGTGGTAGACTGCTGCTGCATGCTCCACCAGGAGGCGTACCACGGCCCGTACTCGTGAGAAGCAGATAGAGCTGACGCCCAACGCCCGCACCGTCCTGGAGCGACGCTATCTGGGAAAGGATGCGACCGGCCGCGTCAGCGAGACGCCGGAGCAACTCTTTCGGCGCGTAGCGCACAACATCGCGCTCGCCGAGGAGCGGTATGGGGCCTCGCCGCGGAGGATCGCGGCCCTGGAGGAGCGCTTCTACGCGCTCATGACCTCCTTCCGCTTCCTGCCCAACTCCCCCACGCTGGGCAACGCGGGCCGTCCCCTCCAACAGCTCGCTGCCTGCTTCGTCTTGCCGGTCGACGATTCGATGGAGGGCATCTTCGACGCCCTCAAGCACACAGCACTCATCCACAAATCGGGCGGCGGCACCGGGTTCGCCTTCAGCCGCCTGAGGCCGGAAGGCGCCCGGGTGCGCGCGACCGGCGGCATCGCCTCTGGCCCCGTCTCTTTCATGCGCGTCTTCGACGCCGCCACCGAGGCCATCAAGCAGGGCGGCACGCGGCGCGGCGCGAACATGGCCATCCTCACCGTCTACCACCCCGACATCGAGGCCTTCATCGATGCGAAGGCGGACATGGTCGCCATGCAGAACTTCAACCTCTCCGTGGCGGTGGACGCCGCCTTCATGAAGGCCGTTGAGGAAGACCGAGAGTATGAGCTGGTCCACCCGCGCACCGGCAGGGCCGCCGGCCGCCGCAGCGCCCGCGACATCTTCGGCCGGATCGTGAGGAACGCGTGGAGGAACGGCGACCCTGGCCTCGTGTTCTTGGACCGCATCAACCACGACAACCCGACCCCCCACCTGGGCCAGATAGAAGCGACGAATCCCTGCGGCGAGCAGCCGCTCCTGCCCTACGAATCCTGCAATCTGGGCTCGCTCAACCTGGCGAGATTCGTGAGGCCTGCCGGGGATAAGGCCGGGGGTAGCAGAGCCGCAGACCGGCGCAGCTCCCGCCGGGACGGTCCGGGACATCCTGCTATCAGCTCCGGCTGGGAGGTGGACTGGGACGGGCTGGCCGCGGCTATTCCCGACTGCGTCCGGTTTCTCGACGACGTGATCGATCAGAACCTCTATCCGATCCCTGAGATCGACGAGGCGACAAAGCGCACCCGAAAGATCGGGCTGGGCGTGATGGGGTGGGCGGACATGCTGCTGGCGCTGGGCATCCCCTATGATTCGGACGAGGCGGTGGACCTGGCAGGGCGCATGATGGCGTTCATCCAAGAGCATGCCGACCGCGCCTCCGAGGCGCTTGCCGGCGAACGCGGCGTCTTCCCTGCCTGGGAGGGCAGCATCTACGATCCCGCGACGGACGGCAGGCGCGGCGGGCGCGCGTCGGGGCGCCTCCGCAACGCCACGAGGACGACTATCGCTCCCACCGGAACACTGAGTATCATTGCGGACTGCTGCGGCGGCATTGAGCCGCTCTTCTCTCTTGCCTTCCTGCGCCAGCACCACCTTGAACCTGACGAGCCGGACAAAGTGACTCAGCTACCCGAGGTGAACCGTGCGTTCGAGGCGGTCGCCAGGGCCGAGGGCTTCCATTCGGCCGAGCTGATCCAGGAGCTGGCCAGGGGCGGGAGCATTAGGGACCGAGACGACATACCGGAGTGGGTGCGACGCGTCTTCGTGACCTCCCACGATATCGACCCGAAGTGGCACGTTCGCATGCAGGCCGCCTTCCAGCGCCACACCGACAACGCCGTCAGCAAGACGATCAACTTCCGCTCCTCCGCGACGGTGGAGGAGGTGGAGCGGGCCTATCTGCTCGCCTATCAGGAAGGGTGTAAGGGGATCACCATCTACCGCGATCAATCGCGGGCGCTCCAGGTGCTCTCACACGCCACGGCGCGGGGGCCGGAGCAGGCGGAAGCCGAGGCGGCGGAGGAGGCGCTGAGCGACGAGTCGTCCGCCGGCGCGAAGCGGGCCCAAGGCCCCTACCGCCGTCGCCTGCCGGACGAACGCCCCGCCGTCACACACAAGTTCCGCGTGGGAGAGCAGGAAGGTTACATCACCGTCGGCCTGTTCGAAGACGGCAAGCCGGGCGAGGTGTTCATCACCATCTCCAAAGAGGGCTCCACCATCCGCGGTCTGATGGACTCGGTAGCGGTGCTCATCTCGCTGGCCCTGCAGTACGGGGTCCCTCTGGAGGACCTGGTGCGCAAGTTCCGCGGCGTTCATTTCGAGCCGGCCGGCTTCACCGACAACCCGGAGCTGCCCCAGGCCAGCTCGTTGGTCGACTACATCTTCCGCTGGCTGGAGGCACGCTTCGTCACACGGGAGGAGGCGCCTCAGAAGGGGAAGGGACGCGGATCTGGGAAGCGCGGCCGGGCGGGCAAGCGCCGCGCCGCTTCCGCAGCGACGGCGGAGGATATCAGCACCGGCCTGGCCTGTCCGGAGTGTGGAACCGTCCTCATCTTCGCTGAGGGATGCCTGACCTGCCGAGCCTGCGGCTACACCAAGTGCGGCTGATTCCGGCACAGGCCGGGCGTACGCGACCCATGGGCCGGGCTCGCCTACCTCCCGCCAGCCACGCTCATTTGCTAACGTGATGTGCGTAGCACCACCAGGACGAGGGCCTGTCTGTGCCGGATCGCGCTCTCAGCGAACAGCGGGTGAAAGAAGTCATCGCGGCGGTCTACATGCGCTCGCCGCGTGAGCATCCGCTCGACTGGCAGCAGATCGATAGCGACTTCCCCCTCTACAGCATGGACGAGGCGGAGGAGTCCCTGGGCCTCGACTCGCTGGATGCGGTGGAGATAGCGACGGAGTTGGAAGAGGTGTTCGACGTCGTGATGCCGACCGAGATCGACCCGGCGGACCTGCGAACCGTCCGCGAGGTGATGGCGCTCCTCGAACGGCTGCTGCTGGAACAGCGCGGCGGTCCCGAATGAGCTCCGCGGGCGGGGCGGTCATTACCGGCAGGGGCGTCTTCTCGCCTCTGGGCTGCGACTGGGAGTCGTTCGCGCGGGCGGTGCGGGCTCAGGCGGCTCCCCGAGTCGGCGCCTTCCCGGGCGCGCAGACGGACGATCCCGTTCGATGCTGCCTCCTCTCTGAGCCGGAGGCTGTGGAGCATGCCGGATCGGGTCGTGGTCCTGAGCCTCTCACCGCCCTGGCCACGGCTGCCGTCCGTCAGGCGCTCGCCGAGGCCGGCATCGCCTCCGATGGCGATCCCCTGGACGATGTCGGGCTGGTGATGAGCACGGCCCTCGGGCCGTCGGGGGCGGTGGAGGCGTATCTGGAGCGGCTGCGGGACAGAGGACCCAGAGCCTCGCGCCCCGCCCAGTTCGTCGATACGTTGCTCAGCATGCCGGCAAGCCGCGTGGGAATCGCGTTTCGATTGCGTGGGAGCACGGCTGTGCTCGGCGGCAGCAGCCCGTTCGAGCTGGCGCTGGACTGGGTGCGCGACGGCAGGGAGCGAACGGTTGTCGCCGGTGGCGGAGAGTACCAGTCGCCGAAGTGTCTCCGCTACTATCGCACGCTCGTGGAGCGCTCAGAAAGCGAGAGACAGCTCCTGGCGCAGGGCGCGGCCTTCTTGGTCCTGGAGACGCGTGAGCGCGCGGAAGAGCGTGGAGCGGCGGTTCTGGGGGAGTTGCTGGGCGCCGGGGCGGCATCGGAGCCGCAGGAGGTTGCTCTGCCCTGGAGCGCGGATGCGGAGGGCCGCGCATTTGCGTTCGCCATGCGCGCCGCCCTCGCGGATGCTGCACTGGAGCCTGGAGCCGTGCACTCGGTGGCCCTCGCTGCGGCCGACGATGCCTCTGAGCCGGGGGAGCTGGCTGCGGTGCAGGCGGTCTTCGGGGAGCGGACCTCCTCGCTTTCGTTGCTCCGGCCGAAGCGCCTTCTTGGTGAGGCTCTGGGCGCGAGCGCTGGGCTGGGCGTGCTCTCGGCCCTGGCCGACCCCTGCGCGGATGCCGACCCGGCCGCGGTGCTGGTCAACGCATTCGAGATGGGAGGAGCCGCCACAAGCTTGCTGGTGAGGGTGTCATCCTCATGACCCGTGATGTGTACATAACAGGCCTGGGCATCGTCTCGCCCATTGGGGTGGGCAAGGAGGCCTTCTTGGAAGCGCTACGCGCCGGGCGCTCCGGCCTGGACCGGCTACGGGGCCTGGATGCCTCCGAGTTCCGCATCGGCCGCGGCGGCGAGGTTGACGATGCGGTGGTGGATGCTGGCACCCCTCTGAATGAGGGGCGCTGTCTCGCGTTTGCGCTGCGGGCGTGCCGGGAGGCGGTGGCGGACGCCGGCCTCGAACCTGGGTCATTGCCCGAGGACACCACGCTGGCTCTCGGCTCGGGTGCGGGCGAGATGCGTGCGATGGAGACCACCATGGCGCCGCCCGAGGCGGCGCTGCCGCTGGACCACCCGGATCCCATGCAGCCCCCGAACTCGGTAACAAGCAAGCTGGCCGGCCGTCTCGGTCTCCGCGGCCGGCAGCTCACCTTCATCAACGCCTGTGCCGCCGGGGCCCAGGCCATCGCCGTCGCCGCCGATCTCATCCGAGACGGTCGTGCCGACCTTGCGCTGGCCGGGGGTGTCGAAGTGCTAAACCGCATGGTGATGTCTGGGTTCGAAGCGCTGCGGGCCGTGTCTCCGACCGGTCCTCGTCCTTTCGATGCCGAGCGTGATGGCATCCAGCTTGCGGAGATGGCCGCCTTCGTGGTGCTGGAGAGCGAGGGGCGGGTCGCCTTGAGCTCCGGCGGCCAGGAACGGGGGCCGGGTCCGCCCGGAAGCGCGCGCATTGCCCGGCCCTACGCGCGGGTCGCGGGGTCCGGCGCCAGTGCCGATGCGTTCCATGTGGTTCGTCCCGATGAAGAGGGTGCCGGCGCCGCCCTGGCTCTGCGGCGCGCGCTTGACGCCGCCCGCCTTGCGCCCCAGGACATCGACTACGTGAATGCCCATGGCACCGGCACCGTGCAGAACGACCCCGTAGAGATGGCCGCCATCGTGAGCGTGTTCGGCGACAGAGCTCGAGAGCTCCCAATCTCCTCGACCAAAGCGATGCTCGGTCACGCTCTGGGCGCCAGCGGCGCCGCCGAGGTCGTTATCTGCGCCCTCGCTCTCCGCGAGCGGTTCCTGCCTCCTACTATCGGCTGGGAACATCCCATGCCTGGATACGAGGGCTTCGACTTCGTGCCGAACGAGGCTCGCGAGGGCGTTGAGCTGAGACACCTCGTTTCCAACGCGTTCGCCTTCGGCGGGAACAACGTGGTGCTCGTGCTCTCGTCACCCGATCCGGATTCAAGGTCGTGAGCTGTTAGGAAATAAGCGTCTCGGCGTTGTATAATCTGAACTTGAATGAGACGGCTAGATAAGGCGGGCCGCGGAATGCGGTGGACGGGTCAGCTACTGGGGCTGATCGCTCTCCTTGTTGTCTCTGCGTTTCTGTTCCTGTCCCCTGTTGTTGCCCAGGAGACGCCCGAGGGGACCGCCCAGGACACTCCCATCGCAACGCCGGAGGATGGTGCTGAGCCGACAGTACCAGCGGCGCCAGATGGCACGATCCTCCGACTCGAGATCGATGCCCCCGACGAACCGGTTCCGAAAGGGGAGGAGATAGAGGTGACGGTGCTGGTGGAGGACGTAGAGCACCTGGCTGCCTTTGGTCTCAGCATTCAGTATGACCCCAAGCGTCTCGAGCCGGTCGAGAGGGAACTGACCGAGGAGGCCACACCCCCGCCCACTCCTCTGGAGGGCGAGAGTGGTGCTGAGGAGACCCTTGTCAGCGCCACCGACGTCGGGGCGTTTCTTGCGACCAGCGAGCGGGGAGAGGGCATGATCTGCCCCGATCCCAGTGCCAAGGGCGGAAGGGTTCTGCTGAGTTGTGTCACTGTCGGCCCTCCCGTCTGCCTGGACGGGCTACCGGGTGCGTCGGGCTCTGGCGTGCTGGGGCGGGTGCTCTTCAAGTCCAAGGGCGGCGGTGTCACCACGCTGGACCTGATCAACACGAGCCTGGCCCTGGATGACGCGGATCCCTGCGACCCTGACGCCCTCCTCCAGCCGCCGGCGATCCCACACCAGGTGGAAGGCGCCACCATAGAGCTCGCCAGCGGCGGCGGCGGCATCCCCTGGGTGATCGTCGGGCCTATTATCGCCGTGGTGGTCGTCCTCGTCATCGGTGGCGGCGTCGGCGGCTTCATCTGGAGTCGCCGAGGCGGGTCTGATACGCCTTCGTAGCTCTTTGCTGCCCCTCTGACCTCCCGTAGGAGGCGCACCGTGCCAGGCGCTACGGACTGTCTGGGTGTCTTCTAACACTCGCCCCTTCGCAAGGGGCCGTTACCTACCACCGAGATCTACCCGGGCGTCCTTCCTCGTCCCCTTCATGCCTGCTGGGAGACCGGCCGGATAGCGTCTACGCTCTCTTCGGGGGATATCCTATCTGCCTGATTCATGACCTCGCGGCCTTGGCAAACAAGGTTGACAGCGAGTCGGAACTGTGATTGAATGGTCGTTGACTGGTGGCTTGGCGCTGCCTTCAGGAAGCCTGAGGTAGGTGCCGTGCCGCAATCAGCCCCGCCGGTTGGAGGTAGACGAGTGACAACTCGTCTTCTTGTTGGTCTTGGCGCCATCGTTGTTGTTGCCGCCATCCTCGTCGCGGTACTGGTTGGTGGTACCCACAGCGTGCAAGCCACGTGCTCAACGGACCCGTATGCGCCGCTGCTGGTTACGGACAAGCCGGACTATCTGCCCGGCGAGATCGTTCACATTGAAGGCTGCGGCTTTCAGGGCTACGTGGGTCAAAGCCTCCCCATCCGAATCATCGACCCTGTCGGAGGCGTCGACGTCGATACGGTTCTGATCCTCTCGGGCGGTGTCTTCTCCTACGACCACCAACTGCCGGTCAATGCGGCGCAGGGGTGGTACCTGGTCAAAGTCCAAGACCTTGAGGGTGTGACGCTCGCCACCACGACGTTCTCTGATGGCGCCATCCACTTCAGCCAGTGCCGGAACGACTCGGACGACAACGAGGTCGCCGATGACTGTGACTGGACGACTGGAGCCATCAACGGGACCAACTCCGTCTATTACGAGGGTGACTCGGTGCCGCAGCGCTTGTTCCACAAGGTGCCGAAGGCCGGCGCGCACACGATGGTCTTCGAATACGAGTTCACGAAGAGCAGCGTCTATGCGTACGATTTCCTTACGGACGTCGAAGAGACTCTGGGAAGCACGTTGCTGGATCCGTGCGGAGGGGCGCCTCTTTTCGCGACGGGCAGCGGCAACTGTGACAGCTCCGATTCGCTCTACGTCGGGGCCACGCTGGTAACCGTTGCCTCCGATAGCTTTGGCCCGGCTTCCGTCTCAGGCCATCCTGCGGAGAAGGTGAGCGATGCCGAGAGGGCCGACAGCCCGCCGCGACAGATGACGGTAGGTTGCAATCCGGGGCCCTGCACCGGACTGTCGGTGCACTCCATCACGCACGTTCCAGCCACCACCTGCCTCAGGAACTGTGGTGACAGCTCCGTGCGCATAAGCCTGAGTTTCACGACGCTGTCTGCGAACACTGTGGTTGGGGTGTGGTTCGGGGGCCACCTTGCGGAGACCGCCGACCCGGATCCGGGCAACTCCCCGCCGGATGGTTGGGGCACGGGCTGTGACGGATCCGCTGGCTGCGGGGCTGGCAGCATCTCCGGCGCGCCGTTCCACTTGAGTTATAAGCTCTTCGATGGGGCGCCTGTGGGCGCGCGCGACAACCAGATTCAAATTGGTGCGGTCGTGCCACCGACACCCACGAACACGCCGACGAGCACGCCTACCAACACGCCCACGGCCACGCCCACGAACACGCCGACGAACACGCCGACCAACACGCCCACGAACAC
>CAYOSF010000025.1:0-18243 GCA_964406605.1 uncultured Dehalococcoidia bacterium | reverse complement strand
GGTTCTGTTCCCTCCGTTGTTCTGCTGCCGGGTCTTCTACTTCCTCTTCGCGCTCCGCGCCTTCGCCTTCTCCGGCAGGCGCTGGACGTCCACCCGCACCGCGCGGTCGCACGGGATCGGCTGCCAGGCCAGGGGACGATACTGGAGGTGACCGTAGCCAGCGGCGAGCCCCAGCCACTTCACCATTCCGGGCTCCACGTCTGCCTGGCCGTACCACTCGCGGTGCATGTACGGCTCGAAGCCGTTGTAGACGATCACCTGACCGGGCGCCACCGACGGCGAGATCTTCACCGGGATCAGCATGGAGCCGGCGTCGTTGACGACCCGCACCTCTTCGCCGTTCTTGATCCGCTTCCTCCGGGCGTCCTTGTCGTTCATGAACATGAACGGCTCACCCCGGTGCGTGTTCATGATGATGTTGTTGGTCAGGTTCATGGAGTGGATGCTCCAACGGTTGTGGCCACTCGTCAGTTGGAAGGGGTAGTCGCCGCCCTGCTTCGGCGTCTCCTTGTGGACCGGCAGCTCCTCCCCGGCCTCCAGGAACCACTCGTGATCGATGTAGAACTGCGCCCGCCGGGTCAGTGTCGGGTACGGCATCCTCTCTTCGGTGTGCCAACGGAAGGCGGTGTGCGTCTCGTCCGGCTTGATGGTCGAGGCCTGGGCCAGGCCGTGGCCCATGACGCCCCAGGCCGTCCAGCGGACCGCACCCTTCTCGCGGAGCGTCTCCAGGCTGGTCCCCTCCGGCAGCACGCCGTAGACGGCGTTGTCCCGGATGCTCTCGTCGAAGGACACCTCGTCGTCCTCCAGCTCCCCGCCGAGCGTCGCCCGATCCCACAGTCCCTCCAAGCTGATCGGCACGTCGCCCCGGCTGGGGAATTCGGTCATGCCGCGTGCCTTGGCCCGCTCCTCCAGCTTCTTGAGCATCGCCAGGCCGATCTGGCGGTCCGTCTTGGAATCATCCAGCGGTGCGGTCGCCGGCTCGATGAGCACGGCGTTCAGGTGATGGATGGACGGCATGCTGGTGCCGAACTTTTCGTAGTGCTGGGCCGCGGGCAGAATGTAGTCCGAGTAGAGGCCGGTGGTGTTGATCCGATAGTCGATCGAGACGATCATCTTCAACTTGGGCCACAGATGCTTGAGGAGCATCTCCTGGCCGCCGCGGTGGCGCCGCAGCAGGTTCCCTCCGGCTTCCATGAGCACCCGGGGCTCCTTGTCCTTCCAGACGTTGCCGGCCGCCGCATCCCACCAGCCCTTTTCCAGCGCCTCCTCCATGTACTCGTCGAACGAGCGCTTCATCGATGGGTCGTGCCATTCCCTGTTGTTCCAGCGCTCCTTGAAGCCGTACTGGTAGTACCAGAGGAAGGCGGGAGGGATCATCCGGCCCAGGCCGCCAAGGCGTGCTCCGGCGGGATTGGAGGCCGCGCGGTTAACCGCCATCTCGCGTGTCATCGTCTGGTCATCGGCGGTGAGGAGCCTCATCATCCCCAGCATCCGCCTACGGTTCTCCCACGCCTCCTGCTGGCCCCTCCTGGCCTTGACGCCGACGAACGCTCCGCCGCCGCCACCAGAGATGCCCCAGGAACGCGTGCCGGTGCCCCTCTTGCCCCAGTTGCCCGTCAGCCCCAGCAGCAGCGCCATGGACCGCTCCATCAGGTCGCCGTGGTAGTACTTCCCTGAGTTCCAGCCGATGAAGATCTTGGTCTTCTTGGTGGCCACCTTCCGGGCCAGGGAGCGGATAGCGCTCGGGTGGACGTTGCAGATCCGCGCCGCCGCCTCCGGCTCGTAGTCCTTCAACCGTTCCTTCAGGAACTCGAAGGCGGGCTTCACTTCCACCTCGCTGCCGTCGGCGAGGAGAGCCATGGCCTTGCCCTCCAGCGCCGGGTCGACATCCCCCAGCGAAAGCGTGCCGCGGGGCGCCGAAACCACTTGGCTCGACTTGGTGTCCAGCCAGTAGAACTGATCCTCTCGCTCCCCTATGGCCACCTCGTTGCCGCGCAGGAAGCGGCCCGTGTCGGTACGCACCAATAGCGGCAGGTCCGTCTGCTCCTGCACGAAACCACGGCTGTAGATGCCGGCGTCGATGATCACCTTGCACATCGAGAGGGCCAGGGCAGCGTCCGTCCCGATGCGCACCGGCAGGTGGCAATCGGCATGGATCGCCGAAGGGCTGTAGTCCGGCGCGATGGTCACCACCTCGCCGCCGTTGTAGCGGGACTCGTTGATGTAGTGGTACCACTGGATGTTGGTATAGACCGGGTTGGCGTGCCATATCAGCGTCAGCTCAGCCAGGAACCAATCGTCCATGGAGGAGATCGGGTTGAACTTGCCCCAGGTGATGTGATAGCCGGGGCTGAAGTCCTGGAACTCCGCATTGCCGTCCGTCATGAACGTGTTGAGAGCGACCGTGGCCGCGCGAGCCGGCGCCGCTCCCGGCTCCGGCGTCATCAGGTTCAGAATGGACTCGGGGCCCTGCTCTTCGACGGCATCGAGCAGAGCGTCGCAAATGTCGGTCAGAGCTTCGTCCCAGGAGACCTCTTCCCACTTGCCCTCGCCGCGCTCCCCCGCCCTCTTGAGCGGACGGGTCACGCGGTCCTGAGAGTAGTGCAGATGACACCAGGAGGCTCCCTTCTGGCAGCCCATCGGGTTCATGTCGGGGGTGCTCTTGTCTATGAGCGGCAGCGCGCCGGCCTGTTCCTCCCGGAGTATCTTCCCGTCCCGACTATAGACCCGCCACGGGCAGCCGCCGGGGTAGCAGTCCACCGAGTGGCTGCCCCACGTTACCTTGTCCCACTTCCACTTGTTGCGGTAGCGGTCAGCCCAGCGCCGTCCCTGCCCGCTGCTCGGCTGAGCCTTGCGACTTGCTCTCCGTGCCGACATGTCCCACCTCCATTCGGTTCGGGGCCGGCATCGCCGACCGGTCTGCTCCATCACCAGCGAAGCCGCCAGCAGATAGCGTTCATGTTGCCGCGCTCTTTACTGGGCGCACAAGAGCCGTATGGCCCATCATGTCGTCCGTCGCGCCGCTCCACGGGCGCAGTGCATTCTCCCCACCTCCCAGCCTGCTACACTGTCGCGCAGAGCCGCCGGAGACCAGCGATGAAGCCATCTCGTCTACGCGAAATCCTGCGTGCCGGGCGCCTGGGACCTCCGCCCAACGCGGAGATAGAGATCTCCGGCAACGACCCCGTCCTGGCCTCCAGGTTCCCGGTCGGCGAGGCGGCCGCAGCGGCCCTCGCCATGTGCGGGACCACGGCCGCCGACCTCTGGGCCTTGCGCACCGGGCGCAGCCAGCAGGTACGGGTCGACGTCCGGAGCGCGGCCGCCTCGTTACTGAGCTTCGTCTTCCAACGGCTCGACGGCCGGCCCCCGCCCCGCCGGAACGGCGGCAGTCCCATGACCGCACTACACGAATGCCGGGACGGCCGCTGGATCCACCTGCACGGCGGCTTCCCTCACCTCCGGGACGGCACGCTGCGACTGCTGGGCTGCGCAGCCGACAACGAGGAGGTTCCCGCTGCGGTGCGGCGTTGGAACGCGAAAGAGATGGAGGACGCGCTTGCCGAGCGCGGCATGTGCGGCGCGATGGCCCGAACCTCCGAAGAGTGGCAGGCCCTTCCTCAGGGTCGAGCCCTACGGCATCTGCCGGCCGTGGAGGTAATCAAGCTGGCTGACAGTGACCCGGAGCCACCGCCGCCGGGCCACAGGCCGCTCAGCGGAGTGCGGGTGCTGGATCTCACCCGCGTGCTTGCCGGGCCGGCCTGTGGCCGAACGCTCGCGGAGCACGGCGCCGACGTGCTTCGCATCTCCTCACCGAACCTGCCCAGCGTCCCCCCGTTTGTGCTCGACACCGGGCACGGCAAGCTCTCCGCCCACCTCGACCTCAACGATCCGGCGCACGCCGACCGGCTCCAAGCCCTCGTCCGCGATGCCGACGTGTTCTGCCAAAGCTACCGCACGGGCACGCTCGACCGACGGGGCTTTGGCCCGGACGATCTCGTCGCGTTGCGCCCCGGCATCGTGTACGTCTCGGTCAACTGCTACGGACACGAGGGACCATGGCAACCACGACCGGGTTGGGAGCAACTGGCCCAGACCGTAACCGGTGTCGCCACGGCCCAAGGCTCGCCTGACCGGCCCGAGCTGGTCCCCGCCGCCGCCTGCGACTACGTGACGGGCTACCTAGCCGCCTACGGGACCATGATCGCGCTGGCACGCCGCGCGGGCGAAGGCGGCTCCTGGCTGGTTCGGGCGTCCCTCTGTCAGACCGCCATGTGGTTCGAAAGACTGGGCGCGAGGTGCGTTCCCGACGCGGCCACGGGCATCGGAAATCCCGCCGACTTGCTCACCGAGACCGACACGCCGGCGGGCCGCCTGTCCCACCTCGCGCCGGTGGTAGTCATGTCGGAGACCCCGCCACGCTGGGAGCGGCCGGCCGTGCCGCTCGGCACCGACCCCCCGGAGTGGCCTGAGCGGTGAAACCAGTTCCGGGCCCGCGTCGAATTCCTGATCCCTCCATCGCATTCCCTCCGGATCGAGACCGCAGATCGCCGGGGCCGAAGGCCGTGGGTTTGTGTGGCGTGATGACGTCCGGCACACAATACAGGCTCGCTCCAAGTCGGGTACGGACGCTTGACCGAGGTGATATAATCTAGGCATCGGTAGGCAGCAGGGGAGTCAGATGCCGGAATAGCTGGGCATTTGGCGCCGAAAGGGGTGGCAGAGGTGGCAACGGTGGCACAGGTGGCGGGACGCAGCGGCTTAGGCGGAATCGCCGACGACACACTGTCGTTAGGTGGAAGAGTGCGGCTGCCCGCGGGCGGCCGTTGGCTCTTGCGTTGCTGCTCACCAGCTACCCCACGAGCGAAAGGAGGGAGGCCAGGCTGCAGGCAACGTTCCTAGAGAATCGGTCTGGACACTAGCGATCAGCAGGTAGGAGGTAATCCATGAATCGAATAAGAGCGGCGGTCCTGATCGTGAGCGTGGCGCTGATTGCAGCGGTGGCCGTGGTCGCGCTCATGGCCGCCTCCGGAAGCGACGAATCTGCGAGCGTGCTGGCGTCGGGCAAACCGACCCTCACGCCCACCCCTGGGCCGCCCCCAACCCCGAAGCCGGAGGACACGGGCCCGCTCAGCGGCATCTTCGACGTGCAGGTCCCGCTGCCACTCCCAGGGGGCTCGCCTGAGGGCGCTGGCACCTGCAACGACGGCCTCGACAACGACGGCGACTGGGCGATCGACATCGAGGACCCCGACTGCCAGGACAAGTCGTTCAGTCTCTACAACTGTATCACCCGGCAAGACCACGATGCCCTGACCAACGAGGTCAAGACGTCCAACCAATGCTACGTTGACAACACCGGGCTGGACGACCCCACCGACATCATGCCCACTAAGCCCGGCGAGGGCCCCGACATGATACCGGGCCCGCCGCCGCCACCACCCTACACCTCCGGGGTGCCCATGAAGGGCAACGGCATATTGCAGAAGGACGAACTGGGCCCCGGAAAGGACCTCCTGGTCCTCACCCAGTGCTTCGCGGCGAACGGGAACAACGGCAACATCATCGCCAGGGTGACGTTCAGGAACCCGCTGGGACAGGAAGCGGTCCCCCCTCTCGGCACGACCGGCGGGATGCTGGAGCTCTTCCTCGGCCAGTCGGACGAGTGGTGCGACACGAAGATGCCGTCCGGTGACCCGGATGCGGTCCTGCCGATCCAGACCACACGTGTGACTCCCCCAGACCGCGACTACGACGAGGACGGCTGCACCGACTCGCAGGAGCTGGACAAGACGGGGGCCTTCAAGTGCGGCGACGACCCCTGGAACTCGTACGACGGCCCGCTCTACACCGACGCCCCGAGCGGCATGACCGGCAACTACAGCATGACCGCCGAGGTGTTGGAGGCGGACTACGACAAAGTCCTAGACCAGCCCATCCCGGGCGCGTACTACCAGTGCCTGTCCCACATGGTGGAGGACCCCGACAATATCCTCAACGCGAAGATCTTCTGCTACATCGACATCCCGGGCGTGCCGGTGAACCCTGAGGCGGGCCCGGAGTCAGGCGACGGCCTCTCCGGCGGCATGCCGCCCAAGCCGTACGCCGACGTGCCCAACACCGAGCACACCAAGCTGACGGGCTACATAGATCCGGTAAAGAACACCCTCGAGATGTGGGGTTGCTTCTGGGATGAGGACGGCACAGGACCGCTCGGCAACGTGATCGTCCGCACCCACTGGCTGGACCTGCACACCCTGCAAGGTCACGTCTGGATCTGGGTCTTCCAAGACAAGGCCGACTGTCACGCCATCAAGGACACCGGCGAATGGGTGGAACCCGCCGGCGATCCCGTCCTGGCGGAGCTCGCCATGGTGAACCAGGGGGCGAAGGTAGACGAGGAGCGCGACACGGACTTGGACGGCTGTTCCAACAAGAGCGAGCTGCAGGATAACCCATCGGCCGGGGGCCTACGCGACCCCTACAACCACTGGGATTACTTCAACCCGACGAAGGACGGGCTCAACCGCGTCGATGACATCCTGAAGGTGGTGGGCCAGTACTTCTGTGACAACGGAACCTGCCCGACCTACACCCGGTCCACCGACCGCACGGCCGTGATCGGCGCCAACCCTTGGAACCTGAACCAGCCGAACGGCCAGCAGCGCGTGGACGATATCCTGGGCGCGGTGAAATCCTACTTCCACGACTGCTCGGATGGCAAGAACCTCAGCGACGACGACGCACAGTTCGACTACGTCAAGCTGAAGTAGCAGACTCGTCTCCCGTGCGCAAGGGAGTCCTTCCCACCTTGACGGGAAGGACTCCTTTCTTCGCGGCGTCGATGCAATTCGGCGCCAATGCGCCGGTGCGCGCGCTAGGGCCAGGGGGGTCCCAAGTTCTCAGCGTACGGATCGAACACCGCGAAATCGACGAGGGTCCAGTCGTCTCCGGCGCCGAGCCGCGCGACCAGCAGCCAGGTGTCCGGCTCCGAAAACGCCAGCCCGGCCGTGTAGATCCGAGTGTCAAACTGGTCCTCCCACACAGAAGAGCAGTAAGAGCCCACATCCCTGTCCAGGTCTACGAAGCTACAGTCTCCTGCGTAGGCCAGTTCCTGGTCCGCGAAGAACGCGGCGATAGCCTCCTCCGGGGTCGCATGGCCAGCCACGGGCGGCTGCGGCGTGAAGGTCGGAAGCGCGGCCGGAGGCCGCTCCGTCGGAAGGGCTTGCTCCGCTGTCGGGGACGGCTCGACCGTCGCTGTCGGGGTGAGCATCGCTCCCGCCGCTCTTGTCTTGTCCGCGTCACCCAAGGCCGATTCCCTACCGTCGCCGCCGTCATCCGTCATGGCGTTGTACAACACGACGCCGACGACCACGAGCACCACGACCGCGACAGCACCCCCAATGACCGTCCAAGGAGGGCCGGAAGATGCGGTCGGGGCCTGGCCCGCCGGCGGCGCCGGAGCCTCCTCAGCGATACGTGTGCCGCAGGCGGTACAGAACGCGGCCTCGGATCCTATCTCGGTTCCGCATCGAGGGCAGTACGGCATGTTACTTGCCCAACGCGATCCTTGCCCGGCCGGGATCCCCTAGACCCCGTTCGGCTCCAGTTGGAGCGTCTCCTCCGTCAGCGCCTCGACCTTGTCCCGATCCCACGGCATTGGGTGCAACTGGCCGTGCAACCATCCCTCGGTGAGATCGTTGTAGTGCCGGCTCAATGGGTGGCCGCACTGCCCGCCGTAGATGGTGCTCCGCGACTCGTTCAAATCACCGAGATCGATGACCTGGCGGTAGGACGCCGTCGGCAGCGTCACCTCGAAGGGCTCCAGCGGATGATAGGAGTTCTGGAACACCGTATTCGGGTCGCCCGGAACAGGATAGGGCCCGCGGGAGAACAGACGGTCCAGCGGCTTCACCTGTCCGAGCGGGTGGTTGAAGCGGATGCGGTGCAGCGCGCCCCAACGCCACTTTCCGGCGTCCTTCCCAAGGCGCCCGGAAAGGAATTCCCCTGCCTGATCCAGGGCCTGGGCGCCGACGGACTCCCAGGTCGGCCGCCGGCCGTTCTCCGCAGGAAACCAGTCCGGCCGCGCCTCGCGGACGACCGCTATCAGGTTCGAGGCGGCGCGATACACGTATCCGTTCGCGGGCGTGACAACATGCGCCCCCTTGCCGAGGTATATCTCCAACGCATCGCCCAGGCGCGCGCCAAACACCAAACGGTAGAACTCCAGGAAGAACGTCGCAAAGACCGCCGCGGCGGAGCTGTCGACCGACAGATGGCAGTCCCACTCGACGAGGAGTTCCCGGGCCAGCCGACCCACGTCGGTCTGTGGCTCCAGCCGGCGCACGTATGGCATCAGCTCCTGCGCTGGCAACGACAAGTCATCCACCTGCAGCCGGGCCATGTCCTCCAGCGTCAGCGCCTCCCGCGCCGCCAGCACTTGGGCGATGCGCTGGTGTCGCCACCCATCTGCCCATTCGTTCCCCAGGTAGTACGGATACTCATCCCCGACGACCCGCGCGTTAGCGCTTGCGACGAAATGGGACGGCGGGTTGTACGCGTTGGGCAGCTCGTCGAAGGGGATCGTGCCGGTCCATTCGTACGCTGGGTCCCAGCCGGGCGCGGGCAAGCCACCCGCACTGCGCCCGCGGATCGGCAACCGGCCAACGAAATGGTACCCGATGTTGCCCTCGACATCGGCGTACGCAAAGTTCATCGCCAGCGTCTCCCACCCGCGCAGCGCATCGCGGAAAGAACCCCAATCGCGGGCCTCACCCAGCCGGTGCCCGGGGCCCAGCAGGCCGAGGCCATCAAGGGCGATACTTCGGAGCGTCAAACGCCTCGTCTCACCCGGAAGGGCCGGCCCGATGTCCGGCCCGTGCCGGGTGATGAGCACCTCCTCGACCACCGGCTCAGCCCGGCCGCGCACCTCGATCTCCTCCCGAAGGATCTCGCCCTCCTCCCATCCGCCGTCGTACTCGTACCGGCGGGGGTTCTCGGGGTCAACGCGCTCCACGTAGAGGTCGGCGCTGTCCACCATTCCGTTGGTGATGCCCCAGGCGATCCGGTCGTTGTGGCCGATGGCGACGCCGGGCAGGCCTACCAACGATGCGCCCGCTACTTTGTGTCCGGGCGAATCCAGGTGCACCTGGTACCAAGTGCAGGGCATCGACGCGAGGATGTGCGGGTCGCTGGCAAGGATTGGGGAGCCGCTGGCGGACTTGGTCCCGTCCACGGCCCAATTGTTGCTGCCTCCGCCGATAGCCACGCCAAGCGTCTGCGCAAGGCCGGCCAGATCGTCTGTCACCACCGAGGTCGGCCGTTCGGATGTGGCCCCGGGCGGGACTGCCAGCGGCATGTCCGCCTGATAGGGCGGCTCCAGCTCGGCGGCGAGCTCCGGCCCCACCGCTGTCACCATGCGCAGTCTGGCGATCTCCGTGTCCCAGTTCAGTCCCTGTCCGAACGATATGAGACGCCCCATCAGGGCCGAGTCGGCCGCCTCCCAAGGATCGGGACGGAAGCGAAGGATGATGAATTCCGGTGGAAGGGGTCTCCGCAGCCCCAGGTAGGCGTTGACGCCGGCCACGTACGCGTCGTACAGAGCCCGGGTCTCCTCGTCCGCCGTCTCGGCGTCGCGACGGGCCGAGCGGTGCATGCCGATCCGCCGCATGAGGCGGTCGACGTCGATCGCTGCCTCGCCCAGCACCTGCGAAAGCCTCCCTGACGCCAGGCGGCGGTTGAACTCCATTTGCCACAGGCGGTCCTGAGCGTGGCAGAAACCCTGGCAAAAGTACAAGTCGTGCACGTCCCCCGCGTACACATGGGGAACGCCCCAGCGGTCGCGTAGAATCTCGGCCGGTCCGTGCAATCCCTCTATACGAACCCGGCCGCTCGCTTGCGGTCTGCTGCGCCGGAGCAGAGCCCACGCGGCGCCCGCGCCCAGCGCGGCCAGAGCCGTCGCGCCCACGCCCGCAAAGCGCAGAAATGGCCACGCACGGCCGGTCAGCCCAGAACGGCCGACCCCCTCACCCCTGGTGTCCTCTTCTGGAACCTCGTCTTGCTGTTCTTTCATGGCCCTCGTCTCCGCTGACGTCACCAGTACGCCGTGAGTCTGCGTCTCTTCGCGATCTGCGCTCCCCACTCTACCCCAGTTGGAGACGGATGAGAAGAGTTCGCAAGTGGTCAACGATCCGCCGCGACGCAGGCACGGCGTACCTAGAAGCGCACATTCCCGAGAGGCGTAAGGCGGCGTTCCCTCCGGATACCAGGCCGGCCGCCGGTGACGGACACCATGAGCCGGGGTACACTGACCCACAACAGGACCGCACGATACCGCGAACGGGAGGCCGCAATGCTTCGACGACGGAATCTCATCACCCTCGTGGCTCTGACTGTGGCGGCTCTACTGACCGTGGCTCTGCTATCGATCCGGCCGGAAACGGGTCGGGCGGCGGGCGCCGCCACGGCCGTCACTGCCGGCGGCTCAGCCGGGTCCGGGCATAGCTGCGCCATAACGCCCGCGGGAGGCGTGAAGTGCTGGGGTGACAACAACCTGGGCCAGTTGGGCGACGGAACGACCGTTGACCGTTACGGCCCTGTGGACGTGGTGGGGCTCAACAGCGGCGTCGTGTCCATCGCCGCCGGGCAATACCACACCTGCGCGCTCACCGGCACGGGAGCGGTCAAGTGCTGGGGGTACAACTTCTACGGCCAGCTCGGCGACGGCACCACCACCGACCGATTCACGCCCGTGAACGTGAACGGGTTGACGAGCGGCGTCGTTGCCATTGCCGCTGGCTCCAGCCACAATTGTGCGCTGACCAACACCGGCGGCGTGAAGTGCTGGGGTATCAACTACTTCGGAGAAATCGGGGACGGCACCAACACCGACCGCCACAGTCCGGTGAGCGTGTCAGGCTTGACCAGCGGCGCCTGGTACATCGCAGCGGGGGACGACCACACCTGCGCGATCCCCGCGGCGGGACCGCCGAAGTGTTGGGGGTGGAATGCCTACGGCCAGCTTGGCGACGGGACGACGACGAACCGCAACGCGCCCGTTGATGTCGTCGGTATGCCCACCTCGGCCGCTTCGATCGACGGCGGAGAGTGGCACACCTGCGCCGTGACCTCGGTGGGCGGTATCCTATGCTGGGGCGAAAACGGTGACGGCCAGCTAGGTGATGGCACAACGAACGATCACACCACACCCCACGGCGTCTGCGCCGACGCCGCGTGCAGCTCGCCGTTGTACGGTATCTCGGTCGACGCCGGTGACGCCCACACATGCGCTCTGACCGGCGCCAGCAACCTTCTCTGCTGGGGAGACAACAGCTACGGACAGGCCGGTGACGCATCACCCACCGACCACCTGACGCCGATCAACGTCGCCGGTCTGGCACCCGGCGCGGCGGCCGTGGCCGCGGGCGACTACCACACCTGCGCGGTCACCACCGACGGCGGTGTGAAGTGCTGGGGCGCCAACTTCTTCGGTCAGGTGGGCGATGGCACCACCAGCCACCGGGCCACCCCAACCGACGTGCTGGGGTTGATGGGAAAGGTCAGCGGAGGCTGGGGCGACGTCAACTGTGACGGCCTGACCAACAGCGTCGACGCCGCGCTCGTTCTGCAGCTCACGGCCGGACTCGTCGCCTCGCTGCCCTGCAAGGCCGCCGGAGACGTCCATCAGGACGGCATGATCAATTCCATCGATGCTGCGATCATCCTGCAGTATGACGCCGGCCTCATAGGCCACATCCTCTAGGACGAGGCGAACGGATCCGCCGCCTTGACCGTGGGGACGCGGCGTCCAGACGGTTGGGGTGGCGGGCCGCTGCTTGACATCCGGCACGGAACAGACCGTAGACTCGGAGCAGGTATCGCGCCGTCGGCGTAGCGCTCGGGAGGTTTCTCATGCGAACAAATGTGATCGCGGCCACGCTTCTGCTCATCGGGCTGCTGGCCATGTCCGGCTCCCCGCCCCTCAGCAGCGCGGTCGCCGAAGAGGGCGGGCGCGGATCGCCCGCAGGACCTTCCTGCCCAGAGGACCCCTTCGAGAACAACGACACGCAGCAAGCTGCCACGGCGGTCACACTTCCGTACAACCAGTCTGGTCTTCGAGTCTGCCCGAATGATGACGACTGGTATTCCTTCACGGTGCCCTTGGGCGCGCAGATTCAGATCGATGCCCTCTTCTCCCATAGCCTTGGCAACATCAACATCAGCCTGTGGGACCCAAACGGAGGCTTCCGGGCGCTTTCTCAGTCACAGACAGACAATGAGAAGATCACGCACACCGCAACCATGGCGGGCACATATGCTGTGAGCGTTCATCTCTTCGCCGCAACTCCCGCAAACGGCAATGCCTACACACTTCAGATTTCCCAAACCGGTGGCTCATGCCCTGACGACACATTGGAGGACAACGATACCCTACAGACGGCCCCCTATTTCGGGCTCCCGTTCAACTTCAACAACCTCCGCGTCTGCCCGGGCGACGACGACTACTTCGGCTTTCCTCTCAACGCAGGCGATCACGTGCGGGTCAACGTGAAGTTCGACCATTCCTTCGGTGACGTGGACATCAGGCTGTACAACCAGGCCGGCAACCAAGTTGCGAACTCGGAGACGGGGACGGACGACGAGCAGATCAACTACGTAGCTCCGACGACCGGCCCCTATGCCGTGCGTGTCTTCCTCTTCAACCCTCCTGCTACGGGCAACACCTACGACATCCAGGTGAGCATCGTGCAGGTGGGTCTGCCGACACCGACACCGACGCCATCCGGTCCGCCACCTGTTGGCCTCGTCGGCGACGTCAACTGCGATGGAGTCGTCAACAGTATCGACGCCGCCCTCGTCCTCCAGCTCGACGCAGGTCTCATCACAACCCTGCTTATCTGCGCCCTGCCGGACGCCAACCAGAACGGTACCATCAACGCGATTGATGCCGCGCTGATCCTCCAGTACAGCGCCGGCCTCGTGGGCCACTTGCCGCCGCCCTAGACGAGCAACGCGCCGCACCGCAAGCATTCCGGCGTCCGTGGTAGCGCACAGCATTCGCCGATAGATCCCGCGGCGGTCCTGGTATCCTGGACGCGCCTGTCGGCACGACGCTCAGAACGCCCCGGGAACTGAGAATCCAAGGCCAATTCCCACGCCAGCCGCCACTCGATGGCCCTTCGGCCCCCTGCCGTCGGGCCGTTCGGCCCTACACACCAAACTTAGCACTCGCTAAGTTGAGTTCGAAAGGAAGGTCATGATGACGCAGCAATCGGAGCAACTCGACACTTCGGGTGCCTGGGCGGACGCGTATCGCGACAAGTGGAAGTGGGACAAGACGGCCTGGGGCACCCACTGCGTGGACTGCTACCCGACCAACTGCGCATTCCGGGTCTATGTTCGGGACGGCCGCGTCGTCCGAGAGGAGCAGGGCGGGACCTTCAAGACGATAGAGGAAGGCGTCCCCGACATGAACCCCACCGGCTGTCAGAAGGGCTCCTCTTGGAGTCAGATGCTCTACGGGAAGGAACGAGTTCTCCACCCTCTTCGTCGCGCGGGCAAGCGCGGAGAGGGGCGCTGGAAGCAGGTCTCATGGGACGAGGCGCTGACCGAGATCGCCGACGCCATGCTGGACGCGATCCAGGAATCCGGCCCCCAGTCGATAGTGCGCATCGGCACCCCGGGCGAGGGAGGTACGCAGACCATCTCTCTCGCGGGCAACGTCCTAGCCCGTTTGGGTGCCACCTCCACCGACGTTCAGTCCGAGATCAACGACTGGAACCCGGGTCTCTATGCCACGTTCGGCCGCTTCGATCCGGCGGCCAGCAACGACGACTGGTTCCATTCCGAGCTGCTTATCATCTGGGCCAACAACCCCGCCTACAGTGCCATCCCCTTCTACCACTACATCGTGGAGGCCCGCTATCACGGCGGCGAGGTCGCGACCATTGCCCCCGACTACAGCCCCTCGGCTATCCACGGCGACTACTTCGTGCCTGTTCGCATCGGCTCCGACGCCGCGCTCGCCCTCTCGATGTGCCGCGTCATCATCGACGAAGGGCTGGTGAACGAGCCGTTTGTCCGCGAGCAGACGGACTTGGGTCTTCTGGTACGGGCGGACAACAGTCGTTTCCTGCGCCAGTCCGACCTCAAGGAAGAAGGCTCAAGCGAGATCTTCCATGTCTTCGACTCCCGCAGCGGCCAGATCGCGGAGGCCCCTCGGACGCTGGACCTGGGTGAGCTCGAACCGGCCCTCGAGGGCAGCTATCGCGCGACGCTGGCCGACGGCACCGAGGTGGAGGTGGTGCCTGCCTTCGTGCTGCTGCGGCGCCGCCTGCAGGACTACGCACCCGAGGACGCTTCGGAAATCTGCGGTGTCCACCCCGACACGATTCGTGAACTGGCGCGCAAGGTCGCGCGCAGAACGACGCGAATCCTCCTGGGCTGGACCACCGGCAAGTCCTACCACGGCGACTTGATTGAACGCGCCATGTGCCTCCTGCTGGCACTGACCGGCAACTGGGGCAAGAAGGGCGCCGGCACCCGGAGTTGGGCCGTCGGCATGTTCGACGGGATGTTCATGATGGGCGCCAAGCCCCGGCCGGGCCAGGATGCGACCCGGGAGATGTTCGAAGGCCAGCAGACGATGATGAACGCCGTGCTCGCGCAGGACCCCACGCTCACGCCGGAGATCCTCATCGCGGAGATGGGATACCAGGGAGCCCTGGCGGGCATGGGCGTCCCATCCGCCTTCTTCTGGTACTACCACTGCGGCTACCGGGAGGCGTGGAACAAGGCTGAGTGGAACGACCCGTCGATGCGCCGCTCGTTCGACGAATATGTGCAAGAGGCGATCGACAAGGGATGGTGGCAGGGCAACGTCCAGCCTCCGCCTGACATACCACCTCGCGTCCTGTTCGAGTTCGGCGGCAACATGCTCCGCCGGCAGCGGGGGGGCCAGCGAATGCTCCTTGAGCACCTCTGGCCCAAGCTCAAACTCATCGTCTCCGTGGACTGGCGCATGAGCACCACCGGGCTCCACTCCGACATCATCTTGCCAGCGGCCCAGCACTACGAGAAGCCGAACTTCCCCTATACGACGCCCGACGTCATGAACCTCACCCTGTCGGACCGGGCCGTCGAACCGCTGGGCGAGTCCAAGTCCGAGTGGCAGATCACCCAGATGCTCGCCAAGAAGGTGTCGGAGCGGGCCAAGGCGCGCGACTTCGTGGAGATGTCCACCCCGGCAGGCGGAACAGTTCGCCTGGATACCCTCTACGACGACATCACCTACGGCGGCGCGCTCTCCGACGACGACGCCATCATAGACGAGTTGGTGCGAGACTCCGCCGTCTTCGGCAATATCCCAGCGGACACCACCCTGGAGACGTTGCGCGAGAAGGGCTGGGTGCGGTTCACGGGCTGGGGCCGCTCGCCCATGGCGCTGGCCCAGGCCTCCGACTTGCTGCCCAACGAAACCCACTCGCCCTTCCGCTGGCAAACCGAGAAGAAGGAGCCGTTCCCCACGCTGACCCGCCGCGCTCAGTTCTACGTCGACCACGAGTGGTTCCTGGAGGCCGGCGAGGAGTTGCCCGCGCACAAGGAGGCGCCGGCTCAAGGCGGCGACTATCCCCTCCAGATCACGAGCGGCCACCCTCGCTGGAGCGTCAACTCGATGAACAGCACCAGCAGCACCATTCTGGGGACACTCCGCGGTCATCCGGTAGTGCACATCAACGACCGTGACGCGGCCGCCCGCGGCATTGAGGACGGGGACGACATCCGGGTCTACAACGACTGCGCGGAAGTGGTGGTCCAGGCCCGTGTCACGCCGGCCGTACAGCCGGGCCAGTTGATCTCGTACAACGGCTGGGAGCCCTACCAGTTCCAGGGATGGCAGGATATCTCGAACGTGGAGCCCGGAATGGTTAAGTGGCTCCACCTCGCGGGCGGCTACGGGCACCTGCGGTATCGCGCTCTGCACTGGCAGCCGGTACCGATCGACCGCGCCGTACGCGTTGACGTTGCCCCCGCGTAGAGAACCAGGGTACCAGGATCTCTCGGGAACCTGTTAGGGCATGGTCTCGCCGATGGCGTAGCGGATCTCAACCGCCACCTCGAACCCGCTGTTGTTCCTGACCTGGATCTCTCCGCACCCGCGGCTTGCCTCACCTGACGGGCCGCTCCCTATGAGTTCCGTTCCGCCCATGCGCGTTGAGTAGAGTTCCAGGTCCACGCCGTCGGGTGGGTACGGATCACGCACTTGCCAGGTCAGGTAGAAGACTAACGCCGCGCACGGCGGCGGGGCAACGCCAAGGTCTTCCGCCGCGCTCACCGGGTCCATGTTGAACACGCCGCCGTCTGGCACGACCGGCTGCACGACCCCCTCGCCCAAGTTGTCGATGCCGGGATCCGTCTCGATCGGACCGGCGTGAGGCGGTTCTTCCGGTGTGGGCGACGGTGCGGGCGTCTCCGTCGCCACCGGCACAGGCGCCGACGTCTCAACCGTGGCGGTCGCGGTTGCCATTGCCTCCGTGGCCGTGGCGGTACCAGCGGAGGTTGAGGTCGGAGTGGCATCTCCCTCGCCGTCTCCCCCTCCACAGCCAACGATCAGAAAAGCGGCCAGACCTACGAGGATGGACAGTAGTCGAGGGGTGGACGTCATTGCTCGCCTCCGCATCTACTTCGCGACATCGAGTGCGACTCCGCGCCGCGCCCTAGGATTACCACGTCCTTCGGTGAGCAGCCCGCTACTCACGGCGCGTGATTGCGTTAACTTCTGCCAGCTCCTCAGCCGCCAGTCTCCATTCCGCGGCCTGGACGTTCTGTTCCACCTGTTCCGGCCTCGTCGCCCCAGCGATCACGCTGGACACGTGAGGCTGGCTTGCCAGCCAGCCGATGGCGAGCTCCAGCATGCTCCGGCTGCGCGACTGCGCGAACGCTTCCAGCTTTGCCAGCGTCTCGAAGTTCTCCTCCGTCAGGATGCGCTCGCCCATCGGACCCGCTGCCGCCAGCCTGGTCCCCTCCGGCGGTGCCTGGCCAGGCCGGTACTTGCCCGTAAGGAATCCGCTGGCGAGAGGGAAGTAGGGCAACACACCCAGACCGTAGGCCTTCGCTGCCGGAACCAGCTCTCGCTCGATACGACGGTCCAGCAGGTTGTATTGATTCTGGGCCGAGATAAGGGGCGAGAGGTGCTGCGTGCGCGTGATCCACTGGGCCTCGACGACCTGCCAGCCGGCGAAGTTGGAGCAACCGACGTAGCGTACCTTCCCCTGCCGCACCAGATCGTCCAGCGCGCGCAACGTTTCCTCAATGGGCGTGCGTACGTCCGGAAAGTGTATCTGGTAGAGGTCGATGTACTCAGTGCCCAGCCGGCGGAGGCTCGCATCAGCCGCGTCGAGGAGATAGCGGCGAGAGCCGCCGCCCCAGAGCGGACCCTCGCCCATCGGCCCAACGAACTTGGTGGCGATGATCGCCTCCCGGCGGTGGCCCTCAAGCGCGGCACCCAGATACTCCTCAGATAGACCTCGGGGACCGTAGATATCGGCCGTGTCGAAGAACGTGACGCCCAGCTCAAGCGCCTTGCCGACCACGGCCCTTGTCTGCTGCCGGTCACAGCGACGGCCGAAATTGTTGCACCCTAGCCCTACCGCGGACACCTGCAAACCGGAACGGCCCAAGGCCCTGTACTCCACCTGATACCTCCTTCTCGCCTACCGCCCCAGACGCGCAACTAGAAGTATATCGCGAGGCAGACGCGAGTACGAATTGTAGGGCAGTTCTTGGTATTTGACAGCTTTCCATAAATGCGGTAAATAGATGTAAGCTCATAGCGGACGGCCGGTGGTTGCGGAAGGGAATCCGCATAGCTGCCCGTCCCAGAGCGATGCCTAGGCCACCTGGGGGAGCGCTGGTGCCCAGGTGGTTTTTGTGTTGGCACGACATCCCCGCCTCGACTAGCAGCGCGCGTGCAACACGACGCCACCTGCTCCTGTTCGTACGAGTAGGAGGAGCGTCGCAGACAGGCAGCCTACTCCGGAGGGCAGGTACGGGCGTGCCCGCCCACCGAGAGTCTGCCGCCAGTGGGTGGAACGCAGGAGTCAGGGGCGTTCACGCACGAACCAGGAAACGGGGTGGGAAGAGTCCTGATTCGGAACAGGCGGCAAGAGCACCAGGCCATGCGCCGGTGGGTGAAGCTCGCCCGCCAGACCTGGGGAAGGGCACGAACAGTCCCCATCCTCATCGTCG
>CAYOSF010000024.1:10726-27458 GCA_964406605.1 uncultured Dehalococcoidia bacterium | reverse complement strand
ACCGGGACGACGACGTGGTGGACAACGACGTGACGTACACGGTGACGGACATCGTGGGCGACTCCGACACGCTGTTGGAGCCGGGCGAGCTGAAGGTCATCACCGTAGACGTACCGACGGGGGTATCACCTGCGCCGACGCTCGATCCGAACGAGAAATTCACGATCGAGGTCCAGACGCCGGTGGGTGCGACGCTGGACATCACCCGCCAGCTCCCGGCTGAACTCAGAGAGGTCATGCAGTTGCACTAGGGGTGGAACCGAGCGAGTCCGGAGAGCGTCGCGCTGGCCGGGCGCTTCCGCGGTTCTGGAATGGCGGAGGTTGAACACCAGGAGAGCGGGCGGACCGCAAGACGCCGTCCGCTCTCCGCCAACACAGGGAGGTACATGTCCGGCCACCCGACCATCAGGGTGGCAGCGCGGAAGGAAGCCGCGGCACTCATGAAAGCCCTCGAGCCTGCCGATAACTTCCCCTAGGGGAATACCCCAAAAGGGGGAGGTAACAGGCAATGAGGTTCTTCAAAGGAATTGTCGCGCGCGCTACCCGCGAGGAGAAAGGCATCACAGGTTTGGAGACGGCCATCATCCTGATCGCGTTCGTGGTCGTGGCCACCGTCTTCGCCTTTGTGGTGCTGACCACCGGTGTCTTCAGCTCGGAGCGAGGGAAGGAAACCGTGTTCGCAGGACTGGAGAAAGCACGAGGGACGATGGAACTGCGGGGCGGTGTCGTCGTGACCGCGGCCGGGACCCCACTGGCGGTGGACGGGATCCAGTTCACGGTGGCGACGACGGCTGGGGGCGAGCCGATTCCGCTCAACCCCGCCGCCACCAACAACAGGACGGTCGTCGCCTACAGGGACGACAATGTCGTTGACAACGATGTGACCTACACGGTGACGACGATTGTTGGTGACACCGACACACTCCTCGAGCCGGGTGAGCTGATGCTGATCGCCATCGATGCCGCGACCGGTATTACGCCGGCGGTGGCGCTGGACCCGAACGAGCGGTTTACGTTCGAGATCCAGACTCCAGTCGGCGCCACGCTGGATATCACGCGCCAGTTGCCCACGGAGCTCCGGACGGTCATGCAGCTCCACTAGCACGGAACGTCGGACGGTCGCCGGACGCTCATGGGGGCGGGCCGGCGTAGCGGCCGGGGGGCCAGGGAGGCAGGGATGTCATGGAACTGAACCAAACGGTCTCCGCACTTCAGGAGGAAATAAAGCTCCTGAAGGGTGAGATCAAGACTGTTCTCAAAGACATCCGCACCGCGGTCCTCACTAACGACAACCCATTCGTGCTTGGCGCGGGTGCGACGCCGCCCGCCCCAGACATCGGCAGGCCGCAGGAAGAGGCGCCTCTGGCGGACGGGGAGTCTGAGCTGGCAACGGGGCCGGACCTCGATGCGTCGCCGCTGTTGGCCGGCGAGCAATCGATCCCACGGACGGCCGGCGGGCCGACAGGTGCGCCGCACGTTGGGGTGTCGCCGGGACCGGAGCCCACTCCTCTGCACAAGAAGGACCGTGAAGAGCCCGGGGGTCCGCCTGAGCTGCGCTGGAACCTCCTTACCATTGCTGGATTGATGACCTGGGCGGAGGAGGCCGTGGGGACGCTGGGGCGACACCGGTTCGAGATCGTACTGGAGCTCGCCTGCCTTGCCGAGCTCATCTCGTCTGAGGTCCGGGACGTGCTCGTGCGCATCGCTCAGCTTGCGCCGGCAAAGGAGGTCGCGCATCAGCCCATGAACGTCATAGAAGGCTTGGTGGTGTTGCACGAGCTGGAAGCGATCCTGCAGGGAGACAGGATCACCAAGTTGCCGCGCCGGCAGGGCGCTCGCCGCCCCGGCGCGCTCGTCTGGTCCACGGCGTAGAGAGGTGGCGTCATAGAAAAGGCAATCTCTACCATCTTGCTCACGGTCGCAGCCATCGTTGGCGTTGTCTCGGTTGTGAACGCCGTGATGCCCGCGATAAGCCGCGCCGGCACGGCCCTGGTAAGCTCTGCCGACGTGGCGGACGACCGTCTGAGCAGCCGGTTGGAGATCATTCACGCCACCGGGGAGGACGCGGCGACGGAGGCCGAGGCCTGGGTGAAGAACACCGGCACGTCGCGAATCTCACCGCTGGACCGGATCGACGTCTTCTTCGGTCCGGAGACCGATTTCCGGCGGATCGCCTACGGGGGCGCGGGGTGCACAGCCCCGTGCTGGGACTATGAGCTGGAGAACGACACGGAGTGGGGTCCGACGGCCACCCTCCACATCACCGTCTATCTGGAGGTCGCGGATGCGCTGGCCACGGGCAACACCTATTACGTGAAAGTGGTCGCGCCGAACGGCGTGGAGGATTCGAAGTTCTTCACGTTGTGAGGGACAGGTTGCATGGATAGCATTCTGCCCGCGCTGCTCGCCGTCACCATCCTGGTGCTGGCCTCGCTCACGCTCGGGCGGAGCAGCTTCACCTCCTTCGGCGTGCTCGGTGAATCCTGGCAAGCGGCCGAGGAGCAGAGCATCGAGCGGGTGCGCAGCGACATCAGGATCAGCTCGATCAACGTGAGCGGTTCCGACGTTGATGTCGTCGTTGACAACGACGGCGCTACGCCGGTGATCGACTTCTCTCGGATGGACGTGGTGGTGCAGTACACTTCCGGCGCTAACAGCTACATCAAGTACGTCGACTTCACGACCGAGTCGGCACCGCAGCCGGACGACACATGGAGGGTCCTCTACGTGAGCAACGACGTCATTGACCCGGGCGTCATGAACATGGGTGAGAGCATGACCATACGCGTCAAGCTCAACCCCTCGCCGGGAAGCGGCAGTCACTGGCTGCAGGTAACGACGGAGCTGGGGATTTCCGCGTCCAGCTTCTTCACGAACTAGAGGGGGTGGGAATGGCAACAGGCACGGCTGGAGACGTTCAAAGGAAGCGCATCGTCTGCAGCGGCAACGCGGAGATGGACAAGAAGATGGGCGGCGGGATCCCGGAGGGCTCACTCACCTTGATCGAGGGCCAATCGGACGCCGGCAAGAGCGTGCTGGCACAGCAGCTCACCTGGGGCGGCCTGAACGACGGCTTCCGGGTGCTCTACTACACCACGGAGAACACGGTCCGAAGCCTGCTGAAGCAGATGGACGATCTGGGGCTGCACATCGAGGATCACTTCCTGCTGGGGCGCATCAACATCTACGCGGTGCCGCAGGCCTTCGACGAGGACCAGTCGCGCTCGGTCTTCGAACTCCTCCGCCGGCACATTGCGCAGCAGCAAGAGAACATCGACATCGTCGTCGTCGATTCTCTCACCACCTTCGTCTCTCACGTGCCCGAACAGGAGACGCTGACCTTCTTCACGCTCTGCAAGGACTTCTGTGACCTGGGCAAGACCGTCATCTTCACCATGCACTCCTATGTGTTCAGCGAGCAGATGTTCATCCGACTGCGTTCCATCTGCGACGCCCACATGCGGATGCGGGTGGAGGAGGTGGGGGACCAGTTGGTGAAGGCCCTGGAGGTGGCGAAGATCCGCGGGGCCGAAAAGAGCACCGGCAACGTGATCAGCTTTGAGGTGGAGCCCAACTTGGGCATGCGCATTATCCCGATCACGAAGGCGAAGGCCTAATAGACGAGGGTTGCTGGGATGGCGCTACCGTTCGCTATCGAAGATGGGGTCGAGGCTGCAAGCTGCGAGGGGGCGCAGTGCACGCTGCGGGGCCTGCTGCCCGACGAGCTGCATGAGCGGGCGGAGGCGGCGCCCCACCTCATGGAGTACTTGCATCTCGTGCCGGTCAAGGACCTGGGCGTGCCGGACTACTACGAGGATCTCAACCGGAAGCTCTCCCAGCTCAAAGAGCCCAATCTGATCTACCGGGTGGACGATGAGCGCTTCGTTCACATCTTCCCGGACCCTCAGGATGCGCGCAACTACTACATCTCCATCGAGCCGGCGATGCTGCAGGACATTCAGCCTCTCTTGCAGGCGATCGAGCGGCGGCTGCTGGACTACGTGGAGGAGCTTGCTGCGGCCGAGACGGAGGCGGAGAAGGCGGAGGTGCTGATCCGAGCGGTTGACGAGAACTGCGTGGTCAGCGGGAACGGCGGCGGCAAACGCCCCCAGGCCAAGAAGGGGCGCGGGCTATTCGGCATGTTCTCCGGGTCCCCAGGCCGCGGAGGGCCGATCCGTGCCACGGCTCAGGAGATAGCCGCCCTCAAGTATCTCCTGGTCCGCGACAAGCTGCGGATGGGTGCGCTGGAGCCCCTCCTCCAGGACCGCCACATCGAGGACATCAGTTGCAGCGGAATCGGCTCCATCTTTATCGAGCACAAGATCTTCAAGGGGCTGAAGAGCAACATCACTTTCGACAACCATGAAGAGCTGGACGAGTTCGTGCTCCGCATGGCCGAGCGTATCGGAAACCCGGTTACCTTCCGCAGCCCCATCGTGGACGCCACGTTGCTGGACGGCTCCCGCATCAACATCGTGTATGGCTCGGACGTCTCCAAGACGGGGAGCAACTTCACCATCCGCAAGTTCGCATCGACGCCGATGAGCCTGATCGACATCATTAACTCCGGCGGGGTCAACTACACCATGGCGGCCTACCTCTCGCTCATGGTGGGAGAGGGGATGAATCTGTTCGTCTCCGGAGAGACGGCTTCCGGGAAGACCACCCTCCTCAACGCGCTTGCGGGCTTCGTTCCTCCCGACGCCAAGATCGTCAGCATCGAGGACACGCCGGAGTTCCAGGTGCCGCACCCCAATTGGATCCGGGAGGTGGTGCGAGGGTCCATGTCGGACGAAGACTCAGCGGTCGATATGTTCAGTCTGCTCAAAGCGGCCCTGAGGCAGCGGCCGAACCTCATCGTGATCGGTGAGATCCGCGGTGAGGAGGGGGCCATCGCCTTTCAGGCGATGCAGACCGGTCACGCGGTGATGGCCACCTTCCACGCCTCGACGGTCGAGAAGCTCATCCAGCGCATGACCGGTAACCCGATCAACGTGCCCAAGGCCTACATCGACAACCTGAACGTGGTGGTGATCGCCAGCGCCGTCCGCCTGCCCGACGGCAAGAAAGGGCGGCGCATCATCAGCGTCAATGAGCTGGTCGGATACGACAAGCCAAGCGACTCCTTCGCGTTCGTCGAGACGTTCCGCTGGAACTCGGCGGAGGACGTATTCGAGTTCACCGGCAACATGAACAGCTACCTGTTGGAGAACCACATCGCGCCCAAGCGTGGCATCTCCGCCCAGAACAAGCGGGCCATCTACCAGGAGCTGGAGCGCAGGGCTGCCCTCTTCCAGCGACTCGGGGAGCAAGGAACTACCGACTTCTATGAGCTCTATGGCGTCTTCTCCAAAGCCCAAAGAGAAGGCCTCCTCTAAGCCGGCCAAGCGCAAGGCTGTTCGCAGCCCGTTCAAGCTGGTCTCCCGGCTTGACCTGGAAGAGCTCCTCACGCGCGAGCCGCTGGACTTCGATCTTCTCTCTCAGCTCACGCACATGTCTGCGGTGTCCACCGCGGGCATGGCGCGCGCCCAACTGTTTGAGGGGACCGCGGCGCTCTCCTACTGCACGTCCAAGTTCTTTCGCCAGGTGCACCTGGTCGCCCAGCGCCTCAACTACGACTATTCCCGCGCTTGCGAGTTGGTGGCCGAAACGATCAAGCACGAGAGCGTGCGCAACCTTCTCCTGCACTTCGCCACCTCGCTCTCCTCCGGCGAGTCAGAGGAGCAGTTCCTGGAGCGAGAGTCCGCGTTGCAGCGCGAGACGTACGGCAAGGGGTATGAGCGGAGCGTCGAAAGCCTTCAGAAGTGGTCCGATGCCTACGTGGCGCTCATGGTGTCCGCCACCCTGGTGGTGGTGATCTCTCTCGTCTCCATGATGATCTACCCTTTCAGCCCGATCAGTATCATCGGCCTGGCCGGCTTGATGGTCTGCATCACCTTCGTAGGTGGCTGGCTGATCTGGACCATTGCGCCCATCGAAGTGAAGACACATTCACTGAAGCACCGGTCACCGGAGCAGAACCGCGCGGGCTCGCTGGCGAAGATCCTGATTCCGGCTGCGGCCTTGGCCGGTTTGGGGGCCGGTTGGCTGCTCGGCCTTGGGCCAGCCCTCGCCATCGCGGGCGCCATCATCGGTCCGGTCGGCGCCGTGGCCATGATGGACGACTGGAGGATCGACGCCCGCGACCGCGACATCTCCACCTTCATCCGCGCTCTCGGCGGCGTCATGGCCGCGGCGGGCATCACCGCCACCGATGGGCTGAGCCGGCTCAACCGCCGCTCGCTGGGCTCCCTCGAGGTGTTGGTGCGGCGTCTCTACATCCGTCTCAGGAACGGCGTCTCCCCCGACTTGTCGTGGGTGCGTCTGGCCGCCGAAAGCGGCAGCGAGCTGGTGACCCGCAGCGTCCGCATCTTCTGGGACGGTATCAGGGTGGGCGGCGACACCGAGAAAGTCGCGGGTCTCGCCTCAGAGTTCGCTCTGAAGATCTCGCTCCTGCGGGCGGACCGGAAGCTCGTATCTACGACCTTCTCCTTCGTCGCCATCCCTCTCCACGCAGTCCTGATGGGCATTCTGCTCTTCGTGACGGAGGTAGTGCAGGTATTCGGGCAGCAGCTGAGTCAGGTCCAAGCAGAGAACCTGGACAGCGGCGTGGCCGCCGAGGCCGGGGTGAGCACGGTCCTGCTCTTCCAGTCCCCCGCCATCGAGTTCATCCCCGTCTTCGTTGGTACGGTGGCCCTACTGCTGACCGCGGCGAACTCCTTCGCCCCATACGCGGCCGCCGGTGGACACCGGCTCAAGCTGTGTCTCTATGGCGCGATCATGATGGTCATATCAGGACTAGCTCTCATGCTCGTCCCACACCTGGTGCGGGCCCTCTTCGAGAGCGTCGCCTCTACGCCCGCCGTGGCGCCCGTTGAGGCACCCATATCCTAGGAGGTGCTCGCCATGTCGTTCCTCTCGCGCTTCTTCAAGCCCAAAGATGAAGACAACGTGCTTGAAGGGATTGAAGACAGCATCGAGGAGGATGAGCAGGAAGGGCTCTTGATGTCTACGGAGTCGCAGCGCAGCGAGCCCGCAGCCGGCTTGGTTCAGACAGCCCCTGCTGCGTCGGCACCGCCGGCGATCGAGGAAGGGGACGAGACGCTCGCGGACTTGGTGGACGCGACGGTGGAGCCAGCGGAAGACGAATCGCCGGAAGCTGAGGAAGATACCCTGGCGGCTTCGGAGCTTGCGGAGACACCGGAGGAAGGCGGGGAGGAAGCTCCACAGCTGGAGGTGTCCGCTGATCAGGAGCTGCCGGACACCGGAGGACTGCAAGTGCAGACGGTCGCTGCGGAGGAAGACGGGTCCGGTGCCAAGAGCGACGACCTGCTCTCTGCCTTCCGCGACACCGCCGTGGCTGGGCATTCGAACGTCCTGATGGAGGGGCTGGAGGACGTTCCCGCGAGTGATCTGCTCTCAGAAGCACGCGAGTTGCGCGGCCTGCTGCCCCAGCAACAGACCGATGGGGGCAGCGGAAAGGCCGGAGGTGACGGGCAAGGATGACGCTCTTCGTCCGGTGCATCGCCGTGCTGACGGTTCTGCTTGGGCTGGCCCTCATGGCCGTCTCGGCCTACGCTACTCAGAGCGAGCCGGCTCGCTCCTATTCGGACGCGGACATCCTGGCCCAGATGGACGCGCTTGGGATTGACACGGCCGACAGCGAGTTCTCCGCGAGCGGCCCCGGCTGGGATGCGGACACCAGGGCGACGGCGGTGGCCGCGGTTGTCGAGGCAGCGGAGGCCACCACGGCAGCCCAGGCGACTCCAACACCGACGCCAACGCCTACCATCGAGCTGCGCTACGCCGCGCCGGACGGTGCTGCAGCCACGACGAACGTACAGACCGGCCGGGGTGATCTCTCCGCCGGACCGCGCGTCTGGCGCGTTCCGAGCTTGAGACCCGAGAGCGCGGGCACTTGGAAGGGAGCGTCGGGTGGCCTCGACATCCCGCCGGACCAGCTAGCGACCATGCAGCAGGTCGCCCTCTGGTCGGACATTCCCTGGCAGATATTCGCGGCCATCGCCAAGGTCGAGAGCGACTTGGGGCGCAACATGGCGACCAGTTCCGCGGGGGCCATAGGCTACGGTCAGTTTCTGCCGGAGACGTGGGCGGTCTACGGCAACGGCGGCGACCCATACGATTTCAATGACGTCCTGCCTGCGATGGCCCGCTACCTCTTGGTGGCCGGCGCGCCGCACGACCTGCCTGGGGCCATCTATGCGTACAACCACTCGTGGTCGTACGTTGCCCTGGTCTTGTCGTTCGCGGCGTCGTACGGATACTCAGCCTCCGGGACAGCGCAGGTCCAGAACATGGACGGCACTCTCATCTGGCCGGTCGTGGGTCCGATTTCCTCATATTTCAGCCCCACGCATCGGGCCATCGACATCGACCAGACGGCGACGCCCGGGGCGCCCGTGAGGGCCGCCCACGACGGGGTCGTTCTCTTCGCGGGTGGCGATCCGTGCTGCTCGTATGGGCGCTACGTGATTCTGGTGGCTCCTTCGGGCATCAGCACCCTCTACGCGCACCTGGAGACGTTCGATGTGACACCCGGCCAGACGGTGCGGCAGGGGCAGTCCCTGGGAACCAGCGGCTCAACGGGTTTCTCCACCGGTCCCCACCTCCATTTCGAAGTGATCGAGAACGGCGAGCGCCGCAACCCCTTGGAGTACTTGCCCTAGTCGGGCACCGGCCTGCCCTGCAGCCCCGCGTTTCCCATCCGAACATGACTCCAGGGAGCTCCCTTACGGGGAAACGCTATGCGGTCGATGCTCATGGTGGCCCTGCTTCTGGTGCTTGCGTCCGGGGTCGCCGCCTCGTACCTCGTGTACCGGCAGATGGACACCAAGACAGTCAGGCTGGATGCCCCACCGGACCTACAGCAGGTCGAAGGGGCCGGGCTCTGCGGCGCGGCCGAGTTCGTCCTCCAGCCTCGCACCGTAGGTGAGTGGGTGCTCACGCTGCAGAAGGGCCAGACGGTTACAGGCTTTGTGACTGTCGAGGGGCGTGAGGACGCCGACGTAGGCCTGCGCATCTTTTCCCCCAGCAACCGGCTTGTCTTCCACGACGCGGAGCGGTCGTCGCGTCCATCGTTCCAGGTGCCGGCGCTCATTCGCGGTGACTACCTCTTCGAGTTCGACAACCGGCATTCTCTCCTTGCCGACAAACAGGTAACCGTCGCGGTCTGTGTGAGCTAGACGCGGCCAAGGACCCGTCGAGGTCCGGCATCTCCCCATTTCACGACGCAGTGGCACCGGTACAGCCGGGCCGTTGCCCTCCCGGGGCTCGCTCTGGGGAACTGGCGTTCTATTCGCTGTCTGGGCGCACGGGTATCTTGAAACCATGCGGTAGACGCGCACGCTTCCGCGCAGCGATTGAGAGGACGCCTGGATTGCCGCAAACACCTATTCAGAGGAGGGCGGCTCCTGATGATGATCACATTAGGAGTCTCCTGCATGTTCTTCCGATCCCGGAAGGAAGCCGCCTCGGAGGATGAGGCCGCTGCCTTTGATTTGGGGCAGCAGCCTGCCAACGATCCACAGGGCGTGCTTCGGGACGAGTTGGGCCTGTACCATCTCTGGTACTTGGAGCTTCGCATGCGCGAAGAGCTGGCGCGCGCGGCCCGCATCAATAGCGTATTCTCGCTTGCCGCGTGGCGCCTCCGGCTCCTTCCCGGCGAGGAACCGCACCCGGACCTTCTTCGCCAGGTGGCGGAGTTTCTCGTCGGCAGGCTGCGCACCTACGACATCGCCTCCCGGGTCGACGCCCAGCGGTTTGTCGCCATCCTGTTCGATGCCGACTTCCCAAGCGCGAGCGCGGTTGCCTTCCGGCTCAAGACCGACATCCAGACGCGGATACCCTCGGTTGGCCGGTGGCAGGGAGGCGTCGCCACCTTTGGGCGCGACGGCGTGAACGGAGATGCTCTTATCCAGGCGGCGCTCCGGCGTCTGGAGGAAGACGCCCGCGGCTCGGGCGATGCCGGCGGGGGAATGGCCCGCACGCGCTAGCCGGGGGACGAAGGACTGCCGCGGACAGCTCCCGCATGGACTGGGGGCGGCTCGACTCCGCCGTGTCGCCGTTGCTGATCCCAACGCTTGCCGCTGCCCGAACCTCATAGCATAAGAATCGATGCGCTCGGCCGCGCGTGGACTTCTTGGAGCGCCGCTGCTACAATTCCGCTTGCCTCGGATGCCAAGAGCGACGGCAGACTCCGCAGATTCAGCGGGCCTCTGAGCGGGGACGAGTTGCCTAGCCCCCTGGCTGTTGCTGGGTAAGGGGTGCAATCGACAGTGAGCATGGTCAGCGGAGAAAGCAGCAGTTCACGCTACCGGTGGTACGTACTCGCGCTGGCTGCACTGACGTTCACATTCGTTGTCGCCATGCCGACGATGTGCATGCCGGTCCTCTTCGACGAGATATCGGAGGACCTGGACTTGAGCCTCGTGCAGATAGGGACGGTCTGGGGCGTCGTCCCGCTCGCGGGGGTCTTCGTGGTCCTGCTCGGCGGCTTGCTCGGCGACCGATTCGGCGCGAGACGAGTCCTCGTCGCGGCCTGTTTCCTGGCCGGTCTGGCCGGCGCGCTCAGGGGACTGGCAGGGGGGTTCGTTACCCTGGCCGCGACGCTGTTCTTCTTCGGGCTCGTGTCCGCCGTCATTCCGGCCGTCGTGCACAAGACCTGCGGCGTCTGGTTCGCGGGGCGGTACCTGGGCCTGGCCAACGGCGTCGTGTCGATGGGCATGGCGGTCGGCTTCACCGCGGGGGCGCTGATCAGCGCCACGGTGCTGTCGCCCGTGCTCGGCGGCTGGAGGAATGTCCTCTTCCTCTACGGCGCCGTCTCGGTCGTCATCAGCGTCCTTTGGCTGCTGACCCGCGGCGAGCCGGATCAGGCCGAATCCTCCACCGGCGATGCCGGCGCGGTGCCGTTTCGGCAGGCGCTGTCGCGTGTGGTCCGTATCAGGGCCGTGTGGATCCTCGCGTTCATTCTGGTGGGCCAACTGGGTTGCGTCCAGGGAGTGCTCGGCTACCTGCCGCTGTACTTGCGAGACCAGGGATGGTCGGGAGCGAGCGCCGACGGCGCGCTGGCGGTGTTCCACGCGACCAGCATGGTGGGCGTCATCCCCATAGCCATGCTGTCCGACAGGCTTGGCTCGAGGAAGGCAGTTCTTTTCGGAGGAGCATTGATGACCGCTGTTGGCGTCGGTCTGCTGTCGGTGGCAGGCGGGGTGATGGTGTGGGCTTCGGTGATGATCGCGGGCATCGTTCGCGATGCGTTCATGGCAGTCCTGATGACCGCGATCATTGAGACGGAAGGAGTTGGGGCAACGTACGCCGGGACGGCCATGGGATTGGTGCTGACCCTTTCCCGCCTAAGTGCCTTTGCCGCTCCTCCCATCGGGAACAGTCTGGCGGGTGTCCATGACAGCCTGCCGTTCGTGTTCTGGGCGGCGTCGGCTGCCATCGCCCTGTCCGGCTTCTACTTCATGAAGGAAGACCGGGCGGAGGCGCTCGTCGCCGTTCCGGCACGGAGCGGGGATGCGTGAGCAGCGGGCCGGGGCCTGCGCGGCCGCGAGCGAGCGTCTCGGGTGAGCAGCCGCAGCGCATCCGTCGACGTGGCGACGATATGATGGCCCAGGATTCCAAGAGACGGCTCGGCCGGCGCCCCATTTCGAGAAGGTGTCCATGAACGCACGAGAGCGCTTCCGGAACACCATGCACTTCAAGCCCGTGGATCGCTGTCCGATCCGGGACTTCGGCTTCTGGGACGAGACGTTGCTCGTCTGGAAGCAGTACGGACTACCGGAATCCGTCGAGAACGGGACATCCGCCAACGAGTTCTTCGGCATGGACCCCGAGTTTCCCTGCGGCGGCTTCACGGACCTCTGGCCGTACTTCGAGGAGGAGGTGCTGGAGGACCGCGGCGACACGGAGGTCGTGCGGGACCTGGACGGCGTCGTCATCGAGCGCGGCAAGATCATGAGCGCCATCCCCAAGCACCTCGACCACCTACTCCGGGACCGGGAAAGCTGGGAGCGGCACTACAAGCCGCGCCTGCGCCCGGACGACCCGGGGCGCTTCTTCTGGGGGGACGCTACCGGCAAGTGGATCGAGAAGTGGACCCAGCCGGATCGCGACTACCCGCTGTTCATCCACGCGGGGTCGCTCTACGGCAGGCAGCGCCAGTGGTTCGGTCTGGTGCGCGTGTCCGAGATCATCTACGACGATCCCAAGCTCTTCGAGGAGATCGTCGAGACCTGCGCCGACATCGCCATCGCCGTCATCGAGAAGACCTGCGGCGAGGCCGGCGTGCGGCCGGAGGCGGCAGGCATGTGGGAGGACATGTGCTACTCTGCCGGGCCGCTGATCTCGCCGAAGACCTTTGAGCAAGTGCTGGTTCCCCACTACCGGCGCATCGTCGACACGCTCCACCGCTACGACGTGGACGTGGTCTTTGTCGATTGTGACGGCAGTATCGACAAGCTCGTGCCCCTGTGGCTGGAAGCCGGCGTCAACTGCATGTTCCCGGTGGAAGTCGGTACCTGGGGCGCGGATCCTGTCGAATATCGCAGGCAGTACGGCCGTGACCTGCTGATCATGGGAGGGTTCGACAAGCGGATCCTGGCGCGCAGCGAGGACGACATCACCGCCGAGGTGGAGCGCTTGACGCCGCTCGTTGAGGAGGGCGGGTTCATCCCTTTCTGCGACCATCGGGTGCCCCCGGACGTGCCGCTTAGCAACTACATCCACTATCTGGACGAGGCGAAGCGCGTCTGGGGCCGGGGCCTCGGCAACGTATTGCCTACCGGCCGGCCGGACTGGGAGAGCGCGAAGTTCCGCGAGGCTGACGGGTACACATGGGACCTGGAGAAGCTGGGCCTGGCTGTGGGATAGGGCTCTGCGGCCGGAGCCCGCATCGCTTGCCCCCCGCCTTGGGCCAAGGCCACAATGGGGCTGCCGGGCTCCTAGGGAGCCCGCTCATCAGTATCAGAAAGGGTGCCATCGATGGAAGCGAACCGAGCGGGGCCGGAGTACCGGGTGAAACGACACCCGGACTTCGAGAATCTGCGTCGCACCCTGCTGCGGCAAGGTCCCGCAGGCCCAGTGCCGCTCATCGAGCTCTATGCCGACCCCGGCATGATCCAGATGCTGCTGGGCGAGGAGATGAGCTGGAACGCGCTCAGTCGCGTCCGCGGCCGGACGGATGTCAGCGCCGAGGAACGCCGGGCGGAAGGAGAGGCCGCCCTCAACACCATTCTGCGCTTCTGTTACGAGTACGGCTACGACTACGTCTACGGCTGGACCGGCCTCAACCTCCCCCGTGCCAACTATCAAGTCGCGGAGGACACAGCCGCGGTCGAGAACTGGGCCGGCAACAGACGGTTCTGGCAAGACGAGAGCACGGGCCCGATCCAGAGCTGGGCGGACTTCGAGGCTTACCCCTGGCCGGACCCCGAGCGGATCTCCTACCGCGGCCTCGAATACCTGAGCGCCGTCGTGCCCGAGGGGATGAAGATCAGTGTCAACCTCGGGGGCATCTTCGAGAACAGCTCCTGGCTCATGGGCCTGCAGTCCTTTTCCTACGCGCTCTACGACCAGCCCGACCTCATCGCGGCGATCTGCGAGAAGGTCGGCGAGCTGACGATAGCGGCGGCCGCGCACGCCGTCACCGTCGACAACGTCGGCATGGTGTTTCTGGGCGACGACCTGGGCTACGCTTCGGGCACTCTCGTGTCGCCGGCCGTGCTGCGCAAGCACGTGTTCCCCCACCACAAACGCCTGGTGGAGGTGGCGCACGGCGCGGGCAAGCTCATACTCCTCCACTCCTGCGGGAACCTGGAGAAGGTCATGGACGAAGTGATCGACATCGGCTTCGACGGGAAGCACTCCTTCGAGGACAAGATCATGCCGGTGGAGGAGGTGTACCGCCGCTGGGGCGACCGCATCGCCGTGTTGGGAGGGGTGGACATGGATCTGCTCGCTGCCAGAACGGAGGACGAGGTGCGCAGACGCACGCGAGAGATACTGGAGGTCTGCGCCGCCCGCGGCACCGGCTATTGCCTGGGCACGGGCAACACGGCCGCCAACTACCTGCCCAAGGAGAACTACCTGGCGATGCTGGATGAGGGGCAGCGATGGAACCGCGAGCACTTCGGCCGTCCTTAGCTTCGGAGCGCTGTTTCGGGAGTACTGGATGAACGACAAGGTCACACCGATAACACAAGAGCCCAAGTACGCCGAGATCATCCAGCGATGGGAGGCCCTCTGGTCGCTGGAGGACATCGGGCGGCCGTTGTGGATACTGCCGTCGTCGCCGGTGCTCACCGTGACGCTCGCGCGGACGGTGCCGATTCCCCAGCTCCTCCAGCACAAGGAGACCCAGTTCCTCGCCCAGAAGGCCGTCATGGCCTGGCGCGAGTCGACGGATATCCGCGACGACTTTGTGCCCCACATGCAGCCGCAGGGAGGCGTGACGGTCTTCGCGTCCGCGTTCGGCTGCCAGGTCGACTTCTTCGAGCACACGCTCCCCTGGGCCCATCCCGTGATCCTGGCGGAAGACCCGCCGGAGAAGGTGTACGAGCTTCAGCCGCCCGCAGTCAGCGACGGCCAGTTGGGACAGATGCTGGAGTTCACCGACTACTACGTCGAGCAGACCGGCGGCCGCTACGCGATGGCGATGACCGACCTGCAGGGGCCGCTCGATACCGCCTACCTGGTGTGGGAGCCCAGCGCCTTCATGGTGGCGATGTACGACCACCCGAAAGAAGTGCACCACCTCATGCGCATGGTCACCGACCTGATCATCCGCTACGTGAAGGAGCAGCGGTCCCGCTCGCCGGAGTTCCTCCCCTGCCATTATCCGCCCCTCTGGCTGCCCGACGGCCGGGGCATCGCCATCAGCGATGACGGGCTGGCCGTGATCAGCCCCAAGCTCTACCGGGAGTTCTGCCTACCCTACGTGAACGAGCTCTCGGAGGAGTTCGGCGGGATCATGATCCACTCCTGCGGTGACTTCGTGCACCAGTTCGACAACCTGGAGCGGGTGCACAACCTCCGGGGCATCAACTTCGGGGCGACGGAGACGCCGTTCGAGGCGGTGTGGGAGCGCTTCGGTGGCAAGACGGCAATTATCCCGCACCTCGGCCTGAACAACGAGCTCCACTTCGAGGGCAACCGGGCGTTCCTCCAGCACGTGCTGACGACGAGGACGCACAACCGCGGCCTCTGCATCGTCGTGGCGCCGGGTCCGAGGGAGTTCAAGATCGACGAACCCGACTCGATCATGCGGTTCGTGAACAGGGTGGAGGAAACGTTCGCGAAGTTCGCGTAGGAAGCCTCCGGACTCCCGCCTCAGTCCCGCCGCTGCGACTGTCCCCTACCGGCAGCCAAACTCCATGAATGCGTCGTAGATGATCTGGTGCCGCTCCCGGGACATGCCGATGTCGCGCGGCTGAGGGTACTGCCGGCCGATGAAGCCGCCCTTGAAGCGACCGAACTGCTCGATCATGTGCTTCACCTCTGCCCTCAGCTCCTCCGCGGTTGCTTCCTCTCGCGGCGACCATTGGATGTCCACCGTATTCCAGAAGCAGATCTTGCCCCCGAACTCCTCGGCGAGCCGGTCGACTCCCATCAGATGCTGCTGGTCGAGCTGGACCACGTCCACCCCGATGTCGATCATGTCGGGAATGATGTCGGTGATGTATCCGCAGCAGTGCCAGATGTAGTGCATCCCAGCCTTGTGCGTCTCTTCGACTAGCCGCGCGTAGCGGGGCTTGAATATCTCGCGCCACTGCTGCGGCCTGATCTGGAGCGTGGTCTGGAGGCCCCAGTCCTCCCAGGTCATGAACGCGTGGACGCCGCCCATCTCCGCGTAGGTCCGCATGGCGTCGAGCACGATGTCGACGAGCATGTCTAGGAGCCGCTCGAACCGCTCGCGGTCCGTGTACATGGCGACCATCAGGTTGTCGAAGCCCATCAGGTCGCGCAGCCGCTCGATGGTGAGGATGGGGTCGGCCCCCACCACGTACTTGCCGGCCTTGTTCCCTGCCTCGGTCAGCGCCTTCGCCAGCTCGACCGTCGCGCGCGGCATCGTCTCCGGGAACCGGTAGCTTTCCAGCGCCGAGAGGTCGGCCAGCGGGTGGACCTCCGAGTGCGCCCAGTGCCGGCCAGTGCCCCGCTGTCCCACGCCCCACTTGTCGAACACCATCTCTCCCTTGGGGATGCCGGCCATGCCCGCTTCCCCGGACGCGACCGAAGCCATCGCCAGCTCAACGAAATCCGATTCCAGCGGCTGGATGAAGCTGTAGGGCACGCGGGGTGGGTCATCCATCTCGATCGCCCGGCGCACGATCTCATGGCTGGTGAAGCCGGGCGGCGTGGGCACCGGCTTCAGGTACGGCTCGAAGAGCGACATGTACCTGTCCGTGGTCATCTCCGGTTGCGGCGTGGCAGTGGTCATGTCCGTCACCTTGCGGCCGGTGCCCGGCAGGGAGCCGAGGAAGGTGCTCTCGCATTACGCCACGCGGGTCCGGTCAGGCTTCCGCCGGAGGCGGACCCGCAATGGGCGGGGAAGCCTGGCCCGCGGTTGGGTGCGAGGCGGCTTGCGGCCTCCTGAACTGAACCTGAGGGGACACTTGCGGGCGTACAGTTGTACGCCCCTACGGGTTCGACGGTGGAAGGGAGGGGTTGGCGC
>CAYOSF010000024.1:0-10626 GCA_964406605.1 uncultured Dehalococcoidia bacterium | reverse complement strand
GACCTGAAGGTCGCCGCTACGGGGTCCGAGCGCAGCCGGACAGACCTGAAGGTCTGTCCCTACGAGGCTCGCCGCCTCCTGAACTGAATCTGGCGGGACGCTTGTGGGCGTACAGTTGTACGCCCCTACGGGTTCGACGGTGGAAGGGAGGGGTTGGCGCCCACGGATGCTAGACCCCTCGACAGGCTCGGGGTGGCGAAAGGGGCAGGCGGGCGGATGCTTTCCGGAGCAGGTGGCGACCTGAAGGTCGCCGCTACGGGGTCCGAGCGCAGCCGGACAGACCTGAAGGTCTCTCCCTACGAGGCTTCGTGGTTCTTTCATCAATCTGCCGGTCGGCGACGCGATCATCGTGAGCTCTCCTCACTCCACGGGGAAGCGGGCCGCCGTGTCCGCCGCGGCCTTCACGTTCTCGGGCGGCGTCCCGAAGGGCACCGCATCGCCGCTGCCCAGGATGAAGCCGCGCCGGTCCGGCTGCATCTCTCCCAGCAGGTCCTCGACGTACGATTCTATGTCCGACGCCGTGCCGCGGGCGAAGAGGGTCGGATCGATCCCTCCCAGCACCACGAAGTGCTTGGCCCACGTCTTGCGCGCTGTGACGATGTCCATATCGCCGGTTGGCGGCGGCGTGACGTCCGAGATGCCGTCCTGCCTGGCCTCTTCGAAGTCGTCCGCGAACCCCGTCAGCTTGCCGCACCAGTGGGTGACGAGCTTCTTCCCCGCTTTGTGGAGGACGTCCGCGTACTCGTTGACGTAGGGCCGGTCGTAGCGGCGGTACATGGGGCGCGAGGTCGTGGTGGAGGACAGGTTGTCGTGGATGAAGCAGATCTCCGCCTCGACCTCGGCCATCGCCTTCCACATCTCGAGCTGCTTGGCGTGATACGTATCCAGCATCTCGTTCATCTCCGCCTGGTGATCGGCCAGCATGAAGATGACCCGCTCCATCCCCATGTCGAAGTTGACCATCATCTGGAGCGGCGAGGTGGGGCCGATGATGGCGACCACACCTCGGTCTCCCACGCTCTCCCGCTGCCGGTAGAACGCGGCCGTCCGGATCTCGAAGCCGGTGTGCTCGACCAGGTACTGGAAGGTCTTGACGTCCTCGACCGTTTGAATCCGGTTCTGGATGATCCAGGGGATGTAGGGAGTCTCCGGCGCAAAGCGAAGGCGCCAGGTAAGCGCGCCAACGGGCGTCTCCGTGACGTGGATGATGTCGCCGTTCACCCTGGAGTACTGCTGCGTGATGCCGGTCGGGAGGTCGGTGGTGACCGCGCCGAGCCAGAGGGGCGTGTTGACGAGCAGCACGCCGGAGCGGGCGAGGATATGGCCGGCCAGCTCGTACTGGATCTCCTCGGCGGGCCGGTCCATGCCGCCCGGGAGGGAGGCCTGGAAGTAGCCGTCCAGTATCGGCGCGAAGGGAACGCTGTCGCACGGCTCCCGCCGGAAGGCGGCGAGCAGACGCTCGCGAGGGGTCATGGCAGACGGCTTGGTCGCTGTCATCGCGATGGTTCTTCCCGGGCGGGTGGCCCTCCTGAAGCGGGCACGGCGGGCAGAGCCGCCGGCCCGCCTCGCTAGAAGCATTGTAGCGGGATTGGAGGGAAGGGACGCGGGTCGAGGGTCGGGGGTCGCGGGGGCAGGAAGGGAGGGGAAGGGGTGACATGACGGCCTTTGCCGAGGGCCCGGGGCGGCGCAGTCCAAGGTGGGCTTTGATTGATTTCGGTTGCGATGATCGGTGCGTATCTGGGCCGTGCAGTTCTTGCAGGGTTCGTTCGATTGTTTGGTGCGGTGGGAGGGCCCGGAAGGGCCGAGGGCCAGGGGTCGAGGGTCGTGGAAGGGCGGGGAGTGCATGTCGCCCCCTCGGCAAGCTCGGGACAGTCCCTTCGACAAAGCTCAGGACAAGGAGTTTGTTTTGCAGAATCATGTTTTTTCTGTGTACGCGTATTCGTATTTCGTATCTGGCCTCGGTCCCAGGGCGTGGCCGCGAAGGGCAAGCATCCGCCCCACCTGAGGCGGGCGCGGCGGAGGCTTGCCCCTACAAAGGCGGTTGTACGGCGCCAGGATACGGCGCGGGCGGGAGAGCGCCAATAGCCGGATGGCACGCGGCGGTGCCCGACGCAGAGCACAGGTGGCGACCTGAAGGTCGCCGCTACGATGATGGCGAGGGAGGCGGGAGGCAAGCGGGTGGCACCCTGGGGGCGGGAGGCAAGCGGGTGGCACCCTGGGGGCGGGAGGCGAGCAGGCGGCATTGGTGGAGTGCTGAGGGGCGGGGCCCCTCGCGTTTCAAGAGGAGAGCGATTGGCGGGCTTTCAGATGACTCTCGCCACCTCGTTGGCGGTCGAGATCGCCTTCTGGATGTCGCCGACGGAAGCGCAATCCCCGATCTCGTGAACCTCCGTCGCCCTTGCCCGTAGCCGCCGGGAGAGAGCGCTGTTCCTTCTTCGACCCCGCGAGACGATCAGGACGTCATAGGGCAGCACCAGCGAGTCGCCTCGCTTGTCCGCGAGCGCGATCCCCTGCGAAGAGACCTCCCGCACCTTCACGTTCGACAGCACCTTGGGGTTGCTGAGCCTCTGCGCGTCGGGAGTCCCCCTGGCCGGATTGATGTCCGCGAGCTTCCTCAGGACCCACCACCTCCTGAAGTTCGAAGCGTGCCCGCCCAGCGTCGTCTCGCTGCCTTCTCCGATCAGGACCACCTCCCTCCCCTCCTCGGCGAGAGAAATGGCCAGCTCGGCGCCGTAGGCCAGCCCCCAGACGACCACCCGACGGCCGATCTCATTCCTTTTCCTCAGGGCCTCGATATGGTCCATCACGCCGGGCCCGCTCTTGACCACCTCCGGAATGTTCATGGACGAGCCCGTGGCCATGATGACGACGTCTGGGTTCAGCTCATCGACCTCAGCCAAGCCGGCCTCACGGGAAAGCCTTACGTCCACCCCGAGCTTCTCGAGCTGGACGGTGAGGTACTGGATGAGATTCCCGAACTCGGCCGTCAGCGGCTCGAGGGCCAGGGCGGCCACCATTCCGCCGAGCTCGGACCGCTTCTCGATCAAGGTTACGCTGTGGCCCCGCTGGGCGGCGATCCGCGCGGCCTCCATCCCGGCCACCCCGCCACCGATTACCAGGACTCTCCTGAGGGTCTGCGCCGGGGTCAGCGGTATGGCGTTCGGCGCCATGTCGTAGTTGATGGAGCAGGGCGTGCCGCAACCCTCAACGCAGGCGACACACTTGCGAACGTCCTCCGGCCGCCCCTCCATGTACTTCTTGGGGGTTTCCGGGTCGGCAGTCAGTTGCCTGGCCATGTAGATCAGGTCGGCCTTGCCCTCCTGCAGGAAATCCTCGGCCATCTCCAGGTCGACGATCCGTCCGACGCCGATCACCGGAAGACTGGTAGCCTGCTTCACGGCCGCGGCAAGGTGGATGAAGCAGCCCCGCGGATAGTAGAGAGGGATCTCGATCCCCTCCGGTGAGTGGAGGATAGACCCCTGTGAGACATCGATGCAGTCGACGCCCGCCTCCTCCAGCGCGGGAACGACATACCGGGTGGTGTCATTGATGGTGATGCCCTTGTCCCCCAACAGCTCGTCCGCACTGATCCTGGCGAGCAGTGGATAGTCCTCTCCGACCGCCTCTCGCATTCTCTTGATCGCGTCGGTGGGAAGACGGAGCCGGTTCTCCCAACTGCCTCCGTACTGATCCTCTCGCCGATTGTAGAAAGGCGATATGAAGGAGCAGCAGAGGGTGGCCCCACCATGGGCGCAGTGGAGCTCGACGCAGTCGACCCCGGCGTCTTTCAGTGTCGCCGCGGCGTCGCCGAAGGCCTGCACGTGGGCCTGGATCTCTTCGACGCTGAGCACCTGTGGTTCGCGGGGTCCCAGAAGCCCCGAGCCCATCTTCAGCACGTCCCCCATGGCCTGCTTCGCATCGAGTTCATTGGGATAGGGCGGAAGTGAAGGCCCCGTGCCCGTCAGCGGCCCGCCCGAGACGATCTGCACACCCAGTCTCGCGCCGTGCGAATGTATCACCTCGGCCAGCTTGGCGAAGCGCTCTTTCGCGCCGGGAATGGCGACCAACGGCGGGGCGAAGCTGCCCGTCATGATCAGTCCGGCGCCCCCTCTGGCCCGCGCCTCGAACCACGCGATCGTCTCGTCGGTGATGGAGAAGGTGGTCCAGACGCCGGGCATGTTGAGCATCGGCGCCAGCCCGATCCGGTTCTTGAGCTTCATGTTCTTGATCTGGAACGGCTCGAAAAGCATGCTCGGCTTGGCCATCTCCCTCTCCTCCCGGGCTATTCGTCCGCTGAAACTCGTACTCCTCTTCGGCGGGACCGGGGCCCCGCGACCAGGGAGTCGAACTCCCTGATCTGCCCCCATGAAAGCTACCACACGCCATGTTAGTCCGACGACGGCCCAGGCTCCAGGCGGAGCGAGAGGAGGGGTGGGGTGGGAGATCGCACCGCGGTCTGATGGGTGTGGCCTGAGAGCCAATGGGCGTACAGTTGTACGCCCCTACGGGGTCGGCGGGCGGGGGGAGGCGTAGATGGCGAAGCGATGCCGGGTGACGCCTCGTTGGTCGCGGCCGGCATGCTCCTGAGGCGCACAAGGTGGGGCAGGCACAGGGGCCTGCCCCTACGGATGGGTGGTGGCCGGACGCCTCGACAGGCTCAGCATGGCGGTGGAACGGGCTGCGCCTGTGGGGGCGGGTCGCGATGCGCGCTTGCCACGCCGGAGGGACGGACTGGTCCGCCAGATCCTTCGCTTCGCTCAGGATGACAGAAGGGCAGAGGCGGACAGACTGTGAAGGTTGGGAAGGAGCCCGCGGGCGTACAGTTGTACGCCGCTACGAGGTTGGTGGTGGGAGACGCAGCGGTCTTGGATGGCGGGCCCCCCGGCAGGTGCGGGGCCGGGTCGGGGTGACGGGGAAGCGGCCAGCAGCAAGAGGCAGACAACCATGGGCGTACAGTTGTGCGCTCGCACGCGGTGGGCGAGGGGAGGCGTAGATGGCGAAGCGATGCCGGGTGACGCCTCGTTGGTCGCGGCCGGCATGCTCCTGAGGCGCACAAGGTGGGGGTCGGCCCCTACGGGCAGGTCTGGCGTGGCCTCGGATTCGAGGGCAGCGGACCGCGGAACCGTCGGGCGGGTACCCGTAGGGGCGCATGTCCACGGGGAGGGGGTGGGAAGCGCCACGCCAGCATGAATGCTGGGGCATCGGGGCGGGCGGCGGAGGCAGGCATGGGGCGGGCATGGGCAGGCACAGGGGCCTGCCCCTACGGATGGGTGGTGGCCGGACGCCTCGACAGGCTCAGCATGGCGGTGGAACGGGCTGCGCCTGTGGGGGCGGGTCGCGATGCGCGCTTGCCACGCCGGAGGGACGGACTGGTCCGCCAGATCCTTCGCTTCGCTCAGGATGACAGAAGGGCAGAGGCGGACAGACTGTGAAGGTTGGGAGAGGAGCCCTTGGGCGTACAGTTGTCCGTTCCTACGAGGTTGGTGGTGGGAGACGGAACGGTCTTGGATGGCAGGGCCCTCGGCAGGTGCGGGGCCGGCCCGGGGTGACGGGGAAGCGGCGAGCAGTAAGAGGCGGACAAGCGGCGGCACCGCTATACTGTGCTGGTTGCCCAAGTGCTGGTTGTAGAGTACGCTGGATTCCCCGCGTGTTGCACAGGGGCCGACAGTGCGGCGCCGGAAGGCGTCGCCCGGCCCGGGCGAAGCCGGCGACAGCGGGATGACGCGGACGTTTCGGCCTCGTAAGGGTGCGAGCGAACTGAGGAGGAGAGGATGGACATCGAAGCGCTGAAGCAGCGACTCATCGACGGGGACGCCCCCGGGACGGCGGAGCTTGCCAAGGAGGCGCTGGACGAGGGGATGGACGCCCAAGCGATCCTGAACGAGGCCCTCATCCCCGGCATGGGCGTGGTGGGTGAGCTGTTCGAGAAGAACGAGTACTTCGTTCCGGAGCTCCTGCTGGCCGCGCGGGCCATGTACGGAGCCCTCGACCTGTTGAAGCCGCACCTGGCGGCCGGGGACTTCGAACCGGCCGGCAAGGCCGTGATGGGCACGGTCCAGGGCGACCTGCACGACATCGGCAAGAAGCTCGTCGTGATCATGCTCGAGGGGAACGGCTTCGAGGTGACGGACCTGGGGACGGACGTGTCCCCAGAGCGGTTCGTCGAGGCTGTCAAGGAGACCGACGCCCAGATAGTGGGCCTGTCGGGGTTGCTGACGACGACGATGCCGGCGATGGAGAGCACCGTTCGCGCCATCAGGGAGTACGACCCGGACAAGAACGTGAAGGTGATGATCGGGGGCGCGCCGGTAACGCAGGCCTTCGCCGAGAGCATCGGCGCCGATGGGTACGGACGCGACGCAACGGCTGCCGTCTCCCTCGCCCGGCGGCTCGTCGGAGATGCCTAAGGCGGAGGCTGCCAAGGCCATACGCATCGCACTGGAGGGGCTGGGCTTCGAGGTCGAGGCCGACCCCGGAATCACACTTCTGGACGCCGCGAAGGCGGCGGGCGTCCCCGTAGACTCCGATTGCGGAGGGCGCGGCACGTGCGGGCAGTGCCGCGTTCGCTTCTTGGAGGGCGTCCCCCGGCCCACGCAGGAGGATGAGCTGCTGCTCGCCTCGCGCGAGGCGAAGGACGGCTGGCGGCTGGCCTGCCAGGCCGTGCCCGCGGGCGACTGCCGGGTCCTGATACCACGGAGAACGCCGAGGGACCGCCGCAGGAAGATCCAGGTGCTGACCGAGGCTGCGGTGGCGGGACCGCCGCGGCCCGGCGTGAAGCGTCGCGGCATGGTGGGCTACGGCGCGGCCGTCGACGTCGGCACGACGACCGTCGTGTGCTACCTGGTGGACCTCGAACAGTCGCTGCAGATAGGGGTCGAGTCCTTCGCCAACCCCCAGGGGGCATTCGGGGCCGACGTCATCTCTCGCATCGTCTACGCCCACCGAGGGCCGCGCGAGCTGAAGCAGCTACAGAAGCGTCTCGTCTCGGCTATCGAGAAGGCGCTGCGCTCGCTCTGTTCCCGCGAGAGCATCGCGACTGACTCGGTCTCGACCATCACGGCGGTTGGGAACATGACGATGATGCATATCTTGCGAGGCATCGACCCGTGGCCGCTGGGCGTCGCGCCCTATGAGCCGGTCTTCAGGGAGTCGCCCGTCCTAGAGGGCGGGGAGCTGGGCTTCCGTCGGTTCGCCGGTTGCCGCGTGCAGGTCCTTCCCGGCGTGGGAGGTCACATGGGGTCCGACGTGGTGGCGGGCGCCATGGCGTTGGGGTTGACGCACAGGAGCGGCATGTCGCTGTTCCTCGACCTGGGCACGAACGGTGAGGTGATCCTCTGCTCGGACAGCCTGGCGGTCGGCTCGACCAGTGCGGCCGGCCCGGCGTTCGAGGGGGTGCACATCCATTCGGGGATGGCGGCCTTTCCGGGCGCGATCGAGCGAGTCGACGAGCGCGACGGGGAGATGGAGCTTGAGACCATCGGCGGGGCAGAGCCGGCCGGGCTGTGCGGCTCCGGCCTGATCGACGTGGTTGCGCTGCTACTCCGGCGAGGTCTGCTGCTGCCGTCGGGACGTTTGGTGGGGCGCGAGCAGGCGCCGCCGGATGCGCCCGCCGCTCTGCGCGAGCGGCTGCAGGAGGATGAGGACGGGCGTCGCTTCCTGGTGCATGCGGGCGGAGAACGCGGTGACATCGTGCTGACGCAGCACGACGTTCGGGAGGTGCAGCTCGCGAAGGCGCCCATCCGCGCGGGGATCGACATGCTGCTGGAGGAGACGGGCTCCAGCGCGGAGGCGATCGAGGGGGCGTACGTTGCCGGCGCGTTCGGCAGCTCCGTCGATACCGAGAGTCTGCTGGCGCTGGGCGTGGTGCCGGAGAGCGTGCGCGGGAAGGTCCATGCGGTGGGCAACACGGCCGGGCTGGGCGCCAGGCTCAGCCTCACCTACCCGGAGCACCTCAGGGAGGTGCGGCAACTGGCGCGCGGCATGCGCCATGTCGACCTGACGATGCGCGAGGACTTCCGGCAGGCGTTCACGCAGTATCTGACGTTCCCGGAGCCCCGGCCGAGCGACTGACGGGCCGGCGCCCGCGGTGGGGGGTGGGTCTGAAACCCGCCCCTACCGGATCTGCCCGTTCAGCTTCCGATACCCTCGCCCGTCACACGAGCAAAGGACACCTGGTGACTCCAGCGATTACGACGTTTGGGCGAGGGCGCCGGCTATCGCCTCCACGCTCTCTGGCCCGCCACCGCAGCAGACACCGATGAGCCCCACGCCCCTATCGGCGCACCAGCGTGCGTATTCGGCTATCCGGGCCGGTTTCTCGTCGTAGACCGCCTTGCCTCCCTTGATCTTGGGGAGCCCGGCGTTCACCTTGGCGATGACGGCCGCTTTCGGCGACGCCGCGATGAGCTGGTCGATCACGGGCCGGTAGCCCTCCAGTCCCAACCCGCAGTTGGCGCCGACGGCGAAGAGGCCCAACTCGTCTCCCCGTTGGGCGAGCTGGGCGGGCGAGACCCCCATCATCGTGCGCAGGCCGGCACCGGGATCACCGGTATCGAACGACATGGTGAGCGCTACCGGAAGGTCCGACACGCTTCTGACGCCCTCGACGGCGGCGACGGCCTCGTCCATGTCCGTCGTTGTCTCGACGTGGAAGAAGTCGACGCCCCCCTCTTCGAGCGCCGCCGCCTGCTCGGCGAAGGCCTTGCTGATGTCGGCGACCGTTACCTCCTCCATGAGCAGCAGCTTGCCGCTCGGACCCATGGAGCCGGCCACAGAGACGCCGTCGCCCGCGGCCTCCCTCGCGAGTCGAGCGGCGGCCAGATTCACCTCGTGGACGCTGCCGGCGAGGCCGTATTTCTCCAAACGAATCCTATTGCCGTTGAACGTATTCGTTTGGACCACTTGGGAGCCGGCGTCGACGTAGGAGCGGCAGGCGTCTCGCACGACTTCGGGCGCCAAGAGGTTGAGCCACTCGGCGACGTCCGATACCTGCTTGCCCACGTCGGGCAGCCTGGGCGCGAGAAGCGTGCCCTTGGAGCCGTCGTACACGGTGGGGCTGTCAAGCTTGGGGATGCTCACGCGTTGCCTCCTCTGCTAGGCAGGTTTACCACAATCCGAGTCGCGCGTCGACACGGCGCCTCGAACGGAGGGTCACGCCCCTCTGGCGGGGCCTTTGCGGTGAGGCCGGAGCCATCCCGGCACCGGCGAGAGGCTCGGGGCACGCGCGTGCGTCGCGGCAGTAGTGGGGACGCGCTAAGATGGGTTCTTGGTTGACCAGACGACGAACGAGAGGAGCAGATAGTGCGCGCAATTCGATTCCACGAGCTGGGCGGCCCCGAAGTCCTGCGATACGAGGAGGCGCCGGACCCTGAGCCGGGCGCGGGACAGGTGCTGGTCCGCGTCCGGGCGGCCGGCGTCAACTATGCGGACACCATGTTCACGCGGGGGATGTACTTCCTACGGCCGCAACTTCCGCAGATACCGGGCCTCGAAATCGCGGGTGAGGTGGTCTCGTTGGGTGAGGGCGTCGGCGGTTTCGCCGCAGGCGACAGGGTGATGGGTCCGATGGCGGAGGCCGGCGGCTACGCGGAGCTGGCCGTTGCGCCGGCCAAGCACCTGGCGCGCGTGCCCGACGGCGTGAACTGGCCGGAAGCCGCCGCCATACCGGTGCAGGCGGTGACAGCCGACCAGTTGCTGCACTTCGCGGGGCGCGTCCAGCCGGGCGAGACCGTCTTGGTCCATGCCGCGGCTGGAGGCGTCGGTGCGCTCCTGGTGCAGATGGCGAAGCTGGCGGGAGCCCGCGTGATCGCAACCGCCAGCACCGAGGAGAAGCGCGAGCTGGCTCGCTCGCTGGGAGCGGACGTCGCGATCGACTACACGAAGCCGGACTGGCCGCAGGAGGTTCGCGCGGCCTCGGACGGGCGAGGCGCGGACATCATCGCGGAGATGGTCGGCGGCGATATCTTCACGGGGAGCGTGACCTGCCTGGCGCCGTTCGGGCGGCTGATCGTGTTCGGCATGGCCGGCGGCCAGCCGTCGATGGCCAACGCGACGATGCTCATGCTGCAGAACCACTCCGTTATCGGCTATTACCTCATGACCGCGATCGAGCTGGCTGAGGTGATGGCCGCGACGTACGACCGCATCGGCAAGGCGCTCTCGGAGAAGCGGCTGCGGCTGCTGGTCACGGAGACCGCTCCGCTCTCCGCCGTGGCGGATGTGCACCGGCGGCTGGCGGGGCGCGAGACGACCGGCAAGTTGGTGCTGCTGCCGGAGGATTAGGGCGGGACGACGAAGGGTCCGGGGTCGAGGGTCGAGGGTCGCGGGTGGTGGGATGGGCGGCGAGATAGCGGGGCGTTGGTGCCCACGCGTGCCAGAGCCCGCGGGCGTACAGTTGTAGGCCCCACGCGGTAGGCGGTGGCGGGCAGGCATGCTCCTGAGGCGCACGCGGCAGGGGTCTGCCCCTGAGGTTGGGTGGTGGGCGGATGCCTCGACAGGCTCGGCATGGAAACAGAGCGGTCTGCGCCTATGGGGGCAGGAACAGGGGCGTCGTGCGGGCGGTACCCGTAGGAGCGGATGTCCACGGGGAGGGGGTGGGAAACACCACCCCAGCATGAATGCTGGGGC
>CAYOSF010000023.1:0-28508 GCA_964406605.1 uncultured Dehalococcoidia bacterium | reverse complement strand
GACGAACACACCGACCAACACGCCCACGAACACACCGACCCGGACCAATACGCCGACGAACACACCGCTGGACACGCCGACGAACACGCCGACGTGGACCAACACGCCGACGAACACGCCGTTGGACACGCCGACCAACACGCCGACGTGGACCAACACGCCCACGAACACTCCGACGGACACGCCGGAAGGGGCGACGGCGACACCTGGAGGGGATCCCCAGATGCAGAAGGTGCCCGCACTCCGGAACCTCTTCCTCACCCGCCAGGGCGGCAAGATTCCGCCGGCTACCTGCCTGGTTGGGAACGATGTTGCGCTGCTGACGGAGGAACTGAGCGTGCCGATCCCGGCGGCGCCGGACCCGAAGGATCCGTCGCAGCAGCAGGAGTTGGGGGCGTTCGAGTTTGAGGTGCACTACGACGAGACGAAGGTGTGCGTGGAGCTCGACCCGGGTCCGGCGGCGGAAGGGATGACGTGCATCATTGAGGATGCTGTGACCGCGCCGGGACTGGAGGGGGTAGCGCGGATCGGCTGTGTCACGCTGGGGAAGGACAATTATCCGGACACGGAGACGGCGGAGGGACGGCACCTGGCGGACATTGTGGTGCGTCCGCAGCCGGAGTTGTACTCGCAGGCGGAGCCTGACCAGAACAACGGTGTGGTGGTGCAGTTGAGCAACGTAGGGTGTGAGCTGGCCGACCTGCAGGGGCATCCGATAGGGCTACTCTCGTGCGATGACGCGGACGTGACGGCCCGGTATCTGGAGGGTGACGTGACGGCGAACTGCTCGGTGGACGCACTGGACACGCAGGCGGTGGCATTCCGCTGGGGATCGGAGAAGGGGGACCTGGTGTACAGTGAGTTCATGAACCTGGAGCCTTCCGGTACGCAGGGCGACAGCGACATCGACATTAAGGACCTGCAGTTTGTCTACGGACGGTTCGGGAGCACGTGCGAGTCGCCGCACCCGGCACAGAACCCCGTGAATCCCAAGGAATAGCGCGCCCCCGCGGGCCGAGACCCATAGAAAGAGCCGAGCGGATCCGCTCGGCTCCTCGATTGTTCGGGCCCGGCTTGGCCGGGTGTGCTAGCTACGCAGAGACGCCTCGCCTGGCCGTCGGTTCCTCTTCTTCTTCTTCGTCCTCTTCCGGCTCGGCCGCCGCGGGCTGATCGTCGGGGACCACCACCTGGCCCGTGCGGCTGAGTAGAACCGGGCGTCCGCGGTCTCGGATCACCTCGCCCGTGACCTGGCATTTCTTGACCCCGCCGTGCGAAGGGATCTCGTACATGACGTCGAGGAGGGTGTCCTCCAGTACCGTGCGCAGGCCGCGGGCGCCCGTCTTGTGGTGGATAGCGTGCTCAGCGACAGCGTCCAGGGCATCATCCGCGAAGGAGAGTTCCACGCCGTCCATGGCGAAGAAGCGCTGGAACTGCTTCACGAGCGCGTTCTTAGGCTCGGTCAGGATGCGCCGCAGCTCTTCCTTGCCCAGGGCCTCCAGGGCGACCGCCATGGGCAACCGGCCCACGAACTCCGGGATCAGGCCGTACTGGAGCAGGTCGTCGTGGGTAACGTGTTTGAGCAGCTCATCGACGCGGTCCTGGCCTCGCTTGCGCGCGTAGTCCGCCTTGAAGCCCATGGACCGGCGGTCCTTCGTGAGGCGGCGCTCCACGATCTTCTCCAGCCCTTCAAAGGCGCCCCCGCACACGAACAGGATGCTGGCGGTGTTGATCTGGATGAAGTCCTGATGGGGGTGCTTGCGACCTCCTTGGGGCGGAACGTTGGCCACCGTGCCCTCGATGATCTTGAGCAGCGCCTGCTGCACTCCCTCGCCGGAGACGTCGCGAGTGATCGAAGGGTTGTCGCTCTTGCGGGCGATCTTGTCGATCTCGTCGATGTACACGATCCCGCGCTCGGCCCGTTGCACGTCGAAGTCCGCCGCCTGGATCAGATGGAGCAGGATATTCTCCACGTCCTCGCCCACGTAGCCCGCCTCTGTGAGCGCGGTTGCGTCAGCTATGGTGAACGGGACGTCCAGGGTGCGGGCCAGCGTTCGGGCCAGGTGGGTCTTCCCGCAGCCTGTGGGTCCCAGGAATAGGATGTTGCTCTTCTCAAGCTCGACATCGTCCTGAATGGGAGCGGAGCCGATCCGCTTGTAGTGGTTGTAGACGGCTACGGAGAGGACCTTCTTGGCCTGTTCCTGGCCGATGACGTACTCGCTGAGCCGCGCCAGGATCTCCTTGGGTGGCGGAACGCGCTGGCTGCCGCCCTTGGGCCTGATCGCCCCGGAGACCTCCTCATCGATAATCTCGCGACAGAGCTCCACGCACTCGTCACAGATGTATACGGCGCCCGGACCGGCAATCAGCCGTTTCACCTGGTCCTGGTTCTTGCCGCAGAAAGAACAGTGATACTGTACTCTGCCGCTGCGGCTGCTCGTCATGCCCTCTCTCCCCCGCTACCGCTGTCTTGCTTCGATAACGTGCTATTCGTCGTCCGCCGGTTTCGTCAGGATCTCGTCGATGATGCCGTAGTCCTTCGCCTGCTGCGGGTTCATGAAGAAGTCCCGGTCGAAGTCCCGACGGATCCGTTCCTCGTCCTGGCCGGTGTGTTTCATCAGGATCTCACGGATGATCTCGTTCTCTCGCAGCAGTTCCTTCGCCCAGATCTCAACGTCCGCCGCCTGGCCGCGGATACCCGCGGTGTGGGCCTGGTGCATGTGGACGGTAGCGTGAGGCATTGCGTAGCGCTTGCCTGGGCACCCTGCCGTCAGCAGCACCGTGCCCATGCTCGCTGTCTCGCCGATGCAGAAGGTGGCCACGTCAGCCCGCACCAGTTGCATCGTGTCGTAGATCGCCAGGCCGCCCGTGATAGAGCCGCCCGGTGAGTTGACGTAGAACTGGATATCCTTGTCCGGGTCCTCTCTGTCCAGGAAGAGGAGCTGGGCGATGATAAGGTTGGCGATCTGGTCGTCGATGGGGGTGCCCAGGAAGATGATGCGCTCCTTGAGCAACATCGAGTAGATGTCGAAGGCGCGCTCGCCTCGAGGACTGGTCTCGATGACCGACGGGATGATGGCATCGTTCGGTGCTCGACCCTTCATGAGTAAGGTGCTCCTTCAAATGTGCAGGCTGTGCTGCCTGCCATCCTTGGCCGTTTGGTTATCCGTCCTGGGCTTCGTCTGCTGTCGCCCCGTCCGTGGAGGCGATCTGCGCCAGACGCTTCAACGTCTTCGTTGTCATCAGAGAGCGCCGCAAGCTCTCCTTCGCGCTGTCGTTTGAGAAGAGGCGGCGCACGTCATCCGATTGGTCACCGACGCTGGAGGCCATTCGGTTGACTTCAGCCTCCACCTCGTCGTCGGTCACATCTATATGTTCGGCTTCTCTGAGCTCAGACAACACTAGGGAGCGGCGAATGCGAGCCTCTGCCACCGGCCGCAGTTCCTCTCGCAGTTCGTCCTCTGACTTGCCCACCTGCCGGAGATAGCGCTCGAGATCTTCGCGGGGCGCCGTTCTCGAGCGGCCCGGCGCCTGCGACCCGCCGGACTGCTCTCGCAGCAGCGACTCCGTCTCTCGATCGACCAGGACCGGCGGATACTCCAGCTCTGCCTGGTCGACCAGTGCCTCCAGAACCTCATCGTGGTAGCGACGCTCGGCCTCGACCTCCAATGCCCGGCGGATGTCGTCCTCGATCCGAGAGCGGAGCGCCGCTAGGTCCGGGAAGCCCTCCCCAACTTGTCGCGCGAACTCGTCGTCCAGCTCTGGCAGGATCTCCTGCTTCGTCTCCTTGATGTTGACCCGGTAGTGTGCTTGCTGTCCTCGTGCCCGTTCGTCCGGCGCGTCCTCGGGCACGGTCACGTCGAACTCGAGCTCGCTGCCCTTCTCCTGTCCGATAAGCTCTTCGGCGAATCCCGGGAGGGACACGATGCGGCCCTCGGCCAACTGGAACTCCGCGTCCTCCTCTCGCACGATGGTGTTGCCTGCCACCGTGCCCTCGACATCCGCACGGATGATGTCGCCCCATTGGATGGGCCGGTCGACGGGCTCCAGGCTGGCGTAACGGTGACGCAGGGCCTCCATCTGCTCCTGCACCTGCTCGGGCTCGACCACTACGGGCTCGTTGGGAACGCGCAGAGAGGCGTAGTCGCCCAGCTCGACTGTCGGGCGCACGGGAACGGTGAACTTGGCCACCAGTGGTTGTTCGGTTACCAGTTCGAACTCCGCCTGGTCGATCGGGTCGATCCCCTCCTGGTCCAGCGCCTCCCGGTATACCTCGGGCATGAGCCGGTCGATCGCCTCGTGGAGGACGGCATGCTCTCCCATGTGGCTCTCAAGGACCGCCCGTGGTGCCTTGCCGGGCCGGAACCCCGGGATCTTGACCTGCGAAGCAAGGCGCCTGTAGGCCGAAGCCATCGCCCGCTCCAGGCGCTCGTCATCGACCTCGATTTGGAGTTCGATGCGGCTCTCAGGGAGCCGCTCTGTGGAGATCTTCACGGGTACCTCTACGTCGGATTATACCAACCGCGGCGTTGTCCGGGCGAACCTAGCGCGCTCTGGGCGTCAGCACGTCGTTGAGGGCGTCGCCCAGCAGGTTGAAGGCGAAGATGAGCGTGCCGACCACTATCGCCGGCGCCAGTAGCAGGTACGGGTGATTTCCCAGCACCGGCTGGTCCGCCGCCGCCGAGATCAGGGCACCGAAGCTGGGCGTCGGGTCGTGGACCCCGACGCCCAGGAACGTGAGCGCGATCTCCGAGCCGGCGATGGCGCCCAGAGAGGACGACACGCCCACGATGATGATTGGGCTCACGTTCGGCAGGAGGTGCGTGGTGAGGATCCGCCACGTGCTGGCTCCCATCGACCGCGCGGCGATGACGTACTCCGTCTCCCGCAGCGCAAGCACCTGCGACCGGATCACGCGGGCGCCTCCCACCCACACGAACAGTGAGAGGGCGCCGAAGATGAGGAAGTAGTCCGCCGCGCCCGGAGTGGCGAAGATCGCCTGTAATGCCCACAGGCCCAGGATCATCGCTCCCGCGATTCCGGCGAGACCGAGCCAGGCGCCGCTGCGCGCGACCAGCCAGGCGCCTAGAGCGGCGGCCAGCGCGGCGGCCAGCACGATCATCAAGATCAGGAAGATGAGTCCGTCGCTCGAGAGGTGGGCCTCCAGCCACTCGACGCCCTGCTTCGCCTTCGGTCGCATGGTGGCGTTGATCAGGATGAGCATCGGCAGTCCCGGCAGCGACGCGAATACCTCCCCGCCGCGCATGATCGCCGTGTCCACCCAGCCACCCATGTATCCGGAGAGCATGCCCAGGCCGACCGACAGCACCAGGCTGCCTGTGATCACCGTGGCAATGGTGACAATGATCGTCGTGCGCGAGGACCAGATCACCCGTGTGAGCTGGTCCCGACCCAGTTGGTCGGTACCGAACGGGTGCTCCCACGACGGCTCTTGGAGCGTGTTCTTGAGGTCCTGCTCGCGGTAGTCATAAGGCGCCAGCACCGGTGCGAAGAGGCCGACGAAGTAGAACGCGCCGATCGCGACCAGCGCCGCCACCGCCAGCTTCTTCCGCAGGAGGCGGCGCACGGCCAGTTTCCACGGGCTGCCCGGCTCGCCCTCCCGGGGCGCGGCCTCCGGCGGCAGCTCGTGGGCGTTCCCCGCTATCACCCGCCCCTCCGTTCTTCGTAGCGGATACGCGGATCGATGAAGGTGTAGGCGATGTCGATCACGAGGTTCGCCAGCACGAACGCGGCGGCCAGGATCAGGACCAGCGCGAGGATGATGTCGTAGTCGCGGCTCTGAGCCGCCTCGAAGCCGAGCCGGCCTATCCCCGGGATACCGAGGATGGTCTCCGCGAAGAACGCGCCCTCCAGCAGCGTGAGGAGAGAGAGGCCGACGATGGTAACCAGCGGTAGGAGCGAGTTGCGCGCGACGTGGCGGCTCACCACGGTGAACTCTCTCAGGCCCTTCGCCCGCGCAGTTCGGACGTAGTCTTCACCGAGGACGGAGAGCGTGGTGGCGCGCACGAGGCGCGCGATGCCGGCGACCGCCGGCAGCGAGAGCGCGACTGCAGGCAGAATGATGTGCTTGCTGAAGATGCCGAGCGAGATCTCTTGCGGACCCACGTCCACCGACGGCCCGCCCCAGCCCACAGCGGGCAGCCAGCCCAGCTTCACGACGAAGATGAGCACCAGGAAGGGCAGGCTCACCAGCACCGGAATCGACTGGAACAGCAGGAAGGTGCTGATGGAGGCGGGATCCATCCACGTGCCCTGCCGCAGGGCGGAGAAGATGCCCACGGTGGTCCCCACCGAGAAGGCGATCACCAGAGCGACGAGACCGGGTTGCATGGAGACCAGCATCCGCGGCCAGATGATCTCCCAGACGCTGAAGCCCGGGTGGATGGTGGCGCTTTCGCCAAAATCCCCTTCCGTCACCAGGTTCCGCACGTAGATGGCGTACTGGACATAAAATGGCTTGTCGAGGCCGCGCTCCTCCTTGATCCGCTCGATCGTCTCCGGATCGCGGTGCTGGCCCGCAAGGATCGTGACGGGATCGCCCGGGCCGAAGCGGGTGATCATGAATGCGAAGAAGGACACGATGAGGAGGATGATCGGCACCCAGAGGAGGCGTCGGATCGCGTAGGCGAAGAGGCCTTGCATGCCCGACAGAGCCGCCGGCTACTCGTCTGAGAGGCTGATGAAGCGGAGGCGCGGCACGATGGTGGGCGGGATCAGATAGTTCTGTACGTAGGGTTTGACCAGGACGTGGTACCGGCCGAAGAACAGAGGAATCCAGGGAACGTCATCCAGGATGATCTGCTCTGCCTGCTGATACAACTCGATGCGGCGCTGGCTGTCGGACTCCATGAGCGCATCGCGCAGCAGACCGTCCACCTCCGGGTTGCTGTAGAAGGTATCGTTCATCGGGCTTGTGCTGTCGAAGTGAAGGTTGAGGATGTTGTCCGGGTCCGGGTAGTCCATGAACCACCCGAGTGCGAACATCTGATAGCGTCCCTGGTCGACGTCCTGGAAGAAGGTCGCCGATTCCGCTTGCTCGATCTCAACATCCACGCCGAGATTCTGCCGCCACATCTCAACGACGGCTGCGCTCACATCGCCGGGGCTGGCGCCCAACCCGCTCTCGGCCAGGCTCACGGCCGGCAGTCCCTCGGGCCCGCCGTACGTGGAGTCTGCCAGCAACTGCCTCGCCCGCTCGGGATCGAACTCGGGACCGTGCGCCGTCTCGTTGTAGGCGGCCATCCCTGGCATCAGGATGCTGTTGGCTACCGGGATCTCGTCTTGGAACAGGGCGCTTGCTATCTGCTCCTTGTCGATTGCCATCGCAAACGCCTGGCGCACCAGCGGATCATCGAACGGCGGCGCCTGGGTATTGAATCCAATGTAGTCCAGCACGAGCTGCGTGCCGCTGTGATACTCCTTGTTCAGCGGGTCGGCGGGGTCTTGGACGCGCTGCAGATCGTCTATGGCGACGCCGGCAACGTCCAGGTCGCCGGCCTCGTACAGCGTGATACTGGTGCCGACCAGCAGGTAGCGTACCGTCTCCACGTGGGGTGCTCCGAGATGATAGTGCTCGTTTGCCTTGAGCACGATGCGCTCCCCGAGGCGCCACTCGTCGAGCTTGTAGGGGCCGGTGCCGTTCGGGTGGCGCGTCCAGTTCGGGTCGGAGTCGACCTGTGTGGGATCGACAACGAAGGCGGTGGGGTAGGTCAGCTTGTAGAGGAAGGACGGCAGGTCGCGCTCGATCGTGATCTCGATCGTGTAGCCGTCGACGACGCGTACGCCGCTGATCTCCTCGGCCTCGCCCCGCAGTTTCTCCTTCACCCCGACGATGTCCCCCAGGAAGAACTCCGCCACCAGTGACTGCGTGGCCGGGTCGGCTGCTCGCTCTAGCGAGAATTTCACCGTCTCCGCCGTCACCGGCTTGCGGTCATGGAAGAGGGCATCCTCCCGCAGGTGGAATGTGTACGTGACGGTGCCGTCCTCATTGACCACCTTGCCGCCGTTCTCCACCGTCGGGATCTCTTCGGCCAGGTCCGGCTGGATCTGGAGATCGGGGTCGAGCGTCACGAGGCCGCCGTAGATCTCGACGACGTAGAGCGCGGAGCTCACGTCTGTCACGAGATGCGGGTCCAGCGTGATCGGTTCCGAACCTCGCAGGCGCAGCTCGCCCGCGGCGGGGCCGCCTTCGCCATCGCCGTTCTCCGCTGTCGGCTGGCCCCCTGACTGGCCGTTGCCGTCATCACCGCCGGAAGCGACCAGCACCACCACCAGCACGCCCACGCCCACGACCAACGCCGCCATGACACCCATGATGGCTAGAATGACCCGGTTCATGGCGCGATGATACCAGAGCCTCGATACAGCTTCAACGTGCGAGGATCATGCCGGCCGGCCCCAGGGCCGCCTGCCTGACCACAATGCTGCCCACGACAGCCCTGCCAGCAGCGCCGCCAGCGGCATGATGGGCGCGTGGAATCGCGGGTCTCCGAAGAACACGAGGTGCACCAGTGTCCAGTAGCCGATGAGAGAGATGATCAGCACGCGGCCCGGTTGGCGCAGCGAGAACCACAAGGGGATGCCAAGCAGCGCCAGGCTGAGCACCGAGAAGTAGTACACGTTTGAGAGCGTGAGCAGTCCTTCCCGCAGGCCGTCGTTCAGGAACGGTTGCCCGCCGTGCCCCTCGTTCCATTTCAGGCCTTCCTCGTCGTTGTAGTAGAGCCAGAAGAGCTTCTTGAAGGGCAGCACCATCTCCCGCGCCGGGTGCGTCACGGCATAGGTGAGTCCCTTGCGGAAGCCCTCGCTGTTGATGCGCACCTCCCGCTCCACCGTGGTCAACTCAGGATGGCTGAACACCAGCGCGTCCCCGCTCGTCGGAGCGGGGCTGCCTGAAGCGGCCTCGTTATGGCCCATCCAGAAGTCGACCCCGGCGTTGGTGGAGATCAGCACCGGCGCGTCCAGCTCGATCGCGTTACGAATCGTCCAGGGCGCGACGATGAGGCCGATGCCGAGCGCGAGTGCGACCAGCTTGTCCGCGATGCGGAGCCAGGAGATCCCGGAGCGTAGCCAGAAAGGAATCAGGATGATCGGCAGGAGAAGCGCCTGGCCCCGCACCAGGCTTGCGAACCCCAGTATCAGTCCGGAGGCCAGCAGGAGCCCCAGGCTCCGCCCTGAGCGCGTCGAAGGGCCCTCCTGAGGCCCGCTGCTCGCCTCGAACAGCGGCAGGTAGACCCCCAGCAGAGCGAGAAACGTGAACGCTGTCTCCGACAAGGTGACGGCGGTGAAGAAGATGAGACTGGGGAAGCAGGCCACGATGCCCGCGCCCATGAGCGCGGGTCGCTCGCCCAGCGTGCGCCGCCCGATGAGGTACACCAAGCCCACTGTGGCCGTGCCCAGCGCAACGTTCAGCATCTGGGCAACCGTCACGGTTTCGCCTATGACGCGGTACGCGGCCGCCAGCAGAAGCGGATAGCCCGGGGGCCAGAAGGCCGTCGGCGTGCCGTCCAGGTGGACGTATCCCCTCCCGGCGGCGAGGGCGCGGGCCGCGAAATCGTATCGGTAGGCGTCGTCGCCCGGCGTCGGTTGCCAGTCGGAGAAGGCGACCCAGATCAGGCGGAGAGCGAATGCGAAGCCCAGGATGAGGACGAGCTGTACGGCGTGCTCACGGAGGATTGCCCGCGGCAGCAGGGCTGCCCGCAGGCGAGGCATCGGCCCGGTCATGGCCTGGGCGCTATCAGTTCGCACGCGGCACTCCGCGCCTCCCTGCCCCACCAGGGTCTAGCATACCCAAAATACACGCTTGGCGCGAAACGGGAGAGGAAGTGAAAGGGTTGGGGACGTGCTCGACCAGCGGGATCATCCTGCCGCCCTAGTTGACGGGACCCTGGCACCTCGGCGGTTGATGGGCGCGCAGGCGTGATGTACGCTTGCATTACCGTAAGGTGGCCCTCTGACTAGGACAAGTTCCGAGGGAGGACAGGAGATAGGCATGGCCGGTGTGGTGTGGACCGTAGAAGCGCGATGCTTGGCGTTCATCTACCTCCAGTCTGACGTCTCGACTTCGGGGGCGCGCCCGTGGTCCTGAAGCGCGCCACTGATTGCTGTGCTCTGTTGTTGGCCGCACTAGTGGCGGTCGCGGCCGTGTCGTGGCCTCCGCTCGCGGTCGCCGCGCCTGCCTGCCCCCCCGCGGGTTCGTTGGGCACGCCCGGCCCCGGCGTGCCCAACGCGCCATCCAATGCAGCCCTGGCCGGTGGCGTCCTGACGTGGACCGACAACGCCGACGACGAGGACGGGTACCTCATCTGCGCAAGGCCGGGTGACTTCGAGTACACGGTAGGGGCCGACGTCACGGCCTTCGCCCCGCCGCCCGGCTGGCCTCCTGAGTGCCCCGACGTGGAGTTTGCCGATTACGAAATCTATGCATTCAACGACAGCGGCCTGTCATCCCCTGACGGCTGGAGCGTCATCGTGGAGTGCGCCGCCACGCCCACCGAGCCGTTCCCGCCGGGCACCGCCACCGCGGCTGTGCTTCCGCCTTCGGGCGCAGGAGCCGGTGCGAGCACCTCGGGGGGCGCGGTCGTTTGGGTCTTGCTGGGCATTCTGATGGTGGCTTCCGCCGCGGCGGGTGTCTTCGGAGTATGGCGCGCGAGGGCGTAGCGCCGCGGCAGCTCTTGGAGCGCAGCCATGAAGAGGGGCAGGTCACTGACCTGCCCCTCTCGGTTTCGAAGCTATGAATTGCGCTATGCCAGGGCGGGCGCCTCCGCCTTTGTCAGGATGATCTCGCCCGCCTCCATGTCGATGCGGATGCGGTCCCCCTCCGTGAACCGGCTCTCCAGCAAGGCGTCCGAGAGGCGGTCTTCGATCTCGTCCTGGATCACCCGGCGCAACGGCCGCGCGCCGAACACGGGGTCGTAGCCCTTCTCACCCAGCCAGTCCTTGGTGGCCTCGGTCACCTCCATGGTGACACCCTTCAGCACGAGCTGCTGTTCGACCTCGGTGAGCTGAAGCTCGACGATCTTGCGGATGTGCTCCTTGGACAGCGCGTGGAAGACTACGGTGTTGTCCACGCGGTTCAGGAACTCGGGACGGAAGACCCGCTTGAGCTCCTCCAGGACCTTCTCCTTCATCCGCTTGTACTGGTCCTCCGCGGTCTTCGCCTCGCTCTTCTCCACCTGGAAGCCGATCACCGACTCCTTGCGGATCAGGTCGGAGCCGACGTTGCTGGTCATCACCATGATCGTGTTGCGGAAGTCCACCTTCCGCCCCTTCGCGTCGGTCAGGTGGCCGTCGTCGAAGATCTGGAGGAGCGTATTGAACACGTCCGGGTGCGCCTTCTCGATCTCGTCCAGCAGGATGAGGCAGTAAGACTTGCGGCGCACGGCATCGGTGAGCTGGCCACCGTCGTCGTAGCCGATATAGCCGGGAGGCGCCCCGACGAGCCGCGAGACGTTGTGCTTCTCCATGAACTCCGACATGTCCAGCCGGATCAGTGAGTCCTGGCTGCCGAACATGAACTCGGCCAGCATCCGCGGCAGGTAGGTCTTGCCCACGCCCGTGGGCCCAAGGAACATGAACACGCCGATGGGCCGCTTCGGGTCCTTCAGGCCGGACCGCGAGCGGCGCACTGCCTTCGAAATGGCGGTGATCGCCTCGTCCTGGCCGACCACCTTGTTGTGCAGCGCGTCCTCCATGTGAAGCAGGCGCGTCTGTTCTTCACTCGCGATGCGGGAAACGGGTATGCCCGTCCACATGCTGACTACGTCGCAGATGTCTTCCTCGCCGACCACCGGCGGCCCGGTCTCGCCCTCGGCGCTCAGCTCCTCCTCCAGACGCTCGATCTTCTCCTGGAGCTTGACCTCCCGATCCCGCAGGTCGGCAGCGTATTCGTATTGCTGGGAGCCGATGGCGGTGTCTTTCTCTTTGCGCAGGCTCTCCAGTCCGCGATGTGCTTCCTTGAGCGAGGGCGGCGTGGCCGATTTCTTGATCCGCACGCGGGAGGAGGCCTCGTCCACAAGGTCGATGGCCTTGTCCGGCAGGAAGCGGTCGGCCACGTAGCGCGCGGCCAGATTGGAGGCCGCGCGGATCGCTTCGTCGCTGATGGTCAGCTTGTGGTGCTCCTCGTAGCGCTCCTTGATGCCGCGCAGGATCTCGATCGTCTCCTCCACCGACGGCTCTTCGACCAGCACCGGCTGAAGTCGTCGCTCCAGAGCGGCGTCCTTCTCAATGTGCTTGCGGTAGTCATCCAGCGTGGTGGCGCCGATGCACTGCAGCTCGCCGCGGGCCAGGGATGGCTTGAGGATGTTGGCGGCGTCCACGGCCCCTTCCGCCGCGCCGGCGCCGACCAGCATGTGCATCTCGTCGATGAAGAGGATGCAGTTGCCGGCGTTCTTGAGCTCCTCGATGACCTTCTTCAGCCGCTCCTCGAACTCTCCTCGGTACTTGGTACCGGCGACCAGCCCGCCGATGTCCAGCGTCACCAGCCGCTTGCCCTGGATCGTCTCCGGGACTTCCCCGGCGGTGATGCGATGGGCCAGACCCTCCGCGATGGCGGTCTTGCCGACCCCGGGTTCGCCGATGAGCACCGGGTTGTTCTTGGTCCGGCGCGAGAGGATCTGGATCATCCTCTCGATCTCCGTGTTCCGGCCGATGATGGGGTCCAGCTTGCCCTGCCGTGCCGCGCTGGTAAGGTCCATGCCGAGCTGGTCGACGGTGGGTGTCCGCGTGGACGAGCGGGCGCCCGCGCCAGAGCTCTGGGGCACGCTTTGGGACAGAATGCGCGTGGTCTCGGCGCGCACCCGCTCCAGGTTCACGCCGAGGCTCTCGAGCACGCTCGCGGCGATGCCTTCGCCCTCCCGCACCAGACCGAGCAGCAGGTGCTCCGTTCCGATGTAGTGGTGGCTGAGGCGGCGCGCCTCGTCGACGGCCAGCTCGATGACCTTCTTGGCCCGCGGAGTGAGTCCAATCTCTCCGACGGTCGCGCGGTCACCCCGGCCGATGATGAATTCAACGGCCGATCGTACCTTGCTCAGCTCCACGCCCAGGTTTGAGAGAACCTTGGCGGCGACGCCATCGCCTTCGCGAACGAGACCGAGCAGCAGGTGCTCGGTGCCGATGTAGTTGTGATTGAAGCGCTGCGCCTCTTCTTGGGCCAGCGTCAGAACGCGACGGGCGCGCTCCGTGAATTTGTCGAACCGATCAGCCATCTCATCCTCTTCATCCACCTTACCATACGGCTTTCGGTCCAGTCTAGAACGGGGGAGCGCTACTGTCTGTCAGGGTTGTGCCGGATTCTCCTCGTCCTCGGTCGAGCTGGGAGCCTCCGGCTCCTCGTCGGCGGGCGGTTCGTCTGACGGCGGAGTGTCTTCCGCGATGCGGTCCTCAGGCTGCTCAGCGGCCTCCTCGACGGCTGGCGCCTCTGCGACGGGAGTCTCAGGCTGCTCAGCGGCCTCCTCGACGGCTGGCGCCTCTGCGACGGGAGTCTCGGGCTGTTCTGCGGCCGGCGCCTCTGCGACGGGAGTCTCAGGCTGCTCAGGGGCCTCCTCGACGGCTGCTGCCTCGGCGACGGGAGTATCGAGCTCTTCGGGAGCTTCCTCGCCGGCCGGGGCCTCCGCAACGGGGGCCTCAAGCTGCTCAGGGGTCTCCTCGATGGCCGGCGCCTCGGCGACGGGAGTCTCGGGCGCCTCAGCAGCTTCCTCAACGGTTGGTTCCTCGGCGACGGGAGTCTCAGGCTGCTCAGGGGCCTCCTCAGCGGCTGGGGCCTCGGCGACGGGAGTCTCAGGCTGCTCTGAGGTCGGCGCCTCGGCAACGGGAGTCTCAGGCTGCTCAGCGGCTTCCTCCACTGTCGGTGCCTCGGCGACAGGAGTCTCAGGCTGCTCGGGGGCTTCCTCGACGGCTGGCGCCTCGGCGACGGGAGCCTCGGGCTCCTCCGCGGCCGGTGCCTCGGCGACGGGGGTCTCAGGCTGCTGGGCGGCCTCCTCCATTGCCGGTGCCTCGGCGGCGGGAGTCTCGAACCCTTCGGGAGCTTCCTCCCCGGCCGGGGCCTCCGCAACGGGGGCCTCCTCCGCAACGGGCTTGGGCAGTGGACCCTCGCGCGCCTCGAACTCCTCCCGGATGTCCTCCGGCACACTGATCACCTCGCCGCCGTCACTGAAGACGAATCCCATCGCCTCGCCCTCGTTGCGGGCGCGCCGGAGGCTCAGACCAAGCCGGTGACGGTCCCGTTCGATGCGCACGATCTTCAGGGGGAGGAGGTCTCCCTCACGCGCGACTTCCTTTGGGTGGCCGATGCGACGGTCGACCAGCTCCGAGACGTGGATCAGACCCTCCACCGGCCCTTCGATCCGCGCAAAGGCGCCGAAGGTAACCAGCTTGGTCACCAGCCCGGTGACCACCTGTCCCTCTCTGTACTTGTTGACCACGTTGTCCCACTGCTCTGGGTTGGCCCGGCGCAGGCTGAGCGCGATCTTCTTGTTCTCTGCGTCGATCTTGGTCACGTAGACGTTGACTTCGTCTCCCACGCGGAACAGCTCGGACGGCGACTTGTCGCGCTCCCACGAGAGCTCCGAGAGGTGAGCGAGTCCGTCTGCTCCTCCCAGATCGACGAAGACGCCGAAGCTGCGGACGCTGCTGACGCGCCCACGACGGATGTCCCCTTCATGCAGCTCCTGGATCAGCCGCTCCTTCTGCTGGATGCGCCATTCCTGGAGGGCGGCTCGCTCCGAGAGGATGACCCGGTTGCGTCGGCGGTTGATCTCTATCACCTTCAGCCGCAGGGTGCGGCCCACCGCTTCGGCCAGACTGCTGCCTCCGTCGTCGCGACCTCGGTCCGGCCTGACTCCGACAACCTGCGACAGGGGCACGAACGCGTTCACGCCCTCCACGTTCACCAGCAGGCCGCCCTTGTTGTAGCCGGTGACCTCTCCTTCGAAGCTTTCGCCGGACTCGAACCGCTCTTGCAGCGTGTGCCAGCCCTGCTCCCCGCGGGCCCGGTCGAGAGACAGCACGATCTGGCCGTCCGGCGTGTCGGGCTGCACGACGAAGACCAACAACTTGTCTCCCGCCTTCACCCTACTTTCAGGGTCGGAGCCCAAGGACTGCATCTCGTGCCTGAGGACAATGCCCTCTGACTTGGCGCCGATGTCAACCAGGACGCCGTCCCGGTCCCATCCCATCACCTGGCCTTCGACGATTTCGCCTCGTTGGGGAGACCGGTATTCGAGGCTCTCCTCCAACAAAGCTGCCATGTCGTTCGGCGGTTCGCTTCCGGTCGTCTCGCCGCCGCCCGGCTGCGCCTGGGGATCGTTGGTCAAACCTATAGGCCCTCCTTCAATGCGTGCGCCCAGCCCGCCGGCCGCGGCGGGATTGTGTCCGGCAAGGCGAAGGCGTCCGCGCCATTCTAGCACAGCCCGTTCTGTCAATGAAAGGCAATGCTGGTTATCCGGCGAAACGGGCGCGGCGCACGGCCCAGCTCCGCCGCGACGCAAATTCCGAGCGATCCGCCCGCCCTCAGATCAGACCAACGAACGGGCACGATGGAAGCATCCCCTGCGGCGCTAGGAGCCGACGTCCCCGGGCTCGTCGTTCACGGTGTTCACCAGGCTCACGGCTCGCCCCAGCGTCTCAAGCCGCTCGTGCAGCGAATCCCCCGCGGGCCCAACGCGCAGCGTCGTCACGCCGGCGTCTCGATAGGCGCGGATGCGGTCCTTGACCATCGCCTCGGTGCCCAGGAGGTTCGTCCGCAGGACGATCTCGTCCGGCACTCGAGCCGCGGCCTCGTCCCGTTTCCCGTCCAGCCACAGATTCTGCACCTCCGCCGCGACCTCTTCGTATCCGGCGCGGCGGAACGCCGCATTGTAGAAGTTGTGCCGCCGCGACCCCATGGCGCCGAGCGTGAAGGCGATCCCGGGCTTGCGCGCCCGCACCACGCGTTCGACGTCGTCCGAGAAGGCAACCGCACCGCCTGCTTGCAGGTCCAGGTCCGAGAGCGAGCGCCCCGCTCGCTCGGCGCCCCGCGCGATGTGGTCGAAGAAGATGTCGGCATGCTCGGGCATGAAGGAAGTGCCGACCCAGCCGTCCGCCAGCTCGCCGGTCATCTCCAGGCTTTTCGGGCCCAGCGTGGCAAGGTAGACGGGGATGTTGGAGCGCGGTGTAGCGCTGGAGCGGAGCGCCTTTCCCTCGCCGCCTGGCAGAGGCAGTTGGTAGAACTCCCCCGAGTATTGGACTCGTGCGCCGCTCGTCGCCAGGCGGACGATGTCGATGATCTCTCGCATGCGCTGCAGCGGGCGCTCGAAGCGGATTCCGTGCCACCCCTCGACCACCTGCGGGCCGCTCACACCGAGGCCGAGAATGAAGCGATCTCCAGACATGGATGCCAGGCTCATCGCCGTCATCGCGACGAGCGCCGGCGTGCGAGTTCCCGCCTGTATGATGCCCGTGCCCAGACGAATCCGGGACGTCTTGGCCGCGAGGTAGGCCAGGGGCGTTACCGCGTCGTGGCCCCACGCTTCCGCCGACCAGACGCTGTCCACCCCAAGACGCTCGGCCTCGGCCACATAGGTGGCCGCCTCCTCCCAGTTGTCCTCGGAAAGACCCGCTGAAATCGAGACCCGCATCTCCATACTCCTCTAGGTCGCCAGTCCCCTGCGGAGCTCCGCAAGGTGTCGGCGGTCGTGGTTGGGAAACCCGCGCAGGTACTCGCCCAGGCTCATCGGGGCGTCCCTAACGCTGAGCGGCTCGTGCGCTTCCGTCAGGCGGGCCAGCAATTCCTGCGTCTCCTCGCCCTCCGCCTGTACCTCTCGCAAGAGCTCCTCTACCGAGCAAGTGGCTCGCTCCTCCAGCAGGCGCGCGTTGCCCCGACTGATCGCGTCCAAGCCGCGAACGACCTCCGGGTCCGCCGCCTCGTTCCCGACGGCGGCGCGCAGTGCCTGTACCTCTTGCAGAAGCTCCTCGACCGACCAAGTCGCTCGCTCCTTGAGCAGGCGCGCGTTGCCCCGACTCATCGCGTCCAAGTCGCGAGGGACCTCCAGGTCCGCCGCCTCGTCCCCGACGGCGGCGCGCAGCACCGTCTGACAGACCCAATCTCCGGTCGCCAGGTGTGCGAGCAAGTCCTTGCACGTCCATCCCTCATTCGGACTGGGTTTGCTCCACGCCTCTGCCGGGGCGGAGCCGGCCAGCGCGATGATCTGCGCGCGGCTTTCGCGGAGTTGGGCGGCGATCGGCTCCACCCAGGACGCGAACGTTCTGTCGGTCATGCTCCTCCGCTCTCCAGCTCTCAGAAGACCGGCAGGCCGCTGGGGTTGCGGTTCTGCAGGATGTCCTCCATGCGGGTCCGTACTGCCTCCATTGAATCGGGGTGCGTCAGGATGTAGAGCTTCTCCTCCTTGATGGCGTTGACCACGGCGTCGGCAACCTGCTCCGTGCTGATGCCCGAGTCAAGGAACCCCCGGAGCGCCTGCTCTATCATCTGCTCCTGGGGCGTCTGCTCTCGCTCGGGGTTCTGGAGCTCAGGCGGACGGTTCCGGTCCGCGTCGGCCAGGCGCGTCTTCACCCACGCCGGGCAGAGTACCGAGACCTTCACCTTCCCCCCGGCCGCCTCGAGTTCGCGGTACAGCGTCTCGGAGAGCGTTACGACGGCGTGCTTGCACACGTTGTAGATCCCCATCCACGGCACCGACACCATCCCAGCCAACGACGCCGTATTGACGACGTGACCCTCGGTGCCCTGCGCGAGCATGATCGGCACGAAGGCCTTGACGCCGTGGATCACGCCCCAGAGGTTGGCGCCTATCACCCATTGCCAGTCCGCCTCGCTTCGCTCCCACAACGGCCCGACGGGTGGACCGACGCCCGCGTTGTTGCAGACGACGTGGACCGCACCGAATTCGTCGACGGTCCTCTTGGCGAGCGCCTCCACGTCATCGGCTTTCGAAACGTCGCAGCGCACGGCCAGCGTAGTCGCCCCATTCGTCTTCAATGCTCCTTCGGCCTCGTCCAGCGCGCCCGGCTCTATATCCGCCAGCACGACCTTCATGCCTTCGGCCGCGAACCGCTCCGCCATCCCGAGCCCGATACCGCTGGCCGCACCGGTGACGACCGCTACCTTGTCCTTCAACTCCTTCATGTTTGCGCTCCTATCGCTCTCCTCCCTCTCGGGTTCAGTCTCTGCAGGGTGTGTTCCCGCCCGGCGCCGAAGGCTCTCTGCCTCCTCGATGATGTCACTGCGGGCACCCAGGCCCTCACGGCAGGTTCTCGATCGGGATGGGCTCTACCGGTTCGGCGAGATCAAACCCGAACACGCGGGAATAGAAGTAGAGTTCGCCGTCCAGGGCGCGCTTGATGTTCTCGGCGCGGCGGAATCCGTGCTGTTCACCCTCGAAGGCGACATAGGCGACGGGGAGCCCCTTTTCGCGCAGCGCCCGCACCATCGTTTCGGCCTGGTCCGGCGGCACGATCTTGTCCTCCAGACCCTGGAAGAACGCCGTTGGGCAGGACAGGCGGTCCGTGAAATGGATCGGGGAGCGCTCGCGGTAGAGCGCTGCCCTCTCCGGGTACGGGCCGATCAGTCCGTCCCCGTACCGCGACTCGAACTTGTGCGTATCCTTAGCGAGCGCCTCCGCGTCGCTGACGCCGAAGTGGCTCGCTCCTGCCGCGAACAGGTCGCGGAAGGTCAGTGCGCAGAGCGTCGTGTAGCCGCCGGCGCTGCCGCCGGTGATGGCGAGCCGCTTGCCGTCGACCTCGCCGCGCTTGACCAGGAAACGGGCTCCGTTTGCGCAGTCGTCGACGTCTACCACGCCCCACCGCCCGTCGAGCCGCTTGCGGTACTCGCGGCCGTAGCCGGTGCTCCCGCCGTAGTTGACGTCGAGGACGGCGATCCCTCTGCTCGTCCAGTACTGGATCCCAAGGTTGAGCGTGCTGGACGCAGCGGCGGTGGGACCGCCGTGACTCTTCACCAGCAGCGGCGGCCGCTCGCCGGGCTCCCCTTCGTGGTCGCGGTTCGCGGGTGGATAGTAGAGCCCGTGCGCCGTCAGGCCGTTCTCCGTGGGGAACTCCAGTGGCTCCGGTGATGAGAGATACCCCGCGTCGATTTGCACGTTGCTCGTTCTGCGCAACACCTCGCGCCGTTCCGATGTCAGGTCGAGCTGGACGAGGGACACGAACTCGGTGGGGGAGCCCGCGGCGATCAGGACGCGGTCTCCCGCCGCCCTCACCTCTCCGAAGCTGGTGTAGGGAGTGTCGATCGGCTCCAGCGCGCCGGTCTCCGCGTTCAAGCTGGCGAGTCGCCCGATGCCCTGCTCTATATAGGCGCAGATGATGCGGCGCTCTGATGAGAACGCGTAGGTCGACATCCCAAAGACCCACTGCGGTCGCCCGAACTCCGCCTCCATCTCGCAGAGCGGCTCCACCCGCCCTTCGCGCCGCCGGTAGACGTTCCACCAGCCCGTCCGGTCGGAGACGAAGTGGAGGACGCCGTCCGGCGACCACTCCGGCTGGAAGATCGACTCTTCCTTTCCGCCCGCGACGCATTCGGCATCGGCTACGGACCCGTCCGGGAGGATCTTGGCCTCCCACAGCTCCGTACCGTCCCACGGCATGTTGGGGTGGTTCCATGTCAGCCAGGCAAGGCGCTCGCCGTCCGGGCTCAGGCGGGGTGACGAGTAGAAATCGTTGCCGGAGACGAGCACCGCCGCTTCGCCCTCGTCCGCCAGGTCCAGGCTCACCAACGTGTTCTCTGCCTCGCGGTCGGCGGCGGTGTGGTCCTCCCGGACGCAGACCATCCGGCCACGCCGCGGGTCGATGACGCCGTCGGCGTAACGCAGGTCGGCTTCGGGCGTGATCGGTCGCGGCTGGCCGCCGGAGTCTTGTCGGTACAATCGCTGGTCGGCGAAGTTGGAGAAGTAGACGACACCGTCCGCCACGGCGAACGCGCCACCTCCGTACTCGTGCACCCTGGTCCGGGCGTTGAGCGGTGTTGGTGTGACGTCGCTCTTCCTCCCGTCGGGGGTGCGCCGGACGATGACGTATCGACCGCCTTCCATCGGCCGCATCTCCGTCCAGTACGTGTCCCCGCCGTCCAGAGCGATCTCTCCGATGCCGATGGTCTCCGACACGATCAGGTCCGAGGTGATTGGTGACTTCCAGGATCCGTACGGCGTAGCCTGCTTCTTTGCCATCCCGGCTCTCCTTACTCTCCGCCGCGCCGCCGCGTTGATGCTGCGCGAGCGCACTGAGCCCTGCTCCGCCCGCAAGCCGCGACTCCTGCGTGTCTACCGCTCATCAGGCGACTGTTGGATCAGGCGATCCCGCAGTTGGGGGTCTGTGGCGATATCGATCGCCGTCCAGGCCATCGCTACGGCTCCGTCGATCACGGCTCGGTCCGCGGCCTCGGTGATACAGCACTCGGTGAACTCGGGCTGGTGGTTCGTGGCCGGTAATGAGTCGATGCCGATCATGGGGTGGATGGCCGGCAGCACCAGCGAGACGTTCCCCATGTCGGTGGACCCTGCCCAACGCTGCAGCGCATCCCTGAAGTCGGGGAACGTCCGGCCCAGCGCCTCGGCGTTGCGCTTGTAGATGGCCGCGATCTCCGAGTCGTGCCGCATGTGCGCGAACGGCTTCTCGACGTCTACGATTTCGAGCGTCGCTCCGGTAGCAAGCGCCCCCGCCTCAAAGCAGCGGTCGACCCTGGCGCTGATCTCCTTGAGCTGGTCCAGCGTCCGGGCGCGCACGTAGTACTTGGCCGAGGTGTGAGCCGGCACGATATTGGGCGCCTCACCGCCCTTCGTGATGATGCCGTGGATCCGGTCGGTCGGCCGGATGTGCTGCCTCAGCAGTCCGATTGCGACCTGGGCGATCGTGAGCGCGTCGCCTGCGTTGATCCCGCGTTCGGGATAGGACGATGCGTGCGCTTCCTTGCCGGTGTAGTGCACGTCGAAGTGGCGAACGGCGATAACCGGAGGCTCCGCCACGTCGGTCGGCGCGGGGTGCACCATCATCGCGGCGTGCATCCCCGCGAAGGCTCCCCGGTCCAGGAGCATGATCTTGCCGCCCATGCCCTCCTCGGCCGGCGTGCCTATCACGCTGACGGTGAGTCCCACCTCGTCCGCCACCTGCGCGGCGGCGATCCCCGCGCCTGCCGCGGCCATCGCTATGATGTTGTGACCGCACGCGTGCCCGATGCCGGGCAGAGCGTCGTACTCGGCGCAGATCCCGACGTGTAGAGAACCGCTGCCGGAACGGGCGACGAACGCCGTGGGGAGATCGTAGGCGCCCCGCTCGACGGAGAAACCCTCATCCTCGAGCAGATCGGCCAGCCAGGCGCAAGCCTTCTCCTCCTCGAGCGCCAGTTCCGGGTTGGCGTGAATCCTGTGGCTCAGCTCGATGAGCTTGTCGCGCACAGCCTCCACGCGCTCTCGGGCGGTGGCCTTCGCGTCCACGACGTTCTCCTCCTTGCTGACCGGCTGACGGCGAGCCTCGCACTGCGGAGAAACCGAGCGCAAGGCGGCCTCCAGTATACACGCGCGCGCGCCGCCCTCCCAACCGTGGCCTAACGTTGTAGAGAAGCCGCCCGGGACCTCCCGTCCGCCCTCGCAGAGGCGGGACGCGCGCTGGCGTTTCTGGATTGGATGCGCCCCCATGCTTGACGCCGGAGGAGACGCCGGAGCCGGTGTTCCAGCGCGTCCCGCTGGAGCTGCGGGTGTGTCGGCGCCGCCCGTCTCAGTTCCGCCACCTCCAGCAAGGACAGCGCTCTTCTCGTGAGCGCCTCGGCCTCCGCGTAGCGCCGGCGGCGGTGCTCCTCGAGTTTCGCCAGCTCGATCATGGCTGCAAGGCGGCCGGCTACCGTCCCGCCGCTCTCGGCTTCCTCCAGCCAGAGGCGAGCGGCGTCTTCCACGCGGCTCTGCCGCCGGTAGAGGTGGGCTAGCCGGTGTCGGGCGGTCGAGCGGGCCGCTCCGTCGTCGCTCACACGCAGCGCCGCGTCGTACGCGGAGGCCGCCTCGGCGAACCGCCCTTCCGACTCGTCCCAACGGCCCATGGCTACGTAGTCCTGTCCCTCGGCGGGGGCCGTCCCGCCGATAACCTGACCCAGGTGGCTGAGCAGCGCCGCGAGCGAGAGGATATCCAGGGCGTTGTGCCGGAACACGGCTCGCAGAGGGCCTGCCCTGCCTGTATGCATGTACTCGATGTACAGGGACGGTACGACCCATCCCGGTACGTCGTCCTCCCTGGTGAAGCCAAGCAGCCTTTCCTCCAGCTCTCCCAAGCGGCAAGAGGGCAGCCGTCGCCGGTAGAGCCGGCGGGCCGGGTACAGGAGGTCCAAGTGCTCCATGTCAGGCAGGGAAGGCAGGCGGTTGAGCGTCAGGCGGGTGGCGAGGAGAGGCAGATCGAACCGCCGGCCGTTGAATGAGACCAGCGCCGGCCGGTCCCCGAGCAGGTCGCTGATAGCCGTCAGCATTGCGCGCTCTCCGGGCAGGTCGGCGAGGAAGAACTGGCGCACTCGGAAGGAGTCTCTTTCGAACGTGCCGATGCCTGTGAGAAAGACGTATGTCCCGGTGCCCCCGGCCAGCCCTGTCGTCTCTACGTCCACGTAGGCCGCGCGGGCGAGGTCCTTTTTCTTGAGGCCCGGCGCGAGCCGCGATAGCGCGGCCGTGGCCAGCGAGAGGGCGTCTCCGAGAGGCAGGCGGCCGTGGCTGTGGTCGAGCGGCCAGGATTGGTCGGCGAGATAGACGGTTCCGCCGTCCGCCCGGGCAACACGAAGCCCGACAGGCGCGACGGGCACGCGGGCGGGCTCTCTCGGTTGTCTCGGCGCGGGCACGGACCGATGCGCCGCCGCATTCGATCCCAGAGCGAGGCGCAGCCGCTCACGAAGCTCCATTGCCCACAAGCCTGCTCAGAATCGTGATCGCGGCGCGCTTGCTGTCAGGGGCATCGTCGAGCCCCGGCCCCACGCAGGACGGGCAACCGTCGGCACAGCCGCAGTTCCTGGCCAGCTCCAGGGCCGAGGCCAGCATGGCGTCGTGGGCTGCGTAGAGCCCTTCGGCGAGCCCGACGCCGCCCGGGTTTCGCTCGTAGAGGAAGACGGTGGCGGCGTCGGTGAACGGGGACCGCACCTGGGCGACCGCCTGGAGGTCCTTGGCGTCGCACATGAGGAAGAGGGGAGCGACACCGCCGAGGAGGTGGGCCATCCCCCACAGCCCGGACTGCAGCTCCGCCGGGTTGAGCCCTGCCCAGGCGGACTCCTTGAGGGCCACCCAGTACGCCGTCGTGTGCATGTCCTCCTGGGGCAAGTGGATCTTCCCCCAGCCGACGTTCTCCTGCGTGTCCAGCTTGATCTTCTTGAAGATGGTCGCCAGGAAGGTGACCGCCACGTCCCCGTGGTAGCGGCGACAGGCGCCGTTGGCGGCTTCCGCGCCCGTTTCCAGCACCTTCAGGTCGACGGCCAGGTTCGCGTCCGTGTAGTAGTCCACGTCCACCGGCCGCACGTATGCCTTCTTCTCCTCCCAGTCCAGACGGTCCACGTGATACTGCTGGCCGCCGTGCATGTAGATCGCTTCGTCGTGGATCAGGAGCGGAGCGGAGGGCCGGTCCATCTCGCCCACGACCTTCGGCTTTGCCCCGTCCTCCACGATGACAAAGTTGTCTATGGATGCGGAGCGCAGGCTCACCTGCTCGGCGGGGTAGGCCTCGGTCATCCAGTGGTAGCGCCCGTCGGCGGCGTGCAGGATCCCCTCCTCGCTCAGCAGGCGCAGAAGGTCCGCGGTATCCGGCCCGAACTCCTCACCCTCGCCGAACGGCAGCTCGAAGGCGGCGCACTTCAGGTGGCTGACGCGGATGATGAGGTTGTCCGGGTTGATCAGACCCGCTTCGGGCGCCGTCTCCAACAGGTACTCCGGATGATGGGCCAGGTACTGGTTGAGGGGCGTGGAGTTCGTCACCAGGACGGCGAAGGAGAGGCTGTCTCCCCGGCCGGCGCGCCCCATCTGTTGCCAGGTGCTGGCCACCGTGCCTGGATACCCGAGCAGAACGGCCGCGTCCAGACCGCCGATGTCGATGCCCAGTTCCAAGGCGGTGGTCGCAACTACCCCGCGCACCTTCTGGTCGCGCAGTCCGGCCTCGATCGCCCGACGCTCGCTCGGCAGGTATCCGCTCCGGTAGCCCTGCACCGCGGGCGGTTCGCCCGGCTTCGACCGCATCGAATCGCGGAGGCGTCGCAGCAGCAGCTCCACGGTCACCCGGCTGGGCGCGAAGACGATAGTCTGGACGCCGGAGCGCAGAAGGTTCGCGGCTATCGTCCTTGCCGCCTTGAGGGCGCTGCGCCGGATGCCCAGCTCGCGGTTGACCACCGGCGGATTGTAGACGGCCACCACCTTCTCGCCCCTGGGCGCACCGTTCCGGTCCACGACCTTCACCGGTGCGCCGAGCAGGCGCTCTGCCAGCTCCCCGGGGTTGGCGATCGTTGCGGAGCAGCAGATGAAGACCGGATCGGAACCGTAGAAGCGGCAGATGCGGCGCAGGCGGCGCAGGACGTTGGCGACGTGGCTTCCGAAGACTCCCCGGTACTGGTGAAGCTCATCGACGACCACGAAGCGCAGGTTCTCGAAGAGCTTCACCCATTTCGTATGGTGGGGGAGGATACCCGTGTGCAGCATGTCCGGGTTGGTGATGACGATGTGGCCGGCGGCGCGGACTGCGCGACGGGCGTCGCCCGGCGTGTCGCCGTCGTAGGTGAACGTCTTCACGTCGACGTTCAGGTCGGTGACGAGGCCGTGCAACTCATCGAGCTGGTCCTGCGCCAGAGCCTTGGTGGGGAACAGGTAGAGCGCTCGGGCGTCCGGGTCGTGCAGGAGGGTCTGGAGCACCGCCAGGTTGTAGCAGAGCGTCTTCCCGGAGGCGGTGGGCGTGACCACCGCCACGTTCTCGCCCGCGAGCGCGGCGGCCACCGCCTCTCCCTGATGTCGGTAGAGTTTGCCTATGCCGCGTGCGGAGAGCACGCCGGCGAGCCTTCCGTCCAGAGTTTCGGGGAACGGCACCAGGTCAGCGGGGACCGGTGTCAGGTGATGCCAGGCGCAGAAGTTGGGGGCCAGCTCGCGGTCGGATCGGATGCGGTCCAGGTGTTGCGCAAGCGACATAGGCGACGACTCCGTACATGTGTTCGCAGATGCGGCCAGTATAGGTATAGAACGGACGTGCGTCAAGAGGTCGCGCATGCTCGCAAGAGGCTGGGGCGACGTTGTCCGTGGCCAGCTCCTGTTGCCGGCCGGGCGCCCGTTTGCTAACCTGTTGGCCGGTCGTCAGTTCTGGCCGCGCGCTCCTCACACGGTCACAGACGCGAGACCGGCCGGCCGACGATCCTAAGGGGGCCGTAGCTCAGTTGGGAGAGCGCCGCCTTTGCAAGGCGGAAGTCAGGAGTTCGAGTCTCCTCGGCTCCACCATGCACGAATCATGCCGGCCGGGGCTTGCGGAAAGCGGCCCGGCTGGCTATACTTCCGCTGAGAGGTGAGCAAGAGCTAGATGACAGCAGCGTCTCGCGCAATCGAATAACACCCGTCTGCCCTGATGATAACTTCTGCCATCGGCCTGAAGCATCAGGCCGATGGGTTGTGTTGGGGCTGAACCGCTGACCCGCGCCGCCGACGAGAGGTGGGCGGCAGGGGCCGGCGATTGAGCCGGGAGGACGGCAGGGGCCGTCCGCCGTACGTTACCAACTGAACAGCGTAGCGCTCCGTTCCGAGCAAGATCGGACGGAGCAGGCACCACGTAGTGCGCGGGCTTTACTGTAGGTCAAGCTACTAAGGGCACGCGGTGGATGCCTTGGCATCACAGGCCGAAGAAGGGCGTAGCAAGGCTGCGATAAGCCTCGGTTAGTCGCCGAGCAGACTCAACCGGGGATTCCCGAATGGGGCAACCCGCCCGGACTCATCTCCGGGCACCCCAGGCTCAACACATAGGCCTGGTGGAGGGAACCCGGGGAACTGAAACATCTCAGTACCCGGAGGAAAAGAAATCAACCGAGACTCCCTGAGTAGCGGCGAGCGAAAGGGGAACAGCCCAAACCAGAGGTGACTGAGTGGTCTGCCGACCTATGCACCACTGGGGTTGTAGGATCCAGCAGCGGGTGCGGCATGAGCCCGCAGGGAGTGATCAATCCCGTCTCCTAGCAGAAGGTCCCTGGAACGGGCCGCCATAGATGGTGACAGCCCAGTAAGCGAAAGGAACGGGACTCCCGCTGGTCATCCTGAGTACCACGGGGCACGGGAAACCCCGTGGGAACCTGGGGGGACCATCCTCCAAGGCTACATACCTGTGATGACCGATAGTGAACCAGTACCGTGAGGGAAAGGTGAAAAGCACCCCGGGAGGGGAGTGAAATAGAATCTGAAACTCTATGCTTACAAGCAGTCAGAGCCGAGCATTCAATTGGGCACGAAGGAGTGCGGTCAAGCTAAACGTTGGCTTAGGGAGCGTATTGAGCGAAGCCTTGAGGTTTGACTGTCCAATTGAGTGCTCGGTGATGGCGTGCCTATTGAAGAATGAACCGACGAGTTGATCTGTGTGGCTAGGTTAAGCAACTTAGTTGCGGAGCCGAAGCGAAAGCGAGTCTGAATAGGGCGAGGCTCAGTTTACTGGGCAGGTCGCATGGATCAGACCCGAAACCGGGTGATCTACCCATGGCCAGAGTGAAGCTCAAGTAAAATTGAGTGGAGGCTCGAACTTGTGAGTTAGGCAAAACTTTAGGATGAGCTGTGGGTAGTGCAGGTGAAATGCCAAACGAACCCGGAAATAGCTGGTTCTCCCCGAAATGCATTTACGTGCAGCCTCAGGAGATATTTTACGGAGGTAGAGCTCTGGATGAGCCAGGGGCCGTGAGGTTACCGAACTCAACCAAACTGCGAATGCCGTAAATATAATCCTGGGAGTGAGACTGTGGGGGCTAAGCTCCATAGTCGAGAGGGAAACAGCCCAGACCATCAGCTAAGGTCCCCAAGAGCGGGCTAAGTGGTAAAGGAAGTAGGATTGCCCAGACAGCCAGGAGGTTGGCTTAGAAGCAGCCACCCTTTAAAGAATGCGTAACAGCTCACTGGTTGAGTGGTGCTGCGCCGACAATCCAACGGGGCTTAAGTCCACCACCGAAGCTATGGATTCTAGCTTGCTAGGATGGTAGGGGAGCGTTCCCTAAGCCATAAAGCTATTCTGTGAGGAATGGTGGAGCTTAGGGAAGTGAGAATGCCGGCATGAGTAGCGTAAGGTGTGTGAGAAACACACCCACCGAAAACCTAAGGTTTCCTACGGAAGGTTAATCCGCGTAGGGTTAGTCGGGCCTAAGCCGAGGCCGAAAGGCGTAGGCGATGGACAACGGGTTATTATTCCCGTACCGCTTTTACGGAGGTAAAGGGGGGACGCGGAAGGGCAGGTTGAGCGTGCCTATTGGACATGGTGCGTTCCTCATTATAGGTGATGCCGGGGCAGGAAAATCCACCCCGGATACTGTAGCTGAAGATGGGGGGAAGCTAAGGGGAAACCCGAAGCGACTCAGCTGTACCCAAGCCGCCAAGAAAAGCCTCGTTATCGTTGAAGTAAGAGCGCCCGTACCGCAAACCGACTCTGGTAGGTGGGGATAAAAGTCCCAAGGTGATCGAGAGAACCTTCGTTAAGGAACTCGGCAATCTAACCCCGTAACTTCGGGATAAGGGGTGCCTTGTTTATTAATGAGGTGGCACATAATTGGCCCAAGTGACTGTTTAACAAAAACACAGCTCTCTGCAAAAGCGTAAGCTGAAGTATAGGGGGTGATACCTGCCCAGTGCCGGAAGGTTAAGGAGAGGCGTCATCCCGATTTATCGGGAGAAGCGCCAAACCGAAGCCCCGGTGAACGGCGGCCGTAACTATAACGGTCCTAAGGTAGCGAAATTCCTTGTCGGCCAAAAACCGACCCGCACGAATGGCGTAACGACTTGGGCGCTGTCTCAACGAGGGACTCGGCGAAATTGCAAGACCCGTGAAGATGCGGGTTACCCGCGCCAGGACAAGAAGACCCCGTGGAGCTTTACTGCAGCTTGGCACTGACGGTGGGTCAAAGTTGCGTAGGATAGGTGGGAGGCTTTGAACCCAGGCTTTCGGGCTTGGGGGAGCCGCCGTTGAAATACCACTCTTCTTTGGTTTGCCTTCTAACTCCTGAGCAAGCAGGAGGACCGTGCCTGGTGGGCAGTTTGACTGGGGCGGTCGCCTCCCAAACTGTAACGGAGGCGCCCAAAGGTCCCCTCAGGGTGGATGGAAATCACCCGTCGCGTGCATTGGCATAAGGGGGCTTGACTGTGAGGCCTACAAGCCGAGCAGGGACGAAAGTCGGGCAAAGTGATCCTACGGTTCCGTGTGGAAGGGCCGTGGCTTATCGGATAAAAGCTACCCCGGGGATAACAGGCTTATCTTGCCCAAGCGTTCACAGCGACGGCAAGGTTTGGCACCTCGATGTCGGCTCGTCGCATCCTGGGGCTGGAGCA
>CAYOSF010000022.1:0-29576 GCA_964406605.1 uncultured Dehalococcoidia bacterium | reverse complement strand
CCCAGCGGTCCGCGACGAAGTTGGTGAGCAAGTCGGAGGCTTCTTCGTTGCGGCCGTCGCTGCGCAGGGCATGGGTCTGGTGGCAGATGCGGTCGGTGTCCTCCAGCCGCCGGGCCTCCAGCTTGTCGAACACCGCCCTGGCGACCGGAGCCCGCGCGTTGTAGTCCTGGGCGATCCGGTCGAGCAGGTCCTTGAACCCCCACCAGGGAGAGGCGGGATCGTATTGGTCGAAGGGTGCGCTTTCCGGCTCGCGGACGGCGCCGCCGGCGGTGCCGACGTTTGCCAGGGCCGGCGGGACCCCGGCGTCGATGAAGAACGGGGTGAAGAGGCCCGTGCAGGGTGTGACGAGGCTCCCCCAGAACGTCGACGGGCGTGCCGGCTCGGCGGGCAGCGTGGCGACGACGGAGCCGGCGGTGTTCCCCCAGGTGAACTCGGTCGGGGAGGCGTGCATGCAGAGGGTGTGGAAGTCGGGGTTGTCGGGGGTGAACATGGGGCCCTGCAGGAAGGTGTCTTCCAGGTGATCACGGAGGATGCGCATGAGCCAGGGGACGTCGATGCCGTCCTCGGGCTCCCGCAGGAGTTGGCGGGCGCGCATCACCCTGATGTGCGAGCCTTCCCTGGCGCGCTGCTCGTGGGCGCTATAGGCCCAAGCGAAGTTGAAGGCGTCGCGCCGGGAGGACGGCCACCAGCCCTGTTCGACGGCGTAGTCGACCAGGTCGTCCGAGGCCTCGTCCCATTCGGTCGTGATGGTGGGCTCGTTGGAGATGGCGTAGGCGCCCCGCGTGATCCGCTTCGCGGCCCAGCGCCGTCCGGCGAGCTCCAGCACCCAGGCCTCGCCCGGATCGGCGATGAGGAACGAGTTGCCGTACGAGCCGTCCTCGTCCGACCGGCCGGGGACGGCGGAGCCCCATTGCCCGTACCGCTCGGCGAGGTCGACGATGACGCGCATGGCCTCGTAGGCGGTCTTGCCCCGCTCTAAAGCGAGCCGGAGCAGGTTCATGCCGATCAGGCCGCGCTCGCGCCGGTTCTCCTCCTGGTACAGCGGCCTGGTGTAGAGCGCCTCGTTGCCGATAGCGACGCGGTGCTCGTTCATGCCCATCTCGTAGCCCCAGCACCAGTAGGGGCGAAAGCCGAGCGTGCGGTAGGTCTCCCGCACCTGGGGGATCTCCACGTATTGCGGCGCGACAGTGGACGAGGGATCGTGTCGGAGGCGCTCGTTCAGGACGAGGGCTTGCGAGTCGAACTCAGGACGGTCGCTGTTCTTGGCGAAGAGGGTGATGCCGTCCTTGGAGGCGTCCGGCATGACCACCATGGTGTCGCACATCGATACAGTCCTTCGCTGGTGCTCAGTATGGCAGCCGGCGGCTGGTCGGGCTTCGGAGCCTGTTGAAGAACATCTGCCGGTGCCCAGCCACCCTTCCTTGGAAGGGCGGCTCGCGGCCTCAAAACCTGAATCTGGGGGGGCACCCCCCAGACCCCCCGGCAGAGCCCTTCCCGGGAAGGACTCTGCACTGCCCCAGGCCCGCGTCGGGCTGTTTCGCCCATACCCAAGGCTGTCTGCGGCCTCTGGTGCATGATAGCGCGGAGGCGTGTCCAGGCCGAACGGACCGCTGGTGCCCAACGAGTGCGTCGTCTATCGTGTGGCCTGTGGTGGTGCTCCGGAAGCCTGCGCCTTGAGCGACCCCCGGCGCACGGTTGAGCGACTGCAGCAGCCACCAACTCGGTGCAACGGGAGTGATGAGATGCGCGCTGAAGTGATAGGGCTGACCGCTGCCACGGTAGCGGCATGGGGCACGTGGGGAGTATTCAGCAAGCTGGCCGTGGAGCGAATCGACCAGCAGGTGCTGGTGTGGGGCAGCCTCATCGTCGTGCCGCTGGTGCTCGTGGTGTATCTTGCCGCGTCCGGGCAGCTCGTCCCCCTGGAGATGAACGGCGCCGGTATCGGCTACGCCATGTTGGGGGGCGTGGGCGCGGCCGTCGGCACCGCGTGCTTCTACATGCTGCTGTCGCGCGAACGCGTCTCGCTGGCGGTGCCGATGACCTCACTGTACCCGGCGGTCACGGTCTTCCTGTCGTTCCTGTTCCTCAAGGAGCACCTGAGCGGCTCGCACGTGCTGGGCATCATGTGTGCGCTGACGGCGATGTACCTGCTCAGTAGGTAGCGGACATCCGCCGCGGCTCGTATCGAGGTCGGTGCTCGCCCCGTTGGGGAACCGGGCGTCGCCTAAGGCGGCGGCAGGCTCGGAATGAGGCCCGCGGTGAGCTGGAGGATGAGGGCGGCGTCGATCGCATTGACGGCGCCGTCCAGGTTCGTATCGGCGTTCTGCCGGCAGGGCAACGAGGTGACCAGACCCGCGCTTAGCTGAAGCACCAGCGCCGCGTCGACGCTATTGACCGCACCGTTGCAGTTCGCGTCGCCGACGGGCGTTGGAGTAGCGGTTGGAGTGGGCGCGGTGGACGCGAATTCGAACGCACCGATGTCACAGGCGCGACCCTGGGGCCGGCTCACGCCCCGCTGGTCGGTGGCGGGCGGCGGGCAGGTATCGCTCCCGGCGTCGATGGCGGGACTACCTTGAAGGAGAGCGTGCGTCTGGGTAGGGCCCCCGTTGTTGTGGAGCGGGCCGAGCTGCGCGCCCGTGCTCGTGATGTCTCCCTCGGCCGCGAAGCCGCACGTGTTCCCGTCGTCCAGGTTGTGACCCTCGGAGCCCACCGCGACGGTGCCCCCGCAATTGTCACCGCTGTTGGCGGCGACGATGCTGCCCTCGAGCGAGGCGGTGCCCGTATTCTCAATGCCGCCGCCGGGGAGCCTGGCCGAGTTGAACGCAATTGTGACGTTCGTGGCGGTCAAGCTCCCCTGGTTGGCGAGGCCACCGCCGCCGGCCGCGCTCGTGTTGCCGCTGATCGTAGCGTTGGTCAGCGTCGCGGTGCTGATGTCCTCCAGGAAGATGCCCCCGCCCGCGCCGTCGGAGCTGTTGCCGCTGACGGTGCTGTCTCGAAGCGCAAGCGTGCCGCCGTTCAGGATGCCGCCCCCGACATCGCGGGCGCCGTTGCCGGCAACCGTGACGTTCGCGAGCGTCATCGTGCTGCCGCCGAAGTTCACGATGCCGCCGCGGCCGCTCAGCGCCGAATTGCCGCTGACGACCGTGTCGGAGAGCGTCGCGACGCCCCCTCCGAAGTTCACGATCGCGCCCCCTTCGTCGGCCGCGGTGTTCCCGCTCACCGCGCCGCCGGACAGCTCCAGCACGCCGTCGCCCCAGAAGGCGCCGCCGTTGTCCCCGGACCAGTTGTCGTCGAAGATCGTATCGACGGCCGTCAGCGTACCGTGATTGACGATGGCGCCGCCGTCATCGGCCGACGTGTTGCCCTGGACGGCGCAGTTGGTCAGCTCCACGGTTCCGTTGTTCCTGATGCCGCCGGCGACGCCGGATTCGTTGCCACTCACGACCACGTTCGTGAGGGCCATCGTGCCGCCACCCTGATTGACGATGCCGCCCCCGCTGCTGGCGGTGTTGTCAGTGACAGCGCTGCTATCGAGCGTCATCGTGGCGTCGACGTTGCGGATGCCACCGCCCACGACGGCGTCGCCGTTGCGAGCGGTCACGCCCGAGATCTGCACGCTGATGCCGGCGGCAGCGGGATCGATGTCGAATACTCGGTCCAGCCCCGCCCCGTCGACCACGGTCGCGGTCGCGCCGTCGACGCCGGTGATCGCGACGCTGTCTCTGATGTCGAGGTCGCCCGTGGCTGCTTCGTCTTCGTTGTCGCCGGTGATGGTCAGCTCGTAGTCGCCGCCCGGCAGGCTGATTGCGTCGGGGCCGACGAGAGCGTTGGACTCCTGGATCGCCGCGCGCAAGGTGCATTCGCCGGCAGCGGTGGCGCACGTGCCGTCGCCCGGGTTGGCATCGACGGCGTCGACTGAGCTATCGACGACGAAGCTGCTCGCCTGCGACATGTCCTTCTCCCCAACGGCCAGGAGAGCGGCGGACAGGAGGACGGCCAGAACAACGAGGCATCGTCGGGTTCGCGTCGCTTGCATGCCTTAACACTCGTGGGCGCGCCAGGGAGCCCGGCTTCTGGTCCTTCCGGCGTTCGTCTTCACTAGGGCCTGCGTGCGCGCGGGGGCTTGAAGCGAGGGGGCTCGATCACGGACCCACTCGCCAGCCTGCTCCGGGCGGCCGAAAGCCACCCGGGGCGACCCGCGCGCTGCGGTTTCGGCGCAAGCTCGACGTCAGCGGCTCCAGCGGGTTGAGCCGGGGCGACCGCCGTGGGGCCGGACGACGCCGAGGCCGAGGTCCGTTGAGCACTCCCACGGGCGCCCCTCACCGCAAAGCCGACGCCTGCCGTCCCGGCGATGAGCCAGGCGATCCCCGCGCCGACGAGCCCCGCGAGGAGCAAGCTCAGAGCGTTCCCACCACGCGAACCGGGAGGTCCTAAGCCCGCGACGGGCCCGTCCGGTTCCTGGGACGCTCCGGCGACCTCAGAGGTGCCTTGAGCCTCGCAGGCGGTGCCGTCGCCGTCGGGGTCGAGGCCGTGCGGGTCGGGCGGGAGCACCTGTAGAGGGCCCTCGATGTAGTTGGGTCCGTCGCCCGTTCCACCCAGACAATCGTAGTCGTCCGCACCGACGGGTATGCAGACGTCCGGGTACGAAGGGTCGCATTCCTGCTCGAGGGGCTGCTCCGGTGCGCCCGGCGTGGGCAGGAACGCCTCCTCGCCGCAGTTGAGCTGATCGACGATCGCGCCGGTGGCGTCTACGACTTGGAGGAAATCGGTTGGATCGCCGTCACGGTACTTGGAGTTGGCTTCCCAGAGGTACCGTCCTGTGTCTGGATCGCTGGAAGGGGATCCGCCGCCGCTGAAGATCCTCGCTCGGTCCCCCGCGGCAAGCGAGCCCACGACGGAGAGATCGAAGCGCTGCGAAGGATCGTCGATAGGGTCACTGTAGAGTGCCCACCCGGTCAGGTCTTGGGACGCGGACCCCAGATTGACGATGAAGACGACCTCTGGGTTGCTGTCGCAATCAAGAAAGGTAACCCGAATGGCAGGTGTCTGGCCGCCCACCCGGCTGACCGAGATCAGGGCGATGAGGACTGCCATGAAGCCGCCTGCGATTCGTACGCGCAAGGTCAACCCTCCTGCTGCCAACGGTAGATTGCGTATTTGCCCTTGCGGGGTTCTCCGGGCAGCCCCATTGTACTACGCGGCCTGCAAGCTTCAACATGCGCGGCCGCCGGTACCGGCGCCGTGGGCGGCCACGGGCTCTCGCGGTCCGTGGCCCCGCATCGGGTGGGCGCCTACCTGCCGGCCGCCGCCAGGAGCTCGCTGTCCAGCACGACGATCCGGCCCCGCTCGACACGGATCGCGCCCTGCTGCTCCAGCGCTTTGAGGGCGCGGGCTACGACCTCGCGGGCCGTCCCCGCCATGGCCGCGATCTCGCGCTGCGTGAGGCGTCGGGGGGCCGGCTGCGCGGTTCCTCCTTCGGCGGGCGGGGGAAGCTGTTCGAGGAGAATACGGGCCACCCGACCCGCTACCGTCTTGAAGGAAAGCTCCTCCACGAGCAGCGCCAGCCGGCGCAGGTGCGACGCAAAGACACGAGTGAATGCCCGTCCGATCTCCGGCTCGGCTTCGACGACTGCCAGCAAGGCGGTCTTGGGGAGGAGGAGCAGGACCGTCGGCTCAAGCGCCTCCACCGAGGCCGGATTGGGTCCGCCGTCGAAGACCGGGACCTCGTTGAACGCCTCTCCCGGCTCGCCGACGAGGAGGACCTGCTCCCGTCCCTCGGGGGAGATCTTGTAGACGCGGACCCGACCGGACCTGACGACGTGGAGACCCTCGCAGGCGTCCCCCTCGTGGAAGACGAAATCGCCGCGCCTGTAGCTGCGCTGCACCGTGATTTGAGTGATCGTATCGAGGCACCGCTCCGAAAGGTCGGCGAAGTACGGTGTCTTGCGCAGGATGTCCTGGACCGCTGTCAAGGTCTGACTACCGATGCCGTGCTCAGGAACGGAGACGGCGAACGCTGAGCCGGGAAGGTCGCGTCGGGTTCCACCCAATACTAGGTAGGCGGATTCGGTCAGTCAATGACCTGGAGACACGAAGGGGTATGTGCGCTGCGTTCGCCTAGTGCTGACCACGACGAGAATGGTTCGCGTTCTGGGAGCCGGAGACGATGTCGTATGGGCAGGAGATCGCCTCCTCGCCGCATGCCGTTTCGCAATCGCCGCAATAGTCGCAACGGTCAGGACGCGCGAACTCGAGGCGTCCATCGACTACGGCAAGCACACCCGGCGCACACACGGGGACGCAGTCGCCACAGGCAGTACACCTGACCTCGTCGAGGACGGGAAGGACCGGCCGTTCTGTCACCACAGTACCCTGCTCCCGATCGGGGAGGAGCGGCGGTCTATCCCTCCGCTGCTAGGACCGCCCGCAGCAAGCGGCCCGCGGCCCCGTACAGCGGATGCCGGGCCTCCTTCGCCAGTGTCTCCCCCACGAGCGGCGCCCAACGACTCAGGTGCTCAGCCAGGAATGAGATGCGATATCTGTGCGCGCGCTCCGATTCTTCCGCGTCACCGGCAGCCGCGGCGGTTGCCTCCCTTTGCGAAAGGAAGGCCATGAACTCCAGCTCGGCCGCCAGTTGATCCGGCGGCTCGTCTCCGGCACGCGGCGCGAGCCCGGCTTTCTGATAGGCGGCCCGCACGGAGAAGGCGGCCGGGCCCCAGAGCGGCCCCGGCGTCTTGCCGTCCTCCTGGTCCGCATAGACCGACTCGTAGGGCGGGACAACTGGAAGGCCGGGTCCCAGGAAGAGACGCGTGTGTTCCACCTGCAGCGCCCGCAGCGTTTCGCACGGCCCGCCGGGCGCCAGTTGTTCTTCCAGGGCCTCGAACGCCTGCAGCGCGGGCTCCCAGGCTTCTTGTTCAGTCGATAACTCCGGTAGCGCGGCGGCCAGCGCAGCCGCCAGCGCGCCGTTCCCGGCGTCCTCCAGTAGTCCGGCGGTTGGGGGAGTGAAGCAGGCGGACAGGATCGCGTACACGGTTGCCCGCGCGGACGGCGCATCGGGTGCATCGAGGGCGGGATCGCGCATTTGGGTGTCGTTCACCACGGCGTGCCCGGTCATCCAGCCGGTACTCCCGGAGCGTCCGAACCGGTCGCCGGCAGCCCGGGGGTCACCATCCGCCGCGCAACCAGGTAGCGCATCCCGATCGTCACCAGCAGGGCGCCGAACGCCACGATGCCCGCCGCCACCGACCACTCGACCCAAGTCGGAGTGTACTCTCCGAGTTGGAGCCAGAACCTGCCGCCCGGCTCGACGAACCTGCCAAACGACTGGCCGGGCGCGAGGTCGATCAACGGCAGGCTCATGGAGGCCATCATGATGCTGATGCGCTTCAGCAACACCCCGGCAAGAGCCAGGGCTGCGGCGAGTCCCAACAGACCGGGATTGCGCCTGGTCCGAGGCAGGGCGAAGATCGCCAGCGGGACGAGCCCGCCCAGGATTACCTCCGGCCAGAAGAAGCCCGCCAGGTTTCCGTTCAGCAACAGCATCACCTGATCCTTGTGCTCGGTAACGTTGCTGGCCAGGGCCGTCAATACCTCGGCGAACAGGAGGAACAGATCGATGGCAATGAACCATGCGACGAGTTTCGCGAGGGATTCGAGGGTTTCCTGCTCAACCTTGAAGAGGTTCAGACTTTGGAGGGTCAGGGAGACGACGAGAAGCAGAGCGATGCCGGAAACGAGCGCCGAGGAGATGAACAGAGGCGCGAGCAGCGGGCTGTTCGCGAACGGGCGGGCCACGAGAAGACCCAAGACCCAGGCGTCGGTCGAGAGGAGGAGGACCGCCGCCGGCAGCGATACGACGGCCATCACGGTCAACGCCGTTTGGCTCTCCTTCGGCCGAGTAAGCAGCCACCAGTACAGGGAGGCGATGCCGAGGTAGGTGAGGATGACGAAGACGTCCCAGACGAGCGGAGAGAAGAACTGACCGGACGTCACCACTCGGTACGCCCGCTCCGGGTGACCGAGGTCCGGCAGCACAAAGAGAGCGGCCACGAGGATCGAAGCTCCGGACAGCATTACGGCCACGCGCGTGAGGGGGCGGAACTGCCGCGCTCCCATAAGCTGCGCACCAGCCGTTACGATCAGAACGCCCGCGGACAGACCGACGAAGAACATGAACGCGATGATGTAGAGACCCCAACTCGTCACGTTGTTCATGCCGGTGACGGTCAGCCCGTTGCTCAACTGGTAGATCCAGGCAGCCAGGCCCAGCCCGATCAAGGCCAGGAGACCGGCTACCCAACCGCGATACGCTACTTGCCCAGTCACAGCGGCCGCTTCCTCCTTCCGTTCAGATAGAAGACCTGGGGCTTCGTTCCTTTGTCCTTCATGAGCTGCTCGCCGTCCCGGTCGCGGATTACCTCGTTGATGGTGCTCTCCGGATCGTTCAGATCGCCGAAGATGCGCGCTTGGGCGGGACAAGAGACCACGCAGGCGGGCTCTATCCCTTCGTCCACCCGATGCGCGCAAAGCGTGCACTTCTCGACTACACCCCTCGGGCGGGCTTCCACCATCCCGTAGCCGAAATCGGGGATGCGCTGCGGCTTCTCCCAGTTGAACACCCGCACGCCGTAGGGACAGGCAGCCATGCAGTAGCGACAGCCGATGCACTTGTCGTAGTCGATGAGGACGATGCCGTCGTCCCGCTTGTAGGTGGCTCTGGTTGGGCAGACCTTGACGCAGGGGGCGTCCTCGCAGTGCTGGCAGGCGAGCGGCAGGTACCCCATCTCCAGGTGCGGATATTCGCCCTCCGGCATATCGATGCCGTTCTTGCCCCGGGTGAGGATGCGGTTCCACCACAGCCCCATCGGGATGTTGTTCTCCTCCTTGCAAACGACCGCGCACGTCCAGCAGCCGACGCATCGGTCCAGGTCTACCGCCATGCCCCATTTCTTCTTCCGTTCCTCTGCCATAGCCAGCCTCCTCAGGCCTTCCTCACGTCACAGAGCACTTCCTTCCACGCCGTCACGGGCGACCACACGTTCGGCAAGAAGTAGATCTCGTGGATCGGGTTGATCAGGTCGGCAGTGAGGTCGTTCACGCCATGGCCCTCCCGGAAGTAGCGGATCCACCAGCCCTCGTACAGGTTGGCCGTTCCCGGACGCACCTGCTCCGTGACGCGCGCCCAGCACTTGGTGGCGCCTCGGCCGTTGCGGACCTCCACAAGGTCGCCATGGCTGATCCCGCGCGGTTCCGCCTCCGACGGGTGAATCGACACCTCAGGCCGGCCGCCGTTGATCTCGAGCAGCCAGGGCTGGTTGGAGTAGGTGGAGTGCACCCGCCAGCGTTCGTGTGGGGACAGCAGCACCAGGGGGTACTGGTCGCGTTCCGCGGCGGCGTCATCGGCAACGAAGGGCGGCTTGTAGACCGGCACCGCCTCGCCCAGCTCCAAGAACCGGTCCTCCTCCTTGTAGAACTCCATGCGCCCCGTCTTGACGAACTTCTGCGTGGCCTCGAGCGGGAAGGGATACGTCCGCGACGGGAACGGCTCCATGTTCTCGATCTGGGCGTGGAACATCACATCGGGGTCGGGCACGTTGAGCCGGACCGGTCCCTGTTTGAGCTGGTCGATGGTAATGCCCTCGACCTCAGGACCGCCCTCCGCCAGGACAGTGGCGATGATCTCCTCCTCGTCCGTGTCGTAGTACTCCGCTGCGAGAGCGGGGTCGATGCGCTTCGCCAGCTCGCGGTAGATCCACAACTCGGTGCGTGACTCGAACTGCGGCTCGACCGTCGGCTGCATGAGCTGCAAGAAGGGGTAGAGTGGCGTGGCGATGAGGTCCATCTTCTCGTACCAGGTCGCCGCAGGAAGCAGCACGTCGGCGTACTCGGCGGTGGGCGTCATGGCGAACTCCATGACGACGACAAGGTCGGTCTCCCTGTCCAGACGCTCGAAGAGCTTGTTCAGGTTGGGCGACTGGTTCAGGAAGTTGCTGTGGGAGATGAGAATCGCCTTGAAGCCGTTCTCCGGCAGCTTGATGTCCGGGCTCATCGTCTCGGTCGCGCCGTGGACCATGTACATGGGCGGGATGAAGTTCGGCTTCTTCCCTTCGGCGAACCACCAGGAAGCCACGTTGAACCGGAGCTTGTACTGGCCGACGTAGACGCTGATGCCGCCTCCGCTGCGCCCGACGTTGCCGGTCACTGCCGATAGCAGGGAGAACGCCCGGCCCATGAGATCGGAGTGGTACCAGTGGTTCGCCCCGGCGCCCACGATGATCGATGCGGGCTTGGTGGTGGCAAAGGCGCGCGCCAGCTTCTCGATCTTCTCGGCGGGGACGTGGGCGATCGCTTCGACGGCCTGGGGCGTGTACTCGGCCAGGCCCTCCTGAACGTGGTCGAACCCGGGCCTCACCGTTACCGTGCTCCCGTCGGCGAGCGTGACCTCATACGAGCCGGTCAGCGCCGGTTGGATACCGTCGGGCACGCCAAGTCTCTCGGTCCCTATCGTCACGGGCCCGCTCGATGCCAGGTCCCAGGCGACGTACTTCACGTCGCTGCCGCCGGCCGCGAGGTCAGACTCGAGCAGGCGCTTGCCGGTGTCCCCACGCACCAGGAGCGGTGCGTCGGAGTAGTTCGCCATGTACTCCTCGTCTACCAGCCCTTCACGCAGGATCACGTTGACCAGAGCCAGCGCCAGCGCGGCGTCGGTGCCCGGCTCGATCGCCACCCATTCGTCGGCCTTGGCGGCTGTGGCCGAGAACTTGGGGTCAAGCACGACGATCCGCGCGCCGTTCTCCGTCGCGTCCGACAGGAAATGCGCGTCGGGGATGCGCGTCTCCACCGGGTTGGAGCCGACGAGGAGGATCAAACGCGAGTTCGCCCAGTCCTTCGTCTCGTGGTCCGAGCACTGGACGCCGAAGGTGATGGGCATGGACAGGGCCAGGTCACCGTTGTAGTCGTAGAAAGTGCCGTGGGAGGCGCCCAGGAGCCCGGCGAGCCGGGTTGCCGCACCCTTCTGGATGGGCCCGGTGCCCGGGAGCTGAGGGAAGAAGTAGACCGACTCGGCGCCGTCCTCATCGATAATCTGCTTCAGTTTGTCCGCGATGTAGTCCAGGGCCTCTTCCCAACTCACGCGACGCCACTTGTTCTCGCCCCGCTCGCCCTCCCGAATGAACGGGTAGCGAACGCGATCCGGCCCGTAGATCGACTGGATGTAGGACAGCCCCTTCATGCAGCCGCGCGGGTTGTAGACCTCGTCGGCGTAGTCCTTCGCCTGCTGGATCTTCACGATGCGGCCGTCCCGGATCCACGCGTTCTGCCCGCAGGCACCCGTGCAGTTGGGCGAGCAGACGGTTCGCACCAGTTCGTCGACGGCGAGCGCCTTGACGTCGCCCCCGTCGTCGGCGCTGGACAGGCCGGTCAGGTACCTGCCGGCGCCGTACTGGAGCCCGGCCAGCGCGCCCACCGCGGCACCGGCCGCCAGGAACCTGCGGCGGGTTACCCTGGGACCGAGCATCTTCTCTTCGGCCATCTAGCTACCCCCTTTCCTCTTCATCCGACCCGGAGCGAAGTCCGGGTCCCGCCTCTGCTTGGGCCCGCCCGAATGCCCGAGCGAACGCCTGCTGCCGCGCGGCGGTGGGGCACGCCCCGGCGGTGAAGCCGTGGAACCCACCGCAGGCACCGCATCGCACGTTGACACGCGGCTCATGCCCGGGCGGCGACCCTCCGTCTTCGCTCGCGCGGCCGGTGCTCTGGGCGGAGCGCGACGTGCCGCCCGCCAAGAACGGGGCCAGCAACCCGCGCCTGCTCACGCTGCGACCGAGCAGACCGCGGTGTTGTAGCCCTGCGTCGTCTCTAGACCGTGATTCCTCTGTCATTCGCTCCTTGGGCCGGGCTCCGCAGGCCGTTCGGCAGCGGAAAAGCCCAGCCGTGCTCCATGGGACAGCCGCGTACAGTAACAGCCTAGGGCCCAAGGCATCTGAGCGAAGCGACTTTTGTCACAGGTTTCACAAATCGTGGTAGAACGGTGACTTAAGTCGCTTACGCAGCCCGGCGGTAACGGTAGTCTAGGTCCTGGACGCGGCAGCCCTCAAGCCCGGTGGGCTCGTCCGTCCGCATGCCAACGCAAATTGGGCACCTGCGCCTTGAGCGAGGCCAATCAGGAAGCTGACGAGGAGGATGGTCATGAGCGAGGGACGAGGCAACAAAGAGACATTGCGGGGCTTGATCGAGGCCCTGAAGGCCGGGACGGATCCCAGCGAATTGAGGCAGAGGTTCAAGGACGCCTTCGGCGCAGCCAGCCCCGACGAGCTGGTCCGGATAGAGGGTCAACTCGTAGCTGAAGGAGTGCCCGCGGAAGACGTTCACCGCCTCTGCGAGCTCCACATCGAGGCGATGAAGGACGCCCAAGACGACAAGAATAGCATGGCTCCCGCCGGGCATCCGATCCACACGCTGCTGCAGGAGCACGATGCGGTCCTCGGGTTGGCCGAGGAGATGCGGGACCTGGCGGAAGATCTGGTCCGCGCGACAAGCCCCGAGGACGTCTCGACACAGATGGAGCGGATACGCGAGATCGAAGCGCTGCTGAAGGATTCGGAAAGTCACTATCTGAGGGAGGAGAACGTCCTCTTCCCATACCTGGAGAAGCACGGCATCACGCAGCCTCCGGCCATCATGTGGATGGAGCACGACGAGATACGGCAGACGGAGAAGCGCCTCTACCAGGCCATCGCTGACCAGCCGGCCACGGTTGCCAAGGAAGCCGCGATAGAACTGAGTCAGGTAGGCGACACGCTGGCGGACCTTCTGGAAAGCCACTTCCACAAGGAGAGCAACATCCTGTTTCCGGCCGCGCTCAACGCAATTGGGGAGGGGGAGTGGAAGGAGATCGGGCGGCAGTTCGATGAGATCGGGTACTGCTGCTTCACGCCCGACGTGCCGCGAACGGCCCCCGAAGCGGATGAGCGGCGGACCGGCGAGCCCGGAGCGGACGGCGAAGTGACCTTCGAGACGGGCAGCCTATCGCGGGAGGCGCTCGGAGCGATCCTCAACACCCTGCCGGTGGACATCACCTACGTGGACAAGGACGACAAGGTACGGTACTTCAGCAAGCCCGAGACGAGGATCTTCGAGAGGATGCCGGCGATCATCGGACGGGCGGTCCAGCAGTGCCACCCGCAGAAGAGCGTCCACGTCGTCAACGAGATCCTGGACAGCTTCAGGAGCGGGCGGGAAGACGTGGCGGACTTCTGGATCAACTTCCAGGGCCGGTTCGTCCAGATCCGGTACTTCGCCGTGCGCGGTGCCAAGGGCGAGTATCTGGGATGCCTGGAAGTCACCCAGGACGTCACCGACATCAGAGCCCTCGAGGGAGAGAGACGGTTGCTGACATGGGAGGCGGAGCATGACGCCTCGGCGGCCTCCCAGCCTCAGTCCTAGCTGCCTTCCGCGATCAAGCGCGGGGCAGGCCGTCGGTATCCGCGGCCAGGCCTCGCCGCCTCGCGCTGTACCGCAAACACCGCAGCGGATATAATTCTGTGCGGGCGCTCCTTCAGCGCCCCCGGACCGGCTCGAATACCCCCTCGGAGCTCACGCACCGACAACGGGGCCTTGGGTCTTGATGGCCCTATAGGAGACTGCATACCGCCAGGTGAATAAGGAATGAGCAGGAAACCAACTACAGCAAAGCGGACCGCCGGCGACGAACTGGAGGCCTTGTTCCGGCCGCGCAGCGTTGCCGTTGTGGGCGCTTCGTCGAACCAACACAGTCAGGGATACGAGTTCGTTCAGGGCCTGGTCGAGATCGGGTTCCCCGGGCCGATCTACCCGGTGAACCCCAAGCTTGACAAGCTATTCAAACTGAAGGCCTACCCGCGGCTGGAGGACATACCCGGCCAGGTGGATTTCGTCATCTCCGCCGTCCCCGCCGGCGCCGTCCTGGACCTGGTGGAAGGAGCGAAGGCGAAGGGGACGAAGCTCATTCATCTGTACACCGCTCGCTTCAGCGAGACGGGGCGCAAGGACGCGGCCGAACTGGAACGGGAGGTGCAGAGGCGGATCAAGGAGGCGGGCATCCGGGTCATCGGGCCCAACTGCATGGGTGTCTACTATCCAAAGGGCAAGCTCACCTTCGAACCGGGTTTCGCAGCCAGGCCGGGCAACATCGGCGTGCTGTCCCAGAGCGGGAGCCATTGCTTCCGCATCATCGGGCGCGGGCTGACCCGGGGGCTCGGGTTCAGCAAGGTGATCAGCTACGGAAACGCACTCGATCTCACGGACGCAGACTTCCTGGACCACTTCGCGGTGGACCCCGACACGGAAGCGATCTGCGTGTACGTCGAAGGGCTGCGCGACGGCAAGCGCTTCTTCGAGGCGCTGCGCCGGGCGGCGGCCAAGAAGCCCGTGGTCATCCTCAAGGGCGGTCGCACGCCCGGAGGGCAGAACGCCGCTTCCTCTCACACCGCGGCGCTGGCCAGTGAGATGACCATATGGCACGCGGCGGTCCGCCAGGCGGGCGCCCTGGAGGTGACCACCATCAACGAGCTGATCGACATGGCGGTGCTGTTCAGAAGCGCGACCCCGGTCAAAGGGAACCGGGTCGCTGTCATGGGCGGTGCGGGCGGTGAGATGGTGGAGTCCGCGGACCTCTGCCAGGAAGCCGGCCTGGAGCTTCCCACCTTGACCCCGGCGATGCGAAAGAAGCTGCGGAAGCCGCTGCCCCATGCCTGGGACTGGGTCGGCAACCCGGTCGACGGCTCGATACTCGGCGGAGGCCGAGCGCAGGCGTTCGCCATCATGGAGATGATGGCCGCCAGCCCCAACTTCGACGCCATCATCGCCAACATGCGAGGGATCGAGCATGCCCTCGGCCGGAACGACGGCGGGAAGATGTTCCGCCAGACCATGAACCAAGCGAAGCGGCTGGGGATCAAGAGCGGAAAACCCGCCATCTTGATCATGGGAGAGCCGGAAGCGCGCGAGCAGTGGCGCAGGAAGGCGGCCCAGCAGGCACGGGAAGAGCTGTCCAATGCGGGCGTGGCGCTCTTCCCCGACATATCCAGCGCCGCCAACGCCATGGGCCGCTACGTGAACTACATGGCGCAGCGGCAGAACGGCGGATAGCCGGGGAGAGCTGCAGTTCTGGCCGAGCCACACCAACGGTGGCGGACCGTGACAAGCGCTTGACGCAGTGCGGGGGCACTCGTAGCCTGTAGTCCGTCCGAGTGGGAGCCCACATCCGGGCGTCATCCGGAGGGATCAGCAGGTTTCGCTCGAGGACATCTCTTGCCTGACGAGCGCATAGGCATCGGCATCATCGGGTTGGGAGCGCAGGGCAACGTTCACCTGCGCGCCCTGCTGGCCTGCCCGGACGCCGAAGTAGCCGCCTTGTGCGACTCGGACGCGGAGGCGCTGCGCCTGGCCGACTTTTCGGCCGGGCAGGGCGACGCGCAGCCTCGCATCTTCGCTGACTACGCCGAGCTTCTGCGCGATGCCGATGTCCAGGCGGTGGTCATCGCCGTTCCCGACGACCTGCATCGCGAGGTGGCGGTCGCGGCCTTCCGGGCGGGCAAGGACGTACTGCTGGAGAAGCTGATCGCGCATACCGTGGAGGACATCGACGCGATCCTGGCGGCGGCCGAAGAGACGGGCGGGCTCCTGCAGCTCGGTCTGGTGTACCGCTACAGCCGTCACTACCGGCGGATGGCGGCTATCGCCGCCTCGGGCGAGATCGGGCAGCCGCAGATGGTCTGGTGCCAGGAGTTTCGCCGCCCGTTCCCCGACACCGCCTGGTACCACTCACAGGCTCGGACCGGCGGGGCCCTCAATGAGAAGGACTGCCACCACTTCGACCTCTTCAACTGGTTCCTGGGCTCGCGGGCGAGCCGCGTCTGTGCGTTCGGCTCCCGGGCGGTGCTGCGGCCGGGCGGCGGCTACTTGGAGCGCCGGGAGCGTGACGGCAGCCCGCGATACCTCGAGTACGGCGACAGCGTAGACCACGCCGCAGTGGTCATCGAGTTCGAGAACGGCGCGATCGGCCAGCTCAACCTCTGTCTCTTCCTTTCGCCGTCCGACTGGAGCCACGAGCGCTACGAGGTGGGTCTCATCGGCCGCAACGGCCGCATGGTCCGCTCCGACCTCTCCAGGGGTCTCCTTTCCGTAAGCGGGGGCCAGGATTCCAATGAGCGAGAGGAGATCACAGTGCAGGAGGTGTCGGTCCTGAGGCATGCTCACCCGGGGGCTATGGTTCAGGTGCAGGAGTTCCTGCGTTGCGTGCGGACGAGGGAGCCGCCGTTCGCATCCGGCCAGGTGGCCCGCGAGGCTTCCTTGATCGCCTTCGCCGCGGAGCGCTCGGTCCAGGAGGGTAGGGTGGTGGAGGTGGCGGAGATCGATCCTCGCCGCTGACGCGGGCAGCCCGCGCGCGGGATCGTAGCCGGGCGCTCTCCATGCTATACAGAGGCTAGTCCAAGAAGGGAGGCGGGCGGCCGTCGCCCGCGTCGAGAGGAGGGATCGCACATGGCCGAATCACGCCCATACTACGTCGCGGGACAGTGGAAGCGCTCCGACCGCCCGCTGGAGGTCGTGAACCCCTACGACGGTTCCCTCGTCGGCGTGACCAGCTACGCCACCGAATCCGACATGGAGGAGGCGGTTGCGGCAGCGGAGCGCGCGTTTGAGAGGACCCGCCGCCTGCCGTCGCACGAGCGCCAGGACATCCTGCTGCGGATCCGGCGCGGCATGGAGGAGCGTCGAGAGGAGATCATCGGCCTGATCGTCAAGGAGGCGGGGAAGCCGCTGAAGGATGCGACGGCGGAGTTCGAGCGCGGGCTGCTCACCATCGGGACGGCGGCGGAGGAGGCGAAGCGAATCGGCGGCGAGACGCTCTCGCTTGACTGGGCGCCTGCGGCGGACCGCCGATTCGGCATCACCCGACGCTTCCCCATCGGGCCCGTGCTGGCCATATCGCCGTTCAACTTCCCGCTCAACCTCGCGCTTCACAAGGTGACGCCGGCCATCGCGGCGGGGGACCCCGTCGTGCTCAAGCCGGCGTCGAAGACGCCGCTGGTCATGCTCGTGGTGGCGGAGATCATCGACCAGGCGGGGCTGCCAAAAGGCGCAGTGAGCGTGCTTCCCATTCCCGGCGGCGCGGCCGAGACCCTGGTTACCGATGATCGGTTCAAGCTGTTGACGTTCACCGGCTCGTCGGACATCGGATGGAGGCTCAAGGAGATCGCCGGCAGGAAGCCCGTCGTGCTCGAGCTGGGCGGCAACGCGGGCGTCATCGTGGACGAGGGGGCGCCGGTCGATTACGCGTTGCAGCGCCTGCTGGCAGGCGGCTTCTCCTATGCCGGGCAGAGCTGCATCTCGGTCCAGCGCATCTACATTCACGAAGCCATCTACGACGGCTTCGTCGAACGCTTGGTGGAAGGCGTGCGAGGCCTGAAGGTGGGCGATCCGGCGGAGCCGGACACGGATGTGGGTCCGCTCATCGACAACCAGTCGGTCGAACGCGTGCGGGAGTGGATCGACGAGGCGGTCGCGCGGGGCGCACACGTTCTCACCGGCGGCAAGAACGACGGCGCTCTCTTCCAGCCGACGGTGCTGGCAGAAGTCGCCACTACGGCAAAGGTCTGCGTGGAGGAGGCCTTCGCGCCGATCGTCCTGGCCTACCCGTTCCGCGACATCCAGCAGGCTGTGCGCGAGGTGAACAGCTCGGAGTACGGCCTGCAGGCCGGCATCTTCACTCGGGACCTGGAGCATGCCCTGGAGGCGTTCGAAGGGATCAGCGTGGGCGGTGTCGTCGTCAACGACGTGCCGACCTGGCGCATCGATCACATGCCCTACGGCGGGGTGAAGAGGTCCGGCCTGGGGCGTGAGGGCCTGCGCTATGCAATCGAGGAGATGACCGAGCTGCGGCTCCTGGTCGTCAACCGAGGGTGGGTGGACGTGTAGAGGCCGCCGCGTGAGCCCAAGTCCCGGTAGGGCCATAGTGCGGCCCGCGTAGCGATCCGGCATTGACGAGCTTCGCGGGCAGCCAGTCGACGCGCAGATCATCGAGCTTCTCGCCCACGATCTCAATCGATTCCTCCCGCATCTCGCCCAGTCCCATCTCGTAGCCCATGACGATCTGCTTCACGTCGGAGGGCTCGTGGCTCATGACGCGCGCGGCCGTCGCGTCGGCCGCTACCAGGTCTGTGCCGGCCAGGAGGAGCCAGGAGCCGAGCCGGTCCTTCATGTCCACGGTGAGGCCGCCATCGGTGACGGTCGGACCGTCGCTCTCGACTCCGATAGAGGCGTCGATGATGGCGAGGTCCGGCCGCACGGTATGGACGATATCGAGGTAGAGCTGAGCGATCGCCTCCGGACTGCTGTGGTCGAGGAGGACGCGCGAATACATGGTATCGGCGCCGTTCCAGCCGTAGCGCTGGAGGGGCGTGACACCGACGAAGTTCTTGAGCGAGAGCGAGAGTTGGGCCCAGGTATGCGTCTTCATGACGGGGATGGAGATCACGCGGTCGGCGTTGGCGACCAGGCTGGAGATTGCCACCCGCCCGACGCTGGCGCTGGTCGGCACGTCCACCCACTCCGGAGAATCCTGGTCGAGACAGGCCAGTGTCACTTTCCCTTCGTATGCGGAGCTGAGGCGCTCGCCTTCTCGGACGAGGTTGGTGGATCCGTCCAAGGTGGTCGCGTGCTCCCAGGAGAAGCTCGGCATCTGGGCGCCGTCGCCGATGATGATTTCGGCCGCACCGGCCCTCAAGCATTCCTCCGCGACGGCGAGGACGATCTCAGGCTTGGTGCATTCTCCCACGACGAACCGGTCCCCCAACGCCGAGGCAAACGGCAGCGTGACCATGTTCGGCTTGATGAAGACCGTCTCGCTGGGATGCACGAACTCCGCCACCCCGCCCAGCGCCTCCAGCGCCTCGCGGGTCATCGAGCCCAGGTCTTCGCCCCGTACCGCCGCCACGCTGACGGACGGCCCCAGCGTCACTGTCTGCCCCGGCGTGGGGCTCTCCACCGGCGTGGTGACCTCGTCCCCATCGCAGCCTGCCAGGACGTGCGATGCCCCGGCGGCGACGGCGGCGCCCGCCCCCAGCCTCAAGAACTCCCTTCGCGTAAACGTGCGCATCGTTGCACCGGCCGGTGCCAGGTGGAACAACGGTAGCGGGCGTCTTCCGGGCGCGTCAACATCTGCGGCCCGGAGCCACGGCACGGAACGGGCCGTGTCATCCGCGCTGGGACGCCGGTCGCAGCCCGGCGGTGGCCCGCCATCGCCGCGGGGTTGGTACACTGCGGCAGTGTCCGATGACTTGACCGGACATCGGGTGCGAAAGACGAAGCGGTGGTAGCCGGGATGATTCCCTTGCACGACGATAGGAGCGACGAGCGTGTCCAGCGGGCGTGACGTTCCCGAGTTCGAGTTCGAGACGGTGCGCTCCGACAGCCTCACTGAGGCGCAGCGAGCCCAGGTGTTCGGTCTGTTCGACACCTGCTACCGGCAGGCCAACCACACGTATCTGGAGAAGTCACTCGCCCGGCTGCGCTTCGTGGCGCTTGCCCTGTGCGGCGACACACCCGCCGGCTTCGGCCTCGGGGAGGCCAGGGTGATGGACCTCCCGCGCCTGGCGCAGCAGACCGTCATCCTGGCCGGCCTCTCCTGCGTCGCACCAGAGTTCCGGCGGCAGGGGCTGTTCGGGAAGCTGGAGGCGTGCGCCATCCGGGCCAGCGATCCGCCGTGGAGCGAGCGCATCCTGATGTGCGGCCGGATGGCCCATCCGGCGGCGTTCAGGGTCATGTCCGGCAACCCGACCGCCGTGCCTGCCCCGGGACGAAGTCCGACGGCCTGGCAGAGAGAGGTTGGGCAGGTCATCGCGGACGCGTACGGCGTGGAGACCTTCGATCTGGACCACTTCGTCTGCGTGGGATCGGGGACGCCCATCGGCTTTCCGGTGGTGGACCTGGAGGTGGAGCCCTGGGAGTGGGAGGTGTTCCGGCACGTCGACCGGAAGCGGGGCGACTCTCTCTTGGGCATCGCCTGGAGTCCGGGCGCCCCGCCCGGCTGGTGAGGTGGGGCGAGAGGGTTCCCGTCCACCGGTAGAGCCCGCTCCGGATCCTCCATGGCCCAAGACCGGAGATGGGAGTTCCCTTTCATCATCGATGGTGCGGGTCTGTTCCCGGGCGGGAGCTCGCTGAGCGCGCAAGCGTCCTACGCGCGCCGATCCGCCGCTACGAAGACCGGGCCGGCATGCCGATACCTACTATGTGGGACGCGCGCTCAGCCGATCTCGCGAGATTCGCGGACGTGGCGGGCGTTGGCGTAGACCCGCCGCGCTTTGCGGTTTCGCAGTGGCAGTCATGGCAACAGCCGTTATCCTTGGACTCTGCTTGGGCAGCGAATCGCCCGCCGAGAGCAAGTCCGACACGACGACCGCCGCCAGGGACGTAGCGATCGCCGACGACGTCCTCAGACTCCACGCCGCCGAGTTCGGAAGTCTCCCGCCCAGAAGCAGGCTGGACGGCGCCGTGCCGAGTGGGACGCCCTCGCAGAGCCCGACACCCAAGGCGACGCCTACGGCCACGCCAAAGTCCGTGCCGTTCGTCTGGCCGGCCGATGGCTGGATCTCCCAGAGGATGTCGGCGTGGCACCCGAGCGGCATCGATATCGCCGTCGGTACGGGCAATCCGGTGCGGGCTGTTCGAGCGGGGCGGGTGACCTTCGCCGGGGGATACGCGTGCTGTGGGCTCGGCTACCACGTCGTTGTGCAGCACGACGCGGGGTGGAGCAGCGTCTACGGGCACCTGAGCGCCTTCGCCGTGAAGGAGGGCGACCGAGTCGATCAAGGCCAACGCCTCGGATCTATCGGGGCGACGGGCTACGCGAGCGGCCCGCACCTGCACTTCGAGCTTCGCCTGTCCGGAGTGCCGGTGGACCCGCTCAGCCATCTTCCTGCCCGACCGGATCTGTACATTGCGCCGGATGAGCCACCCTGGACTCCCGCCCAACAGCAGCCCGCAGCGCCACCACCACCACCGCCGGCAACGGCCACCCCCAAAGCACCGGACGCAGGAACGACGATGTCTGCCGGACAGGCCATTTCTCTGGCCGTGGGGTGGATGGCGACTCAGGGGGAGCTCATCTACACCGTGGATCCGGCAACATGCAGCGCGAGCCGGGCCGGGCCGAACTGGTTCGTGAGCTGCGTGGGAGAGCCGCAGGGCTGTCTCGGCCCGGCGTGTCCCACCACGCTGACGGCCTGCGTCTTCGAGCAGCCGGTCCTGGTCGCGCAGTCCTGCCCCTGATCGGGCCGGCAGCCGGCGCGCCGTCCGAGCCTCGGGGAATCGACCAGCCCGCGGTGATGCCTGAGATCCGCTGCCGTCAGTGTCGGAGACGGAGACCTTCCGCGGCTCGGCAGACGTACATCTTGCCCGGCAGACCTGTCTCCCTGCTGTAGGGCGCCACGACCTCGCCCCGAAACACGTCCACCGCCTCCGCGCGCACCAGATTGACGGTGCATCCGCCGAAGCCTGCCCCCGTGAGGCGCGCACCGACCACGCCGGGCAGGCTCTGGGCCAGCTCCGTCAGGCGATCCAGCTCGGGGCAGCTCACCTGATAGTCATCGCGCAGGCTGGCATGTGAGGCGTTCATAAGCAGGCCGAACGCGTCCAGATCGCCCTTGCGCAGGGCGGTGACACTGGCGGCCACCCGCTCCATCTCGCTGGCGACGTGGCGTACGCGACGCCGGAGTGGGCCGGGCAGGCGGTCGCCATGTTGTTCGAGGTCTGCCACCGATACGTCGCGGAGGGCGGCCGGCCGCTGCGGCATCGTCCCGCTTAGCAGTTCGAGCGCCTCCGCGCACTCCTCCCGGCGGCGGTTGTATTCGGACCGTTCGAGGCGGCGCGGCAGACCCGAGTCGGCGACCACCAGAGCGTAGCCCAACTCGTCAAGGCGGAGCGGGACGAGCTGGTGGTCCAGGGAACGGCAATCGATGAGGAGAGCGTGGTCGGCGGCGCCCAAAGCGGCCGCGAACTGGTCCATGATGCCGCACTGCACGCCGACGAACTGGTTCTCCGCGCGCTGGCCCAGCAACGCGAGCCGCCTGTCGTCCAAATCCAGGTCCCACGCGGCGCGCAGCGCGCCCAAGGCCGCCACCTCCAGCGCCGCCGAGGACGACAGTCCCGATCCGACGGGCACGTCACCTGCTACGGCCAGGTCCAGTCCGGGGCCTGAGAAGTCCTCCTCCTGCAGTACCTGGACCACGCCGCGCAGGTAGTTGCTCCAAGAATGCTGCCCGTCACGGCCGGCCGGCGCATCCAGCCGGAAGCGGGACTCCTGGTCGAAATCGAGTGAGTAGATGCGCACCTCGGCGTCTTGCCGGATCGCGAACGCCACCAGCACGGTGCGGTCGATGGCGGCGGGAAGCACCAGCCCATCGTTGTAGTCGAGATGTTCGCCGATGAGGTTCACGCGGCCGGGGGCCTCGGCCGCTCCCTCCGGCGGCCGGCCGAAACGGGTCCGGAACGCTACTTGCAGGTCCGCCAGGCGTCCCCGCGCGGGTGTCAGGTCCGAGGCTCCGTCCACCGTAGCTCCCGTGCCGTCTCCTCCGCGCGGACGTCGTTGATGAAGGTGCCGGCGCCTGTTTCGCAGCCGGCCAGGTACTTCAGCTTCTCGGGGCTGCGGTGCGGCGGCGTGAACTCAATATGGAAGTGGCAGCCCTGATGGCGACGCCCGTCCGTGGGACGCTGATGCATCACCATGACAAAGGGCAGGGCGAAGCCCCAGAGGTTGTCGTACTTGAGCAGCACGGTCTTCAGGACAGCGGCCAGATCGCGTCGCTCGGCGGCCGTCAACGCGGTCAATGAGGGCCGGTGGCGCCGGCTGACGACGTGGACCTCATAGGGGTAGCGGGCGAAGTAGGGCACGAACGCGACGAAACCATCGCGCTCGGCCACGAGGCGCCGGCGTCCCGCCGTCTCCGCCCGGACGACGTCGCAATGCAGGCAACGGCGGTGGGCTCGCCGGTAGCGGCCGGCTGCCTCCAGCTCGCGTCGGGCTCGCGGCGGCAGGAACGGAAACGCGTAGATCTGGCCGTGTGGGTGGGTCAGCGTGACGCCGATCTCCTTCCCGCGGTTCTCGAAGATGAAGACGTAGTCCACCTCCGGCCGCGCACCAAGCTCGCGATAGCGGTCCGTCCATACCTCCACCAGCCGCACGATGTGGTCCTCGGGCATGGCGCCCAGTGTCGCGTCGTGCTCGGGGGAGTAGAGCACCACTTCGCAGGTACCGGCCGCCTCGGCCGAATGGTAGGGCGCCGCCGGTACGTGGGACTGGGGCGGCTGCCTCCGGAAGCTGGGGAAGCGGTTCTCGAAGACGACGATCTCATAGTCGGGCGCGGGCACCTCGGTGGGCAGCGATGGGTCGTGGGTGGGGCAGAGGGGACAGTACTCCGCCGGCGGCAGGTGCGTGCGATCCTGACGTTCGGGCGCCACCACGACCCACTCCTCGACCAGAGGGTTCCAGCGCAGCTCTAATCCTTCGGACTCAAGCGTCGGGCCGGCGGTAGCGGCCTCGATGGTGGGGGGCGTGCCCTGCCACGTGTAGTACCAGAGGTGACGGCCGTCGGGCTTGGTGATACGCGTCTTCTGGAGAGGCATCGATGGCAGTCTAGCCGGGCGCGGACGGGGTGGCAACGGCGCGTCTAGCCGGCCAGGCGGTGAATCGAGGAGCCGACGGCGGAGAGGGCCGTGGCGATCAGCAGCAGCACCACGAGCCGGCTGAAGAGGCGCGGGTCCACGAAGCGAAGCAGCCTGTCGCCGCTGAGGTTGCCGACAACCACCGCGGGCAGTGCGGTGGCGGCCAGCAGCCACGCATTGGCGCTGACCACGTCGGCACCGACAAAGGCGCCAAGCGAGGCGATGGTCCCGATCAGGAAGAACATGGTGAGCGCGGCCCGGAATCGCTCAGGAGGGAGTCCTCTGCCCTGCAGATAGAGCACGACGGGCGGACCGGGCAGGCTGGTGCTGGTGCTCAAGATGCCGGATGATACTCCGACGGCGATCTCGCCCGCCGCCCCTTGGGAGCGGATGCGCAACCCCCTGGCGATGGCAAGCGCCATCACGATGACGGCCACTGCCACGCCGATGCGCAGGGCATCCTCGGGCGCCAGCAGGAGCACGGCCAGGCCCAGCGGCATGCCGACGAAGCTACCCACCAGCAGCGGTATTACCGTCCGCCATGGGACTTGCCGCCAGACACGCACGGCAAGGAGGAGCAGGTTCGCAATCGCCAGCAGCGAGGCGAGGACGACGGTGTCTTTGACATCCAGGACGAGCAGGAACACGGGCACGACGGTCAGCGCAAAGCCGAAGCCGGTGAGGCCCACGGCGGCGCTGGCGAGAAGGACAATCGCGACCACCACGGGAATGGCACTCACATCCATGCTGGCATGGTGGCACACGCGCCGCGAAGGCAGAAGGGCAAGACTACTGGATCAGCGCCTCGGTCGCGTCCGAGCGAAGGGACGCTCACGCCCGTTGGCCGAGCGCAATGGAACTAGACGGTACCCTCGCGGAGCCACTCGCCCGCCCGCTCGCCGATCACGATCGAGGTGAGGTGGATGTTCGCGCGCGGGCACTTCGGCATCACCGAGGCGTCTGCCACGAAGAGGTTGTCGAAGCCACGGACGCGCAGGTGCTGGTCGACGACGCCCATCGGGTCGTCCTCCGGCGCCATCTTCGCCGTGCAGCTAGGATGGAAGCCGCTGGAGGCGATCTTCTTGCACCACTCGCCCAGCTCTTCGTCGTCGGGTACGGCGGCCGCCGGCGGCGTCCTCACGCCGTCCGCGATGTGCTCGAACTCGGGATGCGAGCCGACCTCGAGCCCCATGTGCACGCCCTCTACGAGGCGGCGCACGTCCTCCTCTTCGGTGAGGAAGCGGTTCTCGATGCGCGGCGGCTCGTGCGGGTCGGCCGACTGCAGCGTCAACCGGCCGATCGACTTCTGCCGGTAAACGACCGAGCCGATGGAAAAGACGAGCCTGCCGGAACGGGTGGCAAGCTGCGACACGGGCATGAGCTGCATGTCGTTGCGCTCCGTGCCGCCGGTGGAGGTGTAGCGGTAGGTGACCTGCACGACCGGATCGCCTCGATTGAGGATGCCTTCCTTCGCGTCGAAGACGACGCCGAGCATCGGGTGGTCGTCCAGGTTCTGGCCGACGCCGGGCAGGTCCCGCACGAGATCGATGCCAAGCTCGCGGAGGTGCGCCTCCGGTCCGATGCCCGAACGCATGAGGATGGCGGGCGAGCCGATGGCGCCCCCGGCGAGCACGATGCGGCTGCCCTCCACGATCTGGGTTGCCCCGCCGGACTCCACTTCGACCCCGGTGGCGCGGGCGCCGTCGGTGAGGATGCGGCGAGTGAAGCAGTCGCCGCGGACCGTCAGGTTCAGGCGGTGCCGCGCGGGCTCGACGTAGCAAGTGGCCACGCTCAGGCGCTGCGACCCATCCTTGTTCATCGGGTGGTGGCCAAGGCCGGCAGACTCCGGGTCGTTGTTGTCCCGGGTCTCCGGGTAGCCGAGCGCGCGCATCGCCCGCACGAAGGCAAGCTGTACCGGCACCAGCTCCTCCTCCTGGTAGCGCCGGATCGGCACCGGGCCGTTGCGGCCGTGGTAGTCGTCATCGAAATCGAGGTCGTTCTCCAGCCGGCGAAAGTAGGGCAGGACCTTCTCCCAGGACCACTCGTCGTTGCCGAGCGCGGCCCACTCGTCGTAGTCCTCGGGCACGCCACGCAGCGCAATCGCGGTGTTCACCGCCGACGAGCCGCCCACGACGCGTCCCGCCGGCATGTGCGCCACGCGGCCCGATACGTTTGCCTCGGCCTCGTAGCCCCAGTCGTGGGAGAAGTAGGAGTTGTCGTTGCCGTTGAGCAGGTCGACGGGCATCTGCTCCGTCGCCGGGTAGTACGGTCCCGCCTCGAGCAGCAGCACCGACCGCGAAGGGTCTTCCGAAACGCGCGCGGCGGTCACGGCACCCCCGGCGCCCGCACCGATCACGATCAGGTCGTACTTCATAGCCAACCTCCCGCTGCCAGCCTACGCATGTCGGGCGCTACGCGCACGTGGCTGGATGGACGGACGGCCGATCGCTCAGACGATCCCGGTGACGTGCCGCTCTTCAGCCGCCTGCTCGCAGCCGATAGAATAGGACTGAGGAGTGTACCTCACTTGGTGGGCCGGTGAAAAAGATCCTCGTCGTCGAAGACGAGTCCACGCTTGTAGCCACGCTCAGGTACAACCTGGAGCGCGAGGGCTACCAGGTCGCCACCGCGAGCGATGGCGAAACGGGTCTGGCCACGGCTCGCAGCGAGCGTCCCGACCTCATCCTGCTCGATCTCATGCTTCCCGGGCTGGACGGCCTGGAGGTCTGCCGGATCCTCCGGCGCGAGACGGCGGTGCCGATCCTGATGCTTACGGCCAAGACGGAAGAGGTAGACAAAGTCGTCGGTCTGGAGATAGGAGCCGACGACTACGTCACCAAGCCGTTCGGAATGCGCGAGTTGCTGGCGCGCGTGCGCGCGCTGCTGCGCCGAGCGGAGACGGCACCGCAACAGGAGGAAGAGAGTCTTCGGTCGGGTGACCTCGATGTTGACCTGCGGCGAAGGCAGGCTTTCAAGGACGGTGAGGTCCTGCCGCTCAAGCCCAAGGAATACGAACTCCTCCTCTTCCTGTTGCGCCATCGCGGCCGCGCCTTCACACGGGAGGAACTCCTCAACCAGGTGTGGGGCTATGACTTCCTGGGCGACTCACGGACGGTGGACGTTCATGTCCGCTGGCTGCGCGAGAAGATAGAGGACGAGCCGAGCAAACCCACGCGGCTCGTCACCCTGCGAGGGACAGGCTACCGCTTCGACGGTTGAGCATGCTTCGCCGAGTACTGGATAGTCTCCGGTTTCGCACCGCCGCCGGCTACGTGCTGCTCACCGTGGCGGCATTCGCCGGTCTGGGGGTGTACGTCGTAAACTGGGTCGAACACGACTTCCGGAACGCTGTCGAGGAGGACCTGGCCGCGCAGGCGCGCATGGTTGCCAGCGCCCTCGGGCAACTGACAGAAGCGGAGGCGTCACCGGACCGTCTCGATCAGATCGCCGAAGAACTCGGCGTGGCCGACACGCGGATCACGATCATCGCGGCTGACGGTACGGTCCTGGGCGACTCTCAGGCTGATCCCAGGACAATGGACAACCATCTCACCAGACCGGAAGTGCAGGAGGCCATCGCCGGCGGCGAGGGCAGCTCCAGCAGACGCAGCGCCACATTGAACACCGAGTTCACCTACGTGGCCGTCCGTGTTCCGGAGGACGGCCAGCCGACGTGGGTCGTTCGTGTGGCCCGGCCTTCGGAGGCAGTAGAAGCGACGGTCACCGGCATCACGCGCTCCATCCTCATCGCCGTGGTGATCACGGCCGGGGCAGCGGCCCTTCTCAGTCTGGTACTGGGCACCACCATCATGCGCCCCTTGGGCCGGCTGACCCGGGCGGCCCGCGCCATCGCCGGCGGCAACCTGGACGAACGGGTGAGCCCACGCCCCTCGGGGGAGATGGGCGAGTTGGCGGATTCCTTCAATCACATGGCCGGCAGTCTGGAAGCCCTCATCGCCGCCGCTTCACAGGAGCGCAACCGGCTGGTGGCAGCCCTGAACAGCAGCGTCGACGCGGTTCTGGCGGTCGATCAAGGCGGCAGCATCCGTTTCGCCAACACGGCCGCGGAGCGACTGTTCGAGCGATCCCAGGAGGAACTCGTGGGCAATCCTTTCGCGTGGGTGCTGCCCAACGAGCAGGCACTCGAGGCGCTCCGGGCGAGCCGTGAGGAAGGGCAACAGCAGACAGTCCTCCTGGACCGGCCGAGCAAACAGCATCTCCAAGTGATCACCACTCCCATCCTCGGCGGAGGTGAGTGGGGCGCTCTCGCGGTGTTCCACGACGTGAGCGACATGAAGCGAACGGAGCAGATGCGGCGCGATTTTGTCGGGAACGTCTCGCACGAACTGCGGACACCGCTCGCCTCGGTGAAGTCCGTCCTGGACACGCTCGAAGGCGGGGCGCTGGAGGACGAGGCGGTGGCGCACACCTTCGTCGCCCAGGCCCAGGAGGAAGTCGACCGTCTCGTGCAGCTCGTCGAGGAGCTGCTGGAGCTGTCGCGGATCGAATCCGGCCAGTATCGGATGGCGGAGGAGCCGGTGGAGCTGGCCGCCGTCGCCGAACGGGCGGTCGAGCGTCTTCGCCCTCAGGCCGAGCGGCAGGGGGTCCGGCTTGTGCTGGAGGCCGAGCCCGAACTACCGCCGGTCACCGGGGACGCCGAGCGTCTGGAACGCGCGGTTGGCAACCTCATCCACAACGCCGTGAAGTTCAGTCATGAGCAAGGCAGGGTGCAGGTATCGGTGGCGTTCGAGGAGGGCAGCGTGACGGTCCGAGTGTCCGACACGGGCGTCGGCATCTCAGCCCAGGACCTGCCGCGCGTGTTCGAGCGATTCTACAAGAGCGACCGTGCGCGCCACGGCGCGGGGACGGGTCTCGGTTTGGCCATCGTCAAGCACACCGTGGAGGCCCACGGCGGTATCGTGGGCGTGCAGAGCGAGGAGGGCCAGGGCTCGACCTTCAGCATTTCGATCCCGGCGGCATCGGCGCCAATCCGAACCTAGCAGGCCACCTTACCCCGCCAGCATCGCAGCCTCTCCTCCGAAACGGCCGTCAGTCTTTACCTCGCGTTCACCCGCCTTAACAACGCGTTAAACAGGCCGGCTTATGCTGGGAGTCAGAACCGAATGGTGGATATTCGAATCACAGGAGGTCCAACTAGATGCACGAAGATCATAGAGGAGGCCCTCAGGCGGTGATCAAGGGCCTCCGGCGACCCGCCGTGCCTATGGCCGGCATTCTGGCCGTGATCCTCACGGCCTTTCTGTTCGTCGCCTGCGGCGACAACGAAGAGAAGACGACCACGCAGCCCACAGAGCCCTCGGCGCAGGCGGCGACGGAGCCGTCAGCCGGTGGAGACGTGTCCGGCACCATCAGCATCGAAGGGTCGAGCACCATCCAGCCGTTCACGATCGAGTTGATCCCCGCGTTTGAGGAGAAGTATCCGGACGTCAAGGTGAACCCGCCGAGCGGCCTCGGCTCCGGCGCCGGGATCACGGCCTTCATCAACAAGGAGGTCGACATCGCCCAGGCGAGCCGGCAGATAAAGGACGACGAGATCGCGCAGGCGCAGGCCGCGGGCCTCGACCCGTTCGAGACGACGATCTTCAAAGATGCCCTGGCCATCGTGGTGCACCCGGACAACCCCCTCGCCGACATGAGTTTCGAGGAGGTGGCCAAGGTCTTTGCGGGCGAGATCACCAACTTCTCGGAGCTCGGCGGCGATGACCGTTCTATCACGATCTACACCCGCAACGAGGAGTCGGGCACGTTCGCGTACATGGAGGAGGACGTCATCCAGAAGGCGCTGGGCAAGGAGGCCGGCTACAGCCCCGACATCAACAAGCAGGCGAACGCGCCGGCCGGCCTCACGGCTGTCTCCAACG
>CAYOSF010000021.1:0-38211 GCA_964406605.1 uncultured Dehalococcoidia bacterium | reverse complement strand
GCGACGGCCGCCTCCTCGGGCGTGTCAGCCGGCGTCTCGACGGCCTCCGTGGCGGCTGCTGTCCCGTGGGGAGCGGCCGTCGTGGCGGTCGCCCGCGGTTCCGCCGTCGGCTCCTGCGTCTCCCGTGCCGTCCCGTCTCCGGACCCGCAGGCCGAGAGCGTCAGGCCGAGAACGAGTAGGATCGCGAGCCAGCCAAACTTGCTCCAGTACATATCGCACCTCCGCGCGCTTCTCGGTGGTATGACCGTTCGGCTTGGCACATCTTACGTCGGTGGCGGCAAGACCCACAAACCGGGAACGCGCCGCGCGTGCTGGGCATCATCCGGCGGCTGGCCCAGGGCAAGGGCACTTGCGCTTCTGCCGACGAACCACAGGGGGACTCTGACTGAGGCCCCAGGGCCCGCAGCGGCCCTGGCGCAGTTCGGTGCCCACTGCGCGCACTGTGAGGTTGGGGTGTAGGTGCCTCGTGGAATCGGGGAGTGGGCGAAAGGGACGTTCCTAGCCCTGGACGTGACGAGGCGGCCCACCATCGTGGACCGCCTCCGTCTGAACCTGGAGACTCCTTTCGCCGTGCACGCCGCGTCCTGCGGTGACACGGTTTCTCCAAGCGGGGCGTGACCGTCCTGGCCCGCACCCTTTGTGGCTTGGCCCGACAGTCGATTGGGGCCACCCCAACCACCTGCCAAGCGCCAGGCAAACACCACACTAGCAGTGTTCAGCAAGGCTCATATACCTAGAATTGAGTACTCCGCGAGGATTCTTCCTCCCCATGCGATGAGGCAATGCTACTACGACTGCGGCTAGGCTGACGGCCTGCTTGGCTTCCAGGAACGCAGAGACGCTGGGCTATCGCGGACTGTCTACTTCGTAACAGGCTCCTCCCCGCAGTCGTTCTTGGGTGTAAGGGCCGCACGCCCAAGTGCTGGTGATGCCAGCAGCGGGGACTTGAGGAGCGTGCGGCCCTCGCTTTCTGCCCGAAAGCGGGTAAGGCGTACGTCACCAGGGAGGCTGGCCGGGGCGTTGCGGCGGTTCTCTTCGCCGGTGTATGCTTCCTGCGCGGGGCCGCGGCGGTCGCGGCCCGCACTGGTGGAAGGGGGACGACATGAGGCGGCGACGAAGCAGGCTGTTTCTGAGCGCAGCGTTCGCGCTTGCCGTTGGGCTGGTGCTGGGGTGGGGAGTCACCCACGAGCCAGCTAGATCCCAGCAACTGGACCCGGAGTCTATAGCACGGGCCTACCTAGAGCAAACCGGACAGCAGCGCGGCATACAATCTGCCAGCACAGGCTCCCTGAACCTTCTGGAGATTCGAGAGAGCCCGGCAGCCTACCACGTCCGCTTCCGCCAGATGCTCCGCGGTATCCCGGTCTTCGGCGCGTTCTCAACGGTGAGTGTCCAGAAGGACACCGATGCCGTGGGTCTGGTGCTTGATCGACGCGTCTCTCTCGCCTCCCGTGTTATCACTGGAGCGAAGCTCGGCCCCGACGAGGCGGAGGCGATAGCACTTGCAGGGGTTGGTGCCACGAGGCTGAGGGGCACCGCAAGTGCGGAGCCGACCTACTACCCTGTCGGTCGAGCCTACGCCCTGGCGTGGCAAGTCCTGCTTCCCACCCTAGATCCCCTGGGCGACTGGCTTGTCGTGGTGGGAGACGAGGACGGGGAGGTGCTCCTGAAGCAGAACCTACTAAGGTTTGACAGTGGACAAGTCTTTGACCCGAACCCTGCGGTGACCTCGGGGGGAAGTGTCCCACCGCCCGATGACTGCGATAGCTCAGCCAATGCCTCCACCCTTGCAGCGCAATACCGAAGTCGCACCCTTCTGGGCATAGAGGGCGGCCAGAACAAGCTCAAGGGTCAATACGTGGACCTGACGGCGCCTGGTATCGTTGGCTCCCTCAACCCTGCTGGTCAGGCCAACGAACCATCGCGGGTCTACAACTACCCGTGCAACGACCCGCGGTTCGAGGAGGTGATGGTCTACTACCACGTGGACACAGCCCAGCGGAAGATCCAGTCCTTGGGGTTCAGCGGAAACGCCGGGATCCTCGACCAGGCCATTCCAGCCCATGCTCACTACGACGATGGCACATTGGATTTCCTTTGCAACGCCTTCTACTCGCCGCTGAACCGTGGATTGCACTTCGGCGATTCGTCCTACCTCGCCTGCGGGTTTGTGACAGATACGGCTGAGGACGCCGACGTCATCGTGCACGAGTACGGCCACGCAATCCAGGACAACCAGATACCCGGGTTCAGCTTCGGCGCTCCGCTGGATGTGGAACAAGCCAGGGCCATGGGCGAAGGCTTTGGCGACTTCCTCGCCGCAACGATCTTCGGTGACCCATGCGAGGGCGAATGGCTGAACTTTGGGGAGAGCGCCTGCGCTGGCGAGCCTGGGCTGCGGTGGCTCCAGAATACCAAGGTGTACCCTTCCGATTTCGAGGCGTGTCCCGATGAGGAGGATGGGAGTGAGGAAGAGCACTGCGCTGGCGAGCTCTGGGGCGGAGCCCTGTGGGATCTAGTGGAGGCGTTCGGGAACAACCAGGCGGCGAGGGATCTTGCGCTGACCTTGGTACTTGACAGCCATTTCTACCTGGACCCTCTGTCCACGTTCGCCGAGGGAGCAGCCGCCATCCGCCAGGCTGATCTTGATCTGTACGGAGGGGTTCATGTCGCCAGCATCGGCTCAGTCTTCGCTGCGCGCGGCATCAGCTCCGGTGGAGGGGTGAGTGACTTCCCCTACATTATCTTCCATATCCGACACAGCTTCCTGGGGGACTTGCACGCGGCTCTGAAGGTGGGAGATTCTTCCTTCCCGGATTGCCAGGAAGCCATCTTCGACACATGGGAGGTTCCTGACATTGATGACCTCTACGTGTGGCTGAGTCTCTCTGGGACGCTTTGCGAGCCTCTGCTACCGCCTTCGGCGGCCCGGCCGTGGAGGTTGGAGGTTCAGGACCATCTCGTTCTGGACTCTGGTGCGATTGAGACCTTTGGTGTGGCGCTGTCCGGAACCGACTATTGTCTCGCCACAGACGTACCGGTGGACATCCCCGACAACGGTAGCGCGGTCTACTCCGTTGTGGACTGCACCAACAGGGTCAAGCCCCCATCCGGCGTGCCGCAACCCACCGTCACTCCGATGCCATCGTCCACACCCACCGCGACGTCACCCACAACCCCCACACCCACCAACACAGCCGGCGCAACTGCGACGGTCACCGCCACGCCTACCGCCACCACCGGTGGGGGCGCCACGCCGACGAACACCACCGCGCCGGCCGCGTCTCCCACCAGCACATCGACAGCGACTTCCACGCCGACCGCCACGCCTACCAACACGGCAGCGCCCACCGACACGGTGGCGCCGACCAACACGCCCACCCGCACTCCGACGCCGACAACGCCGCCGCATCCGGTGGGAGACGTGACCTGCGACGGCGTCGTGAACCCAATCGATGCGGCGCTGATCCTGCAGCATGACGTGGGCTTGCTGCCCGTGCTGCCCTGCTCGGGTCCCGCCGACGTGAACGGGGACGGCGTGATCAATCCGATAGACGCCCAGCTCATCCTCCAGTACGACGCCGGGCTGATCTGCTGCCTGCCCTTTGGGGCCGGCGGTACTGAATGGCTGGGTCAAGTATTGGAGTGGTTGAGGTTGCGGTGGTAAAGGGGGGCGGCGAGCCGCCCCCCAGGTTCTATCGCGGACACTCCGTTCTCTTAGTCGTCCGGCCACCCCCAGTGGTTGTACAGGTCAGGACCCTCGCCATCGCTGGGCTCGCCGTGGCCGCCCTCACCGTGACCGGTCATCAGGGGCCCTACCGGCCCGTCGCAAATGCAATCGCCGTCGCCGGCAGCCACGCCCAGGGCCTCTTGCCGGCTTCCGGCGCCCGGCCCCCAGGAGTTCTCCAGGTCGGGGCCGGCCCCGTCGCTGGTCTCACCGTAGCGGTAGCCGCCCTCGTCAGGGCCGTTCGCCTGGGCGAAGCCGAAGCCCGTGAACAGCATGAGCGCCGCCACAGCCAGAACCAGCGCGCCCGCGATGATGAAGGGGTTGCGTCTCATTTCCAGTTCCTCCTTTCCATGATCCCTCGACATTGCCTCTCGCAAGGTCTATCGTCCCGGCGTGCTGAAATTCGTCGCAACCCTGGGATAATTCCGAATTCCCGTTGGGGCTTCTTCCGTGTCGCCGGAGCGGCTCCCGCCTGGAGGGACTGGATGACCGTGGCGGGAACGTCGGACGTGAGGCGGCCTCGCGAGACCAGCGCACGATTCTTGACCGCCCTTTCCCCCTCAAGTAGGCTACCTCTCGTGTGACAGGCTGCGGCGTGCGCAGTTGCCGCCGAACGAAGGGAGACGGGGATGGGGAGCTACCACATGAGGCTGTTTCTACTGACGGCCTTCGTCTTGGGCATCTTGCTGGTCCTAACCAGCGTCCCGGCGGGCGGCGCTTCGGGCGCGGCCCGCGAATCCGCTCTCTCCGCCCATTCGCCGAACGGCGCTGCGGCTGGTCCGTCGGCCGCGGCGCTGCGCGAAACGGGAGTTCTCCCCGGTACGGTTTCCGTGCAGGCTGAGGCATCGCGGGACGGCGGGGTGGCGCTCGCGAGCGGCGTGCTCCGGGACGTGGTGGAGCGAGCCGAGCGGGGGCAGGCGGCCGGCTCTTCGGTCGACGTGGTCGATGGCAGGGTCCGCGTCGAAGTGGTGCACGACCTGGATCCGGCGGGGATCGCGGCCGCCGTTGCCGCTGTGGGGGGAACGGTCGTGGGCGAGATAGCGGGGCTCGTTGAGGCGTTGGTGCCGGTTGAGAGTCTTGTGGCGCTGGAGGCCCATGAGGGAATCCGGTACCTGCGCCCTCCGCTGCACAACAACGTTCCCCTGCTGCCCCCATCTGAGCAGGCGGCGGTCCCTCAGGGCGTGCCGGTGCTCGGCCAGGAGGTCGTGAAGACGAACGCGGACGACTGGCACGCCGCCGGCTATTCCGGTTTCGGCGTCAAGGTGGGGATCGTCGACGTGTTCGACGGGACGATCTGGAACAACGCCCAAACCGCGGGCGAGCTTCCCGCGCCCGCGGGCACGTTCTGCCGGCTGGGAGGCGTTAGTTGCTCCATCTGGACGGTAGCGCCCGGCGTGCAGCACGGCCAGGCGGTCGCCGAGATCGTCCATGAGATGGCCCCCAATGCCCAGCTGTACCTCGCTACCGTCGACACGGCGGCGGACCTGCAGGCGGCAGTCGACTACTTCGCGGGTGAGGGTGTGAACATCATCTCGCGCTCCCTGACCTCGCAGTACGACGGACCGGGTGATGGTACCGGGCCGACGGCCTCCGTCATCGACAACGCGGTCGCCGCGGGCATGGTCTGGTTCAACTCGGCCGGCAACGCCGCCAGTGACGGCGTCTGGAACTCCGGCCTGGGCCAGTACTGGCGCGGGACCTGGGCGGACGGCAACGGCGACGGCTGGATGGACTTCGCGCCGGGAGACGAGTTCCTCGGCTACTCCTGCACCCTGGCCAACGGCTTGCGTTGGAGCGACTTCGGAGACGGCAATCCTACCGACTACGATGTCTGTGTCTTCGACAGCCCGGGTGACCCCGCTCCAATCCAGTGCAGTACCGACGATCAGGGCGGGGGCGCGTTGCCTCTGGAGCTGAACATCCCGTGCCGGGAAGGGGAGGTGGACTTCCTCGCCATCCAGTTGTACGACGCCGGCGGAGGCGTTGCGGGTGACACCCTGGAGTTCATGGTGAACGGCGGAGCTCTCGAGTATTGGCAGAACCCGCACAGCGCGTCCGGCCCCGCGGCGGACACCTTTAGCCCAGGAGCGCTGACTGTAGGCGCGGTCGACCCCGCCCTGGGGACGTCCATTGCTCCCTACAGCTCGCAGGGGCCGACGAATGACGCGAGAATCAAGCCGAACATCAGCGCCGCTGCCTGCGTCAACAGCTACACCTACGCCCCGGTGTGCTTCGACGGAACGAGCGCCGCGACGCCCGCGGTGGCCGGGGCCGCCGCGCTCCTCATCGAGGCCGGCGTCGCAACGACCCCCGCGGGAATCAAGACGTACCTGCAGGAGCAAGCCGCCGTGGACAGAGGCGCGCCGGGGACCGACAATCTCTTCGGTCACGGCGAACTGGTCCTGCCGGCTCCCCCGGTCGCTCCCACGAACACGCCGACACCGACGAGCACGGTGCGGCCGCTCTTTACGAACACACCGACGCCTACGAACACGTTCCGGCCCTTGGCCACCCACACACCGACGCCTACGAACACGCCGCGACCCCTGGCCACCTACACGCCGACGGGGAGCCCGGGGTTGCTGACGGGCGACGTGGACTGCGACGGTGAGACCGGCAGTGTGGACGCCCTCTGGGTCCTGTGGCTCGTCGCCGGCACCGTCCAGGACTTGCCCTGCCTCCCCGCCGCGGACGTGAACCGGGACGGCGTGACCAACGCCATAGACGCCCAGCTCATCCTCCAGTACGTTGCCGGGCTGATACCCGCCCTGCCGGTGTAGGGTATCTCCCGGCGGGCACGCTGGAGTTGTCGGCCTTCTGGTAGGCGGTTCCGTTGAGTGGTAGGATCGGCACGCCACTACGGGGCTTCTTTCGGAAGGGAGAAAGGGCCATGAAGAGGATCGCCGTCATTGCCGCGATTACGGTCCTGGTGGTTGTCGCCGGACTGGCCTACCGCGTCACCGAGAGCGCCCGGGCGGGGGATGGAAGCGTGGCTGGCATACCTCCCGCGGGCGACGTGAACTGCAGCGGCAACGTGGACAGCATCGACGCTCTGCTGGTCCTCCAGTACGCGGCGGGCATGCCCGTCCTGGTTTGTGAGCAGAGCCACAGCGACGTGAACTGGGACGGCGCGGTCAATGCGCTCGACGCCGCGTTGATCCTCCAGGTCGAAGCAGGGGTGATTCCTGAGTTCCCGCCGGGCGTGATCCATTTCTGCGACCCGTCGTATCCCACGGTCTGCATTCCGCCGCCGCCTCCGGACCTCGACTGCGACGACATTGAGGAAGTCAACTTCCCCGTTGTCGGCAACGATCCGCACAACCTGGACCCAGACGGCAACGGGATCGGTTGTGAGGGCATAGTGGTCGTGCCCTGAGACAGTCCCGTCTAGCAGCTAGACTGGCCGTGGCGCGCCCAGCCGCGTCCGACCTTCCGGAATGAACGATCAGTCCGCGCACGGCGCTCCACCGGCGGGGCTCTTGCGCCACATCAGGGCCATCGTTCTCCTTCCGGCCACGGCGACGGTCGTGGTACCGGCCGTGATCGTCCTTTCCAGCGGGACGGTGCATGTGGGCTGGGAGCTGCAGCAGCCGTTGAGGCCGCTGCCCCTCGTTCTCGCGGGCGGTCTCCTGGGGCTCGGCCTCGGTCTCTTCGTCTCGACTGTGTGGCTGTTTGCGCGGGTGGGCGAAGGCACGCTGGCTCCTTGGGATGCCACGCGGCGGCTCGTGGTGCGCGGCGTCTACCGCCACGTGCGCAACCCGATGATCGTCGGAGTCATATGCGTGCTTCTCGGGGAGGCGGCGCTGCTGGGCTCGCTCCCGCTCCTGGAGTGGTTCGCGTTCTTCCTCCTGGCGAACGCGCTCTACATTCCCCTGATCGAGGAGCCCAGACTCGAACGACAGTTCGGAACGGACTACCGTCTCTACAGGCAGAACGTGCCGAGATGGATCCCCAGACTCAGACCGTGGCAACCCCAGCTTGGTACGGGACCGGAGGAAGACGGCTCCGGCGGGTGACCCAGGCGCGCGGGCGCGGCAGGGGCGCTGCACTCACCTCTCCCTTCGTGCTGAAGCCGGCCGGCGAACGCACCGTGGGCCGGCGTTGTGAGCTGCAGTTCGAGCCCAGGCGGCGCGGGCGTTCGATCCGCGGGGAGAAGCCGGGAGGTGCTTCTCGGGCGTGTTGAGCGGGGTCAGATCGGCCGAATATTACGAGGTAGCCTCGTCGGAGGACAGGCGACAGGGAAAGATCATGACAGAGGGAGTGGCAGCTCTTCACGGCCTGGCAAGGGCCGCGCTCTCGGAGGCGGCTTCTCCGCACCATCTGGCTGAGGCCACCCGGATCGTCGCGCGGGCGACGGGCTCTGCGGAGGCTCTCATCGTCTACGCCCGCGACGAAGGTTTCCTGACCTCTCACGCCGGCAGAGAGCGACGATTGCGAGCCCTGTCCGAACAAGCCGTGCTGGTGGTACAGCGCAACCTCACGCGAATGGGCTCGCCGCTGGCCTACAATGTCGTTGCGGGACGCGTCGAGGACACCCGGCGGGCAACGGAAGGCGTAAGGTCCGAGCACTTAGCATTCCACATACCGACCACGGAAAGCTCATCGGAGATGTGTTTGCTTCGAGCCGCTGGGCCGCAGCGCGTCGGCCGGCGTCTGCCGCAGATCGTGGAGTCGGCCATGCCTGCGCTCACGCTGCTCCTAGAGCGCCTGGTCAACGCCGAGCGTGGCCGCCGTCAGAAGCAACAACTGGAGGCCATCGATACCGCGGCGCAGGTCTTGACCCGCGCGAAGGACATGAAGGCGGCCCTCACCGACCTGGCCTCGACCATCGCGAGCGCCACCGGCTTCGACTACGTGAGCATTGACGTCTACGATTCCGAGAGGCGGCGCTTCGTCCTGCGCGCGCTGAGCGAGAATCGCTGGTCCAAGAGCTCACTCGCGCAGGTGTGGCTCGCCGCCTTCGATCCCGAACACCCGGACGAGCTGGCGTCGGGAATGCTGGAATCCCACAAGGCCAGGATGATCGCGGATCTTCACCACGACATCTCGCTTTCCGAGGGTCTGCGGACCTTCTTCAAGCAGTCCCTGCTCACCTCCGGCGCGATGTTCCCGATGACCTTCCAGGATGAGCTGCTGGGAACGATCGCCTTCGTATCGTACAAGCCCCGCACGTTTCCTCCGGGAGAGGTCGAGGGGATGCAGAGCCTGGCCAGCCAGATGGCGACCGCGCTGAAGGCGATGCGGATGTACGGAGAACTGGCGCGCGCTCGTGAGGCAACGCAGCAGTACGCCGGGCGCATCGAGCGCCAGCAGAGCAGAATGCGCCAGCAGGCCGAGAAGTTGCGCGTGCTGGCCTCGACGGACGCCCTTACGGGTGTGTGCAACTACGCGCGCTGGCACGCGACTCTGGAGCGACGCCTGGGGCGCGCGGCCAAGACCGGTGCGCCTCTTTCTGTCATCGTGGCGGACGTTGACGATTTCAAGCTGTTTAACGACACCTACGGCCATCTCGCGGGCGACGAGGCCCTGAAAGCCATCTCCGGTGTCATCCGGTCCGCATGCCGCCGAACGGACGTGATCGGCCGCTGCGGCGGCGATGAGTTCATGATCATCCTTCCGAACACGGAAAGAGAAGTGGCATCACGCATCGCCAGGCGAATCCTCGGCAAGCTGGAGCAGTGTGAGCTGCGGCCCGCGCGCGCAACAGAAGCGATTCCGCTTCGGCTCGCCGTCGGGATCGCGACCTTCCCCGAGGACGGTGCGACCAAGGACGCCCTTATCGGGTATGCGGACGCCGCCATGTATGACTCCAAGGGCGTAGTCCAGGGGAATCTCACCATCGAGGAGCGCGAGGAGATCCAGCACGATATCGGGTATCCGACGAGTGCCTTTGGCCTGCTCGACGGCCTTGTCAGGGCCATCGACCGCAGGGATCACTTCACCAAGGCGCACTCGGAGAACGAGGCGCGGTATGCGGTGCTCATGGGAGAGGCGTTGGGACTCTCCGATGAATCGTTGCGCGCCCTCCGTATCGCCGGCCTCCTTCATGACGTCGGCAAGGTGGGCATCCCCGACAGGATTCTGCGCAAGCCGGGGCGGCTGACTGCCGCCGAGCGGGAGACGATGCAGCAACATGTGCTCATCACGGAGCGGGTCGTCGCCGGTGTCCCGCACCTCGAGGACGTACTCGCCGCCGCCTCGAGCCACCACGAGCGGTTCGACGGCACGGGCTACCCGCGCGGACTCAAAGCGGACGAGATACCGCTGCTGGGCCGTCTGCTGGCCGTCGCGGATGCGTTCTCGGCTATGACCGAGGACCGCCCGTACCGAAAGGCGATGCCGCTGGCCGCTGCCGTCCGTGAGCTTCGGGACTGCTCGGGCACGCAGTTCGATCCCGATCTCGTGGAAGTCTTCATCAGCCAGGTTGTGCCCCATTTGGAACGCCGGCGGGCGCGGGCGGCCTAACGACAAGAACTCCTGTCCGGCACCTAGTGCGGTCCATCACTGAGGTCCTTCGCAGGGGACTGAGGGAGCGCTCGGTTGCAGATGCTCCAGCGCGGCTGTATCATGCCTCGCGATGGCCAGGTGCCTTACCTCTCTGCGCGTGCCCACCGGTGTTGTTGATGCTCCCTGAGCATGGGAGGGGGACGGGTCGTGCCTGAGACCGTCCTCTCCGACCTGCGGGTGCTCGAGTTCTCGCGGGGGATCGCCGGGCCCTACTGCGGGAAACTGCTCGCGGAGTACGGCGCCGAAGTAATCAAGGTGGAGCCGCCGGACGGCGGCGACCTGTCGCGGCGGCTGGGCCCCTTTCCCGACGACGTCCCCCATCCGGAGAAGAGCGGACTCTTCCTTCATCTCAATACGGGTAAGCAGAGCCTCACCCTGGACATCGCCACGGCCTCGGGAAGTCTCATACTGAGGCAACTCCTGGCGGACGCAGACGTGTTGATTGAGAGCTGCGCGCCGGGGCAGATGTCGCAGTGGAGCCTTGGCTACGATGATCTCAAGGAGGAGTTCCCGGGGCTCTGCTACGTGTCCATCACTCCCTTCGGCCAGACCGGACCCTACCGCGACTACAGGGGCAACAGCATCACGGCGATGGCCGCCTCCGGTCTGATGTGCCTCACGGGCGATCCCGATCGGGAGCCCCTGACCACCGGCGGCGAGCCCGCCGAGTACTTCGCCGGCCTGCAGGCCTGGGTGGGCGTGCTGGCGGCACTGGCTTTTCGTGACCGGGAAAGGGTGGGGCAGCAGGTGGACGTCTCGCTCATGGAGTCGGCCGCCATCACCGATGAGTCTCTGACGGCCTGCTACGCCTTCATGGGGGTGATCCGTCGCCGATTCTACTCGCGCCACATCTGGGGCTACCCCCAGGATCCCATCCCCTGCAAGGATGGCTATGTAGTCGTCCACCCCGGCACGCAGGGCTTTGCCCGGCCCGGGCAGGACGCGGGCGCATCCGGCATGTCGTTGCTTCTGGGCGATTTGGAGCTCGACTCGAATCCGTTGTTCGCCCAGCGCTGGCAGCGGTGGTTCCGGTGGCAGGAACTCGACAGCCTTCTGGAGCCGTTCTTCTCCAGCCACACCAGGGAGGAGATCGTGGAGTCGGCTCAGGCGTTGCGCATGCCGTTCACCCCCATGCTCGATGTGGCAGAGCTCCTGGAGAACGAACATCTGAGGGAGCGAGGTTTCTTTCATGCAGTCCAACACCCGGAGGCGGGAGAGCTGCGGTACACCGGAGAACCATTCCGCATGAGCGAGTCACCCTGGCGCTTGGCGCGTGCGCCTTTGCTGGGCGAGCACAACGAGTCGGTCCTGGTGGGCGAACTCGGCTATCGCAAGGAAGACCTGCTGATCCTTCGGGATCGGGGGATCATCTAGGACGCGGCGCATGTCGAAGCTACCGCTCAGTGGGATACGGGTCCTGGACCTGAGCCAGGTCTGGGCCGGGCCTGTTTGTACTTCCATTCTGGCCGGCCTCGGCGCCTACGTGATCAAGGTCGAAGGGCTGACGAGGGGAGACGTCTCCCACAGCATCCTCCCTCTGGACAACGATCCGGGTGACGACCCCTGGAATTCGGGACCGTACTACTTCTGCCACAACGCCGGGAAGCGAAGCCTGGCCTTGGAGTTGACAGGGGAGGCTGGCGTCGAGCTGTTCAAGCGCCTGATTCCATCCTGCGACGTGCTTATCGAGAACTTCGCGCCGCGCGTGATGAGGAACTTCGGCCTCACCTACGACGTGCTGCGCGAGATACGGGCCGACCTGATCATGATCTCCATGTCGGGCTACGGTCAGAGCGGTCCCTATAGCGACCACGGAGCCTATGGCATGGGCCTGGAGTCGGCGGCGGGCATCGCCTCGATCACCGGGTATCCTGGATGCCCGCCGAGGCGCAGCGGCGTATCCTTCACCGACCCCGTGGCCGGCATCGCCGCGGCGGGCGCGGTATTGCTGGCGCTTCGGCACCGCGACCGGACAGGCCGGGGCCAGTTCATCGATATGTCGCAGCAGGAGGTGGCCATCCCCTTCCTGGGTGCCGCCTTGATGGAGCACCAGATGACCGGCCGTGTCCCGGGTCCCAGGGGGAACCGCAGCACCGTCGCCGCGCCCCAGGGCTGCTATCGGTGCCGGGGAGATGACGACTGGCTGGTTATCTCTGTGGGCAGCGACGAGGAATGGGCTCGGTTCTGCGACGCGGTGGGACATCCCGAGTGGCGTGACGACGGCCGTTTCGCCACCGTGCTCGCCCGCCATGAGAACCATGACACCGTCGACACGCTCGTCGAAGGGTGGACCCGGGATCAGGATCACATCCAGGCGTTTCACCTCCTGCAGCGCTCGGGCGTGAAGGCGGCGCCCGTGCTCAACGGCAAAGAGATGCTGCTGGACCCGCACCTCCGCGCGCGCGGGCACTTCGACGTCATCGACCACGGAAGGTTCGGCCCGCGACCGATAGCACGCCATCTGGTAGCGAAGTTCGGCCGGATGGATCCCAAGCCGGACAGGCCGGCCCCTGCCTTGGGCGAGCACAACGCCGAGGTCCTGCGGGAGCTGGCGGGTCTCTCCGAGGAGGAAGTTGCGGAGATGGAGGCGCAACAGGCAATTGGCACTGCTCGCGTGCTCGCCGTCGCGCCGGAAATCATGAGAGGCATGCTCCAGTACCCGCTCGACCTCATGGTCGAGCAGGGTGCCATTCGGGCAGTTGAGGAGGATTACCTGGACCAGTTGGGGCTGTCGGGCGGTTCGGCCGAAGGCGTGGAGTGGAAGACGGGATAGGCGGAGCGTGCGACCGCGCGCTGCTTCCCGTCCTTTGTGGATAGCAACAGCCCGCGCCAGTTGATGAAGCGATGACGAAGACCGAAGCCGTCCTCTGGGATTTGGACGGTGTGCTGGTAGACAGCACGGAATACCACTACGAGGCGTTTCGGCAGCTCGTGGGCGAATTCGGGCGCGACCTTGCCGAGCCGGAGTTCACGCCGCTTTTCGGCCTGCCGAATAGCACGATCTTGACGCGGCTGCTGGGCGAGCTTGCCCCGGACCGGCTGCAGGCCCTGGCAGCGAGGAAGGAGGACTTGTTCCGGCAACGCATAGCCGGACGGGTCCGGGCCCTGCCCGGCGCGGAGAGCCTGGTGCGGCTCCTATCGGCATCCGGGGTACGCCAGGCCATCGTTTCGTCCGCGCCCCAGGCGAACGTCCAGCTCATCCTGCGCTCCCTCGGAATCCAGGAAGCCTTCGCCGCTATCGTCGGCGAGGAGGACGTTAGCAGAGGGAAGCCTGACCCCGAGGGCTTCCTCACCGCTGCGGCGAGGCTGGAGGTGCAACCTGGCCGGTGTGTTGTGCTGGAGGACGCGCCGGCGGGACTAGCCGCGGCGAAAGCTGCGGGCATGCGCTGTGTCGGTGTCACGACCACGCGTTCGGCGGAGGAGCTGGCACGCGCGGACCTGGTCGTTCAGGCGCTGGACGACCAGGCTCTCCATGCGTTCCTGGATCTCAGTTGACCTTGTAGCGCTCGTGTTCAGGCTTCTTGGCGTGCGGAATGCGCGGAGGACCATGATGACACGGTGTACGCCGTCACGTCGTCCGGACCGGCCTCGGACGCCCAGCAACGCCTGTCTCTCCGGTGGAGCGGCTAGGTGGCTCGCTTCCCCGTGACGCGCTTGACGTCCACGTGAACGGCCCGGTCCGCCGGAATGGGCTGCCAGTGGAGCGGTCGGTACTGGAGGTGACCGTAGCCGCCGACCAGTCCCAGCCACTTCACCATTCCGGGCTCCACGTCCGCCTGGCCGTACCACTCGCGGTGCATGTACGGCTCGAAGCCGTTGTAGACGATCACCTGACCGGGCGCCACCGACGGCGAGATCTTCACCGGGATCAGCATGGAGCCGGCGTCGTTGACGACCCGCACCTCTTCGCCGTTCTTGATCCGCTTCCTCCGGGCGTCCTTGTCGTTCATGAACATGAACGGCTCACCCCGGTGGGTATTCATGATGATGTTGTTGGTGAGGTTCATGGAGTGGACGCTCCAACGGTTGTGGCCGCTCGTCATCTTGAACTCCCGCTTTGGGCCGCCGTGGCCGGGCGTCTCCTTGTGGACCGGCAGCTCCTCCCCGGCCTCCAGGAACCAGTCCTGGTCGATGTAGAACTGGGCCCGCCGGGTCAGCGTAGGGTAGGGCATCTTGTCCTCGGTGTGCCATCGAAATGGATTGTGCGTCTCGTCCGGCCTGATGGTGGATGCTTGCGCCAGGCCGTGGCCGACCAAGCCCCAGCCGGTCCAGCGAACGTGGCCTTTCTGGCGCATGGTCTCCAGCGTCGAGCCCTCCGGCAGGATGCCGTAGACCGCGTCGTCTCGAATCTCCTCGTCCACCCTCCGCTCCTCGTCTCGAAGAGCGCCGCCAAGGGTGTGCGTCGCGACAAGGCCCTTCAGACTGTGGGTCTCGCCGTTCTGGTCGGTGAACTCGGCCATCCCGCGCTCGGCTGCGCGCTGCTCGATCTTCTCCAGCAGGTCTACACCGATCTCCCAGTCAGGCTTGGCGTCGCCCGGCGGATCGACGGCCTTGTCGCACAGCACGAAGTTGAGATGGTGCACGGAGGGGATACTGTGGCCTACTCTCTCGTAGTGCTGTGCGGCGGGCAGGATGAAGTCCGCGTACATCCCCGTGGTGTTCATCCGCCAGTCCACCGAGACGATCATCTTGAGTTTGGGCCACAGCTCCTGCAGCAAGATCTGCTGGCCGCCCCGCTGGCGCCGCAGGAGGTTGCCTCCGGACTCGAACAAGACCCTGGGCGTCACGTCTTGGTAGACCTGCGCCGCGTCCTTGTTCCACCATCCCTTCTCCAGCGCCTCGTCCAGGTACTCGTCGAACGAGCGCTTCATGGAGGGATCGTGCCACGCCTTGTTGTTCCAGCGCTCCTTGTATCCGTACTGGTAGTACCAGAGGAAGGCCGGCGGGATCATGCGGCCGATCCCGCCCAGGCTGGCGGCCTGCTGGGCCGCGCGGTTCGCGATCATCTCCAGTGTCAGCGTCGGGTCGTCTGCCGCCAGCAGCCGGCGGGCGCGGCTCAGCATACTCAGGTGCTCCCGAGCCGCGTCCTGGCCGGGACGTCCCTTGCCAACCAGGAAGCTCGCGCCGTCGAGCGCGGATATCGCCCACGACCGGGTCCCGGTGCCCTTCTTTCCCCAGTTCCCCGTGAGACCGAGCAGCAGCGCCATCGATCGCTCGATCAGGTCGCCGTGGTAGTACTTGCCGGAGTTCCAGCCAACGAAGATCTTGGTGCGCCTTGTTGCCACCTTGCGGGCCAGCATGCGGATCGTGTTCGGGTGGATGTCGCAGATCTTCGCCGCCTTCTCCGGCGCGTAGGCCTCCAGGTGGCGGGTGAGGACTCGGAAGACCGGCTCACACTCGATTGTCGTGCCGTCCTTGAGCGCGACGTTGTAGGTGCCGTCGAGCGCTGGATCGACGTCGCCCATGGCAAGGCTGCCGCGCGGTGCCGGGAGCACCACCTTCGAGCGGCTGTCGGCCACGAAGAACTGGTCGTCGCGGTCGCCCTCGTTCACCTCGTTACCGCGCAGAAAGCGGCCCGTGTCGGTGCGGACCAACAACGGCAGGTCCGTCTGTTCCTGCACGAAACGCCGGTTGTAGATGCCCGCGTCGATGATCACCTTGCACATCGAGAGGGCCAGCGCGACATCCGTCCCGATGCGCACCGGCAGGTGGTAGTCGGCATGGATCGCGGAGGGACTGTAGTCCGGCGCGATGGTCACCACCTCGCCGCCGTTGTAGCGGGACTCGTTGACGTAGTGGTACCACTGGATGTTGGTGTAGACCGGGTTGGCGTGCCAGATCAGCGTCAGCTCAGCCAGGAACCAGTCGTCCATGGAGGACACCGGATTGAACCTGCCCCAGGTGATGTAGAAACCCGGGCTGAAGTCCTGGAACTCCGCATTGCCGTCCGTCGCGGGCGTGTGCAGAGCGGTCGAGAAGAGTCTGGATGGAAAAGCGCCATACTCCGGCGTCGTGGGCGTGATGATGGACTCGGGACCCTGCTCCTCAATGGCATCGAGGATGGCGTCTGCGATCTCCGTGAATGCCTCGTCCCAGGAGACCTCTTTCCACTTGCCCTCGCCACGCTCCCCGGCCCGCTTGAGCGGACGGGTTACGCGGTCCTGACTGTAGTGCAGGCAGCTCCAGCAGGCGCCCTTCTGGCAGCCCATCGGGTTCATGTCGGGAACGCCGGGTTCGATGGGCGAGTACGTGGCGCCCTGTTCCTCCCTGACGATCTTGCCGTCGCGGACATAGACTCGCCAGGAGCAGCCGGATGGATAGCAGTCGACCGCGTGGCTGCCCCAGGTCACCTTGTCCCACTTCCACTTGCCCCGGTAGGCATCGGCCCAGGCGCCCGCGGTGCGTTGCTGCTCAGCCGGCTTCTTCATGCTTCTTTCCTCCCAACAAGACTTGGCGCATCAGCCATCGCGAACCGACGCGTTCCGGCGCGGCCATGGTGGCACAAGCGTAGGGATTCCCGTTTGCGGTGTCAATCGTCAGCCGGTCGCGGCCGCGCGTCCGTCCGGCGGCGGCCCGGGCCCTGCAGCCATCCTGCGGGGCACCAGAAGCCCGGGGAGCAGGCCGGTCCACAGGATGATCGCGGCCACGAGAAACGAGCGGCTGAATGCACTGGCCGTGGCCTTGGCGAACACCAAGCGCAGATCTTCCGAAAGCGGATCGAGGGTTGGCCGGAGACTGTCGGCTATGTCTGCTCCCGCGGTCTCTTTCAGTCGGTCGTACAGATCGAACTTCTGCGCCCTGCCTGACCGAGCGGCTTCGCTCGCCGCGTCCGTCGGCGCGCTGAGGATGCCCTGGACGATCCCTTGCTTCGCCTGCTCCGGTAAGTTGGACTGCTCGATCAGAGTGACGGCGTCGGCCTGGGCCTCAGCGAGCCGGGAAGGGAGCGCTCCGACGAACACCGCCACCAGGATGGCGAGTCCGACCGTGAAACCCACCTGCCTTGCGGTATTGAACACGCCTGCGCCCACCCCCGCTCTTCCGCCGGCTACGGATCCCATCGCAGCCGTTGTCAGGGGGGCGAAGGTCAGGCCCGCCCCTAAGCCTGCGATCACCAGGCGCCAGGCTATGTGCGGATAGGGCACGTCGCCGTCCAGACGGGAAAGCATGAGCAGGGCGGTTCCGAAGACGAGCACGCCCGCCATCGCCACTCCGCGCGGCCCGATCTTGTCCGTCAGACGTCCCGCCACGGGTCCCGTGACAAGGAGGCAGGCTGGGAAGGGCGTGAGCGCGAACGCCGACTCCAAGGTGGAGTAGCCCTCAACAACAGTGAGATACTGGACGACAAGGAACAGCGCGCCGAAGAAGCCAAGTCCGAACATGAGGATCGTAACGTTGGCGGCGGAGAACGCCTTGTCCCGCAGGATGCGCAGATCGACGATCGGGTGCGGGACGTTCGCTTCCACGAGGACGAAGAGCACCCCGAACACCGCTGAGGTGGCGAACATCCCGGCGATGAAGGCCGACGACCACCCGACCTCCTCGCCCCGGATAAGAGCCAGTGTCAGGGAGAAGAGCGATACGGAGATCGCCGCTGTTCCCGGAAGGTCTAAGCTGCGTGCCGCCTCGGGATCTCTCGATTCCGGGACAGTCGCGAGGACGGCGGGCAGCGCCACTGCCCCGACGGGAACGTTGAGAAGGAACACCCATTCCCAGCCGGCGTACTCAGTAAGGATGCCCCCAAGCGTTGGGCCCACCGCTCCCGCGACGCCCGCCATCCCTCCCCACACGCCGAGCGCCAGCCCCCGCTGGTGAGGCGGGAACGCAAGGGTAACGATGGCCAGGCTGACGGGCACCATGATCGCCGCTCCTACGGCCTGGACTGCCCGCCAGGCGATGAGTGTCTCGATCTGGTTGGAGAGCCCCGCGCCCAGCGAGGAGAGCGCGAAGCCGGCGATGCCCACCATGAACAACCGCTTGCGGCCGAGCCTGTCGGCCATGCGTCCTGCGGGGATCAGCAGCACGGCGAACACGAGGTTGTAGGAGTTCATCACCCAGGTGACGGTGTCGATGTCGGTGCTGAAATCCCGCTGGATGGCCGGGATAGCGATGTTGACGATGGAAGCGTCGAGGATGGCCATGAAGAGGCCGAAGACCGCGGCTCCCAGGATGAACCACTTGTTCGGAGACGGCATCATTGCTCCTTGACCTCGGCGCTCTCGCTGCCGTCGGCTGTGCGGCAAACGGTTCAGCACGCCACGAAGCTCGGGGCTTCCGACGCTCCGGGCTCCGCCGTAGCCGATATCTTAGCGCTCCTGCCGCTTTCGCGCCCGCGGCGGCTTGGCCCGCGCGGGCGAGCAGGCTCTGGACGTGTGCCGCATTCGCTCAGGGGACAATCGGGCGTGTGCGGCTCTTCAGCTTGCCGATCTGGGAGAAATGCGCGCTGCCAGCCCGTAGTGGTCCGAGGCGTAGAGGCGCGGATCTGCGGCGTCCGCCTGGTCGAAGGCCACGCTCGCCTCGTGGACTTCCACCACGTCGTTCACGAGAATGTAGTCGATCACGTGTCCGCGGACGCTCTCCCATCCCTCACGTAGGGGTGTGGGCGCCGTTCGGTCCGGCTCCCGACCGTGGACGGCGGCGTACGCCGAACGCAGCCGCTCCTCCAACAGCCTGACGGGCGCGGCGGAAGGCTCCGCGTTGAGGTCGCCTACCAGCACTTGCGGGCCGCCCGCCCGCTCGGCCAGCCAGTCGCGTAGGCGCAACGCTTGTTCCCGGCGCAGCTCGGTGGCATCCCGCTCGTGATGCAAGTGCGTGTTGTAGAAGTCAATCGTCCCGCCGGTGGGCAGCCGGAGCCGAACACGTTGGGCAACCCGGTCGCCACCGCGCAGGTCCAACCGTTCCTTCTCGACGATCGGGAGGCGCGTCATGACAGCGATGCCCTCGCGCCAACGCGCGAGGCCGGTCTTGTTTGTCTGAAAGAGCGAGTACGGCCGGCGGCCTTGACCGCGCCTGCCGTTTGCCTGCGTGACGATCCACGCGGCCTGGCCGGAGGGCACGTGCACCTCCTGCAGACCGATCGCGTCTAGGTCCAGCGCTACCAGTTGCTCCACCAGCAAAGGCGCGCGTCCCTCCCACCGGTCCGCATTGTGCCGCAGATTGAGTGTTGCCACCCGTATGGCGGCGTCCTGTCGCTCGCTCACCCTTAGATGCGTAACCGATTCCGAATGACGCCGCAACGTGTGCCCGCGGACGGCTGGAGACCCGCGGGAGAGATAGTTGAGACCCGGGGCGGCGACGACGGTTCGCGGGGCCTCAAACAGATCCCGGCTGGACGCCGCTTCGGGTTGAAGGGATCGGGTCGCGCTGGTATGATCGGCCTGTCCGTGCTCGGACCGTGGGAGGAGATGAGGGTGCCAGTCATGAAGCGGCGATCCCCCCGCATCTTTCGCGCCTGGCTGACTCTGTCAGCGGCGGCCACCTTCATCGTAATACTAACAAGTGCAGGTATTCTGGCGTCCGGCTCCGGGCCGGCGGCAGCGACCGCAGGCCACAGTATCACTGCGCCCGACGCGGCCGCACAGGCCGGGTACACTTCGCTTGCCCTCGACGCCGCCGGCAACCCTGTGGTCAGCTACTACGACGGTGCCCCGAACGAGGATCTGAAGGTGCTGCACTGCAATGACCCCAACTGCTCGGGCGGCGACGAAAGCATCACTTCGCCTGATACCGGGGGTGACGTCGGCCAGTACACTTCGCTTGCCCTGGACGCCGCCGGCAATCCGGTCGTCAGCTACCGCGACGTGACGAACGGGGATCTCAAACTGCTGCACTGTAACGACCCCTACTGCTCGGGCGGCGATGAGAGCATCACGTCGCCGGACACAGGCGGAGGAGTTGGGCTGTTCTCTGATGTCGGCTACTTCACCTCGCTGGAGCTGGACGCGGCGGGCAACCCGGTCGTCACCTACTTCCACGGCAGCGATGGTGACCTGAGGGTGTTGCATTGCGACGATCCCAACTGCAGCGGAGACGGGGAAAGCGTGACTGTGCCCGACACCTTGGGCAATGTTGGGTACCACACCTCCCTGGAGCTGGACGCGGCCGGAAACCCTGTGGCCAGCTACCGCCACGGCGGCGAAGGCGACCTGAGGGTGCTGCACTGCAACGACCCCGACTGCAGCGGCGGCGATGAGAGTGTGACCTCGCCCGACACGGAAGGCTTCGTTGGCTATACCAGCTCGCTGGCGCTGGACTCGGCCGGCTACCCGGTAGTCAGCTACCGCGATGGGAGCAACGGCGACTTGAAGGTGCTGCACTGCAACGATCCCGACTGTCTGGGCGGTGACGAAAGCATCGTCGCCGCGGACTCGGCGGGCGATGTCGGCTTCTTCACATCGATTGCGCTCGATGGGAGCGGCAACCCGGTGGTCAGCTACCGCGATGAAGGAAATGGCCACTTGAAGGTGCTGCACTGCAACGACCCCAACTGCAGCGGCGGAGACGAGAGCGTCACCTCGCATCACGTCGGGAACGACGGTGCGTACTATACTTCCCTGGTGCTCGATTCGAGCGGCAATCCGGTGGTGGCCTCGCACGACCTTGGGGACTTCAAACTGTGGGTGCTGCATTGTGCCGACCCCGACTGCAGCGAGAAGCCCACGCCCACGCCTACCCCGTGCCCGCCGGAGGGGTGTCCAACTGCGACCCTGACGCCGACGGCCACGAACACCGTGCCCCCGACGGCCACGCCAACGGTGACACCGACTCGATCGCCAACTGCCACGCCAACCGTGACGCCCACGCCGACCCCCGTCCTCGTTGGGGACGCGAACTGCGACGGCGTCGTGAACGCCGTCGACGCGGCGCTGGTCCTCCAGCTCAGCGCCGGCCTCGTCGATTCGCTCCCCTGCCAGGTCGGCGGAGACGTCAACGAGGACGGAACGATCAACGCCATCGACGCCCAGCTCATCCTGCAGTACAGCGCGGGGATCATACCCAGCCTGTAGCGCAGGTCTGGCGTTCACAGCCCTGAACGCGGTCGCCGGTGCGGGACGCCGGCTGGCGGCGCTCCGGGGCTGGGGGGCGAGCGTTGTGGCCGGCCAGCACGCATTGTCGCGATGACGACCGCTGCTAGCGGTCAGCCCCCATCTGTAGAATCGCTACAATGGCGGTGGACCATGCGAACCAGGGCGCTCAGGCGAGGAATCGGGCACCAGCGATCGGGCGGCGCAGGTCGTGGTATCCGCCCCGGGGCGTTCTCCGCCGACCGCGACTTGGGACAGGTTGTCGGAACGGTCTAGCCGGAGCAACGCCATGGTCATCCCCGCACACGAGGGCATGCTCTACGAGCGACTGGCGGGAGACTCCGTCCGCTGCAACGTGTGCGCCTTCCGATGCATCATCAGGCCGGGCGCCAGGGGCGTCTGCCTCGTGCGCCGCAACGTGGCCGGCACGCTCCATACGCTGGTCTACGGGCGCGCGGCTACGCAGCAGATCGATCCTATCGAGAAGAAGCCCCTGTTTCATTTCTATCCCGGCACGACAACCTACTCGATAGACACTGTGGGCTGTAATCTTCGCTGCCGGTTCTGCCAGAACTGGCAGGCGTCGCAGGCTGTGCGCGACGAGGAGCTCATGGTGGGTTCGGAAGCGACCCCGGAGCAGATCGTGAGCGCCGCCCGGCGATGGGACTGCCGCTCTATCTCCTACACGTACACTGAGCCCACCGTCTTCTTCGAATACGCCTACGACACGGCGCGCCTGGCCCACGAGGCCGGCCTGGCCAACGTCTTCGTCACCAACGGCTATGAGACGCCGGAAGCGGTGGAGACCATTCGGCCCTACCTGGACGCGGCCAACGTTGACCTGAAGTCCTTCTCCGACGACTTCTATCGGCGCTTGTGCACGGCTCGCCTGCAGCCCGTCCTCGATACGCTGCGCTTGATGAAGCGCCTGGGGATCTGGTTGGAGGTGACGACCTTGATCATCCCCGATCTCAATGATTCGGACGATGAGCTGCGCGCCCTCACCTCGTTCCTGGTCGAGGAGCTTGGCGGCGACACGCCCTGGCACGTGAGCAGGTACTTCCCCGCCTACAGGCTGGCGGACAAGCCGCCCACCCCGCTCGACACGCTGGAGCGAGCCGCGACGATCGGTCGGGAGGCCGGTCTGCGCCACGTGTACGTCGGCAATGTCCCCGGTGGAGAGAGGGAGAGCACGCACTGTCCCCACTGCGGCCATCTCCTCATACATCGACGCGGTTTCGATCTGGTTAAGAATCGGCTGCAGAACGGTCTCTGCCCCCGTTGCGGGGGGACCGTGGCCGGCGTCTGGTAGGCAGATGCGCTGCCGCACGTAGCTGCGGCCGGCTTTCGTCTCGCAGCCGGGCGGCGTTTGCGCCACGGGGAGGCCGTGCTACAATGGGCGCGCCCAGCCAGCGGCTGCTTATCGGCCTTGTCCACGCTGTTCGGTCGTGCTAGGGCGATGGCCCGCGAGGGACGTGCCTAGGAAGCAGATGGAAGAGCAGGGGCCATTTGATCGCATCCTGCAGACCGAACCGCGAGAGCAGCGGGATCGGGCTGCCACCATCATCGTCGTAGCTGCTGTCGCCCTGGGGCTGCTCCTCCTCATTTTGGTGCTCCCGCCAGTTTCCATCTTCGACGGCGGCGGCGAGCCAAGCGCCATTGGCCCGATAACAAGCGTGGTGCGGGAGGATCTTCCCGCGCCGCCCGACGGCTTCGAAGCCGTCAGCCCCCTACTGGATCTTTCGATGAACGAGCCGCCGGATCCCTCAACGCGGCCACGCATCACGGTGAGTCTGTCCGTGCCGGTGAGCCAGGACGATGAGCTCTCACTCTACACGTATCAAGACGGTCGCTGGCGTCGGCTTGGTGACGCTCTGCTTCTCGCCGAGGGCAACGCCGCCCAAGGCGACGTACCCGTACTGCCGTCTAACGTCGCCGTACTTCGCCTGGTTGAGCGGGCGCGCGTCGTCATGGGAAGTCTGCCCGCCGGAGCTGAGCTGGACCCGCAAGCGCTCGCTGCCCTCACCACGCTGAATCCGACCGGATTCGCGCCGTCTCCCGACGGCCGCATATCGGGTGGCCCGCTTGCGGTCGATGGTGAGCTGTCTGTCGCCGTGGCGCCCACGATCGGTGCGTCTTCGGCGGCGGAAGTCGAGACACTCAACACGATACTCGCGTCGCCCGATCTGCGTGCCGCCCACGTGCAGGCGATCCTGGACTTCGCGAGTGACAACAACGTGGCCGGAATCGACCTTGACTACCGCGCGATCGACGCTTCGCGAGCCGACGACTTTGTGGAGTTCGTGAGAGAGCTCTCGCCCGGCCTGCGTGCCGAGGGTCGCCAGCTCACCCTTACGCTGCCGCTACCGGTTGATCAAGGCGGCCAATGGGACACACTCGGCTTCGACTGGGAGACGCTGATGCCGCTCGTGGATCGTGTGAAGCTGCCGGAAGAGCCCGAAGGTGACCGGTACTACGAGCGTCTGGAGGGCGTGCTGGCCTATCTGGTTCCGCGCGTTGGCGGCAACAAGCTGCTCCTGACAGTCAGTCCGCTCAGCAGGGAGCGCGGCGTTGACGGCGTGCGCACACTTACGTTGACGGACGCGTTGTCTGTTGCGAGCACCATTGCAGTGCCGGAGGAGGGCTCGGTTGAGCCGGGCTCTGCGGTGCAGGCCGTGGGAGAGAATCTCGCGACCGACATGGGCGCCAGCGGGCTCCATTGGGATGAAACGGCCCGCGCTGTCGTCTTCAGCTACACCGGCGGTGGTGGCGACCGCACGGTATGGCTCGCGAACGCGTTCAGCGAGGCGTTCAAGCTGGATCTCGCGCGTCGCTACCAATTGGGTGGCGTGGCGGTAGAAGATGTCTCCACTCTGACCGCGAACGCGAACATTTGGCCCGCCGTCGCGCAATACGCGCAGACGGGTGAGGTTGAGCTAGTCAAACCGAACGGAGAGTTGCTCCAGCCCCGCTGGACCGCGTCCGGCGGTGCCCTGGATGGCGAGGTCGGTGCGCTGGTGACCTGGCACGCCCCGGCAGAGCCCGGCACCTATACCATTACACTCATCGTGAGCGACGGGGCGATGCGCGTGGGGCAGCAGCTCCAACTCCCGGTGGAGCAGCGCACCGGCGCGGTGACGCCGTAGAACCGTGCGCGTCACCGGTGGGACAGCACGAGGGCGCCGTTTGAAGCGGCCACAGGCTGGGGTGAGGCCCAGCTCTGACTTGGTGCGGGGGGCCATCTTTGATGCGTTGGAGGCGCACGATGCCGATCTGTCGCGGGTCCTCGATCTGTATGCGGGAAGCGGTGCGTTGGGGATAGAGTCGCTGAGCAGGGAAGGCGGCTGGTGCGATTTCGTGGAGCGGAACGCGAAGAACGCTGCGCTCGTGAGTGAGAACCTCGCGCTGGCAGGCTTGGAGGATCGAGGTCATGTCCATCGGCTGGCAGTGGAGCAGGTGCCGGCGCGCCTGGAAGGGCCGTACACGCTGGTGCTCGCGGACCCGCCGTATGATGATGAATCCGCCCTGGCGGCCCTCGAGCGCGTCGCCCGGTCGGACTTGGTCACGCCGGGTACGACGCTGGTGCTGGAGCATAGCCATCGGCGCCAGCCACCTGACGAACTGGGTGCCATGCGGGTCGCCTGGAGCCGTCGCTATGGAGACACGCAGGTGACCATGTACCGCGAGTAGAGCGCAAAGGGCCGCTCAGGCCCCGCTCGCGAAGACAGGAGGTACCATCTTGGCTGTCGCCATCTTTCCAGGCCGTTTCGACCCGGTTACCATCGGGCACGTGGACATCGCCCAGCGCGCCGCCAACCTGTTCGACCGTCTCGTTGTCGCAGTGTATGATCTGCCTTCGGAGCAGACGCTCTTCGGCACCAAGGAGCGCGTTGAACTCTTCGCGAAAGCGGTGGAGGACTGCCCCAACGTGACGGTGAAGGCGTTTGAGGGGCTGGTCGTCGACTTTGCCCGTGGAGAGTCGGCAGAGATCCTCGTGCGAGGCATTCGCGCTACGATGGACTTCGAAGTTGAGTTCGACATGGCGCTGATGAACAAGCGGATGGCGCCTGAGATCGAGTCTGTCTATCTCATGACCAGCCTGGAGCACCTCTTCATCAGCGGCAGGCGCATTCGCGAGGTGTCCAGCTTGGGTTATGATGCGAGTAAGTTGGTGCCCAAGCACGTGGCGAAGGCACTGCGCAAGAAGTTCTCGCCGGGTAAGGCGTCCTGAAAGGAGGTGGCCGTCATCGATCTGCTACACCTCATCGACCGGCTGGAAGAACAGGTCGGCGAAGCGCGGCGTCTGCCGATCGGCACCGGCAGCGTTGTCGACCGGCGTCGCCTGCTTGACCTTGTGGACCAACTGCGCGCCGCCGTTCCGGCGGAGGTGCGTGAGGCGCGAGAGCTTCTCGAGCGCAAGGAGGAGGTGCTGGCGCAGGCGGACGAGGAGGTCGCCCTGCGGTTGTCGCGGGCGGACGAAGAGGTGGGCCGGAGGGTGAGCGGGTCGGAGGTGGTGAGGGCCGCCGAAGCCCGCGCCGAACAGATCATGGCCGAGGCCCAGAGCGAGGCCGAGCGTCTGGTGGAGCAAGGCCGGAGGCAGGCGGAGACGAAGAGCGCGGAAGGAGAGCGCCTGGCATCTGAGCAGATGGACGAGGCGGACCGCTACGCCATGGAGATGCTGCGTAAGCTCCAGCAGCAGCTAGACGCCTTCACTTCCAGTGTGCGGTCGGGCATGGAGGCGCTGGAGCGGAGGCCGGAAGAGCCTCCCCCGCCGGCGCAAGAGCCCAACGCTCCAGTAGAAGGCGCCCCCGCGCCGGCACAAGCCCCCGACGTTCCAGTGGAAGACGTCCCCGCGCCGGAACAGACGACCTACGGTCCTCCGTAGTCCTGCAGGAATTGGAGGATTCTGTCCTCGACGGCGGCAACGTGCTCGCTCTGGTCGGGTTGGAGCAGGTTTGTCCCGTGAGCGTCTCCGGTGTAGGTCTGAGACTCCTTGGGTTCGCCGCTCGCCGCCATCAACTCGTCCATGCTGATCATCACTGCCGTGTCATCCTCGCTGGCGATGAAGAGCTTCGGCGCGCTGATATTCGGTACCGCGTCAAGGGCATGCAGTTCGTCGAACTCTGAGGGCGCTGAGATGGTGACGACCCCTGCCACGTCTTGCCCGGCCGCGACGACGAGGGAAGCCGTACCGCCCATGCTGGCGCCGACGAGGAAGATCCTGGCCCAACCGCGCTCCCGCATGTACCGCACCACGGCAGAAAGGTCGTCGTCGAGCTTGCTGTAGTCCTGGTCTCCTTCCGAGTCGCCGTAGCCCCGGAAGTCGTAGGCCAGGGCGGCGTAGCCGTTGTCGGCCAGCTTCTCAGCGAAGCCGTACCATGCCGTCTTGTCGCTTCGGACCATGTGGCTGAGGATGACCAGTGTGTCGTTCTGGGCGCCGAACAGGCGCCCGCTGAGCACGATCTGGTCCTCGACGACGACGACGCCGACGTTCTCGGTGCCGCTGGGGGCGGGTGTGAGCGGCTCGTCGGGCGCCACCGCCTTGCCGGCGCAACCGGCCGCAACGCTGGCGACGAGCAGCAGCCACATGAGGCCGACTCGGCTACGCTGGTGGGTCATCTTCATATCAGAGTGATGATGGACAAGGAACGCCGAGAAGTCAAGGCAGGCCCGCCCGGGTTACCCCTCGCGGCCCGCCGCGTCTTCCCCATCGCCAGTCGAACGGTAGCGCCGGCGCAGGGCGCGTGGAATAGGCGGGCGTTCTCGACGGCCGGAGATGTACTCTGACAGCGGCCTCATCTCGAGGATGATGAAGACCAGCGGCGTTGCCACCAGCGCCAACAAATAGAGTTCGACACCGATGGCGATGCCGATCGCCGCGACGGCCCAGACGGTCGATGCTGTGGTGATGCCCCGCACGGTGGCGCCCTCTTTGAAGATGATGCCGCCTCCAATGAAGCCGATCCCAACGACGACGTTGGCGGCAACGCGATCGATGCCCAGCACGTCGTTGATCGCGGTGAAGAGCGAGGCGCCGATGGCGACCAGCGCCATGGTGCGCAGGCCGGCCACGTACCGGCGTCGGTCCCGCTGCCAGCCTATGACGCCGCCGCAGAAGGCGGCCAAGAACAGCTTGCCTACCAGCTCCGCCTGTTCCTCAACACCCATGTCATCCCTCTGCCTGTCGGCTCGCGCGCATGGACGCCCCTAGCCACTACAACCCGCTGACCGTGAGCCGGGACATGCGCAGACTCGGCGCGGCGCTGCGGCCTCGCCAGAGCACGTCGTTGCCCACGGCGTCGATACTCGCCAGCATGTCTCTCAGGTTCCCTGAGACGTTGATCTCCGTCACAGGATACGCGATGCGGCCGTTCTCCACCTTGAGCCCCTCCGCGCCGCGGGAGAAGTCGCCGGTGGTGAGATTGACGCCGAAACCCATGATGTCGGTCAGGAGCAGCCCGTCTTCGATCCCTTCATATAGCGCTTCGGGCGGCGTCTCGCCCGCTGTGAGGACGAAGTTGCTGGGCCCCGGGGCCGGTGGGGACGAAAGCGACCGCGTCGCGGCGCCGGTGGTCGACCGGCCCAGCCGGCGCGCGCTGTAGGTGTCGAACAGGAAGGACCGGAACGCGCCGCGCTCGAACACCGGAAGGGTGCGCGAGGATACGCCCTCGCTGTCGAACGGGCGAGAGCCCAGCCGCCCCGGCAGCAACGGGTCGTCAGCCAGCGAGAAGAGGGGAGACGCCACCTGCTCGCCCTGCAGATCGGCCAGGAAGGTCGATCGGCGGTAGAGGAGTTCGCCCGACACGGCCTGGCTGATGAGCTGGAGGAGCGAATGGACGACCGGCGCCTCCCAGACGACGGGCATCGTCGTCGTCTCCAGCTTGCGGGCGCCCAGCTTCGCCACCGCGCGCGCGGCCGCCTTGCGGCCCACCTCCTCGGCGGCCTCCAGGCGGTGGAGGGCCCGCTCCACGGTGTACCAGGCGGCGTTGCGCTTCTTGCCCTCGGCGTCGTCGCAGATCGCCTCCACCATGAGCATGCCGCTCGTCGATGGGTAGGCGCCGCCGAAGCCGAGACTATTGGCGAGCGCGACGTTGCTCCGCGCCACGCCCATCTCCGCGCCGTCCGAGTTCGTCACGCGCGGGTCGAAGTCGAACGCGGCCTGCTCGCAGCGCAGCGCGGCGTCCTTCATCTCCTCCGTCGAGAGCGATTCGATGCGCTCGTCGTAGAGCTGCAGGTTTGGATGCTCGCCCAAGGCCAGGTCGGTCTGTTCGGGCAGTCCGGCGTGCTCGTCCGGCTCCGACACGGTCGCCAGTTCGAGAGCGTTCCGCACCAGTTCGTCGAGCGCCTTCGGTGAGGTATCGGCGCTGGAGCAGACGGCCGTTCGCTTGCCTTTGATCACGCGGAGGCTCGCCTCGCGCGAGCCGGCATCGATGATGCGCTCCACCTCGTCCCTGCGGACCCGCACGGAGGACTCAGTCGATGAGACGATGAATGCGTCGGCCTGGTCGGCCCCGTTTCGTCGGGCCCGTTCGACAAGGTCTTGAGCGAGTGTGAGCAGGTCTTCTGTCATGGCTGTTCCGGGATGTACATCGGCGATGCCGCGCGGCACGGCGCGTCAGCCCATCATCGTCCCTCCCACGGTTATCGCAGAGACCAGCACCGTCGGGATGCCGACTCCAACCGGGACCTGCTGCCCGTTCTTGCCGCAGGTCCACCTTCCGTCGCTGAGCTCGAAATCGCGCCCGACCGCCGTCACCTTGGTGAGCACGTCCGGGCCGTTCCCGATCAGGTTCACGTTCCGGATGGGCGCCGCGACCTTCCCGTCCTCGATGAGATAGCCCTCGGTCACGCTGAAGACGAAGTCCCCGTTGCTGATGTTCACCTGGCCGCCGGAGAAGGCGACGCAGTAGATGCCCTTCTGGACGGAACGAACGATCTCCTCCGGGTCCGATTCGCCCGCCTGCATGTAGGTGTTGGTCATGCGCGGCATCGGATCGTGCTTGAAGGATTCGCGCCGGCCGTTGCCGGTCGGCCGCTCTCCCATGGCGCGGGCGCTCACGTTGTCCTGGATGTAGGCGCGGAGCACGCCGCGTTCGATGAGGACGTTCTCGCCCGGCAGGTTGCCCTCGTCGTCGACGTTGATCGAGCCGCGGCTGTCGGGGATGGTCCCGTTGTCCACCACCGTGCACAGCTCGGAGGCGACCCGCTCGCCGATGCGGTCGGAGTAGTTGCTGGTCTTCTTGCGGTTGAAGTCGGCCTCCAGTCCGTGGCCGATGGCCTCGTGGAGCAGGATGCCGGAGTCGCCGGCTGCCAGGACGACGGGAAAGGTGCCGGCGGGCGCCTCGACCGCCGACTGGAGCAGGACCGCCTGCCGGGCGGCCTCGCGCGCCAGATCCTCGGGCGGCGACTGCTCAAAGTAGGACATGCCCATGCGCCCTCCCCCTCCCCAGCGCGCGGTCTGCCGGCTGCCATCGCGCTCGGAGAGGCAGGTGACGTTCATGCGCACGAGAGGCTGGACGTCGCTCGTCGTCCGGCCGTCGCTGGTGAAGATGGCGATGTGCTTCAGCTCGTCGACGAAGTTGATGTCGACCAGCGCGATGGAGGGATCGAAGGAGCGGGCTGCCTGGTCGGCCCGTCGCATGAGGTCCACCTTGTCCCGGGCGGGGACGTCGACGGTGCTGCCGGCGATCGAGTAGTATTGCGGCGTCTCGTAGCGGACCACGTCCACGGGCGGCACTCCCTTGCCGCTCGCGGCGATCTTGGCGGCGGTATCGGCCGCGTGACGCATGGCGTCCGTGCTCAAGTCCTCGGTATAGGCATAGCCGACGGCCTCTCCCAGGAGGACGCGAACGCCCAGTCCGACCATCACGCCGCGGGTCGCGTTCTTCACCGCCTGCTGCTCGAAGACGAGGCTGCCGGCGGTCCTGTGCTCGAAGTAGAGCTCCGCGTAGTCGCCGCCCCGCGAGAGGGCCAGCTCGAGGATGCTCTGGGCGACCGCGTGGTCGACGGCGAAGCCGTCTCGCAGGAACGCGGCGCCCGGTGCGTCCTTGCCTTCTACGTCGGACATGGTGCCTTTCTAGCACGCAGCGCCGCGTTCTGGGGCGGCGCAGGAGCGGCTTGATGACCGCAATGCGCGGGCACCTGCATGATAGCAGAGGAGACGAGGGTCGAGGGCCGAGGGCGGTCGAAGGCGGCCCTTCGACGGACCCCCTCGGCGGGCCGAGCGGGTAAGATAGACTTGGTGAAAGGCGAGGCGCTGTAAGCCTACGAGTGGGATACGCGGACCGCGCAATCTCCTCAATCCGGGCAGGACATGAGGCACGATTTCGAACCGAGGCGTCGCCGGTCCATACGCCTGAAGGGCTACGACTACGCGCAGGCCGGCGCGTATTTCGTCACGATCTGCGCGCACGGTCGGGAATGCTTGTTCGGGGATGTGCCGGGCGGCGAGGCGCGGTTGAACGAATGTGGCGAACTGATTGAGGCGTGCTGGAATGACATCCCGAGCCATTTCCTCCGCGTCCAATTGGACGCGTTCGTGATCATGCCCAATCATGTTCACGGCATTCTTCACACCCTGGAACCCCATAGCGCCGCAACCGTAGGGGCACGGCATGCCGTGCCCCTACCGGGCAACGCACCCCACCGACAGGCTGAACGGTTCAGCAGGCCCGTCGTGGGTTCGATTCCGACAATCGTGCGGTCCGTGAAATCCGCCACCACCAGACGCATCAATGAACGGCGCGGAACGCCGGGTGTGCCGATTTGGCAGCGCAACTACTACGAACACATCATTCGGGACGAGGCCTCCCTGAACCGCATCCGACAGTACATCGTCGACAATCCGGCACGGTGGGCGTCCGATCCCGAGAATCCGCAGGTGGTGGCGCCTGAACCGGTGCAGGCATGGCGTGCCTGACCGCCGTGCCGGCGGCAGGCGGCACCGCATGCGCGGTGGGGGCGGATCCTGTCCGGCGGCAGGGACGGGTTTGAAACCCGTCCCTACAGGACTGGTGCGAAAGACCGACACAGCGAGACTCTGTAGAATGACAACCGGGTACCTGAAAGGGGACGGGCACGGTGGCCGAGGGCGTCACCCCCTTCCTAAGGCGGGCGGTGCCGGCCGAGCCAGGGTGCCGTCTTGCGTGGTAGGATATCGACATGAAGCTCAACGGCAGGATCGAGGTCGCGGACGGGGCGCTCGATGAATACTGTCATCGCTGGCGCATCACGCAGATCGAGCTCTTCGGATCGGCGCTGCGGGACGACTTTGGGCAGGACAGCGACGTGGACGTGCTCGTTACGTTTGAGAAGGGCGCACCGTGGAGCCTGTATGACCTGATCGAGATGCGCGAGGAGCTGGAGGCCATGCTCGGTCGCAGCGTGGACTTGGTGGAGCGTGCCGCCGTGGAGCGAAGCGGCAATCCCTTCCGCAGGCATTCCATCCTTTCGACGGCGCAGGTGGTGTACCGAGTTGCCCGATAAGGATGCTGCCTACCTCTGGGATATGCTCGATGCGGCCCGGCGGCTGCAGGGCTACGCCTCGGGCAAGAGCCAGCACGACGTAGAGGGAGACAGCCTGCTCCGCGCGGCTGTCGAGCGCGTCCTTGAGATCGTAGGCGTAGCTGCGTCGCGGGTGTCTGATGAGTTCCGCGACGCGCACCCAACGATCCCCTGGCGGCGGATCATCGCGCTGCGCAACGTGATTGCCCACCAGTATGATGATATCGTCTTCGACCGTATCTGGGCCGTGGTGACGCGGGACGTACCTGAACTCATTCAGCTCTTGGAGCCTCTCATGCCTGCACCTCCGGAAGAGCCGCGGGAGTGAGGCGGGGGGCTGGGAGTGCCACGCCCCTAGGGTGTCGGCGGGACACGAGAGCACCTCGCAGCCAGGGAGGAGCGCGATGACATCTGAGGAACGCAGGGCCTTTCTGTCGGAGAACCGCCTGTGCATCGTGGGGTACGGGCGGAAGGACGGGCCGCCGGCGCTCTCGCCCGTCTACTACGTGATGGACGGCGACGACCTGGTGATCTCGACGACGGCCACGCGCGCGAAGGCGAAGGCGGTGCGGCGCAATCCGCAGGTGTCGCTCTGCGTAATCGGCGAGGGGATGCCGCATCCGTACCTGACGGTCTACGGCCGGGCGCGGATCGAGTCGGACGGCGCGGTGGACCTGATGATGCGTGTGGGCGAGAAGATGCTGGGCAGGCCCATCCCGGAGGACGCCCGGCCGTCGCTGGAGGACCGAGCGAGGGAGGAGCACCGGGTCGTCATGCGGGTCACGCCGGAGAGGTACGTGCCGTGAGGGGGCGGTTGCAAGAAAATGCTGTAGGCGCGGCTTTCCAGCCGCGCCCGCCTGGGGTGCGCCGTGGCAATAGGCAAAGATGCTCGCGGCCTATTCCCCGTGACGCGCTTGTTTCCGGCGGGGGTAGTCCGCCAGGCCCGCCGCATCAGGGCGGGATGCTCATCTAGTCGGCGTACGACGCATCCACCCACAGCCTGTCGGAGACGATCGTCACCCCCGCCGCATCCACAAGGGCCTCAAATGTGCCTGTCTGGCCCGGCCCAAGGGTGTCCGGCAGGGTGGACGTAGCGCCGGTTCTTACAACATTGCCGGCTTGGTCATATGACGCCACGCACACGCCAACGTACTGGTAGTTGTTCGCTGAGTTGTTTGTGACTACGCCGACGACATGGCGGTAGTCAATGATATCTGTGTAGAGATTGGTGACTGTCGCGTCCAGACCCACTACGGGCGGGTCAGCGAAAAGGAAGGGCGGCTCAAGGAAATCTGTCACACGCAACACGAGATGGTCCACCCCGGGAGGAGGATCGAAGATCAATACTGTGAACGGCGAGTCGCTGTGCGCGGGGATGGCAGTGACACAGGCGGACCCAGACTCGGTGCCGACCAGCGTATCAGAGGATGAATAGAGATCCGCCGTTATCTCAACGTAGGCAACTTCGTGCTCAAGGCCGTTGTAGACCTCCCCTACTACTTCCAGTGCGTTGCCCACCAGACCAGCGGTCTCGTACCACGAGGAGTTCCGTATGTCTAACGAGCCGACAGACGGCGCAGAGTCGGCATACGCAGCATCAACCCAAGTCCGCTCTGACACGATACCAGCCCCGCCGGCATGAACTGAGGCGTCAAACGTGCCCGTTGCAACGGGCCCTAGGGTGTCCGGCTGAGTGTAGGCGTTGCCAGTTCTAACTACGTTGCCCGCCGCATCATACGAAGCGACGCAGACATTGACATACTCGTACGTGTTGGCCGAGTTGTTAGTCGCCGTGCCTACCACATGCCGGTAGTCCATGGCATCCGTGTAGACATTGGTGACTGCCACATCGACACCAACCACCGGCGGGTCAGCGAAAAGGAAGGGCGGCTCAAGGAAATCTGTCACGCGCAACTCGAGATGGTCCACCCCGGGAGGAGGATCGAAGATCAATACTGTGAACGGCGAGTCGCTGTGCGCGGGGATGGCAGTGACACAGGCGGACCCAGACTCGGTGCCGACCAGCGTATCAGAGGATGAATAGAGATCCGCCGTTATCTCAACGTAGGCAACTTCGTGCTCAAGGCCGTTGTAGACCTCCCCTACTACTTCCAGTGCGTTGCCCACCAGACCAGCGGTCTCGTACCATGAGGAGTTCCGAGTGATGACCCCGCCTTCGCCTGGGGTGGCGGTGTGTGTTGGTGTGACCTGGGGCGGCGTGAATGTCGGCTCCTGCATGGTTGCTGTCGCGCTCGGCGTGGGTGTTGGTGGCATCGTAGCCGTGGGAGGCTGCGGCGCTGTTGAAGTTGGCGTGGCGGTGGGACGCGGTGTGGGCGAGGGTGGCCGGGCGGTAGGGTGGGATCCGCCCGGTGGCAGGCTATCGATCAACCCGGCATCATACTGGAGAATCAGTGCTGCATCTATTGGGCCTACCGTGACGTCCCCGTTGACGTCAGCGTTCCCCATGCACGGCAGAGAGCTGATCAGTCCGGCGTCGTACTGCAGGATGACGGCCGCGTCGATGGGGTCCACCCTGCCGTTGCAGTTCGCGTCGCCGACCAGTGCAGACATGGCTGGCGACACTTGCTGCGAGCCATGCCACGCGACGACGCATGTCACAAGAGTCAATCCGGCGATCACGCCCACCGTTCGTAGCTGTCTGTTCGCCATGTCCCCCGTCCTCCGCCTTTCCGCAAGCTGCCCTGTGCCAGCCGTAAGCTAGCAGGCCGCCGCGTCCGTGTCAACGCACGGTTGCCGTGGGTAACCTTGCCGTCCGGATGGGGATCGACCCTCCCCCTAAGACAGCGCCGCTCTCCTCTCGTCGAAGCGGTGGAGGCCCTCCCGGCGGGCGATCTCGTAGGCCTCCGCCACCTCGCGCGCGGTGACCGGCCGGTCGAGCGGCGGATGCTTGTGGGCCTTGTTGGCGGGCCGGTACTGGGCCATGACGTTCACATAGGTGTCGGGCGAGACCTCCTTCGCCAGGAAGCGCGCCACCTCCCGTGTGCCCGCCAGCCCGCCGGGGAGCACCAGATGCCGCACGAGGACGCCGCGCACGGCCAGGCCGGCCTGATCGATGACCAGGTCTCCCACTTGTCGGCGCATCTCCTTGATCGCCGCTTTCGCCACGGTCCAGTAGTCCTTGACGAGCGAGAGCCGCCCGGCGACGCGGTCGTCCGAGTACTTGGCGTCCGGCATGTAGATGTCGACGATGCCGTCGAGCAGCCGGAGGGTCTCCGGTGAGTCATAGCCGCTGGTATTGTAGACGAACGGGATACGCAGGCCGCTGCGCGCCGCCAGGTGGGCGGCCTTGATGATCTGGGGCACGCAGGCGGACGGCGTGACGAAGTTGATGTTGTGGCAGCCGTGCGACTGGAGGTCGAGCATCATGGCGGCCATCTCCTCCTCCGAGACCTCGCGGCCCACGCGAAGCTGCGATATCTCCCAGTTCTGGCAGAAAACGCAGGCCATGGTGCACGAGGAGAGGAAGATGGTGCCGGAGCCTCGACGGCCGCGCAGGCAGTCCTCCTCGCCCAGGTGGGGATGGTCGGACGAGACGAGGGCGCGGTCCTTGATGCGGCAGAAGCCGACGCGCTTCGCTTGCCGGTCCGTGCGGTCGACGCTGCAGTAGCGGGGGCAGACGCGGCAGGGCGAGCTCAGCAGATCCCAGGCCGCCTCGATGCGCTCCTGCCACTCGGCCTCTGTGAGGGAGAGGTAGGCGGGCCTCCCCGGTCCGCCGTCTTGCGTGTCCATGTGCGGGATCGACCTCCGGGTCCTTCCTCGAAATCGTATCACGTCTCAGTGTGCGTCACTCCGCGAGGGCGGGCGGCCCCGTGCTCGAGTTTCCTTCACCGCCCGGAGGGCCCGCACTACAATGGCGCCATGACCGACCGGCGTCCCATGCCTGCAGACTGGCAGGGCACCTCCTATTTCGGGACGTCCCCGAGCAGCCCGCACACGTTTCAGAGAATCCCGGCCGGCCGCGACCTGAGCCAGGGCGGCGTCGCCATCATCGGCCTACCGCTGGATATCGGCACGATCGGGCGCCCCGGCGCGCGTTTCGGCCCATCCGCCATCCGCAACGCGTCGATGCACCTCATGTCTCACGGCCTGAGCGAGGACCTGCTCTTCCCGCCGTACGATCGCCTGCGCGTGGTGGACTACGGCGACATCGAGACCTACCCGGGCTACATCGACCAGTCGTTGAAGAACTTCGAGGAGGCGCTCGTGCCGGTCTTTGAGAACGGCGTCTTCCCGATATGCCTGGGCGGCGACCACTCGGTGACGCTGCCCGCCCTGCGGGCCGCCGCGAAACAGCACGGCGTCCTTTCGCTGGTCCACTTCGACGCTCACCCCGACTTCTGGCCGGCCGACGCCCAGCGGCCCTATCATCACGGCACGGTCTTCAGCATCGCTATGGAGGAGGGGCTCATCGATCCCGCCGCGTCGGTGCAGATCGGTATCCGCGGTTCTAAGTCCGCCACCCTCTTCCATCTCGGACTTGACCGCACCGCCGGGTTCAATATCGTCACGGCGGATGAGTTCGCGCGCACGGGATCCGAAGGCGCCCTGGAGAGAGTCCACGAGCTTGCCACCAAGCCGGTCTACGTATCGCTGGATATCGACAGCGTAGACCCGGCCTTCGCGCCCGGTACCGGCACGCCGGAGGTGGCCGGACTGACCAGCCGCGAGATCGTGGAGCTTGTTCGGGGCCTGCAGGGACTCCGGATGGTCGGATTCGATCTCGTCGAGGTGTCGCCGCCGTACGATTCGTCGGAGATCACCGCGATCCTGGCGGCCAACCTCGTCTACGAGTTCCTCATGGTGCTGGCGTCGGTCGACGCGACGCGCGACTGAAACGCGGCGTCGCCCCGCAGCATCTGCCTGGGTGTGTCAGCCGCGGTGCTCGGAGCGGCGGGCGTGGGGAGAAAAGTAGAACCCGTGCCGCGGGCTGGTGGCGAGGAACCGGGCACGGGTTCTCGACGAGGCTGGAGTCCGCCGCCTAGACCTTCTTGGATGCTCCTCCCAGGCGGGACACCCAGTCGAATGGGAAGGACGGTAGCGGAATCCGTACTGAGCGCATCAAGGAAAACCGCCGAGTAGGACCTGGGTCCCTCTCCATGAGCGCTCGCGCCTCGTTCTGGCGCTGAATCTCGGTAGCTTCCGCCAGTCGTTCCTGGATGGCCGCCCGCATGTATTCCTCCGTGACCATGACACTCCCTCTCCCTCTTGGATATTTCCAGCGTATGCCGGAACCGCGGGCGCGTCTATGAACTGTCTCACACACGGGGGCAAGAAGAGCAGACGCCGCCGTCCGAGGGGCGGGGGCGTCTATCCGAAGGCGCGCTGCGCTCTTCGGCCTACGTCAGGAGGCGTCAACGAGCGTGTCGTGCTCGGCATGGTTCTTCATCAGCAGAACGATAGTGGCCGCCCCGATCGCCTCCAGCAGCAGGGCCGAGGGCGACAGTCTCACGTCCCAGGGCTCGCCCTTCACGTCGTATCTCTTGAACGGCATGAGCCAGGGGACGTGGCCGCCTTCCCAGAGGTCGGCGATGAGATGGGTGAGGTAGGCAGCTCCAAACGCCGCGCCCTTTCGGCGGCCCAGCACGGCCGAAGCGCCGGTCGTGAGCAGGGCGGCCGCGAGCGGCGTGTGTGCGATGTGGCGCGCCGCGGGTGCCACCTGCAAGACCCAGGCGAGCGTCTTGTCGATCGCGTCCGGCACCAGCGCGCCAAGGACTGACGCACTCATCCCACGGTCCAGTCTGGAAACTCTGTTGACCAGCAAGGCGGACGCGATGTGAGCTGTCGGGAGCATTGCCCCCCATGGTACACCGAGCCGGGGACTGGCTCCATGTGTGGTCGTTATGCGGGCGTGCAGCGTCGCCTTCGCCCGACGAAGAGGGGGGCGTGCGCAACGCCCACTGTGCGCGGTGCCTCTTCTTGCCAGTCCATCGTGTGAGAACTATCCTGAGCGCGTCCGGCAGGCTAGCGTGGAGCGGCCGGGACGGGTGCGGCGGGCGATCAGCGGGAGGGAAGGGACTCATGCGTCTTACCGGTGGGGAAGTAGTCGCCGAGCAACTCGTACGCCGCGGAGTCCCTCACTTGGTGGGGATCCCCGGCCACGGCTGCCTTGCCCTCCTTGATGCCTTTCATTCGCGACGGGACCGGATCGGCGTCATCCAGGTCCGGCACGAACAGAGCGCCGTGCACCTGGCCGACGGCTTCTACCGCGTGAGCGGCAGGCCGCTGGCCGTGTTCACCTCCATCGGCCCCGGCGCGGCGAACACCGTGGTCGGCCTGGCCACCGCTTACGTCGACTCAACGGCTGCTCTCGTGATCTGCGGCGACGTCCACACGCACATGTTCGGCCGGGGCGTGCTCCAGGAGGTCGAGCGGCGGCACTGGGCGAACCTGGCCCGCATCTTCGAGCCGGTGACCAAGCGCTACTGGCAGGTC
>CAYOSF010000020.1:0-39206 GCA_964406605.1 uncultured Dehalococcoidia bacterium | reverse complement strand
CGACGATGAGGATGGGGACTGTTCGTGCCCTTCCCCAGGTCTGGCGGGCGAGCTTTACCCACCGGCGTATGGCCTGGTGCTTTGGCAGCCTGTTCCGAATCAGGACTTGTTCCACCCCGTTTCCTGGTTCGTGCGTGAACGCCCCTGGCTCCTGCGTTCCACCCACTTCCGGCGGGTTCCCGAAGGGCGGGCACGCCCGTACCTGCCCTCTGGTGTTTCCGCCTATCTGCGACGCTCCTCCTACCTACTTACCAACACGATAGGTAGCACCGCGTTGCACGCGCGCTGCAAACGAATGGCGGGGATGCTGAACCAACACAAAAACCACCTGGGCACCAGCGCTCCCCCAGGTGGCCAAGACATTGCTCCGGGACGGCTGACTATGCGGGTTCCCTTCCGCAACCGCCGGCAGTCCGCTATGAGCCTACACCATTGTGTACTGTATTTATGGAAAGCTGTCAAGGAGCTTGGTCGCGCGTGTCGACACCGGCACTCAGCTTTGGCTTGGAACCCAGGTGCGGGGCTCCCCCGAGCTGCGCGCGCTCCGGCAGGGGACAGGGTGTGACCAGCGCATCGGCCAAGTGCAGTCGCTTGACGGCATCCGGCGAGCGTGCTAGCATCACGGGCACGTTGAAGGAGTGCCCAACCAGTGACCGGTCGCAGTAGCCACGGCGCAGTGAATCAATACGCAGGCGATACCATCGGCGCGCCGCGCGCCCGACGTGGAGATGCGCCGCCGGGCGACGGGTCATGGGTTCCTGACACACCGTAGAGAGCAGCCAGAACGTAGTTAGAGAGCACAGGCCCGTCGCAGACAGCGACGGGCCTGCGGCGTTGTAGAGAGGAGGCCGAAATGCTGGACGGAAAGCTGGTCAGACTGCGGGCCCGGGAGCCCGATGACTCGGAGCGGGCGCACGCCTGGATCAACGACCGCGCGGTGACCCGCCACCTCACCGTCCGCTATCCGCTGTCACGAGTGGATGAGCAGCGTTGGCTGCGGGGGATACCCACCAATTCCTTCGTCAACGGCGTCGCTCTGGCCGTCGAGACCAGGGAAGGCGCCTACATCGGCAACATAGACCTGCGAGAGATGAGGCATGAGGACCGCAAGGCGGAGCTGGCGATCATGATCGGTGACAAGGGACATTGGTCGAAAGGCTACGGGACCGACGCCATCCTCGTGCTGCTCCGGTTCGCCTTCCACGAGATGAACCTCAACCGCGTGTGGCTCACCGTCCACGAGTCGAACGAGCGGGCTGTCGCCTGCTACAGGAAGTGCGGGTTCCGGGAGGAGGGCCGCTTGCGGCACGAGGTCTTTCGGAAAGGACGCTACCGGGACGTCGTGATCATGGGCATACTCCGCCGGGAGTTTGATGCGCTCGACGGCGACGTGGCCCTCCAGACGGAGGAGGTTGAGTGATGTTGCACGGAAGTATGGTGAATCTTCGGGCGTTGGAGTCGACGGATCTCGAGCGGGCGTACGCGTGGATCAACGACCGCGAGGTGATCCGCTATCTTGCCGCCCGCTATCCGATGTCAAGAGCCGACGAGCAGCGGTGGCTGGATCAAGGGCCGGCCAATTCCATGGGCGGCGTTCGGCTGGCTATCGAGACCAAGGACGGCGTCCATATCGGCTCGCTCGGCCTCCACCGCATCTCACCAGAGGATAGGAGCGCCAGCCTCGGCATCATGATCGGCGACAAGGCGTACTGGTCGAACGGCTATGGTACGGACGCGATGCGGACGCTGCTCCGGTTCGCCTTCGACGAGATGCACCTGCACCGTATCTCGCTTCACGTCTTCGAGTTCAACGAGCGGGCCATGGCCTGCTACAGGAAATGTGGGTTCCGCGAAGAGGCGCGCTTGCGCGAGAACTATTATGGCGAGGGTCGCTTTTGGGACGTGCTTGTGATGGGTATCCTGAGGGGTGAGTTTGACGCCTTGTGCACAGACTCGGTTGAAGAAACCGAGATCGGCATGACGACATGACCGGCGACTTCTACGATCCGCTCGTCTATGACGCGACCGTTGCCGGACCGCCCGGCGACGTCACGTTCTATCTGGGCTTGGCCAAGCGGGCGCATGCCGACGGCCTCCCCGTGTTGGAGCTCGCCTGCGGCACCGGTCGCGTGGCCATTCCGATCGCCCGGGAAGGCATTCAGATCGTCGGGCTAGACCTGTTGCCCGAGATGCTCGCCCTGGCGCGAGAAAAGAGCGAGGGACTGAGCACGGTGCGCTGGGTGGAAGGCACGATGCGCGACTTCGACCTTCCGGAGCGTTTCGGGTTGGTGTTCATCCCCTTCCGGTCCTTCCAGCACATGCTGACCACGGACGACCAGCTCTCGTGCCTGCGCTGTGTCGGCCGTCACCTGGTGCCGGGGGGCCGCCTGGCGCTCCACATCTTCAACCCCGACATCACCATCATGGGCCGGTGGCTCGGCGAAAGGCGCGGCGAGCTGCAGCGGCGGGGAGACGACTATCGCAACCCGCGCACCGGTCGTGTGGCGAAGCGATGGGAAACTCGGGAGTACCGCCCCGCCGGCCAGGAGGTGAGCAGCACGTTCCTCGATGAAGAGCTGGACGACCAAGGGGCCGTCATCTCACGCGTCTATCGTGATCTCCGCCTCCGCTACATCTTTCGATTCGAGATGGAACATCTGCTGGCCCGCACCGACTTCGAGGTCGAGGCGCTCTACGGCGACTTCTTCGGTGCTCCATTCGAGGACACCAGTCCGGAGATGGTGTGGGTCGCCCGCCGGCCTCGCTAGTCGGCCCGGCCGCCCCTAGGCGCACGCTATCGCTCTGAGCCGGGAGCCTGCCGCACCCATGTCTCCCTTTCGGCGGTGTCGCGGTCGTAGACGAGACGGTTGAACAGCACGCGGCATCCGTTGGCGCCTGCCGGGAGCGCCGCGTCGTTGGCAACAAGCCGCTTGGCGACGACAAGTGCGGCCATGCTCGCCATGCCGGCGACGATCTCCGGCGCCTGACGCCTCATCAGTGCTGCCAGCGGCGCCACCACGATGCCGAGGCCGACGAACTGAGGGATCTGTCGTCGCACCACGCCGATGAGCGAGAGCCCGGTGAACGCGCCGACAGCGGGTCGGGAGACGGCGAGCATGAAGCCGATGCTGTGTGCGATCCCCCGGCCGCCCGTGAAGCGCAGGAACGGCGACCAGTTGTGCGCGGTCAGGGCCGCCAGCCCGGCAAGCACTTGCACTGTCCGGCTCTGTCCCGTCTTCTTGGCGAGGCTGGGTCCGGCCAGTCCCTGCACGATCTCTGCCAGTCCGACGGGGACCACCGCCACTCTTGAGACCGACTGCCAGATGTTTGACGCCCCCACATTCTTGCTGCCGTGCCGTCTGATGTCGATCCCGCGTAGCAGCCGCCCGGTGAGGTAGGCGACTGGCACTCCTCCGACAAGGTAGCTGCCTAACACGATGAGGGCCGCGCTCATCATCTTGAGATCGGGCAATGAGACGGAGCTAGGCCGGGGGTCTCGCCTGAGCGGCTCGCTGAGCGAACTCACTGATCATCTGCGCGGTTTCTTCAGGCGAGAAGCGTTCCGTGTTTAGCGTCAGGTGATAGAGCGTGGGGTCGTCAACGTCTATCTTGAAGAACTTGCTGTGAAACGCGGCCCGCCCCTTGTCGATGTCCTGGACGCGCTTGCACGCTTCCTCCTCCTCCAGGCCCTCCCTGAGCGCGAATTGCCTGACGCGGTAGTCCGGTGGACCGACGAGGAGGATGTGCACTGCGCCGGGATGGTCCTTGAGGATCATCTGACTTCCGCGGCCGATGATCACTACGTCGTCGTTGCTGGCCAGATCGCCGATGATGTCGGTCAGTGCGGAGAAGTACTGGTCGCCCGACACCTCCTGCGCGATCTCGGCCGCGGCCGCTTCGCTGTAGCTGCGGCCAAGCAGGACGTCGAGCCCTCCACTCCCCAGCATCGGGTCGGCCGCGCCGGCGGCCGCAGACCGTTCGAGGAACCGGCGCAGCATGGCGGCCAGCCGCTCACCGAGGCTCGCCGTGCGCTCGTCGAGGGGGACGACGGATTCCATGGGCACTCCGAGCGCCGTGGCCGCCTCCACCAGGATCTCCCGGTCCACGTAGTCGAAGTGCAACTGCTCCGCCACGAGGCGACCGATCTCCGGTGCTCTGCTTCCGGCTTGGCCGGAGATGGTGAGCACAGCCATGTTGTGAGCCTCCTCTCCGCTGCTCCCTCGGTGCACGACCCGGGTCGCAACCAGCACATATTGTACGCCAGGGAGCCTTGCGCGGTCATGTGGCAGGTGGGGACTCTTTGCGCTACGGCGCGGCTGCTAGCTCTTGAGTCGCGCCACGAGGTTTTCCACCAGGATGGCGGGCAGCGTCATGATCTGGACGGTGCCGCGCGCCCCCAGCTCAAGCGATATGCTGGCCACGGTCTCGTTATCCGCCGCCTCCACCACCGAGACGAAGTCGTACGGGCCGAGGGTCACGTACTGGTCGGTCACCTTTCCGCCCATCGTCTCGATCTCCTTGTTCACCTCCAGGATTCGCTCCGGGCGTCCCTTGATCGTCTTGCGCCCTTCGTCTGTGAGCGTGCTGAGGAAGATATAGGTGGCCATGCCTGGTTCCCTCCTTCGTCTATGCGGCTGATTCGGACGCCCTATTGTAGCACTCGCTATCCCGCCGCGGCGCGGGTAGCTAGCCTTGACCCCGACCCTACTCCGTCTCCCAGGGCTCGCCGACATCGTCCAGCACGAGCGGTGGCGGCACCCTCTGTCCGCAGATGCACGGGAACGGTCCGATGCTCACCCACATCGGGAAGTTGCCCTCGTAGACACGGCCACAGGCGCCGCACGTGGCGCGAAAGAGCTTCACGTGGGGCGGGTTCCGTTTGTGCGGGCGTGGCGACCGTGGAGTATCCAATGGTCAGGCCAGGTAGACGTAGTAGCGTTTGTTTCGTTCCACGACCAGCACCTTGCGTCCCTCCGCCAGCAGCTCGGCCACCGCGGCGGGCATCACCGCGGAGTGGCCGTATACCGGGTAGCTCCGGTCATACGTGTACTCGATCTGGCCCACTCGCACACGGGTGTGCGCGAAAGGTCGGTCCGCGAGGTTGGCGTATGGCACCTTGAACGTGTCCAGTTCCAGCGTGCCGAGCAGTTCACTGTCTATCTCCAGGGGCGTCGGCTTTGGTGCTGCCATCGATTGCATTGCAGCGTAGGCCGGAGGTATTGTCAACACAACGCGCCAGTCACCGGCCTTCGGGCCGCCGGAACGGCGCGACGCCAATCCGGGGAAGGGTAAGGAACGCGGACGTGACCAAGAGCGCCAGGCCGGACTTCGACAGGTACTTCATGGGCATCGCCATCGCTGTCCGTGAGCGGGCGGATTGCCTGGGAACGAAGGTGGGCGCTGTGATCGTCGTGGACCGAAGGGTGGTGTCAACCGGCTACAACGGCACGCCCTCCGGCATGAAGAACTGCACCGAGGGAGGCTGTTACCGCTGCCGGGAGCGTGAGAAGTACGGACCGGGTGAGGCCTACGATCGCTGCATCTGCGTGCACGGCGAGCAGAACGCCCTGGTAACGGCGGCACGGCTGGGCATCCCCGTGGGTGGAGGCGTGGTCTACACCACACTGAAGCCCTGTTTCACGTGCTTGAAGGAGATCTTGCAGTCCGGCATCGTTCGGGTCGTCTATCTGCGCGACTGGCAACACCCGGACCCGGAACTTGAGCCTCAATACTCAATCCTGGAGGCGAGCGTTCCCGAGGGCGTTAGCAGGCTGGAGATGGACGACCCTGGGGCTGAGTGACGGCATCCCGTCCTTGGCTGCGGTGATGACCGGCGCAATCGCATTTCTTGGGCAGGCTGCCGATGCCAGACAGTGGCGCTGATGTCCAGATCTATCCGGCTACGAGTGACCGGTGGAGCGACTTGGTGCGCGTCCTTGGACCCGATGGCGCCGTTGGCGGCTGCTGGTGCATGTATTGGCGCTTCAGCGAAGGGGAGTATCGGGACAACAATGACTTCTCCGTGTGGCGCGCGCTCTCGCCCGCGCAGAAACGTAAGAACAAGCTCGCGCTCAGACGCCTGGTTGACGCAAACGCCGTCCCTGGCCTCCTAGCGTACGTGCGTGGGGAGCCTGTTGGCTGGTGTTCTATTGCACCCCGCGCGAGCTATGTGCGGTTGCAGAGCACTCGGCATCTCGGGCCTATCCATGGCGAGGCTGTGTGGTCCATCGTCTGCTTCTTCATCCATCCTGCACATCGGGGCAGAAAGGTAGCCACGGCGCTCCTGGAGGGAGCCGTTCGGTTCGCATCAGCGCGGGGAGCGACAGCGGTTGAGGGCTATCCCAGACGATCGCCCGTCGCTGATGCTGGATCCGCCTACCCGGGAACCGTTTCGATGTTCAGAGCGGTCGGCTTCGCGGAGGCAAGCCATCCCGCCTGGCCTCGCGTTGTCATGCGAAGAGAGCTGGTCCCCACGGTGGGCTGACGGGCAGAGGGGCGCCCTCCTGACGCGAAAGCCGGATCCCAGGTGCGGGCGAGAAGCTCGCCACTTCCTACGGAGCCGAACTAGCAGTCGTCTGCCGCCTGCGGCCCGCCCCCGGTTTCCCGCCAGCGGCGCCGGTCAAGCTCGCGCAGCCTCGCGATGTTCTCGGCCTCTGAGGGGTCCGGCCGAGTCTCGAGCCACGCTTCCAGGATCTCGCCGGCTATCGCCTCCGAGGTAGCGCGCAGACCCAGGCAGAGGACGTTGGCGTCGTTCCACCGCCGCGCGCCCCGGGCGGTCTCGGCGTCCCCACACAGCGCGGCACGCACGCCGGGCACCTTGTTCGCGGCCATGCTGACGCCGGTGCCCGTCCAGCAGCAGAGCACCCCCGACTCCGCCTCGCCGCTCGCGACCCGCAGCCCCACCCGCTCGGCCACCTCGGCCCATTCGATCTGCTCGCCGGCGGGGGGGCCGACTAGGTCCACTCGGTGACCCCGACGGCGCAGATCCGCGCTCAGGAAGTCGGTAAGGTTCGTGCGCTCGTCGCTCCCCAGCGCGATCCTCAATGTCCGCCCTCCTCACCACCAGAAGAGATCGTCCAGATCCTCGCCCTCGTCCGCGTCGAGGGGGGCGGTCCAGAGGTTGGTGCCCAAGTACTTCCAGCCGCTGTCTGCAAAGACGAGCACCACGTTCCCCCGATCGAGCCGCTGGGCCACCTTGAGCCCGGCGTGCAGCACAGCGCCGGAGGAGACCCCTGCGAAGATCGACTCGCGACGCATCACTTCTGCCGCGGCCCGGAAGGCGTGCCGGCTGCGCACCAGGATCTTGCCGTCGAGCCTGTCGAGGTCGAGGATGGGCGGGATGAAGCCGTCCGCGAGGCTCTTCAGGCCCTGGAGCTCGCTGCCCGGGTAGGCCTCGGCGGCGATGACCCGCGTCTTCGGGTTCACCTCCTTGAGCCGTTGGCCCACACCCATCAGCGTGCCGCCCGTACCCAGGCCCGCGACGAAGACGTCCACCTCGGGCACGTCCGCGAGGATCTCTGGGCCCGTGGTTTCGTAGTGAGTTCGCGCATTGAGCGGACTCCCGAACTGGTTGAGGTACAACCAGCCCTCTTGGTCCGCTCGCTCCCTGGCCACCTGGATCGCCCGCCCCATTCCTTGCTCGGCCGGCACCCACTCGACGACCGCGCCGTAGACCGACAGCGTGCGAGGGATCTCCGGGTAGACGTTCTCCGGCATGACCACCCGGATGTCATACCCGAGGGCGCGGCCTACCATGGACAGGGCGATGCCCGTGTTCCCCGTCGTCGCTTCGATCACAGTGTCGCCCCGCCGCAGGCGGCCCTCCCTCTGCGCGTCGAGCAGCATCTCGCGGACGATGCGGTCCTTGATGCTGCCGGTTGGATTCCAGCCTTCCAGCTTGGCGAACAGATGCACGTCCGGCTTGGGGCTGCAGCGCTTCAGCTCGACCAGCGGCGTGCGGCCTATGGCGTTGACGAGATGGAGGTGGTGCATGCAGGCGTTAGCGTCGCTCTCGATTCATTGGCGGCGGCGACCGCCTGCGCTCAATCCGGGGATTCGTCCGTGTCATGCAGGCGGCCGGAGATGACTATCTCCGCGGCGGCCACGGCGAACAGCACCGTGAGCACACAGGCGGAAGCGACGCACCATGCGCAAATGGCATGGATGCGGTACAACTCCAGCCACGTCAGGTAGGCGGAGTAGAGGACGCCGAAGAGCGCCAACGCGAAGACCAGGAACGGAGCCACTTGCCCAAACGAGCCGGCGCCCCGCACGGCCAGCAGTCCCGTGGAGAAGATGCTGGCGTACAGAATGAATCCAAGCAGCGCTACGGGAATGCCGACCAGCTTCGAGTACTCGCTGGACTGGACTGTCTCGCAGCCGCCCGATTCCGAGCAGTAGACGGGGAGACCGCTGAAGTGGACATAGGAGAGGTAGGCCGTCATGCCCATCCCAATGAACGCAATGATGAGCGGCGCCCATTGCAGCAGACGTGCTACGGCCGGCGTCCGTGGCCCAGCGGCAAGCGTCGCTGCATCGCTGGAAGATGTCACGGACCTTCCGCCTTCGCCGGCGGCACTCGCGTGATTGCAGGCGCGTACCTTCGGAGGCACGCGCGCCGTCTCATGATCGCGTCCATCCCTCCTCGACGAGTCTCGGCAGGTCGTGCTCCCACGCGCTTACCTTCACGCCGAACGGGTACAGAACGTGCGCCAAGTTGTCGGTCGTGTACGCGACGATGACGGCCGGGTGACTCACCGAGTAGTCACCCCCGCCCAGGTCCTCGTTCGTGATGGGCGCCCAGAAAGGACCGAGCGCCTGCTGCGCGATCTCGTCGACCGCCTGCTGGCTCTCGGGGATGAGCCCGACGAACGTCACGCCGAAATTGTCCAGCCACTGACGCAGCCGCTCCGGTGTGTCGCGGTCCGGGTCACAAGACACGAACACGACCTTAACCCGATCGGTCACGTCGGCCGGGAGGTTCTTCAGCGCCGTGCCAACCATCGCCATGCTCCCGGGGCAGATGTCCGGACAGTACGTGTACCCGAAGTAGAGCAGCGTCACGTACCCTTCCGTCTCCGCTGCGAAGTCATAGGGGGCGCCTGCCGTATCCGGTAACGTGAAGGAGGGCTTTCTGAGCGGCGTGGTGAGCACCATGCCGTAGAAGCCGTCCTCACTGCTCTGTGTCGCGGTCCCGGCGGCGGCCGTGCCCTCGCCCGTGCTCGAGCCGCAGGCGCCAAGCAGGAGACCGGCCGCGACAAGAAGTGGCAGTGCCCACGCCAACCGGCCTACCGCGGGGTTTCGACGGGACGCTGTCATGGGGTCTTCTCCGCGCTCCCCCTCTGTCTCACTTGCTGCACTTGATCGGACCTGGAACGCTTGTCTCTCAGGTCAGGGCGATGTTCCGGCTTCCTCCAGCTTCTTCTCGATGACCTTCTGGACCTCGTCGAAAGGTTTGGCTCCAACCACGGTCTCATAGTCGTCCGAGCCTGTCACCTGAATGAACAACGTGGGGGTAGATCTCACGCCCAGGTCCTTCGCTGCCTCGGTTTCATCGATCACTTCCTGCTCGTGTTGGCGGCTGTCGTAGCATTGGTCAAAGGCCGTCTGGTCCAGTCCCAGGTCCCCCGCAAAGCGCTTCAACCTGTCTCCTGAAATGCCCGTGCCCTGCTTCTCGAAGAGCAAGTCGTGGTATTCCCAGAACTTGTCCTGATCGCTTGCGCACATCGCGGCCTCCGCGGCCAGCACCGAGTCCGAGTTGATCACGATCATATTGCGGAACTCGACCTTGACCAGGCCGTTGGCGACGTACTCCCTCTCAACCTCCTCGGCGGTTGTCGTGGTGTAGTCCTTGCAGTGCAAGCACTGGAAGTCGGCGAACTCGATGATCGTCACCGGCGCTTCCGGGTCGCCGCGGGTTCGGCCCGCCACGTCGACGTCGGGAAGGCGTTCGATGCTGTTGCTGCTCTGGGTGACTAGGCTGACGACGATCACGACAACAACCACCGCCACCGCCCCGGCGATGGCGGCGGCCAGCAGGACAGGGCCTCTTGTGAGCCGCTGCATGAGAGTGCGCCGCTTTGGTTGCTGCCGCTTCGCCGGTCGTTTCGCCATCGTGCATGCCTCCTTTGCCAAGACCGGCGTCCGGCGCCGGCCTTTTCTCCAGCATCGGTGATCAGTTGACGATAAGCAAGGGTCGTGAGACTGGGCGCTGAACTGGCTCACAGATGATGCGTCTCACCCCTAGAGGATAGCATGAGACGCAATCCCTCGGGCGGCGACGTGCATCCAGCCTTGACGCGGCTCTGCCGCCAGAGTCGAGGGCCTCCTGGCTCGACCGCGGACGCGAGCCTATAATTCGGGTGATGGCGCAGACTCCAGACGACCCGATGGCACGCAAGGCGCAGGCTGACCTGCTCTTGGAGCGGACGGCCATGCAGGTGCGTCAGTTGCTGCAGGAGGCCGCGCTCCAGCTCCGCCCGTTCCCTCCCTTCCCGGGCGCCTTCTTCACCAACGCGATCGAAGTGGAGGCCGAGGCCGCCGAAACCCCCGAGCGCGGCTGCGTGGTCGTCTGCGAGGACGGCGAGCTCTATGAGCTGAAGATGAGCATCGACTTCTCCGAAGGGGTCGACGACCCGGTCTCCGCCCGCGACGAGACCCTGACGAGGCTGGACGATCTCCACCCCCGCGATTACATCGCCCTCGCCTACGAAGCGCTCTCCAGAGTGACCGAGTACCTGATGGAGCAGGCGGAGTAGGACTGCCGTGGCTCAGACCGGGCCGCCCCGCGGACGCTGGCCCCGCTGGTTGTTTGGCTCTGACGCTTGGTGGCGCATCGTCGCGGCGGGCATCGTTGCCGGCGTTGTCATCGCCTTCTTTGCCGCGCTCGTGGCCGCGTTCGTGGGTGGCGGGACCGGATCGCTCGACGGCGGGGGCCCGACCGCCATGGCGCCGGCGTCGGGACCGGTCGACGGGGGCCCAGTCGACACCGCCGTCCCAGCCGATGAGACGCCGGCTCCTACGTGGACGCCGGAGGAGGCGCCGGCCACGGAGATGCCGGTCGAGACGCCGTTCGCCGTGCCCACGGCAACGGAGGAAGCGCCCCAACCAACGGAGACTCCGGCGCCCGAGGGCCCGACGCCGGGGGCTACGCCGGAGGGTGGCGCCGGGGGGCCCTAGCGGGCGGAGGGTCGGCCTGGGCGGGCCAGGCTACTGCCTGGTATTGACAAGAGGGTAACCCGCGTCCGCCCAGGCGATCATGCCGCCGTCGAGGTTCCACACGTTCGTGTACCCAAGGCTCACCAGCGTCGTCGCCGCGGCCGCGCTCGTTCTCCCGCTGCGGCAGTAGACGACGATCTTGGAGTCCGGCGCCGCCGGAAGCTCGTCGGTGCGGCTCGCTATCTCGTTAGAGGGGATGAACGCGTCGGTCCCCTCGATCTCGGCGATGTAGTCCGCGAGCACGTTCACCAGCGTGAAGTCCTTGTCGCCAAGCATCGACCATAGCTCTTGCGGGCTGACGTTGACGTATGAGCCGGCATCGGTTTCGACTATCTCCCCCGCCACAACGGTCGTAGCCTGGCCGACGACCTCGTCCTTCGTCTCCTCCGAGCCGCAGGCGACGGCGGCCGTCAACAGCAATGAGAGCGAGGCAGCCAGAAGCCAGGGCTTGAGCATTCGTATCCGCATAGCTTCTCCTTCCACCGGAACAAGACCAAGACCGGGACAATTGTGTGCCGGTCGCCCGACCCGGTCGCGCTGGTCCCGGCGACCAAATGCTACGTCTGGCCCCATTCCCGGTCAACCTGTGCTTCTCGTGGCACCCCGATGAGATCGGTGTGCCCGCCGTGCCGACGGTCGCGACGTCCTCTCCACGCGCTCGTGCCTTGTGTGCCGCGCTCCCGGCGAGCGGAAACCCCACTCGCGGGCGCGAGGTCTTCCGCGCACGACTCGCCCGCACGAGGTAACGTGAGAGTAGAGAGGGGGCAGTGCGCAATGGCATGCAGTGTTGTCGCGATATCGAGGTCTCTAGGGGCGGGAGGTGAGGAGATCGGGCGTGGCGTGGCACGGGAGCTGGGGTTTCGTTGCGCGGACGAGGAGATCATTGCCAGGGCGGCCGAGGAGGCGGGCGTCTCTCCTGAGACGGTCGCGCAGGTCGAGCACACCCCGGCGCTCATTACCCGCATTCTCGAGGCGATGGGTCGCGCTCCAACCGACCCGGCCGACCCTCAGGGCTGGTTGGCCAGCGCTACCTTGGTCCCGGAACGGGCATCACACTACGAGGATCTGATCGAGCGCGTCGTGCGGGAGACGGCCAAGGAAGGCAACGTGGTCATTCTTGCCCACGGGGCCAGCATAGGGCTGGCCGGCATGGACGGTCTCCTGCGGGTCTTCGTCACTGCCTCGCCGGATGTGCGGGCGGGGCGTGTTGCCCAAGGGGCCGGTGTAGGCGTTGAGGACGCCAAGAAGGCCGTCAAGGACTCGGACAGGGAGCGTAGGGACTACCTGCATCGCTTCTATGGTGTCCGGGAGGAGGGCCCGACCCACTACGACCTCGTGATCAACACGGATGCACTGACGGTGCCTCAAGCGGTCCAACTCATCGTCGGGGCGGCGCGATCGCACTAGCTGCTATCTTGGGTGGTGGAACCTGGAGGGCGTCGCCGCGCGCGGGAGCGACCACGGGTGGTTGGCGCGGGGGTTGATTAACATAACGGGAGACTGTCAGAATGAGCGACGCTTCGAAACCTCACATCAGGATCGCCAAGAACGGCCCCTATATCGTAAGGGGCGGGCCGACGCTGACGCGGCGCGCGCAGGCGAAGAGTACGTACGGCGAGCCCCTCGAATGGGACATGGTGGGCGCGGAAGACGCGGACTACGAGAAGGAAGAACGGTACTCGCTCTGCCGCTGCGGTCACTCGAGTGACAAGCCCTACTGCGACGCTACGCACCCGGCGACCGACTTCGACGGTACGCTCACCGCTGATCGCGGGCCCGCTGAGAGCCGCAAAGAGACCTTTGTGGGCGAAGGGATCGTCATGACCGACGACGCGTCTCTTTGCGCGGAGGCCGGCTTCTGCAGGAACCGCTACACGGATGTGTGGAAGATGATCGAGGCCACCGGGGACCCGGAGGTACGCGAGCGCCTCAAGCAGATGGTCCTCAACTGTCCTTCGAGCCGGCTGGAGTTCAGCCTGGAAGAGGGCGGCGAGCCCGTCGAGCAGGAGTTCGAACCTTCGATTGCGGTGATCCCTGACGGTCCCCTCTGGGTGCGGGGGCGGGTGGAGATCCAGGGAGACGACCGCTTTGTGTACGAGCCGCGCAACCGCGTCACGCTCTGCCGGTGCGGCCAGTCCAAGAACAAGCCCTTCTGCGACGGTGCGCACGAGGCAACCGGGTTCCGCGCTCCCTGACGGGGCTAAGCCGGCCGCCACACCAAGCACGCGGGCAGCGTCGCGCGCGCATTCCATGAAATGCCGGAGTTCAGAACGCGACGGCTCTGCTCGCGGCTCGCGCCGCCGGTCCGGAGGCGAAGTCGCTCAGGACATCGTGTAGACTACTACGAGTAGGGCTGGAGAGGAGAACCGACCATGCGAGCAGTGGAGCCGGAAGGATGGGCGCGTGGCCGCGGGTTCACACATGCCTTTGCCACGGAGGGGGAGGATGTCGTCCTGTTCTCCGGCGTGAACGGCGCCGAGCGCGGGACCGGGCAGATGGTGCCCGGCGGCATGGCCGAGCAGGTCGCGCAGGCATTTCGCAACGTGGCGACGGTCGTGAGGGCGGCGGGCTCCGAGCCGGAGCGGGTCATGTTCCTCCGTATCTACGTCACCGACCGCGATGCGTACGTGTCGAATGCCCGGGAGATCGGGCGGGCGTTCCGCGAGGTGTTCGGCTCGCACTACCCGGCCATCACGTTCCTCGTCGTGAGCGGCCTCTTCGTGCCTGAGGCACTTGTCGAGATCGATGGCGTCGCGACCGTTGGCTGAGGCCGGTTGTCCTCATGGCAAGGGTTGATCGGGCAGTCATCCGCGTAGCTTCCCAGATCGCTCGAGAGCTGACCGAACGCGGGGCCCAGGCGGTCATCCTCAGTGGCAGCCACGTTCGTGGCGATGCCCATCCCGAATCGGACATCGATCTATTCGTCGTCGGTCGGGGCCCGTCGTATCGGCTGGAACGACGGGGACGGTTCCTTGTCGCCGTCTCCTGGTCGACCGAGAAGCAATACCGCGCGGCCTTCAGGAGCCCTGCAAGTGCGGGAGGGGCGGTACCCGGTTGGCGACAGGCGCGCATCCTCAGCGACCCTCATGGCGTGGCCGCCGCTCTCAAACAGGAAGCCGCGGAGTGGACGTGGGACCTCATCGGCAAGCGCTGCGATGCCTGGGTCGCCGAGCAGATCACGGGCTACGCTGAGGAGGTGCACAGGCTTGTTGGCCGCCTGGCGCTCGGGCATCCCCTGGGCGCCTCAGTGCAACGGTCTGTCTTAGCGCTTCGGCTTGGTCAGATCCTCGCCGTGCATCACCGCATTCTGTACGAGACGGAGAACGTGCTTTGGGACGCGGTAGCCGCGAGAATGGGCGAAGAGTGGGCGAGAACGCAGGAGGCGGCGTTGGGCGTGAACGACGTTAGCTTTGAGGAGACGTGCCGGGCTGCTCTGCGGCTGTACGTTCTTGCCGCTGAAGCCGTCATGCACCTGCTGGACGACCAGCAGCGCCCGGTCGTGGAGTATGCGTGCCGGCTCGCCGGGCGGGTGTACCGGCCCTCACCCTGACTCACGCTGTGCGTTCGCGGCCTCGCGTTCGTTCTGAGTGTTGAGTGGGCATCTTTCCGCTTCGAGTAGGCCGACCGGCGTGAGCCGTCCCGCTCCTGCGGTCGAGCGAACGCGCGAGCCTGTATGATGCAGGATGGTGACAGAGTTTGTGGGGCTGCCGTGCGATGAAGTACAAGGCCGTCGTCTTTGACCTCTTCGGCACGCTCGTCGGAGGCTACTCCCGCGGCGACTACGACCGCACCATGTCCCGCATGGCTGCGGTTCTGTCGCTGCCACGCGAGGTCTTTGCGCGCATGTGGAACGATATCGGCCGCAGGCGAACGAAGGACTACCTTCCGACCCCGCAGGCCGCCATCGAGCACATCTCGCGCGGCCTCGGGGTCCAGCCGGGACCCGGGGCCGTGGGCGAGGCCGCTGAGATGCGGCTGGACTTCCTGCGCCGTTGCCTCGCCGCCCGGCGGGATGCCGTAGGGACGGTGGCTCATCTGAGGGAGGCGGGCTGCAAGATCGGCCTGATCAGCAACTGCTCGCCTGAGGTGCCTGGCCTCTGGCGCGAGGTGCCCCTGGCGCCTCTGGTCGACGTCGCCCTGTTCTCAAGCGACGAACTGCTGCGGAAGCCCGACGCCCGGATCTACCTTCGGGCCTGCGAAAGGCTGGGGGTGGAGCCACAAGACTGCCTGTACGTGGGCGACGGGGCCGACGGTGAGCTACCCGGAGCTTCGCAGGTGGGGATGCGCGCGATCCGCGTCCACGTGGAGAAGGAAGACTACTTCGGCGATGATGCGGCGGAGGAGTGGCAGGGCCCGGCCATTCCGGCCCTGAAGGAGTTGTTGAGCCATGTCGGAAGCTAGAGCGCCGCGCGGAGCGGACAAGATGGCAAAGGTGGAGGTAAGGGCATCATCGATACACGGGAAAGGGATCTTCGCTGCCGTGACCTTGAAGGCCGGCGAGCGAATCCTCAAGCGCGACGATTCGCGGCTCGTGACCGACGAGGATCCGCTGCGAGAGGGTGAGCACGAGTATCACTGTAGCTGGATCGCCGACGGCAGGGTCGTGTACGTGCAGGAGCCCGAACGGTATACGAACCACTCGTGCGACCCGAACGCCGTTGTTCGGGTCGAGGAAGATGGGAGCAGGTATTGCGTCGCTCGGCGGGACATCGCGGCCGGGGAAGAGATCACCTACGACTACTGCATCGATGGCTTCGGCGATACCGTCTGGCAGTGCAATTGCGGGAGCCCCCGGTGCAGGAAGACGATCCACGCGGACTTCTTCCACCTGCCGCGCTCCCTCCAGATAGAATACCTGCCCTACCTGAGTCGTTGGTTCAGGGAGCGCTTCCCGGAGAAGGTGCGAAAGCTGATCGAAGAAGCGGGGACCGCGGCCGCAGGGTTCGATACTACGGGTGGCCACAAGCGGTCATAGTCCCGGGTCTGTACATGCCGCGTCGCATGAGAGGTAGGCTTCTGGAGCTAGATTGCAGATGAGCGACGACTTTCTGCTCGGTGTGAACTACTGGCCCGCGCGCAAGTTCGTCCGCATGTGGTCGCAGTTCGATCCTGCCGAGATCGACGGCGATTTCGCCGCGCTCGAAACGCTTGGACTGCGGCTCGTCCGTTTCTTCCTCTTCTGGCCGGACTTCCAGCCCAGCCCGGACACCGTCGACGCGGAGCATCTCGAAAACCTCGGCCGCGTGTTCGATCTCGCCGCCGAGCACCGGCTCCTGCTCATGCCGACGCTCCTCGTCGGTCACATGAGCGGTCCCACCTGGATGCCGGCCTGGTCGATGTCCACGAGGCCGAACGACCGCCCCGCGGTGTTCGTCGTCGACGGCGAGGTCTCAGAGTACAAGCCGCGCGACATCTTCGGCGGCGATCCGCCGGTCTTCGAGGCGCAGCGGCTGCTCGCGCGGACCGTCGTAGAGCGCTTCCGCTCGCACCGGGCTCTGTGGGGATGGGACCTGTGCAACGAGATCAACTTGGTGCAGATGCCCGAGACGGAGGACGGCGAGCGCTGGCTGGAGACGCTTACCGGTGACATTCACTCGCTGGATCCCGACCATCCCGTCACCGCGGGCGTGCTGGTGTTCGAGGGGGCGCGCAGAGGATTCCGCCCGGAGAGCCACCGGCTCGTGGACGTGGCCTCCGAGCACGCCTACCCGCTCTACGATCCCGCGTCGGCGGGCGCCACCGACGCGGCGTACGTCGGCCGCAAGATCGAGGCGACGCGTGCCGGCGCAGGCGTGCCCGTGATGCTCACTGAGTTCGGCATGTCGATCAATCCCCAACCTGGGAACGCCTTCGTCACGGCCCACACCGGCGCGGGGGAGCGGGAGGTGCAGCTCGTTGACGAGGGGGAGGCGGGAGAGTTCGTTGCGCGCGTGCTGCCCGTGGCCCGGGAGGCCGGCGCGACCGGCGCGCTCATCTGGTGCTTCGCCGACTACGACCCGTCGATGTACGGCGAGTTCACCTTCACCGCCTTCCCGCACGAACGGTACTTCGGCATCTTCGACGCCGAGGGGCGGCTCAAGGCCACCGGCGACGCGATTCGGCGCTTCGCCCGGGCCCTGCGCTAGGCGCGCCTCAGCGCACCCGCTCGATCACCGCCGCCATCCCCTGCCCGCCGCCGATGCACATCGTCTCCAATCCGAACTGGACGTCGCGCCGCTTCATCTCGTGGAGCATCGTCGCCATGATCCGGGCGCCGGTGGCCCCCACCGGGTGCCCGAGCGAGATGCCGGAGCCGTTGACGTTCGTTCGGTCGAAGTCCTGGTCGGTGAAGCCCCATTCGCGCGTGCAGGCGAGCACCTGCGCCGCGAACGCCTCGTTCAGCTCGACAAGCTCCATGTCCTTCATGGTGAGCCCGGCGCGCTCCAGCGCCTTCTTCGTCGCCGGAACGGGTCCGATCCCCATGGTGGCGGGGTGAACTCCGGCCACGGCCCACGAGCGGAGCTTGCCCATCGCCTTCAGTCCCAGCTCCCCCGCCTTCTCGGCCGTGGTCACGATGCAGCAGGCGGCGGCGTCGTTCTCGCCGCTGGCGTTGCCCGCCGTCACGGTCGCCTCGGGGTCCTCGCGGATGCGCACCGGCCGCAGCGCTGCGAGCTTCTCCAGCGTTGTGTCCGCCCGCGGATGCTCGTCCCGGTCGAAGACCGTGTCCTCGCCTCTCCTCGAGGGCACTGTTACCGGCACGATCTCGTCATCGAACCTGCCCGCCTCCTGGGCGGCCACGGCCCGCTGATGCGAGCGGAGCGCGAACTCGTCTTGCTCCTCGCGTGGGATCTTGTACTCGCGGCGCAGGTTCTCGGCCGTCTCCAGCATCCCGCCCTCCACCGGATACCGGCGGCTGCCGGCCGTCACGCGCGCGCGGCCGAGACGGTCCTCGAGTGGTATCGTCCCCCGGTTCGGCCCCCAGCGCATCGTGGTGGCGTAGAACTCGGCGTTGCTCATGCTCTCGACGCCTCCGGCCAGCACCAGGTCGGCGATGTCCGTCTGCACCAGCATCGCCGCCAGGCAGATCGCCTGCAGTCCGGAGCCGCAGCGCCGGTCGAGCTGGATGCCGGGGACCTCGACCGGCACGCCGGCGGCCAGCGCGGCCATCCTGCCTATGGCAGGCGTCTCGCCGTTCGGATAGCAGTGCCCGAAGACGCAGTCGTCGATGACCTGCGGGTCGAGCTTCGTCTTCTCCAGCAACGCCCGCACCACCGTCTCGGCGAGCGTCTCGACGTCGACGTCACGCAGCGCGCCGCCGTAGCGGCCGACCGGCGTGCGCAGCGGGCTGCAGATAACCGCCTCTCGCATGGCTGGGACCTCCTCTCTCCTCTATCGCCTGGGCAGAGCCACCGGGCGCCGCGACGGGCGCTCCGTGCCATTCTACCCGGAGAGCGCGTGTGTGGCACCGCCGTTCGTCTTGCCGCGGCCTGCCGCGCCGCCTAGAATCGTAGGCGACAGGGTGCGCCGGGCGATGCTGCGCCGGCGCCCGCGTTCGTGCCGGGGTGGCGAAATCGGTATACGCAGCGGACTTAAAATCCGCCGTCGCCTCAGGCGACTTGTGGGTTCGAGCCCCACCCCCGGCACCAACATCGCCATGCAGGGCCCGGCGGCTGCGCCTCCGCGTGTGGCGACTCCTCCCGACGGCGAAGAAATGAGATCGGCATGGCGCTTCATATCCGCCCTTCGGAAGCGAAGCGCGGCTTTGAAGTGGTGTCGGGGGAGGCCGCCTGCCGGACAGGAATCCGCGCGGCCCGGCCTACGGCGGCAGGCTGCCTATCAACCCGGCCGTGTACTGCAGGATGAGGGCGGCATCGATGCTGTTGATGGCGCCATCCTGGTTGACGTCCGCGTTGTCCTGGCAGGTGAGCGTCGGCGTTATGCCCGCGCTGAACTGCAGGACGAGCGCCGCGTCGACCGCGTTCACGTGGCCGTCGCAGCTCACGTCGCCCGGCAAACCGGTGGGCGGCGTCACGGGAGATTTCGATACGGGCACGTCGATCGGGGCGCTGACCTTGTCCGTCGGCGTGGTACCGGCCCCTAGCTGCCCGTACCGGTTCCAGCCCCAGCAGCGCAGGTCACCACCCGTCATGAGCGCGCAGGTGTGGGCCCCACCGCCGTACACGGCCTCGACCCCCGTAAGGACACCCTGGCAGCCGGAATCGTTGCACTCGTCTTGGGGGAAGGAGTGGTTGGCGCTGGTGCCGTCTCCCACCTGTCCCTGATCGTTCAGGCCCCAGCACAGGATGGCGTGGGTCGTGCTCCAGGCGCAGGTGTGTTGGTCGCCTGCGGTCACCCCAAGCACGCTCGCCAGGTATCCGAAACAGCCGGGGGCCGCGCAGACGGCCACCGGGATCGAGTGAATGAAGTTCGGGTTGTTCCAGCCGGCGGCCAATTGCCCGTACCGGTTCTGGCCCCAGCACATCAGCGTGTCGCCCAGGACGCGCGCACATCCGTGCCATCCGCCGACGGCCAGCGTGATCACTCCGCTGGTGAGGCCGGAGACGTTCACTGGCGTGTTGCACGCCGTGAGTCCGCAGGCGTTGCCGTCGCCGAGCTGGCCCGTGGAGTTGTCGCCCCAGCACTTGAGCCCGCCGCCGTTCGTCAGCGCGCACGTATGCTTTGCGCCCGCGCCCACCGTGCTCACTCCGCTTGAGAGCCCGGACACGTTCCTCGGGACGCTGCTGTCCGTATTGGTGCCGTCTCCGAGTTGGCCCTCGTCGTTGCGACCCCAGCACTTCACCGCGCCGGCGGCCGTCACGGCGCACGTGTGGAATCCGCCGGCGGCCACTGCGACCACCCCGCTGGTCAGGCCGACGACGTCGACCGGCCGGTTTCTGTCGATGGTGGTGCCATCGCCGAGTTGACCCTCGTTGTTGCGACCCCAGCACTTCACACCGCTGGCGTTGGTCAGCGCGCAGGTGTGCCCGCCTTGTCGCTCGGTTGGCACGCCGCCCGCGGTCAGATCGCTCACCCCGGTCAGAACCTCGTGCAGGGCCGAGCAGGGCGGGCTCGCGCCCGTGGCGCAGGTGCTGACGGGGGTGTTCCGGTCGGTGTTCGTTCCGTCTCCGACCTGGCCGTAGAGGTTGTCGCCCCAGCACTTCACTCCGTTGTCCTCGGCGGGCGCTGGGAGGTCCACCAGGACGCACGTGTGCCGGCCCCCGGCCGCAACGCCTGCCAGGTCGTCCGCCAGGGCCGGCGAGGGGCTGGAAGCGAGGGCCGCCGCCGTCGCGCTAACAACGATGAGGACAGCGAGCAAGAGCGTCGAACGCATGGTCAGCTACCTCCCGAATATCACCGGACTCGCACGAAGGATAGCACGCGGCGGCCATGCGTCAAGGCGCAGAGAGTGGCCCGACGATGGTGGCGCGGCAAAGGGGGAGCTTCCAGAATTCGCGAGGCGACCCGCTAGGCGGCCTGGCCGGTGCGGCGCGGGGCCAGCATCGCCGCCGCGCGTGCCGCCTGGATCAACGTGTCCGGGTCCTTCCCGTCCTCGCCGAAAGTAGCGCTGCCGCTCCTCACGGCGACCAGGGCCGGTCTCGGCAGGAGTCGGGGTAGTCCGGCGGCGACGGCGCCGCGGAGTCTCTCTTGGAGGGTGCCTCTTTCGTTTCGGTCGGCCCCCATGGCGAGGACGGCCAGTTCGCTGCCGCTCAGCAGCGCCACCAGGTCCGATGCGTGCGTGAGGCCGTCCAGTAGCTCTCCGACCTCCCGCAGCGCTGCCCGCGGAAGCGCGGGGGTGGAACCGGAGGTCGGGCTGTCGAGGCGGATCTGAAGCACCACGGCGGAGAACACACCGCCGCTCAGTTCCGCGCGTTCGCACTCCAGCGAAAGCCGGTCGTAGAGGTAGGCGCGGTTGTGCAGGCCGGTTGCCTCGTCGTAGACGGTGCCCCACAAGAGCAGGCTTTCCCGGTTCCGGCGCGCCAGCTCTTGGAAGACCAGTGCCAGCACGGCGGTGACCGCCACGCCTGTGACCAGGTACGTCGTGAGGCCGAGCTCGGGCGTGTAGTCGCCGGCGTCAAGACCCTTGGGCAGCCAGGGAAGGGCCCACAGAAGGAAGAGCGCCGCCATCAGGGCGAAGGCGGCAAGCGCGAGCCGGCTTAGACGAAGCCAGCGAAAGTAGCCCCGGTGTGCCGCTCGAACCTGCTCCAGCCGCTTCTTGCCCTGCGCGTCGGCATGCTCGGACGTGGCCTGACGATCGTCCGGCCGCTCCGGATCGTCGGAACGCGGTCTCTCCAGGTCGTAGGACATCGCCGTTCTCCGGCCTTCCTATAGGGGAGTATCGGTGGCGGGCGATTGCTCTGCATCCACAAAGAGCCGGATCAGGGAGTTCCCGCGTCCTCAGCAGGCATCTCGCCGGACGGACGTAGGGCAAACCCCTATGCCGCCCCCTGCGGGGCGGCCGGAGAGGTTGTGCGGGGGCTCCTAGAGGGACGGCCCGAGGCGGAACCGATCTCAGCCGCCGCTAGCCGCCGCCGGCTGGGCCGCCACGCGCTGGCCCAACTGCTGGTCGATCATCAGCAATGCCGAGCCGTCCTTGCCGGCCAGCTTCAGCATCGCGACGATCTCCGAGGCGGTGTTCTCCTCTTCCACCTGCTCATCGATGTACCACTGGAGCAGGTTCTGCGCGGCGTAGTCCTTCCCCGCCATGCATGCCTCGTAGGTCTTGTAGATGGCTTCGCTTACCGCCTGCTCGTGTTTGAGCACCTGCTGGAATACCTCCAGCAACGACCCGAACTGGGCGGGCGGCTTGTCGATGGCCTCCAAGGTCACACTGGCGCCGCGGTCCGTGAGGTAGTCAACGAGCTTCGTTGTGTGAGCCAGCTCTTCCTGCCACTGGATGCGGAGCCAGTGCGCGGCCCCTGGGAGGTCTATGGAGTTGCAGTAGGCCGACATGCTCAAGTAGAGGTACGCTGAGTAGACCTCGCGGCTGATCTGTTCGTTGAGCACCTTGTGGACGCGCTTTGAGAGCACTGGCATTCGGCTTCCTCCCTGTGAACGAACGGTGCGACTTCCACCGGACGATCGCACCTAGACGGTGTGAACCGCGGTACCTTCAGTAAACCGGAATCCAGGCCGGGACGGCAACCGGCGGGCGCGAGACGGCCTTGTCCAGCGAGACGGAAGCGATTGGCCTGACGCGCCCTCCGCCATGGACCGCGCGCACGTCCGGCGATGCTATACTCAGCCTGATGGCCACGCCAACCGCCACCCAGTACGAAGTCGTCGTCGGCATCGAGGTGCACGCGCACGTCCTCACCAAGAGCAAGATGTTCTGCTCTTGCGCCGCTCAGTACCAGGACTCGGAGCCCAATACTCACGTCTGCCCCGTGTGCTTGGGCATGCCCGGGGTGCTCCCGGTCATCAACCAGCAGGCCGTGGAGTACACCATCATGACCGGCCTCGCGCTCAACTGCTCGATCCCGGAGCGCGCCAAGTTCGACCGCAAGAACTACCCCTATCCGGACCTCATGAAGGGCTACCAGATCTCCCAGTATGACTTGCCTTTCTGCACGGGAGGCTGGCTGGAGATCGACCTCGACGGCCAGAGCAGGCGCATCGGCGTTACACGCGTTCACCTGGAAGAGGACACCGCTCGTCTTATGCACCGGGTCAACGAGGCCGGCGAAGAGTACAGCCTTGTGGACGTGAACCGGTCCGGCGTGCCCCTCATGGAGATCGTGTCGGAGCCGGACATCCGGTCGGCGGAGGAGGCTCACCTTTACCTGTCCAAGCTCCAGCAGATCCTGCGCTATCTGGGCGTGAGCCAAGCGAACATGGAAGAGGGCAACATGCGGTGCGAGCCCAATGTGAGCCTGCGGCCCGTGGGCCAGTTGGAGCTGGGCGCCAAGGTGGAGCTGAAGAACCTCAACAGCTTCCGGGCCGTGTACCAGGGCCTCGAGTACGAGATTGAGCGCCAGCGCATGATACTCGAAGCGGGCGAACAGGTGATCCAGGAAACGCGCGGCTGGCGCGAGGACGAAGGACGCACCGTCAGCCAGCGGGGCAAAGAATACGCCGACGACTATCGCTACTTCCCTGAGCCCGACCTGCCGCCGCTCACTGCCAGCCGCGAGTACGTGCAGAGCTTGCGTGATCGCCTGCCGGAGCTACCCGACGCCAAGCGGCAGCGCTTCATGCGCGAGTACGGCCTGAGCCCGTATGAGGCGGACCTGCTCACCGCTACCAGGGCGCGCGCCGACTACCTCGAGCAGGCGACGGCCGAGGATCGTGGCGACGACGAACGGCTTCGCCGGATGGCCAAGTCCGTCAGTCACTGGATGTTGGGCGACTTTGCCCACCTGCTCAACACCTCGGGAATCGATATCACCGAAGCGAAGGTGCAGGCCCGCGATCTGCGCGCGCTGATCGTGCTCGTCGAGGAGGGGACCATTACCAACACCGGCGCCAAGGGCGTCTTTGAGCAGATGTTCCGCACTGGAAGGCAGCCCAGGGAGATCGTAGAGGAGCAAGGGCTAACGCAGATCAGCGTTGCTGATGAGCTGGCCGGTGTCGTCGAACGGGTGATTGCGGCCAACCCAAAGCCGGTGGCGGACTTTCGCGGTGGCAAAGAGACGGCGCTCAAGGCCCTTGTGGGTTTGGTCATGCGGGAGACCCGGGGCAGGGCGAACCCGGCCCTGGCCCACGAATTGCTGCGGGAACAGCTCGCGCGGGGATAGCGCGTTTGCCGGATCTGCGCGTTGGCGCTGCGCCCACTCGGGCCATCTTCGGACCCTGTCCCGCTACGGCGGTTCGGGCTGCATTTAGCGGGCGTTCCGAAACCTGAGCCACAGAGCCGCTGTGAGTGCTATGAAAGGCCCGGAACGTTGTTGTAGAATATGGCTAAGGCTGCTAGCTTGTTGCGTATTTGCGGCCCAGCCTAGTTGAGGGTACACTCCAGCCATGCGATTCCTGAGAGTCGATCCCAGCTTCGTCAAGTGGTTCTACCTCGGAATGCATATCAAGCGCTGGCTGCTCCTGCTGGTATTCGGCGTCGCCATTATGGGGCTGGGTTTCGGGTACTTCTTGCGGGAGGTGTACGTCTCCTACACGTTCCCGTCGGAGGTGTACTACCTCACTCTCCAGTTCCTGCCTCGATACGTGCGCGGCGGCATCTTTGTCACTCTGAGCGCGGGCATCATTCTCTTCGCCATATGGCAGCTCAACAGGTCGCTGCTGTCGGCCTTCGTGCGGCCGAGGCGCGACGAGAGCCTGGTCAACATCATCTACAATCACCGATACCTGCGGCGCGGTCCTAAGATTGTCGCTATCGGTGGCGGGACCGGCCTGTCCACGCTGCTGCGCGGCCTCAAGAGCCACACCGGCAACCTCACCGCCATCGTGACCGTCGCCGACGACGGCGGCAGTTCGGGCCGGCTGCGTGAGGAGCTGGGCCTGCCCCCGCCGGGCGACCTGCGCAACTGTATTGCCGCCCTGGCTGACGCCGAGCCGCTCATGACCAGCCTCTTCCAGTATCGCTTCAATGAGGGCGCCGGCCTGGAGGGTCACAGCTTCGGCAACCTGTTCATTGCCGCCATGAGCAGCGTCACCGGCAACTTCGAGGATGCGGTGCGCGAGACCAGCCGTGTGCTGGCCGTGCGCGGGCAGATCCTGCCGTCCACCCTGGCCAACGTCAGTCTGTCCGCCGTCACCGACGAAGACGAAGCGATCCACGGCGAGTCGCAGATAACCGAACGGGGCAGCCGCATCAAGCAGGTATTCATTCACCCTGCGAACGCCCAGGCGAACCCGGACGCGATCCGCGCCATCCTGAACGCGGACATGGTCATTGTGGGACCTGGCAGCCTCTACACAAGCGTGCTCCCGAACCTCCTCGTGGACGGCATTCGCCGTGCCATAGAGATGTCGAACGGCATGAAGGTCTACGTCTGCAACGTCGCCACGCAGCACGGTGAGACGGACACGTTCTCGGTGAGCGACCACTACCAGGCTCTCTACCAGCACGTGCACGAACACCTCTTTCGCTATGTCATCGCGAACAACAACATCGGACGCAACGGCCTACCTGAGGCGTGGCGGGCAGAGCCCGTGCGCATCGACCGCATGCGGGTGGATGGAGCTGCCGTCATCGCCGCCGACGTGATCAGCGAAGAGAACCGCTACCACCACGACGCGGACAAGCTGGCTGCCGCGCTCACCAGTCTCTACTTCCAGCGTCGTCAGATGGATCAGGTAACGTCCCAGGAGAGGCCGGAGCGGGAACGGGAGGAGGCCGGCGTCCTCTAGGAGCGCGGAGTCGGGACTCGATCTGTGGATTTCAGCAACTACTTGAACCTTGCCGAACTGGTCGTCTCCGGAGCGCTCGTCGTCGTCGTCCTTCTCCAGTCGCGGGGCGGTGACATCGGTGCCGCGTTCGGCGCCGGCGGCGGAGGCGGCTCCTCGTTCCGCACCCGACGCGGCTTGGAGAAGACCCTCTTTCAGCTCACCATCATCCTCGCCATCATCTTCGTCGCCATCTCCGCTCTGAGTGTGCGATACGCCAAATAGCGTCAGAGCGTCCACCTTGCGGCCCTCCGCAGGCTGCCCGCCGTGAGCTTCTATCGACCTCGCTGGCCATTGCTGCTGGCCCTGATCGCCGGCGTCGGTATCCTCGTCGCGCTTACGTACGTCCCTTCGCAGCCCTCCGGTGAGGCGCTGCCGGCCGAGGGGGGCGGGTACGTGGAAGGTGTCACCGGTTCTCCCTCCTGCCCCAATCCGCTCTTTGCCACCTTCAACGAGGTGGACGGAGACCTGGTCCGTCTGGTCTTCTCCGGCCTGGTGCGGCTGGGTCCAAACGGCAGCGTGGAATCGGACTTGGCCGAATCGTGGAACATCACTCCGGATGGCTTGACCTACATCTTCGAGCTTCGTCCGGGGCTCTTGTGGCAGGACGGAGAGCCGGTAGATGCCGGGGACGTGCTGTTCACCATCCGGACCATCCAGGCGGAGGAGTTCAACGGAGATCCCGTGCTGGCAGAGCTCTTCCAGGATGTCGAGGTGGAGGCTACCAGCGACCACACGGTAACGATGACGCTGGCCCAGCCGTTCGCGCCGTTCCTCGCCCGAGGGGCAACCGTCGGCATCCTGCCGGAGCACTTGCTGGCTCGCTCGGACGGCACCGACCTCTGTGAGACGCCGTTCAGCGAGATGCCTATCGGCACCGGCCCGTTCCGGCTGTTGGAGTTGACGGAGACCGGCGCCGTCCTGCGGTCCTTCACTGCCTACCACCTCGGTCGCCCCTACCTTGAGACGCTTGAGCTGCGCTTCTACCGGGACCAGGGCGAACTGGTGAACGCGCTTCTCAAGGACGAGGTGGATGGCGCCCTCTTGCGGACAGCCTTGGATCAGGAGGACGTTGCGGCCCTTGGTGACGCCCGCTGGGTGCGAAGGTCGCTGCACGGCACCAAGCTCAGTCTTGTCTACCTGAACCCAGAGCTGTCGTTCTTCCAGGATAGGTTGGTGCGGCGCGCCCTCCAGCAGGGCTTGGACCGGACGGCGCTTATCGATGAGGCGCTCGGCGGACAGGCTATACCTCTCGATAGCCCCATCGTCAGCGACTTGTGGGCACACGAGGGGAACCCGGACGCGTACGCGTTCGACGCGGCCCGCGCGGCATTGCTCTTGAGCGCGGCGGGCTGGGAGCTTGACAATGGCGGGCGCGCGAAGGACGGTGTTCCTCTTCGGTTCAGCCTGGCCGCGAGCGACGATCCCGTTCAGGTCGAGCTGGCGCAGGAGATCGCACGGCAGTGGGGCGAACTCGGCATCCAAGTGGACGTCGAGGTGAGCGGCGCCAGTCAGTTCGTGGAGGGCGTCCTCTTGCCGCGGGAGTTCGAGGCGGCCCTGGTAAACGTCGATCCTGGCCCGGACCCCGATCCCTATCCTTTCTGGCACAGCACGCAGGCATTGGGCGAGGGTCGCAACCTGGCAGGCTGGGCAGACCCCACCGTGGACCAGTTGCTGGAGGACGGTCGGGAAGCGTCCTCGGTGGCTCAACGGGCCGCCGACTATCGTTCGTTCCAGGAGATCTTTGCGGAGGAGGCGCCCGCCGTGCTCCTCTACACCCCGACCTACCAGTACGTGGTCAAGTCAGACCTGCGAGGCCTCAGCCCGGGCCTGCTTACAAGCCTCAGCGCCCGCTTCGACGACGTCCATCTCTGGTACGTCGAAACGGAGACCAAAGCCGGCGAGGATGGGTGAGGGCACCGCGGACGTCCCCATCATCACCCTGACCACCGATTTCGGTCTGGCAGATCCGTACGTCGCAGAGATGAAGGGCGTATTGCTTTCTTTGAACCCCCGTGCGGTTGTGGTTGACGTCAGCCACCAAGTACGGCCGCAGCGGCTGCTCCAGGCAGCCTTCATCACTCAGCTAGCTTGGCCGGCCTTTCCGCCCCATGCCATCCATGTCGCCGTCGTCGACCCCGGCGTCGGCAGTGACCGACGGGCGATCGTCCTCACCACGCCGCGAGGCTGCTTCCTGGGGCCCGACAACGGCGTGCTCTCATCCGCGTTGCCCGAAGGAGCAAGGCCGCTGCCGGGCGACGGTCCGGAGCGGGTCGCGCTGCCGCAGGACTGTCGCGCCTTCGCCATCACGAACCATCGCTACTTGCGCCGGCCTGTGAGCGCGACCTTCCACGGTCGTGACGTTTTCGCCCCGGCTGCCGGGCACCTCTCGCTGGGTGTGCCGCCCCAGGAGTTGGGCGAGCCGGCGGAGACCGTCATGGCATTCCCCCCGCTGCGCGCGCGAGAGGGTTCGGACGGCGTGTTCCGGGCGAAGGTGGTGCACATCGACCGCTTCGGCAATGTCATAACGGATGTGCATGACGAGGACCTGCCGGACGGAGCGTTCACCATCGAGATCGCGGACCGGATGGTTCCGGGACCCGTGCGCACCTATGCCGAGGCGACCGGGATGGCGGCGCTCGTTGGGAGCAGCGGCTTCCTGGAGATCGCCTTGCGCGGTGGCGACGCCGCCGAGACCCTCGGCGTTGACGTCAGCGACCCGGCTCTGCTGCGGCCCGCTCGCTAGGCCGTTGGACCCGGCTCCTGTGCTAGGATCGAGGCTATGCGAATCGTCTACATGGGCTCGCCGGAGTTCGCTGTGCCGGCCCTGCGCCGGCTGGTCGAGAGCGATCATGAAGTGGTCGGCGTGGTCACCCAACCGGACAGGCCGGCCGGACGGAGACGCCGGCTGCGCCCGCCGCCCGTCAAGGAATTCGCGCTGCTCTACGGCCTGCCGGTCTTCCAGCCGGAGCGAGTGAACGCGCGCGATTCGCTGGATAGCCTTCGTTCCCTTCAGCCGGATGTCATTGCCTACGCCGCGTACGGCCAGATCCTGAAGCAGCCGTTCTTGGATCTTCCGAGGCGGGGCGTCCTCAACGTCCATGCGTCGCTACTGCCCGCGTACCGCGGTGCCGCTCCTGTGGCCGCGGCCATCCTCGCCGGGGAGGAAACGACCGGTGTGACGGTCATGGAGACCGTGCTGGCCCTGGACGCCGGCCCGATCGTCGCGCAGCGGGCGATGCCCATCGAGCGTGACGACACCACCGGGACCTTGAGCGAGAGGCTTGCTGAGCTAGGGGCCGAGTTGCTCGTCGAGGTGTTGCCTGCGTGGGACCGGCGCGAGCTCGAGCCCCAGGCGCAGGACGATTCGTTGGCCAGCTATGCGCCGTCGATCAAGCGCGAGGACGCTGTCATCGATTGGTCGCTTCCGGCTGTTGATATCTGGCGGCGTGTGCGGGCGTACCAGCCGTGGCCGGTTGCCACCACCAGCGTGGACGGTGAGCCCCTTCGCATCATCGAGGCGTGGCCTCTTGAAGATGAGATCGATGCTCAGGCGGGAACCGCTGTGGACCTCCCCCAGGGGGCGTCGGCGCCGCCCGGCGCGGGGTTCGCAGTGCGCTGCGGTCGAGGGTCGCTCGCTGTTGTGCGCGCCCAGCGTGCCGGCAGGCGCCCGCTCAGCGGCAAGGAGTTGTTGCGCGGTCTTCGAGGGCTGCTGGGAAAGCAGCTCGGCGTCTGAGAGGCCGCGTCCCCGTTCGGCGCGGGGAACAGGTCGCGCTACTCTATCTTCTCGTCGGCGGCCGGCTCCCCCTCAGCCTCGGCCCCCTCAGCCTCCTCGGCCTCCTCAAGCGCTTCCTCTTCCTCGACGGCTTCCTCTTCCTCGACGGCCAACCGTGGCGCTGCCACCTTGACCACGACCTGGTCCTGGTCGGCCAGCACCTCCACGTTCCTCGGAACGTCCAGGTCTCGCACGAAGAGCGCGGCCTCCAGCGCGTCGAGTCCGCTCACATCGACTTCGATGTGCTGGGGGATGTCGGTCGGCAGCGCCTCGAGCGACAGGTGATCGAGGCTCTGGAGGAGCACACCTCCGTAGACGCTTACCGCCGAGGCCTCGCCCGTGAGCACCAGCGGCACGTCCGCCCGCAGTCTCTCCGTCAGAGAGATCTGGAAGAAGTCGATGTGCACCAACTCGTCGGTGACTGGGTTTCGCTGGACGCCTCGCAGGACCACGGGTCGAGATTCGGTCTCACCGTTGATCTGCAGATCGATGATCGCGTTGCGGCCGGCGTGGCGTAGGATGTCGGTGATCGCCGCCGTCGGGGCTTGGAGGGCCAAGGAATCCGTGCCGCGACCGTAGAGATGGGCGGGGACAATACCCTGACGCCGCAGCGCTTTCACCTTCTTGCCTGTCACCGTACGATGGTCGACGACCAGTTGCGCATCAGCCATTGCGTCTCGTCTTTCCTCCTATCGATCTCACTTCTTGGGCTCGGGCGAAGGCTTTGCGAGGCTGACGCGGACCCGCCTGCTCGTTCCTGAGCCGGCGGACCGCCGCCCGGTGGGGGGTCATCGTGCTGCTCCCTGCGAAGCCACGACGCTCTGCCCCACGTCGGCCGGATCACCGCTCGCATGCTCCATAGCTGGGGGGCGTACAGCGGACCGGCCCGCTGGGCCTTCTACCTCAGACATGGGGCGTCCTTGCTGCCAAGTAACGGTAGCAAAGGCCTGCTGATGGATCAAGAAACACGCCGCGTCGCGACACCTGAAACACCGAGAGGAGGTGAACGACGTCGGGCCTGAGCCGGGGCCTCCTCTACGTGGCGATGCTACCAGCCAGTCCGGTTGCGGCCTCGGACGCCGGTCGGGGCGCTCCGCTGAGGTCTTCCCAGAACGAAGATCTTGACCAGGGCCAGGCCGGCGACGAACCCGCCGACATGGGCGAACCACGCCACACCACCGCCGGCGCCCACGACGTCGGTGCTGGCCAGCGCGGCCAGTCCGTTCAGGAGCTGGAGGAGGAACCACAGTGCGATGAGGACGACGGCCGGCACGTAGAACGGGATCCAGAACAGGACGAAGATGGGCAGGATAGCTGCGACCGTCGCCCGTGGGTACAGGATGAGGTAGGCGCCCAGGACGCCCGCAATCGCGCCGCTCGCGCCCACGGCCGGCGTCAGATCGTTCTGGTTCACCGCTATGTGTGCCGCGGCGGCTGCCAGGCCCACGATGAGGTAGAACAGAGCGTAGCGCAGGTGGCCCATCGCATCCTCCACGTTGTCGCCAAACACCCACAGGAAGACCATATTGCCGATCAGGTGGAACCAGCCTCCGTGGATGAACATCGATGCGAGAGGCGTCAGCAGCACCCTGTCGTCGCTGGGGCAGAGGACCGCCAGGGAGACCTCGGAGACCTGCGGGTGGAAACCGAAACGATCGCTCAGGCAGGCCGGCATAGTCCCCCAGTCGAAGAAGAACAGGTCCAGCTCGGAGAAGCGGCCCAGGCCGGGGAAGGCGGGGTAGTACAGGTTGGGGAAGGTGTCCAGCGTCAACTGGTACAGGAAGACGAGGACGTTGATGGCGATAATCGCGACGTTGACATAAGGGAACCGTTGGCGCCGCAGGCTATCGCCGATCGGGATCATCTCGTCCTCGCGTGGCGCCGTCCACCGCCGGCCGGAGCGCTGGTCGGATTCCTCGCGGGCATCCGAGGTGGTCTGAGCGATGGGCCTGGACGCGGACGGCGCGAGGTGGTCCGGCTAGCCATTCCTGCGCCAGAGATGCTCTCGGCTGCGGGCAGCCTTGTTGGCGTAGCGGGCTAGCACGAACAGAAGGTCGGAAAGGCGGTTCAAGTAGGTGAGGATTGCGGGATTCACGGCCTCCGTCTTGCTCAGGGCGACGACGCTGCGTTCCGCGCGGCGACAGACGGCGCGGGCCAGGTGCAGTTGTGAGGCGGCAGCGGAGCCGGACGGCAGGACGAATGTCCGGATGGGCGGCAGGCGTGAATCGTATTCGTCGATGAGGCCTTCAAGACGTTGCTTGCTGGACGCGTGCACGCCGGCCGTCTGAGCGCCTCGACGAGCCCGGCGGCCGTGCGGCTCGCTGCTCAGCTCTGCGCCGATCTCGAACAGTTCGTTCTGGACCGCTCGAAGAGACGCTGCGACCGCTCGCTGGCGGATCGACGAGATGGCGACGCCCACCGCGGAATTGAGCTCGTCGATCTCGCCGCAGGCGATGACACGCGGGTGATCCTTCGAGACGCGACGGCCGCCGGCAAGGACTGTCTTTCCCCGGTCGCCTGTGCGCGTATACAGCTTGGACTTGCGGGGTTGGCTCGGCATCTGTGCCTACGGGGCGTTTGCCCTGCGCCGCGCTCCGTGCCGGAGGGCGTCCGGTGTCACGACCGATGATGCGTGCGCCGCCGTGTCCCTGGGGAGCATGGTGGGTGTATTATACACCGCAACGGCGAGCTAGGTCGGAAGCCCGTGGGCCCGGCTCGGGACCGACCTTGACTGGAGGAGGTACGCGGTGGATCTGGGGTTGAGTGGAAAGGCCGCGCTGGTCGGCGGCGCCAGCCGTGGTATCGGTCGCGCCGTGGCGATGGGCCTCGTCCGCGAGGGATGCCGGGTCGCCATCTGCGCGCGCGGCCGGGACCAACTGGAGACGGCCGCTGAGGAGATCCGCTCCTCGGCCGGCGTGGACGTGTTCGCTATCCCCTGTGATATGTCGCAGCACGATGAGATCCGGTCCTTCGTGGAGTCCGCGGTCGAGGGGCTAGGTCGGCTGGATATCGTGGTGAACAACGCGGGGGGGCCGCCCCCTGGGCCCTTCGACGTGCATGACGAGGCCGCCTGGCAGCAGGCGCTGAGCCAGAACTTTCTCAGCGTGGTGCGCACGGTGCGGGAGGCGCTGCCCCATCTGAGGGCGGCCGGGGGAGGGCGGATAGTTAACATAACATCAATTGCGGTGAAAGAGCCGGTCCCAGGGCTCATCCTGTCCAACGCCGCCAGGCTTGGGGTAGTCGGACTGGCGAAGACGCTCTCACAAGAGCTGGGCCCTGACGGCATCACCGTGAACAACGTCTGTCCCGGTCTCACCATGACCGACCGGATGCGGGAGTTGTATGGCGATAGGGCGGAGGCCGCCGGGCAGTCGCTGGAGGAGTTGTTGAACAGGGAGGCGGAGCGCATCCCGATGAGGCGTATCGGCCGGCCCGAGGACGTCGCCGCGCTCGTCGTATTCCTCGCTTCGGACGCCGCGTGTCACATCACGGGCACCACCATCCAGGTCGACGGCGGCTCCACGGGGGCGGCCATGTAGCGGCGCGCCTTTCGGGGCCGGTTGGCGCGCCGGCGAGCACGCCGTCTTGCCTTCGAAACAGAGGTTTCGTATACTGCAATTGGATTCGGCAGGAACGGGAAAGCGGCCTGACGAGGGCCGTTTCTGTTATCTCCCGCCAGGAAAGGAACGGCACGTGGCGTTCGCTGACAAGCAACTGACCTGCCGCGATTGCGGCAACAGCTTTCTCTTTACCGGTGGCGAGCAGGAGTTCTACGCAAGCAAGGGCCTGCAGAACGAGCCTGTGCGCTGCCCACCCTGCCGTTCGGCACGCAAGTCGAGCCGCATGGCGGAACCCGAGGCGGGCTACGTGCGCTACGGTGTGTTCGCGAGCTTCGGCGGCCGCACTCCTCGTCAGATGCACCCGGCCACCTGTGCCGATTGCGGCATGATGACGGAGGTGCCGTTCCAGCCCAGGGGCGACCGCCCGGTCTACTGCAGTTCCTGCTACAACAAGATCAAGGGAACGGCCGGCAACGGCCCAGGCGCCGAATCCGAAGCGCAATCCGAACTGTAGACTGTCTTCGAGGGAGAAGCAGAGAGGCCGCCCTTCGTCTGAAGGACGGCCTCATCGCGTTCCCGTGCCCCCTCGTGTATCATCGGCCATGTGATGCCGGGACGTGAGGGTCTGGTCCAGATCGCGCGCCTGATCGGCGTCGATCTTTTCACCGAGCGGTTCGGCTCGCCGCGGACGGCCGAGCCCGAGGCCGGCGAGCTGCGCGCCCTCATCGACGAGCGGCTCGACCATATCGCTCGGGCGCTCCTCGAGGAGGCGGCGGCGAGTGATGATGTCACCGACACGGCCGCTGCGACCGCGTATCTGGAGGACCGGCTGCGCACACTGGGCGATCTGTTCACCTCAGAGCAGGCTGAGCGCATCCGCGCCGCGTTCGGCGAGAGCACATCAGGCTGGTAGCGGCCGAGCCCCGGATCGCACGCCGTCCGGCTCCCCGGTTGACTGCATCGTTTGCCCGCCGTAGCATCGGATCATTATGCGGGTGCATCTCGCCTATGGGGAGCAGGGGCTCGACGTAGAGTTGCCGGACGACGCCGTCGTGCTGGAGCCGGAGCGCGTGGCCGGGCTCGCGGATCCCGAACGGGCGGTCACTGAGGCCATCGGGCAGCCGCTCGGCACGCCGCCCCTGCGCGAGCTGGTGCGCCCAAGCGACCGCGTGGCCATCGTCGTCAGCGACATGACGCGGCCCGTCCCCAACGAGCTGATCCTCTGCCCCATCCTCGATGCGGTGCACGACGCCGGTGTGCCTCAGAAGTCGGTCGTCATCGTCATCGGGACGGGCATGCACCGGCCGAGCACGCCTGCCGAGCTGGACCGCGTGCTGGGCCCGGAGATCGCAGGCTCGTACGAGGTCGTGAACCACGTTGCCAGGGACAAGAGCACGCTGGCGTACCTCGGCAAGTCCGCTCGGGGCGTCGAGACCTGGATCAACCGTCGCTATCTGAAGGCGGAGGTGCGCATACTCACCGGCTTCGTAGAGCCGCACATCTTCGCCGGCTACTCCGGCGGCGGCAAGGCGGTCCTGCCCGGCGTTGCCGGCGCCGAGATCGTGATGAGCAACCACGACGCCGACATGATCGGTCATCCCAAGGCGACCTGGTGCGTGACCGACGGCAATCCCATCTACGAGGAGATGCGCAACGTCGGGCTCCTCACCCGCCCCGCCTTCAGCGTCTTCGTGACGCTCAACGACGGCCGCGAGATAACGGGCGTCTTCGCCGGCGAGATGCTGGCCGCCCAGCGGGCGGGCATCGAGCAGGCGGAGCGCCAGTACGTGCGCACCATTCCGCACCCGTTCGACATCGTGGTGACCACGAACATGGGCTACCCGGCCGACCTGAATCTCTACCAGTCGGTGAAGGGCCTGTCGGTCGCCGCCCAGGCGGTGCGTGAGGGTGGCTCCGTCCTGCTTGCCGCCGAGTGCCGCGACGGCCTCGGCCAGCCCGAGTACACCGAGCTGCTCACCAGCGAGTCATCGCCGGAGGCGCTGCTGGAGCGTATCCACTCGCCCGGCTTCGCCCGCTACGACCAGTGGGGGGTCCAGTGCCTGGCGATGGTCGAGACGAAGACGGATGCCTGGCTCTACTCAAGCATGTCGCGCGAGACGACCGAGTCCGCCCATATCCGCTACTGCGAAGACATCTCCGCCACCGTCGAGGACCTGCGCCGTCGCTACAAGGAACAGCACGGCCGCGAGGCCACCGTCGCCGTCCTCCCCCACGGCCACCTCACTGTACCGAGGCTAGGCTGAAGCGCGCCTACCGTCGGGATCTTCTGCGCCTCGACACCTGTAGCCCGACGCTCGCCGCCAGGAGCAGCGCTGCCAGAGCCGAAGCGGCAGCCGCGACTGAGTACCACGCCGTGCCGGAGTCGCTGCCGCTCGCGCTCCCGGTGTCCGGCAGCGTCAGGTCGTCTCCTATGCTGGGCAGCACCACTGTCGGGATCGTGAATACCACCTCGATTCCGCTCACCACCTCGGCCTCGCCGACGGTCACCCGGATCGCCAGCCAGACCTGCTGCTCGCGGCCGTCCGTCACACTCACTGTCTCCAGCGGCAACTCGACGCCATCCAGCGAAGCCCTGGTACCAAGGTCGGGCCGGGCCTCCGCAATGAGCAGCAGGTACTCGCCCGCGGGCAGACCGTAGATGTAGAAGCCGCCGTCGTCGTCCGGCTCGAGGCGGTAGTCGTCCAAAGCAGGCAGCTCGAACGGCTGCGGCGTGTCCGGTGGGAGGAACCAAAGCACGCCGCCGACCCCTATCGGCGGCCCGATGATCACCAGGCGACCGGAGATCGTGCCCGTCCCCCAACCGTACGGATCGGGCCAGATGCCGGGACTCCCCCCGTCCGTTGGCGGAGGAGGCGCCTCCGGCAGATCGAGGGGCACGTCCAGCGTCACCGTTCCTCCCGCTTCGATGGTGACGCGCAACGCGGCATACGCTGCCACCGTGTCTCCTCCCTCCTGCACCAAGAGCCTCTCCTGAAGCGTTGGCGCGAGGTCGGGGTTCACGTTCACGAAGCCCACCACGTACTCGCCGTCGGCCAAGCCGGAGACAGTGAAGTTCCCTTGCCGATCGTCGGCGTCGTGCCAGTACAACTCGCGGAGATCATCGATTGGGACGGGCTGCGGCACATCCACCGGGACCACTAGGACCGCAGTGATGATGACGGAGTCCTCTTGGTTGACGTTGTAGATCCGCCCCGCAATAGTGCCGGTGTGCTCTTGGCCTTGAGCGGGCGCCAGAATCGCCAAGCTCAATAGCGCCGCCGCGAGGACTAGTGTCAGCAATCGTCTGTTCATGACCACACCTCCGCCTGTGTTCACCCCCCAACTTCCGTGCCCGGATCCTAGCACAGGGGCCAGGGATCGTCGAGCCGCGCCAGCCCTGGTTCTGGCGCCTCGCCTACTCGCCTCTCCCCCACCTCAGCACGGGCTTCCTCGCCGCCGTCGCCTCGTCCAACCGCCGGACCGGCGCATGATGCGGCGCCTCCCGTGCCAATTCGGGTGACTCCTCCGCCTCCCGCGCGATCGCCAGCATCGCGTCGCAGAACGCGTCCAGCGTCTCCTTGCTCTCCGACTCCGTCGGCTCGATCATCAGCGCCTCGTCCACGATCAGCGGGAAGTACACCGTCGGCGGGTGGAAGCCGTAGTCGATGAGCCGCTTGGCGATGTCCAGCGTCCTCACCCCCTGTGCCTTCTGGCGAGAGCCGGAGAACACCACCTCGTGCATGCAGCGCCGGTCATAGGGGAGCCGATAGGCGTCCCGCAGCCTCGCCAGGACGTAGTTGGCGTTGAGCACCGCCGCCTCGCTGATCGAGCGTAGTCCCTCCGCGCCCAGGCTCAGGATGTACGCGTAGGCGCGCACCATCACGCCGAAGTTGCCGTGGAAGAGCCCCATCCGCCCGATGCTCCGCTCCGGAGTTGCCAACTCGAAGGCTCCGTCGCCCCTCTCCTGCCGGACGTGCGGCGTCGGCAAGAAGGGCGCGAGATGCGCTTTCACCGCGATCGGTCCCGCTCCGGGCCCGCCGCCCCCGTGCGGCGTACCGAACGTCTTGTGCAGGTTCAGGTGCAGGACGTCGAACCCCAGGTCGCCCGGTTTCACCCGCCCCAGCATCGCGTTCATGTTGGCGCCGTCCCCGTAGAGCAATGCGCCGTGCGAGTGCACCAGCTCCGCGATCCGCACGATGTTCGGTTCGAAGAGCCCCAGCGTGCTCGGCAGCGTGAGCATCAGCGCCGCGACGCCGTCGCCGTCCTGCGCCAGCGCCTTTTCCAGCGCCGCCACGTCCAGGTTGCCGTCGCCGTCCGAGACCACGCTCTGCACCTGGAAGCCGGCCATCGCCGCCGTTGCCGGGTTGGTGCCGTGGGCCGAGTCCGGCACCAGCACTGTGCGCCGGCCCTCGCCTCCGTTCGCTTTGTGGTAGGCGCAGGCGATCAGGATGCCGGTTAGCTCGCCGTGCGCTCCGGCGGCCGGCGCCAGGGACACCTCGTCCATGCCGCTGATCTCGGCCAGCATCCGCTGCAGGCCATGCATGAGCGCGAGCGCCCCCTGCGCCGTCTCCGCCGCCTGCATCGGGTGCAATTGGGCCAGCCCCGGCAGGGCGGCGGCCGCCTCGTTCACTTTCGGGTTGTACTTCATCGTGCAGCTACCGAGCGGGTAGAAGCCCGTATCGATGCCGTAGTTGCGTTGGGAGAGGCGGGTGAAGTACCGCACCACGTCGAGCTGCGACATCTCCGGCAGCATCAGGCCGTCTCGGAGCAAGTCGTCGGACGGGAGCGGCGCCTCCGGCACGTCGAGCCCCGGCAACGCGCATCCGACCCGCCCCGGCCTGCTCAGGTCGAAGCTCAGCGTCGCGCCGATGTCCTCGTCCGGTGCTTCAGCCATCGATCTCGCTCAACGCCTGCACCAGGCCGTCGATCTCCTCCCGCCTGTGCAGCTCCGAGAAGCAGAGCAGCAGCCCGTTCTCGATCCGGTCGGACACGTCGTAGCCGCCGATAATCCCTCGCTCGAGCAGGCGCCGGTTCACCTCGCCCGGCGCGACCGGGCAGCGCGCGACGAATTCCTGGAAGAAGCAACGCTCTGAGTCCGCGGAGGGGACGCCGCCGAGGGGAAGCCCGTACCCGGGCAGCGCCGCGATGCGTTCCGCGGCGTAGTGGGCCTTGTGGTAGCACAGCTCGGCCATGCGCCGCAGACCCTGCTTCCCCAGCGTGCACAGCGCCACCGTGCAGGCCAGGCCGACGAGCTGCTCGCTTGTGCAGATGTTGGAGGTGGCCCGCTCACGCCGGATGTGCTGCTCGCGTGTCTGCAGCGTCAGGACGTAGCCGGTACGTCCGTCCAGGTCTTTCGTTCGGCCGACGACGCGGCCCGGCAGATGCCGCACGAACTGCTGCCGGCAGGCGAACAGGCCCACGTACGGCCCGCCGTAGCTGAGCGTCGCCCCGAGCGGTTGCCCGTCCCCCACCACGATGTCCGCCCCGAACTCCGCCGGCGGCCGGAACAGCCCCAAGCTCACCGGGTCGGCCGATACGACGAAGAGCGCGCCGGCATCGTGGGCCGCCCGGCCAAGCGAGGAGAGGTCCTCGAGATAACCGAAGAAGTCGGGCTGCTGGACGGCCAGGCAGGCGGCTTGATCATCGACGGAAGCCGCATCCGGCGACACGGTCTCTACCACCAGGTCGCGGGCCCCGGCGTAGGTGCGGACCGTATCGATGGCGTGAGGGTGGATCGTGTCCAGCAGGACGATCCGCTCGCGCCCCGAGACCGAGCAGGCCATGAGACAGGCCTCCGCCAGCGCGCTGGCGCCGTCGTACATGCCGGCGTTGGCGATGTCCATGCCCGTCAGCTCGCACACCATCGACTGGAACTCGAAGATGGTCTGGAGCGTGCCCTGGCTGATCTCCGGTTGGTAGGGCGTATAGGCGGTCAGGTACTCTCCGCGGCGGACGATGTGATCGACCACGCTCGGGACGAAGTGCCGGTATGCCCCGGCCCCCAGGAAGCAGGGCAGCTCCTCGGCCGATCGGTTGCGGCCCGCAAGCTCCGTCAGCTCGCGCATCAGGTCCGCCTCCGAGAGGGCCGTGGGCAGATGGATCTCGGGATCGCGATGCTCCGCGGGGATCTCGGAGAAGAGATCGTCCGTCAAATCGACGCCGATGGCCGCCAGCATCTCTCGCCGGTCGTCGTCCGTTAGGGGAACGTAAGGATGTGCCTTGGGCAGCTTAGCGCCCCTCCTGCTTGATCGAGTACCAATCAGGGATGTCTGGTCCGTCCGACGAGGCAGACTCGTCATGCTGAGCGCAGCGAAGCATCTGGCGCACCAAGTGGCTAG
>CAYOSF010000019.1:0-48144 GCA_964406605.1 uncultured Dehalococcoidia bacterium | reverse complement strand
TCGCCCCTCGGTCCCCCTACTGCCACCCCTTGCGCGCGCCCGCGGCCATCTCCAGCGGGCCCGTCGGCCAGTTGAACCCGAACCGCATCGCCCGGTTGATGTCGTCCGCGGAGGCGATGCCCTCGTCCAGCACCTTGCGCGCCTCGGCTACTGCCGCGAAGTAGATCCGGTTCGCCACGAAGCCATAGGCCTCCGGCGCGTCCTTCACCCGGATCGTCTCCTTGCCCGCCTTCGCGCCGATCTCCTCCAGCAGTCGGATCGTCTCCTCGGCCGTCTCCGGCGCGTAGATGATCTCGACCAGGCGCATGATGAAGGCCGGGCTGAACCAGTGCATGCCGATGAAACGCTCCTTGCGGCCCACCGCCTTGTTCAGCGCCGAGATCGCGAACCCCGAGGTGTTGGTCGCGAACACCGCCTCCGGCTTCACCAGGTGGTCCAGCTCGGCGAACACCCGCCTCTTCAGCTCCAGGTCTTCCGGTATCGCCTCGATGATCAGGTCTGCCTCGCGCAGGTCCGCGACGTCCGTGGTGAACGAGAGCCGGGACAGCGCCTCGTCCACCTGCTGCTGCGTCAGCTTCCCGCGCTCGACGGAGCCCTTCAGCCCGAAGCGACCCTCCACCATCGTGGTCCGGGTCTTCTCGTTCAGCTCGTCCGACAGGTCGCGCACCCGTACGTTGAATCCGCCGACGATGCAGCTCTGCGCGATCCCGCCACCCATCACGCCGCCCCCCATCACGCCGATCAGTTTGATGTCGTCTGCCTTCATGGGATCCCTCCTTGCGGTGCCGCGCGGCAAGATCGTAGCAGGCCGAGCCAGGGGCCAACAAGGTGTCGCCCGGCCTCCCCGAAGGAGGCCGTCAGGCGTCACGAACGGCCTCGCGAGACCCTACGCGCAGATCCGCCGCACCACCTCGAACAGCATCTCGCAGCCGAGGCGCAGGTTCTCGATCGAAACCCGCTCGTTGTGGCCGTGGATGGACGCGGCCTCCAGCGGCTCCAACAGGAACGGCGTGAAGCCGTACGCGGTGACCCCCTGCCCGCGAAACACCCGCGAGTCCGTGAACCCGGCGGAGATGCTCGGAAGCAGCACCGCCTCCTCCACGTGGTCGCGCACCACGCCCTCGATCACCTCCATCAGCTCCGTCCGGATCGGCGACGACGGAGCGCTGGAAGCAATCACCGTCTCGATGCGCACCTCCGGGTCATCGATCACCCGGCGCATCTCCTCGACGAACGCCGCGGCGTCCTCGCCGGGCAGCAGCCGGCAATCGAGCGTGGCGGAGGCGGCTGCCGGGATCACGTTGTGCTTCATGCCCGCGTGGGCGGTGGTGACGCTCACGGTGTTGCTGGTCATGGCGCGGATGAGCGGGTTCTGGTCGCCCAGCCGCAGGATCGCTTCCTCGGTCGGCTCGTCCGCCATGAAGCCCGCGCCGTGCACCCGCTCGAAGTACTCCGCCAGCTCCGGCACGACGGATCGCGGTCGCTGCCATTCCTGGACGCGGTGCAGCGCTCGCACCAGCCGCTCGAGGGCGTTGTTGCCGTGGGGGACGGAACCGTGGCCGGGGAGCCCTTCCGTCGTCAGCCGCAGCCAGCAGGGCCCCTTCTCGCCCACCGCGCAGTTCATGGCCGGCCGCCTGACGCCCATCACCTCGGTGGCGCCCCAGGCGCCCTCGTTGAGCACGAACTCCGCCTCCAGGGCCTCGGGATGGTGCTCGGCCAGGAACCTCGCGCCGTACTTGCTCCCCTCCTCCTCGTCTGCCACGGCGAGGAAGACGATGTCGCGCCGGTGCGGGATGCGGTGCCGGTGGATGAGGAGCATGGCCAGGAGCTCCAGGACGGCCATGCTCTTCATGTCGATGGCGCCGCGGCCCCAGATCACGCCATCCTTGACCAGGCCCGAGAACGGGTCCTCGTCCCAGCCCTCGCGCTCTACCGGGACGACGTCCATGTGGTTGAGGAGCACGAGAGGCCGGGCGGAGCCGTCGCCCGGCAGGCGCGCCCGCAGATTGAGCCGGCCCTGCGACTCGCTATCGGACGCGTCGTAGAACGTGACGTCGCCGATGCCCTCCCTCTCGATCAGGCCGGCCAGGAAGCGGGCCGCCGGCTCCTCGTTGCCCGGCGGATTGGTGGTGTCGATGGCGATGTAGCGGGAGAGGATGTCGGTGGCCTCCTTGGTCACCTCGTCCCAATCGATGGCGGGCTGATTCATGGTCGGCTCCTTCCCGGTCTGGGGTGGCGGCGCGGGTATTCTAGCCCACGGCCTCGGATGATGGCCAGAAGCGACGGAACGCGGCGCCCCCCAGCGGCCCCCGCTCGTGGACAACCCGCCCACGGCGCGCTACAGTGTCCCAGCCATCCGGCCGTCCCAGGAAGACAGGAGCGCACGAGCGTCATGACCGAGACCGCGTCCACCACCACTTTCGATCTGATCGTCCGCGGGGGCACCGTCTACGACGGCAGCGGCGGCGAGCCCTACGTCGCCGACGTCGCGCTGAAGGGCGATCAGATCGCCTCCATCGGCCCTACCATCGGCGCGCGCGCGGGCACCGAGATCGACGCGTCCGGCCTGGCCGTCGCGCCGGGCTTCATCAACATGCTCAGCCACTCCTACATGAGCATCCTCCAGGACCCGCGGTCGCTCAGCGAGCTCAAGCAGGGCGTCACCACCCAGATCTTCGGCGAGGGCAACTCGATGGGCCCGCTCACGCCGGAGATGAAGGAACGCCTCGCGGAGGCTCAGGTCGGCGAGCCGGTGGAGATCACCTGGACGGAACTCTGGGAGTATCTCGAACACGTCGAGAAGACTGGGGCAACGCAGAACGTCGCCTCCTACCTGGGCGCCACCACACTCCGCATCATCGCCGTCGGCCAGGACGACCGCCCGGCCACTCCCCAGGAGATCGACCGGATGCGCGGGATCGTGGAGGAGAACATGGCCGCGGGGGCGCTCGGCATCGGCTCATCACTCATCTACCCGCCCGCCTTCTTCGCCTCGACCGAAGAGCTGATCGCGCAGTGCAAGGCGGCCGCGCCTTACCGAGGGAAGTACATCTCACACATGCGCAACGAGGGCAACGCCCTGCCGGAGGGCGTGGACGAACTCCTCCGGATCAGCCGCGAGGCGGAGGTGCCGGCCGAGATCTGGCATCTCAAGGCGGCCGGCCGCGAGAACTGGGACAAGATGGACCGCGCCATAGAGATGGTCGAGAGCGCGCGGGCCGCGGGCGAGCGCACCACCGCCGACATGTACACCTACACCGCGGGCGCCACCGGCCTCTCGAACGCCATCCCGCCTTGGTACCACGACGGCGGCCCGCGCAAGCTGCTCGAACGGCTGGAGGACCCGGCCACGCGGCAGGAGATCCGCAGGGCCATCGAACACCAGGATGAGGGATGGGAGAACCTGTACAAGATTGCGGGGGACCCGGACCGCATCCTCATCCTCGGCGTGCGCAAGGAGGAGAACCGCAAGTATCAGGCCAAGACGCTGGCGCAGGTCGCCGAGATGGACGGCACCGACCCGATCGAGGCGCTGATGAGCTTGATCCGCCGCGACCGCTCCCGAATATCGACCGCGTACTTCATGATGTCCGAGGAGAACGTCCGCAAGCAGATCGCGCTGCCCTGGGTCTCCTTCGGCTCCGACGCCTCATCGATTTCGGCGGAGGGCTCGTTCCTGAACCAGTCGACGCACCCACGCGCCTACGGCACGTTCGCCCGGCTCCTCGGCAAGTACGTGAGGGACGAGCAGGTGATCTCGCTGGCCGAGGCGATCCGCAAGCTGGCGCGGCTCCCCGCAGATAACCTGGAGCTGGACCGGCGCGGGCGCATCGAGGAAGGCTACTTCGCCGACATCATCGTTTTCGACCCGGCGACCGTCGCCGACCACGCGACATACGAGGACCCGCACCAGTACTCGGTCGGCGTGCGGGACGTCATCGTGAACGGGCGCCCGGTCCTGCGGGACGCTGAGTTCACCGGCGAGCTGCCGGGCCGCGCCCTGTACGGCCCCGGCCGCCGCTCGTGACCGGCAGCCGAGATCCGGGGCCCAGAACTGCAGGAGGCGACATGAAGAAGATCGGACCATCGGACATCGAGCGGATTCGCGCGGCCACCCAGGCGGTCGTGGACGAGTACCACCTCCCGGGCATCGCCGTTGGCGTCGTGTCGGGAGACGACCTCGTCTACGCGGACGGTTTCGGCTACGCCGACATCGAGAGCGAGAAACGGCAGGACCCGGCGCTCAGGCAGCGGATCGGCTCCATCACCAAGACGATGCTCGGTCTGAGCACGATGGCTCTGATCGACGAAGGACGGCTCTCGCTGGATGATCGGGCCGTCGACAGGCTGCCGGACGTGACCTTCCACGGCCCCGCCGAGGTACTGACCATACGTCATTTGCTCACCCATACCGGAGGCATCGGTGAGGCGCCGATGCCCGATCAGATCGCCGACCCAGGCCCGGCCCTCTGGTCGGATGAGCCGGACGTGCCGGGCATCCCGGATGCCTACCCCGAGGGCATCACCATCGACGTGCACCCGGGCACCAAGTGGGCCTACGCCAACCACGGCTTCGCGCTGCTGGGCGAGGTCGTCGCCCGCATCGAGGGAGTTCCCGTGGAGGAAGTCCTGCGCCGACGCGCGTTCGAGCCGCTGGGCATGGCGAACACCGACTGCCTGGACCAGCCGCACCCTGACCTGACCACCGGCTACCATCACCAGCCGACGGAGGACGAGCGAGAGCTGGCCGAGCGGGCCGGTCAGGAGCTACCCGATGAGGAGACCGTCGACGGCCACAACATCCGCGGCAAGTACCAGTACGTCAAAGGCCGCGCCGCCGGAGCGGTCCAGTCGACCATCCCGGACATGGCCCGCTACGCTTCCGCCCTTCTTCGCAAGAGCGACGGCATCGTCAAGCCGGAGACGTTCGATGCGATGGTTTCACCGCAGTGGTGCCCCGACGAGCGCCTGTCAAGCATCGGGCTCACGTTCTTCCGCGAGCCGCGTTTTGGCCGGAGAGCGTTCGGCCACGGCGGCGGCGTGGCGGGCGGGTGGAACACTCATATCGCCGTGCTGCCCGAGGAGGGGCTCGCACTGCTGGTCCACGTGAATCTCACGTTCGACAAGATGCACGAAGTCGATGGGAAGATCCTCGGGGCGGCGCTCGACGCGACCGACGAGCCGCCAGCGGCCGCCCCCGTTGACGAGAAGGTCCTTTCAACCGCGCCCGGCGTCTACGAGGCCACACCAGGGCGGCTAACCAACTTTCGGATCATGACCGGCACCGGCCGCGTGCAGATCACGGCGGAGGAAGGTCAGCTCGCGCTGAGGGCCCGGCGCGGTCCGTGGAAGGGCGGCGTGGCAATGCTGCCGGCCGACCCGCACGACCCAGGCTTCTTCGCTCTCGACACGGGCGAGCCCGAGCCGCCCCGCGTCGCCCTGGTGCGCGACAAGGCCGGCTCCGTCACCGGCCTCCGGTTTGACCGGCTGGTCGAGATGGTTAGAAACGAGGAGATCAAGCCCTGGGCCTGAGCGCCGCCGACGCCGACCGCCAATCCGTGGCGCTAGTCCGCCTCAACGACCGTCCTGCATAGCTCGCCACCGTCTTCGTCCTTCAGGGTGATGGTGGCAGTACCGGTCTCGGGCTCTACTTCGACGAGGCCGTAGCTGAAGGCGTCCAACTCAACACAGTCCACGCGCGCGACCTGCTTCAGGAGCTGCTCGTAGACCGGAATCACCTCCTCGCCCTGCGTTGCCGCGATGTCTTGGCCGAGCGTGGCATGGGCGATCGGCCCGGTGATCGCCTCGACGGCCACAGGTGGAGACGCGAGGTCGACGCGCACGTCGCTGATGATGTTCGCGTGAAAGTCGGTGGTGATGAAGATGACATTGTGGATGTCGCTGCCCGCGATGAACCCAAGGAGTTCGTCGCGTTCGGCGCGGTAGCCCTCCCAGCGGTCGTAGGGCTGCGCGACCAGCTCCGCAATGGGGACCGGGTTCACGATGAACTTGAACGTGGCATCGGACTGCTCGAGCGCCTGGAGCAGGAACGCCTTCTGCGCGTCGCCGAGCAGCGTCCGGTCAGGGTCGTTCAGGGCGGCCAGGCAGTCCTCCTCCGTCTCTTCCGGCAATCCTACAGCGACACGCAGCGCGCGGTATGCGTCGGGCACACCGGGAGCGCCGAGACCGGGCAACAGATCGGGCCCGCCTGCCTCCGTCGCGCACGCCTCCTCCACGTCATCGTCACGGAAGCTTCGCTCGTCGAGAATGATGATCTCCACCGCCTTGCCCCAGCGGAAACGGCGATAGAGCACTTCAGGCTCGTCCTCATCGCCGCTGATCGGCATGTACTCGCGGAACGCTCGAAGGCCGGCGGTGAACAAATCCTTGGACACGGTGGTGCCCGCGAAGTTGTCGTCCACCTCATGGTCGTCCCAAACGGTGTAGATGGAGGTCGCGGAGAGGAGTCGGCGCAGGGGCCCCACCTCCCGGTTCTCTTTGTACTTTTCGCGAAACGCATCCAGCGTCTCTGCCTTTGCGCCATAGCCGGAGTCGGCGTAGATCGTGTCGCCGAAGTAGAGGAAGAAGTCCGGCTCCTCGGCGCGGGCCGCATCCAGCACCCGGAAGTCGAAGGGGCGGGTGCCGTCGTCCCGGACCGTGCCGTCGGAATCCCCGGAGAAGACGAAGCGCACGGCCGCCGCCTCGTCCTCGGCCGGGGCCGTCCGGAATGTGCCGACGTCGCTGATAACGTCGCGGCGACGGAAACGGTAGTAGTAGGTCGTCCCCGGCTCCAGGCCCGTCGCCACGGACCTTACGGTGAAATCGCGCTCGCTGTCAGCGCCCACGTCCTGCAGAAACACTAGGTCGCGGAACTCTTGGTCGGTCGCCACCTGCGCGGTAACCGCGGTCTCACTGTCGACCCGCGTCCACAGAATGGCGCCGTCAGGCCCTACGTCGCCGACGGCGACGCCGTGGGTAAAGACGATGTCGCGCTCCTCATCGCAGCCGACGGCGGCGCCGACGAGCACGGCGACGGCGAGAGCGGCTAGAAGACGCGCGGACGCCGAAGCAGGCATGTCAGGATGATACAGAGTCCGCAGCCGATGGCAAAGGATGGTCCGCTACGCTAGGATTGCGCCATGAGAGAGACTCGGCTGGCCCCCTACGCCGCGCTGGGGGTGGGCGTGGTCGCGATCTCCTGGGCGGCGATTCTCATCCGCGAGGCCGAAGCACCCGCTCTCGTCATCGGTTGCTATCGCATGGCGATGGCGGCCGTACCCGTGGGCGCGCTGGCCGTGATGCAGCAGCGTCGCGCGCCGGAACCGGTTACGGCCGCCGCGATGGGGCCGTTGCTCCTCTCGGCGGCGTTCCTGGCGGCCCACTTCGGCTTCTGGATCGCGTCGCTTCAGCACACGTCGGTGATCGCGTCCGTGGCGCTGGTGGCCGCGCAGCCACTCTACGTGGGTCTCGCCTCGCCGTTTCTTCTTCGGGAGAAGGTGGCGCGCCACGTCTGGATAGCGCTCCTCATCGCTGCGGCGGGCGCGGCGACGATGGCGGTCGAGGACGTCGGCGAGGGATTGGGCACGGTAGCCGGCGATCTCTACGCCGTGGTCGGGGGCGTCTTCTCCGCGGGCTACATCATCGTGGGGCGGCGCGTGCGACCCCAGGTCTCCTGGCTGCGATACATCGGCACGGTCTATCCGGCCACCGCGATACTTCTGCTGGCGGCCGCGCTGCTGGCCGGCGATCCCCTGACCGGCTTCTCGACGAAGACGTTCGTGATGATGGGGATGCTGGCCCTCGGGCCGCAGCTCATCGGCCACTCCGCCATCAACTGGTCGCTGGCGTTCATTTCGGCCGTGGTGGTGGCGATGGCGATCCTGCTGGAGCCGGTCGGCGCGACCGTACTGGCCGCCCTCGTCCTGGGCGAATGGCCCAGCGCCGCTGAGGTGGTCGGCGGAATGCTCGTGCTGGTGGGCGTCTACCTGGCCATCCGGCCTCGACCCGAGGAGAAGCTCGCCGCGGAGATCGCGGCGGTCGACTAGGAACCCACTTCTTTGCCCAATGCGCGCCGCGCATCGCGGATATCGTCCGCGCGCCGGATACTGGAGTATCCTAACAAGGGCGCGGCATCGCCCCGTTGCGCAAGCTGCAGCAACCCGAGAGAGCTTGACTTGCTCATGAGGAGGTAACGTCAATGGCCGGACCGCTGGAGGGGATCACCATTCTCGACCTGACCTGGGTGCTGTCGGGGCCGTACGCATCGATGGTGCTCTGCGATCTGGGGGCGGAGGTGATCAAGGTCGAGCGCCCGCCCTACGGTGACATCGCCAGGACGACTGCTCCCCACGTCAACGGCGAGAGCTGCTACTTCTTCAGCATCAACCGCGGAAAGAAGAGCATCGGCATCGATCTCTCACGGGAGGAGGGAAAGGAGATCTTTCTGCGGTTGGTGGAGAAGGTGGATGTCGTGATGGAGAACTTCACTCCGGGCACGATGGACGGGCTGGGGCTGGGCTACGACGCGCTGCGCCGGCGCAACCCACGGTTGGTGTACGCCGCCACCTCCGGGTTCGGGCAGACGGGACCGGACCGGCTGCGGCCGGCGCTGGACATCGTGGTGCAGGGGATGGGCGGCGTAATGAGTATCACCGGCTATCCGGGAGGTCCGCCCGCGCGCCCCGGCCTCTCGCTGGGGGACATCGCGGGCGGGCTGTTCACCGCCATCGGAGTGCTGGCGGCGCTGCGGGAGCGCGACCGGAGCGGAGAGGGCCAGCTCGTGGACGTGAGCATGCTCGACTGCCAGATCGCCATCTTGGAGAACGCCTTCATGCGCTACTTCGCGACCGGCCAGGTACCGGGACCCGTCGGTACCCGCCACCCTCTGGCCACCCCGTTCCAGGCATTTCCCACCAAGGACGGCTACATCGTGCTCGCTCTGAGCTGGGGCGTCGAGAATCAGTGGGAGCTGTTTTGCGCCCTCATCGGACAGACGGAGCTCATCAACGACGAGCGCTTCGAGACGAGCGGATCGCGCACGGACCACCACGCAGAGCTGGAGCCGATCCTGAGCGAAGCGCTCCGCAAGCGGACGACGGGGGAGTGGCTGCAGGAGTTCGACGCGATCGGCCTCCCCTGCGGCCCGCTGAACAACATCCCGCAGGCCGCGGAGCACCCGCAGGTGCGGGCCCGGGAGATGCTGGTGGACGTAAAGCATCCGGTCATCGGTACCCTGCCGCTGCCCAATACGCCGGTCAAGCTCTCGAGAACGCCGGGCGAGATCAAAGGACCGTCGCCAGCCGTCGGCCAGCACACGGATCAAGTGCTCGGCGAATTGCTGGGATCGTCGGGGGAGGAACTGCAACGGCTCCGCGAGGCACGAGTGATCCAGTAGCCTCTTGCCACCAAGCCGCGCCGCTCTCGGGCGGCGCTTTGCCCTGTCGGACCGACCGACGGTAGAATATATCAGCGAATAGTAATTCAGACACCGCCGTGGCCACGTCCGTCCGCACTGAGAGCCCCACATCACGCGCCCACGCCGAGGGTCTTGCCGCCGTGTTCCGAGCCCTGGGCGACGACACGCGGCTGCGTATCTTCCTGCTCCTGACTCGGGGCGAGTTCTGCGTCTGCGAGATCGAAGACATGCTGGGGCTATCCCAGAGCCTTGTCTCGAATCACCTCGCCGTACTGCGCAGGCTTGGGCTTGTGCAGGGCCGCCGCGATGAGGAGGACGCCCGTTGGATCTTCTACCGGGCAGACCCCTCCGCTGCGGCGCTTCTGTCGGAGCGACTGCAAACCTTGCTGGATGTGCAAGAAGTGCCCGGCGACCGGCGACGAGCCGAGCGCGTGTGCCGCCTGCGGGGGCGCTAGAGATGTCGTCTCCTTTGGCAATCATATCACCCAGGGATGATATGGGCCCGGCCAACGGCAGGGCACCGTGCGGCCAGCATGGGTCCACCGGCGCCCTGACTTGCGAGAAGAGCCCTGCCCAAGACGGCGACAAGCTGAGGAGTCCGCACGATGAGTGATACGTACCAGGGAGTCCCACGAGCGCAGATCCCCTGGTTTCCCATGATCGATCCGGAGCGCTGCGATCTCTGCATGAAGCGCCTGGAGTTCTGCCCCTACAAGGTCTACGAGGCCGTGGAGGACAAACTCGAGGTGGCGCGACCTCTCGATTGCCCGGTGGGCTGCTCACGCTGCCGCCTGATCTGCCCGCAGAAGGCCATTCACTTCATGGACATGCGGGACCTCAACATGCTTCTCATGCAACTCCGCCGACAGAGCGCCGAAATGCGATGAGGCGTCTCGCTTTGGGGCCATGGGGAACGCCACCAACACACGGGGTGGAAGATTCGGCATGGCGATGACTCGGCGGGGAAGCGGCACACCGTGACCGTCGCCGCCGTGGCTGCGCGACCGCGCGTCGCTGAACGCCTCTCGCTGCTCGACCGCTACCTCGCGCTCTGGATCATCCTCACGATGGCGTTCGGCGTTGCCCTGGGCAAGCTCTTCCCGGACGTCGCCGACGCCATTGACTCGGCACGCATCGGCACCGTCTCGTTCCCCATCGCCATCGGCCTGCTGTGGATGATGTACCCCGTCCTGGCAAAGGTGAGGTACGAAGAACTGGGCAAGGTGGCGACCGCCTGGAAGATGTTCGGCGTCTCGCTGTCGCTGAATTGGATCATCGGGCCCGTCGTCATGTTCGCCCTGGCCTGGCTGCTGCTGCCCGACCAGCCGGAGTACCGCGTCGGGCTCATCATCGTGGGTCTGGCCCGATGCATCGCCATGGTGCTCATCTGGAACATGCTGGCCGAGGGCGACAACGAGTACGCTGCGGTTCTCGTGGCTCTCAACTCGGTCTTCCAGGTGCTGTTCTACTCGCTCTACGCCTGGTTCTTCATCAGCGTGGCCAGCTCATGGTTCGGGGGCGGCGAGGAGGTGCACGTCGAGTTCTGGGAGGTGGCGAAGAGCGTCCTCATCTTCCTCGGCATCCCACTCGTGGCTGGAATGGTCACCCGCTACGTGGGGATCCGGCGGAAGGGACGCGACTGGTACGAAGGCGCGCTCATGCCCCGCCTTGGCCCGACTGCCATCATCGGTTTGCTGTTCACTATCGTGGTGATGTTCGCGCTCAAGGGCGAGTACATCCTGGATGTCCCCCTTGACGTGCTGCGCATCGCGGCCCCCTTGCTGCTCTACTTCCTCATCATGTTCGCCGTCTCGTTCTTCGTTTCCTGGCGGCTCCGCTTCGGCTACCCGGAGACGGCCACCCTCTCCTTCACCGCCGCCAGCAACAACTTCGAGCTGGCCATCGCCGTGGCGATAGGCGTCTTCGGTATCGACTCCGGACAGGCGCTGGCGGCCGTCGTGGGACCGCTCATCGAGGTGCCGGTCCTCATCAGCCTAGTCTACGTCGCCCTGTGGGCAAGAAGGTACTTCTTCGATGCGGACGGCGAGGCCACCCAGCTTGCTCTCGCCAGGGGAAACCTCCAGCTCAACGACTGAGAAGAACGCGCGAGTTCCACGCTGGTGGCCCTGCAGCCCAAGCGATCGCTGATTGAGTCGCCGCAAGCGTGGAGCGCAGACATCAATGATACAATGGGCGCGTCAACAGCCTGCACCGAGATGTGGAGGAGATGCCATGGCAGACGTCATCATGTACACACTGCGCAACTGCCCAACCTGCGAGCAGGCCCGGCGCGACCTGACGGCCGATGGGGTCGAGTTCGAAGACCGCATGGTCGACGACAACCCGAAGTGGTTTGACGAAGCCTCCGAACTGAGCACCAACGTCCCTATTCTGGTAAGAGGAGGCAAGGTAGAGACGGGCTGGAAAGGGGACCCCGGCTGAAGCTTCCGGTAGCGCCGGGCCGTCGGCCCGGCCCCCTACGAAGATCCCGCGCGTGAGGGCGGCAGCGCAGCCGGAACATGATCTCGATAGCAATTTGGCGAAAACTGTAGCCTGCGATGCCTGGGGAACCCAGGGTTCTTCTCTCCTCTCTGCAAAGCCTCTCTGACCCTGTAGGATGCCTCCTGCGTCATTGACAGGACCGAAAGAACCGATATATAGTTGACGTAGGTATAGCTTCCAAAGGCATAGCTGAGGAAGGCATCCGGAGCATAGATATGGGAGACCTGACCGAGAAGAGCTATTGGAGGACGCTGGCCAGCCGGGGAAGCGGTCGGTTCCTCGTGCTCGCCGCCCTCCATCAGCAGCCCCGTCATGGCTACGAGCTGGCCCGTGCCGTCACGGAAGCCTGCGATGGCTGCTGTGAGCCCACGGATGCCATGATCTACCCCACCATCCGTGAACTGACGGAAGGCGGCTACATCGTGTGCCGCACGGAGGCACAGGGACAGCGAGAGCGCAAGATCTGTGAGCTGACCGACCGAGGCCGAGCGGCGTATCGAGCAGCCGCGGAGGTGTGGAGCGCCGTATTGCCCGGACTTCAGCAAGCTATCGATGCCGGCCTGCGAATCAAAGAGGAGGTGCCAGCATGACCCAACGAACGTCGGAAGACATCAAGCAGGAGGTGCGGGAATACTACAGCGCCCGCGCGCGCCAAGAGCTGGGGAAACGAGAGGCCGAGATCCCGCTGACTGCGGTGGAGCCCGACTCCTGCTGCGAGCCCACCTGCTGCGGCCCCACAGAAGCCCCGACCGCCGAGACCTCGACTTGGGCCGACCAGCTCTACTCAGCCGAGGAACTCGGCAATCTGCCTGAGGAGGCGAGCAAGCTCTCGCTCGGCTGCGGCAACCCCACCGCCATCGCGGAACTCCGCCCGGGCGAGGCAGTCCTGGACCTGGGCAGCGGCAGCGGCCTCGACTGCTTCCTGTCGGCGCAGAAGGTGGGCCCGGAGGGCAAAGCCGTCGGTCTGGACATGAACGACGACATGCTGGAGCTGGCCCGCCGGAACCTGGCAAAGGTCGGCGCCGCCAACGTCGAGTTCCACAAGGGCGAGATGGAGTCGATGCCCTTCCCGGACGCGACGTTTGACGTCATCATCTCAAACTGCGTCATCAACCTTTCTCCGGACAAGGACGCCGTCTTCCGCGAGTCGATGCGGGTGCTCAGGCCGGGCGGGCGACTCTCCGTGTCCGACATGGTCTGGAAGCGGCCACCGACGGAGGCGGAGCGGAGCGACAGCGATGCCTGGGCCGGTTGCGTCGCGGGTGCGCTGCTCGTCGACGAGTATGTCTCCAAGTTGAGAGACGCAGGCTTCTCGGATGTGACCGTGCGGCTCGCCGATGAGCACGTTTCCGACCTGGAAGAGGCGGGCCATCTGGAGGAGAAGCAGCGGATCGAAGAGCAACGAGGAGAGATCGGTGTCACCAGCGCGTACATCACGGCGGCGAAGGCGGGAGCGCAAACGGGTCAGTCGCGCTGCTGCTGATGGCGCCGACGGCGTCCGCCGTCAGATCTTGACATACAGAGAGGCCCCTGCGGGGCCTCTCTTGCTATCGGCCACTGGCTGATCCCGGGGTACTGCCTCTGGGACAAAGCAGAGCGCGCTCAGGTACGGAGCGGCGTAGGCACGACGATGCTCCCCTCGCTTGGCTCCCCGATGCATTCCATGCGGGCCCTGGGCACCAGAGCCGCGAGGTAGGCACAAAAGATGGCATCCAGTCGATCCTCGCGGTCCTTGTAGTCACGCCCCCTGGCCTCGCTCACGTCCAGCTCTCGAAGTAACCGACGTCCGAACTCGATCCGAGGAGAGCGCAGTCTCTCTTGCATGAAGACCAAGTACCGGGCGAACTCGGCGCGAGCCGCCGCCAAGCCCTGGCGTTTGCGCTTGTACTTCAGTGCGCGGTCAAGTCCGAAGAGGACGACCTGTGCCGGATGAGGGTAGCACTCGAAGACGAAGCGACCCTGCCGGCCGACGGCTTCTCGCACACCAGGCGGCGGCCAGCGGAATCCCAGTTGCCGGTGCAGCAGGAGACCAAGCGCCTCTCCCCGAGGGACGCCACCGTTGTACCGTCCCATGTTCTCCCTGTTGGCCGGGTAGGCCCCGGCATGCTGCCGCCCAAAGAGCCGGTGCGTGAGGCGGTCGCAAGGTCGCATCCCGGTCCGGTTGGGAAGGACAAGGGGAGCATCGATCATGACGATGACTTGCCGCGCCATGTGCTCCCGGATGAACGCCGCGATCTCCGCGTCTGAGTCGCACGCGCCGGTCGCCACCACCTTGAGCCGGTCGCCACGGGGAAGGAGCGCGGCCACGCCCGTCGGGTTTCGCGGCGCCCAAGCGAGGTCGATGCCGATGAACCAGGATGACTGCGCCATGGTGCTTCCTCTCATGCCACCACGGTATCACCACAGCGGCCGCGTCCACAGCATCCGGCGGTCCGCCCGCATGCCGGGCGACGGAGCCGTTTCGGCCAACGCCGCTTCCTGGGGCTCCGAGGTTGCCCTGATCGGAGGACAGACAGGCCACGACCTTCGCCCGGCTATTGTGTTATGACAAGTAACTTGCAGACACCTTCCCGGCCACTCCATCATGACGGAGTGATGCTCTCCCTAGCTCAGGTCCGACAGCGGGCGGCTGCGGTTCGGCCCGACGTGCGCGTGGCCGCGGGAGTGTCAGTCGTCCTGCTGCTCTACGGCAACGCGACTTCCGCCTGCCCGCACGACGCGCGCCAGCAGTTCCTACTATGGTCGAATCTGGCGCTAATGGTGGCGCTCCTGGCCTGGGCGCTCGGGCGGGCCCGGCTCACGATTGAGGACCTAGGACTGGACCCTCGGAACGCCCGAGGTTCCGCCCTGTTCGGCCTCTTCCTGAGCGTCCTGGCAGCCATCCCGCCCATCGCGTTCATCACCCTGGCCCCGCTGTTTAACGGGGGTCCCGTGGAAGCGCCGGAGATCACGCAACGCTCCGGCGCCTCGCTGGCCTACTTCCTCCTGTTCCGTCAGCCGGTGGGCACGGCGCTCTTCGAAGAGGTGGCGTTCCGCGGCGTGCTCTACGGCGTCTGGCGACGGGTGAGAGGAGACGGGAGCGCGCTCGTCGCTACAGCAGTGACGTTCTCGCTGTGGCATGTGGTGATCACGAGCCGCACGGTAGTAGAAAGTGCAGTCGTGAGCAGCCCCCCGGGCGTGGCGGCCGGGGTTCTCGTCTCGCTCGCCGGGCTGTTCGTTGGCGGGCTCATCTTCGCCTACCTCCGATGGCATACCCAGAGCATCGCTGCGGCCGTGGTGGCGCACTGGCTGATCGTGGCGCTGATGACCGTCGCCGTCTGGGCGACGGGATAGCAGGATCTGCGGAGCAGCGTCCCACTTGCCGATAAGACCCCAGGATCGCTCTGCCAGCCGCAGTGCGAGAAAGGGTGGTAACCAATGCGTGGCGCGACGTGCACTTCTCTCTTGATAGCTCTCCTCGGACTTGGGATCGTGTCGTGCTGGGGCGGTGACGACGAAGGCGTCAAGCTCCCGGAGCTTGCGCCATTCGATGAGGAACTCTCGCTTCGGCTCACCGCAATCGCGGTGAAGGCTTCGGAGTTGCGTGGTCTTGACGTGAACGAAGAGATCGAGCAGGGCACGTTGACTCGGGAACAGATCGAGGAACACAGCCGGCTTTCGGCAGACAAGGTCCGAGAGGAAGATGCGGAGGAAATGGAAGCGCTGAACGCGGCGTTTCGGTTGCTGCGCATGATCGGGCCCGACGACGATCTTCTTGAAGTCTTCACCTCCTTTCAGGGGTCGGTCCTCGGATTCTACTCTCTTGAGGACCAGAAGCTCGTCCTCGTCTCAGGAACTGAGGGGCCCATTTCCGTCTGGGACGAACTGACGCTGGTGCACGAGTATGTTCACAGTTTCCAGGATGGCAGCTTTGATTTGGAGAAGCTCTTTGAGCGAGCAGACAAGGAGGAAGAGGACAAGGCGAACACGGAGTACGGCGTCACCATCGACGCGCTGATCGAAGGGGACGCGGAACTCGCCGCGGATCTGTACGTCGAAGAGCTCCCACCGGAGCGACTGCAGGAACTCTACAGCCCACCCGCAAGCGGCGCTGGAGATGCGCCAGAACTGCCGCCGGCCATGGAGCGTTACCTCTATTTCCCGTATTGGTACGGCGCCGAATTCGTCAACTACCTGTATGACAAGGGCGGCTGGGAAGAGGTGAATGAAGCCTACCAGGAATTGCCAAAGACGACGGAACAGATCCTTCACCCGGAGAAGTACGTCATCGGCGAGGGTGCCGTCGAGCTTGCGATCCGAGATCTTTCGGGTGACTTGGGCGATGACTGGGAGCAGCAGATGGACATCGTCTTCGGGGAGTTCGACGTGTACAACTGGCTCCTGTCAACACTTGAATACGACCCGTTTGCCACCATCGCTGCCGAGGGATGGGGTGGTGGGCGGATAGCTGTGTATTCCAACGATTCGGACCCGGACCGGGTGGTTGTGCAGATCAGCCTCATGTGGGATGACACAGACGAGGCCCTGGAGTTCTACACGGCGTTCGCCGAAGTGGTGTCCATCGTCGATCCCGAACCAACTGTTCCCGACGTGTCCGGGCAGATAGTGTCCTGGCAGGACGAAGGCCAAGCCGGGGAGGCCTGGATCCAGCGAACGAGCTTCAATATGGTCCTCGCGTCACGCGCGTCCGACGCGGATGCGGCCGCCGAGGCGCTCGACCGCCCGGACCGGATTCTGGAGACGGACTACATTCTTCGCTAGCTGCCGGCGGGCGGACCGCGCCGGTCATTGCGATGCCGGCATCCCCAGGAATCGCCAGCGAGCGATGGCGGCCGCGCGGGTCACTGCGTCTTGCCCTCCTCCCAACAGTCCGGCATAGTGGATGGCGCGTCGATTGTGTGAGGGCGAGCGTAGGCGAATGGTAGATCGTGGACTGAAAGCCAAAGCTGCCATCTCTGGGCTGGGCATCACCCAGATGGGGCGCATCTACGGTCACGGCGCAGCGTGGTTCGCCGGGGAGGCGATACGCCTCGCCCTGGAGGACGCCGGCCTAGAGAAGCATGACATCGACGGCCTGTTGGTGAACGAAGGGGTGACCCCCCTCCCCGGCATGGGCGGGGTGGACCTCCAGAACCACCTGGGGCTGGACAATCTGCGACTACTATGCGCCATGAACGTCGGCGGCGCGACCGCCGGCATCATGGTGCAGTACGCCGCTCTCGCCGTCGTCCACGGCATGGCGAACCACGTCGTCTGCGTCTTCGCCGACGCGCCGCTGCGGGAGGGCCGCGGCGGCGGCGAGGCGTACGGCGGCGGCGGGCGACCGCAACCCCGGGGCATGCGAGGATTGTACGCGGCCTTCGGGATGTTCGGAGTGAACGCCCAGTACGCCCTGGCCGCCCGACGCCACATGGGCATGTACGGGACCACCACCGACCATCTAGGCGCCATCGCCGTGGCGCAGCGCCGGTGGGCCGCGATGAATCCGCTGGCCCAGCAGCGAGAGCCGATCACGCCGGAAGACTATCATGCATCGCGCTGGGTGGCCGAGCCCCTGCACCTGCTGGATTGCTGTCTCGTGTCGAACGGAGGTGTGGCCGTCATCGTTTCTTCCGCCGAGCGAGCCAAGGATCTCAAACAGCCGCCCGCGTACCTTTGGGGCATGGGCCAGGGTCACCCAGCCGACCTCAAGCGGACGGGGTCGGACGCGGAGACGCAGACCGGCGCGCCGATCGCCAAGGAGCAGGCGTTTCGCATGGCGGGCATCGACATCAGGGACATCAACGTCTGCCAGATCTACGACTGCTATACCTACACCGTGCTGGTCACGATCGAGGACTACGGCTTCTGCGCCAAGGGCGAGGGCGGCCCGTTCGTCGCCGATGGCAAGCTGGGGCCCGGTGGCTCGCTGCCCACGAACACCGGCGGTGGCCAGCTCTCCGGCTACTACATGTGGGGCATGACGCCGCTCTCGGAGGGGGTGATCCAGGCGCGCGGTCAAGGAGGCGAACGCCAGGCGCCGAACCACGACATCGTCCTCGTCACGGGGAACGGCGGCATCTTGGACCATCACTGCACGCTGCTTCTGAGCCCACACCCCGACTAGAGTGAGTGATGGCTGACCGCGAGTACGAGCTGCCGATACCCGTCGCGGACGAAGCGTCTGAGCCGTTCTTCGCCGGCGCCAAAGAGCACCGCCTCATGCTGGTACGGTGCAGCGCATGTGGACGGCATCGCCTGCCGGGGCGGGAGCGCTGCGTGGACTGCTGGTCGGAAGAGTCGGAATGGGTGCAGGCGTCCGGCCGGGGCAAGCTGTATAGCTTTGGCATCATGCACCAGCAGTACCACCCGGCCTTCGCCGATGTCATCCCCTACCACTACGCCCTGGTCGAGCTCGAGGAAGGACCTCGACTGGTGACCAACATCGTCGACTGTCCGGACGGAGAGCTGCGGACCGACATGCCGGTCGAGGCTGTCTTCGACGACGTAAGCGAGGAGACGACGCTCATTCGGTTTCGGCCGCGGAGGTTGTCATGACTTTTTCCATCGTCGCGCGTGATCCCGACACCGGCATACTTGGCATCGCCATCTCGACGGCCGTGCCCTTCGTGGGCGCCAACTGCCCCCATGTGAAGGCGGGCGTCGGGGCCATCGCCACGCAGGCCAACACCAACATCGGGCTCGGCATCCACGGCATGCGGCTGCTGGAGATGGGATTGAGCCCGGAGGCGGCGCTGACGTCGCTGCTCCACGAGGACCCGGATGCGGCCAGGCGCCAGGTCGGCGGTGTCGACAGTCGGGGCCGTGTTTTCGCCTACTCCGGCGACGAGTGCGTCGACTGGTTCGGCCACCACACCGGCGACAACTACTCCGTGCAGGGCAACATGCTGGTCGGCAAGGCCACCATTGACGCCATGGCGGAATCGTTCGAGCATTCGTCCGGCTTTCTGCCCGCACGGCTGCTCGAAGCTCTGGAGGCGGGGCAGGCGGCCGGAGGCGACAAGCGGGGGCGCGAGTCGGCGGCGTTGCTGGCCGCCCCGTTCGGGCCCGACCCGCTGGCCATAATCGACATCAGGGTCGATCTGCACGACGAGCCTGTCGCCGAGCTGCGGCGGATAACCGACGTGCTGAGCGGACGCTACCGAGACGCCATAGCGGAGGCGCAGCGAGGGGCAAGCCGAAGAGCGCAGCCCTAGGACACGGGATGTCCGCCACCCGTTTCCAGATACGCCTCGAACCATGGTGGCGCCCGCTGCTTCTGATCTGAGGCGCCACGCCGGGTACCTCCTATCTTGAGCTGGATGACGACACACTCAACGTCCGCTTTGGCCGGCTGTTCGGGCACGCCATCGCGCGCGACGACATCGAAGACGCGGTCCGGACGAACTGGCCTGCGTGGTACGGGATCGGCTGGCGCACGAACTTCCTCGGCCGGTTCGGCCTCATCGGCTCCCTGGGAGGAGTGGTGGAGATCCGGCTCCGCAGACCGATTCAGGTGTGGCGCGTGCTCGCCTGCCGCCGGCCCGCCGTCTCTCTGGGGGAGCCGGAGAGGTTTCTGGAGGCACTGTCAAGTACCGCTCCTGCAACCTGACAATCTGCGAAGCCGCGGCTTGACAGTCGAGGGCGCTGCCTACGTGCCGACCAGCTTGACGAGTGCCTCTTTGACCGCCACGGCGGCCTGCACCACCTCGTCCTGGCTGGGCTGGACGGCCACCATGTTGAGATACTCGCACCCCGCTTCCAGATACGGCATCAGGAACTCGGCGATCTCCTCGGGCGTTCCGTACGGAGCGTGGCGTTCGAACCGCTCGAAGGGGACCTGGTAGAACCCCTCCATGCGCGCGGCCAAACGCTCGCGGGCCTTGTCACGATCCTCGTCGACGGAGTGCCAGAGCTGCAGGCCCAATCCGATCCGCGCCGGGTCGCGGCCCTCAGCCGTCGCCCATTCGTCTATCTTCTCTCGCGCCTCTAGGATGCGCCGGGTGGACACCCAGATGGCGGTCCAGGCATCGCCGTAGCGGGCGGTGCGTCGCAACGCGCCGTCAGACCTACCGCCGATGTTGATGGGGATGCCATCGTCCCGCAGAGGCTTCGGCTGTAGACGCACCCCATCGAGCTTGAAGTATTTCCCGGCAAACGTCGTCTCTTCCTGCGTCCAGAGAGAGCGGAGGATTTGGAGCGCCTCGTCAGTGCGCCGGGCGCGCGTCTTCGGGTCCACACCGCTGGCCCACCACTCGTTCGGGTCCTCCCCACCGATTCCTACCCCAAGGATGAACCGCCCCTGCGAGAGCTGGTCGAGCATCGCGCATTGGAGAGCGACAGGAGTGGGATGGCGCAGCGCCAGGAGGTAGACGCTGGTGGTTAGCAGCACGCGTTCGGTCACCGCCGCGACAGCGGCCAGGTTGATCAGACCGTCGTTGCCCGCGCCGTAGAACGTGACGTGATCGCCGGCGAAGAGGCCGTCGATGCCCGCCTCTTCCGCCCGCCGGGCCGCCTCCAGCACCTGCTCGGCAGAGATGCCGGCGCGCATGTTCCAGGCGCCGGTGGGGACGTAGATGGTGGGAATCCGCATGGTCTCTCACCTCACAGATCGGCTCTCGCCCCGGTTCACCGATGCGTCCCGACATCCGATCGGAGCGCACGGGCATCGCCGCGGCGCACGGGTCTTATAGCAGAAACGAAAACCGGCGCGGAAGCGTTGTAGTGATGGGAGAACAGAACAGCGATCACACAGGAAACCGCACAGAGCCTGGGAGACGAACTCGTGACAACACTGGATCTTGAGCCCCGCCTTTACACGAATGAGGAGTTCCAGCACCGTCTGACAGCGGAGGTCGAGCGAGCCGTACGCGAAGGACGCCCCTATGCTCTGGTCGCCTGCGTCCCACAGCACCTGCCAGGTGAGTACGTTACAGAGGTAGTCGACATCGCCGCCGAACGCGTACGAGACTTCGTGCGGCAGGAGGACATGGTCGGGCGTCCCGATGACGACGTGGTAGCCGTCGGCCTACCCGGGACAGCCGCGTCAGAGGCGAGCGTGCTCGCGCACCGCCTCCAAGGCGACCTGCGCCTCAGGTCATTTCACCAGCGAGCCACCCTGTGGGAGACCGGCGTGGCGGCCCTCAATGGAAGCTGTTCCACCGCGCAGGAACTGCTGGCGTCCGCCGTCGACGCTGCCCGGAACAGGCGCCGTCGCCTCGGCGGCTAAGGCACGTCCTCGTCTTCCCGGTTCAACGTTTGACCCCATACCACGGATGCCCTACAACTGAAGGGCCATGACAGCCCGTGAAGGCACTGTTGAAGGCCACGGGGTATCTATCCACTTCATCGACTGGGGCGGCAACGGCCCGCCCCTGATCCTGCTGCACGCCACTGGATTCCTGGCCGCGCTCTGGCGGCCTGTCGCCGAGCGGCTGGCAGCCGGTTTCCGCGTCATCGCGGTGGATCAGCGCGGCCACGGCGACAGCAGCAAGCCTGCGGACGGCTATCGGTTCGAGGTCTTCGCCGACGATCTCCAACGGCTCATCGAGGGACTGGCGCTCGAGCGACCCCTGGCCGCCGGACACTCGGCGGGCGCCACAACCATCGTCGTCCACACGAAGCGCTACCCGGACATCCTGCGGCGGGCCGTGCTCATTGAACCGATTCTGCCCCGACCGGAGTGGTACGTGGGGCCATCGGGCCGCCCTCAAGTCAACCCGCTCGCCGATGCCGCCCGAAAACGACGGGCCGTGTGGCCCGGCCGGGCGGCCGTGCTCCGGGCATACCGCTCACGCGACACGTTCAGGACGTGGCGGGAGGACATTCTGCGCCTCTACGTGGATGAGGGGATGCGACTGCGCCACGACGGTCAGGTGGAGCTCAAGTGTCCGCCCGAGATCGAGGCACAGGTCTTCGATGCCACGCGTTACGTAGACCCGTGGCCCATGCTGCGCGGGATGGCATGCCCGACGCTCGTCATCTGGGGACGCGAGAGCCACCTGGCGGGCTCCGGCCTAGCCCGGCAGGTCGAGGAGGCCATTCCGCAGGTTCACACCATGCTCGTGCCGGACACCGGCCACTTCTCGCCTCAGGAACACCCGGAGGAGGTAGCGAGCATCACGGAGAAGTTCCTGCTAGACGGCGCGACCGAGCCCGCGGAAGCCTCAACGGCGGTGCCATGACCGAGATGCGCCGCGTCGTCGTCACGGGCGTAGGTGTCGTCAGCCCGGTTGGGCTGGATGTGGAGACCACCTGGCGCAATCTCCTGGCGGGCCGCTCCGGCATTGGGCCTATCACGAGCTTCGATGCCTCCGACTTCCCTGTGCGCATCGCCGCGGAGGTGAAGGATTTCGACCCGCAGCAGTACATGGATCACAGATCCGTGCGGCGTTCGGGTCGCTTCGGGCAAATGGCCGTCGCCGCCAGCAAACAGGCGCTCTGCTCGGCCCGCCTGGAGGTGAACGAGGAGAACCGAGACCAGATCGGCGTCCTCGTGGCATGCTCAGGCGGCGCCTTCGAGATGGGAAGGTATGAGCAGACCATCGTGGAACGCGGAGCGAGCAAGGTCGACCCGCTACTCATCCCTCGCGTCGGCGCGTACATGGCCGCGGCGCGAGTCGGGCGGGTGCTCGGCGTCCGCGGCCCTAACACGACGGTCAACTCGGCGTGCGCGTCCGGTACCGACGCGCTGGGCCACGCCTGGAACTTGATCCGTACCGGCTGCGCTGAGATTCTGCTAGCCGGCGCCGCCGAGGCGGTCGTCAGCCCTCTCGGCATCGCTTCCATGGGCGTGGTCGGAGCGCTGACCAAGGAGGGGAACGACGACCCGCAACGCGCGTCGCGTCCGTTCGACGCTAAGCGGTCAGGTTTCGTGCTGGCGGAGGGAGCCGGCATGCTCGTGCTGGAGCCCGAGGAGCGGGCCCGGCGACGTGGCGCCCCGGTCCTGGCTGAGTTCGCCGGCGCCGGCTGGTCCTTCGACGCCACCGACGATACCGCGCCCGATGCCAACGGCCAGGCGCTCGCAATGGCACGCGCGTTGCAGGCGGCCGGGCTACGACCCGAGGACGTGAGCTACATCAACGCGCACGGCACGTCCACACCGCTCAACGACAGGGCCGAGACGGCGGCGATCAAGATCGCTCTTGGTGAAGACGTTGCCCGCCAGGTACCGATCAGCTCCATCAAGTCGATGGTCGGCCACTCCGGCGCCGGCGCCGGCGGCGTAGAGGCTGTAGCCAGCGTGCTCACCATTCGCGACAAGATACTGCCCCCGACGATCAACTACGAATTCCCCGACCCCGAGTGCGACCTGGACTACGTCCCCAACCAGGCCCGTCCGTGCGAGGCGGACGTGGTGCTCTCCAACTCCTTCGGCCTGGGCGGACAGAACGCCACCATCGTGCTGCGGCGCTATCGCGGCTAAGGGACCGACCACGACAAGCGCCATCCGCCGGACGCGGCGGGAGTCAAGCGAGACGGCGGCACAGACGGCGAAGATGCCGGCCTAGTTCTGCCAGCACATGGCGGGCTTGCCAGAAGCCACGTCGTCTTGACACACCATAAGGCTTGACGCTGACGTTGCAGAATAGATACGCTCAGACCTGCTAAGCCCTCGCAGGCGGTGGCTTGCCTCGCGTTGTTGCGGGTCAGGAAAGGAGAATGGTTGCCTTGCTCCTCAGACTGTTCGTCCTCAGACCACTCATACCGCTGTTCATCCTGGCCATGGGCGTTGTCGGCCTCCTCGCCGCCGCCGACCTGCTGCCCGTGACATCCCCCGCCCGCGCGCTGCCCCCCGCGGGCATAGACAGAATGAACGTCACGGCCGAGGTGAGCATCGCCTCGCGCGGGGGATCGGAGACTTTCGAGCTCAGCGGCATGGTAGACATACAGAGGAGCGACCCGGCACTGGACGGCGGTGTCGAAGTGGTGGACGCTGAGATTGTCGCTCTGAACCTGGAAGGCGAGAGCGTCACCGGACCGGTCGTGGTGTCCAAGAGCGATACGCTGACATCCACCGGTGAAATCCGCAGCCTCCAGCCGCCTCCGGACCAATTCCCAGCTTCCAGCTTCCTCGACGTGTTCATCGTGGCGCAGATCCCATACGTCGGCTCGCGTTCCTCACCCACCGTCCACAATGAGGAGCCGATACACCTGGTGCCGATGGTGAATGGGAGTGAGGTTTCCCTGGACGACTGGCCCCCGGAGGGGGTCACCTACCAGACCGAGCCGTTCACCGCGGGCGACTCATACGCCCTTCCGCAGACCTGGCCGCCCGGCGAGCCGGAATGCAGCGGCGGCGTCCCCCTCCTTCCCCAGTTGCCCGCCAAGATCTGCTTGACGAGTCTCTCCGTTGTGATGGGCGAATTCAAGCCGGCCACTCCAACACTCACCCCGTGCCCACCGGATGTCTGCACGCCCACGCCCACAGCGACGCCAACACCCACGGCGACAGAAGGGCCAACCCCGACAAACACGCCACTTCCGTTGCCTGAAGACCCTACTCTCTCGGTGGCTGCCGGCGGTCCTTCAGGATTCCTCCCGGCGGACCTACTTGCGCTGTCGCAGGGTGGACCGGTCGTGCCCACGCCGGTGTCGGTCTCGGGAAACGACAACTTCGCCAACGCCTGGCAAATCCCTTCCCTGCCCTTCATTGGCCTGCAGAGTACGGCGGGGATGACGACGGAAGTGGGTGAGCAACTGAACCCAGGTGGCTGCATTGTCGTCTCGCCGAATGTCATGGGAGCCACGGTTTGGTATCGCTTCACGCCGTCCACGTCAGGGACGGTCCTCGCCGAGACCGCGGGCAGCAACTTCGACACCGTGCTCGCGGCTTACTCGGGCAATACGCTGGGCTCGCTCACGACGCTCCACTGCGACGATGACAGCGGTCCCGGCCTCCAATCTGAGGTGTCATTCCCAGTGACGGCGGGCGTGACCTATCGTCTGCAGGTCGGCGGGTTCAACGTCTCCACCGGCGATCTGCGGCTGACCGTGTCCATGAGCGGCGGTGGCGGGGCGGGTACCGCGTCCTCCGTGGTGCCCTCTGTAGCCATCACCTGCAGGAACCTGGGCTTGAGCTCAGATGGCTGCGACGACGGCTCCGATGGGGACCAGGACGACCTGGATGCCCTCTCGTTTGGCAACGACTTCACACAGGAAAGCGGTCCCATCGTCTTCTCAGTGGCCCCGGGAAGCGCCGGGCTGCCGGGCACCGCGGTCGCCGACCAGGCGGCCTGCTCGCCGGCCCAGCCCCAGGCAGACGAGTTCTTCAGCCCGCTGAACGGGTCGAACGCGCTGGTCTTCGATGGCGACGGCGAGAACGGTAACTGCCCTATCGGAGAGGCGGCGTTCGGGCTCATCGAGGTACCCGACTCCGACGATCTGGACGCTTTGAACGAGGAGCCTCCCTCCTTCGTCGACGACGACGGTAACGGGTCCCTCGACGAGGAAGTGTTCTTCTCGCTCGCGGGTGGCTCTCCAACCCTGGCGGCGTACGGGCGCAGCGCCGCCGACGTCCTCTGGACGGTCGGAGGGTTCATTCCCGGCGTGTACGCCTCGGCCGCCACCTTGGGGTTGCAGCCCGGGGACGACATCGACGGTCTCTGCGTAGCGGACCTAGGTGACGGTGCGATGTACGATCCGGCGGTGGACATCATAGTCTTCTCGCTCGCGGCCGGATCGCCCACGCTTGCCCAGATCGGAGCGAGCGCCGCAGATGTGCTTGGCCCCGGCCCGCAGGTGCTCTTCACGGCCGCTGCCATGGGCCTTCAACAGGGTGACGACCTGGACGCGATGAAGTGTCCGTCTGAGCTGACACCTCCCGGGCGTGTTGGCGACGCCAACTGCGACGGCACCGTGAATGCCATCGACGCCGCACTCGTACTGCAGCTCGAGGCCGGCATCGTCCACTCACTGCCCTGCGAGCACAACGCGGACGCCAACCAGAACGGCACCGTCAACGCCATCGACGCTGCCATCATCCTGCAGTACGTCGCGGGTCTGCTGCCCACACTGCCGCCCTAGTGGCCGGGCACCGGGGCCGTTGCGCCGCATGGACTGCGTCGCGCCCAAGGCGGCAAGGGGGAAGAAGCTACCGCCTTCGCTCCGAATCATGAGAACGTGTCGGCTTGGAGCAGCGTTGGCATTGCTGGCCGCTGCCGCGCTCGCGCTCTCTTGTGGCGATGATGGTCCGGCCGCTGAGGCACCCAACTCGGGCGTTCCCGGCGCCGCCTGCCCCGAGGCGCTCACCTGGGAGGCGCCGGAAGGTGTGAACCTCTTCGCCAACCCCGGCTTCGAGGATGGCACTGGACCGTGGTGCTCCCTGAGCACGGAAGCCTGGGGAGCGCCATTCTCCGTCAGCTCCAGACGAGCCCATACCGGGCAGAGCAGCGCGTTCCTCGAACTTCGCTCGGAACAGGGCGTCAACACCCGGGTGAAAGGCGTGGTCAGCGAGATCGCCCCGTCGGAGTTCCCGGAGCTGCTCTCCGGCTACTACTACGTCGACCGCTGGGAGCAAGGGACACCGAAGCAGTATCTGCAGATCGTCGTCATCGTCTGGCAGGCCGCAAATATCCCGCAGGAGGCGGTAGAGCTCGGAGCCACCAACCACCAGATACGCTACATCGTCGCCGGTGTCGACTCTCAGCCCACGTCGATCGGAAACGCCCGATACGTGATGGTGACAAGAGACAAGCCGAAGACCGGGCGGTGGGTGTTCTTCCAGCGCAACGTCCGCAAGGACTTCCAGGAGCTATGGGGGGCCGTGCCGGAAGACTTCGCTGGAATTCGCGTTCTCTTCGAGGTGCGGTGGGACGACCGCCAACCATCGGACGGGGCAACGGCGGCCGACGTGTACTACGACGACCTCTATCTCGGACCGGCACCCGCGAGCCCTTAGCTGGCTGACGGACTGGCTGGTCCCGCCTCAACCTGGAGGCTGACTTCCTCATCACCAGCCAACACCGTTATCTGCCACATGCCCGGCCGCGGCAGCTCCAAGTTGAAGGGATAGAAGGCGCCGGGCCCTTCCTCACCTCCAGGATCTACGCGCGAAGCCTCGAACTTCACCACAAGACCTTCCTCCTCGCAGCTCAAGCATCTGGCTGTTATCGGCAGCGTGACCTCCTGGTAGCCATTGGTAACTCTGAGCAGCACCTTGTACGGCTCGCCCGCCCGCAGCGACTCGAAACCGTCCTCCGTCCGCCAGAAGACGGGCGCCTCGCCCTCCTCCGAGGGCAAAGCGGGAGACGCGCCAACGGAGGGTGTTTCTCCTTCCGCGGCCGTCGACGCGGGCTTCTCTCTTGTCGGTGGGGATTCCGTCATGGCCGGTGTCGGTTCACCTGCCACAGGGCGCTCGCCGCTGTCTCCCCCGTCCTCGCAGCCCGCTATCAGCGTCGCCGCCAACAATGTCAGCAGCGCGATCGCCATGTTACGGAAGCTACGTCTTCCCGAAAGCAAGGATCTCTGCTTCGCATCTGCGGCCATGCTTACCTCAGATGAACTGGTACGGCAGGCTGTACCAAGCGCTGTGCTTATGTCAACCGCCACCAACCGCAGTCACCCACGGCCCGCGGCAAGGCGGCACCCACCAAACCTAGGGGCAGAACTCGGGGTTGTTGTGATAGTCCGTGCCGCAACCGCACGTCCTGTTGAGACCCAGTTGACCCGGGCAAGTGCAGTCGCAACATGTGACGCCGGAAGTCACCCAGCAGCCGGACGCGTACCAGTTCGTGTTGATCACGCAAGGCTTCGCACAGACGCCGTCCACGCGGCACTCATCACACTCGCATGGCGGTCCCGGGAAAGCGCAGACGGTGAAACGACCGGCCATGACCGAGTCGGGCCGCACTAAGCTTCCCGCAGCCACGCCGACGAGCGCGCCAAAAGCGACATCCGCGCCACGGCCAAAGAGACCTCGCCGGGTGGTTCTTCGTGCCAGCGCTTCGGTGACGCGTTGCAGGAATGCCATGTCCAGCCTCTCTTCCTACGGGCAGAATTCGGGGTTGTTGTGATAGTCCGTGCCGCAACCGCACACGGTCCTACCAGCCGAGTCCGGCGGACATCTGCAGTCGCAGCAGGTGACTCCCGACGTCACCCAGCAGCCGGACGCGTACCAGTTGGTGTTGATCACGCAAGGCTTCGCACAGACGCCGTCCACGCGGCAGTACTCACACGCGCATGGCGGTCCCGGGAAAGCGCAGACGGTGAAACGACCCGCGATGACCGAGTCGGGCCGCACCAAGCTTCCCGCAGCCACGCCGACGAGCGCGCCAAAGGCAAGGTCCGCGCCGCGGCCAAAGAGGCCTCGCCGGGTGGTTCTTCGTGCCAGGGCTTCGGTCACACGCTGCAAGAATGCCATTGTCCTGCCTCCCTCTTCTATCCTGCCCCCTCACCGCGGATATCGAGGTTGTCATTGATGCCAGTCCTGCAGCCGGCTAGCGCGCCTCGACCGCACCGGCATTGCCTTACAGTGCTCCAGGCCCATCCCTCTGCGGTAGGACGAACGGACCGCTTCACCGTGCCTCCCTCCCGGGCATCCGCGATCGTTCCTCGCTTGCGCCGTTGCGCCGCGACCCGTCTGCGCTGCGGGTCATCTGTTCCTTGCCCGTGCGCATCAGCATGTCCAGGTGCTCCCGATTGTTGGCCAGCCCCTTGGCTCGGATCACGCCTTCACCATCGATGAGAAACGCGAACGGCGTCACTCGAGCTTTGTACTTGTCGGCGAGCCCCTCGTCCGGGAAGACGGCGAGCGGCACCTGTACATCGTGCTCCCTGACGAAACGGCGGGAATCCTCGACAGCTCCCCGGCTCAAGAACAACACGCGCACTTCCGCCACCCGGTCCCGGGCGAACACGTTGAGGTCGGGGATAAGCCGCCGGCACGGGCTGCAATCCGGCGAACCGAACACGAGCAGCAGCGGCAGGCCCCGGAAGTCGGCCAGCGAGATGCTCCGCCCTTCCAATGCGGGCAGGTTAAAGTCAGGGGCACGCTCGCCCACCGGCAGACCATCGTGGGCCACGCCTCGGGCAGTCCCCAGGTACATCACGCCGAGCTGTCGCAGCAGAATGAAGATAACGAGGCCCTGAAACAGGACGACCGCCCACAGCACGATGTAACTGGCCAGCCACACTCCGCTCATGTCGCGCTCCCCGTGCCCATCGCCAGCGCCTTCGCTCGACGACCGGCGGTCCGCGACCCATGCCGCGCGTAGAGCCGGCTGACGCCCGCCCGAAAGCTGAAAACCTCTGGAAGCAGGATGAGTACGTCGAAGATCACGGCTGCAAGGAAGACCACGGGTATGACCTCTACGGCCGGCGGCAGCTCGCCGTCCGAGCCGAAGAAGACCAGATCAAGCGCGCCGAACCGACCGAACCCCAACGCCACCACCAGCGACACCAAGACCAGCCCGCCTGAGCGAAGCAGGGGCAGCCAGCCGATCTCCTCGCTGTGGACCGAGCCGAAGCAATGGCAATCGAAACGACGCCCTCGCAAGAGGTTCACGCCGATGGCAACCCCAAAACTCAGGAAGACCGGAACGGCCAGCCAGGCGGCTATGGCCCCTCCCAAACCGAGAAGCAGCAGAGCACCAACAGCGACTTCCAGCCAGGGAAACAGTGCCGCAAACGGCTGCTCCAAGTGCCTCGGCAGAACCTCGTACTCGGCGATAGCCTGCCGGAAACTTGCGCGGTCCGCCAGCTTCGTCGCGCCCGCCAGCAACAGGAGACCGCCCAGCACCAGTCGCAGCAGGAGCTGAACGTGAGGCTGATCGAGCGCGCCCAGGAACTGTGTCATCCGCGCCTCCAGCCTGACCCGCTAGGCGTGCCCCGTCCGATAGCCCATCAAGTGAGTGCCTCCCGCCGGGCGGAGCAGCAGGAATCGGCCGTTCTCCTCGCCCAGTGGCAGATAACCGGCCGCGCTCAGCCGCACCAGCGGCAGTGCCGGGTTCCCGTTCTTGTCGTCAAGCACGTCGGACCAGATAGCCCGCTGCACGGCGCCAATGACGATCTGGCTGTAGGTGACGGCCGCCGTGCGCGCCAGCGCCCGATGACTCGCTCGCCTCAGAGACAGACTCGGGGTGAGCCGCCGTGAGAGGTCCTCGGTGGGATCCAGCATGATGCCCGAGAAGACGGAGAGCGCGGCCCACATCGGTTCGGCCCGATCTGCTGCTGCCGACAGCCGCTCGCCCGTCTCCCGGTCCAGCACCAGGCCGAGCTCGCCGCGCCCATTGCCGCCGTTCAGCCGTTCCGGCGTCACAATGTGCGCCTGCGGGCCGGACTGGTCGCTCCGAAGCTGTGCATAGTGCTGGGCTACCAACCCGTGCGGGTCGAAGCGGAAGCGTGGCACCCGCCAGGCAGTGTTGTTGGCGTACAGAAGGATCTCAGCAAGTTGGTCGCCGCCCGGGAAGTCCCTGAAGAACCGCTGTGCGCCCCGCGCCTGGACTTCCAGCGGCCGACGGCGGATTGCGGTTGCGGCCGGCGCCCAGCAGCACACATCGCGCAACTCATCTGCCAGCGCATCGTCGCCGAGCCAATGGGCCGCTTGGACCGCCCCCGCCCGCAAGCTGTCGGCGCTGTAGGGGCCCGTCGGCGGCCCACCCGGCTCGGTCGTGCCCGGGACCCCAACGGACGAGGCGGCAAACGCCCGTAGCGGCTCGAGCCTGGTCAGACCGAGGCCTGCCATCGCCGCACCTACTGTCTTGAGAAACCCACGACGCGTGCAAGACATTGCTTCACCCCCAGCCTACGGCTCGTGCTGCTTCCATTGCCATAACGGCAGCGCAGGTTGGCCCTATTCTACCACCTTTGCCCAAGAGGCGACATAGCCGTTGTCGCGACAACCACCGGCAGAATGGCGCACGCGGACCGCCCTCGGACACACTTGCCGCCGGTGACACGCCGTCCTATCCTTCCCCCGGAATGTACGAACCGCCGCGACAGGAAGAGCCCGGCGGCTGCCGGGAGACCTGGCTGCTCACCCGAGCCGCCTTCGCACTTCTATTGCCTCCACTCTTGGCGTTGGCCGGAATACTGGGAGCCCTTGTTGCCGTCCTGATTCTCCTCACGGTGCATCCCGCCCTGGCGCTGCTGCCCATCGCCGCGGTAGCAGCGGCCATCTACCTCTTCGCTCGTTGGGAGCGGGGACGATTCCGTCCCCCCGGCATCTAACGGCTGCAATCTCCCCGGCGCACGCGAACTTCCGCGAGCGACACCCTACAACCGGCAAGCGCACGGCGGCGGCGGCAGCGGGCCAACCGGGCCGGTTCCCCGTTGCCTCAGACCTGCTATGCTCGTTTCGAGATGAGCATAGCCGAGAACCTGGCGCAGGTGCGAGAGCGTATGGCATCGGCCTGCCGCCGCGCGGGCCGATCGGAGAGCGAGGTAACGCTGGTAGGAGTGAGCAAGGGCTTCCCTGCTGAGGCCGCCGCAGCCGCCTGCGCCGCCGGTCTGGAAGACCTCGGCGAGAACCGCGTGCAGGAGGCGGTAGAGAAGGTCGAGTCACTGGAGGTCATGGGCGCGCGGCCTCGCTGGCACCTAGTGGGACATCTCCAGACCAACAAGGCGAAGACGGCCGCGAACCTCTTTGCTATAATCCACAGCGTGGATTCGCTGCGGCTGGCACAGGCCCTCAGTAGAAGAGCGCATGAGCCAGTGCCTATCCTTCTCGAAGTTAACGTTGCGCAGGAGGCCAGCAAGTACGGCTTCACAGCTACGGACGTAGCGGCGGCCCTGCCTGAAATCAGCGCCCTTCCCAACCTGGAAGTGCGGGGGCTCATGACCATCGCGCCCATGGCCGACGATCCTGAGATCGTGCGACCGGTCTTTCAGGAGTTACGCCAATTGTGCAGCTCTCTGGGACTGCACGAACTCTCGATGGGAATGACCGACGACTTCGAGGTGGCCATCGAGGAGGGATCGACGATGGTGCGCATCGGCCGCGCTATCTTCGGCGAAAGGCGACAGGAGTAGCGAGGATGCGCATCTGCCTCATCGGCGGTGGGTTCATGGGAGAGGCGTTCCTTGCGGCTCTCCTGAAGGAGGGTCTTGTCCAGGCCGGTGACGTGACCGTGAGCGACGTCGCCGAGGCCCGACGCGAACACCTGTCGTCGCGCTACGGCGTGGCCGTGACCGACGCAAGCGCTGATGCCGCGAAGGAGGCTGGGGTGGTGGTGCTGGCGGTGAAGCCGCAGGACTTCCCCGCCGTCGCCGAGGACCTTCGTGGGACGCTGGACGGTGGCCAGACAGTGCTCACGGTCATGGCAGGCGTGCCCGTCGCGCGCGTCGTCGACGAACTCGGCCACGATGCAGTCGTGCGGGTGATGTCCAATACCCCCGCCTTTGTGGGAGAGGCGATGAGCGTCTGGTTGGCGGGCGAGACCGTCACAGCGGAGAGCCGCGAACTCGTAGCACGCCTGCTGGGAGCCTTGGGGCGTGAGGTGCAAGTGAGCGACGAGAAGTACTTGGACATGGCCACCGCTCTCTCCGGCAGCGGCCCGGGATTCGTCTTCCTCGTCCTGGAGGCGTTGATCGATGGCGCCGTCCACGTGGGGATGCGCAGGGATCTAGCTGAGACTCTTGCCGTGCAGACGCTGCTCGGTTCCGCTAGTCTGGCCCGCGAGTTGGGCAAGCATCCTGCGGCGCTGCGGAACATGGTCACATCTCCAGGAGGTACCACCGCCGCGGGCCTGCAAGTGCTTGAGGACGCCGGACTTCGTGGAGCCATCATCGACGCGGTGGAGGCTGCCTACGAGCGCGCGAGGGAGTTGAGCACGTGATGCGAGGTCTCTTCTACAGCCCCGACAGCCTGGGTGGCATACTGGCCTTGCTCGTTCAGTTGCTCGCCTACGCCATCTTGATACGAGCGCTCCTGTCATGGTTTTCGCCGGATCCCTACAATCCGATCGTCCGGGCTCTGGACGCGATCACCGAGCCGATCCTCCAGCCGCTGCGGCAGATCGTGCCCCGCCTCGGCATGATCGACATCACGCCCATGATCGCGATCATCGTTCTCTTCATCATCGCGGGGGTCCTGGCCGGGTCCGGAATCTAGGGCGGCCCAACCTCGCGCAGCCGCCGATGCGCCTCGTCCCGACTCATCCCGTCCACGACCACTGTCTTCTCACGACCACGTCGGCCGGAGACGACCCGCACGCTCCCCTTCGACACGCCGAGGACGCCCGCCAGCAGGCGTTCCAGCGCTGCGTTGGCCCGGCCCTCCGAGGGCGGCGCCGTCACACGCACCAAGAGCAGCTCCTCCCGCCAACCCGCGATCTCATCGCGGGCCGCCCGAGGAGTGAGACGAACCCGAATGCGACCTTCCATCCGAATGCCTGTTGATCCTGCGCCGATAGTACCTGTTCGCTCCTAGTATAGGCTTGGACGACCTGTGACCGATCGTGCCGACGACCACCGAAGAATGGATGGGATGCAAGTCTAACCCTCGGCACCGCTCTTGCAATATGCGAACACTTATGCTATTGTGGCCGCGCTTGAGAGTGCGGCAGCCGTAGCAAGGAGGCCCTGCCATGACCGACAAGGACAAGAGCCAGGCGCTGGACTTGGCGCTGGGACAGATTGAGAAGCAGTTCGGCCAGGGCGCGATCATGCGCCTGGGCGAGGCCTCTGCCCACCTGCAGGTGGACGTGATCCCGACCGGCTCGCTGGCGCTCGACCTGGCCCTGGGCGTGGGCGGCATCCCCCGCGCGCGCGTCACCGAGATCTTCGGGCCGGAGTCCACCGGCAAGTCCACTCTGGCCCAGCACATCATCGCGCAGGCGCAGGCCCGGGGCGGTATGGCCGCCTACATCGACGTCGAGCACGCTCTGGAGCCGGTCTACGCGTCCGGCATCGGTGTCAAGGTAGACGATCTGCTCGTCTCCCAGCCCGACACGGGCGAGCAGGCACTTGAGATCGCGGAGGCGCTGGTGCGGAGCAACGCTATCGACATCGTCGTCGTCGACAGCGTCGCGGCGCTGGTGCCGCGAGCAGAGATCGAGGGGGAGATGGGCGACTCGCTCCCAGGGCTCCAGGCACGACTCATGTCGCAGGCATTGCGCAAGCTCGCGGGCGCAATCTCGAAATCGCGCGCTGCGATCATCTTTATCAACCAGTTACGCGAGAAGATAGGCATCGTCTTCGGCAACCCGGAGGTAACGCCGGGAGGCCGCGCCCTCAAGTTCTACAGCTCGGTGCGCATCGACCTACGCCGCGTGGAGACGTTGAAGCAAGGCACGCAGATCGTGGGCAGCAGAGTCCGGGCTAAGGTCGTCAAGAACAAGGTGGCCGCGCCCTTCCGCACGGCAGAGTTCGATATCATGTTCGGCGGCCCGAACGCCGGCATCAGCCACGAAAGCGACCTGATCGACTTGGGCGTGGAGTTGGGGATCATCAAGAAGCTGGGGGCCTTCTTCAGCTACGGCGAGCTGCGGCTGGGACAGGGACGCGAGAACTCCAAGGCCTACCTGCGCGAGAATCCCTCGCTGGCAGCGGACATAGAACGGGAGATCCGCGAGGCCTGCTCCCTTCCGGCTGCGCCCGTGGCTGAACTGGAGACCCAGACAGTCGAGTAAGAGCGCACAGGCGCGGAACAGAACTGGACCCCCACCAGGGAAGCCGGAGAGCCCTCGCCTGTTGCCCGCTCGCACCTCCATTGCCTATCCTGGCGGCAGCAGACGTGCGCCCGAGTAGAGGAAGGGGAGCCGCCGGATCATGATGGGTCCGCTGCGCAGGAGGCGTTTCTGGTTCCAGCTTGCGCTGACCGGCGGCTTCCTGGGGCTGCTCGCCTGGCGCGTCAACATCGGCGACGCGCTGGCCACTTTGCCGGATGCCAACTGGGCCTGGGTCCTGCCCGGTCTGATCATCTTCACCGTTTCGAAGGCAGTCCACACGGCCCGTTGGCGCATCTTCCTCGGGTCGGAACGGGAAATCCCGTTCGGCGGTCTGTTCGGCATCTTTCTGGTGCACAACATGGCGAACGCGGTGCTGCTCCTGAGGGCCGGCGATCTGCTGCGGATCCAAACCGCCTCACAACGGTACGGCATAACCCGCTCCGAGTTGACCGCCACCGTAATCGTTGTGGAAACGCTGCTGGACGGTCTTACCTTCGTCATGCTTGTGGCTATTGCGTTCTCCTTGGGTGTGATCCCGGAGGTGTTGCGGGCCACGTTCTGGGCGATGGCGGGGCTCGCTCTGTTCGGTCTGGCGCTGGGCGCGCTGGGAGCGCGCTGGGTCAAGCCGGAAGCGATGGAACGGATCTATCCGCTGCGCTGGCTCTCTCACGATGCACAGGAGAGCGCGAAGTCCATCGTCGCCAACTTTCTGGAAGGTATGCGCACCCTCCGCGAGTCAAGGCTGGCCGTGCCCGCGGTCGGCCTCTCGATAGCCGGCTGGCTCTTGGAGGCGATGTCCTACTGGTTCTTCGGCCAAGCCTTCGGCCTAAGTCTGGACTGGAGCGCCTACCTCTTGATCATGATGACGGCGAACTTCGCCGTCTCCATTCCCATCACGCCGTCAGGAATCGGACCTTATGAGGTAGCTACCCAAGAGCTTATCGTGCTGCTGGGGGCAAAGCGGGCGCTGGCCACCGGCTTCGCCATCGGTATCCACCTCTGCTTCATCATCTGGATCACCATGACGGGCCTGGCGGCCATGTGGCTGATGCGGATCAGCATTGACGACATCTTCTACGTGGACCAGAACCGAGAACGGAAGGCGCAGCCCCAGCCGGGCATGCAATGATCGTAACAGCGGTCGAGAAGCAGAGGCGGCGGTCGAGGGTGAACGTCTTCATCGACGGCAGCTTCGCCCTCGTGCTCGGAGCGGAGCTCGCAGCGGATCGGGGTGTGCACCCCGGCCGCGTACTCACCTCCGCCGAGTTGTCGGCGCTGGCGGACGCAGAGGCGCACCGGGACGCCCTGGAATCGGCGCTACGGCTGCTTGCGTACCGCCCACGCAGCGAGCGCGAGCTCCGCGACCGCTTGAGGAAAAAGCGGTTCCGCCGAGCCGTTATCTACGAGACGCTGGGCCGCCTGCGAGAGCTGGGCTACGTGGACGACGCGGCGTTCGCCAAATCTTGGACGGAGACCCGCCAGTCGCTCCGCCCTCGGTCGGGTCGCCTCATGGCCGCCGAACTGCGACGCCTCGGCGTAACGAAGGAGGAGGCCGAAGAGGCGACCGCCGACATATCGGACGAGGATGCAGCCTACCGGGCAGCCGCCGCAAGGCTGCGTGTCCTTCGCGGTCCGGAGTATAAGGTATTCCGTGAGCGACTCGGCCGTTTCCTCACCCGCCGGGGATTCTCCTATGATGTCGCCCGTCGCACTATCGAGCGGTGCTGGGCCGAACTCGAGGAGCAGCGGGCTGAGACCGAAACGGACGAGCCCTCGCCGTAGGCCGCGCCGTGGCCTGGACCAGAGTCCTCCAGACGGGAGTTGACGACCGGGCTTGCGGAAGCCCCTTGGCGAGGCACTCGCGCGATGTGCTATAGAGGAGGCGCAAGGTAGCGGCTTTCGCAAGCCGTCGCCAGGGTACCAGCGTCGCAGGGAGCATCGCCGCTCGTGCGACAGATCAGGCTTCGCGGCCGTCCACGAGGGATCCCAACTGGCGGCTGGGCAGCCACTATCGGGGAATCACATGGCACACAGACCCTTTGGAGACTTCGATCTCCTTCACCAGCAAGTCGAGGAAATGTGGGAACGCCTCACCGGTCGAGGCGGCCGGTCCCGATTCTGCCCGCCCGTCCTTGAGCCACCGGTGGATGTGTACGAGACCGCGGAGCACGTCGTGCTCGTAGCGGAGATCGCCGGCATCGGAGGCGAAGAGGTTCAGATACACGTGCTGGGCGATCGCCTCCGGTTCCACGGACGAAAGGACGACCATCACGCAGCCGTGGACCACCGCCATAGCCAGATGGAAATCTGCTACGGCGCCTTCGACCGCACGGTGAGCCTGCCTGCGGAGGTGGACGCAGAAGGGGTGGAAGCGACCTACCAAGACGGCTTGCTCAGGATCGTTCTGCCCAAGCGCCGGCAGCAGACCCACCAAGTGCGGGTCACTGTCCGGGCAAGGCAGGCATAGCGCGATGAACGATCCACAGAACGAAACTGCCCCGAGTGCGGCCGACACTCCGGTCCCTGAAGTCGAGGAGCCCGAAGAGCAGATCCAGGTGCCGGAGGTTCTGCCGGCGCTCGCCAGCGGCGCCGCAGTGCTCTTCCCCGGTCTCATGGTGCCTCTGGCATCACAGAACCCGTCGGTCGTCGGCGCAATAGACGAGGCAGTCGGCAGCCCTAACAGGATGCTGGCCGTCTTCGCCCAGAAGGCCGGTGAGGAAGACCAGCCCACCGATGAGACGTATGATGTCGGCACTGCCGCCGTCGTCGCGCGTATGGCCAAGGCCCCGGACGGAGCGGTCCAGGCCATCATCCAAGGAGTGTCTCGCGTTACCCTCCGGGAGCTCCAGCAGAAGGAGCCCTGGCTCCGAGTCCGCGTGGAGAAGCTGCAAGACGTGACGAAGGCCGGCACCGAGCTTGAGGCGCTGACCAGGACCGCCAGCTCTCTCTTCGACAAGGCAGTACGCTTGGCGGAGAACGTCCCACAGGAACTGGCCCTCGTCGCCGCGGGTCTCCAAGATCCCGGCCATCTTGCGGACCTCATCGCCGCCAACATCAACATCAAGACCGAGGAGCGACAGGCGATCCTCGAGGAGGCCGATGTCTCCGCTCGGTTGCGCCTCGTGATCGGCTTCCTCAACCGGGAGCTGGAAGTGCTGGAGGTCGAGCGCGACATCAAGTCCCAGGTGCGCGGCGACATGGAGAAGCACCAACGGGAGTTCATCCTTCGCGAGCAGCTCAAGGCCATCCAGAAGGAGCTCGGTGAGTCAGAGCTGGCCCCGGAGGTAGAGGACCTGCAGAAACGTTTGGAGGAGGCCCACCTAGCGCCCGAGGCCCGCCGCGAGGCCGACCGCGAGCTTGACCGCCTGCGCACCATGCCCCAGGCCGCGGCCGACTACCAGGTGGTGCGCACGTACCTCGAGTGGCTGGCCGATCTGCCGTGGGACAAGTCTACGGAGGACAACCTGGACATCGACCGGGCGGAGCAGATTCTGAACGACGATCACCACGACTTGGAGAAGGTGAAGCGCCGCATCCTGGACTTCCTGGCCGTCCGCAAGCTGAAGCCGGATGGCAGAGGACCTATCCTCTGCTTCGTGGGGCCTCCCGGCGTCGGCAAGACCTCACTTGGCCAGTCCATCGCTCGGGCACTAGGCCGCAAGTTCGTGCGCATGTCCCTCGGCGGCATGCGAGACGAAGCCGAGATCCGCGGTCACCGTCGCACCTACGTGGGCGCGCTTCCGGGACGGATCATCCAAGAGCTTCGCCGCGCGGAATCGAACAATCCCCTCATCATGCTCGACGAGGTAGACAAGCTGGGCGCCGACTTCCGCGGCGACCCGTCGTCCGCTCTCCTGGAGGTCCTGGACCCGGAGCAGAACTTCTCGTTCACCGACCACTACCTCGACGTCCCATTTGACCTCTCCAGGGTTATGTTCATCACGACCGCGAACCTCATGGATCCCATCCCGGCACCGCTGCGCGACCGGATGGAGACGATTGAGCTGGCAGGCTACACAGAGCGCGACAAGCTCGCCATCGCCCGCCGCTACCTGCTGCCCCGGCAGATGGAGGCGAACGGCCTGCCTGAAGGGCGCCTCACAGTCACCGACGACGCCGTCCTTGAGATCATACGCGGCTACACGCGGGAGGCCGGCGTCCGGAACTTGGAGCGGGAGATCGGCGGCATCTGCCGCGGGGTCGCCCGCAAGATAGCCGGCGGAATCAGCGACCCCGTGACGGTGGATACGGGCGACCTACAACCCTTCTTGGGACCCGTTCGCCTTCGCTGGGAGATCCCGGAGGAAGAGGACGAGGTGGGCGTAGCCACGGGCATGGCCGCCACCATGGCCGGCGGCGACATCCTGAACGTGGAGGCCCGCTGCAATCCAGGCAGAGGCCGCCTTACCCTGACCGGCAAGCTCGGGGATGTCATGCAGGAATCGGCCCAGGCCGCGCTTACGTACGCCCGCAGCCGCTTCGAGGAGCTGCAGGTGCCCGAGGACTTCCTGGACAAGCACGATATCCATATTCACGTTCCGGCCGGCGCCATACCCAAGGACGGCCCCTCGGCCGGAGTCACCATAGCCGCCGCGATGGTCTCCGCCATGACCCAACGCCCCCTGCGGCGCCAGGTCTCGATGACCGGCGAAATCACGCTCCGAGGCCGCGTCCTGCCCGTCGGCGCCATCAAGGACAAAGTGCTGGCCGCTCACCGCGCTGGCATCAAGACGGTGGTGATCCCGAAGGACAATGAGCCGGACCTGGAAGAGATCCCCGAGGACGTACGGCAGGAACTGAACATCGTCCTGGCCGAGGTCGTTGACGACGTTCTGAACGCGACCCTTCACCCGGAGGCCGTGGAGGAAAAGAGCCGTCTGGCCCGGGTGAGCTGACCTCTTTCCTGCAGACAGACCGGATCTACCGGACGCCCGCTCTCGCAAGGGCGGTAGGGCGGACTAGACGGAGTGCCAGCCAGGGCAGTTCACGGTACGCTGAAGGAAATGGCCCTCTGCGGGCCTGCGAATGCAATGCGAGACGGAAGGAGACACGGATGGGCATTCAGCACGAGGACCCCGCCAGCATAAGCGAGGCTACGAAGGACCTTATTCGAGCTCGCGAATCCGTCATTGAGGAGATCCAAGCCCAGAACTGGTATGACGAGCGGATAGAGGCGACCAAAGACGCGGAACTGAAGCGGATCCTTACCCACAACCGTGAAGAGGAGAAAGAGCACACCGCGATGCTCATCGAGTGGCTCAAGGAGAAGGACCCCACGCTCGCCAAGCACTTCGAGGACCACGACTAGTCCAACCCCGGTCTCGCCGCCACCGGGGCACAAGCGACGGGCGGTAGCCCCCGACCACGGGCGGCGCGGCCATTCGTTTTCGTCTTCCTCAGTCGCCTAGAAGACGGCGTCCAGGCCGTCCACTATGAGATCGACGGCGATGGCCATCAGCATGACACCCACCAGCCGGGCCAAGACGCGCATGATGGCCTCGCCTAGGATGTCCAGGATCCAGGCGGCGAGCAGAAACAGCAGGAACAACAGGGCACAGACGGCCGCGGCGGCGCCGATGGTAGTGCCGAGCCCGACCGTGGTCCGGAAAGCGACAGCGGTGGCCCGCGCCCCCGGCCCGGCCATCAGGGGCATCGCCAGCGGCACAACCGCCACCTCGTGGCGGCGTTCAGAGCCGGACACTTGGTCCGGCGGCGCGGGCTGAGCCTGCTCGACGAACCGAATGGCGGACAGGATGAGTAGCGCGCCGGCCGCGATGCGGAAGCTCTCGTCGGAGATGTTCAGGTAGTCGAGGACCGTCTCCCCGTCAGAGCGAGTATCGCCAGGACGGCCAGAGCCGTAGCGCTGCCGAGGGCGGCGACCTCCGCACGATGCCGGTGCCCAAGACGCTCCGTCAAGATGTGGAAGACAAGCAGGTTTCCCACCGGATCGATGATGGCGAAGAACGCAATGAGAGCTCGGACTAGGTCGTCTGCCATGTCTCTTGGCTCAAGCGCCGTTGGATGCTGCCCAGAAGCTGCTCGGCTGAACGCTCTTGGCGTTCCAGAAGTGCCTCTTTCTGATCAGGCCATTGCCGCTAATCCGCCGGCTCCACTTCGACCCGGGCCGCGCGGTCGATAGGCGCCGGCTGCCACTGCGAGATCCAGTAGCGCAGGTGGCCGTACCCGCCGGCGAAGTGCAGCCACTTCACCATGCCTGCCTCGATGTCCATCGGTCCCTTCCAGCCCGGGAATTGCGATGGGTCCCAGCCGTTGTAGATAATCACCTGGCCCGGACGCACCGACGGCGCCACCTTGACCGGCACCACGAAGGCACCCAGGTCATTGAACACGCGCACGTCCTCACCATCGGCGACGCCGCGAACCGCTGCGTCGTCAGGGCTCATCACCAGGTGTGGCCGCCCACGATGCGTGTTCAGCATGACCCGGTTCGTGATATTCACGGAATGGATGCTCCAGCGGTTGTGCCCGCCCGTCAGCGCCAGCGGATAGTCCCCACCCATCTTCGGGGCGTCTTTGTGCGTCGGAAGCTCCTCACCGGCTTCCAGGAACCAATCGTGATCGATATAGAACTGCGCCCGTCGCGTCAGTGTGGGATACGGAAGATGGGCCTCCACATGCCTGCGGAGCGGGGCATGGGTCTCATCCGGTCGCAGGTCGGAGGCTTGAGCCGCGTCGAAGGGCGTGATCCCCCAGTTGACAAAGCGATTGTACCCGTCCCGGCGGAGCGTGCCCAGTGTCGTGCCTTCGGGAAGGGAACCCGACACGGCGGTATCTCGGACCATCTCATCGGCCAAGCGTTCGGGATCCGCGAGCTCCCCGCCGGCCGTCAGGCGATCGTACAGGGTGTCGAGCCGGCGAACACCACCCGCGCGGTCCGTGTACTCAACCAGGCCGCGTTCTTGGGCACGCTCTCCCAGCTTCTTCGCAAGCAGTCCGATGATCTCCCACTCCGGCTTCGCCTCCCCCGCCGGCGGTACCGCCCGGTCCGACAACGTGAGCTGCAGCATCGACTGGTTCGGAACAGGGAACGTCACCTTCTCATAGTGCGCGGCTACCGGCAGCACGACGTCCGAGTGCAGCCCAGTCGCCGTCATCTTCCAGTCCATAGTCACCATCATGCGCAGTTTCGGCCACAGATGCTTCAGCAGCAGCGAGGAGCCGCCTCTGGTCTTTCGCAGGACGTTGCCCCCCACCTCGAACGCGACTCGGGGGACGGTGCCGAGTGGAGGGCGCTCCAGGCCCTGCCACCACCCCTTCTCTGTGGCTTCGCCAACGTAGTCATCGAAGGGGCGGCGCATCCCGGCGTCGTGCCACTCACTCCGCGTCCACCTCTCACGATGGCCGGTGTGGTGATACCAGAGGAGGGCCGTCGGGCCGGTGCCGTCGCCCGGCGCCCCCCGCGCCATCAGATCGATGGTGGCTATCTCATCGGTTACCGTCGGATCCTCAGCTTTGAGGGCGTTCAGAACCATCGTCCTCAGCCCTAGGATCTTCGCGGTCTCAGCCGGGCCGGCCTCCTCCTTGCGCGGGAAGAGCAGAGCTCCGTCGAAAAGACCAGCGACGGCATTGCCGATGCCCGTCCCTTTTCGTCCCCAATTGCCCGTGAGGGCAAGCAGCAAGCTGATAGAGCGCTCTATCAGGTCGCCGTGGTAGTACTTGCACGCGTCGAAGCCAAGCAGGGCGTTCGTCTTCCGTTCCGCGACCATGCGGGCCAGCTTGCGGATGAGATCGGGGCCGGTGGCGCAGAGTTGAGATGCCTTCTCGGGCTCATAGGCCGGCAACCGCTCTCTGAGAAGCTGGAACGCAGGTGCCACCTTCGCAACCGTTCCATCGGCCAGGGCGATATCGAAGCGTCCCTCAAGCGCGGGCGCGAGGCCCGTCGTATCAAGCGTTCCGCGCGGCGCCTCGACCGCGCGGTTCTCGCCCTCATCGAAGAAGTAGAACTGATCATCGCGGCCGCTGCCTTCGACATCGGTTTGACGCAGAAACCGGCCGGTGTCCGTCCGGACCAGCAGCGGCAGATCGGTCTGCTCCCTGACGAAGCGCTCGTTGTATGGCCGCTCCTCAACGATTACCTGGCACATGCCAAGCGCCAGGGCGGCGTCGGTGCCGGGCTTGACCGGCACATAGTAGTCCGCGTGGATCGTGGACGGGCTGGCGTCCGGCGCGATCGTCACCACCTGTCCCCCCTGATAGCGCGATTCGGTGATGTAGTGGTAGTGAGGTATGGCCGTGTAGACCGGGTTCTTGTGCCAGATTAGGATGAGTTCGCTGTGGAACCAGTCGTCCACGCTGCTGCAGGCAGCGGCCTTGCCGAAGGTCTCGTATAGACCGACGTTGAAGTCGCCGATGTCGCCGTTGGCGTCGGTGCTCACACCTCCCAGCAGGCCGATGAATCTGCCGAAGGGCGGAACGACCATCATACCCCCCTCGAAGGGACTCGTGAACTCCAGGATGGACTGCGGGCCTGCATCGCGAATAGCGTCGATGACGGCATCGGCGATCTCGGTGAGCGCCTCGTCCCAGGAAACGCGGCGCCACCTGCCCTGCCCCCGCTTGCCGGCTCGCACTAGAGGATGAAGCACTCGCTCAGAAGCGTTCGCCATCTGGCTCCAGGCGGCACCCTTCTGACAGCCCATCGGGTTCATGTCGGGAACGCCGGGCTCGATCACGCGGTAGGTGGCGGCCTGCTCCTCGCGCACGACGGCCCCATCCTTCACGTACACCCGGAAAGGGCAGTTGCCCGGCGGACAGTCCACGCAGTGGGTTCCCCAGGCGACGCTATCCCACCGGCACCGCTCTCTGTAGGCGGTATCCCAGGAGGCGCCAGCCCGACCGTGGGACGAGCCCGCTTCCGGGTGCCTCTCTCCGCGAATTCGCGATCGCGCCTCGCTCTCTCGAGCGCCCCTACGAGTTGCCATGGTCGCCTCCTCTGCACGCCCGCTGGTTTCAGCCGCTGGGCCGGACCTGGGCATCCCGCGCCCGGCCCGGATCCCAGGGACTTCCTGCATGATCGCCAGATCGGAAGGTGTCGGGCAAGAACGCCAGCGTGAGTGGCGGCGGCCAGCGCCCGACAACCGGCACCCGGCGAGGGCTGTGATCCCGTTGAGCGGACCTCGACATAAGCCACGAGAACAGACCTCCAAGGGTTGCAGGCCCTGGGAATGCGCCATACAATTGGCTACCAAGAGGCGCGTATGCTGTCCAGAGGGATAGCATCGCACGGCATGGCAGGAGGTCTGTGAATGCGCTACGAAGGACCGGGACCCCCTTAGCACCGCCAGCAGCTTCAGCGCCAGGAACGAGTCGCGCTCGAGAGGGCGTCACCCTCTAGCTACAGGAGGACCGAAATGACTCGACGAAAGAGCTTCTGGCACAGATACGTACAGCAGCGCATCACCCGCCGGCGGGCGCTCCAACTAGCCGCCATGAGCGGAGGTGGGCTGGTCCTAGCGGCCGCCTGCGGCGGAGGCGGCGGGGAAGAAGAGCAGCCGGAGGGGACGGGGACGCCTTCCGCTCAGGGCGGCCCCGGCGAGGTCATCAACCCGCAGGAGAACAAGAACATCCCGCCGGGCGGCACCTACCGTACGGCGATCCCCACGGGCCCCTACGGCCTGGATCCCCAACAGAACCTGAGTTTCACCACGGAGAGTTACGTATCGGGATACGTCTACAGCCGTCTCTACAAGTTCAAGACCGATCCGGGCTTCGAAACCACGCTCTACGAGGCGGTTCCCGACATCGCGGAGAGCCACGAGGTAACCGACGACGGGATGACTTGGACCTTTACCTTGCGCCCGGGCATCAAGTTCCACAACAAGTCGCCCCTGAACGGACGAGAGCTAGACAGTGAGGATGTGGTAAAGACCTTCGAGCGCTTCATAGGCAAGACGGACGCCCCCGGGGCCCGCTACCAGATGGTTCTGGAGCGGACAGTAGACAGCGTGGAGGCGCCGGACGCCAACACGGTGGTGTTCCACCTGAAGTTCCCGTACGCCCCGTTCCTGACTCAGATCGCCTCCGCCTCCTACCTTTGGATCCTCTCCAAGGAAGCGGCGACGGGCGATATCGATCCCGCGCTGGCGGAGAATGTGATCGGTACCGGGCCCTGGGTGCTGGACGAGTACGAGCCCGACGTGGTGCTGCGGTACTCCAAGAACCCGGAGTGGTACGGTGCGCCGCTGCCGTACTGCGACGCCAACACACTCCAGATCGTACCGGAGTACGCCACGCGACTGGCCCAGATGCGGGCGGGCAACCTTGACGCTACCGCGCCCAACTTCGCTGACGTCGCGTCTTTGGTGAGTGACATACCGGGCGCCCAGGTGCTTCCGGGCAACCCCTATAATATTCTCAACTTCATGTTCTTCGACTTCAATGTGAACCCGGATTCACCGTTCAAAGACCCGAACGTCCGCCGCGCCGTGTCGATGTCGATTGACCGCGACGGCCTCCTGGAGGCGCTCTACGACCTGAGGGCGGTGCGCGACCAGGGCTACAACATTGAAGCCCGTTGGCACAACGCGCTGCCGGCAGGACTGAGCCGTTACTGGCTGGACCCGAAGAGCGAAGAGATGGGCGACGCAGGCAAGTGGTACGAGTACAACCCAACCGAGGCGAAGGCTCTGCTTGAGCAGGCGGGCTACCCGGACGGCTTCTCCACGGAGCTGCATCGGGTAGAGGGCGTCTACGGCCAGACCTTCGACGACGGCGGCGAGGCCGTCGTGCCGATGGTAAACGCTGTCGGCGTGAAGGCCCAGTCGATTGTGGATGACTACGGTAGCTATATCAGTGACATCTTCTATAAGGGCAATCTCACGGGCATGGCCTATGCCCTGGAGACGGTCTTCGCCGATCCGGACGAGTACTTGTTTGCCATGTATCATCCTGACGGGCCCCGCAACCACAGCCATATCGACGATCCCGATCTGACGCAGATGATCGAGGATCAGGCGACGGAGACGGACCTGGACGAACGGGTCAGGAAGGTGCAAGATATCGAGAAGTACGTCTCCGACAAGATGTACTACGTGCCCCTCGTCGTGTATGGGGTTGGGGCCATAGGCGTCTACCACCCTTGGGTGCTGAACGTGGGAGTGTGGGGGCTGGCAAGCTTCGCTGGGGGCACCGAGACCAGCCTTTACCTTGGCCTGGCCGAGGACGCTCCCGGCCGGACCTAGTGCCCAATCTGCGCGGGGGCGGACGTTTCCGGCCGCCCCCGCGCACTGACCGCCGATCCGCTAGAATCCTTGCGTGCAAGCCTATATCATCCAGCGGCTGCTCCTTGTCCCTGTCACCCTTCTAGGGGTGACGATCATCGTTTTCGGCCTCGTCCGTCTCATCCCCGGCCAAACTGTGGACATAATGATCGCGGAGTTCGCCGCCAACGATCCAGGCCAGCGCGAGAAGCTGCAGGAGGAGTACGGCGTCAGTGGCTCTATCCTCCAGCAGTACGGTGAATGGCTGGGCAATGTCTTTCAGGGCGACCTGGGCGAGTCCCTTCGGAACAAGCGCCCCGTCATGGGCGAGCTCGGCAACCGGCTGCCCGTCACCCTTGAGTTGGGGACGATGGGGCTGATCATCTCGCTACTCATCGCTCTGCCGGTGGGGATCATCTCTGCCATCCGCCAGGATACGATCTTAGATTATGTGTTTCGCGGCGGCGCCATCGCGCTACTGGCCATCCCCGGCTTCTGGATCGCGGTCATCATCATCACGGTGGGGTCGACCCGGTTCGGCTGGGCGCCGCCGCTGGAGTACACTGGCTTGCTCACCGATCCGCTGGCTAACGTCAAGATCATGTGGCTGCCGGCGCTCATCCTGGGCCTTGGTCTCTCAGGAGCGGTGATGCGGCTGACGCGCACCCAGATGCTGGAGGTGCTCCGCCAGGACTACATCCGCACCGCCTGGGCCAAGGGCCTGGCCGAGCGAACGGTCATCGTCCGGCACGCCCTGAAGAACGCCCTCATTCCCATCGTCACCATCGCCGGGCTCCAGATCCCTATCCTGGTCGGGGGCACTGTCATCCTGGAGCAGGTCTTCTCGCTGCCGGGGGTCGGCCGGTATCTGGTCACCTCTACGCAGGGGCGGGACTACCCGGTGGTCCAGGGGGTGAACTTGCTCATCGCGAGCGTCGTCATCCTCTCGAATCTGGTAGTCGACGTGACATACGCATACTTGGACCCCCGTGTCCGGTACGGCTCAGCCGCCTAGGAGGTTAGCGAGATAGCGACAGCAGCCGACCTCGTCGTGCCCGCGGAAGAGAGACCACCGGCCCGCAGCGCTTGGGCCGCGGTGCCCGGCGTGCTGTGGCGCTTCACCCGGAAGAAGCCCCTGGGCGCCTTTGGCGCGCTCCTGGTGTTCGGCATGATCGCCATGGGGGTGCTGGCTGAGATACAGACCCGCTTCGACATCCCGGTGGCCGCGCGCTACCACCCGGTCAACGATCAGGTGCTGACCGAGCGCCTGGAAGGACCCTCGTTCGACCACTGGCTGGGAACCGATCACCTGGGGCGGGACATCTTCGCCCGCATCGTCTTCGGGGCGCGGACCTCGGTCTTCATCGGCTTCGGCGCTGTTCTCATCGCGAGTGTCGTATCCGCCGTCATCGGCATTGTCAGCGGCTATTACGGTGGTAGGATCGATACCGTCATCCAGCGCGTCGTCGACGTGTGGCTAGCCTTCCCCGGCCTGATCCTGCTGATCTTCCTCATCTCCGTCTTCGGCCAGGGCAAGCTGCAGATCACCATCGCCCTGGGGGTGATCATCGCGCCCATCGCCTCGCGCGTGGTGCGGGGAGCCGTCATCAGCATCAGGCACAACATGTACGTGGAGGCGGCCAGGACGGTAGGTGCCGGGGACCTCCGCATCCTCTGGTCCTACATGCTGCCGAACGTCTTCGCCATCATCCTGGTCGGCATCTCCATCCAGGTCGGGGCGGCCATCCTCGCTGAGGCTTCGCTGAGCTTCCTGGGCTTCGGGGTGCCGCCGCCGGAACCGAGCTGGGGCCGGATGCTGAGCTCCGAAGGGCGCCGGTACATGGAGACTCAGCCCGGCCTGGCCATCTGGCCCGGCCTCGCCATTACCCTGGCCGTCTTCGGCTTCAACGTGTTCGGTGACGCTCTGCGGGACGTGCTCGATCCCAGGATGCGAGGCGCGCAATGAGACGCGGTCCGCAGCCGGCCGGCTCGAGTGGTACCCTTGGAGCAGACGAATCGCCTTGGGAGGCACAAGGAATGCCGGAAGAGGAAGGACAAGGGAAGCAACCGTACCAGGAGATCGACGAATCCACCCTGCGTGAGCGGATCGAGCGGTTTCACCGGTTCATGCGGGAATGTCTCTCCTGTCAGCAGGAGGTGGAGGCACACTGGCAGTTCTGTGCCCACTGCGGCGCGCGGCGATCCACCGAGTGTCCGCGCTGCGGGCAGCCCCTACCTCCCTCGGGCGCCCAGTCCTGCCCGCAATGCGGGTTGGACATCCCCCGGCCGAGCGACTAAGCGAGACGGCCGCTCTTCTGCCGGAATCCGTCCACGCGTCGCTAGCTCCAGACGATGTCAGCCGGGTCCCTGGCGAACGGGCCGAGGGCGTCGCTCCAGTGATACAGGATCAGCAGGTCCATCA
>CAYOSF010000018.1:0-53390 GCA_964406605.1 uncultured Dehalococcoidia bacterium | reverse complement strand
CCGACCAGCCCGTCGTCGCTCAGCAGGTACTGATCGACCCCGCCGGTGGCCTGGCCCACGGTACTATGGGCGCCTCGCTACCAGCTATCTCAACGGCGCGCATCGTCACCATCGAGGGCCGGGTCGAGCTAGAGCAAGGCACCGCGGTGGTCGAGGTTCTCGTCGTGGTCTACCCCGGCCAGGATGCCGACCGCGTCGCCCGGGAAGCCCTCAGCGACATTGCGCCCGACGCCGTCGCCATCGAGGAGGCGCTGGCAGACACCGGGTCCGACGCCTTCACCACCAACGGCCTCGTCTGGGACACGTTGCCGGTCGCCGTGCAATACAACGCGTCAGGCAGCCCCGTCGCCGATGGTCTCTCACCATTGCTCGTCTCGCTCCAGACCTGGACCGATGTTGCAACGTCATCGTTCGTATTCGGGTATGGTGGCACCACCAGCCGTTGTCCGTCGCTCTACGACGGCTGTCCGGGCGCGCAGTTCTTCGACGGCTTCAATGATGTTGGCTGGGATGACATCGCCAGCGCGGGGGTGCTCGGCGTGACGTGGCACGGCACCGGCTCCATCGACGAATTCGATATGGTGATCGACAACGCAGACTTCACCTGGTACACGGGCGCTCTCCCTGTGCCGTCCGGGACGTTCGATTTGGAAACGGTGGACCTGCACGAGTTCGGGCACGGGCTGGGCCTCGGTCACAGTACCGATGGCGCGGCGGTGATGTTCCCGAGCATCGGGAGTGGTCAAGAGAAACGCATCCTGCACCAGGACGACATCGATGGCATCACCTTCCTCTACCCGGGTTCCGCCACGCCGTCGCCAACACCGACGGCTACCCCGACGTGCCCACCGGCTGGATGTCCAACGCCGACCAATACGCCCACAGCAACGGTCACGTCCACGCCGTCGCCCTGCGACGTGCCATCTTGGGACTGGGATTCGCAGAACTGCTTCGGCACGGAGGGCCTCTGGCACCGCGAGACATCCGCTGAGATCTCTGGGATGACCGGCGGCATGCTCGCCGTCAACCAGGGGTGCACTGGCCCGGGTGTCACCGGCTGCACCTATGATACAGGCGCTCAGGTCAGCGGCCGTGCGACGTCACCAGTGTTCAGCGCGCCGAGTGGTGGAACCCTCGAATTCCAGACTGCTCGCTCAACAGAGAACGACTGCGGGGGCTATGACCAGACGTTCGTTCTCTACTCGATAGACGGCGGCACGACGTACGCGCCGCTGGATCTTCTGACAGGGGCGATCACGTCTGGCGGTCAGTTCCTCGACGCTGGAGGCGAAATCTGCGGTGAGTCGCTAACGGAGCAGACGGTAACCGTCGACATCCCGGCTGGTACAACAAACATCGCTTTCGAATTCGATTCGGGCGATGAGCTTTTCAACGACTTCGCGGGCCAGTTCATCGATGATGTCCATGTCACGCTCCGGTCCACGCCTACGCCATCAGCAACACCGGGCTTTACCGCGACTGCAACGCCGTCTCCAACACCGACGACGACCTCATCACCAACTCCTACGGCCACCGCGATTGCACCAAGCACGTGGTACTTCGCCGAGGGCTACACGGGCGATGGCTGGCTCACCTTCATCTCCCTCATGAACCCAGGGGGTACTGCCGCCAACGTGACGGCCACCTTCAACCTTGACGGGGCGCCACCGGTCGTCAAGAACCTAGTGGTGCCCGCCAACAGCCGGGGGACCATCGCGGCGCACGACGCGACCTTCGGCCCCGGTCCCGGCTGGGCCTTCGGCAGCGTCATAGCGTCCGACCAGCCCGTCGTCGCTCAGCAGGTACTGATCGACCCCGCCGGTGGCCTGGCCCACGGCACCATGGGCGCAACAGGAACGTCCACAAACTGGCAGTTCGCCGAGGGCTACACGGGCGATGGCTGGCTCACCTTCATCTCCCTCATGAACCCAGGGGGTACTGCCGCCAACGTGACGGCCACCTTCAACCTTGACGGGGCGCCACCGGTCGTCAAGAACCTAGTGGTGCCCGCCAACAGCCGGGGGACCATCGCGGCGCACGACGCGACCTTCGGCCCCGGTCCCGGCTGGGCCTTCGGCAGCGTCATAGCGTCCGACCAGCCCGTCGTCGCTCAGCAGGTACTGATCGACCCCGCCGGTGGCCTGGCTCACGGAACCATGGGCACCAGCGGTATCGGCAATTCAGCCTACGGAACCACGGGCGCCACACCGCCGGCTGCAGCCTCAATGGCACGGTCGGTTCTTACCTGGCCTGAGTCCTCCTCACACCGGCGTGGGATAGATGCTAGTGTGCTGCCCTTGTGGACATTGCCATGGCACATGTGCGCGACACAGTGAGCGGAAGGTTGGGCGTAGCGTATGTACCTCCTTGAGGTGCAGGTGCACGGCAAAGGTTCCGGCTTCCCAGACGCGGGCGTCAGTACCCTGAGAGCAAGAGGCATGGCGGGATGGATCGCTTCGAGGCGGGACGACATCGTTAGCGGCATCATAGTCGGCGTAGTCCTCATTCTTGTTCTGACACCCGCAATCCGCCTGTGGACGAATCACCTCCCGCTCAAGGAGTCGGTCTTCGGCATTCCATCGCTTGACGATCCTCGGCTTGATGACTTCGCGGTCTTCTACTCTGCTGGGGATCTGATCCGCAGAGGGGCTGGCGAAGAGATCTACGATTTGGAGGCCATCCGGACTGGGCAGGAGCAACTGACTGGACGGATCATTGATCGGCAAACAGTGCTGCCATATCTGAACCCGCCATTCTTTGCCGCTGCCCTAGTGCCGCTGACGACTCTGCCCTTCGCTGCAGCGGCGGGCATATTCACAGCCCTCAGCGGGCTTGCGCTGGCGGCTGCGCTCTTCGTCCTGTCGCGACTTGGCAAGCTCTCACCCTTGGCTGGCCTGGTGTTCGTGCTTGCGGTCTTGGCATCGGTACCAGTGCATGACACGTTCTTACATGGGCAAACGTCTTTCTTCTTGCTCTTGTCATGGGCTGATGGCCTCCTTCTCCTCACGCGAGGCCGCAAGTTCGAAGCAGGGCTCGCCCTGGGGCTTCTTCTCCTCAAGCCACAACTAGCGCTCCTCCCGGTGGCTTTCTTCCTGATGAGGAGGGACTGGAGTCTATTGCGAGGCTTCGCGGCTTCTGGCCTGTCCACGCTCGTGGTGTCCGTTCTTGTTTCGGGGCCTGGCATCCTGGGAAGCTACTTCCACCGCTTGCTCGAGGCAGGTCAGTGGGATGAGCGGAATGGCATTTCGACGTGGGGGATGTTTGGGTGGAACGCTTTCGTTCGAGCGACAGTCGGACCTGGAGAGGAAGCCTTATCGCTGACAGCAACCATTGCCCTCTGCGCCTTGACCGTCTTCGTCTGCGCCTGGGTTCTAGTGCCAAGGTTCCCAGTCAGGTCGCGAGAATTCGCGGCACAGTACGGCGTGGTGGCCGTTGCATCGCTTCTCCTGAGTCCTCACTTGTATAGCCAGGATCTCGTAATCGCCGTGGTGCCGATCTTCATACTCCTGTCAGTCGTGGGCAAACCGTTCGATACGCCCGCGTGGAAGAGCTGGGCGCTAGGGGCGTCGCTCTTGCTCTTCTTTCACTTCTCGATCCTGGCACGCATAGGACTGAACTTCACGACGCTGAATCTAGTGGTCTTGCTAGCGGCCTTGTCATTCGCCGTTCTTCTAGGCGTATCCACGGGCAGACAGTCCCTAGAAGCAAGGGATAGATCTCGAATGCCTGCCCCAACCGTCGTATGAGTTGGGAGTCAGCGGGCAGAGTGTACCACCGGCCGGTTGGTCACCAAGGAAGGAGGCTTCGATGCCGAGAACGCCGATGCTGAGTGTCTTGATCGCTGCCGGAATCGCCGTAGCAGGTATTGCAATTGTCTTCCTATTGCTCGGCGGCCTGCCCCTCGACGTGAAGGCGGGTCAGGTGTATCCGACGTCAACAAGCACGGTCCAGCCAACTATGCCGCCAACGCCCACTCTGACACCCACTCACACGGCCATTTCGACGACGACACCCACACCGACCGCGACAAGTACGGTCGTACCAACAAGTCTGCCATCGCCGAGCCCAACAGCCACTCACACGGCTACTTCGACGCCCGCATCGACGCCGACCGCGGCCCGGACCAACACGCCCACTCCGACCAACACGCCGGAGTTCGAGATGGGCGACGTCAACGGTGACGGCAAGGTGAACAGCGTGGATGCCCTTTGGATCCTCTGGCTGGTCGCCGGTCACGTGGACGAACTGCCGGTGCCTGAAGCCGCTGACGTGAGTGGTGACGGCCTCGTCAACGCCATCGACGCCGCGCTCATCCTGCAGTTCACAGCGGGGCTGATAGATAGCTTACCACCCTAGCCACCGCTGCCACGCGGATTCCGCGCCCGTCCGCGGTCCCGCGCCTTCGGCCCGCCACCGGCCCCCCTTCTTGCCGGCGGGCGTTGTCTGGGACGCCGTTCTCCGTGCCCACACATGCGCATTGCTGCCACTCTCCGCTTCGCGCTTGCGCCCGCGCGTGCTAATCTCGCGCTCATGCCGGCATCATTTGTGCCGCGCCAAATGCGCATTGGCGTAGACAGAAAAAACATGATTCTGCAAAACGAATTCCTCGCCCCTCGCTTCCACGACCCTCGACCCCCGGCCCTCGACCCTCATGTCAACGACGGTCAATCAAACGCCGCGCACACTTCTCGAATCTAGAATGCGTCCCATTTCCAAGAGCAATCAACTGGCATCTACCGCCCGTGGTCTGGCATGGCTTCTTGTTCCTCCTCGACCCGCGACCCTCCGCCCTCCACCCTTCCTCCCACAACCCCCCGCGCTATACTACTGCCATCATGCCTGACCTGGATCCCGCGCTAGCGCCCATCTTCCCCCGCACGGCTGAGGTAACGCCGGAGGGCCACCTCTCGCTCGGCGGGTGTGATGCCGTCGATCTGGCCAAGGAGTTCGGCACGCCCCTCTACGTCTTCGATGAGGAGGAGCTGCGGTCGAGCTGCCGCGACACCCGGGAGGCGTTCGCCTCGCGCTACCAGGACAGCGCCGTCGTCTACGCGGCGAAGGCGTACATCGGGCGCTGGCTCGCCGCGCTGGTCGCCGAGGAGGGGCTCGGTCTGGATGTCGTCTCCGGCGGCGAGCTGGCGGTCGCCCGCTCCGTCGGCTTCCCCTTGGACCGGGTGCTCTTCCACGGCAACAACAAGTCGGCCCAGGAGCTGCGCGAGGCCGTCGAAGCCGGCGTCGGCCGCGTGGTCATCGACAACTTCCACGAGCTGGGGCTGCTGGACGACGTCGCAGGCGCGCTGGGCAAATGCCAGCCGGTGCTGGTGCGCGTCACGCCCAACATCGACCCTCACACCCACGCCAAGACGACGACCGGCGTCCGCGACTCGAAGTTCGGGCTGCCGCTGGAAGGCGGCCAGGCCGAGGAGGCGGTGGTGGAGGCGCAGGCCCGCGCGAACCTGGAGCTGATGGGCCTCCACTACCACCTGGGTTCGCCCATCTTCGAGGTGGAGCCCTACCGGCTGGCAAACGACGTGATGATCGCGTTCGCGGGCCGGATGCACGACCGCCACGGCATGGAGCTGCGTGAGTTCAGCCCTGGCGGCGGCATCGCGGTGCAGTACACACGCGACCAGCCATCGGCCGAGCCCGGCGGGTACGCGGAGGCCATCGTTCGTTCGCTGCGCGCCGCCCTCGAACGGGAGGGCCTCGCCGAACCGAGGCTGACCGTCGAGCCGGGGCGTTCGATCGTCGCCCGCGCCGGCGTCGCGCTGTACACGGTGGGTGCCCGCAAGGACGTACCCGACACGCGAACCTATGTCTCGGTGGATGGCGGCATGGCCGACAACATCCGTCCGGCGTTCTACGAGTCGCCCTATGAGGCGTTGGTGGCGAACCGCGCGACGGAGCCCGCCGCCGAGAAGGTGACCATCGCCGGCAAGTACTGCGAATCGGGCGACTACTTGGTGCGCGACGTCGAGCTGCCCAAGCTCTGGGCAGGCGACGTGCTGGCGGTGCCGACCTCGGGTGCCTACTGCCTGTCGATGGCGAGCAACTACAACCTGGCGCTCCGCCCCGCCGTCGTGGTTGCCCGCGAGGGCCGGGCGCGCCTGGTGCGCCGAAGGGAGACCTACGACGACCTGATGCGCACCGACGTGTGGGACCGGAGTTGACCTGGGACGTCATTGGACAGGAACAGGCCGCCGCCGTCCTGCGCCGGGCGGCCGAGGACGAAGACCGCCTCTCACACGCCTACCTCTTCGTAGGCCCCGAACACGTCGGCCGTGCGACGGCGGCGCGGCGCTTCGCTCAGGCGCTCAACTGCTCGGCTCGTGCTGTCACGCGAACCGAAGAGCGTCTCGGCAAAGGCGGGTCTGCCGGGGTGCAGGGGCTAGAGCTCCTGCCGCCAGTGCCCGCCTCCGGTGGGGGGGGTCTGGGGGGTGTCCCCCCAGATTCAGATTCTGAGGCCGCGAGCCTTCCTTCCGCGGAAGGATGGCCGAGAGCGAATCAGGCTTCTTCCAGACAAGCTGAACCCGGCAATGGTGACATGGCAGGCGTCTCCCCGGGCTCCCAGGCCGGAGAGACGCTCACAGCTCCCTGTGGGGAGTGCCGGTCCTGCCGCCTGATTGCGGAGGACAAGCATCCAGACGTCGAGTGGCTGGGCGTCGGCGGCGTCTGCGACGAGTCCGAGCACAAGGATCACAGCGAGGACGGCTCGCGAGACATCCGCATCTGCCAGATACGTCGGCTCGAGCGGGTGGTCAGCCGCACGCCCTTCGAGGCCCGCTACCGAGTGATCATCATCGATCCGGCGGACGCGCTCACCACGGAGGCGGCCAACGCCTTCCTCAAGACGCTGGAGGAGCCGCCGGCGACCGTCGTTCTCGTTCTCATCACGGCCCGTGAGGAGGCGCTGCGCGAGACGGTGCGCTCTCGCTGCCGCCGCGTCGCCTTCTACGGCGTGCCGGTGAGCGAAATCGAGGAGGCCCTCCAAGAGCGCTGGGGGGCCGAACCCGAGATGGCGTCGCGGCTCGCGCGGCTGGCGCAGGGCCGGCTCGGCTGGGCCGTCGCTGCCCTGGAGAACGAGCGGGTCCTCCTCGACCGCGAGCGGGTCGTCGACGACATCGAGTCGGTGCTGGACGGCGGTTTCAACGAGCGGTTCGCCTACGCTGCGTCGCTGGGCGCGCGATTCCCCCGCGACCCGGACGCCGTCCGGACCAGCCTGGAGGTCTGGCGCGACTGGTGGCGGGGCGTGCTGCTGACCGCGGCCGGCCGGGAGGAGCTGGCCGCCGATGCCGCGGGAGAGCGACTGGACACGCTGCGGTCGCACGCGGCACAATATGGAATAGACGGCGCCGTGCAGGCGCTGACAGCCGTCACCAATGGCCGCCGCCATCTGGAGGAGCACGCGAATCCCACGCTTGCTCTGGAGGTCATGCTTCTGGAGTTGCCCCTCGGATCGGGCCGTAGCGGCCGCTAGCTGGAAAGGAGGAGGGCGCGATTCGCCCGGAGCCGTTCGGGCTGGAGTCGCGCCGAAAGGATGGCGGAGCAACAACGCACACCGGTAGGCATCCGGTTCAAGGAAGCGGGCAAGGTCTACTACTTCGACGCCCACGACGTGGGCCTGGAGGTGGGCGACTACGTGGTGGTGGAGACTGCTCACGGCCAGGAGGTGGGCCGCGTCGTCGTCTCGCCCGAGCAAGTGATCGTCAGCGAGATCAAGGAAACGCTCAAGCCCATACTGCGCCGGGCCGAACCGGAGGACTTGGAGCGAGCGCTGGATCAAAAAAAAAGAGCCACGGAACACCTAGTGGTGGCCCGGCAGGAGGCCGGTGACCAGGGCCTCGATATCCACTTGGTGGGCGGCGACTACAGTCTGGACGGCTCGCAAATCACGTTCTACTACACGGCCGAGGAGCGGGTTGACTCCCGTTCCCTGGCGCGGACGCTGTCGCCCCAGTTCCACACCAAAGTCCAGGTTCTCCAGATCGGTGACCGAGACCGGGCGAAGCTGGTGGACGGTATCGGCCGCTGCGGTGAGCGCTACTGCTGCAGCTCGTGGCTGAGCAACTTCCCTACCGTCTCGATCAAGATGGCGAAGGAGCAGAGCCTGCCTCTCAATCCCTCGAAGCTTTCCGGCGCCTGCGGCCGTCTCCTTTGCTGTCTCACCTACGAGTACGACCAGTATCGCGAAATCAAGGGTGGTCTCCCCAAGGTCGGCGCCAAGATCTCTACCCCGACCGGTGATGTGAAGGTGGCCAGGATCAACATGGCCAACGAGACCATCGGGCTGGCAGTGCCCGGAGCGTCCCAGATGGTGGAGATGCCCATTGCGGAGTTCCGGGGCATGTACGGCACGTCCCTGCGGCCCAAGGAGCTGGCGGAGGCGATCGAGAAGCAACTCCTGGAAGCCAGCGCGGTTGAGACGGCTGTTCGGTCTCGTGCGGAGCGTCCACCCGAGCGTCCGCCGGAGCGGGAGACCAGGCAGGCCAAAGCGCCGAAGCCCGCCGACGACAAGGCGCCCCGCCGTCGCCGGCGACGCCGCGGCGGGCGCCGGCGACGCAAGCGTGACGGAGGCTCGCAATAGCGGGTCGTCGCCATCTTGCACCCCTTATGACGCTGTGCTAGTATCGCCCCTGTGTCCTGGGCAGTGAGCGGTGCGCCTGACGGTCTCAGGCGCACCGGCCATCGCTGGGATCGGAAGGAACCGAGGGCCGCTGGTGGCTGCTGACACGTCTGCTCGTGCCGCCCGGCCCCGGGAGCGTACTATCGGCGCGCAAGCGCGCGAAAAGCGAGGTGCGGTCATGACTCGCTCCCCCTGGTAGTCCGGGGGGAGGCCATGGAAAGGGGGGAACGCCGATGCACCTGATCATCGACGGGTTCCGTGCGAACCCGGAGAAGCTCGCCAGCGAAGAGCTGGTGCGGGGGCTGCTGGATCGCTATCCCGAGAGCATCGGGATGACGAAGATCGCGCCCCCTCACGTCCAACGGTATGTGGGCAGCAAGCCGGAAGACTGGGGCGTCTCCGGGTTCGTTTTGATCGCGGAAAGCCACATCGCCATCCACACCTTTCCCGAACGTTGCCATGTCTGGGTTGACGTCTTCTCCTGCAAGGGCTTCGACACGAACGCCGCCGTCCGCACCGTGAAGCAGGCCTTCGAGCTCGGCGAAGCGCGGACGCGTGTTCTGGAGCGGGGGCTCGAGTACCCGCAGGTCGTGAGCAGCGCGATTCCGGTTGCTGAGAAGGAACGGAACGCGGTTGTCGCCGAGGTGAGTCGGACGGCGAATGCCTCGGTTTCGGCCGGTTCGTCAGGCTGAGAGGGACCTTCGTGGGCGATCTGCGTCAAACGCCGGTAGTGCCGTTTCCTATTACGGAAGGCGCCAGCGCTGCTGACCTGATGGACCGCATGGCGGGCACGTCGTTCCAGGCGCGCCAGTTGGCGGGGGCGGCCCGTATCTGGGGCCGCATGCTGGCCGACCCGGAGGCCACCATCTTCCTCGGTATCGCGGGCGCGCTCGTGCCCGCCGGCATGAGACCGGTCCTGGCCTATCTTGTGGACCACCGAATGGTCGACTGCGTGGTGAGCACGGGCGCGAACGTCTTCCACGACCTGTACGAGACGCTGGGGGCTCGTCACTGGCAGCACCCGCCGGAGACGGACGATATCGCGCTAGGCCGCCTCCGTTTCAACCGTTTCTATGACGTGCTGGCGCCGGAGATCGACTTCAGCAACGCGGAGGAGTTCGTGGCGCGCTTCATCCGCACGCTGGACTCGGACCGTACCTACACGACACGCGAGTTCTTCGCCCTGCTGGGGCAAGCCCTTCTGCCTGCCGCCAAGGAGGAGGGGATCCTCACCGCGGCGGCCCGCCGAGGCGTTCCCGTCTACAGCCCCGCTCTGGGAGACAGCATGTACGGCTTGGCGCTTGCCCACGCGCGCGTCCGCCGGTCCCACGCAGTCCGGTTCGACATCATCCGCGACGTGCTGGAAACGACGCATCTGGTCACCGGCGCCGGCAAGTCGGCCGTGATCTACCTGGGCGGCGGCACGCCCAAGAACTTCATCCAGCAGGCGGCGGCCGCCGCCTACATCTACGACCGCGAGGGTTCAGGACACAGCTACGGCATCCAGATCACGATGGACCAGCCGCAGTGGGGAGGCCTCTCCGGGTGCACCTTCGAGGAGGCGCAGTCCTGGCGCAAGATCGCGCCGGAGGCCGACTTCGTGACCGTGAACGTCGAGGTGACCGTCGCCCTTCCCCTCATCGTCAGCGCTCTGGTCGAATCGCACGCCGACATCATCGCCCGCCGCGAGCCGCCCGCCCTCGCGTTCGAAGGCGTTGAGGAGCGGAGGCCGGCCGCCCCTGGCGACGGCCGTACGGTGGGTCCCTGAGGCAGTGCCCGCGATGGCGGACGTACGCTTCTTCCCACGCCTGTCCTTCGTCTCACCTCCGGAGGAGTACAGTGGATTCGAGCGGGCGCGGGTCGTCGTGCTGCCCGTGCCGTACGACGGCACGACCACCGGTCGCGCCGGCGCCCGCGATGGGCCGGCCGCGATCATTGCCGGCTCGGAGGAGATGGAGCTGTACGATCTCGACCTCGGCTTCGAGCCGGTTCGTTGGGGGATCCACACTCTGCCCGAGCTCGCGCCGCACTCCGGCAGCCCTGAGGCGACCGTGGCGCGCGTCGAGGAGGTGGTTGCTGAGTTGCTTGGTGCCGGCAAGTTCGTAGCAACGCTCGGCGGCGAGCACACGGTGGCGGTTGGGGCGGCTCGGGCTCACGCCGCGCGCACGGATGACCTCTCAGTGCTCGCGATAGATGCCCACGCCGACCTGCGGGACAGCTACCTGGAAAGCCCGTACAACCACGCCTGCACGCTGCGCCGCATACTCGAGGTCGCGCCCGTCGTTCAGGTCGGCCTGCGCAGCGCGGAAGCAGAGGAGGCGGCGTTCATCCGCGAGCGCGGCCTCCACTTCTTTTCGCCCGGGGCCTATCGGAGGCTGGCCGGAGGGCCACGAGAGATCGCAGAGCGGCTGTCCGATGCTGTTTACGTCACCATCGATCTCGATGGCCTCGATCCGTCCCAGATGGCGGCGGTGGGGACGCCGGAGCCGGGCGGCTTGCTCTGGGACGAACTCGTCGAACTGCTGGCGGCAGTGTCAGCGTCTCGGCACATCGTCGGGTTCGACGTGACGGAGCTGGCGCCGGTGGAGGGGCCGCGGGCCTGCGCCCAGCTCGCCGCCAAGCTCGTGTACCGGCTCATCGGCCTGGCGCTTGGGCCGCCGGAGTAGGTTTGGTCCTCCGTGGGCCGGACTTCAGCCCGGCGATCGGTCGCTGGTTGCTCCCTGGGACGGAGATGAGGATCTGTCCCTACCCGCTGTGAATCGCTGGAGGAGGTGTGATCATGGCCGAGGTGACGTTCCCGAAGGGATTCGAGTGGGGCTGCGCGACCGCCGCGTACCAGATCGAGGGCGCTTGGAACGAGGACGGCAAGGGGGAATCGATCTGGGACCGGTTCTGCCACACGACGGACGGCGTACGCGACGGCGACACGGGCGATATCGCGTGCGATCACTACCACCGCTTCCGTGAGGACGTGGCGCTCATGAGGGAGCTGCGCCTGCGGGGCTACCGGTTCAGCATTTCCTGGCCGCGCGTCCTGCCGGAGGGCAAAGGTCCGGTGAACCAGAAGGGGCTCGATTTCTACCACCGCCTGGTCGACGAGCTACTCGAAAACGACATCATCCCTTTCCCGACGCTCTACCACTGGGACCTGCCCCAGGCGCTCCAGGACGAGGGCGGCTGGGCGAATCGGGACACGGCGGAGCGTTTCGCGGAATACGCGGCGATGATGACGAACGCCCTGGGTGACCGGGTGAAGCGCTGGCTCATCTTCAACGAGCCGTGGGTCTTCACGATCCTGGGCTACATGGCCGGCATCCACCCTCCCGGCCTGCGCGATCCGGCGATGGCGCTGCGGACGACGCATGTGGCCAACCTGGCGCAGGGGCTCGCTGCGAAGGCGATGCGGGCGACCGGCAGGGCACCAGAGCTGGGCAGCGCGTTCAGCATGGGCGGCGCCTACCCTGTCAGCGAAAGCGATGACGACAAGGCGGCCGCCGAGCGGCACTTCCGTTTCAACAACCTTTGGTTCTTGGAGCCGGCTCAGAACGGCCGCTACCCCGAAGCGTACGTGGGCGGCATGGAGCCGGAGCGTCTTGGCGTGGAGCCGGGGGATATGGAGACCGTGCGGGCGATGTTGGACTTCATCGGCATCAACCTCTACACTCGCACGGTCATCGCGAACAACCCGCAGGACGCGAACATCGGGATTCGTCCGGTGGACGTCCCCGGCGCGGACCGCACTGAGATGGGCTGGGAGATCTACCCGGAGGCGATGCACGACGTGATCGCGCGCATCTGGAAGGACTACCAGCGACCCATCTACATCACCGAGAACGGCGCCTCCTACAGCGATGGGCCGGACGAGCGCGGCACGGTAGATGATCGGCGGCGCATCAGCTACTACGAGAAGTACATCGCCCAGGTGGCGCGGGCGATGGAGGAGGGGGCGGACGTTCGCGGGTACTACGCTTGGTCGCTGATGGACAACTTTGAGTGGACGTTCGGCTACTCGCAGCGACTCGGTATCGTCTATGTGGACTACCAGACGCAGAAGCGCACGATCAAGAACAGCGGCTACTGGTACCGCGACCTGATCGCCGGCGACGGCTACGAGTATTGAGGGAACGGAGCGGCGAAGGGCGCTGCGGAGACTAGCCGCGGCCGACGGCGCTCTCGGCCGCGGCCTTTGCTCGGCGGAGTTGCTCCAGGTGCAGTTCTTCGTGCTCGATCGCGGTCTCCACGAGCTGACGGATGCTGATACGCCCCCGCTCCGCGTGACGGCCTTGGCGCGCCCAGTTCCAGTGCACCAAGCCCGCCAGCAGTCCGACCGTTTCGGCCCGCTGGGTGGCGAATTCAGTGAGCAGCTCGTCGATGGATGAGGCCTGAGGGTTGCGCTCGCGCATCTCCACTTCCTGGTCCCAGGGCTCCAGGTATGGCTGCTCCAGCTTTGCCATGGCGTGAAGCCGCCTGTGGAGGAACTCCGCGTTGTCGCGCAGGTGGCCGCAGAGCTCCTTCATGGACCATTCGTCTTCCCCCGAACGATACGCCAGGACGGCTTCCGGCAGCCCGGTGACCTCTCTGCGGAGCGTGGGGACGATGGCGTTGAGACGCTCTACCAAGTCCTGGTGGTCGCCGCTGCCCGGCTCGCAGCGCGGGTAGGTGTAGGCACTCATCGGCTAGACCGCCGGGGCCGCGCACACCGCGCGCGTGACCGTACTCGCTGCGGGGTCGCTGCCCATGAGCAAGGAGCGAGTGGAACCCTCGCGGTCGGGGCCGGTGCCGGTACAATGTAGCAGGCTCATGATCGACCGGGTCGTGGCTTTACGAGCTTCGGCCGGCAGTGTACCATTGGCCGAAATGGGGTGCAATCGGAGCGGTAGCGTACACAGATGAATCGTCTCCCGCCCGCCGCTCGGGCGTTCCTGCTGGGCTTTCTCGCTCTGGCCTTGGCCGGGCAGGCGGGGCCGCTCCAAGCCGCCCCGGAGACCGAAACCGTCGCGACCTCGACGCCGGCGCCAAAGACGCCGACACCGACGCCGTCGCCCCCAGACTCGGCCCTCGCGGACGAGTTCGCGATACAGGGCGAGTTTGAGGCCGCCATCGCCACCTATCTCTCGGTAATTGAGCAGGGGACCTGGGAGGAGCGGCTGGCGGCTCGCGTAGCCCTGGCCCGCGTCTACTTGGATGATGGCCAGGTGGACGCCGCGGTGCGTGAGCTGGATGCCTATATGCTGGAGGCATCGCCGGAGTCAGACGTCCGCGCCGCGCAGTTCCTACTGGCCCAAGCGCTCGCCCTCAAGAACGCCTGGGATGAGGCACTCCCTCTCTACGATGCCTACATCCAAGGCGGGGGTGGTGCCGCCACATATGCGCGGCTCGGGAGGGCGGAGGCGCTGGCGAACGTGGGGCGCGTCCCGGAGGCCGTTCTTGAGGCGCAGCAACTGCTGGACGAAGAGCTTCCGCGCTCGGTTCGAGTCGGCCTGATCCTGAGCATGGCTGAGGCGCTGGAGGCTTCGCAACCACAGGGTGCCCTGATCTGGTACGTGCGGCTTCAGCGCGAGAGCATCAGCCCGGCCGATCAGGCGCTTGCTCTCTGGCGCTCCGCCTCGATCGAGTATGACCTGGGTGACGAAGGGCCGCGCCTCAGCGCCTGGACCGCCGTCATCCAGCGCTTTCCGGAGACGCCGACGGCCCAAGCGATCGTCGATGAGCCGCCCGCCTCCACCGTCTCGCTTGATAGCTACTACGTTGGCCTCGTCTACTACCGCGGGGGCCGCGATCGAGAGGCGAGAGAGGCGTTCGAGACGTCGCTTGAGACCAACCGAAACGGGCCCGACCGCTCGCTGGCTGCGCGTGCCTCCTACTACCTGGCCGTAATGGATGAGCGTGTCGGTCGCATCGATGACGCAATTGAGGGCTACGCCCGCGTTGTGGAGCTGGACCCGCGGGTGGAGCTGGCCGACGACGCGCTCTGGTGGCGGGGCCGGCTGTTGGAGCAGAAGGACCGCATAGAGGACGCAGAAGCGAGCTACCGGCAGCTTGTAGCGCAGCTAGGCGGATCGGGTTGGGCGTCCGAGGCCGGGTTCCGACTGGCCCTGCTTGCCTACGACCGCGGCGACTTCGAGCAGGCGGCCGGTGAATTCGCCGCGTTGGCCGGGGGAGCAGAAGGGGAAGAGAGACAGCGCGCGCTCCTTTGGCAGGGCAAGGCGCTTTCGGCGGCGGGCGAGGAGGACGCGGCGAAGAAGACGTGGCAGGGCCTGCGCGAGGAAGCGACGGCCGACTACTATGCGCTGCGAGCCGCCGTTCTCCTGGGTGACGCTCAAGGCGAACTGCCGGATGCCGGACTGGAGGGAACGGCGGAACCGGACTGGCACGCCATCAGGGGATGGGTGCTGGAAACGGGCGGCGCCGACCCTTGGGCGGCCCTGAAGATCCTGCTGTTCGATCGGCACTGGGGACAGGGCAGGCAACTCCTGGCGCTTGGCATGAGCCGGCAGGCCGGCGACGAGTTTGCCCTGCTCCTGGAGGCCGCTGGGACGGAACCCTTCGCCCTCTACCAGCTAGCGGGCCTCTTCAACTCGGTCGGCATGACCGATCTCTCATCCCAGGCGGCCGCGCGGCTACTGCGGGCCGTGCCCGAGGGAGCGGCCGAGTCCGCCCCGCTCGACCTCTGGCGCCTGGCCTATCCCGCGCCCTTCGTGGGGGTGCTGCAGGAAGCGGCCGGCGACGAAGATGTGCCGGACCTGCTCCTCTTGGCGCTGATCCGCCAGGAGAGTTTCTTCGACCCACTGGCCGGCTCTCCCGTCGGCGCGCGCGGGCTCACCCAGGTGATGCCCGCGACCGGGGAGGCGATAGCGGACGACCTGGATTGGGCAGACTTCCAGGTCGATGACCTGTACCGCGCCTCTGTGAGCCTGCGTTTCGGGGCCCACTACCTGTCGGAGCAGTTGGACCTCTTCGAAGGAAGCGTCTATCATGCCCTGGCGGCGTACAACGGTGGACCGGGCAATGCCCTCCGTTGGCGAAGAGCTGCCGGCGACGACGTTGACCGGTTCGTGGAGGAGATCGAGTTCCCCGAGACCGAGATGTACGTGCGGCTCGTGGTAGAGAATCTGGCTCGCTACCGCCAGCTCTATCAGGGGCTGGCGGAGCCGTCGGTGCCTAAGGACTAGTTGTTGCCGCGCTCCGGCGCGCGGGTGGCTAGGCGGCGGCTTGCTCGTTCGGGGCGGACTTGAGGGCCGGGACCAGCGCGCCCCGTTCGAATAGCCGTTTCAGGGCTGCAACCACCTTGGGGCTGAATTGCCTGCCGGAGTACGCCAGGATCTCCTGTACGGCCTGGTCGGTCGAACGCCGGGCGCGGTAGGGGCGGTCGTGGGTCATCGCGTCGAAGCTGTCGGCGACGGTGACGATGGTGGCGGCTTCGGGGATGGCTTCGCCGGAGAGCCCCCGCGGGTAGCCGGTCCCATCCCAGCGCTCGTGATGGCAGAGGGCGATCTCGGAAGCAAGCTCAAAGCCGGGTCGGTCTGCGAGGAACTCCGCGCCCCAAACGGTGTGCTGCTTCATGAGCTCCCAGTCGCCGTCGGGGAGCGGACCGGGGCTGGCCAGAACGGAGTCGGGTACTCGAATCTTGCCGATGTCGTGTAGCACGGCAGCGAGGCTGAGGGCGTGTGCATCGTCTTCGCTGTAGCCAAGCTCGCGGGCGAGGGCCTGGGTGAGGGCGCGCACACCCTGGAGGTGGAGGCCCGTGGCAAGGTCGTGCGCCTCGGCGGCGGCGGCGAGGAGGAGCACGGTGTCGCCCTGGGCTTGGGCGAGCCGGCTGGAGGTGGACTGGAGTTGGTCGACGAGGGTGGCCATGCGTACGATGGCGCTGACCTGGGTAGCGACGGTTGTCAGGAACTGGACATCGCGTGCCGTGATCGCGCCTTCTCGTTTGCTGGCCACCGAGAGGACACCGATCAGTTCGTCCTCCCAGAAGAGCGGAACGACAGCGGCCGATCTGAGCTGCGCGGCGCGCAGGGCGTTCCGCTGATTCTCGGTGAGCCGCTCGTCGTTCTGCGGATCATCCACAGTGATCCCGCGTCGAGTCCGCAACACCAACTGGATGAACGGGTCCTCCTCCACCGGCCGCTGGTCGCCGCGCCAGGCCTTGATCACCTCCTGGGAGACCTCGGCGAAGACGTTTCGCGTGTTTGGGGGGCCGGTGCGCTGGCTGAAGATGTCGATGTTGACGGCGTCGTAGCCGGCGGCCACGGAGATGCGCTGGGCGACCAGCTTGATCCTGTCGTCGAGTTGGGCCGGGGACGTAAGGAAGGGCACGATATGGCCGACCATCTCCGCGGCGCGATCCTCGTATTCGGGGCGCGCCGTGGTCAGGCCATCGGGCACGATGGGCCGCTGCCGCTTTGCCGCGTACATCGCGCTATCGGAGAGCTGGATCAATTCGGCGACGGTGTCGGCCTCGTCTGGATACACGGCGAGTCCGATGCTGATGGCGGCCGATATCGTGGCGCCGCTCTGCGGGTCTGTGACGCTGGCTGCCCGCAGCGCTGCCGTGACATCGGTGCGATAGTGCTCCGCAGCGTGTCGGTCTGCCTGCGGCAGGATCACCACGAACTCGTCGCCGCCGTAACGTCCAACAACGGCGCCGTCCCTGGACAGCACGCCGGCTGTCGCCACCAGCAGGGCATCGCCGACTTGGTGGCCGTAGGTGTCGTTCACGGCCTTGAGACCGTCTACATCGACCATCGCGACACAGTGGTGGCATGTGTCGTTTCCGTCGGCCACAATGCTTCGCAGTTCGTCCACGATGGCGGCGTGGTTCAGGGTACCGGTGAGAGGATCGCGCCGGGCCTGCTCCCGCAACGACTCCTCGGCCTGCTTGCGCTCCGTGATGTCGAACGCCGTTCCCATTACGGCCTCTCGCCCCTCGAATTCTATGGGGCCGCCGGTAAAGTGGACCCACTTCTCCTCGCCGCCCTTGGTCACTATCTTGACTTCGTAACTCATCGGCGCCTGCTGGCCCTGCCGGCGCCCCTCTCTCCGCCGCCGCACCATGTCCTGGGAATCGGCGTGGATGATATCCCACAAGTTCACCGAGAGCAGCTCTTCTCGCGTGTAGCCGGTGATGGTCTCAGCGGCCGCGTTGGCGTAGCGTATGGCGTAGCCCTGGAAAATGAACGCGGCGGCGGCGAGCGTCTCCGCCATGGTGCGGAACTTGGACTCGCTCTGCCGCAACGCCTTCTCTGCCTGTTTGCGCTCCGTGATGTCAAAGGAAGTCCCGATCGCAGCGGGCCGGCCCTCGTACTCAATAGTGCCTCCGGTGAACTCCACCCAGCGCGTGTCTCCCGCTTTGGTGACGATCATGAGTTCATAGCGCGAGGGCAAGTCGGCACCGTGCTGGCGCGCCATTCCCTGCTGCTTCACGGACTCTTGGAGGTCGGGGTGAATCATGTCCCAGAAATTCATGGCCAGCAACTCTCCACGTGAGTAGCCGGTCATGCTCTCGGCCGCGGGATTCACGTAGCGAAGGCGCTCTCCTTGCCAGATGAACGCGGCGGCGGCGAGCGTCTCTGCCATAGTGCGGAACTTGCTCTCGCTGGCCTGCAGCGCCTCCTCCGCCCGCTTGCGCTCGGTGATATCTCTTAGGGTGCCTTCTATCGCGACCGGCGTGCCGTCCGGACCCCGACGGATGAAGGCACTGGTGGAGGTCGGGACCACGCGGCCGTCCCCGGCCTTGAGGTGGAGTTCATAGTCGAGGACCTCACCGTCTTCCAGGAGCGCCTGGACGAACGCTGTCCGCTCGTCCGGGTCCTCGTAGATGTCCAGCACCGATGTGCCGGCGAGTTGCTCGCGGGTATAGCCGAACCGCTCGACCGCTGGGCTCAGTTCGATGATGGTGCCTGTGGGCTCGGTGTGGAAGTAGATATCCTGGACGTTCTCGAAGATTCGCCGGTACTTCGCTTCGCTTTCACGGAGCGCCTCCTCGGCGCGCTTGCGCTCCGTGATGTCGCGGACGACGGCGAGGACCGCCGTCTTGCCCGCGAGCTGTACTAGCCGTGCCGAGACTTCCACGGGCAGCAGACTACCATCCTTCTTGATTACCTTGTGCTCTGCTGCCAGGGCGAAATCTCCCTCGAGGGCTGCACCAGGCCGCGCCGCGGGCTCTGCTTGCTCTTCTTGCAGAACCAGATCGCTGGGCGATAGGTCGCGTAGCTCCTCAAGCGTGTAGCCGATCATGTCAGTCAGCCGCGGGTTGACGTAGGCGATCTTGCCATCAATGATGAGGCTGACGCCGTCGACGTAGTTCTCGAGCAGGGTGCGATGGCGTTGCTCGCTTTCGCCCAGCGCCTCTTCGGCCCGCCGGCGCTCGGTGATATCCATGGCCACTCCGATGACGCCGGCGACTTCTCCCTGGTGGTCGGCGACCGGCATGTAGTGCGTCTCGTAGGTGAGTCTTCCTATGTCCACTGTCGAGGTGAACGTCTCGCCGTCGAGAGCGCGGCGAACGTCACGGAGGACCGCGGGCACCTCGCGAAACACGTCAAACACGGACTGTCCTACGACCTGACCGGGCTTGTGCCTCAACGCTTCTAGACCCTTGCCCTCTGAGAGTGTGAACACGCCGTCACGGTCCATGGCGGAGAGGACGATCGGCGCACTGGCGACAACGGTCCTGAGGCGTTGTTCGCTCTCTCGGAGTGCCTGCTCCGCCTGCTTGCGCTCCGTGATGTCCCTCAGTGTCCCTTCTATTCCGATGGGAGTGCCGTCTGAGTCGCGGCGAATGAACGCGCTCGCAGAGGATGGAACCACGCGACCGTCACCCGCCTTGAGGTGGAGTTCATAGTCGATAACCTCTCCACTCTTCAGGAGCTCATCGACGAACGCTGCCCGCTCGTCTGGGTTCTCGTAGATGTCCAGGACAGATGTCCCGATCAGTTGCTCGCGGGTGTAGCCGAACCGTTCCACCGCCGGGCTCAGTTCCAGGATGGTGCCGGTCGGCTCAGTGTGGAAGTAGATGTCCTGCACGTTCTCGAAGATGTGGCGGTACTTCGCCTCACTCTCGCGGAGGGCGGCCTCGGCGCGCTTACGCTCCGCGATCTCACCCTGCAGTTCCTCATTTGCGCGTGAGACTTCAGCCGAGCGTGCCTTGAGCGAGTCGATAAGGTTGCGCAACCGTCCGGCCATATAGCCGAAACTGGTCGTCAGCTGACCAACCTCGTCGTTGCCCGGTTTGGGCAAGAGCGCTTCCAGGTTTCCGACGCCGATCTGGCCGGCTGCGCGACTCAGATCGACGAGCGGCCTGGTCATGGCCCGGGCGAGAAGTAGGGCGATAGCGGCCGCGAGAATCACGGCGACGATTCCAGCCACGATGCCGCCTCTCACGATCATGTTGACGCTGGACAGCGCTTCGCTTGAGTCCTGCCGGACGACGACCGTCCAACCGAGGCCTGCTACCGCGTCCATCGCCTGCCCGTGGCCTGCCGCCGTTCCCTGGCTCTGGCGAGGGATGTCGTCGAGGTTTGCGTAGCCCAGCAAGGTACCGGAGGCCGCAACGAAACCGGCCCCCTGGTGGCCGGACGGAGCTTCGAGCTCGGAGGGCAAGGCGTTCTTCTCCCCCTCTGAACCGGCACTCCCGTCGAAGAGCGCTTCGCCCGAAGCGGAGAGCAGCAGCGCGTGCCCCGTATCGCCGATGCTCACACCTTCGATCAGGTCGCGGAGTTCGGCCACATCCAGTGTCGAGCGGATAACTCCGATCACTTCGCCGGTCTCATCGGACACGACTGGGGCGGCGATGAGCAGCGCCGCAATCCCTGCGCTCTCGTCGAACTCGGGATCGGAGATGAAGACGGCGCCCTCGCCGCCGTTCCAGCTGGCCGCCCACCAGGATTCGTCTGCCTGGTAGTAGTCGGATAAGACTCCGGTCGCGCCGACGGTGGCGCCATAGCGGTCCGTGACGAATACCTCGCTGTGAGCCTCGAATGAATCAAGGAAGCTCGCCAGTTCGTGCGAGGCGGGATTGATCGCTTTGTCTGTTGATGTGACTGAGAGGATGAGGGGGTCGTCATCGGCGGCGCCTGCCCATCGCGCGTCTAGCGCTTGGATCTCCTCCTGGATCTGCTCTGGAGGAGCTGCGTAGGAGGTGTTGCGCGCAGCCACGGCCTCTTCGATCGCATCCGAGGACGCCACCACCTGCAACTCGGTGACCTTCTCTAGGAGATACAACGCAACCAGTTTGTTGAGGCTTTCCGCCTGCGCCTGGAAGTTCTCCCCGGTGCGGTCGGTGACAGTCGATCGCACGACCTCGCTGGTGACGAACGTAGCAGCCGCTACGCCAAGTGCTACCAGCACAGCCATGGCCAGCGCCAGCCGCGTGGCGAACGATCTTCGAGGATTGATGAGGCGGCCGGGTCGGAATCCATCAACGCGCATGGCGATACTCCGAGAAGTGTGAGGGAAAGCCCGCACTCCTACGAATGAGTATCGGCAAGGGCGCGCCCGGTATTAACGCGGTGTGCGCCACGGCCTCATGGGTCACCCACTGACACGTGGATGGACTGAGTCCTCCGATGGATGCGGTGGTTCCCGCCCGGCCTGCCCAGGCGTGAATCCAGGTGTGAACCCGTGGGCACCACCTAGCGGCGCTGTTGCTTCCTGGGGCGCGGCTCCAGCCCTGGGAGCGGCTCTACGACCATTCGGCGGGCCGCCACGTCTACCTCTTTCACCACTGCGTCGATGGCCGGCAAGAGCAGCTCCCCGTCCGGGCCGTGAACCACGTAGACGTCATTCGAGCCCGTGTCCAGTATCTCCTCGATGCGCCCGAGCGGCTGATCCTCCCGGTCCACCACGTCCATTCCTATGATCTGGAAGCGGTAGTACTGGCCCTCGGTCAGGGGCGCCAGCTCTTCTTCAGGTACCTCCAATAGCAGGCCGCGGAACGTTTCGGCCTGGTTCCGCGTCTCGATGCCTTCAAGCTCTAGGAGGAGCGCTCGGCGGTGGCTGCGCGCGCGCCGGACCGCGTAGGGCGTGCCGGAGGCCCACACCGTGGCGCCGGGATGGAAGCGCCCGGCGAAGTCCGTCAGGGGATCGACGGTTAGCTCGCCGCGGATGCCTCGGGGCGCCCGTACCCACCCGACGGCGACGAAGCCGCTGCGGGGTTGGGGCGGAGGACGCGATGCGGGCTTCTTGGGAGGCTGTTTGGGGGGCACAAGGGCATGGCGACGTCAGTCGCCGATCTCAAGGCTTGCGCGCGTGTCGTTCCGGGCCGCCACCACCTTGAGCAGGTCGCGCATGGCGTTGGCGATTCGGCCCTGCTTGCCGATGACCTTGCCCATGTCATTGTCCGCGACGTAGAGATGGAGGACTATCCGGTCGCCGCCCTCCTCCTCCTCCACTTCGACGGCATCCGGGTCATCGACGATGGCGCGCGCCACGAATTCGATGAGTTCCTTCATTCCTCGGCCTTCTCCTCGGCGCCCGCCGCCTGCTCCGGCTCCGCCGGCCGTTCCTCCTCAACCGGCGCTTCTTCCGCGGGGGCCTCTGCCGGAGGGAGCTCCTCGGGTGCCCCGGCCGCTTCGGCGCTGGCGGCCGCTTCGTGAGCCGGGGCCTCGGTCTCAGCCTTGGGCTTGGCCTTCGCGGCCTCCTTTGCGCGCTGCTGGCCTAACTCCATGCGGGCCTTGAGCTTGGCGGGTAGCTCGGCGATGCCCTGGATAGCGAGCAACTTCGCCACGCGGTCCGAGGGTTGGGCGCCGTGGTCCAGCCAGTGGCGGGCCCGATCGGCATCGATCACGATGGTCGATGGAGTGACGAGAGGCTGGTAGTGGCCGATGACCTCCACGAAGGCGCCGTCGCGGGGCGCCCGCGAGTCTGCCACCACGATGCGGTACATGGGCTGCTTCTTCTTGCCCACCCTTCGGAGTCGGATTCGGAGCATGGTAGCCTTCCTAGCGCTGGAGCGATCTGAGCAGGCTGGGGCCGTGTCCGGCGGCCACCGCCTGGGCCATCTTCTTGGCCTCTTTCCATTGGTTGAGGAGGCGGTTCACCTCCTGGGGCGTGGTGCCGCTGCCGCGGGCGATGCGTTTGCGGCGGCTCCCGTTGATGATCTCGGGACGACGCCGTTCCTCCGGCGTCATGGAGTAGACGATTGCCTCCGCCCTGTCCCACATGCTGTCGTCGATGCTGTCCAAGTCGATCTGCGATCTTGCCGATGAGAGGCCCGGTATCATCTCCAGCAACTGGCTGACCGGGCCCATCTTCCTCACCTGCTGGATCTGGATCATGAAGTCCTCCAGGTCCAGGGTCTTGGTGCGCAGCTTCTTCTGCAGCCGCTCGACGTCCTCCTGCTCGAAGGTTTCGGTGGCCTTCTCGACGAGGCTGAGTACGTCGCCCATGCCGAGGATGCGAGAGGCGAAGCGGTCCGGGACAAACGGCTCCAGCGCTTCCACCTTCTCTCCCACGCCGATGAACTTGATGGGCAACCCGGTGACGGCCCGGATGGAGAGCGCTGCGCCGCCTCGGGCATCGCCGTCCATCTTGGTCATGATGAAGCCGGTGATGCCCAGGGCTTCGTCGTTCTGTTGGGCTACGTTGACCGCCTCCTGACCGGTCATCGCATCGACGACCAGCAGCGTCTCGGTAGGGGAGAAGCTGTCGCGCAGCGCGGTCAGCTCCCCGATCGCATCCGTCTCCAGGTCGATCTGGCCCGGCGTATCCACGATGATGGCGGTGGCGCCGTGGCGCTGCGCTTCTGCGAGAGCGGCCTTGGCCAGGGCCTCGGGCTGCTCCTGAGCGTCGACGCCGGCCACGGGAATGCCGAGCTGCCGGCCGAGGGCTTGGAGCTGTTCGCCCGCCGCCACCCGGTAGGGATCGGCGGCCACCATGAGCGGCTTCTGTCCCTGCTTGCGCAGACGGAGCGCCAGCTTGGCTGCGGTGGTGGTCTTGCCGGAGCCCTTGAGCCCCACAAGCATCACGGTGGTGGGAGGCTTGGCGGCGATCTGCAGGTCCGCCTGGTCCTGTCCCAGAATGCGCACGAGCTCCTGGTTGACGATGGCGATGACCTGCTGGGGGCCCGTCAGGCTCTGCAGTACCTCGGCGCCGAGCGCCCGCTCCCGCACACTGGCGATGAACTCGCGGACCACCTTGAAGTTGACGTCGGCCTCAAGCAGGGCAATGCGCACTTCGCGCATCGCCTCATCCAGGTCCTCCTCGCGGATGGTGCCTTGGGAGCCGAGCTTGCGAAAGACGCCTTGCAGCTTCTGGGAGAGGGCTTCCAGCATACCCGTTCATTCTACGGGCGGGCCGGAAGGGGGGTCAAGGAACACGGGATGAAGGTCGTCAAGGCAATGCCATGATTCCGCGGGCCCGCCAGGTTCCCACTGCTAGTCTAGTGCGTGCAGCCTTCGCATCTCCCTCAGCAGCGTCTCGATGTCGGGTGCCCGAGGGTTCGGCAGCGGGCCCAGCGGATCGGGCGTGGGAGACTCGCCGAGGAGTACCTCGAGGACGCGGCGGATGCCCCACGGGAGGGCGATCTGGTCGTAGCCGCCCTCGAGCACGAAGATGACGCGGCCGTCGCACAGCTCCTCCGCAAGCGCGCGGAGGCGCCCGGCCAGGTCGCCGTAGCCGTCGACGCTCAACGACATCATGGCCAGCGGGTCGGCGAAGTGGCCGTCGAAGCCGCAGGAGACGAGCACGAGCTGCGGGCGGAACCGCCTGACGACCGGACCCACGATGGCATCAAAGGCGGCCAGATGCTCCGCGTCACCGCAGCCGGCCGGGAGCGGCACGTTCACGTTGGTGCCGGTCGCGGTGCCCGCGCCGGTCTCCCGGGGCCGCCCTGTGCCCGGATAGAAGGGATACAGGTGGATGGAGCAGTAGAGGACGCGTGGTTCGCCGTAGAAGGCGTCCTGCGTGCCGTTGCCATGGTGCACGTCGATATCCACGATGGCGACTCGCTCAAGACCGTGGTGCCGGAGGGCATAGTGGGCGGCCACGGCGATGTTGTTCAGCAGGCAGAACCCCATCGCCTGGCCCGACCGCGCGTGGTGGCCGGGCGGGCGCACGGCGCAAAAGGCCGACCGCACTCCGCCCGAGAGCACCGCGTCGACCGCGGCGAGGCACGCGCCTGCCGCCCGCCGGGCGGCTCCACAGGAGCCCGCGACGACGTAGGTGTCGGGGTCGAACCAGCCGCCGCCCTGCGCACAGGCGCGTCGCAGACCCTCGATGTACTCGGGCGAATGCGTCGAGGCCAGTTCCTCGTCCGTGGCATCGCGCGGCTCGATTCGCTCCAGACGATCGAGCAGCCCGCACTCCTCCAGCAAGGACAGCGTCGCCTCGAGCCGTTCCGGTCCTTCGGAGTGGCCCTCCACCGCGTGCTCGACGTGGTTCGGGTTCGTGACGAAGCCGACGGTCATGGTCGTGCCGGTCCCCTGTCGTGGCCGCGCATGGCGTTCCTATAATGAAGGCGGCACGCTCTCATGTCGCGTTCTCTCTACTTCGCCTACGGGTCGAACCTGCACCTCAGGCAGTTCAAGCGGCGCTGCCCCGGCGCGACCGTGGTCGGTCGGGCGCGGCTGCCGGACTACCGGCTCGCCTTCACCCGCTACTCGACGAGACGGAAGGGAGGCGTGGCAGACATTGTACCCCAGCCGGGCGCCGAGGTCTGGGGTGCGCTGTACGACGTGGATGAGGCGGGCATGGCCGCCCTGGATGAATTCGAGGGCGCACCGCGCGCGTATCGCAGAGAGACCGTGCTGGTGATAGACGACGCTGGCGCGGAGCGGGCGGCCGTCGCCTACGTCGCGAACCAGACGGGGCAGTTCGCTCCCAGCCGGCAGTACCTATCGATCATCGCCAACGGCGCGCGCGATCACGGGTTGCCGGAGGAGTACGTCCGCGCCATCGAACAAGTGAGAACGTACGCGTAACCATGTACGTCATCGGCACCGCGGGCCACGTGGATCATGGGAAATCGGTCCTCGTCGAGGCGCTGACCGGTATCGACCCGGACCGCCTGCGCGAGGAGAAAGCCCGCGGCATGACGATCGACCTGGGCTTCGCCTGGCTGACGCTGCCTTCGGGGCGCGAGGTCAGCCTGGTGGACGTCCCCGGCCACGAACGCTTCGTCAAGAACATGCTCGCGGGGGCGGGAGGCATCGACCTGGCGCTCCTGGTCATCGCCGCCGACGAGGGCGTGATGCCGCAGACCCGCGAACACCTGGCCATCCTGGACCAGCTGGGCGTGAAGGGAGGCGTGATCGTCATCACCAAGACCGACCTCGTGGAGAAGGACTTCTTGGAGCTGGTCTCGGCGGATGCGATGGAGGCCGTCGAGGGAACAGTCCTGGACGGCTCGCCGCTCGTGGCTTGCTCGGCGCTGACGGGCGAAGGGCTGGATGAGTTGCGCCGCGTCCTGGACGAACGGCTGGAGACGACGCCGCCCAAGCGGGACATCGGCCGGCCGCGGCTGCCCGTCGACCGCTCCTTCACCATCGCCGGCCTTGGGACCGTCGTGACGGGAACGCTCATCGACGGTTCATTCGAGACCGGGCAGGAGATCGAGGTCGTGCCGGACGGGCCCAAGGCTCGCATTCGAGGGCTCCAGCACCACCGCCAGCAGGTGGACCGGGCGCTGCCGGGACGGCGCACCGCGGTGAACCTTTCGGGCGTGGCCAAGGAACAAGTGCGACGTGGCCAGGTGCTGGCGCTGCCGCGTTCTCTGGTGCCCACCACGGTGCTTGACGCCCGCGTTCGGGCGCTGGGATCGCTGCGCAGGCCGCTTCGCCACAGCATCTCACTGACCCTGCACGTCGGTTCGGCCGAGGTGCCGGCGCGGCTGTTGCTGCTCGACCGGCCGGAGCTGCCGCCCGGCGAGGAGGGCTGGGCGCAACTGCGCCTGGCGGAGCCGGTCGCCGCCGTCAAAGGGGACCGCTTCGTCCTGCGCACCCCGAACGACACCGTCGGCGGCGGAGAGATCGTGGACGTGCGGCCCAAGCGCCACCGACGCTTTCATCCTGCGACGCTGGAGGGCCTGGAGTCGTTGCTGACCGGTTCGGCGGGTGAGACGCTGCTCGCCGCGTTGCGCCGCGTCGAGCCCGCGCCGTTGACGGCCATCGCGGGCGAGATGGAAAGCTCGCTGGATGAGCTGCGCTCTCTGGTGAGGGCGCTGGTACAGGAGGGGAGCGTGGTGGCGCTGGGCGGGGACCCCGGTGGCCCGGCAACCGCATTGATCACGGCAGAGGGCTTCGCTGGGCTTGCCGAGCGCGCGCGGGCGGCGGTGGAAGGCTACCACCGAGAGCGCCCCCTGCGTCGCGGGATGCCACGGGAGGAGCTTCGGAGCAGGCTGCGACTTGAGGAGCGCGTCTTCGCGGCCGCGCTCGGTCGTTGGGGCGAGGAGTCGTTGCTGACCGAGGCGACTGGTGAGGCCGGGACGACGGTGGCACTGGCCGGCCGCGCACCCGCTCTGACGCCTGAACAACGGGCGGAGGCGGACGCGTATCTGCGGGCGCTGGCGGAGACCCCCTACTCGCCCCCGAAAGACAGGAAGCTGCCTCCGGACCTGCTTGCCTATCTGGAGGACGAGGGCGAAGCGGTCTCGGTGGGCGAGGGCGTGGTCTTCACCAAGAAGGCGTATCAGGAGATGGTGGATCGTATCACCGACCAACTGCGACGGGAGGGAACGATCACGCTGGCCGGGGTGCGCGACATGTTCGGCACAAGCCGACGCTACGCGCAGGCGTTGCTGGAGCATCTGGACCGCCGGCGCGTCACGCGCCGCGTGGGCGATGAGCGGGTGCTGCGGGAGCGGTAGGTGTGGAGCGCAGAGATCCGGAACTACCGCGCCGTTGGCCCGGCTTCAGTGAGCCTACCGCGATACGGCTTGTCTACTCGGCCGCGGTCCCCGATTCTCGAGAGTCAAGGAGGATAGCCGGACGTGGCGCCTGACCGAGCGATGGTGATCGTGCCGCACGCGGACGACGCCGAGTTCCTGGTCTCCGGCACGGTGGTGCTCTGGGTCCGCGAGGGAACCGACGTCACCTACGTCATCGTCACGAACGGCGACAAGGGGTCGGACGATCCGACCATGACCAGCGCGCAGCTCGCGGCGGTTCGGAAGGAGGAGCAGGAGCGGGCGGCGGCGGGCCTGGGAGTCAAGCGGGTGCTGTTCCTGGGCTACGAGGACGGAATGCTCCAGCCGACGCTCGATCTTCGCCGCGACCTGGCCCGCGTCATTCGCGCGCACCGCCCTCATACGGTCGTGACCTTCGACCCGACGGTCCGCTTCATCACTGACAACTACCCGAACCACCCCGACCACCGCGCCACGGGGGACGCCGCTGTCGACGCCGTCTTTCCAGCCGCTCGTGACCGCCTGACCTTCCCCGAACTGCTGGAGGAGGGCCTGGAGCCGCACAAGGTCGCGGAGCTATGGCTGGGCGCGGGCTCCTCCGCCAATCACTGGGTGGATATCGAGAGCGTCCTGGACATGAAGATAGCGGCCCTGCGCGAGCACCGGAGCCAGCTCGGCGATTTCCCGATCGAGCAATTCGTCCCCGAGATGGCCAAGGGCCAGGCGGAGGGCAGTCCGTACACCTACGCCGAGAGCTTCCGACGGGTGGTCCTGGAGTAGAAGGATCTCCAGACGGCCCAAACGCTCCGCCGATGCACGACGGGGCTGGTTCCGTCTTGCGGCGCGAATTGGCCCGGCCTTAGAGTGTCCCTATCGTATCTCAGTGGTAGGGAGGTCACGATGAAGAAGCTGCTGTTCATGATGCTCGTCTTGATGGGTGGTGCCTACGCGGTCCGACGGCTACTGGACGAGGAGAAGGGCGGCCTCGCACAGCATTGCGTCTCCATGATGGGGCGGATGATGGAGAGCATGCCGGACGACGCTCCGCCGAAGTTCATGATGGCAAGCCTGCGGCGGATAGAGGAACAGAACGAAGAGATCCTCGCTCTTCTCCGCCAGCGTCCGCCTACCGGGGGATCGCCGGCACCGGAGCAGCCGTCCTCGAGTGCGGAGCAATAGCCGGGAAGCACGCTGCCGCCGGGTAGCGGAACGTCCAGTGATGGCTCAGCTTGGCGAGGTACTGTCCACGTTTGACGTGGCGGACCGCCCCCCTGGTTCTTAGCCTTCCTTCTGCCAGCGCGGTAGGTTCGGCATCATCTCGTCCGCCATGCTCTCGGCCTCTTCCCTCGTCTTTCCCATGAGCCTCATGGCGGCGTTGATGCTGCCTTCCCGGACCTGCTCCTTGGTCGCCAGCGCGCCTGACTGCTGATCCTGGCAGTGAATGCAGTAGCGTTCGTCCAGCTTGGACGTGGTGTCCTCGCCTAGCGGCATCCCGCAGCTTTCACACTGGCTCATCGCATTCACCTCCGGTTTTCGTCTTCTACCTTCGCCGTCGGGCAGCGATGCAGGGCGCGCCTAGGCCTCCGCGGCGAACGGTTCGGTCTCTCCTTCCTCCTCGGGCTCTCGTCGGGGGAAGAAACGCCGGAAGAGGCGGGGCACGTCACCTTCGTCCCAGGAGACCAGGATCTGGGAGGCAATGCACACGGAGCTGTAGGTCCCCGTGATCGTCCCCGCGAGCATCGCCCAGAGGAACTCGCGGATGCTCTCTCCGCCCATGAGGAGCAGCGCGAGGACGGCGAAGACGAGGGTGAGGGAGGTGTTGAGGGAGCGCCCCATCGTCTGCAGCAGGCTGGCGTTTACCGCCTCCGAGAAGGCGCGGTATTCGCCGCGGTTCACCGTCTCTCGTATGCGGTCGAAGACGACGATGGAGTCGTGCACTGAGAAGCCGATGACGGTAAGAAGGGCGGTGATGAAGAAGGAGTTGACTTCAGTGTCAATCAACTTGCCGAGGATCGAAAAGACGCCGACCACGAACAGCACGTCGTGTAGCAGCGCCAGGACAGCCGCCGTCCCGAAGCGGAATGGCTGGGGCACCGATCGGAACGACCACCAGAGATAGACGAAGATGGCGCCCGAGGCCACGATCAGCGCGATGCCTGCGTTGCGCGCGATCTCCTTCGACAGGGTTGCCGAAATGGATGAGAACTCCAGGAAACCCTGCTGTGGGCTGGCCACGCCTTGGGCGTCCGTCATGTTGCCGAATTGCTCCCGCAGTGCGGCTTCAATGGCGTCTCGCTCGGAGGGAGGCGCGGGGCCCACGGGCGGTGCTGAGGCCGCGCCGCGCAGTTCCTTTGTGCGCACCAGAAACTCGTTTTCGCCGGTTCCCTGCACCCGCGCCTCCGGGTGGCCGAGGTCGGCCAGCGCGCCTCCCAACTCCTCCTTCGTAATAGGTTGTTCGAAGCGCACCGAGAAGGTGGAGCCGCTGCTGAAGTCGATGCCGGGCTTGAGGCTGGGCGGGATCATGAGCGAGATGACGCCGGGCAGCAGGATGACGAAAGAGAACAGGTAGAACCAGCCCCGTTTGCCGACCAGGTCGAGGGCGGGTGGTTGGCTCATGCTAGCCTCGCTCCCCGGATCGTCCGGATGCCCCACCGGCTACGGCGGGCATCCGGTGGGCCTCTCGCAGCAAATCCTCCGGCAGGTCTGAGACGAAGAGCCCGAGCCGGCGTGCGAAAGGCCGGAAGCTGATGATGAGGTGCATGAACGTTCGCGTCACGGTGATGGCGGAGAACATGCTCACCAGCACGCCGATGGCAAGGGTGATGGCGAAGCCTTTGATGGCGGCCTCATCGAACTGATTGCCGAACCAGTAGAGGATGACACACGTGATCAGCGTTGAGATGTTGCTGTCGCGGATGGAGGACCAGGCGCGATTGAACCCGTCCTCCAGCGCCGCGGTCAGGTTGCGCCCCAGGCGCAGCTCTTCCTTCATCCGTTCGAAGATCAGGATGTTGGCGTCCACAGCCATCCCGACGGAGAGGACGAAGGCGGCGACGCCGGCCAGCGTCAGCGTGACCGGCCACAACTTGAAGATGGCCAGCACATAGCTTGTGTAGACGACCAGAGCGAGTGCCGCCATCAGCCCCGGCAACCGGTAGTAGAGGATCATGAACAGCATGATCAGCAGCAGGGCTACCTCACCCGCGATCACGCTGTTGCGTACAGCAGTTTCGCCCAGCGTCGCGTCGACGTCCTGCTGCTGGACTACCCGGAGGGGGATAGGGAATGCGCCGGTGTTCAGCAGCTTGCTCAGTTCCTGCGCTTCGCCCAGGCTGAGGCCGGTGATCTCGCCGATGGTGGTGATGACGCTCCGCACGCTGGGGGCGATGATCTGGTCGTCGTCGCCGCGGATGGGGTCCCCGTCGAGGAACGGTGCCAGGGGGTAGTTGCCGTCGGAGAGGTGTTCGGTCACCTTCTCGGAGATGTCCGCCCCATCGCTGTTCCACTCGAAGATCAACCGTGGTGTGCCCACGACGGGGTCGGCAGCAACGTAGGTGGTAGGCTTGAGGAACTCACCAGTCAGGGCGGTCTCCACGCCGCCCAGTTCCGCGGTTGCCGGCGTCCAGATGATCTCGTCGTTGCTGAAGAGCCGGACGTCCGGATTCCATTCCTCGTACGTGATCTGGCCGCCCTCGACGATGATGTTGCCGGTCTCGTCCCGCACGGGTTCACACGTCTGTGGCTTGTATTGGATCGTGCCCTCGCGCAGAACTGCTACGTTCCCCTGGGCGTCCATCACCGGCTCGCAGAACTGCAGAAGTGCGGTACGGCCGATCTTCTGGATCGCCTCGTCCGGCTTGATGCCCGGAAGCTGCACGGCCAATCGGTCGCCGCCCAGGCGGTTCACTTCCGACTCCGCGACGCCGAACTCATTCACGCGCCGCTCAATCACCTTCTTGGCGCCATCAAGGGCGGCGCCCAGGTCGTCCACTTGCACACCCTCTTCAGGCTCCAGCACCAGCCGGGTGCCGCCGCGGAGGTCGAGGCCCAGGCTCATCGCGCGGCGCTCGATGTGGGACGTCCCGAAGGTGCCACCCTCGATCGTGGGGATGCTGAACTCGATGCCTTGGCCTTCCGGCCAGGGGATGAAGTCGGGTAGGTATCGATCCGGCTCCGACGGCCAGACCACGTAGATACTGAACGCGGTGAGCGCGATGATGAGGACGAGTAGAATACGGCGCCACCATCTGCGCATGGTCCCTAGGCTCCCATTCCTTCCTCGGCCGCGATCACGGGCGCGATGATGAAGCTGGCGCCGCTAGCGGTTCTCACGTGCGTCCTCCTGTGCTGGCCAGGGCTGCATGCTGCCGCCCGGCCTCGTGTAGTCTCACCCCGAGAGTGCCGACCTCCAGGGTGTGGCTTGCTTCGCGCGCTCGGCGGCGACTGCGGACGAAGGCGAGGGCGTCTTCGCGACCGCGGATCTCGCCGCTCGCCTGGGCCTCCTCCAGTTCGGCGAGCAGGCGGCCCACCTCCGGTCCCGGGCCCATCGATAGCTCGGCCATGATATCGTCGCCCGTTAGGAGGCGCTGCGGCCTCACGATCGCCTCTTCCTCGTTTCGTCGAGCCAGAATATGGGCAACGTAGGCGACGTGGCGGCGCCATCCGTCGATGCGCAGGCGGGGGCCGCGGGCCGCGGCATGGTCGGCCAGGCTGAGGAGGAGCACGCTCTCGGCTGCCTCGCCGGTGTCGCGGAAGAAACGGAAGAGGGCGCGCCGGCTGGGCGGACCCTGTTGGCTCAACTGCCCCGGTCGCAGGTGCGCCTCCACCATCGTTGCCACAAGGTCGGTCTCCCGGCGACTGAATCGGTAGCGGAGCAGCACGCGGCGCGCGGTTTCGGCTCCTTTCTCGGAGTGGCCGAAGAAGCGGATGCGGCCGGTGGCGTCGGGCGACCGGGTTTCCGGCTTCGCTACGTCGTGAAGGAGCGCCCCCAGCTTGAGTAACGTCGCTCGCGAGCGTCCCTCGCTCACCTCCTCCGCCAGGTGCTGACGCAACTCGGGGAGAAACGGCGCGAAGGAACTCCAGAGCGTGTGCCAGAAGCGGGCCTCGCGCCGGTCGGCGGGTTCCTCCTCGGACAGGAGACAGTCGACGCAGGCCACGGTCTCAAGCGCATGGTCGAGGACGTTCCAGTAGTGCTCCTTGGGCTGGGTCACCCCGCGCCCGGCAGTGACTTCGGGGAGGAGCCGGTCCAGCAGCTCTAAGTCGTCCATGAGGCGGAAGGAGTGAGCCGCGCGGGATGTGGCGAGGCACCGCACCAGCTCGTCGCGTTGGCGCTCGGCCGCCGCGCGCGTGATTCGCTGGGCATGGCGGCGAATGGCGTCGGCCGTCTCCGGTGCGAGCCGGAAGCCGAGTTGAGCGACCAGGCGGACGGCTCGCAGCAGTCGCAGCGGGTCTTCCACGAGTGCTCGCTCCGAGACCAGTCGGACGATGCCGTCCTCCAGATCGGCGATGCCGCCGTGCGGATCGATGATCTCGGTCTGCTCTTCTCTGACGAGCCGGTCGAGAGGGACAGCGAGGGCGTCGATGGTGAAGTCTCGCCGGCCCAGATCCGCCCGGATGTCTCCGTTCATGCTGGTGACGTCGATGAAACGGACCGGGCCTCTATCGAGAACGATGCGTGCGATGCCGCGCGACTCGTCGAGCAGCACGAAGTGTCCGTCGAGGTGCTCCGCCAGTGCGCGGGCGAAACTGGGCGCATCGCCGCGAACCGCGAGGTCGACGTCGCTCACATCACGGTCCAGAATCGTGTCGCGGAGCGACCCGCCAACGAGGAAGCCGGGTTCTCCGGCCAGTAGCTGTTCGGCGGCGCTCAGAAGCGTGCGGACGGCGGGCGTCAGCGGGATTGCGCGGCTCATCATGAATCACCCCGACCGGTCGGGGCCTCTGCCTCGCCCTTCTTGCGCCTTCCGCGCCGCCGGGCTGGAGCGTCCGGAGGTGTCTTCCCGACGTCGTCGTTTCCCTCCTCGATCGCCGGCTCGATCCTCACCAACTCGTCCAGCGTCTCGAGGTGGTCGATGTAGAGAACACCGTTGAGGTGGTCGATCTCGTGCTCCAGAGCCTCTGCTAGAAGGTTGTCTTGCGCTTTGATGCGCACTTCCCTCCCGTCCCGGCTCAGGCCCTTGACGGTTACACTGACGGATCGGGTGAGTTCCGCTTTGTATCCAGGCAGTGAGAGGCAGCCTTCCTCCAGGCGTCGCCGGCCGGAGCGTTTGACGATCTGAGGGTTGATAAGAGTGTAGAGCTGACGGGCCGGCGGCTCCCGCGGGGCGTCATCCTCGCCCTCCTCCGTTTCCTCGGGCACCTCGATGACGGCGACGCGGAGCGGCACACCCACCTGGTTGCCGGCCAAGCCGACTCCCGGCGCGTCCCGCATGGTCTCGATCATGTCATCGATGAGCTTCTGGATGGAGGCGTCTATGGTCCGCACCTTCTTCGCCTTCTGGCGCAGGACCGGATCGCCGGCCATCCGGATTGGCAGGATTGCCACACGGCCCTCCTCTGAATCTGTGGTTCGTGCGGAATAAGCGTAGCAGGCGAGGATGGAATGGGTCTAGTAACACCGGCCCGCTACCGCTGCCGTGCGGGCTCCTTGATACGAGCCGCCCTTCCTGTGCGGCCGCGCAGATAGTAGAGCTTGGCCCGTCGCACCTTCCCTCTCCGCACCACCTGGACCCTATCGACGCGAGGCGAGTGGATAGCGAAGGTGCGTTCCACGCCTACGCCGTGGGTGACCCGGCGCACGGTGAAGTTGGAGCTGGAGCCGGAGTTCCGGCGGCGGATGACCACGCCCTCGAAGACCTGGACGCGCTCCCGCTCTCCCTCCACCACCTTGGCGTGCACCCGGACCGTATCGCCCGGCGCGAACTCGTCGATGTTCGGGTTGGCCTTGAGATCGAGGATCGACGCGCTGAGTTCCATGCTTCTGGCATGCTACCGAGCCGAGGAGATAGGGACAAGGCGAGCCGGCCGACAAACGTCGACCCCGTTGATGGCTGTCCGCCCACCCGAAGCACGACGACGGCTCAATCCTCTCGTAGCTTGGTCTCCAGTTCCTCCTCCAGCCATCGCCGCTCGTCCTCGGCAAGGCAGGCTTGACGCAGGAGGTCGGGGCGGCGGCGGGCCGTGCGCAGCAGGCTCTGGCGGCGCCGCCAGCGCCTGACCTCCTCATGGTGTCCCGACAAAAGAATGTCCGGCACACGCCATCCTCGGAACTCGGCCGGGCGGGTGTACTGCGGGTACTCGAGCAGGCCCTGCGTGTGCGACTCCTCTTCGAGCGACGCTTCTCCGCCGAGCGCGCCGGGCAACCGACGCACTACTGCGTCGACCAGGACCATCGCTGCCGGCTCACCGCCGGAAAGGACGTAGTCGCCGACGCTGATCTCGTCGTCGACGAGGTGCTCGCGCACGCGCTCGTCCACGCCCTCGTAGTGCCCGCAGAGCAGAATGATGCGGTCGAGGCCGGCTAGCTCCTCCACGATGGTTTGGGTAAGCAACCGGCCCTGCGGTGTGAGGAGCACCATGCGACCGGGTTCCGGCGACAGCGGCCGAACTGTCTCGACCGCGCTGAAGACAGGGCCGGGCTTGAGCACCATGCCCGCGCCGCCGCCGAAGGTGTAGTCGTCCACGATTCTATGGCGGCCCTCACCCCACGCCCGCAGGTCGTGGAACGAGATTTCGACAATGCTCTGCTCTGCCGCCCGCCCGATGATGCTGGCCTCGAACGGCCCGCGAAACATCTCCGGGAAGAGGGTGAGGATATCGATGCGCATTGGCTAGGAGCGCGGGCTGGGGGGAGCGGCGTGGTCGCCAACGCGGCCGCGGAGCAGCTCGACCGCGTGCGGGAGCAGGTCCACCACCGCGCCTAGACTCTCGCGGACGCCCTTCTCGCTGCCGGGCAGGTTGATGATGAGACAGCGGCCGCGGACGCCGGCGACTCCTCGGGAGAGGGCCGCCATCGGCGTGTGTCTGAGTCCGGACGAGCGCATGAGTTCAGACAGGCCGGGCACCGGCCTCTGGATCACCTGGGAGGTCGCCTCCGGCGTGACGTCGCGCGGCCCGAGGCCGGTGCCGCCGGTGGTGACGATGAGGTCTAGCTCGTCGGAGTCGGCCCACGCACTGAGCGTGGCGGCGATTCGCTCCGGTTCGTCTGGAACGACCTCTGAACGCTCGATTGCGGCGCCGATGGTCACCAGCAGCTCGGAGACGGCGCTGCCGCTGGTGTCGACCCGTTCCCCACGCGAAGCCTTGTCGCTGATGGTGAGAATCCCTGCTCGGATCGCCATGGTGGCTCCATGATAGCACAGGCGCCGGAAAATTAAGGTGGGGAAATTCGGCTAATCGGGGTTGACAATTCGGATTCGAATGGTAAAATGTGGGTGTTCGTGGTAACTTATGGTGAGAATGGCAGTGTTTTGTCGTTGGCGCCCCGTTGGGGGCCGCAGGTGGGAGTGACACCCATTGAGGTATTTCCTAGGCCGGTACGAGTACGCCATGGACGGCCGTGGGCGCGTGCCCGTGCCGCCTCGTTACCGCGATCTGCTGGCCCGCGGCGCCGTGCTCAGCCAGGGCTCGCCCGACACGTGTCTTCGCCTCTACACGGCCGAGAGCTTCGAACAGCAGGCCGCGCTGTACACCAACGAGCCGCCGACGCGGAAGGCCGGGCGGATCACGCGGCACGCCTTCTTCACGCGCTCCTTCGCTGTGGAGCTGGACCGGCAGGGCCGCATCCTGGTGCCCGGCCCCCTCCGGGCCTTTGCCGGGCTGGATGGGAATGTGGTGGTGGTAGGCGCCGGCGAATGGCTGGAAATCTGGAACCCCGAGCGCTTCGAGGCGGAAATGGCGGTGGTAGACGACGAACTGGAGAGCACGTTGGAATCGGTGGAGTTGCGGTCGTGAGCACGGCGACGATCACCTACCATGCCCCGGTGATGGTGCGGGAAGTGCTGGCAGCGCTCAACGTGCGGCCGGGCGGCCGCTACGTCGATGGCACTGTCGGTGCGGGCGGACATGCCCAAGCCATCATGGAGGCCGCCTCACCTGGGGGCGCCCTCCTCGGCATCGACCGAGATCCACAGGCGCTGGACGTGGCGCGCGGTCGCCTGCAGCCCTTTGGCGAGGACGTCCGGCTCGAGCAAGGGAACTTCGCGGACCTGCGACGAATCTGCGGGGAGCTGGACTTCGCGCCCGTGCACGGCGTACTTCTGGATCTGGGCCTCTCGTCCAGCCAACTGGACGCGGCGGAGCGCGGATTCAGCTTTCAGCGGGAGGGTCCGCTGGACATGCGCTTCAGTCCGGAGCAGGAGCTGACCGCAGCGGAGATCGTCAACGAGTACCCGGAACGGGAGCTGGCGGACATCCTGTGGCGATATGGAGAGGAGTCGCAGGCGCGGCGCATTGCGCGGCAGATCGTCAAGCGTCGAAGGCTCCACACCACCACGGAACTGGCCAAGGTAGTCGAGGAGGCCGTAGGCGGGAGGGCTCGACGCCAATCCCACCCCGCCACCAGGACGTTTCAGGCCCTCCGGATCGCAGTCAATCAGGAACTCCTCAGCCTGGATGCTGCGCTCCCTGAAGCCTACGGCCTCCTGGGCGACCTTGGCCGGCTGGCGGTGCTTAGCTACCACTCGCTGGAAGACCGCATGGTCAAGTCCTTCATCCAGCGGGAGTCGCGGGATTGTCTGTGCCCGCCGAAGCAGCCCGTCTGCACGTGCCGGCACAAGGCGGGCCTGCGGCCGGTGAGCCGGGGAGCGGTTCGTCCTTCCCCGGTGGAGGTTTCGGCCAATCCAAGGAGCCGGAGCGCCCGTCTGCGTGTCGCTGAGCGGCTGCCCGCCGCTGCGGGCTAGAGAGAGGCGGAGGGACGTTATGGCTGTCCTGAACCGCACCCTCGCCCGCACGCAGGCCAAGGCGACGGCATCCCCGCGTCTGTCACACGTGCTACTGGTTGCGGTCGCCGTGGTCGTGGTGGTCGCCCTGCTGCAGGTGGTGCAGACGTCCAGGGCGACGACGGCCAACTTCGCGATCCAGCGGCTGAAGCAGGAGAAACTGGAGCTCGAGACCGAGGTGCAGCAACTGGAGGCAGAGGTCGGCTCTCTCTCGTCGCTGTCACGCATCCAAGGAGAGGCCGAGAGACTCGGCCTGGAGCCGGCCGAGGAACGGGAAACCGTGGAGGTCAACGTGGCCTGGGCGTCGGCGGACGAAGGGCGGCTGCCGACGCGCTTTGCCCCGGGCGAACAACAGGAAGTTGAGGTGGATGGGCAGGGCTCATCCTGGTGGCGAGACCTGCTTAAGCCCCTCCCATTCTACTAGCGCGAGATCGAGACGACCCGGTCCGGGTCGCCGGAGGGGACTGAGGATGACCCGGCGTAACCCGCGCCTGACCTGGCGCCTGATCCTGTTGATCCTGGTGCTGTTCGTAGGTGCCGGTGGTGTTGTGGCGCGTCTGGCGCAGGTGCAGATCCTCGACCACGACTACTACGTCGCCCAGGCGGCCGATGAGCATCTGCACCGGACCATTGTCCGGGCGCCGCGGGGCGCCATTCTGGATCGCAACGGCTACCCGTTGGCGACGACGGTGAAGGCCTTTGACGTCTATGTGGACCCGCGTAGCTGGGACGATGACGCCGTTGCCGTCCGCGGGGCCGCCGTGCTGGCTCCACTCATCGGTCGGGAGCCGTTGGAGCTCATCGCCGCAACCCGCGCGCAGGAGCAAGGCGACTATCTGGCTGCCCGTGGTGTGGACGCGGAGGTCGGCCTGCAACTGCTCGATTTGGCGCCGCCAGGTGTGAAGGCCGTGAGCACGAGCGAACGTTCCTATCCGGAGCAGGACCTGGCCTCTGCGCTTATCGGCTTCATCGGAGTCGATCAGCAAGGCTTGGCCGGGATCGAGGCGGATTTCAACGACGAGCTTGGCGGTACTGCAGCCGAGGTGTACTTCGAGCTGGACGGGCTGGGCAACCCTATCCCCTTCGGTCGCCGGCTGGGCGACGAACCCGACCCGGGCAGCGACGTCCGACTCACGATTGACCGCTATCTTCAGCGGCTGGTGGAGGAGAAGCTGCAAGTCGAGGTGGAGCGCCACGGGGCAGAGGGCGGCACTATCGTCATCATGGATCCCATGACGGGAGAGGTGCTGGCGATGGCGAGCTGGCCCACCTTCCGCTTGAGCCAGCTCGATCCGGACAATGCCGAGCAGACTGAGCTCTACCGCAACCCGGCGGTGACCGACATCTACGAGCCGGGCTCCGTCATGAAGACGATCACCATGGCCGCGGCTATTGACCTGGGTCTGGTCTCGCCGGGCACGACCTACTTCGATAGCGGTGAGGCCCCGGTAGAGGGTGCAGCGCCCATCACGAATTGGGACTTCAGCGCGCACGGCATGACGACCATGACGGAGCTGCTCCAATACAGCCTGAACACCGGTGCGGTGTGGCTGAGCGGCGTTCTGGGCCCCGACAACTTCTACGACTACATCAAGCGCTTCGGCTTCGGCGAGCCGACACGTGTGGGTCTGGGCGGCGAGGCGCCGGGGATGGTGCGGACTCATCACGACGAAGGCTGGTATCCCATCGACCTGGCCACGAACAGCTTTGGCCAGGGGATCGCCGTGACGCCGATTCAGATGATCACCGCCGTCTCCGCACTTGTGAACGGCGGACTCCTGATGCGACCCTACATAGTGGAGGAGATTTCGGGCCCGAACGACCGCCGCGTGTATGAGCCGGTGGTGGTGCGTCGGGTCATCAAGGAGGAGACTTCCCGAACGCTGGTCCAGATGATGGAAGCCGTGGTGGACGGCATGCCCGGGCACCTGGCGCAGGTACCGGGGTACCGGGTAGGCGGGAAGACCGGCACAACCACGTTCGTCGGCCAGGACTACACGATTGCGTCCTTTGTCGGATTCGCTCCAGCCGAGGACCCGCGATTCATCATGTTGGTCACGATCGATGCTCCCCAGGACAGCCCCCTGGGCGGCGTCGTAGCCGCGCCCATATTCAGCGATCTGGCGCCGCAAATCCTCACCTACCTGGGTGCCCGTCCGGAGGGAACTGCGCTGGCAGAGGCGGTTCCCTAGAGGTATCTCGGGCGATGATCGGAGGCGCTGAGATCGCCGGGAGTCTGGGGCCGCTGCTGCGAGAGCGTCCGGCCCTCGACGTTCGCTTTCGCCGCGTCGTGATTGACTCGCGCCAGGCGGGCCGGGGCGACCTCTTCATCGCGCTTCCGGGCGAGCATGGGGACGGGCACGAGTTCGTGCTGGACGCCGTCGAACGCGGGGCGCGGGGTGTGCTGGTGCGCGGACTCCGACAGGCGCTCCCGCCGGGCGTGGCTGTCTTTGTTGTGCCGGATACCTTGGCCGCCCTCCAGCGGTTGGCGGCCGGCCGCCGCAACCGCCGGCGGGCCAGAGTCATCGGTGTGACCGGCAGCGTCGGGAAGACGACCACGAAGGAGATCGCGGCCGCCGTCCTGGCCACCCGCTACCCGGTGCTCAAGAACGAGGCGAACTACAACAACGAGATCGGGCTTCCGCTGACGCTGCTCGGCCTCACCCACCGTCACCGGCGGGCGGTCTTGGAGATGGGGATGTACGCTCTGGGAGAGATCCGCGCGTTGTGCGAGATCGCTCGACCGGAGGTGGGCGTGGTGACCAACGTTGGTCCATCGCACCTGGAGCGACTGGGCAGTTTGGAGGCGATCGCGAACGCCAAGGCGGAGCTACCTGAAAGCCTTCCGTCTCACGGCTTCGCGGTGCTCAACGCGGATGACCCGTTGGTGATGGCCATGGCCGAGCGGACCCCGGCGCAACATGTCTCCTACGGCATTTCTGGAGACGCGGACGTGCGGGCGACAGAGATCAAGAGCCGCGGCCTGGATGGCGTGGCTTTTCGCCTCCACTGGGGAGGGCGCGGCGCCGCGGCGGAGACCTCCCTGCCCGGCAGGCACATCGTCTCAAACGCGCTCGCCGCCGCGGCGGTCGGCCTGGCCGACGGCATGTCGCTCGCGGAGGTGGTTTCCGCGCTGGAAGAGGTGCGGGTGCCACTCCGAATCCAGGTGCATCGTGGCCGCCGGGGCTGCACCATTCTCGACGACACCTACAACGCCAGTCCGGCTTCGATGGCCGCGGCGTTGGATCTGATGGCGGAGATCCCCGGCCGGCGGATAGCCGTTCTGGGGGACATGGCAGAGTTGGGTGCTGCGGAGCGGGAGGGCCACCGCGCGGTGGGACGCCGAGCGGCGGAGACGGCCGACGTCATCCACGCCATCGGCGAGCTGAGCGGGCTGGTGGCGGAGGCCGCGCGCGAGGCGGGACACACGGCGACATATCAGTGGCCGAACAAGGAAGCCGCCGCTGAGGGGCTGGCTCCGGACCTGCGGCCGGGCGACGTGGTGCTGCTCAAGGCGTCGCGGGCAATGGCGCTGGAGACCATACTGGACGTGCTCAAGGAGTGAGATGGTAAGAGCACTGGTCATAGGTTCCGCCGCGTCGGTCTTTTCCCTGGTGGCCGGGGGACCGCTCGTGGCCACGCTCAGGCGCTTGCGGATAGGCAAGGCGATCAGCGAAGAGGGCCCGGAATCGCACCAGGCCAAGGCAGGCACTCCCACGATGGGCGGTTTCTTGATGCTGGGCACGATCCTCCTCGTCACCGTGCCTACGAACCTGCTGGAACGGCTGTCGATCTTGCTGCCGCTGGGCGTGATGGGGTCGGTGGGTCTGATCGGCTTCGCCGACGATCTGCTCACCCTGCAGGGGAGGGAGCGGATCAGCGGCCATGAGCGCCTCGGCCTCATCGCGAAGAGCGGGGCGCTCCTGATCGTCGGGCTGGCATCGGGCCTGATTCTCTACTACTCGCTGGATGTGACGAGCGTGAACGTGCCTCACTTCGGTCAGTACGAACTCGGCGCGGGCTACATCGTGGTAGCCGTGCTGGTGGTCGCCGGCACGACGAGCGCTTCCGCCGTCACAGACGGGCTCGATGGGCTGCTGGGGGGCGTAATGGTGCTCGCGTTTGGTGCCTATGGGGTGATCGCCAGCGTTCAGGGGCAGGCGTTCCTCGCCACATTCTGCTTCACGGTGGTGGGCGCCATCGTGGGGTTTCTCTGGTACAACACGAATCCGGCACGCGTGATCATGGGCGAGACCGGCGCGATGCCGCTCGGCGCCGGCCTGGCGACCGTGGCGTTGATGACCGGCTGGTGGCTCGTGTTGCCTGTCGTCGGCATCGTGCTTGTGGCGGAGGCGTTGTCCGACATAGCGCAGATAGGCTCGTTCAGGCTGACCGGCAGGCGGGTGCTGAAGATGGCACCCCTGCACCATCATTTCGAGCTGCTGGGCTGGTCGGAGCCGCAGGTCGTCGTGCGATTCTGGCTGGTGGGAGCGGTGGGAGCGTTCCTGGGTGTTGCGCTTAGCTTGACTCAATAGTGAGAAAGTGCTATGACACTTGATCGAGAGTTCCTGGTGGGAAAGAAAGTGACGGTCCTCGGGCTCGGCGTCGAGGGAGTCGATGTGGTGCGTTATCTAGCGTCCCACGGAGCCTCGGTCACCGTTTCCGACGCTAAGTCGCCAGAAGCACTCTCGCCGCGAATCCAGGAGCTCGAAGATCTGCCGGTGCGGTTCTCGCTAGGCGCGAATCGCGTCCAGGATGCCACCTCTGCTGACCTGCTCTTCGTTTCCCAGGGCGTCCCGCTTACGCTTCCGGCCGTCCGGGCCGCCCGCAATCGGGGCGTGCCGGTCAGCTCCATGACGCGGCTCTTCCTGGAGCTCTGCACGGGCACGGTCATCGGTATTACGGGCAGCAGCGGTAAGACCACGACCACCGCGCTTGTGGGTGCCATGTTCGAGGCCGCGGGGCGCAGGCACGTCGTGGGCGGGAACATCGGCGTCGGCCTCCTGGGGTTGCTCGACGATATCACACCTGATACGTGGGTAGTGATGGAGCTGAGCCACAGCCAGCTTGAGACGGCGGGACGCAGCCCTCACATCGGCTGCGTGCTCAACGTCGCTCCCAACCATCTGGATCGCTACACCTGGGAGGAGTACATCGCCCTCAAGCTGCGCATCCTACAGGAGCAGTCGCGGGATGATATCGCCATCTTGAACCTGGACGATGAGGTGGCCGCTTCCTTCGCCGCGGAGGCCCCGGGGCAGGTGGTGTGGTTCAGCGGCCGCCGGGTCCCGAACGGGAGCGCCGCCGCCTACGTACGCGGAGACGCCATCGTCTGGCGTCAGGCATCCGTCGAGACCAGGCTGCTGTCTCTGGACGAGATACCGCTGCGCGGCGCCCACAACGTGGCGAATGTGCTGGCGGCCGTCGCCGTGGCGGGCACCGTCGGTCTGGACTCCGGTGCCGCGGCGCGGGCGGTGCGGGAGTTCGCCACCGTGCCCCACCGGCTCGAGCCGGCCGGCACGGTCAGGGGAGTCGCCTACTTCAACGACAGCATCGCCACAACGCCGGACCGCGCGCTGGCGGGGCTGCGCTCGTTTCGCGAGCCGGTCGTCCTGCTCCTCGGTGGGCGCGAGAAGCTACTGCCTCTGGAGGAGCTTGCGCGCGAGGCCGTCGACCGGTGCCGGGCGGTGGTCTGCTTTGGGGAGGCTGGTCCCCTGCTGGAGGAGGCGCTGCGCTCGGCGGCGGCCTCGACCGGAGCGCCACCCATCGAGCGCGTGGAGACCGTGGCGGAAGCCACGAAGGCTGCCGGACGGTACGCGCAGACCGGCGACGTGGTGCTCTTTTCGCCGGCCTGCACCAGCTACGACGCCTACGACAACTTCGAGGACCGAGGTGAGGACTTCCGGCGTATGGTGCGCCGTATCGCCGCGAAAGGGGGTAGAGAGCCATCGCAGTCGCCGAGACCCGCCGGCTAAGCGGGACGCAGCCTGACTACCTGATCCTCGGCTTGGTGCTGGGGCTGGTGGTGCTGGGGTTGCTCGTCGTCTATAGCTCCAGTTTCGCGCTTGGCTTGCTCGCGTTCAACGATGCCAATTATTTCGTGGCGAGGCAGGCGGTCTGGGCGGCCATCGGCATCGCGCTGCTCGTGACCTTGATGCGGCTGGACTATCATTGGCTGCGTCCGGTGAGCCCTCTGCTCATGCTGGCGGCGATCGTTGGCCTGGTGGCGGTGCTCGTGCCCGGGATAGGTGTGGCGGTGAACGGGGCGCAGCGCTGGATCGCGCTGGGGCCGCTGCCGCCCGTGCAGCCCAGCGAGTTCGCCAAGCTGGCCTTGATCATCTACGTATCGTACTGGCTTACCGGCAGGGAGACGTACGTCCGCAGCTTTGCCGTCGGGTTCGTGCCGTTTGTCCTTATGGTCGGGATAGTCGCCGGCTTGATTCTGTTGGAGCCCGACACGGGCACGGCGGCGGTGCTGGTGCTGACCACCGTGACGCTGTTCTTCATCGCCGGCGCCTCGGTAACGCACCTGGCCGCCCTGCTGAGCATCGGCGGCGTCGCGGCCGCGCTCTTGATAGCCACGTCTCCCTACCGCGCGGAAAGGATGTGGGCCTTCATCCGCGCAGAGGAAGATCCGGGCGGCATCGGCTTCCACACGCTGCAGCTTCTGATCGCTCTGGGCAGCGGCGGCATCAAGGGGTTGGGTCTGGGGGTCAGCCGGCAGAAGTTCTTTTACATCCCCGGCTCCCACACGGACGGGATCTTCGCCGTGGTGGGCGAGGAGTTGGGCTTCATTGGGGCGATGGCGGTGCTGGTGCTCTTCGCGGTGCTCGTCTATCGCGGCTTCCGCGTTGTGCTCCGCGCTGAGGACGATTTCGGTGCGCTCCTGGCCACCGGCATTGTCTGCTGGATCGCCTTTCAGGCTCTTATCAACGTCGGCGGCATCACCCGGACAATCCCGATGACGGGCATCCCGATGCCCTTCCTCAGCTACGGCGGCTCGGCGCTTGCGTCGTTGCTGGCGGGGGTGGGCATCCTGCTCGCCATCTCGGCGCGCGCCAACTCGCCGCCAGGGACGGAACGTGGCGTTCAGAAGACGAGAGGCCCCCGAACAAGGGGGAAACGAGGAGTGAGGTGAGGGTGATCCTCTCAGGAGGCGGCACCGGCGGCCACATCTATCCTGCCCTGGCTGTCGCGCAAGCGCTCCGCCAGGAGACCGGGACTGGAGCGTCGCCGGAGATGCTGTACGTGGGCGTCCGCGGCCGGCTCGATGACTCGATCGTTGGGCGGGCCGGGCTGCAGTTCGCCGCGGTGCGAGCCGGCCCGCTGCGCGTCGGCTCGCCGCTTGCCGCGCTGCGCAACCTCGCGAACCTTTCGCTTGGCACGCTGCAAGCGTGGCGGGTGCTCGGCCGATTCCGGCCGGACGTGGTCTTCGCCACCGGCGGATACGGGAGCGTGCCCGTGGGCGTCGCCGCCCGCCTGCGTCGCCGGCCGCTGCTGGTGTACCTGCCGGACGTGCGTCCGGGATGGGCCGTTCGCCTGCTCTCCCGCCTGGCCACTCGCATCGCGGCCACAAACGAGCTCGCGTCCGGCGGGCTGCCCGCGGGCAAGGCGGTCGCCGTTGGGTATCCGGTGCGAGAGAGCTTCTGGGCGGCTTCCCGGAAAGACGCCCGCGGACGGCTGGGTCTTCCTGCCGATGCTGACGTGCTGTTGGTGAGTGGCGCGAGCCAGGGCGCCCATAGCCTGAACGTCGCGATAGCGGAGCAGCTCGACGATCTGCTGGAGATCTGTCAGGTCGTCCACCTAACGGGGCAGACCGACGAGCCCGTGCTGCGTGCCCGCCGCGACGCGCTGCCTGAAGCGAAGCGGGGACGCTACCACGTCTTCGGCTACCTGGAGGAGATGGCCGACGCGATGGCCGCCGCGGACCTGGCGGTGCTACGCGCCGGCGCCTCCGTGCTGGGTGAGCTGCCCGCGGCGGGTCTGCCCGCGGTGCTCGTCCCCGGCGTGTACGAGGGAGGCTACGACCAACGGGCGAACGCGCGCTATCTCGAGGAACGAGGTGCCGCGCTCGTGCTGGAAGGCCGGCGTCTGGACCGCCTGACTGAGGTGGTGCGGGAGTTGCTGTCCGACGACGCCAGACGTCGCGCGATGGGCGAGGCGGCGCGCCGCCTCGCGCAACCCGATGCCGCCCGCCGCATCGCACGGATGCTGCGAGAGGTCTCGCTGGAAAGCTCGGCCCAAGGAGTGGCAGCGTGAAGGAACGCCGGGCGACTGACATCCCGGAGCGGGTCCACTTGGTCGGTATCGGCGGCGTCCACCAATCGGGCATCGCCCGCATTCTCGCGACCTGGGGCCATCGTGTTACGGGCTCGGACCTGCGCCCCTCGCCCCTCACCGACGCTCTGGCGTCGGCGGGAGTCATCGTCGTGGAAGGACACCGGGCCGAGCACGTGGGCGACGCGCAGCTTGTCGTGACCACCTCCGCCGCCAAGAAGGACAACCCGGAGCTGGTCGAGGCGCGCCGGCGGGGGATCCCCGTCCTGAAGCGCGCCGAATTCATCGCCCGCCTGCTGGAGGGCCGCTACGCTGTCTGCGTGGCGGGCACCCATGGGAAGACGACGACCACGGGACTCATCGCCACAATGCTGGTACGCGCCGGGCGCTCGCCCACCTATCTCGTGGGTGGTGAGGTGCGTGACCTGGGCACGAACGCCGCGCCGGGCCAAGGCGACGAGATCGTCGTCGAGGCGGATGAGTTCGACCGGGCGTTCCTCGAGTACCGCCCGGACCTGGCGGTTGTGACCAACGTGGAGCCGGACCACCTGGACATCTACCGCTCGTTCGACTCACTGGCGGAGGCGTTCGGGCAGTTCATGGCGCAGGTGAGGGCCGGTGGAGCGCTGTTCGTCGGGACCGACAGCCCCAAGGCGAGAGAGTTGATCGAAGCCTCCTCCCTCCAGGCGCACACCGAAACCTACGCTCTGGACCGGCGCGCCGACTGGACCGCGACGGACGTGGAGGCGCTGCCGGGCGCTGGCCAGGCCTTCGCGGTCCAACGCTCCGGTGAGATGGTTGGGCGCTTCCAGATAGGATTGGCCGGCGTACACAACGTCTCCAACGCCCTCGCCGGCTTGGCCGCCGGACATGCGTTGGGCGTGTCCGTCGACGTCATCCGAGAGACGCTCGCGGCCTACCAGGGTGCCCGCCGCCGTTTCGAGCTTGTGGGCGAAGCGGCCGGCGTGACCGTGATGGATGAATACGCCCACCACCCGACCGAGGTGGCCGCGATCCTGGCCGCCGCCCGCCAGCGGTTCCCAGGGAGGCGGCTTGTGGCTGTCTTCCAGCCCCACACCTACAGCCGCACCCGGTACCTGCTCGAGGGCTTCCGTACTTGCTTCCGTGAGCTGGATGAGTTGCTGGTGCTGGCCACGTATGCCGCGCGCGAGCAGGAGTCGGCGGGCATGGACGCACGAGAACTGGCGGAGGCGATAGAAGCGCCCGCCGCGCACTACGTCGCTACCTTCGAGGAGGCCGCGGACGCTGCGCTCGGTCTGTTGCGTTCCGGCGACGTGTTCTTCACCATCGGCGCTGGTGACGTCGATGCCGTAGGCCCGCTCGTACTCAGCGGATTGCAGGAGAGAGACGGGAAGCGGGCAGCTAATGATCCGAATCGAGGCCGAGGCCAAGCCGACGCCCGGGTGCCGGAGGACAACGCGCCTGCAACTTCAGGTTCGCGGGGCGCCGTGCCGGCCGGGCTGGTCGAGGCGCTCCGGAGGATCGCGGAAGTCCGTTCCGACGAGCCAATGAGCCGTCACACCACCTTCGGCATCGGCGGGCCGGCCGACATCTATGTGGTGGCAGCGAGTGCCGGCGAGCTCGCTCGCATCGTCCTCGCCTGCCGGGACCACGGCGTGCCGTTCTTCCCGCTCGGCTCGGGCAGCAACATCCTGGTGGGGGACGGCGGCATTCGTGGCGTCGTCATCGAGAACCGCGCGCGGAGCCTGACCGGCCCGGAGCCGGACGAAAGCGGCGGGATGGTCTTCCGGGCGGAATCGGGGGCGAGTCTGGCGAACCTGGCGCGCACGCTTGCCGGTCAGGGTATGGCCGGTCTGGAGTGGGCCAGCGGGATCCCCGGCACACTCGGTGGCGCGGTGGTCTACAATGCCGGCGCCTACGGCGGCTGCCTGGCGGACGTGTTGCGCTCCGTTACCGTCGTGAACGGCACCGGCGCCACGAAGGAACTGCCTGCCGACGAGCTGGAGCTCACCTATCGGGGCAGCGCCTTTGCGCGGCCACGATTCGGCGACCGGGTGATCCTGGCGGCGGAGTTCACGCTCTGGCCCGGTGAGGCCCAGGCTCTCTTGCAGCGAGTGCACGAGCTGGACGGCCGGCGGCTAGCGGCGCAGCCGCGGGGCCGCAACGCCGGTTCCATCTTCAAGAACGCGCCGGAGCACCCCGCCTGGCGCTTGATCGACCGGGCAGGCCTGCGTGGATACCGAATCGGCGATGCTCAGGTCTCTGAGAAACACTGCAATTTCATCCTCAACGTCGGTCACGCTCGCGCCGCCGACGTGAAGGCCCTCATCGACCTGGCGCGCGAGCGCGTTCTCTCCCAATCCGGCGTCGAGCTGGAACTCGAGATCGCGCTCGTCGGGGAGGGCTTCGATGGCTGATCGGATGGGCGCTGCCCGCTCCGAACGGCTCCGGCTGGCCGTCATCTGCGGCGGCCGGTCCGTCGAGCACGAGGTGTCGGTCGTCTCGGCGCAGGACGTGATGGCAGCCGCCCGCGACCGTTTCGACGTGGTCCCCATCGGCGTGACCAAGACGGGCGCGTGGCTCACGCCGGACGAGACGGCGCGCCAGCTTGCGCGAGAGGAGGAGGCGTATCACAAGACGCTGGAGCTGCCCGCGGCTGAGGGCTTGCTCGCCCGACCGGAGGCGCTGGCCGCACTGCGCGAGATCGATGTCGCGTTCCCGCTCGTCCATGGCACCTTCGGCGAGGACGGGACGCTTCAAGGTCTGCTGGAGCTTGCCGGCGTCCCGTACGTCGGCGCTGGCGTGGCGGCCAGTGCTATCGGCATGGACAAGGCGCTGATGAAGCGGATCTTCCGCGACGTGGGCTTGGATGTGGTTCAGCCGATGGTCGTCCGATCGATGGAGTATCGCTCCCATGGCGAGCAGGTGCGCGACGGCGTGGAGACATCTATCGGCTATCCCGCCTTCGTGAAACCGGCGAACGGCGGCAGCAGCGTCGGCATCAGCAAGGTCCGCTCCCGGGAAGACCTTGGCCCCGCGCTCTGTCTGGCCTTCGACCACGACCGAAAGGTGCTCGTGGAGCCCGCGATGGAGGCGCGCGAGGTGGAGTGCGCCGTGCTCGGCAACGATGATCCTGAGCCTTCGCCGTTGGGGGAGATCCGATATGCGCGTGAGTTCTACGACTACGAGGCCAAGTACCTCGACCCTGACACCCAGCTCATCATCCCGGCCGAGCTGCCCGACGCGACGGTGCGCCTCATCCAGGAGCTGGCGGTGCGAGGCTACCGGGCCATCGATTGCGCCGGCATGGGCCGGATGGACTTCTTCGTGACCGATGATGGCCGGGTCTTCATAGACGAGCTGAACACGCTGCCTGGCTTCACGCCGGCCAGCATGTACCCCCGGCTTTGGCAGCACGCCGGCCTGAGCTACCCCGATCTCATCGCCCGGCTGGTGGAGCTGGCGTTGGAGCGACACAGGGAGCGGTTCCATGGCTAGGCAGCGGATCACCCGCCCCGGCTACCGCTGGCAACCGGAGTTGCGCTCCCGCCTGAACCGGCGTGTGGTCGGAAGGACGAGATGGCGCCTACCCCGCCTGAGCGCCCCGCGCTGGACCGCTCGATGGCGTCAGGCGGCCTTGCTCACCGTGGTACTGGTCGGCTTGGCCGTCGGTGGTTGGTGGCTCTACCAGTCGCCGCTGCTCTCGATGCGCCAGGTGTCGGTGGATGGCAACGCCGTTCTGTCGCCTGACGTGGTGCGGAGCATCGCCGACATCGAGGGCCGGAGCATCGCCCGGCCGGACTTTGACGGTGCCCGCCAGCGTCTGCTGGCGTTGCCGGTCGTGAAGGACGTGCAGATCAGTCGCGACTGGCCCAATGGGGCCCGCATCTCCATCGTTGAGCGGATACCCTGGGGCCTCTGGCAGATGGGAGATCAGAGCTTCGTCATCGACGAGGAAGGCGTGGTGCTGGACCTGCCGGCCCCTCAGGCTGCGCCGGTCATCGTGCAGACCGACGCTGCTTCGACGGTGGTCGTGCCGGGCGACCGCGTGGACCCGGGCGCCGTGGCCCTGGCGCGCGAGCTCCTTTCGACGGCGGAACGGACGGTCGGGCGCTCCGTCGTGGCGTTGGAGTTCTCGCGGGCGAGCGGTGTGACGGCGGTGCTTTCGGACGACCTGAGGGTCACGTTCGGAGATGTCCAAGGGTATGAGTTCAAGGTGGCCGCCCTGTTCGCCGTGCTTCAACAGGCCATCGAGGACGGTCGTACGTTGCACGCGGTGGATCTGCGGTTTGGCGACCGGGTGGCTGTCCAGTGAGAGATGAGGAGATGAGAGGAAGCCTGCCGAGTGATAGATCTGTGCCGGATCCGTCTGGGCAGGCGAGAAAGGAGGCCCGGCCATGAAGGGCGGCGTCTTCGCTTCCATTGACGTCGGGACTACGAAGGTCTGCACCGTGGTGGGAGAGGTACTCCCGGACCAGCCGCTGCGCATCCTGGGCGTGGGCATCGCGGCCGCCAACGGCCTTAGCAGAGGCATGGTGGAGAACCTGCGTGATGCCTCGGAGTCCGTCCGCACCTCGGTCGTGCAGGCCGAGCACTCCAGCGGCACCCGCATCCTTTCCGCCCACGTGAGCGTCGCGGGCCCCCACATCTCCTGTCAGAACAACCGGGGCATCGTGGCGATCCCGGACCGGGACCGTCCCATCAGCCACGATGACGTGGCGCGCGTGCTGGACGGCGCCCGCATTGTGAGCATCCCCACGAACCGCGAGATCATCCACGCCGTGCCGCGCTACTACATCGTCGACGGTCAGGACCACGTCACCGACCCTGTGGGTATGTACGGCCAGAGGCTGGACGTGGAGACCCACATCATCAGCGGGCTGAGCACCGTCCTCCAGAACGAGACGAAGTGCGTGGAGAGTTCGGGCGTCCAGGTGGAGAGCCTGATCGTGTCGTCTCTGGCCAGCGCGGAGGCGGTGCTGGAGACCGAGGAAAAGCGGCAGGGCGTCGTGCTGGCCGACATTGGGGGCGGCACCACCGACATCGCGCTCTTCGTGGAGGGGAGCGTCTGCCACACGCAGGTGCTGCCGGTGGGCGGCAATCACCTGACCCGCGACCTCGTCATCGGGCTCCGCTGTCCGTACCGGGCCGCGGAGGACGCCAAGGCGTTGTTCGGCCACGCGCTTCCCAGCTCTATCGATCCCGAGGAGACGGTGGAGTTGGACGTCTTCGGCGCCGAAGGACGCAAGTCGGTCCAGCGTCGGCGTATCGCCGAGATCCTGCAGGCCCGCGTTGAGGAGCTCTTTGAGATGATCATCCGCGAGGTGCGGCGGGCCGTCCACGATGACATCCTCTCGGCGGGAATCGTGCTGACGGGCGGCACGGCCAACCTGACCGGCATCGCCGACCTGGCGGAGCAGGTCACCGGTCTGCCCGCACGCGTGGGCGCGCCGAGGAATCTCCAGGGCCTCATCGATACACTTTGCGATCCCGCCTACGCGGCGAGCGTGGGCGTGCTCCAGTGGGCGGTCCACGAGTTCGAGTCAGGCATGTGGTATGCGCATCAGCGGTCGATGCCGTTCAAGGGCGACTTCTGGCAGCGGCTGACGCGATGGGCGCGCGTGCTGCTGCCCGAGTAAGGGGGATGACATGGTAGAAACGTGGGAGCCAAGTGAGGAGATGCGGTCCACTACGTTGAGCGGGGATCAGCCGGTCCTGCCGGGCATGGTGCCGGAGGGCGGACAAGACGGGCAGTCCGGTGCGGAACCAGACGAACAGGCAGTAGAGCAGCCGTCGCAACCCAGCGTGCCCCGGCCCCGGAAGGAGACCGTCCGCCGGGCGCCTCGGGCAGCAAGGAGGAGGGAAGGAGCCATGAGCGCGGAGAACACTGGACTGCCCCCCATCAAGGTGGTGGGTGTGGGTGGAGGCGGCTGCAACGCGGTGAATCGGATGATCAACGAGGAGGTGCCGGGCGTTCACTTCGTCGGCGTCAACACGGACGCGCAGGCGCTGGCTCGTTGCGAGGCGCCGGCCCGCATTCGCATCGGCGATAAGCTCACCAAGGGGTTGGGCGTGGGCGGCGACCCGGAGCTGGGTCTGCGCGCCGCGGAGGAGAGCCGCGACGAGCTGCTGGACGCGATCCGCGGTGCCGAGATGGTGTTCATCACCGCCGGCATGGGCGGCGGCACCGGCACCGGCGCGTCGCCGGAGATAGCAAACGCGGCCCGCGAAGTGGGCGCCCTCACCGTCGCCGTGGTGACCAAGCCCTTCGGTTTTGAGGGGACGAAGCGCCGGCGCCAGGCCGAGGAGGGAATCGCGCAGCTCAGGGAGCGCGTCGATACGCTGATCGTTATCCCCAACGACCGCCTCCTGGATATCTGCGGGCCGGAGGTCACGGTCGAGGAGGCGTTCGGCACGGCGGACGACGTGTTGCGACAGGGAATCCAGGGCATCTCCGAGCTGATTACGCTGCCCGGCGAGATCAACCTGGATTTCGCCGACGTGCGGCGCGTCATGCGAGACGCCGGCCCCGCCCTTCTCGCCATCGGGCGGGCCGCCGGGGAGGACCGGGCGACCGAAGCGGCCCGCGCCGCCATCAGCAGCCCGTTGCTGGAGGTAAGCATTGAGGGGGCCACGGGCGTGCTCTTCAATGTCACCGGCGCCCGCAACCTCGGTCTGCACGAGCTGCACGCTGCCGCCCAGGTGATCGGCGAGGTGGTGGCGCCGGACGCCGAGATCATCTTCGGCACGGCCATCGATCCCACCTTGGGAGACGAGGTGAAGGTGACGGTCATCGCCACCGGCTTTCCGATGGGCCCGCGTGCTATGGCGGCGGAGGAAGCGGTCGCGGATCAGCACTTCCACATGGAGCCGCTGCCGAATCCCTCGGACACGGAGCTTCCCGCCTTCCTGCGGCGCACCGTCGCGGCGCGCTAGGGGAACGCGGCAGCAACTCGTCGAGAAAGGAGGTGGTCTGTCTAGCCGTTCCGGTAGCCCCGGCCTGAACAGCAAGCGAGGTCTCGCCTTGGTCAGGCGCGCTTTCTGAGCCGGGGGCAACGATGAGGCTGCGGGCGGTGAGAGGGAGATGGCACCGCCCGCAGCGCCTTCTCATGGCGGAGCGCGACCGCGGGTCTCCGCGCGGCCTTCTACAACAGCTCCCGACCCTTCGAACGAGCGTACGTCACCGTAGGTGACGTTGAGCCGCGCGTCCTCCCGCACGCGAACGGTACCGGCGACCACTGTTCGTCGTCGATCCCGGGAGTGCTGTTGCCTGGGTAGCGTGGCGGTCCGGGTGGCAACGTCATGCGCCCCGCTGGTTTTCCAGCGGGGCGCACAGGTAGGGCGGGAAAGCGGAGACCGTTAGGCCTTCAGCCGCATGCGCCGGAATGTGAGAACCAGAGCCCCACCACCCAGAACCAGGAGGGCTACCCCGAGGAGGCTTGCCTCCGCAGGGTGAGGCCCGGCGCCGGCCTCCGGCAGTCCTGCGACCTTGGTCGTTGGCGTTGGCGTGGGCTCCTCAACCGTCGGCAACACCTCGGAGATTGAAGTGGCGGTTGCCGTCGGCGTATCCGTCGGCGTGTTGGTCGGCGTATCCGTGGGCGTGTTGGTCGGCGTGTCCGTTGACGTGTTGGTCGGCGTATTCGTCGGCGTGGCTGTGGCTGCCTCCGTCGGTACCTCCGTCGCCGTGTTGGTGGGCGTGTTGGTGGGCGTGTTGGTGGGCGTGTTGGTG
>CAYOSF010000017.1:35468-65704 GCA_964406605.1 uncultured Dehalococcoidia bacterium | reverse complement strand
GGAGATGCGGGCGATCGCGGCCGGCATGCGGCGGGTGGACACGATCCCTTGACCGATACGACGGTAGGCGCGCCAACGCTCGACGCCGGCTTCTCGGTGGGGTCCCCGGTGGGCGATGCCTGCCCGGCCGTCCATGTTGACCAGCACAGGTCGCGAGAGTAGCATGCCGTCAGGAACGGAGCCCGAGCCGCTCCGCCGGGGGATGAGCCTTGAGCGCTGGCCCAACCCGGCCCTCCGGCCGGTGGCTCCCGGCTCTTCCCAACGCGCACGCAGGAGGTTCACCATGCTAACGCGCTTTGTGCTCGCCCTGGTCGCCGCGGGGGCGTTGTTGGCGTTTGCCGGACACGTCGCTGCTCCCGCTGAGACGTCCTCCGAGATCGCGGGGCCGCCCTGCATCGACGACCTGCTCGAGGACAACGACACGAGGGACACGGCCCGGCCGCTGCCCACGCCCGGTCCCGTCTTCTCCATACCCCTCAGCGCCTGCCCGGCGGACGACGACTGGTTCTCCGTCCCCGCGATCGCCGGCCAGGAGCTCCAGATCGAAGTCTACTTCTCCCACGCCGAGGGTGACATCGACATCCAGCTCTTCGACCCGGGCGGAAACCACGTCGCGGACTCGCTTTCGGTCACGGACAACGAAAAGATAACCCATGTCGCGACAGCATCGGGAACGTACACGCTGCTGGTGTGGCTTATCTGGGATGCCGGCACGTGGCCAGGGAACGACTACTTCCCGTACGTCTACCGTCAGCCGAGCAGTGGCGTCTGGGGCGACGCCAATTGCGACGGGCACGCCACCGCCATCGACGCGGCGCTCGTCCTCCAGCTCGCGGCGGGACTTGTCGGCTGGCTGCCGTGCGCGGCGAACGCGGACACGGACTACAACGGGCTGATCACCTCGGTCGACGCGTTGCTCATCCTCCAGTATGACGCCGGCCTCTTCGGCATCTGAGGGAGTCCGCCCGCAGCGCGGGTTCCTGGTGGGCGACGCGGGACTCGAACCTGCGACCTCCCGTGTGTAAACTGTCCTTCCCTCAGCGGTGCGGCGCCATACGTGGCCGCCGAAGCCAAGCGCGTTCAGTTATCGTGTGAAAGCGGGAGCCGCTGTCGGCGCCGCTTCCTCGATTGCCGTCTGAGCCGGGTGCGACGCCTGCCAAGAAGGCCCGTCAGACGAGATGTCTCTCATCCGAGGATTGCCAACCTACGCCTCCTCCGCGTACTTCCGTGCAGCGGCGGCGATCCGGTCAATCTCCTTTTCGACGTCCGCGTCCAGCGGCGGGACTTCGTGCGCGGCGAGGAGATTCTCTTTCGCTTCCCGGCAGCGCGCGGCCATGTCGCGCCTGCCTCCCTCCGTCCACGCCTCAAAGAAGCCTCGGTCGAGCAGTTTCGGGAACCAGTGCTCTCTGCGCATGTGCTCGACCGTGTGGGGCTCAGCGAGATAGTCCCCGCCCGGGCCGACCTTCTTGATGACATCGACGGCGAGGGTGTCGTCGTTCACGGCCAGGCCGCTCATGACGCGCTCGACGTACTCGATGAGCTCGCTCTGCATGACCAGCATTGAGAGGCTGGTGGCCTGGTCCGCGCCGCAGATGCCCATGTGGCCGAACGTGTCGGCTCCGGCGAGCGCACCGAGCATCAGCGTGATGCCCGCCTCCATGCCGGCCTGCGCGTCTGGCACCTTGCTGTCCGTCAGGCCGACGTTGATGTAGACGGGCAGACCGTAGTACTTGCCCATCTCGACCATCGCCACGGCCATCAGGGCCTGCTCCGGGCCCGCGAAGACCGTCTGTGTGGTGCGCAGGTCCATGATGTGGGGAATGCCGCCGTAGCAGACGGGAGTACCCTCCCGCACGAGCTGGGTGACACAGAGGCCGGCCAGTATCTCGGCGTTCTCCTGCACGAGCGTGCCGGCCAGCGTCACCGGTCCCGTTGCTCCCGCCTGGGCCATCGGCCCGATCGACACGGGAAGCGGAAAGCGCGCGTACTCGTAGAGAAGATCGATGCCGTCGAAGGGAAAACGCAAGGGGCTGATCGGCTCGAGGAAGTTGAAGGTGATCGGCTCGGCGGCCGCTCTTTCCTCGCTTCCGGCCATGGCGATCAGCATCTCCGAGATGAAGGCGCCCGACTTGCGGTTGAGGAGCCACAGCGTGACGGGCTTGGTCGTGTTCTTGAGCATCCGCGACAGTATCAGGACGTCCCGCACCTGCGTGGGGACATCGTGCGGATCGGCCATCGCGCCCACGACGTTGATGGGAGCAAGCGCATCACCCAGACGGCTCGCGGTGTCGACGTCATCGAGCGTGGCGAAGCGACGCTCCTGCGTCTCTTCGTCAAGCCAGTGGGCCTGGCCGCCGCTGGAGTTGTAGTTCCTTTCGCCCTGTCCGAAGCGAGCCTGTCGTGACTTGTCGCGGCCGTAGAGCGTGTACTGCTTGCCGGCGGTCTCGAGCGACCGCCTCACCAGGTCGGCCGGGATCTTGACCAACTCCTTCGCCATATCGACGCTGGCCCCGGCATCGGCGAAGCGGCGCAGCGTTTCCGGGTGCGGCACGAGCACCCCCACGCTCGAGAGCACGTCGAGCGAGGCTTGGTCTATACGCCGCATCTCTTCTCGAGACAACTGCTTGAGTTCCATGCTAGCCTCCCTCAGCTACTTCCCCCGGGCCCCCGGGCATGCCGGCTCGGAGCCCGCGTGGCCGCAGCGGCCTCGTTCGCCGTCCACCGTATTGCCCCTACGCGCAAGGTTTACCGCGAGCGCCGCCAATCTGGCCAACCCGGGAAGGATTGTGGGCGGAAGAAGAAGGGGCGGCCGTGATGGAGCGGCGCATGTCAAACGGATACCCCGGTGGGGCGTCCATGCGTGCGATGCCGGCTGCTCCTGGCCTCCGCCAAGCTGGGTGGGCGGAAGGGCAAAGCGATCGCTCTCGATCACCAACGATGGCGCGTCAACGGGCCCCCGACGCCGTCACCTGCGGCAGGCCGTCCAGTCGCCTCCTCACTCCTGACCGGGCTCAATGTAGAAGCTCGGGTCAGATGCCACATTGGGGTCGAACGCCTTCTTGATCCGGCGCTGCCAGACTTGGTAGTTGCCGACGCTTGGACCGTATATGTCGTGTGCCCCCGGGCCCAAGCCGCCGCGCACCAGCTCCCAGATCGGCAATCCGAGAGCCTGCTCCTTGCACATCAGCGACGACTCCTCAATGAACTCCCTTGCCCCCTTCACCGACTTGGGATCGGCCGGGTCGTAGAAGAAGATCTCCTCCAGGTGGGAGAAGCGGCCCTGCTCGTTCATCTCGCCTCCCCAGGCCCATTCCACCCCATCGTCCGCAATGACGCCCATATCGATGTACTTCTGCTTCAGCCCTTCCGCCGCTTTCGCGTGTACGATCGTCGCGTCGCAAGAGGTCTCGGCCCCAAAGGACGTGCCGAAGCTTCCCGAGAAGCGGAACGCCGTGGTGTTCATGTCGACCTTGATCAGCATCTTGAACATGATCTCTTGCGCCGCGCGGCTGTGCGTCACCCCAACTATCCACCCGTCGGTCTCGGCCAGGATCTCTTCCACGACCGCTTTCTGGTACTCCAGTTCCCTCAAGGAATGGGCCGCCAGTACCAGATTCAGCGAACACTTGGCCTCGCGCCCACTGGGATCGGCCATGCGGTCCGCCTGAACGGGGCCCAGCCGGGCGCCGGTCTGCTTGCCCATGACGTAGGCTATCTCCGTCTCGGCTATCTTGTACGCCGTGTCGGCGAAGCTCTCCCAACTGGGGAAGCCAAGGAGGTAGCACCTGAAGTTCTCCGGAACCGGGGCCGTGTAGTTAGGTGCTGTGCCGTCAATTTGCAACGAACGAGGGCCGGGCCAGGGATAGAGCTTGACCGCGCACTTCGTGAAGACCCCCATGCCGCCCATGGCGCCGTGAGCCCCCCGCATGATCCCCCTGAGACTGGGGCCCGGTCCGTCTCCGCAGAACCACCCGGCGCCCGAGCCCAGTGCGCCCAGCTTCAGGATCTCGCCCGACGGCAGGACCCATTCCACCGCCAACGGGTTGCGAGCATTGTAGCTCATGGAGACCCCCGACAGGCCCATGCCGCTCATGGACGTGCAACTCGCCAGCGGCGACGTGTTGGCTCCGGCCCCGACGATGTGGCAGTTCAGCCCCCGCTTCATGGCTTCCACCTGAAGCTGCGAGCAGATGATGTACGGCTCCACCACGGCGTACATGTTCTTCTCGTCGATCTCCAGGATCCGGTTCATCCTTCTCAGATCGAGCTGGATGACGCCTTCGCCACCGGGGGCGTTCCACGGACCCCAGCCCGTGCTGAACGCCTTGAACCGTATCTTGTGTGTGTTGCACGCCTTCACGATGGCCTGGACTTCCTCCACGGTCTGCGGAAGGACCACGGCTTCAGGCCTGGTGAAGAACTTGCCGCCGGCCTCCACCTCCGCCATCCACTGAAAGGCATAGGCATCCAGGATCACGTCCTCATCGGAGATGTTCCTTGGGCCAACGATATCTTCCAGAACCTGGTAGACGTTCCTGGGCAGCACCATCTCATCATCTCCTGGTTTGTCAGACCGCCTGGAGCAAGAGCGTCACGATGTCAAGCACCTTCATCGTGTCGTTGCTCTGCTCCACAGCATCCCCGAAGTTCCGCTCGCACCACGGACAGGCACTCACCAGCGCATCCGCGCCGGTGGCCATGGCTTCCTCTATCCTTTCGCTCGCCGTCCACATGGCGAAGTCGGGATAGGCTTCCCTCACTCCGCCGCCGGCGCCGCAGCACCAGGCGTACTCCTTGGTGCGCTCCATCTCTACCAGCTCGACCCCCGGAATGCTGTTGAGCACACTACGCGGCGCCTCATAGACGCCGTTCGTGCCCCGCCGGTACTCTTTGGGGGGATCCGTGACGTTTACCTGTCCCAGAACCTTCTTCTCCTCCCCATGCCAGGGTGCGTACGGCTCCGACAGCCTTCCCAGATGACAGGGGTCGTGGTAGGTGACCCGCAGGGGGACCTCCTTGGTCGGCTTGATCTTGCCCTCATCCATCAGGCGGTTCAGGTACTGCGTGATGTGCAACACCTCGATGTCCGTCGTCTTGCCGATCTTCGGATAGAGGTATCGGAACGTCCCGAAGCAGTCGGAGCAGGAGGTCACGACGGTGCGCACACCGGCGGCGCGCCAGGTTTCGATATTGTGCTCGGCGTACTTGGTGAGCTCTCCCTGGTAGCCCATCTCGTAGGCGCGCCCTCCACAGCATGCCTCCTCCCTTCCCAAGACGCAGACATCGATACCCGCCGCCCGCAGCAAGCCTACGGCGCCTCTGGCCGCTTCCCAGAGATCCTGATCGAAGGAGAACCGACAACCCGCAAAGTAGAGGACGCTGGCGCCGTCCGTAACATCCAGGCCTTCTGCCCATCTGCCTCGGTCGGCCTTTGCCTCGCCCAGCGTGTTGTCATCGCTTCTCAAGCTCTCCATCACCGCCATGTGGGCCGGCAGGAGCTGGCCGTCTGCGACGCACCTGGCCCTCAGCTCCAGCATCGCCTCTAGAGGCTCCAGGTCTCTGTTGACCTTGCACGACACGTCGCACGCGCCGTCCATCTGGCACTGATAGACGGTCTCAAGCAGCTTGTCCGAGTAGTCGATCCTTCCCTCCAGCAGCGCCAGCGCGGTGATGAACCTGCCGCCCGCCGAGTACGAATGGAAGTTGCCCCACGCCATGCTTGGACAGACGTTGGAGAACCGCCAGCTCTTGATCTGCGCCAAGGGGGGCCACTTGCAGAGCGAGCAGCGGCTGCACCTCTGCATGTCTTTCACATAGTCTTGCAGTGCCATTTCGCGCTCCTTAGAAGCACAGTTTGCCGGGGTTCATCACATTGTTGGGATCGAAGATGCCCTTGACCTTCCTCAGCGCGGCGGCGCTCTCCGGGTCTCTGGCGAATGCTGCTCCCGCCCAGGGGCCATAGGGCCTGGAGAAGAAGCCTCCCATATCCATCAGCGCCTGGCTGGCATCGACGTAGAGGCTCTGGACCCGTTCGACTTCTGCCGGATCGCCCGGATCACAGCTCAGGCTGAACTCACAGTGGCAGGCGCGCCCCTGGATTTGCGGCTGTAGATAGACACCGACGTCCTCCGCGGGATACCCTGTTGCCTCTGCCGCGCCGCGCATGGTCGCCACGAACTCCGGGGCCCGATCCAGCGTCGTCAAGAAGAAGATGTCGTGGCATCCACCTTTGCGGCAGAGCCACCAATAGGGCTCGCTGGATATCCCAGACACCGCCTCCAGAACGTCCCGCGCCGTGATTCCCTGGACGGCGGTCACGGCCTCTACGCCGAGCTCGGCAGCGATGTCCTTCATGTCGTTCTCTTGATACGAAACTCTCTCCTGAGGAAGCCTCTCGTAGCCTGCTACGCAGAAGACGAGCACCCATTCGGGCAGGGTCTCCCGCAGCGATCTGATGCGGTCCGTGTCCTCCCCCAGGACGGCTGCCAGGTTCGATCCATTCAGGAAGAGCAACTCATCGCCCAGTCGCGCCCGCATGAGTCTGTAGGCGAAATCGAGCAGGGACTCCAGCGTGTCGGACGCCACGAGGAAGGGCCTCTGGACGCTGGGGAGGAGCTCGCACCTCACCGAGGCCCACGTCACGATCCCCATCGTCCCCTGAGCGCCCTGAATAAGCCTGAAGAAGTCGACCTGGAAGGGCCCCATGGGATTCGTTTGGGCTTGTCCCGATGCCCACTGATCTTCCAGGCTTCCCGGCCCTGCCGCCTCTCCAGTCCTGAAGAGGTCGCCGCTTCCGAAGACCACCTCAGTGCAGAGCAGGGGGTCGGACATGTCCCATTGATACTTGGGCACGATGGTGGGCTCCCTTTCAAGGCAGCTACCCAGCACCGACTTCGAGCGCCGAGGACGGAGCGGCATGGGGAGCCTGAGACCTTCCTGTTCCAGTTCCGGCTGGAGTTCGGCGAAGGTCACCCCCGGCTCAACTATTGCCACTCGGTTTCTGCGGTCGATCCTCCTGATCTCCTTCATCCTGCTCAGATCCACGACGATCCCCTCGCAGCTCGGCACGGTATCGCCCCGGAAGTGGGGCGGACCCGAGCTCACGGGAACGAGGGGCGTGGCTGTCCTGTTGGCCCACTGCACCAACTCGAGCACCTCATCGGTGGTCTTGGGCATGGCGGCAAACTGCGGCTTTGCACCACGAACGAAGCTCTCGTCGCTGCAATAGGCCTCAAGGCCTTCCTGCGAATCGACTACGTTCGCCGCGCCCACGATGGCTGCCAGGTCTTCTTGCGTGGACATTGCTCGCCGCTCCTCCTGCTCAGAGCTCAGAGGATCTTCTCCTCCCCGAGCCTGCGAACCAGGTTTGCCGCCTTTTGTTCAGGCGTCTCGCCCTGCACCATTTCGCACGTCGCTTCCCTTCGCGGAGCGTACAGCTTGACCGTTTCCATTCGCTGCGTAGGGGGCGACGCCATTTCGAGGTCCTCATGACTCCAGACGGCCACCTCTTTCTCCTGTGCAGCCAGAACGTCGCGCAGGGGTACCCTTCGCAGCTCGCCCAGCTCGTGGCTCACGGTGACCAGCGCAGGCAGTGGAGCTTCAACCACCTCGCCGCCGTCCGATAGCAGCCGCTCGACCCGCACCGTGCCGTTTATGACCTCCACCCTCTTCGCCACGGTGATCGCGGGCACGCCCAGGTGCTCCGCGATGCCGAGGCCTACCTCGCCCGCGATGGTGTCGGCCGCCATCCGCCCACACAGAATCAATCCGAACTCCCCCAGCTTCTGGATTGCCTTGGCCAGCACGGCCGCGGTGGAGTAGGCATCCAGGTCCCGAAAGGCGTTGTCCTCGAGGAGCACCAATTCATCGGCGCCGGCGGCCAGGCATTTCCTCAGCACAGCCTTCGCGAGTTTCGCGCCCATGCTCATGGCGGTGATCCTGCTCTCATGAAGCTCCTTGATCCGGAGCGCCGCCTCCAGGGCGCTCCCGTCGTCGGGGTTCAGGACAGGCGGAACGCCGGCCGGCGGGATGACCCGGTTCGCCTCAGGATCGATCTCAAACGTGGAAGCCGGAGCCTCGGGGTCAAGAACCTGCTTGACAGTCACGACGATGTTAAGCACGCGATCCTTCGCCTTGTTCCCTCTGCCCGTAGACCTCTCTCCTCGGCCGACGTGCCCGGCTTGGGCCTGATAGGGGCCCACAAAGGCCGCAGCCCTGGCTCACCCCTGCAGACCCTACCACGCGACGCGTTCTTGCTGCCGCGACCCCAGGAGCGTTCCGGGCGCGGTGTTGAGAACTGACTGCCCGGTGGCCCACAGGGACTCTCCGCAAGGGGGGCTCCTCTCCAACTGCGCCGCCCTCTGGTTCCTTGTCCCCGTAGTCATCGCGCTGGCATGATAGGACACCTACGCTCCCTTGTCGATGGTGCTGGATGAGTGCCGCGCTGCACCGAATAGGAAGGGAGTCCTTCCCGCCAACCGGGAAGGACTCCCTTGCGCACTTAGGACACGCCACCTCGCTGACTTAGTCGAACTGTGGGTCGTCGTCGTTTATCTTGGTGCCGGTCCCACAGTCGTGGAAGTAAGACTTCACCGCCGCCAGGATGTCGTCCACGCGCTGCTGCCCGTTGGGCTTGTTCAGGTTCCACGGGTTGGCCCCGATGACCGCCGTGCGGTCGGTCGTCCGGGTGTAGTTCGCGGCGGGGTAGTCCTTGAAGTACTGGCCCACCACCTTCAGGATGTCATCGACACGGTTCAGTCCGTCGTTGGTGGGGTTGAAGTAGTCCCAGTGGTTGAACGGGTCGCGCAGGCCACCGGCCGATGCGGTGTTCCCTAGCTCGCTCTTGTCTGAGCAGCCGTCGCCGTCCGTGTCGCGCTCGGGATCCCCCTTTGGCGCATTGCGCACCGTGTCGAGCGGGATGATGGTCCCCGTTCCGGGAACGAACGGACCAGCCCCACACTCGGGCTGTCCCGGATTCACCCCCGTCCACAACTCGACGAAGCCGCTCCCCGTATGAACGTCCAGACCCACTGTCCGGACGTAGACGTTGCCCAGCGGGCTCTGAACGTCGCGATCTTCGAAACAGCCCTCCATATCGAGGGTGTTAGTGACATTGTCGATCTGGCCCAACAGCTCTGTTTGGACGTCGTCCACGTCGGCGTATGGCCCGGGCGGCGCGGCGCCTGCAAGGCCGTCGCCGGCCTCGGGACCGGCCTCCGGGTTGACCGCGAGCAACGGGCTGTCAATGTAGCAGAAAACGCGCGCGGAGACGGAATCCGGCGTCTTGCCGTCGCCCTCCTGCTGGATGTCCGCCAGGCATTCGTAGTACACGCCCGGGATGAGCTGGTGCAGCACCTTGTCCCAGTCGGCGCGAAGGGCGGTAGCCGTCATGCTGTAGCTGCCGCTGATGTCCGTCTGGTTCGAGTCGTACGGGTTGTACGGGTCGTCGCCGCACTTGAAGGCACCCGTCTTGTCCAGCTCCTGGAAGTCCGTGCAGCCGTCGTCGTCGTAGTCCGTGTCGTTGGGCGTACGCCACGGCACCTGCTCGCAATCGCCACCCGGGCAGGGAGCCCTATCATCGATCGGGTTCAGGTTGATCGCGAACTCGAGCGGGGCGCCCTGGTCGCCGATATCCTTCGACTCGCAGGCGGCTATCGACACGTTGTTGTAGAGCCGGACGGTGCCGGCGTACTTCCCGGTCGTCGCGAGTTGCTCCTTCGCGTTCGGCACTTCGGCGTCCACGAGGATGTTGGGTCCCGACACCCCGCCGATGTTGGGGACACAGCTCCTGAGGGTGAGCATGTCCGTGACGGGGTTATAGTTGCCGTTCATCTTGGTGGGCGGGGCCGAGTTGTAGGGCGGCGGGGGCGGCGGCCCGTCCAGTTCCGGCACGCCGTTGCAGTCGGCGTCCGCGCCCTCACCCGGGAGGCAGGGCAGCGCGCTGTTCGGATCGCTCAGGCCGATGTCGGCGTAGCACTGCGAGGTGACCTTCACCTCGTTCGTGATGGAGTCGTGGTCCTGGCGCGCGATGCAATCGTAAAAGGTGATGACCTTCGCTCCGTTGTGGATCTGCACGTCGTACATGCCGCTCAGGTTGCCCAAGCCGTCGGGCTTCGGGGTCGGAGTCAACACCCCAGCGTACGTGGTCTGCGAGTCGCCACTGCCAGTTGCTGCCATCACCGCCACCACTGCCACCGCGGCTATCAAAGTGGCGCCCACGATCAGCGCCACCGTTCTCATTCCATGCATTCGTAACCTCCTACGCACGGGTTATGCGGGGATTCGGATTGAACCTGCGTGTGTGATCCGCTTGGCCACCTCCCTTCGCTCCTCAGATCGTCCGATCCATGCGGACTGCGAACACGGCCCAGCCCCTAACCAAGGGACGCCGCGACTCCTCGGTTGTTGCCCGCAGAGCGACGCGATCCGTGACAGGTCGCGATCGCCGCCAGGCCCGAGGCCGCCCGGCCTCTCTCGGAGCTTTGAGCTTGAACCATGTAATGCCATCCAGTCGGCTCATTATACACGCCTTGTCAAGTGCTGTAAGTTGGCCGCCAGGTAGCGTAGCCTGGCCGCGCTTCCCGCTTGACGCCGTCACCGGTGGCTCGGCTATGATAGGAGCGTCTCGTTCAGCACACCAGGGAGTTACTATGCGCGGCTACATCGTCCAGCGGATCATGCTGGTCATCCCCACGCTCTTCATCGTGTCCTTCATGGTGTTCCTGCTGGTGCGCGTCATGCCAGGCGACTATGTGCAGGCCAAGCTGGGTGATGTCGCGTACACGGAGGAGGAGGCCGACGAACTGCGCCACCGGCTGGGACTGGACCGGCCCATCTACGACCAGTACGCGATCTGGATCAGCGGAATCTTGCGCGGTGATCTGGGGGAATCTCTGGTTACCGGCGAGTCCGTCCGCGGAGAGCTTGGCGAGCGGCTAGAGGTGACGCTGGAGCTCGGAGCTCTGTCGCTCGTGCTCACCATCCTTATCGGCGTGCCGATAGGCGTGGTGGCGGCGGTCCGGCGCGACAGTCTGCTCGACTATGTCCTGCGATCCGGGGCCATCCTGGGGCTTGCCGTCCCCGGCTTCTGGATCGCCATCGTTACGCTGGTGTACGCGAGTATCTGGTTCCAGTGGAGTCCGCCCATCGTCTACCAACGCTTCACCAACGATCCCTGGGCCAACATGCAGCAGTTCTTGCTGCCCGCCACGATCATGGCGCTCGGCACGTCCGCCGTGGTCATGCGCATGACCCGCTCGATGGTGCTCGAGGTCTTCGGACAGGACTACATCCGGACAGCCCGCGCGAAAGGCCTTCGGGAGAGGATCGTGCTCCTCCGGCACGCCCTCCGCAACGCCCTCATTCCGGTGATAACCATCGTGGGCGTGTCGGCCGCTGCGCTGCTGGGGGGCACCGTCATCTTCGAGAGCATCTTTGCTCTACCGGGAATGGGCCGCTACATGATCGGGGCCGTGAGGACGCGCGACTACCCGGTCGTTGAGGGCGTTACCCTGGCCATGTCGGTCGGCGTCGTGCTGGTCAACCTGTTGGTGGACGTGACCTATAACCTGCTGGATCCGCGCATCCGATTCCAGGCAGAGTCATGAGCGAGGCGACGCCCAACAGCGCGGCCCTGGAGGCCGCGCCGGCCGTGCGCCGGCACCTCCCCCTGGCGCTGGATGTCACCTATCGTCTCTTCCGGGACCAGCCTCTGGGGGTCCTGGGGCTCGTCATCGTGGTGCTCATGATGGCCATGGCTCTCTTCGCGCCTCTGTTCGCCAACTACAGCCCAAGCGACATGCACGATCCGCTGGCCTCCCCATCACGGGAGCATTTCTTCGGCACCGACAGCCTCGGCCGGGATGTCTACAGTCGGGTAGTCTTCGGCGCGCGGGTCTCGGTCACAGTGGGGTTTGGGGCTATCGGCGTCAGCATCCTTCTCAGCACGGTGCTGGGCATGGCGAGCGGATACGTCGGCGGCCTGGTCGACACCTTGACGCAGCGAGTCGTAGACGCTCTGATGTCCTTTCCCTGGCTGGTGTTGCTGCTGACTCTGGTGGCCGTGGTCGGGCATGGGCTGCCGCAGCTCATCGTGGCGCTGGGCGTGATCGGGGCTGCGGGAGCCTCGCGGGTGGTGCGTTCTGCCGTGCTGAGCATGAAGATGGAACCCTACGTTGAGGCGGCCCGGGCGATCGGGGCTGGTCCTTACCACATCATGCACCACCATATCTTCCCGAATATCATGGCCCCGATCATGGTGGCTGCCACCACCGGTCTGGGGAGCATCATTCTGGCCGAAGCCTCGCTGAGCTTCCTCGGCTTCGGCGTGCCCCCGCCGAAGCCGTCGTGGGGAAGGATGCTGAGCGAGGACGGCATGAGTTACCTGACCCTGGCGCCCTGGATCGCCCTCTTCCCAGGCCTGGCTATCACCTTGGTGGTCTACGGATTCAACATGCTGGGCGATGCCCTGCGGGATCTGCTGGACCCACGGCTGCGCGGCCTGGATAGACGCGCCCGCAAGAGGGCGTCAGCCTAGCGGGCGATACGCCAGCCACCGCCCTCGTCAACGCACAGCTCGTCTTGGCTGACTAGGTCGTAGAGAGCGTATGCGTTGTGGAAGGAGGGATCGTCCGCGACGTGGGCGCGGCGACCGCCGCGCCGAAAGGGGCTAGGGTCGTCGACGCGGGGGCCGGCACGTCGCGCCCGGTTTGGACGACATACACATGCACCGAGGTCGGGGTACCCCGAAGGCGAGAGGGAGCGCCGTGTCCTCTCCCGGGCATCGTTGGGCGGCGGGCAACCGCGGCCAAGAGGTAGCGTCGCCTCTCCCCACGTGGTATGCTTCCGCAACCTTTGTCATCTAGCAAGGATGGAGCGATCATGCGACGACGCACGACTTGGGGCCAAAGGGCAAGGACCCGGCTCTCTCGCAGGGCCTTCCTAGGGGGAAGCGCGGTCGCTGCCGCGGGGATCGCGGGCGGCGCGCTGGCCGGCTGCGGGGGCGGTGATGGGGGCGGGGATGGGGAGGAAACGCCGCGGGCGACGGGCGAAGCGCAGGGCGAGCCGCGCGCTGGTGGCACCTATCGCCTCTCTCTGAGCGAGCTCGGCGAGCTGGACCCACACACCACGTCCAACCCCTACTCCTGCGCCGTCTTCCACCTGACGAACAACCATGTGGTTCGCATCGGCGCCAGCACCCTCGTCCCGGAACCAGACCTGGCTACGGCGTGGGAGTTCCCGGAGCCGACGGTCACGCTCTTCGATCTCCATTCGGACGTCCTCTGGCAGAACCGGTCGCCGGTGGACGGCCGCGCGTTTGTGGCCGAGGACGCCGTCTTCTCCATCGACCGGTCACGCTCTCCTCTGCCGGAGTTCCTGCGCCGCAGCTTCTACGATCCCGTTGACCTGGTCGAGGCGCCTGATCCCGCCACGCTGCGCATCGTCACCAAGGAGCCGTATGCGCCCCTGCTCTCGGTGATGGGTGACCAGTACGAAGTCGTCGTGGCGAAGGAGCTTATTGACGAGTACGGTGATCTCAAGCGACCCGAGAGCATGATCGGTACCGGCCCCTACGAGTTGGGACGGTACGACCGCGACATAGGCTTCGAACTCAAGCGGCGGGCGGATGGCTACTTCAAGCCGAACGCCGCCTGGCTCGATAGCATCGAAGTGAGCGTCATCCCTGACTCGCAGGCGGCCCGGTCCGCCTTCCGCGCCGGCCATCTGGACCAAGGGGGCGTCGACGAGCTCGACTTGGAGAGCGCCCAGAAGGCTCATCCGGACCTGAACTTCTACCAGTTCATGCTCCTCACACGGGAGCTTCTACTCCTCAACGTGACCAAGGATCCTTTCGGCGACGAGCGAGTACGTTCGGCTGTCAACCGCGCCATAGACCGCGACCAGATCGTAAACACCGTCTGGAACAGGAACGGAGTGCCCGCCGGTCCCGTCTCCATGCCCCTGACCGATTGGGCCCTTCCCGAAGACGAGCTTCGCAGCCTGCCCGGCTACCTTCGCGACAAGGATCAGGACATCGAGGAGGCGAAGCGGCTCTTGGCGGACGCCGGCTTCCCCGATGGCTTCAGCACAACCATCACAACCACTGAGACCTTCGACTTCGGGAAGGTGGCGCAGGTGATTCAGGTCCAGCTCGAGAAGGTCGGCATCAAGGCGAACATCGAAATCGTGGACTTCGGCGCCCTGATCAATCGGATCCAGGGGTTGGACTACGAGGTGCTGATCATCAGCAGCCCTACGGGAGGAGCCGATCCCGATCAGCAGATGTACGCCTTCTACCACACGGACGGCTCGTACAATAACACCGGCTACAGCGACGCGGAGACCGACCGCCTGCTGGAGCTGCAGCGTTCAGAGACGGACGTCGAGCGTCGCAAGGAGACCGTCCTGGAACTGCAGAGGCGTCTGATTGAGCATCCCGGTGGGCACATCTGGCTCACGTCCCGCGGCGGCTTGACAGCCACCTATCCATACGTCAAGAGCTTCGTGCCCTCCACCGGGAGCATCTTCGCCTTCTACACGTTGGAGGACGTCTGGTTGGACAAGTAGTAACCGGACCGTGGGCGGACGGAGGATGAGGCGGAGCGTTCTTGGTACCATCGTGAGTAGCGCGCGTCTGCCGGCGACAGCGGCAGCGCAGGGGAGGACATTGCATGAATCAGCAACCCTACGACGTGATCGTCATCGGCTCCGGCATGGGAGGCCTGACCTCCGCGCTCCTCATGTCGCGCGCCGGACTCAAGACGCTCGTTCTAGAGCATCACTTCGCTCCGGGCGGGAACGCGCAGACCTTCCGCCGCAAGAAGATGTTTGACTTCGACGTCGGACTCCACTACATCGGCGACTGCGGGCCCGGCGGGCTCTTCCCGATGGCGATGGAACGGCTGGGCCTCGCCGGCAAGCTGGAATTCCTACCCATGGACCGGGACGGCTTCGACACCCTCATCTATCCAGACCTTGAGTTTCGGGTCCCGGTGGGCTGGGAGAACTACGAGGGCCGGCTGAAGGAGACGTTCCCACAGGAGGCCCGAGCCATCGAGCGGCTACTGCGCGTGCTGAGAGGCCTGACGGGCGGCCCGGCGGCCGAAGTCGAGTCCCTGGAACGGCGCCTGGGCAAGCCAGCGGCCGACTGGACGCTGGGAGAAGTGTTTGACAGCTTCGAGTGCAGTCTCAGGCTGCGCAGCGTCGTGAGCGCTGAGGCGGGAACATACGGCGCGCCGCCTTCGCGCGCGGCGGCGACCATCCACGCAGGTATCCTCGGCCACTACCTGAAAGACGGCGGTTACTACGTGCGGGGAGGCGGTCGCGCTCTCGTTGGGGCGCTCGTTTCGGCTCTGGAGGAGAGCGGCGGTGAGCTCAGGCTTCGTTCGCGGGTGAAGCGCATCCTGGTGGAGAACGGTCGAGCGGTCGGGGTGGAGCTGGCAAAGAGCGGCGAGGTCTTCCGCTCGAAGTTCGTCTTGTCCAACGCCGACGCCAAGCGCACGCTGCTCGAGATGGTCGGCGAGGAGCACCTCAGCCCGGCTCTCGCGGAGCGCCTGCGCGCCTACCGGATGGCGCTGCCCATGTTCATCATCTACCTGGCGCTCGAGGTGGACCCGCGCGACCTGGGCCTGCGCAACAGCAACTACATGATGTTCCCCACGTACGACCACGAAGAGCAGTACGCCGCGTGCTACGCCGGCGAGGTCCCCGAGAAGCCCGCGGCGTTCGCCACCATCGCCTCGCTCAAGGACCCGGACAGCAGAAACCTCGCACCTGAGGGCTACACGAATCTTCAGATCATGACGCTGGCGCCCGCCTCCTTGACCTCATGGGGCACCGAGAAGGGGCCAGGGTCGGGCGGCCGCTACCGCCACACGACGCCGTACACCGTCGCCAAGCGCCTGCTGGAGGAACGCGTCCTCCAGACCACCGAGGAGATGATGCCGGGCCTGCTGAAGAAGATCTACTGGTGCGAGTCCGCCACGCCGCTGACGCAGGAACGCTTCACGCTGTCGACCGGTGGCACGAGCTACGGCTTCGAGCACACGCCCGACCAGTCCGGGCAGCACCGGCTGCCGGTCCAGACGGAGATCCCGGGCCTGTATCTGGCCGGGGCCAACACTCAGTTCGGACACGGGATAGCGGGAGCCATGGTGGGCGGTATCGCAGCCTCCAGCGCCGTGATTGAGGCCGCCTCCTGACGCCTTGCGTCCGGTCCTGACGGCGGCGGGACGGCCACCGCCGCCGTGCGCATGCCCTGGCGCGAAACTACGCGATGCCTCCGGCCGCCAGCGCCTCCGTGATCTCCTCGTCCGTCATTCCCAGGATGTCGCGCAGAACGAATTCGTTGTGCTGGCCCAGGAGGGGCGCTGGGAAGCGAGGTCCGCTGTCGTAGCCGCGAATGCGGAACTGGTGTCCACTGTACGGTATGTTGCCCATCTCGGGATGGTCGAGGTATCGGAAGAAGCGACGATGGGCCAGTTGGGCGTCGCGGAGTAGGTCGCTGCTCCGCTGAACCACCCCGGCCGGAACGCCTGCCGACTGCAGCAGACGCATGACCTCCTCAGCGGAACGGCCTCTCGTCCACTCGCTGATGTGCGGGTCGAGCTCCTCCTGGTGTTGCAGTCGGCCTGCCGCTGTGTCGTACTTCGGATCCCGGGCCCAGTCCGGATCGCCGATGGCCTCCCGCAGGTCCTCCCACTGGGCGTCGCACTGAACGGCGATAGCGCACCACCGGTCCTCGCCGCTGCAGGGATAGGCGGCGTGCGGCGCCATCGTGTCCGAATGGTTGCCGGCCCGGGTCACCGTCCTTCCGCTGACGTTGAAGTCGATGATCTGGGGAGCCAGGAAGTGCAGCGACATCTCCAACTGACAGGCATCGATGTATTGACCCTGTCCGGTTCTCCGTCGATGATCCAGGGCTGCCATCAGCGTGCTCGCCAGCACGCGCGGAGCGATGGTGTCCGTGTAGGCAAACCAGGGACCGTCCGGTGGCGCGTCCGGCCAACCCGTCACCTCATAGAAACCGGCGATCGCGCCCGCGTGATACCCGAAGCCCGCGACAGATCTGGCGGGGCCGGTCTGGCCCATCAGAGAGGTGCTCGCCATGATCACCGATGGGTTGAGAGAACGCGCGGTCTCATAGCCGATACCGAGACCGTCGACCGTGCCGGGAGTGAAGCTCTCGATGTAGACGTCCGCCCAGGAGATGAGGCGTCTCGCCACGTCCACTCCTGCCGGGTTCTTCAGGTTGAGCGTGAGGCTGTACTTGGAGGTGTTGAAGCCGCCGAAGAACTGGGAGCGGTTGGGACCGGGCTGGGCGTCCTTGAAGGGGGCGGCGACGCGAATCCGGTCAGGCGGGTTCTCAGACTCCACCCGAACTACCGTCGCCCCGTGGTCCGCGAGGTGCTTGGCTGCCGTGGGCCCTACGACGATCCAGGAGAAATCCGCGACCTTCAGCCCCTCAAACGGCAGGTCGCCCGTCGTGCGTCCGGTGGTGCGGGCGGGTTCTTCCGGGGCAGCGACATCCTGTTCGGACGCACGACCCGGCCCGCTGCCCAACACCTCGTCGTTGTGCTCGCCCAGCTTGGGCGGCCAGCGCCGCACCTCCGTCGGTGTCGCGCTGAGCCGCGCAAAGACGCCCGGCACATCCACCTTCCGGCCGTCAGGCAGCGGCGCCGTCAGCCAGTACTCGCGCTCCTTGAGGTGGCGGAGTTGCGCAATGTCTTGCGTCGTGGCCACAGGCGCGATGACGATGCCCTCTTTGAGACCGTACTCGAACAGCGCCTGCTTGCTGTGTAGTCGCAGATAGTTCCTGAGAGCGTTCACCACAGTTTCGAAGTCGTAGACCAGCGGCTCCCGCTGTATGAGCCGGGTATCGTAGGTCGCCCAGTTCTCGTTCTCCAGCCACTCCTCGGGCACCACGCCGTCGTCCACCATGCGCGGAATCACCCTGACCAGGGTGTCGGTGTTGGGCATGATTACCACGTGACCGTCCGCGCACTCGTACACCAGGGGCAGGGTGATGATGCCGAGCTGGAGGTCGGAACCCCCGCGCTCGAAATCGAAACCCTGAATTCCGTACGCGACCATCGCGTTCAGCATCGTCCAGACCATGGCCGCCTGTGCGGAGACATCCACGAACTGCGCTTCACCGGTGCGCAACATCCGGGCGTGCGCCGTCAGCGCGGCCACTGCGGCCTCCGCGGACGCGTGGAGCCACACTTGCGGCACCGAGACTCGAACGGGTGGCCGCGCGGGATCGCCCTGTACACTCATGGGGCCGCCCATGGCCGCGAGCGTCAGGTCGCTGGCGGCAAAGCCGGCGAACGGCCCGTCCTGCCCAAACGCCGATATGGAAACGAATACCAGGCGAGGATTGACCTGACGCAGAGCATCGAAGCCGAGGCCCAGCTCCTCCATTTCCCCCGGCCGGCCGGACTCGATGAGGAAGTCGGCATCCCTAACCAGCGTCAGCAGCGCGCTGCGCCCTGCCTCTGACCTTAGGTCGAGAGTGATCCCCCGCTTGTTCCGGTTGAAGGCATAGAAATGCAGGCTGCGCTCCGGTTCGGGCGCGCCATCCAGAAACGGCGGGAGCCGGCGGCTGGGCGAACCCTCGGGCGGCTCGATCTTTATCACGTCGGCGCCCAGGTCGCCCAACAACATGGCGGCCAGCTCCCCGCTGTCGTCTGTCAGATCGAGAACCCGGTAGGGGCTGAGCAACGGCGTCCTCCTTGACGTATAGGAGCGATTCTAGCATACGCAATGCTGCGGACAGGCACTGGGCGTCGGGGCGCCAAGCCAGCGCCTGGAGCGAGTCGTGCCTGGCCGTCCAGGCAGCACCAACGATGCCTAGCAGTTGACCAGGCACAAGACCCGGATGCCGTGCCGTACCGCCGTCCTGGAGCGAAAGTGACCGGCAAGTCTAGAGCGCGGCGTAGAGCGCATCGATCATCGGCGCCCAGCGAGGATCGGACATCTCGTCCGGCGTGGTGGACATGAGCATCTGGTTCATCGCATAGCCGAAGCCGACCTTGGCGTCGGGATCGGCAAAACTGAGCGACCCACCCATGCCGGCATGTCCGAACGATCGGGGGTTCGGCCCGAACGGCACCTCGGGCATCGTAAGGCAGAAGCCCAGTGCGAAGCGCGAAGGCGCCATCGCCACCACGTCGATGCCGCTGGCCTGCTCGACGGTGGCGTTCTCGATGGCCTCCTGACTGAGCACGCGCACTCCGTCGAGCTCTCCGCCCCTTGCCAGCGCGCCGTAGGCCCGTGCCAGGGCGCGCGCGTTGCCGTGCCCGTTGATCGCCGGCATCTCCGCGGCACGCCATTCCCGCGTGTTCACCCGATCGAGGTCGAACTCGTCCGCCGAGAGCACGTACGCCTTGAATGCCATGGAGCTCGGGTCGCTCATCACCTCGGCGAAGAACTGGTACTCCTCGCCGGGCGGAGGCGGAGGCGCTTGGTTGATCTCCGCAGTCCGCGAGTCGTGCTCGGGGCCCATCCCGATATGGAAATCGAGGCCGAGTGGCTCCGCCACCTCCTCCCGAAAGTACGTGCCCACGCTCCTGCCGCTGACGCGCCGCACCACCTCGCCAACGAGCCATCCGAACGTGACGGCGTGGTATCCATGCTTCGTGCCGGGTTCCCACCAGGGTTCCTCAGCCGCCAGCGCCGCCGTCATCGTGTCCCAGTCGAGAACCGAGCCCGAGGGCAGCATCTCCCTCAACGCAGGCAGCCCCGCGCGATGGCTGAGCAGGTAGCGGACAGGCAGCTCTTCCTTACCTGCCTGGGCGAACTCCGGCCAGTATTCCGCGACCGGCGCGTCGAGATCCAGGAGGCCTTGATCGACGAGGCGGTGAACGCAGATCGACACCATCCCTTTCGTCGTAGAGTAGAGGTTCACGATGGTATCACGCTCCCAGGGCCGGCTGTGGGCCTTGTCGGCGTGGCCCGCCCACAGATCGAGCTTCATCTCGCCGTCGACCATGACCGCCACGGCGGCCCCCACGTCACCACGGCTTGCGAAGTTCTCGGCGAAGGCAGCGCTCACGCCCTCAAGGCGGGAATCGCACGTGCCGTTGATGGTGACCGTCGTGGTCATGTTGGCCTCCTTCATCCTGTAGTCGCTCCGGGCCGCTTTACCTCAAAGAGGATACCACCTCGCGCACAACGGGGCGGTTCCGCCTGGAGCCAGCGCCGTGATCCGACTAACATGGCGAATGGCAGCATTCATGTGGCGGGCAGCTTCCAGTACGCCGACGGTGGCCTAGGAGGAGGTGCGCAGCATGAACATGGCCGAGCGCCTCGGCTATCGCGCCGACGACCGCGTCCTGATCGTTCACGCCGACGACGTGGGCGTGACGCACGCCGCCAACCAGGCGGCCTTCGAAGCGATGGAGGGCGGCAGCATCACTTGCGGCTCTGTTCTCGTTCCCTGTCCCTGGTTCCTTGAGACGGCGGACTACTGTCGGAGCCACCAGGATATCGACATGGGCGTCCATCTGACGCTGACCTGCGAGTACCCGCTCTACCGCTGGCGCGCCATGTGCGGCCGGGAGCAGGCTCCCACGCTGTACGATGAGCAGGGGTACATGTGGGCCTCGACGGAAGAGGCGGCCGCCCACGTCTCGCCGGAAGACGCGGCGCGCGAGATGCGCGCCCAGATCGACGCGGCCCTGGCCGCGGGGATCGACGTCACCCACCTGGACACTCACATGGGCACGGTGATGTACCCAGGATTCGTCGAGTCCTACATCAGGCTGGCGGTGGAATACCGGCTTCCCCTATTCATCATCCGCCCGACGCGGGAGCTGCTGGAGGAAAGAGGCATGCTCGGGTTGTGGGACGCTCTGCAGCCTATCGCGGAGCAGATCGATGAGTCGGGTCTGCCCGTCCTGGATGCGATCACGACCGAGACGCTTGGCCATCCGATTGAGGAGAAGGAAGCTCACTTCAAGAGCCTGTTCGACGGCCTGGGGCCAGGCGTGACCCACTTCCTCATCCACCCGGCCAAGCCATCGGAAGAGGTCTCGTTCCTCGGCGTCGAAGCGCCTGGGCGGGTCAGAGACTACGAGCTGTTCCGCGACCGCTCCATGCGCGCCTACATCGAGGGGCTGGGCATCCACCTCATAGGCTATCGGGAGATACGAGAGGCCTATCGGGCAGGGGCTCTCAAGAGCTGAGGACACCTGGCGACCGCAGCAGCTATCGCGGTGGCAATCTTCTACTGGTGGGCGACGCGGGACTCGAACCTGCGACCTCCCGTGAGCAAACCATCTCAGCCGGAGCGCTGTGCATCAGAATCACCCCCCGCAGCGAAAGCGCGGAAGTCATCATCTCAAGAATCAACGACTAGAGGGCGATGGTATACTCACGTTGATCGGTTCTGGGCAAGCAGGAGGTGATCAGCCATGACGAAGGTCGAGACGAGCGTCGTGATTGAAGCTCCGATCGAGAACGTATATGCCTTCGCGAGCGATTGGCGCAACTTCCCACGGTACTCCACTTACATTCGAGACGCATGGCCATTGACCGAGAAGACCGTGGGAGAAGGGGCGGAACTGGGGTTGAAGGTGAAGTTCAGAGGCCTGCCGTTGAACGCGGTGTGGCGGGGCGTTGGGGAGGCGAACACTCAAGGATGGGCGTTCGACGCGAAGCTGATGGGTCGCTGGGCAAGAAAGACTTGGAGGCTATCGCCGGCCAACGGCGCGACCAGGCTGACCTTCGTCCTCGAGTACTCCATGCCTCCAATCCCGTTGCTGGCTAGCCTGATGGACAGGCTGTGGGTGAAACCGGGCTGGGAAAGGATATACGCGGAGTCATTCGCAAACCTGAAGAAGGCGATGGAGGCTGAGTCTGGGGCAGTCGCTCTAGACGCGAGCGAGACCCCTCCCGCTTGACCGCGCAAGCGACGCGGGTGTCGCACCGGCCCCAGGTGCCAGGTCCGCACGACGTTCTTGGCAGTCTGTCGTAGTGGGGGATGCAGGACGCGAACCTGCGCCCTCCTGTGTGGTTGATATGGGAGATCCCGGACAAAATGCAGAAGATGGATCTGGAGCAATTCAAAGACCAGCAGTTCTTGAGCCTTGAGACGTTTCGCAAGAACGGCATCGGTGTGAAGACCCCCGTTTGGTTTGCTCAGGAAGGCGATGTGCTGTGTATCTGGACTGTCGGTGACTCGGGCAAGATCAAACGGATTCGCAACAACCCGCGGGTTAGCATCGCGCCGTGCAAGAGGTTTGGAGAGGTAACAGGCGAATGGATGGCCGCTGAGGCCTCAGTGGACGATTCAGCTGCCGCAGTGCGCCACGTTGAGATGCTGTTGGGCCGGAAACTGGGCTTCGTGTTCGCTGTCTTCCGGCTGATAGACGGACTGAGGGACCGGTGGAGAGGATCGCACCGTGTTTGTCTCAAGGTGCGGTTGGTCTAGACCGGAAATGGCGGTGGGATCGCTATTGACAGACTGCTTGTGCGGCCATAAGGTCGCGCGAACCGAATAGGAACGGCCCAGCCCGCGCCACGATGATTGGGGGGCCAGAGAGTTAGGCGCCACTGAGGCCCGGCCTGTGCGGTGAGGCCGCCGGGGGCACAGAGCGCGTGGCGGGCTAGGGCCAACGGGGAGAACGATGGCCGCTGGGCCATCGTTGTTTGTTCTCGGGCTTCTGGTGGGCGATGCAGGGCTCGAACCTGCGACCTCCTGTGTGTAAAACAGACGCTCTAGCCAGCTGAGCTAATCGCCCACCAAGAGCGATGGTAACGAGACGCCTCCCGGCCGGTCAAGAACGGCTGCGGCCAAGCCGCGTCGCTCTCTGCTGGTTGCAGGCCAAACATGCTGACGCCTCCTACGCGGAACGAAACCGTAAGGGGACGGTCAGTCTCGAACAGAGCGATTACATCCAGCGACGCCAGGACCGAGCGCACAGGCGCTACCTCAGCGCGATCAAGACGCTGGCGCAGGTGCGGCGCCTCCTGGGGCCGTCGGTACAAGTGAACATCGCGAAGCAACAGGTGAACGTGGCGGGGTAGTGGCTCAGTTTGATGTTTGACGCTGAACTAGAATTCCGTTTCGTCGTCCCACCTGATGACCATGGGCAGCACGCCCAGCGGTTCACCATTGACTGTGAACCGGAATTCGTATATGGCGCTCCTATCGAATTGAATCTCACCTTTGAGTGTGAGCTTGACTCTTGCGCCTGGCTTATCTGTCCAGACAAGGTCGCTGGTAATGGCCTTTCCGCTCTTCTCGCCAGGGATGCCGAGCCCGCCAGTGATACGGTACCGCTGCCCAGGGATACCGCCCCACAACAGTAAGACGATCTCGTAGCCAGGAAAGCGAATCAGCCCACGTTCGGCCCCCGATGCTTCGAATGGAGCCCTGCGGTCGGCAGGTACGTCGACGCCGAAAAGCGGTTCGAGCATGACCATAGTGCCATCACGGGTACGTGTTCCCGTGACGAGCATTGCACTAATGAGGCGAATAGCCATCTTGCAGCCTCCCGTCCATCCGTGGCGTACCAAGCTACGCGCAAGCGTTCAAGTAGGCCGACAGACCCAAACGAACTGGTAGCCGCCATTGTAGCAGGAGCCAACCAGGGAAACCCACTACCCAGTAGCGGCGCCCAAAACCCTAGTGGTATACTCCCTTCACGATGTAGGGAAGGCGGTTACCGCCGAACGTGATGAGCCGAACAGCAGTGACGACGGCTGCCGCTGGCGCCCTCTTGGCGCTCTTCATTGTGGGGGGCTTCCTGGCGCTTGACCGGACGGTTCTCCACATCTACTCCCCTGAGTCCGCCAGCACAGTCCGGGCTACAGCTACGCCCAGGCTGATTCCCTTTGACGATTGCCACATGGGTGCTGGTCCTGAGAACTGCGCGGCAGTCCACCCCGACGTGCTCCTGCGATGCAAGAATCCCGGTCCATCGTCTTCCAACGCGGACTGTCTCGAATTTGAGGCGGTTCCCTTGCCTCAACAGGCCCCCAGTTCTGACCAGCAGTATGAACGCCCGCAGTGTGGATACGGTGAGTACTACGACACGGGCAGCAATCGCTGCGTCACGCGGCCCTGGGCCTGCGCAGATAGCGAGGAATACGACTATCTGCGGAAGCGGTGCGTTCCGAAAGAGCCGAGTCCCTCCGACTGCGGCCTCTTCGAACGGTTCGACTACATGCGCCACCGGTGCGTGCCAAGTCCTTCTTCCTGTACTTCAGAAGAGGAGTACGATTCCGTTCTCGACCGCTGTGTGCCGATGGAATGACACCATGCGTCGACGTATCGCCGCATCCTTCTACCCTGCGCTTGGCCCACGTGGCTCAAGGTGAAAGCGAGTCGGATCACCATTGGCCTCGGAAGCCTGGGGGCCGTGGTTGGGTGGCTATCGTCACGCCCTCCTGTCCTGTGGTTCTGTCGCGGCGCCGCAGTGATCCTGCAGCACGATGCGGGCCTGGTGGATGCTTTGCCGTGGCTACCGCAAAGCGAAACCAGATCCCCGGCAGGCAGCCTTGATTGGGGATGGGACCGATGGGGCTAAGGCAATCGCGTGAATACCGTGGGGCGGTGAAGTCGCTTGTGACGCGAATCGAGCGCATCGCACGGGGCGAGGCGAATGGTACCGACGCGTATCTGGACAGTCTGGAATACAAGGTAGCAGTTGAAGTCCGCGGCATCCTTAGGGCGATTAGGAACGTCGACGTTGCAGGTCACCAACTCCGCCGACTCGGAGCTCCAGGCGTCCGAAGGCCGAAGAGTGTGACTTACGAGGACCTCATTCTCTATCATGACACCGCTGCATTGAATGAAGCAGCCGTTTACCGGAACAGAGTCAGTCGCCTACTCAGGCACTTCGAGAAGCATTTCCGAGACAGCGGCAATAGGATCGGTCTAGCGGTCGTGCGGAACACAAGGAAACTGGTGCTGTCCAACGACCCGATTCAGGACGCCCGTAACCAACACGTGCATGGGAAGCCCTTCGTTCCCCCGGCACTGTCAACCTACGCAGTCCGGGGAGCGCAGGAGCCATCCTCGTACCGTCGCCGGCAACTCACTGCAGCCTACAAACGGACCGCCCGGCTTCACGGGCGCACATGGACATCGCTCGCATCCGTGCTGGACGCCCTCGCAGAGTTCCATCTAGCTCTCTCGGGGTTGCTCATGACGCCATCGGTCAGCCGAGAGGATGTTGAGGCAGAAGTAGAGAGAATTAGGTCCCGCCTTCACCGGGCAGCGAAGAAGTCTGGAATGCCAACAGTTGCGCGGCGGCTCTCGTAGCCGGCGCCATTGCTCTGAGCGGCGCGGTGCCCGAGACCGTGGGCCGGGCAGCCCCTCCCACTGCAGCCGCTCCTCGCTAGCAGCGTGCCACAACCCCACCACATCAGCAAACAGGCCCCGCGTCAATACGGAGCCACGTCGACATCCCAATCCTTCTCATAGAAGTAGAATCGCATCCAGTGAACTGTGTCGTCATCAGGGTAGTTGTCACCTTTTAGGGGCCCCTCTAGGCGAAGCCAGCAGAGGACCGTCCAGCGGATCTGCCCTTCGTCTACAGTCCAATCCAACCCATCGCACAGAGCACCCTTGATGTCTGCAAGAAACGCCGCTCCGAAGTCATTCTGGGAGTCGAATTCGTCACTGTACATGATGTAGTTGAATGCAGCGGCCTCCGCGGTGTCTTCGTCCAGTGCAGGGGTGGCAGAGAGAGAAGTCAGGTCCACAGGCGTTTCCGAATCTCCGGCCGAACACGCGACGCTCAGCAGGAAGACGCCGACCAAAGTCAGCATGCCTATCGCTGCGAGAGACCGACCGCGAAGACAGACATGCATGGCCCGCATATCATAGGGCCGTACCAGTTGCGCGGACAAGGGGCCCCTCCCCACTAATCGCCCTTTGGACCGGATGCTGCCCAAGTCGAGCCGATAGTGCCGGACTCGCGCTTGACGGTAGCGTTTGGTGGTGTAGCGAACATCTCCTGCGAAAAGCGGATAACTCCGCCCCCTACGCTCGCCTTACTCACTCTTGACGCACAGCGTTGGGTGGGGAATGTGTGTAAAACAGACGCTCTAGCCAGCTAAGCTAATCGCCCACCACAAGCGATGGTAACGAGACGCCTCCCGGCCGGTCAAGAACGGCTGCGAGAGACGGGGCTTCCCAGGCCCGCTGCATGCCTACTCCGAGAGGAAGCGCTCCAGGAACTGCTCACGGAAGGCTGAGATGATACCGCACGCCGACGTCGCGTAGCACTCCTCGTTGAACGAGAAGAAGTAGCCCATGTCGTGCTCCGGCAGGAGGTCCATGATGCTCCCGAATCCGCGGATGGCGCCGCTGTGCCCCAGCAGGCGCTGGCCGTCCTGGGTGCCCTCGGTGAACCCGTAGGTCACTGCCTGGCCTTCGTACGGCGTGTCAACCTGCCGCCGTTGCATTTCGGCCTCGGTCTCGGGTTGGAGAATGCAGACATCCTGATAGCAGCCGTCCTGCAGGTGGGCGCGCATGAACCTCGCCATGTCCGCGGCCGTTGAGACGATGGACCCGCCGGGGTAGTCGTTGTCGTAGTCGACGGGCTGCGGGACCTGCGTCCCTTCCTGGTACGCGTAGCCCACCGCGAGGCCTTCCGGCAAGGGCGGCGAAAGGAGGTAGCCGGTCTGCGCCATGCCCAGGGGACGCATGATGTGCTCCGCGACGTACTGGTCGAACGGCTGGCCGGAGACCTCCTCGACGACGTACGCCGCCAGGGCGAAGCCGTGGTTGCTGTAGCGAAAGGTCTCTCCCGGGGCATCGGTGCGCGCCGACATCGTCTTGGCCAGGTAGGGGCCGAGCGGCTCGACGAGGGCCGGGTCCGTGTTGCTGACGTACGGCGGGTCCTCGAAGCCGGCGGTGTGCGTCAATAGCTGAGCGAGTGTCACCGGCTCGTCGAAGGCGTCCTCGATCTGGAAGGTGGTCAGATACTGGTTGATGTCGGCGTCGAGGTCGAGCGTACCCTGCTCCACGAGCTGCATCACCGCCGTGGCGACGAAGACCTTGGAGATCGACCCGATGCGCATGACCGTCGTGTCTGCGGACATGGGCGTGCGCTTCTCCAGGTCGGAGTACCCGTAGCCCTTGGCGAGAACGACCTCGCCGCCCTCCACGAAGATGAACGCTACGCCGGGGATGCGGAGCTCCTCCATCTGGGCGGCGAAGAAGCTATCAGCGAACGCCTCCAGTTCCTCCGGGTCGACAATCGGCGTCGTTCCTTGTTCCGCTTCCGAGCCGCAACTGGTAAGCAGAAGCGCGAACGTGAGGAGCAGCGCTAGTGGGGCGTATGCTCCGCGAGTTGCGCTTCCGCCGGCTCTGAGATTCTCCACTGTTCGACTCCGTTCAGCTCGATTGCCACCGTTTGCCCATACGCCATGAGAGGGAACACACCTCTGCACTCCGCCTCTCCGTCACGCCCAGGCCAATGTATCGTCCGTGGCAGATCCCGTCCAGCAAACGCGCCGTGGGAGTATGCCCGCTTCCACAGAGCCGCGGACTATCTGGTAGATTGGTGGCTAGTGCATCGGTTGCTGCTGGAGCGGCAACGTCACAGACCGGGGATCGAATGCCAACCGTCAAGGTCGCGACACTCAACCTCTTCAACAAGCTCGGCCGCTGGGGCGAGCGATTGCCCCTTGTGGTCGAGCAGTTTGTCGACCTGCAGCCCGACATCATCGGGCTGCAGGAAGTAGACCTGATCATCGACCAAGGGAACGCGCTCTGCCGACTGGTCAACGCGAGGCTGGGCGAGCTCCCAAAGTACCGGGTCTTCCACATGGGGCGGCCGGGCCGAGCCGCAAACCTGGAGGCCTTGGCCGTCATGTCGCGACTCCCCGTCGACGCGCACGAGGGACTGGACTACCTACTGCACCAGGGCGTCGCGCAGAGACTGCGAGCGCGACTCGCGGGAGGCGAGGCGCTCGATTTCTACAACACCCACCTCTTCTTCCCGCCGGAGGCCGTTGAGGAGCGTCTCACGCAGACCAGGGCGCTGCTCGCCTGGGTCGACACCTGGCATGGAGCGAACTCGGTCGTTGTCGTCGGCGACTTCAACGCCTATCCCGGCGAGCCCACCCTTGATCTCATGAAGAGCCGGTTCGCCTCCGCCTATGAGGCCGCCAACGGCCACGAGCCCGACCAGACCTGGCCGACACCCGTGAACACGTTCGATCCATCGCCCCCAGGGTGCCTGGATTACATCTTCGTTGCCGGCGCCACGGCTCAGCGAGCCTCCCTAGCGTTCGACACGCCGCACCAGCTCGACCCGGAGCTCTTCCCCTCCGACCACCTTGGCCTGATTGCGGAGCTTCTGGTCGAGTGAATCCACCCACGTGACGCTGCGGCGACCAAGACAGAGCACCGTCCCGAGACGGTGATGCATCCGACTAGGGCCGCTCGCCGCGCGAGCGCTGCCTCAAGAGTCCCTCTCGATCACCCGCTTGAATACCAGCCCGTACTCCGGCACGCCGTTCGAGCGATAGAAGCGGTGGGCGTCCTTGCGGCCGTGGCCGGACTCGAGCTGCAGATGCGTGCAGCCGCGCTCTCGCGCCCACTCGACCGCAGCGTCGATGAGCCGGCGGCCGATACCTTCGCTCCGGCGGGACGACGTTACGACCAGGTCCTCGACCCAGCAGCGCAGGCCGTAGCGGATCGAGGGAAGATCGACGTACACGGTGGCCAGGCCCACCACCGCGTCGCCCACCAAGGCGAGCAGGACGTCGCCATCCGGGCTCTCGAGGTAGCGCCGGAGGTTCTCGTGCGCCCGCTCCCGCGTATAGTCCCGCGGCCGCCTGCCCGGCGGCTCGAACAGCTCCTCAATAAGAGCGACGACGGTCTCCGCGTCCTCGAGCCAGGCCGGACGAATCGTCACGCCACCGTCTTGGGCTTCCGGACCAACACCTTCACTCATGGGCCCTCCAGCCGCCGGCTGTCGCGGTCTACGTCAGCCCGGTCCTCGGCGCCTGGCGGTCGCGCCCGGCCGAACCCGGCTCGGCCAGGCCCAGGTCCTCGTAGATCGCCGTGCTGATCGCGCTGAACCGGCGGTAGTGGCGCCGGTCGTCCGGCATGCCGTTGGTGACGACGCAGGCCACGAGCCCGTACTCCGGGTCCACGAACCCCGCGGACGAGCGTGCCCCGCCGTGGCCGAACGAACGCGGCGAACAGTGTCTGCCGTAGATGTAGGACTCGATGATGAAGCCGAGGCCCCAGTCGATCGGTATCTGGAACGTCTCGTCGAACATGCCCACGCGGTGGCGCGCCGTCATGGCGGCGACCGTCTGCGGCGAGAGGATGCGCGTATCGCCCAGCCGGCCACCGAAGAGAAGCGCCTCGAAGAAGCGACCCATCTCTCGCATCGGACCGCGGCCCCCGCCGCCGGGCACGCAGTGCGCGCAGGCCTCCTCCGTATCGACGTATGGCACCGGCTGCGGCTCCTCGCCCTCAGTGTTGTGCATGATGCCGATGCGATCGCCGTAGGCGCGATAACGCTCGGGCGGCATGCCCACCCAACAATTGTGCATGCCGAGCGGCTCAAAGACCTCCTCTCGTACGTAGCGCTCGAACGGGCGGCCATCGACGCGCCTCACGATCTCGCCCAGAATGAACCAGCCGGACGATGGATGGTAGCCGGCCTTCTGCCCCGGCACCCAGCCTTCTTCCAGTTCGGCAGCGCAGATGCGGGCGATGATGTCCTCCCAGGGCTTGGCCATCGCCCACCGGCCGTCGGCGAAGCGGAAGCCGCCGGTGTGTGTCAACACATGCCGCAGCGTGACGCCGTCCTTGGCCTTCGCGGCGAATTCCGGAACGTACGAAGACACCCGTTCCTCGATGTCCACCTTGCCACGCTCCCAGAGCTGACCGATGGCGACAGCGGCCGTCGGTTTCGTCGAGGACCACCAGAGCATCATCGAGTCCGCATCCATCGACACGCCCGGGCGCGCCTCGCCCATCCCGAAGTCCGCCACGGGCTTCCCGTCGCGCGAAACGTACACCTGCGCGCCGACGTGGAGCTTCTCTGCCATGCCCGTCTCGATGACCTCCATGGTCCGGGGCAGCGCTTCGCGTGGATCGTCCAACGTGCTTCTCCTTCCCTCAGATGCTTCCCCCAAAAGGCGGGCAGGTCCTTCCGGCCGCGAGATTCCCCCGCCTTGGGCGGGCAGGCAGCTGCGCTTCGAATGACAGACCAAGGTTTGTCACCCTGAGCGAAGCGAAGGGTCGGGCCCCCTGC
>CAYOSF010000017.1:0-35368 GCA_964406605.1 uncultured Dehalococcoidia bacterium | reverse complement strand
TACAGAGTGCCGGACCGATTCGTCATGATGTACACGTAGTAGTGGGTCATGTCTCGCAGGGCCGGATTCCTCCCGCCTTGGGCGGGCAGGCAGCTCCGCTCGGAATGACAGACCGGGGGCTCTGTCGATGAGCCACGCGCCAGCCTGCCGTCCCACCCTATCCGTCGCCCGAGAGTACCCGCTCCACGAAGACGTCCATCAGCCCGCCGCAGATCTTGTCATCGCCTTCCACGTCCTCCGTGAGGTCAACGGTCACCAGGCGCGGCCGGCCGTCCCGCATGGTCTCCATGGCAGCCTGCCAGACCTCCGCCTCACCGCAGCCGCCGCCTATCGTTCCGCAGATGGAGCCGTCGGGGCGTACGGCCATCTTCGCGCCCGCCTTACGGGGCGTGGATCCTCGGCTCGCGGCCACCGTGGCGAGCACGAGCGCCCGCTCCTCCCCTAGCGCACGGTCTATCTCATCGAAGACTTCCTTCACGCGACCCTCCCATTCGTCGGCACCTCAGATTACCTACCGCGTCCCAACGCAGACAAGCCGGCACGACGCCCCTCTATTCCGAGCGCGCGGGCAGCCTGCCTATTCTCGCTCGGCGACTACCCAGATGTGATTGGAGAAGAACCGGCTGAGCGGCGGCAGGCGGCTAAGCGGGCGCAGGAAGCGGACCGCATCCAGGATCCCCAGCCAGAAGTTGTGCCAGCGCATCTCCTGCCCGAAGAAGGGCCCAGGCGGCGGCTCCCAGTAGTCAACTCTGCGCACGCGGAATCCGCTGCGCTGGAGCGCCCCGCGCAGAGAGCCGGACGACTGCGGATTCACGTGGAGCCTTCGCTCGTACTCATCGTGAGGAGGCACAGGACCGGTGGGCAGCAACATCGGGTTCAGCAGACGTCCCTTGTGCAACCCCAGGGGACGCGCCACTCCCAGGATGATCCGGTGCACGTTTCGTACGTAATGGCGGTAGACCGCGTCTTCAAACACTCGGTTCGGCGACGTGTGAACGACCAGTTTGCCGCCGGCCTTGAGCGCCCGCGCAACTTCGCGAAACGCCTGCTCGAGCTCTCGCTGAGGCACGTGCTCCACGAAGTCCAGCATGAACGCTAGGTCAAACGTCGCCGGCCGAAAAGCCAGCCGGGTAGCGTCCATCCGCGCGAGCGCGGTACGCCCGCTCTCGCCGGCATCGCCAAGCGAGCGCCCAGCGACAGTCATCGAAGCGTTCGCGTAGTCGATGCCCACGGCGTATGACCCGCGCAGCGCGCTCTGCAGCACCATCTCGCCCCGCCCGCACCCCACGTCGAGCGCGCGCCCGCCCGGCTTCGGATTCGCCAGATCGAGAGCGCGTACCATGCGCGCGGATACCTCTCGACCGCCGCTCGCGGCGAACTCCTCGTGCCCCTCGACCGATGACCGGAAGTACTCCTCGGTGTACGCCCCAGGCTCCACGGCCTCTTCCTGCCCTCCCTCCTCCGTAAGGGTCCGCTTCGTCATCGCAGGCCCATTCTAGGTACGCGGTTCGCGGCCCGTCAACGCCGGGGAAATCTTAACCTTGACGTTGAGGTCAGACATCGCTAGAATCAATATGACATGGCGCACAAGCGCAACGCCCACGCTAAGACCCCGGACGAGCCCTACCTCCAGATCGGCGAGGCAGCCGAGCGTACCGGCGTCACGCAGCGCACGCTCCGCTTCTACGAGGAAAGGGGACTGCTCAAGCCGCCCACCCGCATGGACGGGGGCTTCCGTCTCTACTCAGAGGAAGACATTGAGCGCGTCGAGCAGATTCGACGGTTGCGTCAACTCCTCGGCTTCACCCTCGCCGAGATCAAGGAGATGGTCGAGGCGGAAGAGGTGAAGATGCAGCTCCGCGCCCAGTACCGCCCGGAGGCAGCCCTCTCCCAAAAGAAGAAACAACTGCTGCGCGCCATCAAGGTCACCGAGCGCCAGCACGCCCTCATCGGGCAGAAGCTCGCCGCGCTCACCGACATGCGAGCCAGCCTCGAAGAGCGCCTTGCCACCTTCCGCGGCTGGAGACAGCAGCTTGACGAACGACTCGCGGCCGAACGGCGCCCGAAGCCCAAGGCTAAAGACCCCGTCTAGTCTCGCCACGCCACCACCACCCCCGTCAATATCATCGACGCCCTCCTCCCGGAGGGCGCCATCCGTCTCACCAGCAAGATCCTTCTTGCTTCAGTGATGACCCTCGTCCGCCGGGGGCACCGTCTGTACCCAGCCCATCGCCAGCCTCACCAACAGCAGCAGCAGCCCCACCCCAGCAGCCCCTCCCGCGGCCACCAGCGTCCAGACCTGTACGGGCACCCGCTCGTCGTTCTCCACGGCTGCTTCGTCCCCACCCTGGGCAAGCTGCCCCGCCGCTGCCCACTCGACCCCGGTCCTCTCAGACGCCCGCACCGTCTTCGCCCTGTCGCCCCCCTCCGCCGCCCAGACCAACGCTCCCAAGAGCAACAGCGCCGCCGCCGTTGCCCACGCGATCTGCATCGCTCTCTCTGCCTTCATCTCTCGCCTCGTTCTCTCCGTTTCACACGTCCCACGGCCATCTACTCCAGGCTCAATTCTCCTGGATGCCCAGCCGGGCCAGGAGCGCCTCCAACTCTTCGTCCGAGTAGTAATGCAGCACCAGTCTCCCCCCGCCGTCCCCACGGCGTCGCAACTCCACCTTCGTCCCCAACGATTCTCGTATCCTCGCTTCCAGTGCCGCGATCTCGGGATCCCTTCGCACGCCGCCCTTCTCCACCGACCGCAGGCCACCTCCCATCCCCCAGCCTCGCACCAACTCCTCCGTCTGCCGCACCGTCAAGCCGCGCGCCACCACCTCACGCCAGGCCTGCTCGCGGGCCGCTCCCTCCTCCAGCCCCAGCAACGCTCTGGCGTGGCCTTCTGAGATCTCGCCCGCCGCAAGGCTCGCCTTCATCTCATCGTTCAGCCCCAGCAGCCGCAGTGCGTTCGCGACGGCCGCCCGGCTTCGTCCCACCCGAGACGCAATCCCCTCCTGGGTCATCCCAAACCCGTCCCTCAGGTGCCGAAACCCCTCCGCCTCCTCGAGCGGACTCAAGTCCTCCCGCTGCAGGTTCTCTACGAGCGCCAACTCCAGGAGCTCTCCCCCAGCGGCTTCCCTCACGACCACGGGCACACGACGAAGCCCGACCTTCCGGGCCGCCCTTAGCCGTCTCTCTCCCGCTACGAGCTGATACATGCCATCCGACCCGCTCACGCTCACCAGGAGCGGCTGCAGTACGCCATGCTCTCGAATACTCTCGGCAAGCTCCTCCAGCGACTCATCGTTCATCCCCCCACGGGGCTGATGTGGGTTCGGGACTATGGCGTCGATATCCACCTCGTCGACGCCCACCGATGCGGTCGGCGGGATGAGCGCACTCAAACCGCGGCCCAGACCCCGAGCTCTCGTCACGTCATCACCTCCGCTCTCGCCTCCACGTCCTCGAGTATTTCCTCAGCCAGTGCCCTGTAGGCCTCGCAACCCGACGAGCGCGGCTCGTACACACTGATCGGCAGGCCGTGGCTCGGCGCCTCGCCCAGCCGCACGCTCCGCGGGATCACAGATCGGAATGTGTTCGGGAAGTGGCGCCGCACCTCATCCGCCACCTGTTGTGACAGAGTGGTCCGCCGGTCGTACATCGTCAGCAGCAGCCCATAGAGCCGGAGCCCCGGGTTCAGGTTGCGCCGCACCAGCTCCAGCGTGTTCGTGAACTGGCCCAGCCCCTCCAACGCCAGGTATTCGCACTGAACGGGCACGATCACGTCCTGCGCCGCTGTCAGCCCGTTTACGGTCAACAGACCTACTGAAGGCGGACAATCGATAAGAACGAACCGATAACGGCCGATTTCTCCCTCCAGCGCCCTCTGCAATCGATATTCTCGCGCCATCATTCCCGCCAGCTCCACTTCGGCGCCCGCAAGATCCGACGTGGACGGAACTATCCACAACCCTTCGCAGCTCGTCGGCAGGGTTGCATCTCCCGTGCGGACTTCCCCCAGCAGCACCTCATACATGCTGCCGGCGCCCCCCGCGGCCACGCCCAGCCCCCCGCTGGCGTTCGCCTGCGGGTCCATGTCGACGATCAGGACAGCATTACCTCGCTCGGCGAGGCCGGCACCCAGATTGATGGCGGTGGTCGTTTTGCCCACGCCCCCTTTCTGGTTTGCCACTGCGATCACCCTCGTCATTGGAGCGTTATCTCTTTGTGTTCCTCCATCCGCAGTTCAATCTGCCCTCGCCCGACGATGCCATCCACTCCGTACCCTTCGACAGACCACGCCGCCGCCGCCGCCGCGAAACGCGTCGCCTCCTTCATGTCCCTGGTCTCCCCGTACCGAACAAGAAAGGCCGCCGCGAAGACGTCGCCCGCGCCGGTCGGGTCCACCTCTTCCGCCGGAAAGGCATCGATGGCCCGCCATCCTCCTTCCACGTGCACACGCGCCCCTTTCCGGTCTCTCGTCACCGCAACAATAGGCACTTCATCGGCCCACTGCGCCGGCTCCTCCTCCCGACCGCCGAGGTCCTCCTCCGATACGAACAACGCCCGACACCCCGACCAGAACGAAGCACCCGTCCACACGCTAGGCCGCACGCGGCCGCGTTGGTCGAGATCTCGCAGCCATCCCTGGGCCGAAACTCCCACGAGCGAACGATCGAACACGCTGCCCATCCCAGCCGGCACCTCTCCCAGGACCGGCCCGAGCAGCACCGCGCGTGCCCCACGCCACGGACCCGGTATGTCATCGACCTCAATGGCCTCGCCCCGCGCTTGTACCCGCTGCCTCCGCCCACCCTCGTCATAGATGTTCTCAAACGTGGTCGTCCGCCTCGACGGCCTCCCCGCCACCGCTACCTCCGGCAGCAATTCCGCCAAGTCCATGTCACCTCCAACACGGGTGACAATCCCCACTCGCACGCCCAGTCTCCGTGCCTGTACGGCCGCGAACGTTGCGGTTCCTCCCAAGCGCCAACCTTCCGCCGTCAGATCCTTCACCACGTGCCCGACGACGACGAATTCCGGCGTCTCCACCAGGTCCTACCGTCGAACCCTAATGGCCACCTTCCGGCTCTCGCCCTCTCCAAGACTGGAAGTGCTCACCGTGGGGTCCTTCGCGAGAGCCAAGTGAACGATCCGTCTTTCGTTCGCCGGCATTGGTTCCAGTGTCACGGACCGCCCCGTCTCTCGTACCCGCTCCGCCATGCGGAAGGCCAGTCCCCGCAGCGCCTTCTCGCGACGCTGTCGGTACCCCTCAACGTCCACCGCAAAGGGACCCTGGCCTTTGAACTTCCGGCTCACGATGAGATTCAGCAGGTACTGCAGGGACGCCATCGTGCTACCGCGTCTCCCGATTAGAATCCCCAGATCCTCGCCGCGGATGTCGAGCACCGCCTTCACCAGCCCCACGCCGTCCCCCGGTGTCTCGGGCGCGCGCACCGTCGTCGTGGCCTCAATCTCCATCAGCCGAAGCAACGTCTCAAGCGTCTCCTGTGCGTACTCCACCCCATCGCCCTCCGGCTCCAGGGAGGAACCGGGGATGACACGCACCCGCGCCGGTTCTCCGCCGATCCCGAAGAGCCCGGCGCGTCCCTCGCTCAGTACCTCCACCGTTACCTCATGGCGCTCCAGCCCAAGCTCCGCCAAACCGTTCTCGATTGCCTCGTCAACGGTCTTGCCCGTCTCCTCGATACCCTCAGCTTCCCTTGCGTCTTCGCTGCTTTCCACGACGCCGCCTCCTCCTCCTTTTCACGGGCGTCGCCGGCGCCTCATCTTCCATCTCTTCCTCTTCACCGCCCTCGCCCGCCTTCGCCTCTTCCTTCTTCGTCGGTTGAGCTGGCGGCGCCGCGATTGGCCCTAGAGAGAATATCCGCTCCCACTTGAACTCACTCGGCCCCTGATAGAAGTACTGGAGCACGACGCCCACGCAGTTGGTCGCCACCCAGTATAGCGCCAGCCCACTCGGGAACTGAAGAGTGAAGAACGCGAACATCAAAGGCATCATCCACAGCATCATGCTGTTCATCTGTTGCTGCTGCGGATCAGCAGAAGCCGTCGGCGGTGTCGTCATGCGCTGCTGCACCCACGATGACGCTCCCACCAGCACCGCCATGATCAGAGTGGAATCCGGCTGTCCCATGTTCAACCACAGGAAATGCTTCTCCAACGGCACAGACGTCCGCAGGTACGACCACGGATAGAGCTGCTGCGAGAGATCCACCAGCTTCTCCGGAGTTGACCCGAGCGTTGACCGTATGCTTTGGTACAGCGCGATCCAGATAGGGAACTGGATCAACATCGGCCACACACACCCAAGCGGGCTGAACCCTGCCTCCCGATATACCTTCATCGTCTCTTCCGAGCGCCGCCGAGGGTCCTTGTACTGCTTTTGAATCGCCTGGATCCGCGGTTGGGCGGCCTGCATGGCCCGCGACGCGCGCAACTGCTGTCGCGTCAACGGCCAGGTGATCCCCCGCATGAACAGTGTGAAGATGATGATCGCCAGGCCGAAACTGCCAAACGCCAACCGACTCAACAGCACCAGCAGGTTGGTCATGGGTATCACCAACCCGTTGCCCCAAAGCCACCTGATGATATCCAGCAGATCCACGCCCCGTCAGCCTCCGATTGGCTCCGCAACGCCTATCAGGCGCAGCGTCAGCGCGTCAATGCGGACCAAGTCACCGCCCGTGGTCACAACCACGACCTGCTGCTTCGCTCCAGCCGCGTCACCCTCCGTCCTCGCTATCACGAGTGGATCCGTCAATACACCTGATCCAAGCCCGAGTGTTTCCTCGGCCACAGCCGAGGTCCCGGTCTCGCGAGCGATGCTGTATACATCGCCATCCTTGTCCACCACCACCAAGAGTCCGTCAGCCAGCACCGGCGCCGAGCGAATCGCCCCCTTTGCCGAAAAGCGCTCCGGCCACACCTCTCCGCCGCTTGCGGCGTCCGCGGCATAGACGTTGCCATCGAGACTCCCCGCATAGACAACCCCGTCCACCACCAACGGCTCCGTCCAAAACCAGTTGTCCGCCTTCACCGACCAGCGCTCTTCCCCGCTCTCCAAGTCGACCGCCCGGAGCCGGGCATCGAATCCTCCAACGTAGACAAGCCCGGTTCCTTCGTCCACGACCGGCGGCGAAGCGATTCCCGCGTCCGTCTTGAACGACCAACGCTCCGCTCCGCTCGCGGCGTCCAAGGCGTACAGACGGCCGTCCAGTGACGTCACGTACAGAATCCCGCTATGCACGGCAGGCTTGGACCAGATTTCATCGCCTGTCTCGAACCAGCGGGGTTCGCCTCTCTCGTCCTTCCACACGGGATCGCCCGAGGTCGCGTCAAGCGCATACACGTTGCGGTCGGAGGACCCGAAGTACACCGTGCCATCGGAGACAATGACTCCTCCGACTAGCGGTCCATCCGTCTCGTATGACCACAGCACGGCTCCTGTCTCCAGATTCAGAGCGTACAGGACGCCGTCGTACGTTGGAACGAAGACGGCATCGGACGTGACGGCAGGCGTTCCATACAAGGCCACCGCGTCGATGTCCTTTTCCCCGTGGGCCGGGAACACCCAGCGCGGGTCCTGTGGATCCAATGTCGCCGAATCGAGAGCGTAGAGCTTGTCGCGGTGCGCTACGAGAAAGACATCGCCGGCGAGAACCGGCGAGGCCCAGCCTCGTGGTTTCGCGATCCGGCTGCAGGAGCTAGTCAAGAGCCCAAGAGCGACGAGGGCGACGACGGCAACTACCAGCGACCAGCGGGGGAGGCGATGTGGCGTCAAGTCAGCAGCCCAACGTATTCGGCTAGAAGGCTCCAATTGGGGCGTTTCACGTGAAACAAGTCCCGTCGCACTGCCCCGCTTTCACGGTACGGGATCGTACTCCATTGCGTGAAAGGGATGACAGCGCGCCAGCCGTCGCAACGTGAGCCAACCGCCTTTGAGAAGCCCGTGTTTCTCGATCGCCTCGTATCCGTATCGCGAGCACGAAGGCTCAAAGCGGCAGGAGGCCGGCAACCCGGACGAGACAGAGCGTTGATAGAACGCGATCCCCAGGAGCACCAGACGTTTCATGGCCCTGGCTCCCCCTTTTTTTGTCTCTCCAGCAGACCCGCGCGCACCAGCAGATCGCCTACTTGCGCGCGAAGCCGCTGATAGTCGGCCACGCCCGCTCCCCGACGAGCGTTCACCACCACATCCCAACCTGGCGGAACGTTCAATGAACGGATCGACTCCCGCAAACGGCGCTTCAGACGGTTGCGAACTACGGCGTTTCCCAGAGCCTTGGCAGCGGTGAAGCCAAACCGGCTCAGCGGCCGACCCGTGCTCACCGCACGCAGTATCAGCAACTCGCTTCGATAGGGCCTCCCGCGACGGTACACCGCCGCGAAGTCCCGACGATCCCTCAATCGCTGCGCCCGGCGCATGCCGTCGCGTCACCAACAGAGCCGGCCCAGCTCGCTCCACCTAGACCGCGAGCCGCTTGCGGCCCTTTCGCCGACGGGCCCGGACCACGTTCCGACCTCCGGGGCTGCTCATGCGTGCCCGGAACCCGTGCGTTCGTTTTCGCGGGATCCGCTTCGGCTGATACGTGCGCTTAGGCACGCCGCCTCCATTCTCTGTTCAAGACTAGGCTCAGTATAGGAGGCCCGACTACCCAAGGTCAATCTGGTTCGATTGCGCCCACGGCCTAGACAAGCACACAAGCTATGTAGAGAACAAAACAAGAGCATTCGGTCGCAATTCGGCGCATGCGCACCATATTTCGCCACGACCAGCCATATTTGCCAGTACCTAGCCGTGGTTGGCTCACTATCATATCGCATCGCCTTGCACATGATTGCCGTCCGACGCTAAGATGAAGGTGCTAGATTAGCACTCTCAGACTGAGAGTGCTAATCTATCGTATCGACTTGGAGGAAGAAGGAGGACTCCGTTTATGGCAAAGGCCACTAAGAGCAAGACCAAGCTCGTGCCCATGGGGGACCGATTGGTAATCCAAGCGGTCGTCCAAGAGGAAGTCTTGGCGAGCGGCATCGTAATTCCCGACACCGCGAAGGAGAAACCACAGCAGGGCGAGGTGCTGGCCGTCGGCCCCGGCCGCCTCGATGACAACGGCAAGCGCATCGCGATGGACGTCAAGGTCGGCGACCGCGTCCTCTACGCTAAGTACTCCGGCCAGGAGATCAAGATCGATCAGGAGGAGTACATCGTCCTGTCAGAGAAGGACGTCCTCTGCAAGGTCCAGGCCTGAGCCGGCCTTCCACAGGCGTAAGCAGAGAGGAGAACTACGTATGGCAAAACAGTTGATATATGACGAGGAGGCCCGCCGGTCCCTCAAGGACGGCGTCGACGCCCTCGCCGACGCCCTCAAGGTTACGCTCGGCCCCCGCGGCCGGAAGGTCATCCTGGACAAGAAGTTCGGCGCCCCGGCTGTCGTCGATGACGGCGTCTCCATTGCCAAAGAGATCGAGCTCAAGGACCCCTTCGAGAACATGGGCGCGCAGCTCGCCAAGGAGGTCGCCACCAAGACCAACGACGTCGCCGGCGACGGAACCACCACCGCCACCGTTCTGGCCCAGGCCCTCGTGCACGAGGGGATGAAGAACGTGGCCGCAGGCGCCAATCCCCTGGCCCTGCAGCGCGGCCTCCAGAAAGGCGTTGACGCCGTCGTCGACGCTCTGCGCGACATGGCCGAGCCCGTCCTGGGCAAGGATCAGATCGCCCAGGTCGCGGCGAACTCCGCCAACGACGACCAGGTCGGCGCCACCATCGCTGAGGTGATGGAGAAGGTCGGCAAGGACGGCGTGATCACCGTGGAGGAGTCCAAAGGACTGCATCTGGAGACTGAGTTCGTCGAAGGGATGCAGTTCGACCGAGGCTACGTCTCCCCGTACTTCGTGACCAACACGGAGAGGATGGAGGCCGCACTCGACGACCCCTACATCCTGATCACGGACAAGAAGATCTCGGCCGTGGCCGACATTCTCCCCGTTCTCGAGCGCGTGCTCCAAGTGACGAAGAACTTCGTCATCGTCTGCGATGACTGCGACGGCGAGGCGCTGGCCACGCTGGTCGTGAACAAGCTGCGCGGCACCCTAAACGCCCTCATCGTCAAGGCGCCCGGCTTCGGCGACAGGCGCAAGGCCATGCTCGAGGACATCGCCATCCTCACCGGCGGCACCTTTATCACCGAAGAGATGGGCCGCAAGCTGGACAACGCCCAGGTCGCCGACCTCGGGCGCGCCCGGAAGGTCGTGTCCAGCAAGGAAGACACCACCATCATCGAGGGACACGGCTCCGACGAGGCGATCCAGTCCCGCATCAAGCAGATCAAGGCCCAGGTCGAAGAGACCACGTCGGACTTCGACAGGGAGAAGCTGCAAGAGCGCCTGGCGAAGCTTGCCGGCGGGGTCGCCGTCATCAAGGTCGGCGCCGCCACCGAAGTGGAGCTCAAGGAGAAGAAGCTGCGGGTCGAGGACGCTCTTTCCGCTACGCGAGCCGCCGTGGAAGAGGGGATCGTGCCCGGTGGTGGCGTTGCCCTCATCCGCACGGCCGGTGACCTGGACAAGATGGCCAAGAAGCTGGAAGGTGACGAGAAGACCGGCGCCAGCACCCTGAAGAAGGCACTCGAGGAGCCGCTCCGCCTGATCGCCGAGAACGCGGGCGAGGAGGGCTCGGTCGTGGCGGACGCGGTGAAGCGATCGAAGGACCGAGACTACGGCTACGACGCCGCCGTGGGCGAGTACGGGAACATGAAGGACAAGGGGATCATCGACCCGGTGAAGGTGGTACGCGCCGCTCTCGAGAATGCGGCCAGCATCGCCGCCATGGTGCTGACCACCGAGTCCCTGGTGGCGGACCTCCCAGAGCCTCCGGCCGCGGCAGCCGGGCCGCCGCCGATGGACTACTAGACGAAGACACGTACGGCGTAAGACCACGGGGCCGTCCGCAAGGGCGGCCCCGGTGTTTGTCGCGAATCGGCGCACGGCCTTACCAACAGCCTACATGGTTCCGGCCGGCCCAAACTCGCGCAGGAACACCGGGCACGAGAGCGTCCCGCAACACAGCAGATATCCGTCTCCGCCACGTACGCTCCCGCGTGAAAGGCCCTCGCCGGCACTGCCGCCGGGGCCTAGCTAGGGTGACCTTGCACTGCCTGTGCTCAATCCTGATAATGCACGCTGAGGCGGTGGCCAAGCTCAGACGCGGGGCCATCGGACAAATCAGATCGTGCACGCAAGAGGTGGCTTGAAAGGAGAAACCCACCGTCGCCGTGGCGAGGGTGGGGAGATAATTAGCCCGGCGTCAGATGCCTGATGCCGGGGAGCTCATTGATAGTATTATGGCCGAGTCTTTGACAAATGTCAAGAGGGGTACACAATAGGCTCAGCGAAATCCTGAGGGGAGGTACGCAAAGGTGGAACGAGTCATGGTATTCATAGACGGGAGCAACCTGTACCACGGACTAAAACAAGCTGTCGGCCACGCCAGGATTGATTTTCGGCAATTCTGCGACCTCCTGTGTACCCCCCAGCCGCCGTCTTGTCCACGCCCACTACTACAACATCCCTGTGAGGCAGTCAGACGATCAAGCCCGATACGCAGCGCAGCAGAAGTTCCTGAGCCAACTCCGCAAGATTCCGCATTTCACGGTTCACCTCGGACGCCTGGCGGATCGAGAGCGCGACGAGCAGTGTCCGAATTGCTCACACACCTACAAGGTAGCCTACCAGACAGAGAAGGGTGTGGATGTCCAGATTGCATCCCACATGCTCTCATTCGCGTTCGACAACCAGTACGATACGGCCATCTTGGGGAGCAACGACGGCGACTTCGCTCCAGTTGTCGCCGAAATCCTGCGCCTGCACAAGGGCGTCGAGAACGCGGAGTTCGTCAACCGACTACCCAGCCACCTCTCAAGCCAGTGCTCGACCGTCACACCGCTAGGCGCTGCCTACCTGAGTGCCTGCTTTCTTCCCGCACAATAGTTCTCCACTTCCCTCCCCCCACACGTAGGCCCCAGATTTAACAATCTTTTGATGCCCGTGCTATAGGCACACAACACCGATGGACGATACTGAAGATGACCTCCTACCGAGGGTTCATCGCAAACCGCCACCAGTCAACCAGTCACCCCCGCGAGACCCCCGGAACAGACACAGGCGGCCCTCCCAGGGCCGCCTCGTCATGTCTGCGCCTTTTCTTCCTGTCTATCGAATGCCCGTGATGGCCGGGGTTCTTTCGTCTCCGGCTAGCCGCCCGCCATGTTGATCATGAGTTCCACGCGGTCGCCGTCCGACAGCGGCGTCTCCCTGCTCGCCTGCCGATCGTTGATGAGAACGACGATCGAGCCCTCCTCCTCGCCGCGGAAGCCCTCGCGATGCATGACGTCCAGCGGCCGCAGCCCGTCCTCGAACGGGACCTCGTACTCGGCCTTGCCCGAAAGAGAGCGCTCGGCGAGCACGTTGTAGAGCTTGACTCGGATCATGACCAACCGAGTGTAGCATACAGGTGGGCCGGCCCGTCCCAACATCGATGCCGGCCGCGCGGACCGATTCGGCGGTCCTCCCAACGTGGCATACCAAGAGCCCGTCCGTCGGACGGGCTCTTAGGAAGTCCCTGGAAGGCCGCTAGACTACGCCCCAATAGCGTCCGCCACGTCCTTGAGGCCCAACTCCTCCAGCTTGGCGCGGCTGGGCTTGGCCGTCTCCAGGTCCCAGTCGCACGCTTGAAGATACTCCTTCTCCAGCGTCTCCGTGTCCAGAGTGACGCCCTCCAGCGGGCCCGCCTTGAGCGGCGGCTTGCCCACCAGCCGGTCCGGGACCCGCCGCTTGGTGACGATGTCCCCTTCACGGACGCTGAAGGCCATCCGCAGGTTGGCGATCCGCTCGCCCGCCTTGATGATCTCCTCCGGCGTCGTGTCCCAACCGGTGGTGAGATTGATCCACTCCGGCATGCGGTCGTTGGGGGCGACCATCATGACGAACATGCACGTGCCGGTGGAGTTCACGACGTGCATGTAATGCGATGCGCCCTTGTGGAACTCGCCGCGCCCCTCGTACACCTTGGGGTCGCGGATCGGCTGTGCGACGCCCCACTTCGGTCGCGCCCCGCCATCGTACTGCGTGTGGCGGGCGGGCGTAGGGTCTAGTTTGTAGGTCGTGTAGTACTCCGGCTGAAGCTTAGCGTCGTGCATGGGCAGCTCCTCGCCGCCCACCTCCATCGCGAACGGCTCGGTGCGCTCACCCAGCTTCTCCATGGCAGGCCTCACACCGTCCGCGAAGACCTCTCCGATCCCCTCCCGCCTGCCTATCTTGTGCAGGAAATCGATGATCGCCTCCGCGCTCCCCCACTTGAGCTCGATGCCGTCCGTGTCCTCCTTCGTGATGAGGCCGCTCTCGAAGCACTCCATGGCGAATGCCACGGTAGCGCCCGCCGCGATGGTGTCGAGACCGTACTGGTTGCAGAGATGGTTCGCGTACTGCAGCGCGTCGATGTCGGCGCTGAGCATCATGGTCCCGAAGGAGCAGGCGGTCTCGTACTCGGCGCGGTGCGTGCCCTTCGGGTACGGGTACTTCGAGTTTGTGGACTCCTTGCTCTCGGCGCCGCATCCCATCGGGCAGTGCCAGCAGCCGTAGGTCTTCTCCATCTTCTCGTTGAACTTGTCGATGGCGAGCTGAGGCGCCTCCGGGAAATCGGCTGCCCCGGCGCCTCCCCAGTTCTTGACGGGCGAGTCGCCGGACATGGCCGAACCGGCGGTGATCCCCGTGGTGCCGTTCTTCCGGAAGAAATCAGCGATGGGCCCGATGAATTCGTCGAGCGACTGGCGCACCATCTTGCGCACTTCTTCGTTGTCGCCAGCGAGGATGCTCCGGGAGGCGACACAGACGACCGCCTTCACCTTCTTGGAACCCATCACAGCGCCCACCCCGCTGCGCCCGGCCAGGCGGCCGTACTCGTTGCAGACGCCGGCCATGAGCGATAGGTTCTCGCCCGCCGGGCCGATGCAGGCGACGCTCGCCTTCTTGCCATGGCGCTCCTTGAGCGTCTGTTCGACATCGATGGCCATCATGCCCCAGAGGTCGGCCGCGTCCTTGATCTCCACCTGGTCGTCCTGGATGAGGACGTAGACCGGCTTCTCGGACTGCCCCGCAAGAAGGATGCCATCCCAACCGGCGTGCTTCAGAACGGGGCCGAAATCACCGCCGCAGTTGGCGTCGCCCCAGCCGCCGTTCTTGGGCGACTTGGCCACCACCTGGAATCGGCTGCCGAACAGGGCCGTGCCCGTGAGCAAGCCCGGCATGATCCCCAGAACGTTGTCGGGGCCAAGAGGATCCGCTCCCTGAGGAATCCGATCGAAGAGCAGCCGGGCGCCCAACCCATACCCGCCCAGATAGGCACGATACGTCTCCTCCGGGATCTGCTCGGCCTCGGCCACGCCGGAGCTGACGTTGACGTTCAGGATCTTGCCGTTGAGGGCATCGTTCAGCATGACTCACTCCTTTGTGCGATACTCGTCTCCATCCCCCGGCCGACCCGCGAACAGCGACCGCCCATGATCCGGCCCACGGAGCATCATTATACGAAATTGTTCCCGAGGGCGCATGCCACGACCAGGCGAAGCCGGCCGCGCCGGCACGAGTCTCACCACGCGCGTTGGGCCGGCGGGCCTCGATGACCTATAATGGCTGTTCGGACGCGACCTCCCCGCCGCGCAACAAGAACGCGGGGCCTCTGCGGCGCGTTCTGCAGCGGAGATGCGATGACGGCTACCTGGGAGATCGAGACGCTCGAGCGCGGACTGCGGGTGGTGACCACGCCCGTGCCGACGGCCCAGTCGGTGAGCGTAAACGTATTCGCAGGGGTCGGCTCCAGGGCGGAGGAACGCAGGACCAACGGCCTCTCCCACTACTTGGAACACATGATGTTCAAGGGCACCGAGCGCCGTCCCTCCGCCATCGCCATTGCCGAAGCGATCGAGGGGGCCGGTGGCGGTCTCAACGCCTACACCAGTCAAGAGTTCACCTGCTACTGGGACCACGTGCCGTTCGACAAGCTATCGCTGGCCATGGACGTCCTGGCGGACATGATGCAGGGCTCCCTCATCGACAGCGAGGAGGTAGACCGAGAGCGGACCGTGGTGCAGCAGGAGATCCGCCGAGCCTACGATCAGCCCGCTGCCTGGGCCGGCCGTCTACTCTCCCAGGCATGCTTCGGGGACCAACCGCTGGGCTGGCCCGTGGCCGGCACGGTGGAGACCGTCCAGGAGATCACTCGGGACGACTTCCTGCGCCACATCCGCACCTGGTACGTGCCAAAGAACATGGTGGTGAGCGTGGCCGGCAACACGACGCACGGCGAGGTGGTGGCGGAGGCGCGCAAGCTCTTCGGCGAAATGGCCGGCGAGTCGGCGCCCTCCGTGGAGCCCGCCCGTGACGGCACTCCGCCGCGCAACGTGATCGTCGAAGCCCGTGACATCGCCCAGAGCAATCTCGGTATCAGCGTGCGCGCGGTCTCCCGTACCGACCAGGACCGCTACGCGGCCCTGATCCTGAATACGATCCTGGGCCGCGGCATGAGCTCGCGTCTCTTCAAGGAGGTGCGCGAGCGGCGCGGCCTAGCCTACTCCATCGGGTCCGGCATCAGCCGCTTCAACGACACCGGGGTGCTGAGTATCAGCGCCGGCGTCAGCCCCGAGAACGTGGCCGAAACCACCACAGTGATCAAGGCGGAGCTGATGAAGCTGGCAGAGGAGCGCGTCGCGGCTGAAGAGTTGACCAAGGCTCGCGACTACGCCGTTGGAAGCTTCCGTCTCGGGCTGGAAACGCCGATGGCCCTGGCCCAGAGGGCCGGTGAACAACTCCTCATGGTAGGTGAGATCGATGCAATCGAGGACGTGGTCGCGAAGCTGGAGGCGGTGACAGCGGAAGACGTGCAGCGGGTAGCACAGAGACTCTTCCGCAGCGACGGCCTCTGCGCGTCGCTCGTTGGCCCCGGGGCCGACGAGAAGGAGCTCAGGGACGCTCTGGCGGCGTAGCCAACGACCCAAGAGAAGCGTATGCCGAAAGCAAGAGTCAACGGCGTCGAGCTGGCCTACGAGGTTCACGGCCAGGGCAAGCCACTCGTCCTCGCCCACGGCTACACGGCGTCGAAGGAGATGTGGGACAAACAGATCGGCCCCTTCTCGGAGCGATACCGGGTCGTCGTCTACGATGCGCGCGGCCACGGGGAGTCGGACGCGCCTCCCGCGGACGACCCCGGCTACACGCTCGATACGTTCGTCGAGGACCAGCGAGCCCTTATGCAGCACTTAGGCATAGAGCAGGCGTACATCGGCGGCCTTTCCATGGGCGGCATGATCGCCATGCGCTTCGCCCTCAGGCATCCCGAGATGACAGCGGCCCTCCTCCTAACCGATACGGCCGCAGGTGTAGGCGGCATCGACCGGTCCGAGCACGCCCAGCGGCTGGAGAACCGCCAGGCCATCGAAGCGACCGTCCGTAAGGAGGGGGCGGCAGCCGTGATGCGCAACATCTACGCCCAGCTTGCGGAGGCGATGGGTTTTGCCCGACCGGAAGACCTGCCGGCGGGCGTGCAGCGCCATATGGCCCGTCTCGAAGACATGAGCGTCGACGGCTTTCTGGGAGCGGACCGCGCGATGGCCCAGCAGGAGAGCGTCCTAGAGCGACTGTCGGAGATCACCGCGCCCACGCTGATGCTGGTGGGTGACCTGGACGTCCTGCGCGGCCCGAGCGAGCAGATGAAGGAACGGCTGCCCGAATCCCGCTTCACCCTAATCAAGGGCTCCAGCCACGGCACCTGTCTCTGGAAACCGGAGGCGTTCACAAGCGCTGTTCTCGACTTCCTCGGCGATGTCGATGCAGGACGGCCGGTCGCAGGCAGAGAGGAACGCTAGCATGCCCGTATACGTGCTACGCACTTGGAAGATCAAGCCCGGCACGTGGCGCGAGTTCCAGGACCTATCGCACAACGACATCTGGCCCGCCTATGAGGCGGCGGGGGCCAAGATCATCGGCCTCTGGACCACCATTATCGGCGAGGGCAACGAGGTGATCTTACTCACCCGCTACGAGGACCTGGCGATGTGGGAGCGCACCCGCACCTGGTCAGGTCCCCCGCCCGAGGGCGTCGACCCGGAGCTGTGGCAAAGGGCCGCCGAGGCGGTTGTCAATAGGCAGGCCCTGACGGAGTCAACCCACGCCCGCGTTCTCAGCCCGACGCAGTATCGGGCACCATAGAGGAGCCGGTCCATGCCCACCGCGCACGCCAACGGCATCGACATCCAGTACGATCTGATGGGCTCCGGCCCATTGCTCGCTCTCAGCCACGGCTGGCTGGGCCCGACCGACTGCTGGCCTCCGGGAGTCCTGGACGCGCTCGCGGGGCACCTCCGCCTTCTGCTCTACGACGTCCGCGGCCACGGCGGCACGAGCGCGCCGGACGACCCCGACGCGTACTCGATGCCCACATACGCCCAAGACCTGCGGTCCTTGCTGGACGCCCTGGAGATCGAGCAGGCGCACATCGGCGGCGTGTCGCAAGGAGGCATGATCTCCGCCCAGTTCGCCGTCGACTTCCCAGAGCGCACCCGTTCCCTCCTCATCTGCGACAGCACAGCCGGAAACGGCAACGACGAAGGGCCGGGGGGTCAGTGGGAGCACGACATGCAGACCTTCCTGGAGGTGATGGAGCGGGTGGCGGAGGAGGAAGGCCTGGCGGAGCTGGCCGAACGGCGCATCCAGGGCAGCCGGAACCGCGATCCACACTACAACGAGCACCCGATACCGGCGGAAGAACGGGAGCGCAACGAGCGGGACCGCCTCACGAGGATGTCCCTGGCGCAGTTCCAGAACACCAGTCGCGCACTGCGCCTCCGGCCGGACCTGACCGATCGCATCCGCGGCGTGCAGGTGCCTTCTTTGATCCTCGTGGGCGAGTGGGACGACTTCCTGGCCTGCGGGCAGCGCGATCGCCGGCTGATCGATGGCTCTCGCTACGTCCTGGTCAGACGGTGCGGGCATGCATCGCCGGAGTGGCGCATGGACGCCTTCGTCCGCGCCGTGACCGAGTTCATCGCCGACGTGGAGGCCGGCCGCGACGTTGCGGGAGAGCTCGAGCTGTGATCCTCCACCGTTCACTCCTCTTCGTTCCCGGCATCCGGCAGGAGATGCTCGAAAAGGCGTCCCGCTTCCCCGCGGACATCCTCTGCCTCGACCTCGAGGATTCGGTTCTGCCCGCGGACAAGCCCCGTGCGCGGGAGCTGGTGCGAGACGCCGTCGCCCGGCTGGCGGAGGCGGGCCGCGTCGTGCACGTGCGAGTCAACAGCATCGAAAGTGAAGAGACGCGGGAGGACCTCGCGTCAGTCGTGCAGCGGGGACTGGCCGGTGTGCTCCTGCCCAAGACCGAGTCGGCGCAGGACGTGCGTGACGTGGACGTGCTGCTGCGGGAGCAGGAGCTGGCGCACGAGGTGAAGCCGGGCACCGTCGAACTCATCGTCGCCATCGAGTCGGCCCGGGCGCTCCTGCGCTGCGAAGAGATCAGCCACGCGTCCACCCGTCTGGCCGCCATCATGCTGGGCGCGGAGGATTTCACGTTTGACATGGGCGTCCGCCGCACTCGAGAGGGACGCGAGCTGCAGTACGCCCGCGGAGTCATCGGCACCTGCGCTCACGCCGTGCGGTTGGCGGCGCTGGACACGCCGTGGGCGGACATCCAAGACATCGACGGTTTGACGGCGGACGCCGAGCAAGCAAAGGCGGCGGGCTTCACCGGCAAGTACGTCATCCATCCCAGCCATGTGGAGCCCGTGCACCGCGTCTTCAGCCCCAGTGACGATGAGATCGCGCACGCGCGCAAGGTGCTCGCAGCCTGGGAAGAAGCGCAAGAAAGGGGACTGGGCGCGGTGGAAGCGGACGGCCGGATGGTGGACAAGCCCATCGTCGAGCGGGCGCGACGCGTCGTCGAGCAGGCGCAGGCGGCGGAAGCAGCCGGTAGAGAGAGCGGGCCATGAGCGAACCCACGCCGATCCCCAGACAGCCGAAGAACGCCATCGTCATCCTCCTCGACTCGCTGAACCGCCACATGATCGGCGCGTACGGCGGAAGGGAATTCGCCACACCGAATCTGGATGCCTTCGCCCGGCGGTCGCTGCGCTTCAACCGGTGCTACACGGGCTCGCTCCCGTGCATGCCCGCCCGCCACGACCTAATCTGCGGCGCTCTCGATTTCCTCTGGCGGCCGTGGGGCTCGATCGAGATCTGGGAGCAGTCGCTGACGGCACTGCTGTCCCGCGCCGGCGTAACGAGCATGTTGCTATCCGATCACCCTCACCTGTTCGAAACTGGAGGCGAGAACTACCACACCGAATTCACCGGCTGGGACTACCTGCGCGGCCACGAGGGCGACCTGTGGAAGACACGGCCGGACGATAGCTGGATCGGAACGCCCCCGTTCCGTCCGGCCGAGATGCCCTACCACCGGTCGCGAGGCTACTTCAAGAGCGAAGCCGACTTCCCCGGCCCGAAGACGATGGCCGCCGCCGCCCAGTGGATCGACGAGAACGCGGGCTACCACGACCGGTTCTTCCTCCTCGTGGATGAGTTCGACCCGCACGAGCCTTTCGATACGCCGGAGCCGTACCTGTCGATGTACGACAACGACTGGGAGGGCGAGCATCTCATCTGGCCCCCGTACGCGATCGGCGCGATCGCCCAGGGCATTCTGACGGAGCGCCAGGCGCGGCAGGTGCGCGCCTGCTACGGCGGCAAGCTCACGATGATCGACGCCTGGTTCGGCAAGCTCATCGAGGCGATCGACCGCAACAACCTGTGGGAGGACACGGCGGTCATCGTCTGCACCGACCACGGCCACTATCTGGGGGAGAAGGACACATGGGGCAAGCCCCAGGCGCCGGTGCTTGAGCCGCTCGGGCACATCCCCCTCATGATCGCCTGGCCCGGCGTCGAACCGGGAGAGAACTCCGCCCTGACCACCATGGTAGACACCTTCGCCACACTGACCGAGATCTTTGGCGTGGAGCCGAGGCACCGCACACACGGAAGGTCGCTCATCCCGCTCATCCGCGGCGAGACGACGTCGATCCGTGACTACGTGCTGACCGGAGTCTGGGGCCGCCAGGTGAACATCGTCTCCGACCGGTACAAGTACTCACGGGCGCCCGCCGGCCCCAACGCGCCCCTTTCCATGTGGTCCAATCGCTGGTCGACGATGCCGCTCGCCGCGCGGCCCGGTGCGGGACGAATGCCGCGGCCCGACGACCGGGCGTTCCTCGACCGCATGCCGGGATCCGAAGTGCCGGTTATCCGTCAGCGCTTTGAGGACGGCGACCGGGTGCCGTACTGGTCGATCGGCCCCTTCGACGGCAACCACCTCTACGACGTGCTGGAGGATCCGGGCGAAGAGCACAACCTGGCCGGTTCACCCACCGAGAAGGAGATGGCGGACAGGCTGCGGGAGGCACTGCGGGAGGTAGAGGCACCGGACGACCAGTTCGTCCGGCTTGGGTTGGCGTAGCCCGGGCGATCCGGTCTCCTTCATCGGGTACGAAGCATAGCGGATGCCACGCGCGGCAGCACGCTGAACCACGCTTGACAACGGCCATCCTTCGCGTATACTGGGAACACTCGCTGGACGATTGCAGGCGTGACCCGTCCGGTGAGGCCGGGCCACGCGAATGTGGAGGTGGCGCGTGCAGAAAGTACTTCTACTACTCCTGGTGGCCGTCCTGGTCGCTTTCAGCGCCGTCCGGCCCAGCCACCGGCAGGCCGAGGCGGATGCCGGCATTGCCGCCGCCGCCGCGGGGTCCGATCATGCCTGCGCCGTTCTCGATACGGGAGGCGTCGAATGCTGGGGCGACGACTTCTATGGCCAATTGGGAGACGGCTATGGCTACGCTCACCAAGGATATCCGGTGGACGTCTGCGCCAGCGGCTCCAGTCCCGGATGCCAATACGGAACCGCTCTCGGCGGCATAGTCGGTATCGCAGCCGGAGGCGACACCACCTGCGCGCTCACGGCCACGGGCGGAGTGAAATGCTGGGGGAACGGAACAAACGGGCAGCTCGGCGACGGCGGGTGTTGTGGGTGGGACTGGTATTCGAGCGACCTTCCGCGGGACGTTGTCGACCTCGACAGCGGCGTCACCGCCCTCTCCACCAGCGCCACTCACACGTGTGCCGTGACCACCACGGGAGGACTGAAGTGCTGGGGTGACAACACGTACGGACAGCTCGGGGCGACGACCACGGGAACATGCGGCGCTTTCAAGTACGAGCATTACCCATGCAGCACCACGCCGGTGGACGTAGACAGTTTCGCCAGCGGCGTGACCGCCGTGTCCACAGGATACGGCTACACCTGCGCCGTGACCACCGCGGGCGGTCTCAAGTGCTGGGGACACAACAGCTACGGACAGCTCGGCGACGGCACCACGGACGACAGCGCCACACCGGTTGACGTGGCCGGATTGACCAGCGGGGTCGCCGCCGTCTCCGCGGGAGTGAGTCATTCATGCGCCCTGACTTCAGCCGGCGGTCTCAAGTGCTGGGGATACAACGACTTCGGCCAGCTCGGCGACGGCACGACCGTGGACAGCACGACGCCGGTTGATGTGATCGGACTGGGCAGCAACGTCATTGCCGTCTCCGCCGGAGGCAACCACACATGCGCCATCACGAACGAGGGCGGCATCAAGTGCTGGGGTGGCAACTACCGCGGCCAATTGGGCAACGGCACGACCAGCCAAGATCCCACTCCCACGCCCGTTGACGTTCTGGACCTGGGGGGCCAGGCGACAGCGCTCGCCGCGGGGCTCTCCTTCACGTGCGCCTTGATCCAGGGCGCCTGGCTGGACTGCTGGGGCCAAAACGACGACGGGCAGCTAGGCAACGGAACGCTACAGTGGAGCATCGGCTGGACACCCGTCGACCTATTCGGCGTGGCCAACGCCACCGAGGTAGCCGCCGGCGGCGACCACAACTGCGCCACCACTACGGGGGGTGGCCTGAAATGCTGGGGATCCAACACATACGGCCAGCTTGGCGACGGCTCCGGCGGCTACATACGTCGGGTGCCCGTGGACGTCGTCGGCCTGGCCAGCGGGGCAGCAGCCGTGGGTGCAGGACAATCTTACACCTGCGCGGTCACGGATGCCGGCGCCGCCAAGTGTTGGGGACGCAACTACTACGGCCAGCTAGGCGACGGTACCACGGACGACAGCTCCGTCCCTGTCGATGTCGTGGGCCTTTCGTCCGGCGTGGACGCAATTGCGGCGGGAGGCTACCACACATGCGCTCTTTCGACAGAAGGCGGCGTCAAGTGCTGGGGGAACAACGCATACGGCCAGCTCGGGGACGGCACCACAGACGACAGCCCTGTCCCGGTAGACGTCCTCGGCCTCAATAGCGGCGTCGTTGCCGTCTCCACGAGAGAGCAGCATACGTGCGCCCTGACTTCGACCGGCGGCGTCAAGTGCTGGGGATACAACGCATACGGCCAGCTTGGAGACGGCACCACAGACAACAGCCCTGTCCCGGTGGACATCCTCGGCCTCAGTAGCGGCGTCGTTGCCGTCTCCAGCGGGGGCTGGCACACGTGCGTCGTCACCACGGCCGGCGGTGCTAAATGCTGGGGATCCAACGGGAAGGGCCAGCTTGGAGACGGAACCATCATAAGCGACACCACACCAGTGGACGTGGTGGGATTGCAGACCGGCGTGGCCGGCATAAGCGGGGGCGGCGAGCACACCTGTGCCCTGATGGAGACGGGCAGTGTCAAGTGCTGGGGAAGCAACGCATACGGCCAGCTGGGTGACGGCAAAGCCTGCAATAGGGAGATTTGCCCCACTCCCGTAGACGTTTGCGCGGACCAAGATTGTCAAATGAACCTGCACGGCATGAGCGCGCTAGCCGCCGGAGGCGAGCACACCTGCGCCCTCGCGACGACCGGTGGGATCAAGTGCTGGGGTCGAGACAACGTTAGCCAACTCGGCAACGCGGGCCGGGGCATCCCGACGCATGTCTTGATCGACAGCGACGGCGACGGCTGTCCCAACACCATGGAGCTACAGACGGCCGAGGGGAGCGAGATTAGTGGTGGAAGGCGCAGCTACAAGAATCCATGGGACTACTTCAACCCAACGGGCGACGGAGAGAACCGTGTCGACGACATCCTGGAAGTGGCCAGCCATTACTACCTGGCGGAGGGCGAGCCCGGCTATGACCAGAAGTGCGACCGCAGCTACGTGGGGCCCAATCCCTGGAACCTTGGTCCGCCCGACGGCCGGATCCTCGTCGACGACATCCTCCACGCCGTGAAGTCCTACTTTCACGACTGTGGGATGGGGACGCAGTGACGTCATCGTGCGTTCGAGGCCGCCAGCGACTCCGCGTACCAGCGCAAGGTCTTGTGGGACGGGGACGAGGGTGAGCAGCCATTCATAGCCGCGCACTGGCTCGGCATGCCCTTCGACACCATCCGCTACCCCGAGCTGTGCCTCGGGATGACGGAGCAAGGGGAGGTGCCTGAGCGCTACGCCCAGCCCATCTCCCGCTCGATGGTGGCGAGATCAGGGGATAGGGGATGGAGTTCCGGGGCGAACTCGGCCATCGCGCGTTCCGGGTCCTTGAGGCCGGTGCCGGTGATGATGCAGACGACTGTCTTCCCGGAGAGGTCAACGCCTCCGCTCGTGATCTTGAGCAGACCGGCGACGCCCGCCGCGGAGGCCGGCTCGCAGAAGATGCCCTCCTCCTGAGCCAGACGGCGGTAAGCGGCGAGGATCTCCTCGTCCGTGACCGACTGGATGTCGCCTTCTGATTCGTCGCGGGCGGCGATCGCGGTGCGCCAGCTCGCCGGGTTGCCGATGCGGATGGCGGAGGCGACTGTCTGCGGCTCCGCCACGGGCTCTCCGAGCACGAGCGGCGCGGCCCCCGCTGCCTGAAAGCCCCACACCCGCGGCTTGCGGCCCGACTGCTCACGCTGATAGTACTCGACGAAACCCCGCCAGTAGGCCGTGATGTTGCCGGCGTTGCCGACAGGCAGGCACAGCTCGTCCGGAGCGTCGCCCAAGACGTCCACGATCTCAAAGGCGGCCGTCTTCTGTCCCTCGATCCGATGGGGATTGACGGAGTTCACGAGGGCGATCGGGTGGCGGTCGGTGATCTCGCGCGCCAGCCGGAGCGCATCGTCGAAGTTACCGTCAATAGCGATGATGCGGGCACCGTGGGCGATGGTCTGTGCCAGCTTGCCCTCAGCGATGCGCCCGTGCGGCACGACGACATAGGCTTGCAGTCCGCAGTGCGCCGCGTACGCGGCCGCCGACGAGCTTGTATTCCCGGTGGAGGCGCAGAGAACAGCGTTGTCGCCCTGCTCCACCGCCTTTGCCACGGCCACGACCATACCCCGGTCCTTGAATGACCCGCTGGGGTTGCAGCTCTCCAGCTTGAAATAGAGCGCCGCGCAGCCCACGTCGCCTTCCAGGCGAACGGAACGGACGAGCGGCGTGTCGCCTTCGCCCAAAGTAAAGAGGGGGGTCGCATCCGTCAGAGGCAGTAGATGCCGGTAGCGACGCAGCACGCCGTCTCCCCGCCCCGTGAGCCCTTCCCAGGGGCTTCCCGGGTGGGCCTGGGAGGGAAGGCTCTCCTCAGCCGATCTGCCGCTCGGTGAGGTCTGCGACATACTGCTTCGTCTCCCGAATCTCCCGCTCCAGCTCCTGTATCTGCCGCCGTTTGGTTCGGTCCTGGGTGGCAATCAGCTTCCGGATCTGATCCACAAGGACGGCACGCTGCTCGTCCACGGCCTCCTGCAGCGTATCCAAGCGCGATGCGAGACCCTGCTGCTGGGCGCTGAGCCGGCCCTGCTGGTTCTCCCCTTTTTCGGCCCGCTCGCGCAGCTCGCCCATCTCTTCCTCCAAGCGAAGCGCTCGATCCTCGAGCCGCTGCCGCTCCGCCCGGTGCAGCTCGATCCGTTCGGCCAGAAGCTCAAGCCGCTGTAGCTCCTGCAAGTGATCGCTCATCGCGGTATCCAAGCGGTGCGCCATGTCCGCCGTGACCCGGGATCGCTCAGCGATCGCCTCGTCCTCCCGCTGGAGGGCCATAATGGCAGCGTCCACCCGGCTCAGAGTGTTCTCGGCCCGGTTGGCTCCCTCAAGGCCGCGCGCCGCCTTGCTCGCCGCTTCCTCCAGCCGCCGCTCTATCTGCTGGAGTTGCTGGCGCAGCAGCGACAGGTCCTCCTGGAAACGCCTCCCAACCTCATCGACGCCCGCCTGGCGGTCCTGCCAGGACGCGACCTGGCGCTCAAGCTGCTCGGCACGCCTGGCCAGATCGGCCCATTCGTGCTGATCCCTGTCCTCCTCCACTTCGCGATGGCGACCCACTTCTTCGAGCTTCTCCGTCACCGCGGCCTGCTCGTCTTGAAGCTGGACAATCAGCACCAGGGCTTGGTTGAGCTGCTCCTGAAGTCTCGGTGCTTGGGCCGCTTCAAGCGCGGCCTCCCGCAGCGCCGCCTCCATCGTCCGTATGCCGTCGCTCATCGTGGCGGCCATAGACTGCAGTTGTCCCAACTGCTGCTCTTGCTGCACCACCTGTGCCTTGAGCTGGTAGAGCTGGTCCTGCACCCAGCTCACGCTGCCGACGGCTGTCTCCGAACTCGGCTCCTTCACCATACCTTCGCGCTCCCGCGCCCGACCATGTTCCCTCGCCGCTAGAATACGTCGTCCACCAGTTTGTTGAGGTCATCTTCGTCGAAGGTCACCTCGTCATCGACTCTGTCTGCCAGGCCCTTGAGCCACGCCTCCATGTCGCGGTCGGCGACCTTCTGCCGCTGCTCCTCATCCAGCGGGCGAACGTCTGCCCGTTCCAGCAGTTCGACGATGTAGTAGAGATTGTAGGCGCTGATGACGTCGCTGTGCACCCCAACCTCCGCCTCATCGAAGAGGAAGTTGTGCACTTCTTCTGGGATCGGCCAGACACCGCGCGGCGTCCAGTCGAACTCGCCTCCTTTGTCGGCATTTGCGGAGTCGATCGAGAACTCCTTCGCAAGGTCCGCGAAGCTCTCACCGGCATCCAGGCGTTGCACGATCTCATCCGCCTTGTCCACATCATCCACCACGATCCAGCGACCGCGCACCTGGGGCTCCTCGGTCGGCGCCACGTAGAGGAAGTAGTTGCTGACCTTCTCCTCCAACAACCCGGCCCGGAGCATCTGCCGATACTCATCCTCCCGCAGCCCGCTGTCCTCGACCTGCCGGCGGAACTCGGTCGCGAAGGTCTTCTGCTCCGCGTCCTCGGCAAGGTTGCCGCGCTTCCGGACCTCCGCCGTGACCTCCTCGTCGCTGACACTGATGCCGAGCTCGCCCGCCCCCGCCAAGAGCAAGCCCTCGCGCTCCAGCCGGACGAGGGTGTTGTCCACCAGCGTGAGGTAGTTCTCTGGAGAGTAGGCGGCTTTGTCGTGCTCGACCCGCCTCTCAAGGTGAGCCAGACTGAATTCCGTGTCCCCCACCCGAACGACGGTCTTCCCGAGAGGCTTGATCTGGGTCTGATACCAGCCGAAGGCAAGGATACCGACAACGACTACGATCACCGCCACGGCGCCGCCGATGATCAGGCGCCGGCCCCACTGCTCGCGTCCGGCCTGTTGAGCGGCCCGCCCCCGCAGTGCCCGCCGGGACTTCGTCTTCGTTTTCGGCATCTTCGACCTGCTCATTCGCCGGAGACACAACGAGGGCGTGCCGCCCTCGCCTGTCGCGCCGCACCGGCCTTCTGCCTACCGGCGACCAGTGGACATCCCCGATATCCGGATGTGCTCCGGCGTATAGGGCAGGAGCGCAAGGTGCCGAGCTCGCTTGAGAGCCACGGCCAGCCACCGCTGATGCTTGGCGCACGTCCCGGTCTTCCGCCTCGCCTCGATACGGCCGCGATCCGAGAGGTAACGCCGGAGCTTCACGGGGTCCTTGTAGTCGATGGACGGCACCTTCTCTACGCAGAAAGAGCAAACCTTCCTTCGTCCGAAGTGGCGGCGGCGTCGGTCTCCAGGCGCGGGTCGCCCACGCTCCGGACGCTCAGCCCTCGCGCCCGGCTGCTCCTCCTCCTCCCCTTGCGCATCGGGAGGCTCCTCCCCAGATTGCTCTTGGTCGGATTGGAGCGCGACCGGCTCAGCCCCAGGTTGGTCATCAGGGGGCACCGCGGCCCCCGGAACCACCTCAGGCTGACCCCCCTCCGGAGTCCCAACCTCAAGATCCGCGGCTGCCGCAGATCCCTCTTGCGCCGCCTCCGGCGCTGTCCCTTCGATTCCCCGTTCTTCCTGCGTCAAGCGGCGTTCACCTCGCGTTCACTCCAGGGGTATGTCTTCCGGCTCCACAACCCCAAGGTCGTCTTCGGGCAAGGGAGCCGCCTGGGCCCGATCCAGAAAGAGCACGGTATTCGCGATGACCTCAGTCCGGAAGCGACGTTGGCCATCTTGACCCTCCCAAGAACGCGTCTGCAGCCGCCCCTCAACGTAGGCACGCCGTCCCTTCTGCAGGAACTGGCTGCACGTTTCCGCGAGCTTGTTCCAGGTCACTATGTTGAACCACTCCGTCTCTTCCTTTCGCTCCCCGTCCGGGCCCGTGTAGGTGCGATTGCAGGCCACGGAAAACGTCGTCACCGCATTCCCGTTGGCGGTATACCGCATCTCCGGGTCCGCCCCGAGATTACCGATCAGCATGACCTTATTTAGCCCCGCCATATCCACCTCCTCTCGCCAGCTACCAATCTCCCGGCGACCAGATGCGTTGGGATAGTCCTCTCGCTATTCGTCCAGCCGCACAAGGAGATGCCGAATCACATCTTCCGAAATGTGCAGTCCTCGTTCCAGCTCTTTGGTGCGCAGTGGGTCCATTCGGAACTCGGTCAGCACGTAGTTGCCTTCAAGATGCTTCTGTATGGGATACGCCAGCTTCCGACGGCCCCACTGGTTGACCTCTCCGATCTCCCCACCCTGACTTTCGACGGGACGCCGAACCAGCCGTTCAATGGCCTCCGGGACCTCGTCGTCAGCCACCTGCGGGCTAATGATAACGACCAACTCGTAACGCCGCAATCAACCTCCTACTATCACATAGAGCAAAACAACCCGGCTCCCACCTTTCCCATTTGGGACGCCGGGAACGTGCCCAAGAATCCAGCGACCTTCAGTATAGGGCGGCCGCTCTCGCCCAGTCAACCGCTATCGCGCCAGGAGGCCAGGGGCAGGGAACCTTTGGCAGAACTCGCGCACCTCCGCGCGAACCCGATCTCCCAGGTCCTCGTCGTCCGGCACCGCGATCACTTGATCCATCCACACCGCGATCTGGCGCATCTCGGCCTCTCCCATCCCCCGTGAGGTGACCGACGGCGTGCCGATGCGCAGGCCGCTTGGGCTGAATGGCCGGCGCGTGTCGAACGGGATGGCGTTCTTGTTGCAGACAATGCCGGCGCGATCCAACGCCGCCGCCGCCTTCTTGCCGAACACGCCCTTCCCGGTGAGATCGATGAGGATGAGGTGATTGTCCGTGCCTCCGGATACGAGCCGGAAGCCTCGCTCCAACAACTCACCGGCAAGCGCTTTCGCGTTGCGCACGATCTGCCCCGCGTACTCCCGGAACGCACTCGTTGTCGCCTCTTTCAGCGCCACGGCGATGGCCGCTGTCGTGTGGTTGTGGGGTCCGCCTTGGAGAGCCGGGAAGACCGCCCGATCAATGGCGCTGGCGTGCTCCTCTCGGCAGAGAATCATGGCGCCACGCGGGCCGCGCAGCGTCTTGTGTGTGGTCGTCGTGACCACATCGGCGTGCGGGATCGGATGCTGGTGAACCCCAGCGACGACGAGACCGGCGATGTGGGAGATGTCGGCCAAGAGATAGGCCCCAACTTCACGGGCGATCGCACCCAGCGCCTCGAAATCGAACTCGCGCGGGTAGGCCGTAGCGCCTGAGACGATGATCTTCGGTCGCTCCTTTCGAGCCATCTCACGGACCTCGTCGTAGTCGATGAGGTGCGTCTCCGGGTGAACACCGTACTGGACAGACCGATAGAAGCGTGCGGAGAAGTTCACGTCCGCGCCGTGGGTGAGGTGCCCGCCGGCAGGAAGGTTCATCCCCATGATCGTGTCTCCCGGCTCCAGCAGAGCGTAGTAGGCCGCCATGTTCGCCGGCGAACCGGAATAGGGCTGCACGTTGGCATGTTCGACGCCGAAGAGCGCTTTCGCCCGCTCCTGGGCGAGCGTCTCAAGCTTATCGATGTACCGCTGCCCCTCGTAGTAGCGCTTGCCCGGATAGCCCTCAGAGTACTTGTTGGTGAGGACGGAGCCGCTCGCCTGCAGCACCGCTTCCGAAACATAGTTCTCCGAGGGAATCAGCCGGACCGTCTCAAGCTGATAGCGCTCCTCCTCCTGGATGAGCTGGAAGATCTCCGGGTCGGTTTGCTCCAGGCCCAGCCTCGCTTGTTCAACCTCCAGCATGGCGTGCTCCCTCCTCAGGATGGTGCGGGAAGATCCGCACGAGGGGTGGACGTGAACCGTCCGATGCGACAGCCGCCGACCTGATCCAGTGCCGGGAATGCTCTCCGATCTTTCGATCCCCACACTGCGTGCCGGCGACGCCCTGTCATCCTCCGGCAGTCTATCCGGCAGCCGAAACGCCTGTCAACGCGAAGCGGGCGGCGGTGTCCGCCTTGATCCAAACCCGCGTGCTCCGTTACGTTGGCCCACGATGGCAAAGACGGGCACATGGCCCTCTTGCGCGAATGAACCGAAGTATTGCTCTCTGCTGCCTGCTCGTCTTTGCGGCTGGAATCTCCGCCGCCAACACCGCATGCAGCGATAGCCAGAGCTCAGCGGCGGCGTCCGTCCCATCGCCCACGGCTGTATCCAACGCGCTCGCGGCAACCCGGGTTCCGCCCGGCACCCCTGTCCCGCTCGATCCGTCCATTCTCATCCCGCTGGACGATCCGGCATCGCGCGATCCGTCGCACCTGGTACCGCCAGATGAAAGCGTGCAGTTCGTGCGAGGCACGCTCAAGACCGGGGACCTTGCGCTCAAAGACCCGACCAGTCTGGCACTGGGCCCGGACGGGCGCCTCTACGTGGGCCAACTAGACGGACGGATCGTCGCCCTAACGCTGGAAGGGGAGACGGTGACCGACATCGAGCTGATCGCTGACGCGGACGTCTTGGGAGACATCCTCGGTCTCGCGTTCAACCCGGCCGACCCGCCGGAGCCGGTCGTCCTGTACGTCTCGCACACGCAGCTCTACCGTAAGGAGAACGGGCCGCCCTACGCCGGCAAGATCTCAATGTTGCGCGGCCCCGACTTCGAGCCGACGGACATCATCACCGGCCTCCCCGTGTCGACTGCAGAGCACGGCACGAACAACATCGTGTTCGACAGCGACGGGACGCTCTACATCGCCCAAGGGGGGACGACGAACGCAGGCGTACCCAGCCCGCGGTTTCCCCGGCCGGAAACACCGTTGTCCGGAGCGATCCTGGTCGCCGATCTGCCGGACCCCACCTTCGATGGAGATATCCGCTATGAACCTGCCGCAGAGGCGAGCCATACGGTCGACCAGGTGGCGGGCGACGTGCGGGTGTATGCGACCGGGTTCAGGAACGTGTTCGACCTGGTGATCCATTCCAACGGTCGCATCTACGCGACGGACAACGGACCGAACCCCGGGGACGGCGCTCAGTCCTTCGGTTGCGGGCTCGAAGGTCCCGGTCCGGTGGCAGCGGACGAACTGAACCTGATCGTCGAGGGCGCGTACTACGGCCACCCGAACCGCAACCGCGGGCGATACGACGAGCGCCAGTGCACCTATCACGCGGCGACCGACAACCTGGGCGGAACCATGCCGCCGCTGGCCACGCTGGGCATCTTCACCTCAGCGGACGGCGTAGTGGAATACACCTCGGACGCGTTCGGCGGCCGCCTGCGCGGCGACCTGATCTACGTGGAATGGGCCAAGGGTCGGGTCTGGCGAGTTACACTCGCCGGCGACGGAGCTAGTGTCGTATCAATCTCGCGGTTGGTGCCCGACACCCTCAACCTCCCGCTCGACGTTGTCGTCGCCCCGGACGGCACAGTGTACATCGCGGAGATGGGCGCGAACCAGGTAACCTACTACGCCCCTGCGGGCTAGGCAAGCCGAGCCAACACTAGTACCTCGTCTTGTAGACGAGGAACGGCTCGGCGCCACCCCAGAAGACGGCCACCTGCTCGAACAGCTCAGGATCGTCCTTCAGGCCAAGGTGCAGATACCGATTCTCCCAACTCGGAAAGACCACAATGTAGGAGGGCCGCACCTCGTCCACGTACGTCCGCAGCCGCCGTCCATCATGGTACTCGATGACGTCCGGGTTGATCAGTCCGACGAGGTCGATGACCTTGCGCTCGGAGTAATAGCCGATAGTCCCGATATCGTGGGTAGCGATCGTGCCGCCGGGCGGTACCGCGTCCCGTAGATAGAGCGCCATAGCCACCTGGCGCTTGTCGATCAGGCTCACTTCATCCGCGTAGTGGTTGCGAAAGCCGTTGTACTGGAAGACCAGGGCGCCGAACAGCACCGCGCCGATGAGCACCGCGGAGACCCCATCCCACATCTGGAACCGGCGGCCCCGCAGCAGGGAGACCAGCCCCGCAGAGCCGAAGACGAGGATCGCCGGCAGAAAGACGTGCTGGTAGCGATACCAGTAGTGGGTGATGCCCCCGGGAAAGAGGACGAAGTACATGACGATGAAGGCGGACCAGAAGAAGGCGAAGAGCAGGGCCTCTCGCCGGCGCACGGCGAAGGCCGCCAAGACAAGCCACGGCAGCAGCGGCGCGGCGAAATTGCCGACTCCTCCCTGCGCCAGGTCGAACTTGACCTGGAGGGAGTACTCAAACTCACGAAAGAACAGCAGCTTCGCCGTTGCCGCTCCCGGCGTGGGCGTCCCGGTGATCGCCCAGTAGAAGGCCACGAGCCCCACAACGGCGGCGACCGTGGGCGCTCCCAGCAGCGCCAGCCGACGGAGCGTCGGGAACGACAGGACGGGATATCCGCGATCGGGATTCACGAGGTAGTAGAGCCCAATCGCACCAAGCAGCAGGACACCTTCCGGCCGGCTGAGCACTGCCAGGGCGACCAGAACGCCGCCGCCGAGGAAGCCGCGGTCCGTCCTGGCAGCCAGGAACGCCGCCACGGCGGCTGCGCTCATGAGCAGGAAGAGCGTGGTCTCCATGCCGTTCAAGGCGTCGAAGACCAAGTATCCTGCAACGCCTACGGAGGCTCCCGCGAGGGCAGCCGCCGCCCGGTCCTTGAAGATGGTCCAGCTCAGCCAGTACACGGTCGGCACGAGCGCCAACTGAAGGATCACTCCGACGGCCAGGCTGGCCTTCACAGGCTCTACACCCAGCTTGATGGGGACCGCCAAGATCGCCACGTGAAGCAGGCTCGTCGCCCCGGCCGAGGCCGTCTCGCCGTCGAAGGTTAGAAACCCGTGGCGGGCCAGGTTGCGGGCGAACTGAAGACTGATGTAGCTATCATCGAAGGGCAAACGCAACACGCGAGCAGCCTGCAGGTAGACGAGCACCAGCGCGAGAGCGAACCCGAGCAGCGGCCAGATTTCCCAGAACGCCGGCAACCGGCGAAGAACCCGAGCGGCGGCAACAGCAGGAACGGCCGCCCTCCCTGACGCGACGCTGCGTGGCTCGAGCACAGTCTGTCTACCGCGTGCCGTTTCCCCCGCCGCTTCCCGCATCATCCTATCCGCGCCCCTGATCGACGTCAATCACCACGGTCGCCCTGCGCTCCACGCCTGACGTCGTCCTCGCGCCACGCGGCCTCAGTTAGCAGCATGAGCCCGCCCGCCACCAGCGAATGGCCGCCCAAGAGCACGGGGATGGGCGCTTCCTGCGCCGCATACGTGAACTCCCGCAGGAACGAGTCCTGGATGCGCTCCGGGCAACCCAAGTCCGACCAGAAGCGGTCCGCCCGCGAGGCGGTCACACACAGGTGGGCCATGATTGGCCTCGTGTCAATGCAGGCGACATCGGCGAGCTCTCCGAGTTCTGCGAAGAAGCGCCGGGGCCCCGCGTCCCGCAGGTGGAACGCCAGCAGCGAGCGAGCGTCGCCGGATGCGTCGCGCCCGGCCGCTCGCATCCCGCGTTCCTCCGAGTACACCCGTACCCGGCAGGCAGTCTCCCGCTCCATGTAGGACCAGACCTGGCTGCCGACACGGCCCGCCAACAGCACTTCAGCCTCCGGGTCCACCACGGACAATAGGAGCCGCCGGTGCGGCGCCAAGTCCGCTTCGAAATCATCAAGGAAGCGGCTGAGTCTTGGTCCGGCTCCTCCCGCAAGCCTCAGTATCGCCAGGTCACCCGGGGAATCGATGTTGAACTGGGTAGCGGAACTGCGCGGCAACGGCCGGCTCTCCAGGCCCGCCTGAGCATGCAGCAGGCGTGGCAGCAGGTTGTCGCCGGCGGGCGGATCGATGCGCTGCAGCGCGTCACCCGGACTAAGACCGACGAGATCTGCCGAGAAGTAGTTGTTGGCAATGACCACGCCCTCGGCGTCCATCAGGTGGCGCGCCACCGCCGCCAGGTCCGGCCCGCGAAGCAGCGGCACACCTCCCGCACCCACGTAGAGCGGTCGGCGGATGCCGCGGTCCCGCACGATCGCCGCCAGCCGCCGTCCGAAATGGAACGGGCCCTCGTCCCGGTCAAGGACGGCCCCGGAGGGCAGCCGTGTGGCAAGCGTGTCGCTGTCGGTGACCAGCACCGCCCCGGCAAAGGCATTCGTCGGCAGCGCCTCCTCCAGCAGATCAAGGGCAGCTTCCGCCAGCGCCCGCCCCAGCAGCTCCTCGATGGGGCTGCCGCCCATTCCCCCAAGGAACACGATCAGCACCGGAGCGTCAGGCAAGAGCGGCCTCTTCGTATGAGGAATTCAGTCTACCTGTCTTCGCACTCGAATTCAGACGACGGAGGCCCTGCCTCCGAGGAACGTGGCATCCCATCGAAACGGACTCAGGCAGAGCTGCAGAACCTCACGCCACCATGCCCGGTGTCAAGGAAGGACCTTCCTAGCGGCGCTGCCGGGAGCGCCACAGCGTCCGGTCGGCGGGCGCATCGGAGAGGGCGGCGACGGTCACGCCAGCTCCGGGATGATGAGACCGTAGTCGCCTGCCCGACGCCGGTAGAGCAGAGCGAACTGCTCCGCTTCCGCATCATAGAAGAGGAAGAAGTCATGGCCCAAGGCCTCCATCTGTTCCGCGGCCTCCTCCGTCGTCATGGGTTTGATCGCGAACCGCTTCACGCGTGCGACCGTGGCAGGCGCTTCCGGCTCCGCGTCGGCTTCTTCCTCTCCCTCGTCAAGCTCCACGGAAGATTCGAGCGCGGCCGTTTCCTTCGCCGCTCTCGTGCGGCCGCGTTCGTACAGGCGTTCCTTGTGGCGCCGCGCCTGGCGACTAAGAACTTGGACAGCCTGGTCCACCGCTGCCGCGGGCTGCGCGGCCCGTTCTTCAGCCTGCAGATGGACCCCACGACTGCTCACCGTCACGCGGACGACGTAGCGCCGATCCGGCTCTTTGGCCTTCTCGCGCGTAAGATCGACCTCAACAGCAGCGTCTGCAAGCAGCGGGAGGTAATTGGCCAGCCTTCCCAGCTTGCGACGGGCGCGCTCCTCCACCTGTTCGGGCACGTCGAAATGCTTGCCCCTGACAGTGATCTCCACGGCACTCCTCCCAATGGATCTAGCGATCCGATTGTAGGGCAGGGGCCGCAGGCGCGGCAAACGCCGCTGTGCGGGAAGAACACGCCACATCAGTGCGCCCCACCGGTGACACGGCGGGGCGCACAAGAAAGTCAGCCAGGAAGCCTGCCCACTAGGTGACGCGGGAGCGTCGACGGCCCATGACCAGCAGGAATCCGCCGAGGATAGGCAGGGCAGCCAGCGCCGTCAGCGCCCACAGGGCATAGCCGCCCCCAGACCCCGATCCGGCGCCCGACTCGGGCAGCACAATCACCTTCGACGTCGGCGTTGGCGGCACCTCAGTCGCCTCCTCCACTTCAGAGAAGGGCGTGCTCGTGGGGGTCGCCGTGACCGTCGGTGTGCTCGTCGGCGTCGCCGTCGGCGTATGCGTCGGCGTGTTCGTCGGCGTGTTCGTCGGCGTCCTCGTCGGCGTAGCCGTCGGGGTGTCCGTCGGTCCAGGTGTTGACGTCACGACAAGCGGCGTCGATGTGCTGGTCGGCGTATTCGTCGGCGTGTTCGTCGGGGTGATCGTCGGCGTCTTCGTAGGCGTATTAGTAGGCGTGATCGTCGGAGTAATAAT
>CAYOSF010000016.1:42514-74745 GCA_964406605.1 uncultured Dehalococcoidia bacterium | reverse complement strand
GAGCAGGGCATCACCGGTCTTGAGACGGCCATCATTCTGATCGCTTTCGTGGTCGTCGCCACCATCTTCGCCTTCGTCGTGTTGACGACCGGTGTCTTCAGCTCGGAACGAGGGAAGGAGACGGTGTTCGCCGGATTGGAGAAGGCGCGAGGCAGTATGGAGGTGCGCGGCGGCGTGGTCGTGACCGCGACGGGGACGACGCTGGCGGTGGATGACATCCAGTTCGCGGTGGCGAACACCGCGGGAGGCGAGCCGGTGCCGCTCAACCCGTCGGGCACGAACAACCGGACGGTGATCGCCTACCGGGACGACAACGTGGTGGACAACGACGTGACGTACACAGTCTCTGAGATCGTCGGCGACTCCGACACGCTGTTGGAGCCGGGTGAACTGAAGGTCATCACCATCGACGTCGCCACGGGAGTATCGCCTGCGCCGACGCTGGATCCGAACGAGAGGTTCACGCTGGAGGTCCAGACGCCGGTGGGTGCGACGCTGGACATCACCCGCCAGCTCCCGACGGAGCTCAAGTCGGTCATGCAGCTCCACTAGGAGCGGTCCGCAAACGTAGCCACCCAGCCCGATCGAAACTGAGAACGCAGGCGCTTCAGCGGTGCCTGCGTTTCTCGTTGCCCTCCGAACGAACGGACGGCGGCAATTCGGCCCGCCGGGGCACCGGCGACGCCGGCCCGCTCTACGCCGCAGCCGAGTCAGGAGAGGATAGGGGAGTGAGGCGTCGCTGGCCGGGGGTCTACTTCCATCGCCATCCCTGGAGCCTCCGGATGCCTTCGTCCAGCCGCTCATCGGGCACGGTGAGCGAGAGCCGGACGTAGCCTTCTCCGTGACGCCCGTACCCGATCCCCGGCGTCACCACGACGCCCGTGTCTTCCAGCAACCGCTCCGCGAAGTCCACGGAGCCGACCCCTCCGGGCAGTCCTGCCCAGACGTAGAGGCTGGCCTTCGGCGGCGTGACCCGGAGGCCGATGGCGCGCATCGCCTCGACCAGCCGGTCGCGCCGCCGCTGGTACACCCGGTTGTGCTCTTCGATGCAGTCCTGCGGTCCCTCCAGGGCGGTGATCGCCATGCGCTGGATGGCGTTGGGCACGCCGGAGTCCAGGTTGGACTTGACGCGCGTGAGGGCGTCGATGAGGTCCGGGTTGCCGAGCGCCATGCCGATACGCCAGCCGGTCATGTTGTAGCTCTTCGACAGCGAGTGCACCTCGATCCCCACCTCCCGAGCGCCCTTCGCCTGAAGGAAGCTGGGGGGCGTGTATTCATCGTAGGAGACCTCGCTGTAGGCCATATCATGGACGATCGCGATCTCATGCCGGTGGGCGAACGCGGCGGCGCGCTCGAAGAACTGCAGGTCGGCGACGGCGGACGTGGGGTTGCCTGGGTAGTTGAGCCAGAGCAGCTTGGCGCGGTCGGCGATGTCGTCCGGCACCGTGTCCAAGTCGGGCAAGAAGCCTCGATCCTCGCGCAGCGGCAGCTCGTAGGACGTTCCGCCAGCGAACTGCACCGACACGGGATAGACGGGGTAGCCGGGATCCGGCACGAGCGCCAGATCGCCCGGGTCAATGAAGCAGAGGGGGATGTGTCCTATACCCTCTTTCGAGCCGATGAGGGGCACGACCTCGCGGTCTGGATCGAAGCTCAGCCCGAAGCGGCGCTCGTACCAGCCCGCGACTGCCCGGCGGAATTCCGGAAGGCCGTCCGTCTCCGGATAGCCGTGGTTGGCAGGGTCGCGCGCGGCGTCGACCAGGGCCTCGATGATGTGGGGCGGCGTTGGCAGGTCGGGGTCGCCGACGCCGAACGAGATGACGTCGACACCCTGCGCTCGCTTCTGCGCGATCTTTCGAGAGATCTCTACGAAGAGATAGGGCGACAGCTCTTGGACGCGACGAGCTAGACTCAATACCGCCCCCTCACCCTGATGTGCTGCGCGCGATGCTTCTCCAGCACCCGGCGCACCTCCTCCTCTTCGATGGGTCGCCTGTAGTCGAGCCCGAACTCGTCGGGCGTGAAGCCCTGTTTGCGGTGGAGGGCGATGGCGGGTCCGTTGTCCACGTCGACGGTCAAGGAGGCGCGCTTGAGTCCCTCGGCGCGGAACCAAGCGAGCGCCCACCGCATCACCGCCTCACCAAGGCCACGCCGCTGGAAGTCCGGGTGCACGGCGATGGTCGCGATGTGACCGGTTGCCTGCTCGCGGCGTTCCCCGAGCAGCGATCCCACTATCTCTCCTGAGCTTGTCTCCTCCAGCACTCTGTCCAACAGCGCTGTGTGAAGCGCTTCCTGCGCAGCCTCTACCGTGAGCACGGAGCTAGGGAAGGCCACGTCTTCCAGCCTGACGATTGCCTCGATGTCGGCGGGGCCTGCCGGGCGGAGCACGAACCCGCGAGCGACCTCGTCCCCTGGGCTGCCTTCGTCCGGCAGCTCGACGAGCCGCATCAGCATCCACTCGCGAACCATTTCGAATGCCTGCGAGGTGAGCACCGGCTCCACGTAGGACCGGCTGGGCCTGTCGGTGAGGCGGAGCCGGAACCCGAAGGGCGCCTCCTCGCCGCCGACGGCGGGCAGCAGCCGTTGCAGCATGCCCGAGAACTGCAAGGAGAAAGCGTCCCGGCTGGGGAAGGCGTAGTGCAGTTGGATCATCCGTCGGACCGGCTGACCGACCAGCACGGCCTCGCCGTCTTGCACGACCAGTTCGGGCCTGTCCTCCTCCAACCGGCGAAAGTCCGCTTCGGACAGGGCCGCGTGACGCAGGGCTCCCCGTTGAGTCTTTCGATACGCGTCGGGCGCGGCCTCAGCATCCAGGCGCCTGATCTGCCTCATCGCGCCTCCCACGGGGCCCCACTGCCCTCGAAGGCAGGTCGCAATCGCCCCGCACGCTCGGTCCAGCGGTTGCCGGTTCGACGTTCTCGCATCTGGGTTCTCGTTACTCGGGCCACTCTCCCTCGAACACCTCCACGGCGGGGCCGGTCAGGTGGACATCGCCCTGCCCCTCCCACTCCAGCGTGAGACTGCCACCCGGCAGGCTCACCTTGACGCGATCGTCAATCAGGCACTGCAGGCGGGCGGCCACGATCACGGCCGAACTGCCGGAGCCGCAGGCGAGCGTCTCACCGACACCCCGCTCCCAGACCCGCGCCTCGATTCGGTCGCGGGCCAGGACACGGGCGATTTCGAAGTTGACGCGGTTCGGGAAGAGGGGATGGCGTTCCACCTTGGGCCCCATGGTCGCCAGGGGGTAGTCGCTCACGGGGCTCTTCAAGAAGTGGACGGCGTGGGGATTGCCCATGGAGAGGCAGGTCACACGGAGCTTCCGGCCGTCGACTTCCAGCGGCAGGTCCTGGAGGGGTGGCTCCCTCTCGGTGTCGACCGGAATCTCCTGGGGCGCGAACCGGGGACGGCCCATCCCTACCCTCACCGACTCTACCCGTCCGTCCTCGAGGCTCGCCTCCGCGGTCATCACGCCTGCCAGCGTTTCCACGGTCATGGTCCCGTCTCGGAGCTGCGTCAATCCCCTGTCCGCCGCGTACTTGACGAAGCAGCGGATGCCGTTGCCGGACATCTCCGCCTCTGAGCCGTCGCTGTTGAACAGGCCCATGCGCAAGTCGGCGGCCTCCGACGGGCCGAGTACGAGCAGGCCGTCGGCGCCGACGCCGAAATGACGATCGCAGATGGCGACGGCCAGCGCGGCCCAGTTCCGCTCGACGCTGCGCCCGTCCACAACGATGAAGTCGTTGCCCGCGCCCTGTAGCTTGGTGAATTGCATGACTTCGGTCACCTCCTCGCCCGCGCGAGCGCCAAGTCTCGCGTGACCTCAATCTGGCCCAGATGGGCGGCCGCGTGTTCGATGGTCTGGATCAGCGCCTCTCTAACGGTCACCGGTCGCGGCGCACCCTCACCCCAATGGGATTGGGACGGCTGTCTTACTTCGCCAAGAGCTCCCGACGGGAGGGCGCTCAACGATTCGTCAAACCTCGCTGCCAGCTCGTCGGCCCGCGCGACGAGCCCCGCGGCGTCCGCCCCGGCGGCAGCGAACTCGCCCGGGCGATCTCGCTCGATGGGCTGGCCGCAGGCTATGCCCAGGATCCAGGCTTCCGCGTTGCCGAGGACGTGCGCGCCGATGACGTATGCGCTGTTCGCGTTCGGGGCCGGCGGCTTCCAGTTGAGCTGCGCCTCGTCCAGCCCTTGCAGCGCGGCGGACAACTGCTCCAGCAACGATCGTAGACGACGCGAATAGAGAGCGATCTCGCTTGTCACTTCTGCCTACCCTCGGGATGCGGTCAATTCCGATTCTACAACACTGAGGGCGTTGGCAAACGGATCACTCGCCGTTACGTCGATCCAGTGGATGCGCGCGTCGCCTTGCCGGAACCAGGAGTGCTGCGTACGGGCGAGCCGGTGCGTCTGCGTCTTCACCCGGGACACCGCCTCGTCCAGTGAGAGCTCACCCGCCAGATGCTGGCAAAGCTGCCGGTAGCCGATCCCCGACATCGAGGGCAGGTCGCAGCCGTACCCCCGCGCGATCAGAGCGCGCACCTCGTCGAGGACGCCGGCCGCCATCATGGCGTCCACGCGTGCGTCGATGCGGCGGTAGAGCTCGTCTCGTTTGCAGGCGAGGCCGATGGCTGTCCACGCGATGTCGGGTGGCTTACGCGTCTGCGAGGCGGAGAGAGGGCGCCCCGTATGGTGGTGCACTTCCAGCGCCCGTATCACACGACGGAGGTTGCTGTGGTCCACTTGTGCGGCATATTCGGGGTCCACCCTGGCAAGCTCGTCGAGCAGGGGACCGGGTCCCTCGCGCACGATCTGGGCCTCCAACTCGGCGCGGAACGCTCGGTCGGGCGGGACCCGAGGCACCTGCCAGCCCTCCAGGAGCGCCCAGACATATTGGCCCGTGCCGCCCGCGATGATGGGCAGCACACCGCGCGACCAGCAGTCGTCCAGGGCGCCGTTGGCCAGCTCCAGGTAGCGGCCCAGGCTGAACGGTTCGTCCGGATCGACGACGTCGATGAGCCAGTGGCGGACTCGCGCGCGCTCCTCAGGGTTCGGCTTGGCCGTGCCGATGTCCATGAAGCGGTAGACCTGCCGGGAGTCGGCGTTGAGCACCTCGGCGTCAAGGCGTTCCGCCAGCCGCAGGGCGAGTGCCGTCTTGCCGCTGGCCGTCGGCCCGACGATCACGAGAAGGCGCGGAGATGTTCGTTGTCGCTTCATCGGCCTCTATCATAGCCCGCGATTCGAAAGGAGAACAGAATTGACATAACGTCGCACCACCGCAAGGATGGCAGGCAACGAAGAGCGAGGCGGCAGCTATCCACGACGTTCTGGAGATCCTGCCAGGCGCCGTCAGCCGGTTCTCCTGAGAGGGAGCCGGTGAAAGGCGGTCTGTTATGCGCCCGCCGAGACCTCTGTAGCCTCTCGAACGATCGCGGCGAATCCGCCGGCGTCGAGGCTGGCGCCTCCGACCAGCGCGCCGTCGATCTCCGGCAGGTGCAGGAACTCGGCCGCGTTCTCCGCCTTGACGGAGCCTCCGTACTGGATACGTGTCGCTTGGGCCACGGGCGCACCAAACATGTCGCCGACCAGGCCGCGGATGAAGGCCGCGGCCTCGTTCGCCTGTTGCCCCGTCGCGGCGAGACCGGTACCGATGGCCCAGACCGGCTCGTAGGCGATGACGCACTCTGCGGTCCACGAGACGCCGTCCAGCCCCAGCCGGACCTGCCGCGTGAGCACTTCCTCTGTGTTCCCGCCTTCCCTCTGCTCGCGCGTCTCACCGATGCAGAAGATGGGGATCAGACCTTGGGCTAGCACTGCCTTCAGCCTGCGGTTCACGGTCTCGTCCGTCTCGCCGAAGTACTGGCGGCGCTCCGAGTGCCCGATGATGACGTAGTCGACGAGGTCCTTGAGCATGAGCGGGCTCACCTCGCCCGTGTAGGCGCCTTGCTCCTCCCAGTGGGCGTTCTGCGCTCCCAGTCGCACGCTGGAGCCCTGGAGGGCTGCCCGCGCCTGGCCGAGGAACGGGAACGGCGGACAGACCGCCTTCTCCACTCCCTCGACCGCATCTATTCGATCTCGCACCGCCCGGCAGAGGCTCGCGCACTCGTCCGCTGTGGTGTACATCTTCCAGTTCCCTGCGACGAGGGGTGTGCGGGCGGCCGGGCTGCTCGCGCTGCTCATGCTACGCTCCGTACTTGGTGAACCGCTGGGCGTGGGCCATGGCCAGCGGCAGCACCTCCTTGGCGGGGAACGTGCCGAGCGATCCCCGCAGACAAGCCTGCTCGCTGAACTCGCCCGCCCTGTCTCCTCCGGTCCACTTGGAGTGGAGAAGGAAGGGCACCGGGTGCCAGCTATGGGCGGCCACCAGCGAAGGCGTGGAGTGATCGCCGGCCACCATCAGGACATCGGGCTTCAACTCTCGCAGCGGCTCGATCGCCGCATCGAAGGCCTCGAGCGCTGCCATCTTCGCTTCGAAGTTGCCGTCCTCGCCCGCCGAGTCCGTGGGCTTGTAGTGGATGAAGAAGAAGTCGAATTCGTCCCAGTGCGCGCGCAGCGTCTCGATCTCCTCGTCGAAGGTGGAGCCGGTCGTCAGCACCGTCATGCCCACCAGCTTGGCGAGACCCCGATACATGGGGTAGACGGCCACGGCGCCCGCCCGCATCCCGAAGACCTCCGGCATCAGCGGCAGCCTTGGGTGCTGGGCGAAGCCGCGCAGCGTGACGCCGTTGGCAGGGTCACGCCCCTCCAGCCGCGTCCGCGCTTCCGCGATGAAACGGCTTACCAGCTCCGCGGTGGCGTCGGCCTCGGGCGCCAGCGCCTGCGGCGCCAGCGGCTCAGCGCCGACCCGCTGGGGGTCGGTATCGGCCACCAGGCCGGAAAGCTCGTCCCCACCGTCCGGCCGGAGCACCAGGAGGAAACGATGCTCCCGCACCGGCTCGACGAAGAGCCGGACGCCGGGCAGCTCGATATCTCGCAACGTCTCGCATAGAGCGGCGCATTGGTCGGTCGGGATGCGCCCGGCGCGGCGGTCGGTGATGGTCCCCTCGGCGTCCAGCGTGCAGAAGTTGCCTCGGGCGGCTACGTCCTGTGGCTGGAGATCGAAGTCGACCCCCAGCGCCTCCAGGACGCCGCGGCCCACGGTGTAGCGAATCGGATCGTAGCCGAAGAGGGCGAGGTGTCCTGGGCCGCTCCCGGGCGTGACGCCGTGGGCGACAGGGATGGTCATCCCGCAGGCGCTCTCGGCGGCCAGACGGTCGAGGAAGGGAGTGTTGGCGGCCTCCAGCTCGCTGCGGCCCGTCTCCAGGTGCGGTAGCCCTCCCAGTCCATCGACCACCGCGAGGACGATCTTGGTATCGTTGGGGACGGCGAGCTGGCGGACAAGATCGAGATCCACGGGGTTATTGTACCTGTCCCGGCCCTAGCAATCGATCATCGCGCTAGGCGTCCAGCAGCGCCGCGACGCCGGGAAGCTCTCGGCCCTCCAGGAACTCCAGGAAGGCGCCGCCCCCGGTCGAGACGTGATCGAACTTCTCGGCCAGGCCGGTCTCCCGCACCAGCGCGGCGGTCTCGCCGCCGCCGACGATGGTGACGGCGGTCAGGTCGGCCAGGATGCGGGCGAGCGACTCAGAGCCGCGTGCGAACTGAGGGAACTCGGCTACCCCCAGCGGCCCGTTCCAGACCACGGTCTTGCAGGTCTGCAGCGCCTCGCCGTAGGCTTCGATCGACCGAGGCCCCACGTCCATGATCCGCCAGCCCTCCGGCACCTGTTCTGCCGTCTCCGTGCGGGCCTGGGCGCCGGCGGAGAAATCGTCCGCCAGCACCACGTCGAGGGGCAGCAGGAGCCGGACGCGGCGTTCCTTCGCTTCGTCGAGCACCGCGCGGGCTGCGTCCAACTGGTCGTCCTCCGCCAGAGATTCGCCCACGGATAGGCCTTGCGCCTTCAGGAAGGTGTTCGCCATGCCGCCGCCGATGACGAGCACGTCCGCCTTGGCCAGCAGGTTGCGCAGGACAGCCATCTTGTCGCTGATCTTCGCGCCGCCGATGATCGCTCCCACCGGGCGCTCCGGGTCGGCGACGACGCGGCTGAGGTAGTCGATCTCCTTCTCCATGAGAAGGCCGGCTACGGCCGGCAGGTGATGCGCCACGCCCTCTGTCGAGGCATGAGCGCGGTGGGCGGTGCCGAAGGCATCGTTCACATAGACGTCGGCGAGCGACGCGAGCTGACGGACGAACTCGGCGTCGTTCGCCTCCTCCTCGGCGTGGAAACGCAGGTTCTCCAGCAGCAGCACATCGCCCGGCGCCAGCGAACCGACCGCCGCCTCAGCTTCCGGCCCTACGCAGTCGGTTGCGGTCGCAACTTCCACCCCCAGCAGCTCTGAGAGGCGAGCGGCGACGGGCGCCAACCTGAGCGATTCCGTGACCTTGCCCTTGGGCCGCCCAAGATGGGAACAGAGAATCACCCTGGCCCTTCGCTCTTGGAGGTAGCGGATCGTGGGAAGGGCGGCCTGGATGCGCAGGTCGTCCAGAATGGTGCCCTGGTCATCGATGGGTACGTTGAAGTCCGCCCTCACGAGCACCCGTCGCTCTTCGACCTCGATGTCCCGCACGGTCTGCTTGCGCATGGCTCAAATCTCCTCTGAGACGCCCCAATCGGCGCGTGCTGCGGCACCCGACTCCGCGCCTACTATACACGGCGCCCCCGCTTCCTGCCTACTACCTGAGCGGTATGCGAATAGTAGGCCTCGGAAGCCCTTTAGATACCCATCGGTCTGGCCGAACCTAGATTCGGAGGCGCCATGCGATTCAAGCACATGGTTATCTACGTTGGGCGTTCGTCCGTCTTCACCGACCGGCGGTTCACCGACAAGCTTCACAACACCCTGCACACTCACGAGGAGCATGGGTGGGAGCTGGTGAGCGCCACGCCGCGCTCGGGCCCGCTGGGGGACGTTAGCGGCATCTGGCTCTTCTTCAAGCGCCCTGCCGAGGCCGAGGAAACGGGCCAGGAGGCGGGCGGCCTCCCGCGTTCCCTCGACGAACGGGCAGCGTAGACCGGCCCCGTCGCCGCTACGAGAATCTCACGGCCACCGCCCGCACCAGCTCCTCTCGGCTGATGGCGCCTTCGCGCACGACGCGCGGTGGGTCCACCGTGCAATCGACCACTGTGGAGGGCCGGCCGCCCCGGCAACGCCCCCCATCGATGATCAGGTCGACCGTGTCGCCCAACTGGCTCCGCACGTCGTCCGCGGTGAGCGGATCTGCCCCGCCTGAGATGTTGGCGCTGGTGCCCGTGATCGGACCGCCCAGGAGTCGCACGAGCTCTCGTGGCACTGGGTGGTCCGGGACGCGCAGTGCCACCGTCTCGCCGATTGCCGGGGATTCGTAGCCGGGCGCGGTCGGGAGTACGATCGTGAGGCTGCCCGGCCAGAAGGTCTGCATGAGCCCGCTGGCCACCTCCGGCACGTCGCCGGCCACCAGGGCGAGGTCCGCCGGGGACGCGATGAGGAGAGGGACGCCTCGATCGGAGGGACGTCCCTTCGCTTCGAATAGCCTCTCGATGGCCTGCGCGTCCGTAGGTACCGCAGCCAGCCCGTAGAGCGTGTCGGTCGGGTAGGCGACGAGGCGGCCTTGGCGCAGGATCTCGACGGCGCGCCTCAACAGATCGGGATCGGCGGGCGGAGAAGTGGTCAATTGCGTATGCTATCGAGCGAAAGAGGCGTGATCCTCTTGACGGCAGTATAGCACCGCTGCTACGTTGAGGCAGACATCCCCATCAGGAGCAGCATGGCTCAAACCTCCCGCCCGAAGGACGCAAGCCATCGCGTTTCGGCGAGCGGCGACCTCGAAGTCTCGACGTATCTGGAGATCGCCCGTGGGGAGGAGGGCGAGAAGCCGTCTGAGCAGCTCTCAGAGACGCTGCCCCGGCGGCCCAGGCCGGAAACGGTGGTCGTCCTCGATTTCGGCTCCCAGTACAGCATGCTCATCGCCCGGCGGGTGCGTGAGTGCAGCGTGTACTGCGAGCTGCTGCCGCACGATACGCCCCGGGAGCAGGTGGAGCGGCTGCAGCCGCGGGCCTTCATTCTCTCCGGCGGCCCTGCCAGCGTCTACGATCCAGATGCGCCCGTAGCGCCCGAGTACGTGTACGAAGCCGGCGTTCCCGTGCTGGGCATCTGCTATGGCATGCATCTCATGGTGCACCAGCTCGGCGGGCGGATCGCCCCCGGTGACCATCGTGAGTACGGCCATGCGGTCATCAACCGGACCACGGAGGACGCTCCGCTGTTCGCCGGGTTGCCGCCGTCGTTGCCGGTGTGGATGAGCCACGGCGACCGCATCGTGGACCTGCCGCCCAACTTCCGTCCGCTGGCGCACTCCGAGAACGACTTGGTTGCCGCGATCGGGAACGATCGCGGCATGCTCGGGATCCAGTTCCATCCGGAGGTGGTGCACACGCCCCAGGGCACGGAGATCTTGCGCAACTTCCTCTACCGCGTCTGCGGCTGCAGCGGCGATTGGACGGCGGGTAACTTCATCGTGGAGGCCGTCGACTCGATACGCGAGCAGGTGGGGCAAGGACGCGTGATCTGCGCCCTCTCGGGGGGCGTCGACTCCGCCGTCACCGCCGCCCTCATCCACCGCGCGGTGGGCGACCAGCTCACGTGCATCTTCGTCGACAACGGACTGCTGCGCCGCAGCGAGCCGGAGCGCGTCGTCGAGACGTTTCGCCGACATATGCGCATCAACCTGCAGCACGTGCGGGCGGAGGACCGCTTCCTGGCCGAGCTGGCGGAGGTGACGAACCCGGAGACGAAGCGACGGCGCATCGGCGAGACGTTCATCCGCGTCTTCGAGCGGGAGGCGGCGAAGATGGGAAGGGTCGATTTCATCGCCCAGGGTACGACCTACCCGGACGTGATCGAGAGCGCGTCCACCGGCACGGGCGCCGCCGCCAAGATCAAGACGCACCACAACGTGGGCGCCCTGCCGGAGAACATGAGACTCCGGCTGGTGGAGCCGTTGCGCCATCTGTTCAAGGATGAAGTGCGGCGGGTGGGCGTCGAGTTGGGGCTTCCCGACGACATGGTCTACCGCCAGCCGTTCCCCGGTCCGGGCCTCGCCATCCGCATCATCGGCGAGGTGACGCGGGAGAAGCTGGAGGCGCTGCGGGCGGCGGACTGGGTGGTGATGGACGAGATCAAGGCGGCAGGGCTCTACCGTGAGCTGTGGCAGTCGTTCGCCATTCTCACCGACACTCAGTCTGTCGGTGTCATGGGCGATTTCCGCACCTACGGGCACGTCGTCGCCGTCCGCGCCGTCACCGCCGAGGACGCCATGACCGCCGATTGGGCGCGCCTTCCCTACGAGGTGTTGAGCCGGATCGCAAACCGCATCGTCAACGAAGTGCCCGGGGTCAACCGCGTCGTCTACGACATCACCTCGAAGCCGCCCGGCACGATAGAATGGGAGTGAGTTGCTATCTGGGCTAGGTCGTGATACATTAGTTCCGAACTGACATTCACGCCCATGCACACCGATGAGAAGTCGGAGAGGAACAAGTACCATGGCGATTCAGGGTGAATGGGGCGCGTTGGAGTGCCCGTCTTGCGGGAGACCGTTCGACGCCTCGGACAGCAATTGGCTCAAGGTGCTCGTTGGTGCGACGCGTGCTCGCTTCGGGATTATTGACCCGAGTGGCTGGCGCAAGCTCTCTTGCGGCCACAGAGTTGACGCGCTCGTTGATAGGACCCGATGGGCCGACAGATTCAGCTTTCAGCTAACAGCTCGTGTTTAGTCACCGCACTACGGTGTGCAGAGGCCTGCTATGAAGTTCACCGTGATTCTTGAGCCCGAGACAAACGGCGGCTATTCGGTCATCTGCCCAGCCATTCCTGGCTGTGCCTCGCAGGGCGGGTCGCGAGACGATGCCCTGGCGAACATCAGAGAAGCAATCCTCCTGTGCCTTGAGGTGCGCGCCGAGGATGGCGTGCCACTTCCGACCGAAACCCCGGAGCTAGTCGCGCAGCAAATCAGGGAGTGCCTTGGTGACCGCAAGGAAGAGGGCCTCCCACTCACGATCGAAACACGCGAGGTGGACGTGGAGGCCGAGGTCGCGGTCTAATGGCCCGCCTGCGGCGCATTTTGGGGCGGCGGGCGGTGTCAGCGTTCGAGCGAGCAGGCTTTCGAAGAAGGCGTCAGCGCGGCAGCCATATCGTGCTTACCAAGCCTGGACGTGCGATAACACTCTCTGTTCCGGATCACCGCGAGCTGGGCAAGGGGCTACTGCGTGATCTCATTAGGAAGGCAGGTCTGACTCCCGACGAGTTCATCGACCTACTTCGATAAATCTCTAGCCGCTGCGGTACACTGCAATGACCATGTTCTCGCACATTCGCCGCGCTCTCGATGCTCGCGAGCCGCGGCGTATTCACCAGAATGAGACGCCCCGCGCCGCCGTCCTCATCCCCATCTATGAGGTCGATGGCGTCCCACACGTCCTCCTGACGCTCCGGACCGAGACGGTGGAGTACCACAAGGGACAGATCTCCTTTCCGGGCGGCGCCCAGGACGCGGAGGACGCGAATCTGGCCGCTACCGCGCTGCGGGAAGCGGAGGAGGAGATCGGCCTGAAGAGAGAGGACGTTGAGATATGGGGCCGGCTCGATGACATGGTCACGATCACCGACTTTCTCGTCTCGCCCTTTGTCGGCGGTGTGACGAAGCCGGCGCCCTATCCGTTCGCTCCCAGCATCGTCGAGGTGGCGGAGCTGCTGGTGGTTCCTCTGCCCCATCTGCGCGATCCGTCGTCGCTGAACACGGAACCGGCCGTCTGGCGCGGCTATCCCGCCCGGCCCCCGTCCTACAACTTCGGCGAGCACCTCATCTGGGGGGCGACGGCGCGCATGCTGCACCAGTTCCTGGAAGTGACGAGCGGCGAGGGACGAGGGCTGGGGAACCTGTGACCATGCCCAGGGCGACTCTCGCGATGCTGCTCACACTCCTGATGTTGCCGTTCCTTGCCACCGCCTGCGGCGGTGGCGAAGCGGACAGCCGAGTGGGGATCCGGCATCTCGATCTGGACGACGTGGAACTCTCCTGGTCCGACTACTTCGATCCGCCGTTTGCGGACCAGTACCCGCTGGTGGTTGCGGACGTTACGCGCGTGCCTATCACGGGCCAGGCGCTTGCGGCAGAGCAGGTCCTGCAGGAGCTGACGAGGCGGCAGGCCGTCCAGAACTCCGATGATCCGATAGCCGCGGATCTACTGGACCCGCAATTGACGGAGACTGAATCGAACGATCCGTTGGAAGCGCTGATCGATGAGGAGGTACTGCGCCAGGCCGTCGAGCGCAGGGGGTTCCTTCCGTCGTACGAGGACGCCGTCGAGTATACGCGCGAGCTGGAGGAGCAGTTCCAGGACGCGATGGCGGGAGCCTCGGTCGAAGAACGGCAGTCCATGCAGGAGTTGCTCCGGCTCGAGGGCTTCCCCGATCAGGACTGGGCCGCAGACGGCAACGTCGTGGACGTTATCCGGCAGGAAATGGGCCTTGCCCAGTTGCGCAGCGCCGTATGCGAAACGAGCACGCCGGCAACGCTCGGGACAGTGAATCTCATCTCATCGGGATGGGACTGCAGCGAGTTCCTCGCGGAGCGGCGGACAGACGCGGACATCCGCTACTTCGTGAAATGGGAGGACTAGGCGGCTCCCTCCAGGACGACCACGCACGTGCCTGGACAATCCCTCGATCGTGATCCAAAGACCGTAGCTCGGGAGATGTTCGAGGCGCCCGACGACCAGGCGGACGTGGTCGAGATCGGCGAGCGCTATTCCTCCGAAGCCGAGGAGGCGACCCGCATCCTGGTAGAGGCGGTTCGGCCGCAACGCCCTCGTTGGCGCATCTGCGAGCTTGGCTTCGGCACCGGCTGGCTGCTGGAGAGGATCGCCGCCGCCTACGGGGACGCAACCCTTCTTGGTCTCGACATGTCGCGTGGGATGACGTCGCGCGCCCGAGGCTCATTGGGCGAGAAGGTAGGGCTCGTGGTGGGAGACATCGAGCGCCTGCCCTTCGCGGACGCCTGCTTCGACGCCGTCGTGACCTGCTGGACCCTCTACTTCCTGCGCGACATCGACGCGGGGCTGACGAGGATCAGGCAGAGCCTGCGACGGGGAGGACGGCTTGTGGTCGCCGCCAGCGCCCCGGATCACATGCGCGAGTACTACGAGCTGTCGAACGCGGCTGAGCGCGCAGTTCTCGGCCGTGGGCGGTCTGGGCCGGATATCGGGGCCCGGTTCGACCTCGAGTCGGGCGCGTCCTGCATGAGGCGCCATTTCGCTCGTGTTGAACTGTGCGAGTGGCGCGGCTGGATGGTGGTTCCTGACGCGGCGCCCGTCCTCAGGATCTGGGACGCCTGGCGCCCTCCTGCCTTGGCAGGGGCGGACGGTGACCGCGTTCGGGCTGAGTTCCTCCGGCTGGCGGAGGCGCGGCTGTCTCAAGAGGGGGAGATCCGCATCAGCCACCACGGAGGCGCGCTCGTCGGGTACGTCGAACCCTAGCGGCAGCCGCTCTGGGCGGTCATGTGCGGAGCAGGCGTGAGCGGCCGGGCCAGGTGACCCGCAGGCCGGCCCAGGACATCACCACGAATCCCACCGCGAAGAGCGGCCACTGGAAGTCGGACGGACGCACGCGGCTGACGGCACCGGCTCCGTTCGGCAGCGCGCCGAGTCCGTCGGCCATGAAGGTGTAGAGTACCACGACGATGCCTGCGGCAGCCACGGCGGCGTTCGTCCAAGTCACGCGCCACCTGACGCCTCTGTCGGCCCCCAGCACGGCCGCCGCCCCACCGATGCACATCACCGCCGCGATGAGTACCGGCGCCAGCACCGGTCCCCACCAGGGCACCGGGATCAGGAAGAGCACGTCCCACTCCAGCGGTGAGTGCGGCCAGCCCTCAATCACGGCCAGCCAGAAGTAGTAGAAGATGTCCCAGAGGCCGAAGACGAAGACGAAGTAGCCCAGACGGTCCTGGATCCGTCGCCCCGCGATCCAGCCCACCGTCAGCAGCATGACGATGGTCGCCGCCTCCCGCCCCACCTCGATCGCGGTGAAACGGTCGGCGGTGGTCGGCAGGTCGCGGATGAGGTTATCGATACCGTGGATCTCGCGCAGGTAGGCGACGACCGCCGCCTCCACGTAGGCCATCGCGACCGCGTAGGCCGCCACGACCGGCAGCAGCCGAAAGCCCCCTAGGTTCGTGCCGGCCGTCACCGTCGCGCGAGCAGGGCGACGCCCACGAGAATGAGCAGCAGGGGCCAGAGACGGCCCCAGCTCAGCCAGTGAAAGAGGCCGAAGTTGCCCAACAGGAGCAGCGTGCCCATGATGATGAGCAACAACCCGGCCAGGGCGGGACGGCCTTCATCGGTCGCTTCCGCTGCGTCTCCAGGACGTGCGACAGGGACGATGATGACAAAGAGGAGATAGATGAGCGATCCGGGGAGCACACCGGTGAGCACCGTGACCACGGCCCAGATCAGCCGGACGACGGTCGCGTCTATGGCGAAGTACGTCGCCAGCCCTCCGCAGACACCCGCGATCATGCGGTCGCTGCCGCTGCGATGCAAGCGCTGGTCATGCACGGACATGAGCATGATCTCCTTGACTGCCGCCATTATAGCAAGGTGCCAAGACCACGCCCGGAGGAAGCGTCCTGGCTCATGGTGCGCTATAGTCTTTGCGCGCGGGAGATGACGTGAACGAAGAAGGCGTGACCGCGGTCCTCCTCCTATCCTGCCCAGACCAGAAGGGGCTTGTGGCCGGCGTTTCGGATTTCCTCTACCGCAACAACGGCAACATCATTCATGCCGACCAACACACGGACCAGGAAGAAGGGACCTTCCTGCAGCGGGTGGAGTGGGAGCTTGCCGGGTTCGACGTGCCCCGCGAGGAGATCGCGCGGGCGTTCCAGCCAATCGCGGAGCGCTTCGGCATGACCTGGAGTCTTCAGTTCTCGGACTACGTTCCTCGCATCGCGGTCTTCGTCTCGAGGCTCCCCCACTGCCTGTACGATCTGCTCGCGCGCTGGCGGATGGGGGAGTTCAGGGCGGAGATCCCGCTGATCATCAGCAACCACCCTGCCCTGCGCTCCATCGCCGACGAGTTCGGTGTGGAATTCCACAGCTTCCCGATCACCGCGAAATCCAAGGCCCGCCAAGAAGAACGCATTGTCGCGGAACTCGAGGAGCGGAACATCGAGCTCGTGGTGCTGGCGCGCTACATGCAGATCCTTACCGAGGCGTTCGTCGGCCGGTACCGCAACCGGATCATCAACATCCACCACTCGTTCCTGCCCGCCTTCGCCGGGGCGCGCCCGTATCACCAGGCCCACGACCGGGGCGTGAAGATCATCGGCGCCACGTCGCACTACGTCACGACGGAACTGGACCAGGGCCCGATCATCGTTCAGGATATCGTGCGCGTGAGCCACCGCGACGCCGTAGCCGACCTCGTCCGCAAAGGGCGCGACCTGGAGAAGGTCGTCCTGGCCCGAGCGGTGGATTTTCACCTACGCCACCGCATCATCGTCTACGGCAACAAGACGGTCGTATTCGACTGAAGCGCTGACTTAAGCGGGGTGGTCCGCCAGGGGCCCGCCGAAGCGTCCGTGTTCCGGCGGACCGACGGCGTCTGCAGGCGGCGCGAGCGGAGCATACACCGGGAGCGGAGGCGCGCGCATCCGTAGGATCGCCCATTATAGAAAACGGGTCCCGGGTTTGGCCCCCGGGCACGTGACTCGCGAAGATTCCGTGGAAGCATCGGGGAGAAAGGTCGCAGAATACAACCGCCCCGGCGAGAGAGCCGGGACGGTAGGAAGGGTAGGACAGAAGCATGACGCTCCCAACCCACCGGCATCAGTGTAGGGGGCGGGGGCCGAAAGAGTCAAGGCAGTGGCCGCGCTGCCTCCGTGAGGCCCTCCTCCCCGACTCAAGTGCCGGAATGGTTACCGCGGCTTCAGTCCCGGGATGGGACGGTCACTGGCACAGAGCCGTGTGACACAAGGGCTTCGCGCGGGCTACAGTGAGGTGGTCGGGCGTCTCGCCGGCGCTTGGCCGGATGACCGAGACGAAGCTCCGACCGCGAGGAGAGCCATGAAGGCAGCAGTCTACTACGAAACCGGTCCGCCCAACGTCCTCCGCTATGAGGAGGTACCGGACCCCTCCTGCCACCCGGACGGCGTCTTGATCGACGTGAAGGCCGTCAGTATCGAGGGTGGTGACGTCTTGAACCGTGCCGGAGGCGCGATGCCGAGGAAGCCGCACATCGTGGGCTACCAGTGCTCCGGCATTTTGCGCGAAGTCGGCGCCAACGTTGCCGACCGGTCAGCCGGTCAAGCCGTCGTGGCCGTTGCGCCTCATGGATCGCACGCGTCCGTGATGTCGACGCCGGCGGCCTCGACCTGGCTCCTGCCCGACGGCATTAACCTGCAACAGGCCGCCTGCGTGCCCATCCCGTTCGGCACGGCGGACGACTGCCTGTTCGAGTTCGGCCACCTGCAGGCGGGCGAGACGGTGCTGATCCAGGCGGGCGGGGGAGGCGTCGGACTGGCGGCGATCCAGCTCGCCAAGAGGGCCGGCGCAACGGTCATCGCCACCGCGTCCAGCGACGAGAAGCTAGAGCAACTCAAGGAGTTTGGACTGGACCACGGCATCAACTACAAGACAGGCGACTTCGTCGCGGAGGCTCGCCGCATCACGAATGACCGCGGCGTGGATCTCGTCGTCGATTCCGTCGGAGGCAGGACGCTCTCCGGGAGCATGGCCAGTCTTGCCTACCGGGGCCGGGCGATCACGGTTGGCCACGCGGGCCGGGATACGCATCGGCCGGAAATCGGTTTTCTGTCTGCGGGCAACCGGAGTCTGACGGGAGTCTCCCTCACAATTGAGCTAGCGGTTAACACCGACCGCGTCCGCGCCATGATTGGCCGGCACTTGGAAGACGTGGCGAACGGGTCGCTCAAGGCGGTCATCGATAGGACTTACCCCCTTTCCGAGGCGGCGGAGGCGCATGCCTACATCGAGAGCCGCCAGGCCTTCGGACGGGTGCTCCTGATACCGTAGGGACCGGCCCGCGGTACGGATCGAGTTCTCTTGTGTCTCCGGGAACGGAGACGGATCGCCGGACGCTCCGATTCGGACCGGCAGAGCCCGTCCGCCGCCGTCGTCATCGTCAGCGGCGGCCCCTGGGCGGTGCTCCGGGTTGACCGCGGCCTGGCCATGTTCCGCGAGCGCCTAGTAGACTCGACTCGAGCGCCAGCGTCTGTCCAGAAAGGGAGGGTGACCGTGTCTGCTAGCGAAGACAAGTTCCCGTTGGTGACCAACGATCCGATCCACGCGAGGGTGCCGCAGCTTCGCGCCGATCCCCACGCGGTGCGGCCGGACGTCCTCATGCATACGGCCTTCGTGAATACCTACGCGGTCGCGACCAGCGCCGGCCTGCTGCTCATCGATCCCGGGCTGCAGGGGCTTGGAACGCGCGTGCACCAGGCAGTCAGGAACTGGAGCGACGCGCCCCTGCACACCGTTGTCTATACACACGGTCATTCCGACCACGCCTTCGGGCTCCGGCCGTGGCTGGAGGCGGGAGAGCGCCCGCAGATCATCGCGCAGGAGAATTGCGTCGCGCGATTTCGCCGCTACCATCTGACGCACGGCTACAACGCGATCATCAACCAGCGCCAGTTCAGCCTGCCGCGCCCGACCTTCCCGGACGAATTCGATTGGCCGACGCTCACGGTCCGCGACAGCCTGGTGCAGCGCATCGGCGACACGGAGGTGCGCTACCGCGCGGCGAAGGGCGAGACCGACGACGCGTTGTACGCCTGGCTCCCCGAGCGCGGGTATCTGTTCACCGGCGACCTCATTGTCTGGACGGCCCCGAACTGCGGCAACCCTCAGAAGGTTCAACGATATCCCCTGGAATGGGCGGAGGCCCTGGAGGAGATGGCGGGCCTTGGCGCGGACTGGATGTTCCCCGGCCACGGGCTGGTGGTCGAGGGGGCGGACGGCGTTCGCATCGTACTGACCGAGACGGCCGCCTGGCTGCGGTCGATCATCGATCAGGTGCTGGAGCGTATGAACGCGGGCCAGAGCCCGGAGCAGATCTTCCACGAGGTCGAGCCCGACGCTGAGCTGTCGAAGCGGCCCTTCCTTCGCGTGGTCTATGACGACCCCAAGTTCATCGTTCGGAACTTGGTGCAGCTCTGGGGAGGCTGGTGGAACGGCAGCGCGGCCGACCTGCTCCCCGCGACCTGGAGCGAGCAGGGCGGCGAGATCGCGGCACTCGCCGGCGGGGTGGATGCGCTCGTGGCGCGGGGCAGGGAGTTGCTGGAGCGGGGGAACCTGCCGATGGCATGCCACGTCGCCGAGTGGGCGACCAGGGGGCACCCCGACGATGCGGGCGCGCAGGAACTGAAGCGCGACGCGTATCGCGAGAGGCTGGCCGCAGCCCGGCAGTTGATGGCCCAGGGCATCTACCGCGCGGCGATGAACGACGCGCTCCGGGCGCTCGGCGGTGAGCCGGAAGCCCCGGGGCGGCTGCCGCTCTAGAGAGCCTGCCCGCCGGGAGCGGAGTGGCCTCAGGCTCCGGTGCGGGTGATACGGCCTTGGAAGATGGCCCCGGCCACGCGCCGGCTCAGGAACCGGGGCGCGAGCTGGGCACCCACCGCGCCTATCTTGTTCAGGACTCCGGGCACGGTGATAGCTCGGCCGTCGCGCATTGCCGAAACGGCCGCCTCGACCACGGCGTCGGGGCTCGTCCACCCCAGTGCGGGCACGCGACTTCCTTCGACGCCGGCCACCTGCTGGAACTCCGTGTGCACGGGTCCTGGACAGAGACAGGTCACCGTCACCCCGTGCTGCCTGACCTCCTCGTGCAGCGCTTCTGAGAAATGCAGCACAAACGCCTTCGATGCAGCGTACGTGGCGTTGCGGGGCATCGCCTGGAAGGCGGCCGTCGACGCAACGTTGATGATCGCGCCTCGCCTGCGCGGGACCATCGATTGCAGCGCAGCGTGGCTCAGCCGTACGACCGCGCGAACGTTCACGTCGATCTCCTCCAGCTCCCGTCCCAGTGGGAGACCGGCGAACTCGCCACGCGTCCCGAAGCCGGCGTTGTTCACCAGCAGGCCGATGTCACCGACCCGGAGCCGCTCCTCGGCCAGCGCCGCGCCCGCGTCCTTTCCCAGGTCCGCTTCCAGTACCTCGGCGGCAATACTCCACCCGGTCGAGAGCTCCGAGGCCAGCGTTTCGAGGCGGTCCCGGCGCCGGGCGAGCAGGACCAGATCATATCTCTGCCGTGCCAGGTGCCTGGCGAAAGCTTCCCCGATACCTGCGGAAGCGCCGGTTACGAGTGCCCGTGGTCGCCCTACTTCATTGCTCATGGCGTGCCCTCCAGCTCAGTCTTTTCGAGGCGCATCAGGAACCTGCGCTGGCAGCCGACCGCCGGCCCGTCGGTCAATTGCAGTCGGCCGTGATGCCGGGGCCGGCTTCTGGCGCTGGTGAGTCGTATCTTCTTCTAGCCTAGAGGTCCGTTGGCGGGCAAGCGAAGGCCCCGCAGGCGACCGTAGCCCGAATCGGGTATTGGGGTGTCGGCTCTGGCTCCTCGGGGATGATGGACCGAGTTGGGGAGACGGCGACCGTGTCGGTGGCCACCGTGCCGGTTAGGGCAGGTTGGCGTCCGCCCAAGCGTACCGCTCCGGGCTGACCTGCTGCAGGTACGCGGGATCGTAGTACCAGTAGGCGCAGGTCCAGGCGAAGTCTTCGAGACCGTTCACCTGGCTGTGAGACCAGGGCCAGGAGAGCCCGGCCGCGGCACTCGTGAAGCTCTGTCCTTCGGCGGTCGCGTACCAGGACTCCAGGTCGTAGTCCGAGGGCGCTAGCGGCGCCCCGCCGTTGATCGACCAGTGCTGATGCGCGTGACACATCTCGTGCTGGACCTTGTGCTGGCCCTCGCCGTTCTGCATGACGGCTTCGTGCGTGGGAGCCCAGTAGAAGTTGAACCAGTAGCACTGGCCGTCCGAGGCGCATCCGCCCCAGACCACCGTCGTTCCGTCCGGGACGGGCAGGTACGTCCCGCCGGGAACCTGCGCGGGCGCCGGTGGAGCGGGCGGGGCCTGAGGCGGCTCCGCGGCCGGCAGCACCTTCGATATCAGTTCTGGCGTTGGTGTAGCTGGCGGCTCCGGCGTGCTGGTCGCCGTGGGCGTTGGAGCCGCAGTGGCGGTGACAGTGGCCGTGACCGTAGCCGTACTGGTCGGGGACGGGCTGGCCGTCGCTGTGGCGGTCGCTGTGGGCGTGGCCGTGGGCGCCGGCGCCGCCGCCCGAGAAGCCGTGCAACCGGCGGAGAGCATTACGAGGATCAATAGGGGCAGTACGCCTTTGATGGCAATCTCCTGTGGCGACTGTCGGGGTCAGCCGGAGGGTGGTGGGCTACGGATCGCTCTGACTTGGCGGGGGCCTCAGCGCCCGGCGCTGAGGGTGTCTGAACTCAACGTAGCTCTGTCTTCTCGATGTCTAGATCCAAACGGGGTAGGAGGACCCCTGTTACCGCGCCCGGCGGCGATCCCTTTGGCACACGCACGAGGAACGGCGCGTCCGCATAGCGGGTTTCACGGATGGCTCGGGAAGAGCGCGCGCCCGGCCCCGGCGGTCGGCCCGCGACTCCCGCCCGTTCGGTTGTCGGGGTCTAGTGGCTCGTCTACAATGGGGTAGCCCCGGCGCCGAGCGGGGGCGTGACATGACAGGCGCGGGCAAACGCTCGCGCCTTGGGTCGAAAGCATGCCGGATACCTTCGAATTGCTGCGCTGCCGGGGCATGCGCGATCTCCTGCCGCCGGAGATGGCTCGCTTCCGCCGGGTGGAGGAGGTGTTCCTGGCCGTTTGCCGTTCGTCGGGCTACAGCGAGATACGCACTCCCACCATCGAGTACCTGCACCTGTTCACGGCCGCCGGCACCCTTTCGCCGCAGATGCTCCACCGTGTTTACTCGTTCCTGGACTGGGACGGATGGAGCGGTGAGCGGGTGGTGCTGCGGCCGGAGGCGACCATTCCGACTGCCCGGCTCTACGCGGAGCACCTGGCGGGCGGGCGGCCGGCCCGGCTCTGCTACGTGCAGAACATCTTCCGCTTCGCCAGCGGCGACGAGCCTCGAGAGGACTGGCAGTGCGGCGTCGAGCTGATCGGCGAGAGCGGTCTCCGAGGCGATCTGGAGCTGATCCTGCTGGGCCTGAACGTGCTGGCCGTACTTGGCCTCGCCGGCGCCGAGGTATGTCTCTCCCACGCGGGACTCGTTCGCGCGGTGCTGACCAAGACGGGTCTGGCGCAGGAAGAGCAAGCGGCCTGGTACGACCGGTTGCTGGACGACGATCCCAACGTCATCGCCGAGATCGAGGAGCGGCTGCCGGAGCTGGATGCCCCGTTGCAGCTTCTATTCGACGTGCCGGGGTCCGGCTCGGGCTACCTGGCCAATGTTCGGCAGGCGCTCTTGTCGTCTCTGCCGGAGCTGGGAGAGCCGCTGGCCCGGCTGGGCGCGATCGTAGACGCGCTGGAGTCCCTGGGGCACGCCTGCCGCCTCCAGACGGTGCTCGCCCGCAGCTTCGAGTACTATTCGGGCCCGATCTTTCGCTTTCTGCTGGACGGCGAGCCGGTGGGCGGCGGCGGTCGCTACGATGAGCTGCTGGGTCTGGTGGGCGGGCAGTCCGTACCAGCGTCCGGTTTCGCGCTCGAAGCGAGCGCCCTGGCCAGGCGGCTACCCGATGAGGAACCAGCCGGCGGGAGCGACGTGGTGGTACGGCCCGTTGAGGATTCGCAGTCGGCCTTGGTGGCTGCCTGCCGCGCCGCCCAGGGCCTGCGCGAGCGCGGGGTCTCGTGCCGGCTGGCGCTTTCTGAGGACGAGTCCGGCGAGCGCGAGGTCGAGGTGCGGGACGGTGGAGCTCTCCTGGTGCGCACCGGCGCCGGAGAGCGTGAGGTCGACGGCATCGTGCAGGCGGTCTCCCTGCTCGGAGGCCGTCCGTGATCAGGCTGGCGCTTCCCACCGGCGATCCGCGGGGGCCCCTGGCCGACCTACTGACGAAAGCCGGGATGCCCGTCCCGGGCTACGGCGAAGGATCGCGCAGCTACCGGCTCCAGGCGGACGCGGATCGGGAGACGGCCGTTAGGGTCTTCCGAGAGCGGGACATCCCGGTTCAGATAGCGCTGGGCAACTACGACCTCGGTATCTGTGGGTCGTTCTGGGTTGACGAGCTGGCACATCGTTACCCGCAAGATGCGGTAGTCCGGCTGCGAGACCTCGATCTGGCAGCGGGCAGACTCTTCGCGGCCGTGGCCGACGTCGCGGCGAGTCCTGGTGCGGCAACGTCAGGGCCGCCCTGGAGCCCGCTGCGCATCGTCAGCGAGTATCCAAACCTGGCGGAGGCGCTGGCTCTCTCGCTGCGCCTGACGGCGTATCGGGTGCTGCCGGTGTGGGGCTCAGCCGAGGTGTACCCGCCGGAAGACGCAGACCTGGCGCTGGTCGCCGCGGCGGACGAGAGGGAGGTACGCTCGCTCGGCCTCGTGCCGCTGGCTCCCGTGCTGGAGGGTTGCATGTGCTTGGTCGCCAATCGACGGAGCCTGGGCGAGAAGGACCTGTCGTCGACGTTGGGCCCGCTTCTGGCTCTCGGGCACGCGCCGGATCCGAGCGTGACGAGACTGCCAGGCCGTCTCGATGGGCTGCCGGCGCCGGGCGCGGCCACGCCGGAGCAGGACCGCATCCGGCTCGCGGTCCCCGATGGCCACCAGCAACGTGATGCGGTCGCCCTTCTCCGGAACGCGGGTATTGCGCTGGAAGGGTACGACGGGTCGCGCGCCGTCGCCCGGCCGCGTGCAGATGTGGAGGGGCTGGATGTGAAGGTGATCCGCCCGCAAGACATGCCGCAGCAGGTCGCGTTGGGTAGCTTCGACTTGGCTGTCACCGGCCACGACTGGTTTCTGGATCACACGCTGCGCTTTCCCTCAAGTCCCATCCAGGAGCTGGTAGACCTCGGCGGAGGCCGGTACTCGCTCGTGGCTACGGTTTCGGAGGATGTCCCTGGGGACGGCCTATCCGAAGCGCTGAACGCATGGCGGACGCAGGGCAGGACCGCGCTGCGGGTAGCCTCGGAATACACCAATATCGCCGATCACTACGCGCGAGAGCGCCGCCTGGGCCGGTACCAGGTGATTCCCATCGGCGGGGCGTCGGAGGGGTTCGTGCCGGAGGACGCAGAGATCCTCATCGAAGGCACGGAAACCGGGAGTACTCTCGCTGCGAACAGGCTCAAGATCGCTGAGCGCCTCTTCGAATCCACCTCCCGGCTCATCGGCCACCAGCGCCCGCTCGATGGCCGGCGGGGCGGACTGAGAGAGTCGATAGTGCGGCGGTTTCGAGAGGTGGGGTCGTCCGTGGCAGTCGGAGGAGTGTGAGGGATGCCACCGCTGACCATGCACATGACCCTCGTGCGGGAGCTGGCGGACCGGATCGCCCACTCGTCCCTGCGTGAGGACCCGGGCGCGTACTATCTGGGCGCCACCACACCTGACATCCGGGTGCTCACCCGTTGGGACCGTGAACGCACGCACTTCTTCGATCTGAACAACTACGACGAACAAAGCGGCGTCCAAGGCGTCTTCGAGGAGCACCCGGAGCTTGCCCTGCCCAGCCGTCTCAATGACAGCACCATCGCTTTCCTCTGCGGCTACATCTCGCATCTCGAGATGGATGAGGAGTGGATCGAAGATGTCTACCGGCCGTGCTTCGGCAAGTACTCGCCGCTGAAGGGGGATGTGCTGGCCAATCTTCTGGACCGCATCCTCCAGTACGAGCTGGACAGGCACGAGCGGGAAGACCCGGAGGCCGTGGAAGAGATCCGAAACCATCTGCTCGCGACGAGCGTCGAGGCGATCACCGGGTTCGTCGACCATGAGGCGCTGAAGCGGTGGCGGGAGATCTCCGCGAACCTGCTGCTCAACCCGACGGACTGGGACCGGTTCCAGATCATCGGCGGCCGCCACCTGCGGGCCTACGGCGTGAAATCCGAGGAGGACCTGGCCCACTTTCTCCGCAACGTTCCAGACCTCCTGGACCAGGCGATCCGCGAGGTGACGCCGGAACGGATCGCGGTGTTCCAGAAGAAGTCGCGTAGCCGGGCCCTGACCGCGATCCGGGAGTACCTGGCGTGAGGATCGTGGTCGGCGCCGAGGAGGGCCGTCGCACTGTGCTGCGGCGGCAGACCCTCGGAGAGGCGGCGCTGCCGGACAGCGTCTGGCAGCGGACCCGGGAGGCCGTCGGTGGGGCGGCGACGGTGGAGGAGGCGGTACGTCGTATCCTCCGTGACGTGCGCGAGGAGGGCGACGTCGCCGTCCTGCGGTACTGTCACGCCTTCGACGGGACATCGTACTCGACGCTTCGGGTTGGCTCAGACGAGATTCGCGCGGCCTACGAGGAGGTCGAGCCGTCCGTCGTCGACGCGCTGCGCTTCTCCGCCGAGCGCATTCGGTCGTTTCACGAAGAGCAGCGGCGTCACGCGATGCAGAGCTTCCGTCGCGAGGGCGTCGGCGTGCAGGTCAGCGCGCTGGCGCGGGTCGGGGTCAACGCGCCCGGCATCGTGGGCGTCTATCCGTCGTCGGTCCTGATGACGGCGCTGCCCGCCAGGGCCGCCGGAGTCGACGAGGTGCTGATCGCCTCACCCGCTCGTCCCGATGGCCGGGTGCCGCCGATCAAGCTCGTCGCCGCTGACATGGCCGGCGCGGACGCGGTGTTCAGGATGAGCGGCGCCCAGGGCGTGGCCGCGTTCGCCTACGGGACGGAGACCGTCCCTCGGGTGGACAAGGTCTGCGGAGCGGGCAGCATCTTCACCACGCTCGCCAAGCGCGAGGTCTTCGGCGACGTGGGGATCGATGCGCTCTACGGCCCCACCGAGACGATCGTCGTGGCCGACGAGAGCGCCGACCCGGCTCTCTGCGCCGCCGACGTTCTGGCTCAGGCGGAACACGACGAGCTGGCCACGCCCATCATGATTGCTACCTCTCGTGAGCTGGCCGCCCGGGTGGCGGACGAGGTGGAGCGACAGCTCGCAACCTTGGAGCGCCGGGAGATCGCCCGTGCCTCTCTCGAAGCGCGTGGCGGAGTCGTGGTCGTCGGTTCGGTCGAAGAGGCGATCGTCCTGGCCAACGAGTTCGCCCCGGAGCACCTGTGTCTGGCGGTGAAGGACGCCGACCAGTGGGTGGCCGAGGTGCGCAACGCGGGGGGCGTCTTCGTCGGCGAGGGGTCGCCGGAGACGTTGGGCGACTACACCGCCGGCCCCAGCCACGTCATGCCGACGATGGGCACGGCCCGGTTCGCCTCGCCGCTGGGTGTACAGGACTTCTTGAAGGTCACCAGCGTCGTGGCCGTGGACGAGTCGGCGCTGGCGGAGCTCGGCCCGGCGACCGCCCAAATCGCCCGCGCCGAGGGCTTCACCGCGCACGCCCGCAGCATCGAGCTGCGGCTGGACCGCGGCGGCTAGCCTCCTCCGTACCTTTCGGAGTCCAGGCCACACTCTTCGCTCGAGATGACCTTCGGGTATACTGGGATTCTGAGCGCGGCCCCCCACGTGTCCAGACGAGGGCGGCCTGAGGGAGCGATGGTATCGGAACCCGCCGCCGGCATTCTTGAGTTCGTCCGGCCCGACATCCGGGAGATGCTGGGCTACGAGCCGATCGAGCCCAGCGATCTGCTGGCCGAGCAGTTGGGCATCCCGGCCGGCCGGATTGCGAAGCTGGACGGGAACGAGAACCCGTACGGGCCTTCTCCCCGCGCCCTGGAGGCGCTGCGCGAGTTCGACGGCTACCACCGCTACCCCGATCCCATGCAGCGCCGCCTCCGGTCCGCCCTCGCCGAGTACGTGGGCGCAGCGCCGGAGCACATCGTGGCCGGCGCCGGCAGCGATGAACTGATCGACCTGCTGCTGCGCGCCGTCATCGACCCGGGCCAGGCTATCATCGTTTGCCCGCCCACCTTCGGCATGTACGCCTTCTCGACAGGTGTGGCCGGTGGACGGCTCATCGAGGTGCCCAGGGCCGGCGACTTCTCGGTGGACATAGAAGCCGCGAGGGCGGCCGCGCCTGAGGCGAAGGCGGTGTTCGTCGCGTCGCCCAACAACCCGACCGGCAATCCGCTGAACAGGAAGGAGCTGGACGGCTTGCTCGAGACAGGCCTGCTGGTCGTTGTTGACGAGGCGTACGTCGAGTTCAGCGGGGGGAGCTTCGCGCCGCTCGTGCCGGGACGGGAGAACATGGTCGTGCTCCGCACGTTCAGCAAGTGGGCGGGCCTGGCCGGCCTGCGCGCGGGCTATGGTATCATGGCGCCGGCCCTGGCCCGGGTGCTGATGCACATCAAGCCGCCGTACACGCCCAATGTTGCGGCCGAGGTGGCCATGCTGGCATCGTTGGAGGACCGAGACGTGCTCATGGAGCGGGTGCGGACCATCGTCCAGGAGCGTGAGCGGATGCGGCGGATGTTGGAGGCATTCGGATGGCTGGAGGTCTATCCGTCACGGGCGAATTTCCTGCTCGCCAGGCTGAAGCCCGGCCTACATGAGAAGGGCAGGCTGGACGGACGTGAGATGCGCGATCTGCTGGCCAAGCACGGGATCTTCGCCCGCTACTTCGATAGTGAGCGCCTGCGGGACTGCATCCGCATCAGCGTCGGATTGCCGGAAGACACGGACCGCCTCGAGGAGGCGCTGCGTGAGATAGGAGGGAGCCGTGGCCGCTAGACGCCGTGCCAGCGTCAGCCGGGAGACGGGAGAGACTCAGATCCGGGTGCAGGTGAACCTGGACGGTAGGGGAGACGCGAAGATAGACACCGGCATCGGCATGCTGGACCATCTCCTGGACCAGGTAGCGCGCCATGGCTTAATTGACATAACCATCAATGCCAAGGGCGACCTCGCGACCGACCAGCACCACACCGTGGAGGATGTCGGGTTGGCGCTGGGCCGGGCGCTCGATGACGCCCTAGGCAAGAGGCAGGGCATCGCCCGCATGGCGGATGCTACGGTGCCTCTGGACGAGGCGCTCGCCTCAGTCGCGGTCGATCTCAGCGGGCGCGGCTACGCCGTGGTTGATGTCCCCTGGACCGGGGAACGGGTGGGGGAGCTGCCGGCCGATTTGGTGAGTCACTTCCTCTGGTCGTTGGCGAGCGAGGCCAAGCTCACGCTGCACGCGCGCGTCCTGGCCGGCGTGAACGATCACCACAAGGCGGAGGCGCTCTTCAAGGCGCTGGGGCGCGCGCTGGGGTCCGCTTGCCGCCTGGAGCCGCGCCGCGAAGGCCGCACACCCAGCACCAAGGGCAAGCTGAGGGCGTAACGACGCAGCCCTGCGCGCCGAGGTCGAAGTGACCGGGCGCTAACCGCCGTCCGCTTCCTCGATCTGGAACCGGAAGTCCTCGATCACCGGGTTGGCGAGCAGCTTGCGGCACATCTCCGTCACCTGCGCCTCCGCCCCAGCCCGGTCTTCCCCATCGAGGCGGATCTCGAGGTACTTGCCGGCCCGCACGCTCTCTACGGAGTCGAAACCTAACGAGTGGAGCCCGCCGCGGATGGTGAGTCCTTGCGGGTCGTTCACCGTCGGCTTGAGCGTGACGTAGACGCGGGCGAGGAACACTACAGCCGCACTTCCTCCCCGGTCAGGCGCCGGTACACCTCCTGGTAGATGCGCGACGTCTCCTCGACGACGTTCGTCGGCAGCTCCGGCCCGGGGTACGTGCGGTCCCAGTCCAACGTGAGTAGCCAGTCGCGAACGAACTGCTTGTCGAAGGCCTCCTGGTGCTGGCCGGCCGCGTAGTTCTCGACGTCCCAGAAGCGGCTGGAGTCCGGCGTCATCATCTCGTCGATCACGATCGGCTCGCCGTCCAGCAGCCCGAACTCGAACTTCGTATCCGCGATGATGATGCCGCGCTCGCGCGCGAGGTCCGCACCGTAGCGGTAGATAGCAAGGGCGCGTGTGCTGATGGCGTTCGCTACCTCCGCGCCGACCAGATCCGCCACCTCCTGCGAGGACAGGCTCTCGTCGTGGCCCTCTTCGGCCTTGGTCGTCGGGGTGAAGATCGGCTCCGGGAAGCGTTCGCTCTCCTGAATGCCGGCGGGCATGGCCACGCCGCAGACGGTGCCGTGCTCCAGGTACTCGACCCACGCGGAGCCGGCCATGTATCCGCGCACGACGCACTCTATCGGCAGCCGCTCGGCCTTGTGCACGATCATGCTTCTGCCGACCAGGTCTGGTGGGACCTCGAACGGCAGGTCGTCCTCCGGCGTGCCGTCTGCCAGGCGGATGAAGTGGTTGGGCACGACCGACGCTGTCTTCTGGAACCAGAAGGCGGAGAGCTGGGTGAGCACAGCGCCCTTCCCGATGATGCCGTTGGGCAGCACCACGTCGAACGCGGAGATGCGGTCGGTGGCAATGATAAGTAAGCGGTCGCCCAGGTCGTGAATATCGCGCACCTTGCCTCGGTGGGCGAGTTCCGGAAGCGGGGTCTCAAGCAAGACTGGTGGTGACATCGGACTCCTTTCTCGTCTTCAGATCCAGGTACAGGAGGGTCATCGCCGTCACTTGGAACGGCAGCAGCACGGCGCTCACGGCAGCGCCTGCCGTGGCCGAAACGACGACTGGTGCGAGGAGGAAGATGGCGGTGACTACGGCGCTCGGCACGCCGACTATGATGAAGATCGCGAGGGTGACCCCCAGTGTCCGCCACCAACTCCCGTTGACCGCATCCGCACTGTAGGCGAGCGCCGCTCTGGCGCTCGTCCGGTCGAGGATCACCGTCTGCTCGATGAACTGCCAGCGCACCATCCTCTGGATAGCCCAAGGGATGCCGATGATGGTAATGGCCAAGAGCACGATGTGGAACGCCGCTCGTAGTATGCCACCGGCCAGCGTCCAGAATCGGTCGAACGCGACGTCGTAGCAGCGGGAGAACTCCGCGGGCCGGCCGGCATCGATGTCGGCGAGAGCCGTGATCAGGGCGGCGGAGGCTATGAGCGTTACGGCGGCCTGCAGGATACCGAGCGCCGCCAGGATGACGTAGAAGGCCACCGAAGGCTCCATCGTATCTTGCAGCACCGGGCTCGCGATGCCGAGCGGGATGACCACCGCCGCGATGCTCAACAGCGGTCCGCCGTTCTGGAGATAGAGAGTAGCGGCGCTGTCGACGATCTGGCCGAGGTCGCGCCGCTGCGCAAGCGCGACCCGCTCCTCCGTCATCACAGGCCGAGTCTCCCAAAGCTCTCGTTCACGTAGCGCGTGTAGTAGTCGTAGTCAAACAGCTCGCTCAGCTCCGCCGGCGACAGGTGCTTCGCGACCTCAGCGTCGGCCTCCAGCAGGTCGCGGAACGCCCGCCGCTCCTTCCACGACACCATGGCGTTGCGCTGGACCAGCTTGTATGCGCCTTGCCGCGAGAGGCCCTTCTCGATCAACGCGAGCAGCACCCGTTGTGAGAAGCACAGTCCGTAGCTCGCCTCCACGTTCTCGCGCATGCGCTCCGGGTACACGAGGAGTCCTCTCACGATCATCGTGAAGAGGTCCAGCATGTAGTCGAGCGCGAGGAAGGCGTCCGGCAGGATGATCCGTTCCGTGGACGAGTGCGAGATGTCGCGCTCATGCCAGAGCGCAACGTTCTCGAGCGCCGTCACCGCGTGTCCGCGCAGCACCCGCGCAAGGCCGCAGACCCGCTCCGCCTTCTCCGGGTTGCGCTTGTGGGGCATGGCGCTGGACCCGGTCTGGCCCGCCGCGAACGGTTCCTCAACCTCCAGCACCTCAGTGCGCTGAAGATGCCGGATCTCAGTGGCGAACCGGTCCAGCGACGCCCCGATCACCGCCAGCGTGGCGATGAGGTGCGCGTGCCGGTCCCGGCTGATGACCTGGGTGCTCACCGGATCGACGGCCAGGCCGAGGCGCTCGCACACGAACTCCTCCAGCGACGGCGGCACCGTCGCGTGGCTTCCCACGGCGCCGCTAACCTTCCCGACGGCCACGTTGGCCTTTGCGTCCGCAAGCCTGCGGGCGTTGCGGCGCATCTCGTCCAGCCAGTTGGCCAGCTTCAGGCCGAACGTGATCGGTTCCGCGTGGACGCCGTGGGTGCGCCCCATGCACAGCGTGTCCTTGAACTCGACGGCGCGCCGCTCCAGCATCTCGATGAGCGCTGCTACGTCGCGCTCCAGGATCTCCGCCGCCTTGACCAGCCGCATGCTCAGCGCCGTGTCCCCCACGTCGTAGGAGGTGAGGCCCAGGTGGACGAAGCGGGACTCCTCACCGAGGCTGTCCGCGACCGAACGGATGAAGGCGTTCATGTCGTGGTGCATCTCTTCCTCGTACGCCGCGATTCGTTCCGCGTCGTACTTGGCGTGGCGGATCTTCTCGACCGCCTCCTTGGGGATGACGCCTTGTTCGCCCCAGGCCTCGCAGACTGCGATCTCTACCCGAAGCCACGAATCGTACTTCGCATCCTCGGACCAGATCTGGGCCATTTCCGGACGGGAGTAACGGGGAATCATGATGCTGCCTGTCTCCGATTCAGAAGAGTGGATCGCCTCCTTGCCCGACAGCGGCGTCTCGCCGCCCGATGCCGTCTGCCGTCAGCATGACCATTGTACACCCCTCCCGATCCTGGGAGCCACCGAACGGCTGTGGCTAGGGGACATAACTCAAGTCGAACCTACAGGCCGCTCCGAACTAGCTCGACGACCACCCGATCTCCCTCGAACGGGAGGTCCGGAACTGCGTCCACGGGGTAGTACTCAAGCTGGTCTACGTCGCTTCCGGGCTGGAGGCTTCCTCCCGTGGCCCGGACGAGGAAATAAATCCCGACCACCGGCCGGCCCGGTACCTCGAAGCCTGAGTGCGCCGCCAGGAGCCTGACGATCTCGACGTCCAGGCCCGTCTCCTCCTTGGCCTCCCGGACGGTCGCCGCTTCGACCGTCTCGTCGGCCTCCACGAACCCGGCCGGGATGTACCAGCGGCCGCGGAAATGGCTGCTCGCTCTCCTGGCGAGTAGGATGCGATTGCCGTCGAGTAGCACCGCCGCCGCTGCTGCCACGGGATTGTGGTAGTAGACGCGGTCGCAACGCTCGCAGGCCTCTCGCTCTCTGCCGCCGACCGTGGGTGGCACGGTCGGCGCGACGCAGTTTTGG
>CAYOSF010000016.1:0-42504 GCA_964406605.1 uncultured Dehalococcoidia bacterium | reverse complement strand
CCGGGTGCCCCCGCGCCCCCCGCCCGCGCCGGCGGCCCCCGCCCCGGGGGGGGGCGGGGGCGCCGCTCCGCAGTTCGGGCAGAAGCGATAGCTTACCACGTCGGATGCGGTTGAACCCTACCTGAAGCGGAAAGACGCAATTGTTCGCACTGCAAAGAAGGTCTCTTGTCTCCCCGGCTCACAGGTACTCCTCGCGGACCGGTGAGAAGATGTCGATGCACACCGACGGCTCCAGGGCCGTTACCCCGTGCGAAACCTCGGACGGCGCCAGGTAGCCGTCACCGGCCGAGAGCTCCCGCGTCTCGCCGCCGATGGTGAAGCGCACCCGGCCGCGCGCGACGTAGCCGACCTGCTCGTGTGGGTGGCTGTGATCGGGGACCTCGGCCCCCTCCGCCAGGTTCACTTCGACGAGCGTCATGCGATCACCGCTCGAGAGCGTGCGGCGCATTACTCCCGGGAGCATCTCAACAGGGTCTGCCTCAGCGTTGGCGCGGAACATACGTCTCCTCCACTAGCTGCGAAATGCGGCTGCTCCGCTCCCGGGCCTCCGCGTTCCGGCTACCCGGATGCGAGGTCCCGGCGGTATTCGTCGTACGTGCGCCGGACGTCCTCGTGCTTCAGAGCCAGGATCTCGGCGGCGAGCAGGGCCGCGTTGCGCGCTCCCCAGGAGCCGACGGCGACCGTCGCTACCGGCGTACCGGGTGGCATCTGGGCCATGGCGTATAGCGCGTCCACGCCCTTCAGGTCGCTGGAGGGCACCGGCACGCCGATCACCGGCAGCGGAGTGTACGCCTTGAGCGCGCCCGGCAGCGCGGCCGCGCCTCCGGCGGCCGCGATGATCACCTCGATGCCGCGCTCTCGGGCCGATGTGGCGAAATCGCGTACCTTGTCCGGGGTGCGGTGGGCTGACATGACGTGCGACTCGTGGGGAATGCCCAGCTTCGAGAGGAGGTTCAGGCATTCCTGCATCAGGGGGGCGTCCGATTTCGAACCCATGATGACGGCAGCGAGGGAGCTAGGCATGGTTGCCTCGCTTCGGCGGGCTGAAGCCCGTCGCTACGGTGGTAGCAGGGACGTCGGACCTGGATCCCATCGGGACTGCGGCCGGGGGGTCAATCATGCGCCCTTTTCTCCCATGGCGCCGATGTCGCGGCGGTAGTACGCGTCCTGGAACCGGATCCGTTTCACGTTTCGGTAAGCCTTCTCACGCGCCTCGGCCATGGTGGGGCCCATCGCGGCGACGGTCAGGACGCGACCACCCGCCGTGACCAGCGTCCCGTCGTCCTCGCGACGCGTGCCCGCGTGGAAGACGAGGGCGTCCGGATCGAGGTCAGAGAGGCCCTCGATGGGCAGCCCCGTTTCGTAGCTGCCCGGGTAGCCGCCCGAAGCCATGACCACCCCAACGCACGCGTCCTGCGACCAGCGGATCTCCACATCCTGGAGGCGGTTGTTGGCGACGGCCCAGAGGACCTCCAGAAGGTCCGATTCCAAGCGGGGAAGAAGCACCTGCGTCTCCGGGTCGCCGAAGCGGCAGTTGAATTCCAGCACCATGGGGCCTTCGCCGGTGATCATCAGGCCGGGGTACAGCACACCCCGATAGGGACGTCCCTCAGCCAGCATGGCGCGGACGGTCGCTTCGGTGATATCGCTTCGGATTGTCCCTGCCAGCGCTTCATCGAGCCAGTCGGGCGGGCTGTAGGCGCCCATGCCGCCCGTATTGGGCCCCTGGTCGCCGTCGAAGATGGGTTTGTGGTCGCAGGAGAAGGGCATGTGGGCGACGGTGTGCCCGTCCGTGAACGCCTGCGCGCTCACCTCGCGACCGGACAGACGCTGGTCGATGATCGCGCGGTCGCCGGCGTCACCGAACTCCCGGCGCACCATGACGGCGTCGAGCGCCTCAAGGGCCTCGGCCTTGGTGCCGGTGACGATGACTCCCTTCCCCTTGGCCAGCCCGTCCGCCTTCACCACCACGGGGCCGTCTTGCGCCTCGATGTATCCTCGGGCCGCTGCTTCGCTCTCGAAGACGGCGAACGGGGCCGTCGGGATGCCGTTGCGCGCCATCAGCTCCTTGGCGAAGACCTTGGACGACTCGATCTCGGCGGCGGCCCGCGTGGGGCCGAACGCGGCGATCCCTTCCACGGCCAGCCGGTCGACCAGGCCCCCGGCAAGTGGGTCTTCGTTACCTACGACGACCAGGTCGATGATCTGCTCGCGGCAGGCGGCGGCGATGGCGTCGAAGTCGCTATCGGCGATGGCCAGGTTCTCGCCGACCTCCGCCGTTCCAGGGTTGCCGGGCGCGGTGAAGAGCGCATCCAGCCGGGGCGACTGGCGTAGCTTCCAGGCGATGGTGTGTTCCCGTGCTCCGGAGCCGATGAGGAGGACGTTCACGACGCTTCCACCCAGAACCTAACGCAGGTGATGCCCCAGTGTCTAGCCCACCGCGCTGTGCACCGGTTTGGGGCACCGGATAGCGTCGTGCTATTCTGTCAAGCGGAGGTGACGCTCACATAACACGACAGCTTCACCGCACCGCTCCTGAGTCCGAACGCGCCTTCCTCGTAGCCGTGGAGACGCGACCTGACGGGCCAGGCCGGTCGGCCGCGTTGGGGCGTTCGGTTGGCTGGGATACGGAGAGCTCCCTGGAGGAGCTGAGCCAGCTCGTGCGGACGGCCGGCGGTGTCGTCGTAGGCCGGGCGGTTCAGAAGCTCGCATCGCCCAACCCTGCCCATTACATCGGACGGGGCAAGCTGCGGGAGATCATCAGCGAGCGAAACGCCAGCGGTTACACGCTGGTCATCTTCGACGACGAGCTCTCTCCCTCGCAGCAGCGCAACCTCGAGAACGCGCTGGAGGTCAAGGTGCTGGACCGCACCGCGCTCATCCTCGACATCTTCGCCATGCGGGCTCGAACGCGAGAGGGGAGGTTGCAGGTCAACCTGGCCCAGTCCGAGTACCTCCTGCCGAGGCTGGCCGGCCAGTGGAGCCACCTGGAACGGCTGGGCAGCAGCGGCGCTCAGGGAGCTATCGGGGTCCGAGGACCCGGTGAGACCCAGTTGGAGACGGACCGCCGGCTGGCCCGCAACAGGATCGCCAAGCTCAAGCGGGAGATCGAGGGCGTGCGCCGCCAGCGCGCTCTCTATCGACATCGCCGGGCGCGCTCCGGCATACCCATCGTTGCGCTCGTTGGCTACACCAACGCGGGCAAGAGCACGCTGATGCGTGCCCTCAGCAACGCCGACGTGTTCGTGGAGGACCAGCTCTTCGCCACCCTGGACCCCGTCACGCGGCGCGTGCGACTCCCCAGCGGCGCCGCCGCGCTCCTCACGGACACAGTGGGTTTCATCCAGAAGCTGCCGACTCAGCTCGTGGCCGCGTTCCAGGCGACGCTGGAGGAGCTGGCGGAGGCGGACCTGCTCCTGCACGTCGTCGACTTCACTCATCCGGACGCCGCGGATCAGAGCCAGACCGTCGATGACACGCTGGCCGAGCTTGGGTTGAGCGAGAAGCCCTGCGTCACCGCCCTCAACAAGGTGGACCTGCTGGAGAGGCAGGACGGCGGCTGCATAACCGGCCTGGAGGAGTTGGCGGACTGCGATCTCTCGCTGGCCCGGCACCGGCCCGGCACCGTCCTCATCTCGGCCGAGCGGGGCTGGGGCCTGGATGAGCTCCTTGCCCGCATCGATGGTGCGCTGAGTGCCGCGAGGGCGGGAGCGGCGGATGGCTGGCGGCTGAACTAGACCGGGACTGGTCCGCGGGCGGCTGCGGGCACGCTCAGGACCGCGTTCTTTGCTCGATCTCTTGCGCGTGGCCGCCGTAGTGCGTCTCGCCGCGGTATGTATAGTCGAACAGGGACGCTACCGTCATCGGTGAACCGTTGCCCCAACGATGGTCCGTTGACCGTTCCCACTGCGCGTCGCTTAGCGCTTCGATTTGGCCCACCAGCGCCTCGTGGGCCTCCCCAAGCTCGGCGAGCACCTGTTCGAGCGAGAGAGAACGGCTGGCTTCGACGGCGCACGCGTTGAAATCGGCTTCCCGGTAGCCGGCGAGGGCGGGCCGGCGGCCGGCGAGCAGCTCATCGAGTCCGCGCACCAGCTCCCGGTCCCAGGCGGCGATGTGGGCAAGCATCTCCTTCACGGTCCAGTGCTCGTAGACGGTGGAGCGCCGGTCATTCTCGGACAGGCCCGCGACCGAGTCCAGCAGACGGGACATGTCTTTGCGGAAGCGGGCCGCCGTCGCCATCCTGTCTGGAAGCGCCATGATCGCTATTCGGATCGGCCGCGCGTCGCCAGTCTCAGTGCCGTCTCCGCCACCCGACGCCCCAGCGCCCGCCCCTGCTCTCGGTCATCGTCAGTCACCTCGCCGTGAGCCGTAGCGCCGTAGTAGGAACCGGAGCGGCGCATTCGCTCGCTCCACGGCAGGCCGATGAAGAGCATGCCATGCGAGAGTATCAGATGCATGAGCTGAAGCAGCGTTGCCTCCGTACCACCGGACCGGGACCAGCCGGCCGTGAAGCAGGCGCCCGGCTTGCCCGCCAGGTCGCCCGTCTCCCAGAGCTCGCCGGTACTGTCCATCCAGGTCTTGAGCTTTCCCGTCATGCCGCTCCAGTTTGGTGACCCGAGGACGAGCGCGTCTATTTGCAGCAGCTCCTCCGGCCGGGCCCCATCGATGCGTCGATAGCGCAGTTCGGCGTCGGGAACGGAGCGCACGCCTTCCGCGACCGCTTCGGCCAGCCGCTCCGTCAGGCCGCCGCGGCTGTCGAACAGGAGCAGGACGCGCGGGGAGTTCTCCGTGGTCATCAAGGGCCCCATCCCAGCGCGGAAGCCGCTCCGCTAGTCGCCCAGAAGCGTGGTGTAGCCGAGGCCGATGACCTCCTCGACGTACTCGGCGCGCCAAGAGGGATTGGGAATGCGCAGGCCGTGCTCGCGGAACCAGCGATGGTACGTAACGTACTCTTCCTCCAACCGCCGCCGCGCCTCATCCTCCTCCGCGAAGGCCTCCTGGTCGAACTCTTCCAGCCGCTTTCCTGCGTGTTCCGGCGGCACGTTGAGCTCTTCCTGCCAGAACTCGGCAAGGTAGTCCAAACACTCCTCCAGGTCCCGCCGACAGTCGTTGAGGAGCATCACCATCATGTCTTCCTGATCGACCCGCCGGGTGCGCACACTCATCTCTCGTGCGCAGCCGACGCAGAGAAACACCAGCTTCCGAGCGTCGCACTCGTCCCTTCGGTTGCACGTTTGGCAGCGGGGAGCGTAGTCTGCGGCCCAGGGTTCTCGGGTGTAGCCGGCGCCGATCTCGTCAGTGAAGCGGCCGCATCGCGGGCACGCCATCTTGTCCGCCAGGATCTCGTCGATGGTCTTTTGCCAATCGATCTGCATCGTCAGACCTCGCCGGGGCTCCTTGTTGATCATACCGTGTGAGGGTGCCATGTCAACCTGAGCGGAGCACTTCCGCGCCGGCCAGCTCCGTGCGCGTACAGGACACCCTGCCCTTGGAAGCTTCTGCGGCGGCTGGGTTTCCCGCGTCGGGCAACGCGGTCGAGGGTGGCTGGATGCCCGTGCCGGGTGTCTCTTGAGGCTTAGGGAAGGCCTGCCATCGACGCAGAGAGTGGCGCCAGGTGCCGGGCCAGCCCGGCTGTGCGATTCGCTTCGCTTGGTCAAGCCCGGACCGAAGCGCGAGATCGCGACTCGTTACGGGCTGCGCGGCTCGGCTCGCGCAAGGCCGCGGGGGATGTTCCTACGCGGCCTCCTCGAGCGTGCGTGTGAGCTGCCGGTGGAGGTGCCGCAGGATCCGTTTGTGGAGCTGGCACACCCGCGACTCGGAGAGGTTCAGGATGCGGCCCATCTCATGAAAGGGCATCGATTCCTCGTAGCGGAGCCGGAGGATCTCCCTGTCTCGCTCGCTCAACTGCTCGACTGCCTGGGAGAGAAGGTACAGCGTGGCCCCGTGTTCGGCGGCCATGGCGGGATCGCCTCGCTCGTCGTTGTCGGCGGGGTCCCATCGTTGATAGCCGCCGTCACGCATGCCCTCTTGGAGCACATGCTCCAGCGAAACGAAGCGAGATGATGCGCGATGCTGCGTGTCCTGCAGCGATTCCACGCTGACGCCCAGGCGCACCGCCAACTCCCTCTTCGTAGGCCAGCGGCCGAGCTGGCTGGCCAGTTCTTGGGACGCCTGCTCTATCTGGCGCGTGCCCCGTCGCAGCGATCGCGGTAGCGGGTCCTGCCGCCGGACGGCGTCCAGAATGGAGCCGCGGATGCGCCGCACGGCGAAGCTGGCGAAGCTCGTTCCGCGGGAGGGATCGAAGCAGTCTACGGCGTGGATCAGCCCCTCCACGCCGTAGCTCATCGCGTCCTCGCGGTCCAGCCCGAGAGTACGCGTCCGGTCGGTGGACAGTCGGCCTACCACGAAGCCAACAAGCGGTATGTTCTGGAGGATTGCCTGCTCTCGTTTCGACACGGTGTCGCCCCTTTCCGGCCGCGCGGGGACGGCCTTGGAGGCTCCGATGAGGCGGGCTTTGTGCTGGGGGCCTGAGAGAGGGTGGGGACTAAGGGGGTGTCGAATTGGGCGATTCGGCAGCCCGGCGACCCTAGCTCTCTTGGCGTAGAGCGGTAGGCCCGTGGCATTGCGCCCCCCTCTTTCGAGGGGTTTGCCTTTGTCGGCGCCTCGTATTAAGTTGTGAGGCGCTCCGTGCCGGCGGGGTCACACGGACCGGGCCCATTCTTGGGCTACCTGACTCCTAACGCACGTAGGGGGCCATGTGTTACAGGTTTTCAGCACGAATTCACGACGGATTTCGTGGCTGCGACGTGCTCGGCGGCGACGGGCCTCTCGCTCTGAACTCATCCTGAGCTTTTCGAAGGATCCGTCGAACCGTCTCTTGAACCGTTCCGGCCAACCTGTACAGACGTCCTCAGGTGCTATAGTAGGCCCGTGACATCCCGATCTCTGCTCCTGGTGCGGCGATGACCTGGGACGACGCGCGCGCCGCCATCGTCGATGCCTGCCGGCGCCTGGAGGCGGAAGGGCTCGTGGCCGGCGCCAGCGGTAACGTCAGCGTCAGGCTGCCGCCCGCGGACGGCCGCGAGCTGCTGGCCATCACACCCAGCGCGGTGCCCTATCGAGTGCTGCGCCCGGAGCAGGTGCTGGTCATCGACCTGGACGGCGCCGTCGTAGAGGGCGACGGCGCGCCCTCGACCGAGACGCCGGCTCACCTCGCCGTCTATCGTGCCCGGCCGGACGTCGGCGCGGTGATCCACACCCACTCGCTCTACGCCACCGCGCTGGCGGTGGCGGGACAGGAGGTCCCGCTGATCCTGGACGAGCAGCCGGTGCTGCTCGGCGGTCCGGTGCGGTTGGCCGAGTACGGCACGCCCGGCACAGAGGAGCTGGGCCGTCGCATCGTCGAGGCGCTGGGCGACCGCCGGGCCGTGCTGGTCCGCAACCACGGCGCGCTCGGCGTGGGTCGCGATCTCGAGGAGGCGTTGATCGTCGTCGCGCTCGTCGAGCGCATAGCGAAGGTCTACACCCTCGCGCGCCTTCTGGGCGAGGTCCGGCCCCTGCCGTCCGCCGATGGCTGACACCCCCGCGCCCATCGACTACGTCGACCGCTGGCACCGCATCATCGCCGCCCGGCGCGAGCAGCACGATGCCGCCTGCGCCGCCCAGGGCCGAACCACCGACGACTACTGGGCGCGCAGAGCGGAGGGCTACCGCAAGTTCGTGCGTCGGGAGGCGACGCGACCGGACCCGTTCCTGGAGTGCGTCCGCCGCCACCTGCGTCCCGAGGACACGGTGCTGGACGTGGGCGCTGGCACGGGCCGCCATACGCTCCGGCTCGCGCCCCACGCCGCTCGCGTTGTGGCGCTCGACCCTTCGGCCGCCATGCTGAGTTTTCTTCGGGAGGACGCGGCGGCGGCAGGGCTGGACAACGTCGAGGCCGTGGAGGGCGCCTGGCCGGAGGCGGCCGCCGATCTGCCGCCGGCCGACATCGTCATCTGCGCCCATGTGCTCTACCCCATCGAGGACGTCGTGTCGTTTCTGCGGGCGCTGGACGCCCATGCCCGACGGTTCTGCTTCCTCCACCTCATGGGCCACCAGCCCTCGTTCGACATGGCCGGTCTCTGGGAGGCCGTGCACGGCGAGCCGCGCCGGCCCCAGCCGACCTACATCGACGCCGTGAACGTGCTCCACCAGTTGGGCTGTCCAGCGAACGTGGAGGTCGCGTGGCTGGAGTCGGCGCATACGTTCGGCAGCCTGGACGAGGCGATGGAGCGCTTCGCCGAGTCGCTGGCAGTAGTGCAGGCGCCGGACCGCCTCTTGCGCCTACGAGACGCGCTCAGCGCCCGCCTGCAACCGTTGGAGGACGGCAGCCTCGCCCTGGGCGGGGGCCGCCTTCCCGTCGCGACCGTCTGGTGGGAGGCGGGCGCGCTGACCCAGTAGTGGAGGCGCGCTAGCCCGGATTCCGCTTCAGGAACTCCCCCACCGCCTGGATGAAGAGGTCCGGCGTGTCCTCCGGCACGGTGTGGCCGGACTCCCCGGAGGTGAACAGCTCGGCGTTGGGGAAGGCGTCCCGCATCTTGTCCGCCGTCTTCCCGGCCAGCACCATGGACTTCCCGCCCCGCACGATGAGCACAGGCGCCTGGATCTTGGGCAGCTCGTCCCAGAGGTCGGTCGGGCTCCAGTGGAATCCGACGCGGGGATCGTGGCGGAACGTCCATTTGCCGTCGTCGAGCTGCTTGAGCAGGTGGCTCAGCCGGTGCCTAAGCGCCGCGTCCGGCGTCGTCTGGTTCGTCGTCCGCGCCCACTTGAGCGCCGCGTCGTGGTCCTCGAACGTCGGGTGGCCCTGCTCGGCGACTCGCTTGCTGAACTGCTGCTGGGGCGAGTTCGGGTCGCGCTGCAGCGAAGGCGGGATGTCGACGGGGATGACGTGCGTGACCCGGTCCGGGTGTCGCGCGGCGTAGGCGATGGCATTCATCCCGCCCATCGAGAGCCCGATGAGGACGGCGGGGTTCAGCCCCCAGGCCTCGATCAGCGCCTCCAGATCGCCCGCGAAATCGTCGGTGCCGTAGTCCGGCTCCTGTGGCCACGAGGTCTGGCCGTGCCCGCGCTGGTCGAGCGCGATGATGCGGTATCGGTCCTGGAACGCCCGCGCGAACGTGTCCCAGATGCGGCAGGTGCTGCTCAGGCCGTGCATCGTCACGATGGGCGGCGCGTCCGCCTCGCCCCACTCGACGTAGTGGAAGCTGAGGCCCCGCGCCTCGATGGTGTGCTCTCGTGGCTCGGCTGCGCTGGTCATGGAAGGCTCCTTTCGTGTGCAGGACATAGCTTACCCGATCCCACCTGCCGCGTGCCTCTTGCGGTGATGGACTGGGCTGCCCGACACCGTGTTGCGACGGGCACGGCGCCCAGGGTGCAGGGGGTGGAACCCCTTGACGGGGGGCTCGGGGGGTGTCCCCCCGAATCGAGTATCTGAGGCCGCGAGCCGCCCTTCCGCGGAAGGGCGTGCGACGTGGCCGAATGCGAGGGCACTTTCGGTAGGCTGGCGGGACGGCCTGACAAGCTCGGTGGGTGGGCTTTCACAGGCCCGGCTACAGATTGCGCGAGGCGCTGCCCCACCGAGCTACACCGTCCGGTGGCGCCAGCCCTGCGGTTGCGCCGGCCCCACGTGCGGCTACAATGGCCTGGAGGGTCGAGATGCCCTCGCTAGTCACGAATCGGGAGGATGACATGAGTCCGCAGTCTTCTATCGAGCTACCCGGGCTATCTCGCAAGCCCGACTTCGACAACCTTCGGCGCACCATCCTGCGCGAGGGGCCGCCGGGGCCCGTACCCCTCTTCGAGCTGTTCGCCGACCCCGGCATGGTGGAGGAGGTCCTGGGCGAGAAGTTCCCGGTGGACCTGCACCGCTACATCGAGGAGCCGACGACGGAGATCCCGGAGGAAGACGGCCCCGGCCTGCTGAAGTCGCTCGACATGTACGTGCGCTTCTGCCGCGACGTGGGCTACGACTATATCTTCATGGTGAGCGGCTTCAGCCTCCCACGCACCCTCATGCCGCTTGATGACACCGCCGGCGCCAAGAACTGGCCGGGCGGCCAGCGCTACTGGCAGGACGAGGCCGGCGGTCCCATCCAGAGCTGGGAGGACTTCGAGGCATATCCCTGGCCCAAGGCCGAGGAGCTGAGCCCGGCGATCCTGGAGTACGTCGGCTCAATCGCGCCGGACGGAATGAAGGTGGCCGCGTTTCTGTACGGCGGCATCTTCGAGCACTCCACCTGGCTGATGGGGCTGCAGCCCTTCTCATTCGCGCTGCGCGATCAGCCCGACCTGGTCGAGGCCATCTGCCAGCGGGTGGGCGAGCTCGCGACGAAGGCCTGCGCCGAGGCCGCTTCCGTGGACAACGTCGACATGGTGTTCCTGAGCGACGACCTCGGCTACTTCAGCGGCACGCTCGTCTCGCCCGACGTTCTCCGCCGCTACATCCTTCCCCACTACAAGAGAATCTCCGAGATCACCCACGAGGCGGGCAAGCTGCTCGTCTTCCACTCCTGCGGGAACATGTACGCCCTGATGGAAGAGCTCATTGACGACGTCGGCATCGATGCCAAGCACTCGTACGAGGACAAGATCGTGCCCGTCGAGGAGGCGTACGAGCGCTGGGGCGACAAGATCGCCTTGCTCGGCGGCGTCGACATGGATGTGCTCGCTCGCGGCACGGAGGAGGACGTGCGCATCCGAACCCGCCAGATCTTGGAGGTCTGCGGCGCCAAAGGCACCGGCTACTGTCTCGGCACCGGCAACACCGCCGCCAACTACATCCCCAGGAAGAACTACCTGGCGATGCTTGACGAAGGCCGCCGCTGGAACCAGGAGCGCTTCGGGAAGGCCTACCGCGGCGCCCGGTAACCGCGGCTGCGCGGCGTCGCGCCGACGAAATCCGTAGACCTCGTAGGCGAGCCTTTCCAGGGTCGGCATGCCACCCGCTGGCGAGGCTGGGAGGCCTCACCTACGATGCGTTGCTGCAGCCCGCTGCTACACCATCCGGTGGCCGCCGCCGACGTAGATGAGCTGGCCGGTGATCCAGCGCGCCTGCTCCGATGCCAGCAGCACGATGGCGTCCGCCACGTCCTCGGGCTCGCCCAGGCGTCCGAGTGGAGTAGCGCGCACGAGCCGCTCCTCCAGCGCGGGCGTGATGTAGCCGGTCTGGATCGGCCCCGGCGAGACGATGTTCACGGTGATGCCGTACTGGCCCAGCTCCCACGCCGCCGCCCGCGTGTAGGACTCCAGCGCGTACTTGCTCGCCTGGTAGGACACCTCGCCCGAGAAGCCGGACGCGCCGTCCGTGCTGATATTGAAGATCCGGCCCCAGCTGGCGCCTCGCTGCGCGTGGCGGCGGGCGAACTCGGCCATCATGAGCGCGACGGCGCGGCTGTTCACCGCGAAGTGGCGGTCGTGGGTCCCGGCAGTGATCCCCCCACGCGCGTCGGTCCACAGCTTCATGTGCGGGTTCACCGGGTCCGCATCCGGCGGCAGGAAGCTGTCCGCCTCCCAGTGCGCCGCGTTGTTCACCAGCACCTCGACGGGGCCGAAGGCGGCCTCGGCCCGGTCGAACAGCTCCGGGATGACGTCGGGGTCGGACAGGTCGGCCTCCCACGCCTCCGCCCGGCCACCGTTTCCGCGGATGGCCTCGACCACCTCGTCGGCGCTTGTCGCCTGTCTGGTGCGGTACATCGCCTCGCCCGGCACGCTCGCGTCGCCCGATGCCTCCATCTCAAGGCGGAGGTAGTGGATGAACACGGCCGCGCCCTGGGCGGCGAGGGCCTTCGCCGTCGCCGCGCCGATGCCGTGGTTCGCTCCAGTAACGAGCGCGACCTTGCCCTTCAGGCCGGTGTCCAGCATGGTCCGTACCCCCAGTCCTTTGGCGCGACAGTATAGCACTCCTCCTCTGCGCTTGCTGCCGGCAACGGCGGCTCCTGCCCTGCCCCAGCCCCTCGTTGTCACCCCGCTCCTTCTCCTCATGCGTCCCATCGGGCTAGAATGGTCAAGAGCGAGCCGATACGCAGGAAGAGAACATGCTGACGCCGTTTGACGACTACCCCATCCACCAGATCGCCGATGTCATCGACCACGTCGGCAGCAGCGACCGCAATTTCTACGACCGCTACTACTTCAGCATGCACGACCTGAAGGGGGAGGTGTTCCTCGTCATTGCGATGGGCGTCTTCCCGAACATCGGCGTGATCGACGCCTTCGCCACCGCCACGCAGGGCGACCAGCAGTGGGTAGTGCGCGCCTCGCGGGAGCTCGGCCACGACCGTTCCCGCACCGAGGTCGGCCCGATCAAGGTCGAGGTGCTGGAAGGGCTCAAGCGGCTCCGTACCGTCTGCGAGCCCAACGAATGGGGTCTTGATTTCGACCTCACTTTCGAGGGGATCACGTTTCCCTTTGAGGAGCCGCACTTCCTGCGCCGCCAGGGCAACCGCACGGTGATGGACTACCATCGATTGACCCAGTCCGGGCGCTGGTCGGGCACGCTCACGGTGGCGGACAGGCAGTACGACGTGACGCCGGATGCCTTCTGGGGCGCCCGGGACCGCTCGTGGGGCATCCGTCCCGTCGGCGACCGAGAGCCCGCGAGCGCTCCCGTCGCGGGCGGCATGCGCGGCTTCTACTGGCACTGGACGCCCATCCAGTTCGAGGACTCGGCCATCGTCTACAGCGTGTCGGAGGACGCCGACGCCAGCCGCTGGCACGAGATCGCGGTTCGCCTCTTCCCGCACGAAGCCAATCGGGAGCCGGAGCGCCTGCGCGTCCTTCGCCACGACGTCAAGATGAAGCCCGGTACCCGCGTCTTCGACGGCGGCACGGTGACGCTCGCCGAGCCCGACGGCAGCGAGATTACCGTCGAGATGAAGCCCCAGCGCCTGCTCTTCATGGCCGGCGCCGGCTACGCTTACACGACCGGCTGGCGCGCTGGACAGTATCACGGGCCGCTGGTGGTCGAGGGAGACCTATGGGACTTGACCGACCCGGCGGCCGTCGAGCGGGTGTTCGTCCAGACCGAGACCGTATGCGAGTACCGTGTCGGCGACAAAGTCGGCTACGGCCCCTTCGAGTTGATCTGCTTGGGCGCCTACGAGCCCTACGGCTTCAAGACCCCGATGGACGTGCCCGGCTGATCCGCCCGATGGCTCGCTCCACGCTCCCGCCCCACATCCAAGGGATGCTCTCGCCCGAGGCGTATCCACACCCGGTCGACCGCATCGACCTGGGGCAGACGCACATCTCCTACCTGCTCTTCGCCGGGGACTTCGTCTACAAGGTGAAGAAGCCGGTCGACATGGGTTTCCTCGACTTCAGCACGCTGGAGCGCCGTCAGCACTTCTGTGAGGAGGAGGTGCGGCTCAATCGACGCCTCTGCGAGCGGACCTATCTCGGCGTCGTGCCCGTCGCTCACGATGACGGTGAGACGAAGGTGGATGGCGCAGGTACTATTGTCGACTATGCCGTCAAGATGCGCCGCCTGCCGGATGACGGCATGATGACCCCACTCCTCGAGCGCGACGGCGTCACCCCCGAACACATCGCCGTCCTCGCGCGGCGCATCGCCGAGTTCCACGCCTCGTCGGAGCGCAGCGACGAGATCGACCGCTACGGCGGGCTGGCGACGGCCATAGACAACTGGCACGAGAACTTCCAGCAGACCGAGCCGTTCATCGGTCGTACCGTCCACCAGCGACAGTTCCAGGAGATCCAGGCGTTCGTCGAAGAGGCGGCCGAGGACGATGCCGATCTGTTCGAACAACGGGTGCGCGAAGGCCGCGCCCGCGACTGCCACGGTGACCTGCGCGCCGACGCCGTCTGTTTCGAGGACGACGGCGTCTGCATCTTCGACTGCATCGAGTTCAACGAGCGGTTCCGCTACTCGGATGTCGCCGCCGACATCGCGTTCCTGGCGATGGACCTGGAGTTTCGCGGCAGGCACGACCTCTCGGACGAGCTGATGGGACGATACCTTGGCGCAACGCTCGATTCGACGCTGCCGCTGGTGTTGCCCTTCTACAAGTGCTATCGGGCCTACGTCCGCGGCAAGGTGGACGGCTTCCAGCTCGACCAGCCGGAGGTCGATGAGGCCCAGAAGGAGCTGGCGGCGCAGGGGGCGCGGCAATACTTCGAGCTGGCCCACGCGTACGCCACGCAGGGCAGGCCGCACGCGCTCATCATCACGGTGGGAGTCACCGGTAGCGGCAAGAGCTACCTGGCGAACGCGCTCGCGGCCCGACTCGGCGCGGTCATCCTCTCCTCCGACGTCGCCCGCAAGCGCCTGCTCGGCATCGAGCCGACGGAGCCGCGCATCGAGCCCATCGACAGCGGCACCTACGATCCGAAGGTGACGGAGCGGACCTATCAAGCGTTGCTGGACGGGGCGCGCCCCTGGCTGGATCGGGCCAAACCGGTGATCCTCGATGCCTCCTACCTGCGACAGCAGCATCGCGAGGCGGCGGTGCGCCTGGCGGTCGAGACGGGCGCGCGCTTCCTGGCGCTGGAGTGCGAGGCGGACGAAGCGCTCGTCTGGGAGCGTCTGAGCGAACGCCGGGGCGACGAGCGGGTCGTTTCGGACGGGCGCTGGGAGGTCTATCAGGCCCAGCAGGAACGTCGGGAGCCGGTGGACGAGTTGCCGGTCGGCGGCCACATGGTCGTGGAGACGGCGCGATCGTTGCGGGAACAGATCGACGGCGTACTCGCCCACCTGGGGATTGCCTCCTGATGCGGCGCACGACGGAGAAAGACGTCACGCCCTGGTGATGCGGGGAAGCGAGGTCCGCGGGGAGCAATGAGCGGCGTGGTCGTGCGCGACGCGTCGGAGGCCGATCTTCTGCGCATCAACGAGATCTACAACCGCTACGTCCTCACGTCTCCGGCGACGTTCGACCTCGAAGTAGCCACGCTGGACGAACGGCGCGCCTGGTTCGCGCAGTTCGCCGCCGCCGGCCCGCACCGGATCCTCGTGGTGGAAGAGGAGGAGGACATCTATGGCTACGCGACCAGCCATGGGTTTCGGCCACGGAGGGCCTATGATACCACGGTGGAGACGACGGTGTACTGCGCGCCGGGTGCGACGGGGCGGGGCATCGGCCGTCTGCTGTACGCGACCCTGTTCGAAGCGATCCGCGGTCAGGACCTGCATCTGGCCGTGGCCGCCATCACGCTCCCGAATGACGCCTCCGTCGCCCTGCATGAGCGGTTCGACTTCGCGCTTTCGGGCGTGATGCACGGGGTCGGACGCAAGTTCGACCGCTATTGGGACGTTGCCTGGTATGAGAAGCGTTTGGGCTGAAGCGGTGGCAACGTCGGGATGATCGGCAGCCGCGTACGCCGGTCCGGCATTCCAGCGTGGCCGTTCCTTGCCCTGCTGCTGCTCGTTCCAATCTCCCTGATCGCATCTGCATGCCCCGGCGTCCTCGGCTCCACGGGCAGCTCGACGCCAACCGCGACTGCAACGGTGACCCGTACCGCTTCCCCGACTGCTACCGAGACGTCGACGCCGACGCCCACCCCGACACCGATCGCGGACCCGCTGGTGCTCGCGCCCGTCTCGCCGGAGCTGGAGGCTCTTCGGCAGCGTTTGGAGGCGGAGATAGCGGCCTACACCCAGCGGGTCGGCGGGAGCTTTGCGGTCGCGGTCACCGACCTGCAGAACGGCCAGACGATCCACGTCAACGGCGACGATACCGAGCGCGTCCCCGGCTGCTCGATGAACTTCTTCGTGCTGCTCTCGGTCGTTCAGGACCTTCAGCGCGGCCTCTATCCGGAGTCCGATGTCGGGAGCTTCATCGCGCGCACCATCTGGGCCAGCGACCCCGGCACCGCGTTCTACCTGCTGCGCGTCACCGGTGGTGGTGACGCCTACGCCGGGCTCTGGAAGATCAACGACCTGCTGCGAAACCGGCTCGGCCTCACGTCGGCGCTCTTCGACCACCCGCCGGCCGCCGACGCGCCCACGCTTGTGCCGGGTCAGTGGCAGGCGAACCGGATCACACCACTGGACTTCAACCGGGCTCTCACCAAGCTGTACCGGGGCGATCTCCTCGGTCCGGGCTGGAACGGATACCTGCTGGAGAAGATGAGCCACGTCAAGCCCGGTCTCAACCACCTGATCCCGTCCGGCGTGACGGACCCGACCGCGATGGTCTCGCACAAGAACGGCTACATCGACTACGTGCCGTACTACGTGGACAACGATATCGGGCTGGTGATCTTCAAGCGCGGCGGCAAGCAGTACGCCTACGCCATGACGTTCTGGTCACAGGATAACCCGTGGGTGCTCTCCGACCTGCCTCTCGGCCAGACGGTGTCCCGCCTCGTCTGGGAGCACTTCAGCAGGATCTACCGGTAGGACGGCGGAGCGCCTGCGCTCCTAGGCCTGTGGCTCGTCCCGGCTCAGCGCCACCGCCGCCTCCAGCGCGACCTCGATCATGCGGTCTATGGCGGGCAGCAGCTCGTCGTCGGCCAGCCGCTCGTGCCGGCCGGCGCTGTTCGACACCGTGAGCAGACAGCCCGCCTCCAGCCCGCGCAGCGCTGCCACCGTTAGGATGACGCTCGCTTCCATCTCCTGCGCCAGCACGCCTCGCGAGGACCATGTCTCCGCCCAGCCCGGCGTCACCGCGTACAGCGCGTCCTCCGTGGCGATGAGGCCCGCGTGGTGGCGCACGCCGCCCCGCCGGCAGGCTTCTACGAGCGCGGCCACGACGCGGAAGGCGGCGGCCGGAGCGTAGGGATCGCCGCCCAGGTACTGGCGGCTCGTGCCGTCCAGCGGGCAGGCGGCCGTGGCGACGATCAGGTCCGTGGGGTGGATGTCCGGCCGGGTGCCGCCGCAGGTGCCGATGCGGATCAGCGTCTTCGCCCCGAGCATCGCCAGCTCCTCGACGACGATCGCGGCGGAGGGCCCGCCCATGCCGGTCGTCTGCACCGAGACGGGCGTTCCCCGGTATGTGCCCGTGTATCCCAGCAGCCCCCGGAACTCGTTGTAGCAGCGGGCGTCATCGAGCCGCTCGGCGGCGCGCGTTGCCCGGCCCGGGTCGCCCGGCAGCAGGACGATTCGCGCCACATCGCCTGGCTGCGCCCGAATGTGGATGGGCGAAGTCACTGCTCCTTGCCCTCCGCCCGGTACGCTTCGTCCAGCAACTCCACGACGTGGACGACGCGCCCGGCCATCCCGTGCCGTCGCAGGCCGGCCTCGAGCTGGATCATGCAGCCGGGGTTGGCGGTTGCGATGACGGACGCGTTGGTGGCTCGCACGTCGCGCATCTTGTCGTCCAGAAGCCGCATTGACATCTCGCGCTGGGTGAAGCTGTAGATGCCGGCGTTGCCGCAGCAGCGCTCCGGCGCTTCCAGATCGACGAGCTCCAGGCCTGGGATGGCTTGAAGCAGGTCGCGTGGCGCGTCGTGCACCTGCTGGGCATGCGCCAGGTGGCACGAGCCTTGATAAGTGACGCGCTCGTTGACGGCGCCCTGAGGCGGCTGGATGGGCAGCGCGGCCAGGAATTCGGTCACGTCCCGCACCATGGAGGAGAACCGGCGGGCCTTCTCTGCGTAGTCGGGGTCTTGGTCCAGCAGCTCCCCGTACTCCTTGAGCATGGCGCCGCAACCGGCCGCGTTCACGATGATCGCCTCGACGTCCGTCGCCAGGAAGGCATCGATGTTGTGACGCGCCAGCTTGCGGGCGGTGCTGCGGTCGCCGATGTGTGCGCTGACCGCACCGCAGCACCGTTGGTCGGGCGGCGCCACGACCTGAAAGCCGTGCCGCGCCAGGACCCGCACCGTCGCCTCGTGGGTGCGCGGGTAGATGTGCTCCATGACGCAGCCGGTCACCAACGCGACGCGCCGGGTGCTTCCCGCCGGGTTGCCGCGGGTGTTGCGAATCGCGAACGGTCGAGCAGGCAGCATCGGTAGCATCGACTCCGCTTCGGTTAGGCCTTTCGGGAGGATCCGGAGCACCTTGGTCGTGCGCAGCAACCGTTGCAGGCCCGAACGCTGGTAGAGACGCAACAGGGAGAAGAGAGTGCTTAGCCGCTTCGGGTAGGGGAATACGCTCCTGAGGAGCCGGATGCGAGCCTGAGATGCCAGCGAGGGCCGTCCTCGCTGCACGAGCATTGACCGACCCGCCTCCATGATGCGGCCGAAGGGGACGTTCGAGGGGCAGGCGGTCTCGCAGGCGCGGCACTGGAGGCAAAGATCGAGATGGTTCAAGAGTGAGGGGGTCGTCTTCACGCGGCCGTCCGCGACGGCCCGGATGAGGTAGATACGGCCCCTCGGCGAGTCCGTCTCGAGCGCCATCTGGAGGTAGGTGGGACATTCCTGCAGGCAGTAGCCGCAGCGGACGCACTGGGCCATGTCCTTGTCTGAGGGCCGGTCAGCGATCTCACGTGGGGCAGACCCGGCTCTCACGCTACAGGCCTCCGATGAAGCGTCCCGGGTTGAGCGTGCCCTTTGGGTCGAACTGCTGCTTGAGGCGGCGCATGAGAGGCAGCACGTTGCCCGCATCGCCCCAGACATCCAGGCGCTCTTTGACGGCCAGGGGCGCGGCCGTCACTACCAGCGAGCCCCCGGATTCTGCGGCGCCGTGTCGGGCCTCCTCAACGACGCGTACGAGCTGATCGGTCGGCGCGCCGCCCACCTGCGCGAGTACGAGCCCGGTGGTGGGGTAGGAGGCGCTCGCGACCGGCGCGGCCGCCTGTTGGGCCAGGACGTCCAGGCGCTCCATGAAGCCAACGACGGCGGAGGGCGGCAGCGAGGCTCTGATGGCGATCCCGCCCTCGGGCCGGGCGTCGGCCGGACCCACTTGCGCCCACCATTGCTCGGAGTCCCGCCCCTCGAGCCGCAGGGTATTGGCGTTCTTGCAGAGGTCGGCGAACTCTCGCGCGGAGCGCTCGACGGCGGCGCGGGCGCCGGCCAGCCAGCATGCGGCCAGAAACCGCCCCGGCACCGCGAACGGCAACACGGTCGGCGCGCCCCCGGGCTGGATGTCGGCGAGAGCCAGTGCGCGCAACGCCAGACCGCGCTCTTCCGCCGCAGAGAGCGTATCTGCCGTTTCCTGCAGTGTTGGATAGGTTGCCAGGTACGTCTCTTGAGCGCCCGGCCCTGGCGCGACCTTGAAGGTGGCCTCCACGATGACGCCCAGTGTGCCCAGAGAGCCGACGGCGAGCCTCGGCAAGTCGTAGCCGGCTACGTTCTTCACCACACGCCCGCCGCCCTTGATGACGGTCCCGTCGGCCAACACCATCCGGCAGCCGAGGAGCCAGTCACGCGGCAGGCCGTAGGCGTGTCGGGACGGCCCGCTCACGCCCGCCGCCAGCACCCCACCTATCGTCGCGTCGTCCGCGGCTTCGATTGGGAGGAACTGCCCGTGCTCCGCGAGCCGGTCTCGGAGCTGGCCCATGGTGACGCCGCTCTCGACGGCGACGGTGAGATCGGCCGGCACATACTCGGGCACGCGGTCGAGCTTCGTCGTACGGAGCGCAACGTCATAGCGTGCCGGTACGTTGCCCAGCGCCATGTGCCAGCCGCCGCCCCAGGGGACGACCGCCGCGCCGCGCTCGTTTGCCGCCGCCAGGGCTGCAGCAAGCTGCTCCGACGATGCGGGCGTCGCGACGAGCCGCGGCGATATGCCGTCGACCGGGCAATCCGTCTCTTCGGCAACCGAGAGACCGTCTCCGAGGAGAGCCCGGAGGGCGGACTCGAGGTCCGCAGCGGCTTCGGGCAGGGGATTAGTAGACATAATGACTACGACCCGATCGGATCCGGCTCAAGTCGCATCCGAACGTTGCAAGCTCCTAGACATAGGCGTCCGGCCCGGTCTGCGCCAGCGTTCCCTGTTTGGCCTGCGCATGCGCGGGGTGGGAGTCGTTCCCGGGGAAGAGCTTGGACGGGTTCCACAGGTCGGTGGAGCCGAAGGCGGCTTTCACCTTGCGCATCGCCTGGATGTCGGCCTCCGAGAAGATCCACTCCATGAAATGCCGCTTCTCGAGGCCAACGCCATGCTCGCCGGTGATAGTACCGCCGGCGTCGACGCAGAGGCGCATGATCTCCTCACCTGCCTGGAGCACCCGTTTCGTCTGCTCCGGCTCGCGCTCGTCGAAGAGGATGTTGGGGTGGAGGTTGCCGTCGCCGGCGTGGAAGACGTTGGCGACGGGGAGTCCATACCGCTCGCATGTCTCATAGATCCCCCGTAGCACTTGGGGCAGCTTGGTGCGCGGGACCACGCCGTCCAGCACGTGGTAGTTTGGCGCCAGACGTCCGATCGCGCTTATCGATCCCTTGCGGCCGGCCCAGAGCCGGGCCCGCTCTTCCGCCGCTTCCGCCTCTCGCACCTCCCGTGCTCCGTGTTCGACGCAGACCTCGCGGATGGCGACGGCCTGCTCGGCGACCTCTTCCCGCAGTCCATCCACCTCGATGAGCAGAACGGCGCTTGCGTCCATCGGATATCCCACGTGCAGGACCGGTTCCACGGCGCGAATGATCTCGCGGTCCATCATCTCGAGCGCCAGGGGTACGATCCCTCGACCGATGATCGAGGAGACCGCCTCGCTCGCGTCGTCGACCTCATCGAAGATGGCCAGGAGCGTGCGCGTTGCCTCTCGGTTGGGCAGCAGGCGCACGACGATCTTGGTGGCGATGCCCAGGGTGCCCTCGGAGCCGACGAACACGCCGCGCAGGTCGTAGCCGGGTATCTCACGGGCGCGACCGCCCAGCCAGACCACCGAGGCGTCCGGTAGCACCACTTCCAGGCCCAGCACATGGTTCGTGGTGACGCCGTGAGCCAGACAGTGCGGACCGCCGGCGTTCTCGGCGATGTTGCCTCCCAGCGTGCACGCGCGCTGGCTCGATGGGTCGGGTGCGTAGTGAAGACCATACGGTTCGGCGGCCTTGGAGAGGTCGAGGTTCACCACGCCGGGCTCAACCACGGCCAGCCGGTTGACAGGGTCGATCTCCAGGATGTGGTTCATGCGCGTCAGCGCCACGACGACGCCGCCCAACGTCGCGACGGCGCCGCCGCTCAGTCCCGTGCCGGCCCCCCGCGCCACGATGGGCAGACCGGCGTCGAGGGCGATCCGCACCACCTCCGCCACCTGCTCGGTGCTGGCGGGGAGGACGACGGCCTGCGGAAGTGCCTTCTCGATCGTCGCGTCGTATTCGAAGGCGATCAGATCCTCCGGCCGCCAGACGACACCGTCCGGGCCCACCGCCTGCTCGAGGCGACGGATCACGCGTCGGTCGATAGTGCGGCTAGCCACACGATCATTGTATACGATGCCCAATCGATCGGGACTTATCTGGGGTGAGGCTCGGCTGTTCCCGGTGGGCGACGCCGCCTATGTCGCCCGAACGGATGAGAGGTTGACCGCGTGGAAGCGGCCCGCCTTGAGTTCTTCTATCAGGTCCTCGATGTTCTTGATGTCGCGCTCGAACTCGGTGGCGCACTTGCCGATGTCGGCTCGCGCGTGGCAGTCCGAGCCGGCGGTCCCCGGCATCCCCATCTGCTCGCATAGCCGCTGCGAGAACTCGTTCTCGTTCTCCCGGCTGCGGCCGTTGATCACCTCCAACGCCGCGCAGTGGCCGTAGGCGGAGTTGCGGCTGGCGCGCGCCAGCGCTTCCTCGTATTCCTTCTCGTCTTCGATCTGCCACGGCATCTGTCGCCGGTAGGGATGAGCGGCGACCATAACGCCGTTCGCCCGCTCGACGTGCCGGACCAGCTCGCGCGTGCGGTGCATCCCGTAGACGTACTTCTCCAGTCCGAAGGCCAGAATGTGGCCGTCGTCCGTATTGACCTCGACGGCGGGCAGCACAAGGTAGTCGTGACGTCTTACCAGATCGCGCACGTCGTCCGGCTTCCAGAAGAAGTCGTGTTCGGAGAGGCAGATGCCGTCGAGGCCGATCTCCTTCGCCCGCTCGATCAGTTCGTCCGCGCTGAGGTAGGAGTCCCAGGAGATGGGGTGCGTGTGGGTGTGCAGGTCGATGAGCATGGACAGAGTGACTGCATGGTAGCGAATTGGACGCCGGATGAGAAGGATAGAATACCCTGATGGCGGTCCGTCACAGCCGACTCGCCGGCGCGCCGGCAGGGGGCGGCATCGAGTCACCCGAGAGATTGGGGCGTGCCCGCGGGGGTTGTTGAACGTGATGGCCGGGGGGCCCAAATGCATGCCTAGATCAAGCGCGTCCGTACCGCCGGCGAGCGCGGTTCTCACAGTGCGCACCAGTGGCCCCCGCCGCGTGCAGTCGTCCGCCCGTGCTAGGGGCGCTTGGGGTCCGCGCCCCTTGACGCCTCGGCCTTCGACATGAGCAACGCCAATCCAATGAAGAATAGCGGTGCGTGCGTGATTAGAAGGAACACATCCGTGGATGATAGGGCCACCGGGTGCACCAGCGCCACCAGTTCTCTTTGGTGCCCCGTCCGGGCGCTCCAATCATCCCACACGATGGCCATTGCACCGAAGCTCAGCGCAAGGAAGCAGAGCGACGCGAAGAGGCGTCTCTTCAGCATCAGCGCGACGACGCCGAAGACCGTGACCGCTACCGAAACGGTGGGTAGGCAGTCCAGGTAGGCTTGCACTGCACCGCTCAACTCACGCGCCTCTTCTCCTCAAGGCGCCGAAGATGAGAGCGCCGGCGACGAACACCGCAAGGCCTGCCGGACCCAGCGTGCCCGCCACGACATCAGAACCGCCACTATGGCCACCTCCGCTCGTTGGGAGGTGTGCGACCCGCGGAGCCGCCTCCCCAAGCGTGATTTGGCCGTCTTCGCCGGCCCCGATCTCGATCACTTCTGTGCGCTCGAAGCCACGCTCGGTCCGCACGGTGATTGTGTATGTTCCGGCGGGGATGTTATCGAGTATGGCGCAGCCGTCCTCGGCAATCGTGATCGTGATGGCACTACTTGCGGGCTGCACGTCAACTGTGGTGATCCTGTCCGGTGCCTGCTCCTCCACAAGGGCATCCGGGTCAAACGTCACCATGCAGATCTTGAGCCGGGAGGGTCCCTCGGGGGCTGGCGGGCCAGCAAAGACGATGTCGACAGCCGTGACCTGGTCTGCGAGGACGGTCACGCGGAACGCCCGCATTGTGGAGATTTCGCCCAGCGCCGAGACCTGCACCTCGTCCGGAGGCCGCACCTCGTACTCGACGAATGGGGCGCTGGAGAAGACCAGGTACTCCCCGGGCGCCAGATCTGTCACCGAGTACTCTCCTCGTGCGTCGGGCCGCACTGCGCCGGGCCCGACGCGTGTCGCTGGCACCTGGTTGATGTCGCCCTCGAAGAAATCCTCAAGGTGCACAGGCTGTGCCAGGTCTGAAGGGATCACCAGGATGAGGGCCCGTTCCGGAGTGCGCTCCTCGTCCGCAACATACATGCGTCCTTGGATGACGCCGGTCGACGCGGCTGTTGGCACGGCGTCCTGCGCCTCGGCACTAACCGCCGTATGAAGGACCAGCGCCCCACCCATGACCATGATTAGCAGCCTTCTTATCGATCTCGCGTTCACTGTCGTTCCTCCTCCTGTGGCTGAGAGTGTGCTCGGCTTGCGCCGTCTCCCGCAGCCCTGCGGGGTGGTTCTCTCGCGTGCGGTCAGCGAGGAGGTGCCTCACGCCGCTCCCGACCCGCCGGCGCGCCGGCAGGGGGCGGCATCGAGTCACCCGAGAGATTGGGGCGGTCCAGGGGCGTCTCTTCCAGCATTCCAGGATGTGGCTCCACCTCCACCCACTGGCCTCACACCCACTGGTTGAAGACCAGCTCGCCTCCATCGGCCTGGTTGGCGCAGGTCATCCAGAATACGGTGGCGAAGGCAAAAAGATCGCCCTCCCCGTTGTTCATTAGCGGGCTATTCTTGTATTCTGGTAGAAGCAGGCGGTGGGGATCGTTGCCATCCCTTCGGGGTTCTTGCCACCGGATCCCCCTGGTAGCGGGCCCCTGCCGCCTGCCCTTTCCTTCCGCCCACCCAGCAATGTGTCCACCAAGGCCCCCCTCCGGAAGACGCGCCATGCTTTGGCGCGGAATACGCCTCGAACCCGGTCGCCACGTTGGCCTGGGAGCGGGATAGGGAGCCGCAGGGCAGGCCGCCTGTGCAGCACTACCCTACGACAACCTTCCCAGACCATCCATAGCATAGCCCTGCTGGCCCGCGTTCGCATGGGCAATATTGAGTATCCGCCCAACTTTTTTTCAGCGAGCCGTCGCCGCTCGTGGAGCCGCGGGCACAGCGGCGTTTCGCCGAAACCGCATCGCCTGCTACCAGGCCTCGGCCAACAACGCCTCCACGTCGCTTCTTTGGGGCATGGCTTCCTGGGCGCCCGGCCTCGTGACGGAGAGCGCACCGGCGGCGACGCCCCAGCGGACGGCCTCGGGCAGCTCCAGTTCTTCCGCGAGCGCGGCTGCGAGCGCGCCGTTGAATGCATCGCCCGCTCCGACCGAGGCCACCGCCTTCACCCGCGGTGCCGGCACCTCGACGGATAAGCGGGACGTTTCGATGTGTGCGCCGCTCTCACCGAGCGTGATCACCACGGCGCTGGGCCCGGCTTCGAGCAGACGCCGCGCCGCCTCCCGGGCGGAGGAGGCGTCTCTCACCTCAGTACCGCACAGGTCCGCAGCCTCATGTTGGTTCGGCGTGACAATATCGGCCGCTTTCAGGAAGCCGCTTGGCAGCGGGTGCTTCGTCGGGGATGGGTCGAGGATGACCGTTGCTCCCCGCTCGCGCGCGGCTAGCATTGCGTCCAGCGTCACGTCCAGCGGCACCTCGTGCTGAACGAGAAGCACGGTCGCGTGGTCCAGCGCCTCCCGCACGTCGGCGACCTGCTGCGCATCGCAACGAGCGTTCGCTCCGTACACCGGATTCACGTAGTTCTCGCCCGTGGGGTCGATGAAGATCACCGCTACGCCGGAGGTCGCCTCGTTGTCGCGGCGCACGAACCGGCTCCCGACGCCCGCGCTCTGCAAGTAGCCGAGCATCTCGTCACCGAAACGGTCGCCGCCCGCGCGCGCGACCAGGTCGACCGCGCCCCGGCCCTCGAGAATCCGAGCGGCGGCGACCGCCTGGTTTCCGCCCTTGCCGCCGGGCGCTGTGTAGAAGCGCGTCCCCTCGATTGTCTGGCCCGGACCGGCAGGTCGGGGTGTCTCTACCATGAGGTCCATGTTGAGGCCGCCGAAGACGACAACGCCCGGGCTCATCGTGAGATCACGCTTGCTCACCGAGGCGCCGGGCGACGGCGACCGTCCGATCGACCAGGTCATCGAGTTTCAACTCCCCGACGCCCGCCACGTTGACCGCGATCCTGCCTCCCCACGGCTCGGTCCAATGCGTGGGGATCGGCCTGCCGGTAAGACCCCAGAGCCCGCCGACAGTTGCGCCGTTGCAGTCGGTGTCCCAGCCCGCAGCGACCGCCTCGCCCACGGCCGCCGAGAAATCGTCCTCGCTGGACAACAGCGCCCATACGACGAGACAGAGATTATTGACAGTATGTACGGTTGGGAGATCACGGTATCGGTCGCGTATGCGCTCGGCTGCGCCGGGCGTGCCTGCCACCGACCGAGCGAACCCGACCGCCCCAGCCACGGCGGAGTCGCCGGGGACCTGTTCGATCGCGGCATCGATGGCCGCGTCGAAGGAGGGTGACGCCGGGATTGCGGCGCCCAGGGCGGCGATGAACGTCGCGCCGTGGATCCCCTCGCCCGTGTGCGAGAGCGAGGCGTCCCGCCGGGCGAGATCGGCCGCGAGCTCCGGCCGGCCGGGGCAGACCCATCCGTACATGTCCGCCCGGATCTGGGCACCGATCCATTCCGAGTACTGGTTGCGGGCGCACTCGGAGAGGTCGAAACCGGGCGGCAGGCCGTAGGCGAACGCCTCGTGGGCTCGCTGCAATAGCGTCAGGTAGGCCGCCCGCTCCGCCGTCCAGACGGCGGCCGCGGGCAGCAGCCGCAGCCAGGCGCGGGCCACGTCTTCTGTCGACAGGCCCAGTCCAGAACGCTCGAGCATCCGCAGCGCCAGAACAGTGTAGTTGATGTCGTCGTCGGGCTCGCTGCGGGTGAGATGACCCTTGCACGATCTCTGGTACACCTGCGCGCCCTCTCGGTAGGGGACGTAGTCCCGGAGCGGAAGCGCCCCGGTCTCCTGGAGGTAACGCTGGAGCGCGTCGTACCCGCTCGCCGAGAGCGCCTCCACCGCCTTGCCTAGCTGGCAGCCGGAGATCCGGCCCTCCCACGCGCTTCTGATACGATCTGGGTCTACCTGCACTGCATTCATACGATCTCCAGGGCGACACCCTGTGCGGGGAGGTGCCTGAGGCGTCACGCGGCGGCCGAGGTTGGCCCAAGGCCCGGCAACGCGCCGTGCGCGCTGGCTGCTAGGCTGGGGCGTTGGAGTCCAGCCGGCGTCTGATCTCCTGCTTGAGCTCGCGGACGCGCTTCATCTCCGGGTAGGCGCCCCCCTCCGCCTTCCGGTCGAGCAGTCCCTCTCCGTTGGCTTCGACTTCCAGGCGGCCGTCCGCCACCGGGATGATGGTCACCGGGGCTTGGCTGCCGAACTCATGCCAGATCTCGGTCGCCATCCAGGCGGCCAAAGGCAGGTACCCTCAGGGGGCGCAGTACCTTATCTCGATCGTGAGGTTGCCCGCGTACCGGTCTTCCATCAGTCGCCTCCTTCCGAGCGTCCTCTTTGCAGGCGTTCCGCTCTCGCTTGTGGGCGATTATACCCGCAGCGACGGCGGCCTGCTACCGGGGCCGCGTCGCGAATCCCGATGGCATCGGCCCATGGTCGGCCTCCGAGCCCAAGTCAGCCAGGCCCACTCCTTGCGGCCATGTTGTACGCTCTTCGTGTCGACGATGCCCGCCATTCTAGTCACCGGCCGTCCCGGAACCGGCAAGACGACCCTCGTGCGGGGTGTCGTCGAGGCGTTGGAGGTTCCCGCGTCCGGCTTCTACACCCGTGAGTCCCGTGGACGGGATGGCCGGCGTACCGGCTTCGAGCTGGTCACGCTGGAGGGCCGGACCGCCGTGCTGGCGAACGTCGGCATCAAGGGACGCCAGCGCGTCGGCCGCTATGGCGTGGACGTGGCCGCGCTCGATCGGGTTGGCGTGCCCGCTGTCGAGGCGGGCACCGAGGCCGGCCACCTGATCGTTATCGACGAGATCGGAAAGATGGAGCTTCTGTCTATCGCCTTCCAGCGGGCGGTCGTGGAGGCGCTGCGCCGCGAGCGCCTCGTCTTCGGCACCATCATGCTGGCGCGCCATCCCTTCGCCGACGAGATGAAAGCGCGGCGGGATACCTTACTCTTCGAGTTGAGCGAGGCTAACCGGAAGGAGGTTCGTCGGTCGGTTGAGGAACGGCTGCGGTCTGAGTTACCTCGTCTCTGCCGCTAGCTCCTTCGGACCGCCACCGCGTCCGCCCGACGTCATGAGTGCGCCGGTCACGACTTCCTGGTCAATACCTGGCTTGCCACGGCATCGGCGGCCGCCTCAGGATCCGTATGCGTCGTGTCGACGACCCCATCGAACAGGGAGCTCTTGGAGCGATACCACGCGAGCTCCTTTAGGGCCGTCTTCCGCGCCGCGTCCTCGGGCCAGTCCGTGAGGTTCCAGCGTTTGGCGAGTGTGGCTTCATCACACGTCACCACGATGTTGTACACGGCGAGATCGGGGAACTGCGTCTCGCCCCAACCTGAGCCCGGTATGCATTCCCTCTCCAGCCCGTCGACCACACTGCTGAACCCCTCCTCGGCGAAGCCTCGGGCCAGCCGCACGGCATTCCGCAGACCGATTCTGGCCTGGCGTGCAGCCTCTTCCGGGTAGTCCCACGACTTGTTGACCGCCCTGTAGGCAACGAGCCCGCCGACAACCTTGTATCTCAGTTCGTCGATCTCGATGAACGCGCATCGCTCGACACGACCCGCGAGCGCTCGCCCCAGGCTGGACTTGCCGGTGCAGTTGGCGCCAAAGACGAGAATGACGGCCGGCACCTGAAATGAAATGGCCACGTCCAATTGTTTCACGACACGCAGCTCATGATCCAGGTGACCCGCCGTCTCTCTCTGGCCGTTTGTGGGCAAGGCTCCGGCTGCTCTAGAGCCCGTAGCTGGCCGGGTCGTACAGGTGCCCGTAGGTGGGCGCTAGCCGCTCGCGCAACTCTTGTTCCTGTTCCGGCAGGCCTGCCAGCGCCGACTCGATTCGCTCCAGCCAGCGGCGCTCCGCCTTGTTGAGCGAAAGGAGCGAGGCGTCCACGGCTTCGCGGATAAGGGTCGCCGCCTTGAGGCCGGCCTTGACCGTCCGCCGATAGTCATCGGCCTCGCCCACGATGACAGAGGCGATGGCGACGGCCGCGTGCGGCGACAGCACCAGCGCCTGGGGGCTCCGGTACACGTCAGAGAACACCAGCAGGTCCCGCAACGTCTTCTCGTTCCCTCGCAGCAGCGCCTCGTTCATGAGACGGCAGTCGTAGATCAGTGCCTCGGCGAAGGCTTCAGGAGCGGATCCCGACAGCAACTCGACGCGTTGAACGGACTCGTTGCTCCAGAGGTCGCACATGCTCGACGCGATATTGCCCACCGGGCTGAAATGGGCGCATGCCGCCGATTTGCCCTCCATGGACAGCGGGCAACCGGCGATCGCCTTCAGGACCGGCCCCTCGTATGCGCAGTCTTTGGAGGGGCCGACCGCCCCGCGCTCGAACGCCACCAGCGAGCGGGCCGCCGTCATCGCGCGGACAACCGCCGCCAGCGTCTCAGGCAGCAGCCTCTGATGAGCGAGCTGCATGGCCGTGTTGCCGAAGCCGCAGGCGGTGTCGCCCCCAGGCACGATCGACCGGGCCTCAGCGATGGAGACGATCTCGTCCCAAAGCCAGGCCATGTCCCGCGCCGCCAGCACGCCCAACGCCAACGCTATCCCCCCGATGTCGCCAGCGAGCAGGGCCTCATCGGAGACCTCCTTGCCCCCGACGGACTCGATCGACACGATGTCTGCCCCCGCCTCCGCGCACAGCACGAACGACTCCCGAAGCGACTCCCATTCCTCTCCGTCCCGTAGTCTGGGCGGATGATGGTGATGGCGGACGTCGACCGGCGTCACTCGGAGCGCGCAGGGAAGGCCCTGCTCCGCATGGGCCTCCCTGAGCACGGAGGCGAGCCGTTCCGTTATCGCGGCGCCCCACTCCGGCCGCTCCGTCATGGGCGGAAGGTGCTCGAACTCGATGACCAGCCCCGGCGCCTGCAGCGCCGTCGCCCGAGCGACGACCGCGCGGGCCGTCTCCTCGTAGATGCGGATGGTCTCCGCGTACGTGGAATCGTCCAGGGCCATCGTCGGCAGAGTGAAGTTCACCTCGGCATAGACGGTGCCCGCGCCGATGCTTAGCCCATGCCCGCACTCGACCGGCTTCGGTGCCCGCCCGAAGATCAGCTCGTCGGGGTCACTCACGCAGAGAGAAGTGAAACGCAAGGTCTAGCCTCCAGGAATGAAGATTCCTTCTGCTTGTTCAGCGTTGCGGATCGTCCTCACCGCATGGCTTGCCCAAACGGGTCCACCACGTCCCGCACCGCCTCCGCGAGGAGGTTGGCTCCCAGGATGGTCAGGCTGAGGGCGAGGCCTGGGAAGACGGCGAGCCACCACGCCTGCCGGAAGTAGGTGCGCGCATTGCCGCTCAGGTCCGCTCCCCACGACGGGTTGGGCGGCGGCACGCCAAGGCCGAGGAAGCTCAGGCCGGCCTCCGCCATGATCGCGCCGCCGAGTGCGATGCTCGCCAGGATCAGCGCCAGCGGGATCACCGAGGGCAGCAGGTGGAGGAACAGGATCCGTCTGTCCGACGCGCCGATCGCGCGGGCGGCCTCGATATACGGGAGCTCCTTCTCCGCCAGGATGATCGCGCGGACGATCCGCGACATGAACGGGGCCATGACCAGCCCGATCACGAAGATGACGTTCTGCACCGAGGCGCCCACGGCGGCCACGATCACCAGCAGGAGGATCAGGAGCGGGAAGGCCAGGACGACCTCCACTAGCCGCTGCACGATGTAGTCCACCGAGCCGCCGAAGTAGCCCGAGACGACGCCGATGAGGCAGCCGGCCACCACCCCTATGGTGACGGAGGCAAACCCTATGCCTAGCGAGAGGCGGGCGCCGAAGATGACCCGGGAAAACACGTCCCGTCCCAGGAGGTCCGTGCCGAACGGATGGGCGAGGGTTGGAGCCTCCAGCGCCGGCGCGCTCTGGTCCAGCGGGCCTGTGGGCGCGATCAGCGGCGCGGCGGCGGCCACCACGCCCAGCGCCACCAGCAGCGCCACGCCTGCAACGGCCATCAGATGTCGTCTGAAGATGAGCCGCGGCTTCCATCTGCGCCGCTCGGGCATCACCTCCAGCGCCATTCGGGCCTCAGCCATGTCTTGGTCCCGTCAACCGCACTCTGGGGTCGAGCCAGGCATAGGTGAGGTCGATGAGCAGCGACATCACGACGAAGACGACGGCGGCGTACAGCGCCATCACCTGGATGACGGGGTAGTCCCGTGTGGTCACCGAGTCCAGCATCAGGCGGCCGAGGCCGTTGAGCGCGAAGACTTGCTCGATGATCACGGTGCCGCCCATCAGCGTCGCAATCTCCAGCCCAAGGATAGTGACGACGGGCAGCATGGCGTTGCCCAGGGCGTGCCGGCGCACGACGATGCGCTCTTGTAGACCCTTCGAGCGCGCCGTCCGGATGTAGTCGGAGCTCATCACGCCCAGGATGCCGCCTCGTACGATCCGGGCCAGGCCGCAGGCGGAGGCAAAACCCAGCACGATGGCCGGCGGCCCGTACTCACGCAGATTGTCCCAGGGGTTCTCGAAGAACGACACGTGCTGGAACGGCGGGGAGTAACGAAACCAGATCGAGGGGAGCAGGATGACGAGCGTGGCGGTCCAGAACGTCGGCACCGACATGCCCAGGATGCTCACTCCGCGCAGCAGGCCGTCCATCGGCCGCCCTTGATTCATGGCCGCTACCGCGCCGAACGTCAGTCCCAGGACGATCGTCACCAGGATCGTGATGATCAGTAGTTCGCCCGTGATCGGCAGGCGGTGTAGGATCTCGTCGCCGACGCCTCGGTTGCGAACGTAGGACTCGCCCAGGTCGCCCTGAAGGACACCGCTCATCCAATCGAAGTACTGCTCCAGGAGCGGCTTGTCCAGACCCAACTCATGCTCCATCTCACTCACCTGTTCCGGCGTTGCGTTCGGACCCAGCATGATCTGGGCGTAGTTGCCGGGCATGATGCGCACGAGAACGAAGACGATGATCGAGACCCCAACAAGGATGGGCACGAGCGCGGCCAATCGCCGGATGACGTAGCCTAGCATGTGACGGCGCGACGGAAGGAGGACGGTCCCTGTCGGACGAGGACTAGCATCTAGATACCCATCGCGGCGCAATCACAGCGCCGGAAGATTCTGGCCGCGACGCCGGCAAGGCACTGTTGGCTACTTGTCCAGCCACATGTCGTAGGTGTAGAGCACCATGTCGGGCTCAACGTCCTCGTACCCCCGCAGGTAGTCCCAGCGAGCGGTGTAGGCATAGGGCGAGAACAGGTAGAGGAAAGGCCCGTGGCGGTCGAGGATCTTGCGCGTCGTCTCCATCACCAACTGTTGCCGCTCGTCGATGTCCGTGGTGACCAGAATCTGGTCCAGCAAAGCGTCGATCTCGGGCTCGGGCAGGTGGACGGGGTCCTCGTTCCTGGTCCAGTTGTGGGTGTGGCAGAATTGGAGAGGGAACTGCTCGCTCGGGTAGGGGATGCGCTCGCGGCACATGAGTTCGAAGTCCTTGGCCGAGCGGGCAGCATACCAGGCGCCCAGTTCCATTGGGATCAGGTTGATCGTGATGCCGGCCTCTTTCAACTGTTCCTTGATCATGGCGGCCTGATCGGTGGCCGGACCGGGAGCGAACTTCAGACTCAGCGTGAGGTCTGTAGCATCAGCGGCCTCCAGCAACTGGCGTGCCTTGGTCACATCGCGCTGGTAGCGCTCGCGCAGTTCGTCCTGGGGCAGCGACCAGAACTCCAGGCCCCAGGAGACGGGGCCGCTGACCTTGCCCTCTCCGAAGGCGAGCTTGTCGATCATGTCGTCCCGGTCCACGGAGATTTCCAGTGCTTCCCGGACGCGCACGTCCTGGAGGGCGGGCAAGCTGAGCTCGTTGAGAAGGATCGTGAAGATCGTCAGTCCGGGCTCCTTGGTCAGAACGACGTCCTTGCTGAAGTCGGCAAGCTCGTTGGCCTGCATCTTGGTTGGCGGACTGTAGCTGTCCAACTGCTTTGCCTTGAAGGCGGTCCTCAGGCTGGAGTCGTCGGGGATGATCCGCCAGTTAATGCCGTCCAAGTACGGGATGCCCTCAACGAAGTAGTTGGGGTGGCGCACCATCTCCATGCTCTCGCCGCGGGAGAGGTCCTTCACCTGGAAGGGACCGGAGCCGAGGGCGTGGGACTTGAGGTCGCCGAACTCCTCTACCGCCTCTCTGGGCACGATAGCCGTGCGGTGGCCACCGAACTCGGCCATCGTATAGGCGTGCGGAGCGGTGAGGCGCACCTCAAAGGTGTAGGCGTCAGGCGCGGACGTGCTCTCCATGCCGTCGTTCCAGAATGGAGTCGACTCCACGGAGGCGATCCGCTCGAAGCTGTACAGTACGTCCTCGGCGACCAGCTCGCGGCCGTTGGCGGGTGCCAGGTCCTGGAACTGGATGCCGGGGTGGAGCTTGAAGATGTAGGTGAGCTCGTCCGGCTGTTCCAGAGACTCGGCATGGTCGAAGAGCAGGGTCGGTGGCCCATCCCGATGTTGCACCTCGTGGAGAAGGTAGCCGTAGATGTAGGGAGTGAAGACAAGGCCCAGGGTGATGTCCGTGTGGGGGTCGATGCTCAGGGCAGGAAACGTGCTCCCCAGTTGGAGCACTCCTCCGGCCTTGGGGGTGCCCACGGCGGGGATGGTCCCTGTCGGGGCCGTCCCCTGCCCCTCGTCCTCACCACCCCCGCAACCGGCGTGTGCAGCGGCGAGTGCTCCCGCCATGGTGAGCCCACTGACTTGCATCACCCGCCGCCGGGACAGGCGCCGTTTCATCGCTCGCTGCCAGAGGCCGCCGCGCCAGTAATTGTCCTTGTCCATTACGCTCCCTTCCTGTGTCCTCCCGCGACCCTATGCGATCCCGGGCGGTGTCCTGGTGCAGGCGGGCCTGGACGACAGATCGGAGCCGGCCGAAACCGCCGGCCCGCTGGGACGCCGGCACCGGCGCGGCCGGCCGTCGGTTGGCGCGGCCGGCCGGGCGCGGTCTTCTCCGTTCGTTCGGTTCAATCTAGGTCTCGTCGATCCAGTAGTCGTACTTGTAGAGCCCGAACCCGTAGGCCGTCGGAGTGTAGCCCTTGATCCTGTCGCGCGCGCACCAGTACCCATATGGCTCGTAGAGCACTAGGACCGGCCCGTGGCGCGCCAGGATCTTGCGCTGCACGTCTTGGGCCAGCGCGATCCGCTCTTCCTCGTCGATCGTTTCGTGGATCTGGTCGAGGAGCGCGTCCACTTCGGGGTCCTCGACGCCGCGGTAGCCACCCTCATTGCGGCCGAACCCGTAGGTGTGATGGGACTGGAGCTGGATGTCATCCGAGAGATAGGGCAGGTGGGAGTAGGACGTCGCCTCGAAGTTGCCGGCCAGCAGGTCGGCCAGCCACGCGCCCAGCTCGCCCGGCTGCAGGTTCGCCTTCACCCCGATTTCGGCCAGGTTCTGCTGGATGATGGAAGCGCGGTCCGCCCAGTTGCCGACGGTGGCGAAGCTCAGATTGAAGTTCAGGTCTTCCATGCCCGCCTCCGAGATGAGCTGCTTCGCCTTCTCCACGTCCCGCGTGTAGGCCTTCTCGATCTCATCCGTCGGCAGAGACGAATCCCAGAGCGGCCCCACGGGCCCGGCAAGTTCGGCTCCCCCGAAGTGCAGTTTGTCGATCATCTCCTTCCGGTCGATCGCCAGGTCGATGGCTTCCCGCACGCGCTCGTCCTTGAACGCCTCCACCCGGGCGCCGTTGAGATCGAAGACGGTGTAGGTGCGGCTGAGGTAGCTTTGTATGCTTATGCCGCTGACGTCCCGGACGGCGTCGGCCTTCAGCTTGTTGTCCGGGTTGTACACATCGAGGTTGCCGGCGCGGAAGGCCGCTTGAACGGAGGTATCGTCTGGTAGGACTTTCGTGCTGATGCCGTCGATGTAGGGGATCTCCGGGCGATAGTAGTCGGGGTTTCTCACCACGTCGATACCCTCGTCGCGGCCGTACCGGTCCAACATGAATGGACCGCTGCCCAGGACGTTCGCCTCCAGGTCGCCGAACTGATCGATCGCCTCCCTGGGGATGATGGCTGTTAGCGGACTGCCCAGGCTCATCAGCAGGTAGCCGTACGGCTTCTTTGTGCGCAGTGTGAAGGTCTGAGGATCGGGAGCTTCGTACTTTTCTGTCCACTCGTCCCACTGTTCGACCGCCCCGGGCAGGCTTCGCAGGCGGTCGATGCTGTACACGATGTCATCCGCGACCACCTCGCGGCCGCTGGCGGGCGCTATGTCCTGGAACCGCACGCCCGGGCGCAGGTGGAATATCCAGTCCAGCTCATCGACGATCTCCCATGATTCCGCGAGGTCGCCGACGTTGCCCTGCCAGTCCGTGACGTGGACGACGTAGCTGTAGAAGTTGGCCGCGACGGCCACACCTTCGGTTGTGTGGGGATCAAGGCTTAAGACCGGCGCGGTCGTCGCCAGATGAATCGTTCCGCCGGACTTCGGCTCTCCCGCCACGGCCGTCTCGCCGCCCTCAGGGGTCTGTTCGCCGTCCTCTCCTCCTCCTCCACAAGCAGCCGCGGCCAGGCCTCCAGCCGCCACCACACCTGCCAGGAAGCTCCTTCTGGAAACCCTCGTCCCGCGCAACATCCCTCGTCCTCCCTGTTACTATCCCCGTCGTGTTCAACCGCATGCTGTGCCACCGTTACCATCGGTGGTATATCAACTGCCGGCGTTCCGGGCCAGAGCCGCTAGGAAGGGCCATGCAGCCTCAGTGCGGCGGCGGCGTAGCGTCGGTGCAGCACGGGGCTTCCGATCGTCCGGGAAAACGGGAGACAGTACGGTCCGGGCCCGCGCGCATTTCGTTCTTGCCTCATTGACATTTTCACGGGCCCGCCTATAATAGCTACAACCAATAGCAGCGTGATGCGTCGCAGCAACACGTGACGGCGTCGCCGATGGGGCGAAACGGGAAGGAGGAGGGAACGGCGATGGCAAGGAACAGCTACTGGCGCCGATTTCGGCGCGCGCGTGTCTCCCGCCGGAGGCTGTTGGCAGCGGGCGGGGTAGGCGTGGCGGGCCTGGCCGTAGCGGCGGCCTGCGGCGGCGATGGTGAGGAGCAGGAACCGCGGGAGACGGCGGACGGCACATCCACGCAGGAGCTGGGCACGCCCAAGCGAGGCGGGACGTTGAAGGGCGCCGTAACGGCGGACTGGGGGACGCTCGATCCTCTCGTGTGCGTCAGTATCGGCACTGGTGCCCTGCCTCGTCTCTACAACGTGCTGCTGGACCGGTCGAGGACCAAGCCTGACTTCTGGTTCATGGACTTGGCGGAGGAGTACGAGCAGCCGGACGAGGAGACCTACAACTTCGCCATCCGCCCCGGCGTCAAGATCGCCCCGAACGACTTGGGCGTTCCGGAACGGGAGTTGGACGCGTTCGACGCGAGTGCCTGGCTGGACCGGATCGAAGTGACGCAGGGTGCGGTCCACCACGCGTTTACCGTCCAGTGGCTCGCCTCGTACGATGCGTCGGATGCGAGCAACTTCCAGATCAAGACGAAAGGTCCCTACGCCTACTTCTTTTTCCGCCTCGGCCTGCCGATGGGGGGCACGATCCCCCCGCGCGAGTTCTACGAACAGGGGATCAGCCTGGCAGACAAGGGCGTGGGGGCAGGGCCCTACGTGGTGCGTCCCGGCTCCTACGCCGAGACGGGGGGCCTCATCCTCGACCGCAACCCCAACTACTACCGCATCGATGACGCCACCGGTGAGCAGCTTCCCTACGTCGACACGAGAGAATCGTTTCGCATCACGGACAGGCTGGCGCGGCGGACCGCCTTCCTGGACGGGCAGATTCATTCGTATACTGCCGAGGACGGCACGGAGAAGGACGAGATCCTCCGCCAGGTCCCCGGCTGCTACTCCACCGAGGAGCCGGTCAACACCTATATCAGCTTCATGGTGAACCCGACGCGTCCTCCCTGGGACGACGAGCGAATACGCAAGGCGGCCCTGTACGCACTGGACCGACAGGAGTACGTTGACCGGATAGTCGGACCGGACGGCGGGAAGCCGGACGGCATCGTCCACTGGCCGCTCGGGCCATACGCGCTCGACCCGGAAGAGTTGGAGCAGCTGCAGCCGTACGATCCTCAACGGTCCCGGGAGTTGATCAAGGAGGCCACCGGCCGGGACAGGATCACGATCAAGGTCTCGTATCCCCTGGGCATAGAGATCCAATACCTCGATCAGCACCTGCCGATCTGGAAGCAGCAGATGAGTGACGCGGGCTTTGATCTGGACGAGCAGGCGATGGACTTCGGTACCTGGCTGGACGGCGTCACGCGCGCGGACTACGATGCAACGCTCTCAGTCAATCAGGCGTATGAGACGGCCGAGATTCCCCTGGACTGGCAGTCGGCGGGCGGGCCGCAAGGGGACGGCGGTTTCTCGGTTGGCATCGGGGCGCTCTACCCTGACGTTGAGGAAGCGATCGCGAAGTCCAAGCAGGAGACGGATCCGGAGGAGCACGTCAAGCTGGTGTTGGATGCCCAGCGCCTGATCTACGAGAAGGGGCCGGGAGTCATGCCCATCATGAGCTGGCTCTCATACACGCTCTACCAATCCTTCGTCAAGAACCCGGCCGTCGGCCTGGGCGGGACTGGATCCTACGTCAACACCGTCTGGCTTGATCTCTAGGGTCAGGCGGCGGGTTGGTGGGGGGACGGCCGGTCGGTGCGCCGACCGTGCGAGGTCACCGTCGTCTTCGAGGTGCCTCTACGTTGGGTGGGGGATACAGCAGACGAAGCGGAAGACGCCTTCGCCCGTGTTCGAGAAGCAGTGCTCTTCGCCCGGCGCCACGTAGACGGCGTCGTTCGGCGCCAGCTCCCGTTCGCCCTCGGCTCCCCGAACTTTGCCGCTGCCACCGAGCACAAAGACCTCGTGCTCCCAGTCGTGAGTGTGCAGGGGCGTTGAAGCGCCGGCCTCCACCTCGATGACGCGCAGAGCGAAATTGGGGGCATCGTCCGCCGAGATGACGGTGTGAAGGGCCACGCCGGGCACCTCCGTGTCGGGCTGTACCTCCTGGTAGTTGCGTACCTTCACGGCGCACCTCCGCTTGCACAGAATCGGCTTCTCCATACTTGATCGGGTGGCGAAAGACCGTCAAGGCGCGAGCGCGGCTTGACCTGCGGCCCGCCGGATGAGATAGTGCCAGCCGGCAGGCCCTTGACCCGGGCATCCGAGAAAGAACAGGCGACCGTAGCAAGACCATGACAGCCGACCTCTGCCTCAAGCCTGCGCACGAGCTGGCAGGACTCATCCGCCTCCGCAAGCTCTCACCCGTGGAGCTAATGGAGACATGCGTCGCCCGCATCGAGCAGACGAACCCAGTCCTCAACGCCTTCATCGCGATGCATCCCGAACAGGCGATGAAGGAGGCCCGCACGGTGGCGGACCGGCTGGCTCGTGGGGAACAGGTCGGCACGCTGGCCGGCCTGCCGATCGGAGTGAAGGAATTGGAGGACATCGAGGGATACCCGTCCACCCACGCCTCCGTCCCGTACAGAGACGACATGCCGGAGAGAGACTCGGTTCAGGTGGAGCGGCTCCGCAACGCGGGTGCCATCGTCCTGGGGAAGACCAACTCGCCGGAATTCGGCTACACGGCCTTCACCAGGAACCTTCTCTTCGGCACCAGCCGAAACCCCTGGAACCCGGAGCGGACGCCTGGTGGCTCCAGCGGCGGGTCGGCGGCTGCGGTCACCGTCGGGATGGTTCCCCTTGCGACCGGCTCTGATGGGGGCGGCTCGATCCGCATTCCTGCCGGCTACACCGGCTGCTTCGGTCTCAAGCCCAGCTTCGGCCGTGTTCCCCGAGGTCCCTTCGAGATGCTCGGTTGGGTGGACATTGCCGCGTATGGTCCCATCACGCGCACTGTCCGCGACGCTGCCTTGTACATGGACGCCGTGGTCGGATCGCATCCGGCGGACCCGGACTCGCTGCCGCACCCCGGGCGCTCGTACTTGGACCTCTTGGAGCGGCTTCCGGACCGCCTGCGCATCGCCTGGAGCCCCACATTGGGCTACGGATCGGTCGAACCGGATGTGCTGCGCGAAGTGCGCGAAGCGGTCCGGACGTTTGAGCGGATGGGCCACGACGTCGACGAGGTCGACCGCCCGTTCGACGACCCATCGGCCGCGTTCACCTGCATCTTCGGGGCGGAGGACTACGCCCGCGTCCACGCCAAGCTGGAGACGGACCGCGATGATTTCGGCCGAGGATTTCTGCGCCATGCGGAGTCGGTTCGCGACTTGACGCCGGAGAGATACGGCGTGGCACAGGGCATTCGCGCGCGTCTGGTCCGTCAGCTCTGGCGTCTCTTTGAGCGATACGATCTGCTCCTCACGCCGACGCTGCCGACGGAGGCCTTCGGGGCGGAAGGCGGGCTGCCCGCCGAGATCGACGGCAAGCCGCTGGAGGATCCGCTGCAATTGGTGGTGTTCACCTATCCCTTCAACCTCTCCAACCACCCGGCGGCTACAGTCCGGGCAGGCTTCACCAACGCAGGCCTGCCGGCGGCGCTCCAGATCGTCGGGCCGCGACACCGAGAGGACTTGGTGCTTCAGGCCGCGTGCGCCTACGAGACGGATAGGCCCTGGAACGATCGCTGGCCGGACGTGCCCGCCGCAGCCTCGTCCCAGGGTGAACGCTTCCTCTACGCTCAGTCTTGAGTGGCGAGAGCGGACGGCGGCCGTCTGCCGTGCTTGCCGCTACGGATCTGCGTGAGAGCGTTTCGCCTCTTCGTAGGCGAGCGACTTCTCCCGCTCCAGCCGCCCCGTCTCCTCCTCTTCGGCCTCCAGACGGCGGATCGTTTCCAGATCCTGGTCGCTTAGGAGGATGGCCGCCGGCGAGGTTCTCGCGAACATCATCCGCTCTTGGCGTTTGAGCTGCTGCACCGCGGCCGCGTGGGCCTCGATCGCCTCTTCGTACTCCTGACGTGCTTGCTCGCAGGACATCAGCGGTTTCTTTCCTGCCGTCATTATCTCAGGCCGGCCGCTCAGCGTGAAGGTGCTTCGTCCGACGTGCGGATGGAGCGGGATGGCACGTGATCGGTGTCCGGGGGCCCCGGGCAGGCGACTAGCAATACCGGAAATACTGGTTGACCGCCATCAGGACGTCAACGACGGTGACGAGGCCGCTACCGTCTACGTCGGCCGTCGGGTCTGTGGTCAAGTACCGGTTCACGATGTAGAGAATGTCGTTGACGAGTACCTGCCCGTCGCCGGTAACGTCGGCGCAGGCCTCCGGCGTCGGCGTGACGCTTGGGGTCGGCGTGATCGTGGGCGTCGGCGTGGCTGTCGGCGTCGGCGTGTTTGTGGGCGTGGGGGTCGGCGGAGGTGGCGCACCGACGTCCTCCAGGCTGCGAACGCGGTGGTTGCCCATGTCCGCGATGAGGAGCTCTTGACTGCTGCTCAGAACCATGCCCATCGGGATGTTGAGCAGAGCCGAGGTTGCTGGACCCCCGTCGCCGCCGTAGCCCGTCTGGCCGTCGCCGGCCAGGGTGCTGATGATCCCGGCCTGATCGACGAAGCGAATGCGCTGGTTCCCTGAGTCGGCGATGAAGAGCTGACCCAGGGAGTCGACCAGCACGCCGAACGGACTTGAGAGGTAGGCGTCCGCTGCCGGTCCGCCGTCCCCGCTGAACCCTGGTACGCCTGCCGTTCCGGAGCGCTGGCCGGCAAGCGTGTGGATGATGCCCGCGGTGTCGACGATACGCACGGCATGGTTGCTGGAGTCGGCGATGTACATGTTGCCGGCGAGATCGATGGAGACGTCCGTCGGGAAGTTGAGCCGGGCGTACGGGGCCGCGATGCCGTCCCCCTGGTACCCTGCGTACCCGTCACCCGCCACGGTCGAGATCGTGCCGGCCGGTGTAACGCGCCGGATCCGGTGATTGTTGGCGTCCGCGATGTAGAGGTTCCCCGCCGCATCAAATGCCAGCCCGAAGGGGTTATACAGGTTGGCGTTGATCGCGGGCCCGCCGTCGCCTCCTCCACCGGCTACGCCGGTCCCGGCCACAGTTGTGATGATGCCGGAGGTGTTCACCATGCGCACCCGCTGGTTGAGCTGATCGGTAATGTAGACTCTGCCGGCGGCGTCCACCGCCACTCCGGTCACCGACCTCAGGATCGCCTGGGTTGCGGGACAGCCGTCTCCCACGCTGTTCGTTTGGCCGGCGCAACCGCTCCCGCCGCCCGCGAAGGTGGTGATGGTCCCGGACGGGCTGATCCGCCGCACGCGGTTGTTTCCGCTGTCACCCACATAGAGGTTGCCGGCGCCGTCGAAGGCGGCATCGATAGGAAGGGTGAACCGAGCCGCGGTCGCCGGCCCGCCGTCGCCCCCGAAGCCGATCTCGCCGCTGCCGGCCGCCGTATCGATCAGGGCCGATACCAGGTACGGATCGGAGAGCGCATTCGTGCCCGGTCCCCCACTAGGCTGGGCCTGCCACGTGCCGATGGTGACCGGGGTGCTGCTGAACGTGGCCTGACCGTCCACGAGGGGCTGACTGCTGGGAATGATGGAGCCTGCGTCGGAGCCCTGGCAGTAGCCGGTGCAGGTGATGGCGACCGCCACGGAACCCGTTGCGGCCGTCACGGTGTTTGCGAACTGGTCGACTGCGACCACTTGGAGGTCGAACGGGGCAGCCACGACCTGATCGTCTGGCGGTCCCTGTAGTCCCAGGCCCGCCTCCAGCGTCTGCCCAGGCAGTACGACGACTGTCTGGTCAACCACCGCTGGGTCAACCACGTATGGATCGGATGCGATGCTGCCGCCCGGGCCGCCGCTCGGCTGAATCTGCCAGCCGGCGTCCGTGGCCGTGCGCGGGTCGATGCTGAAGGAGGCAGTGCCGGCAACGAGCGGCTGTGCCGGCGGCTCTATGTCGTGCGGGTCCTCAGTCGTCACCGTCACGGTGACAACGGTTCCCGTCGATATTGTGTAGTCCCACGAGACCGCAAAGACATCAGCGGTGAATGGAACACCCGCGGTTTGAATGTCCGGACTGCCGGTCACGCCCACGCCGGGCGTGAGTGTCTGGCCCGGCAGCACCACGATCAGCGAAGGCAGCGGCGTCGGCGTTGGCGTCGGCGTGCTTGTCGGGGTCGGGGTGTCGGTCGGCGTCGGGGTAGGTGTGTTCGTCGGCGTAGCTGTGTCCGTCGGTGTTGGCGTGTCCGTGGGCGTCGGTGTGATGGTGGGCGTGTCGGTGGGCGTAGGCGTGTAGGTCGCCGTTGGCGTCGGCGTGGGAGCGAGGACCGTAGTGGTGATGGTAACCGAGTTGTTGGTCTCGTTGTATTCCTGGACGAGGTCGTCCGGATCGACGGTCGCGGTGTTGTCGATGCCGATATCGATCGACGTGGTGACGAAGCCTGTCACCGTGATGGTCACGGTAGCTGCGGCTCCCAGGCCCACATTGCCTAGATCGCAGTCGACCACGCGCGCCCCGGCCGCACCGACGATGACGCAGCTTCCGCTCGTCGTATTGACGGATGTGTCGTTGAACTCTGGGGAAAGGTCATCGACAAGGCGAACGAAGCTGGCGCCGGCGGATCCGGTGTTACTGACTTCGATGGTGTAGGTGAGCGTCGCGTCGCTAGCCACGGGGTCGGGCGAGTCGCTCTTGGTGACGACGAGTTCCGGCAGCCGCGGCGTGGGCGTGGGCGTCGGCGTGTCGGTCGGCGTCGCGGTATTCGTGGCCGTGGGCGTATCGGTGGGCGTGTTCGTCGGTGTTGCCGTGGGCGTGTCCGTAGGCGTGCTAGTCGGTGTCGCCGTCGGTGTGTCCGTCGGCGTCGCGGTGGCAGTCGCCGTGTCGGTGGGGGTTGGGGTGGGCGTCGGGGCCAGGATGGTGGTCGTGATAGTGACCGAGTTGTTCGTCTCGTTGTACTCGAGGATCACGTCGTCGGGGTCGACGATGGCGGTGTTGTCGACGGAGGTGTCGGTGCCGGTGGTCACGTAGCCGTCTATCGTGATGGTGGCGAAGGCGGCGGGGCCGGTGCCGAAGGAGCCGAGGTCACAGTCGAGGGTGCCACCGGTGGTGGGTCCGACGATGACGCAGGTGCCTCTGGTGGTGGAGAAGCCGGTGTAGGTGAAGGTGGCGTCGGGGGTGTCGATCATGCGGACGCCGTCAGCGCCGGCGGAGCCGACGTTGCTGA
>CAYOSF010000015.1:0-77155 GCA_964406605.1 uncultured Dehalococcoidia bacterium | reverse complement strand
GGAGACGATAGTCCGAAGTAGCTCCCGGGGAGTGCAGAGTCCTTCCCGGGAAGGACTCTGCCGGGGGTCCCGGCATGTCCCCCAGATTCAATTAACCATCCGGGCGGGTGGGCGGGCACCACTGGCAGTGCCGTAGCGGCGACCTTCAGGTCGCCACCTGCATTTCGGCAATCGGCGACAGCCTCAGGAGCAAGCAAGACAATTCGTTGATGACCATCAGCCCACCGCCGGGGATTCTTCTCTGCGCTCAGAATCATGGAGCGCCAACGCGTCGCTCCCGTCACCCTGAGCGAAGCGAAGGGTCTAGCGGCTGCCGGCCGGGCCGGACGGCGGCTGCCCCTCTCCGCCAAGGCCGTACACCACCTCGTGCTGCGTGCCTATGGGCATGATCCAAATGAGTTGACAGTCGATGGAGCGTGCCGCAGCGGCGACCTTCAGGTCGCCACCTGCATTTCGGCAATCGGCGACAGCCTCAGGAGCAAGCAAGACAATTCGTTGATGACCATCAGCCCACCGCCGGGGATTCTTCTCTGCGCTCAGAATCATGGAGCGCCAACGCGTCGACCCCGTCACCCTGAGCGAAGCGAAGGGTCTAGCAACTGTCAGCAGACCGTGTGCGAGCGCCTCCCACCCTCATGACACTTCCACCTGGCGGAGATAGTTCCAGATGATGAGTCATCCGCAGAGGGTCAGGCCGGCAGATGGTAGGAGACGATAGTCCGAAGTAGCTCCCGGGGAGTGCAGAGTCCTTCCCGGGAAGGATTCTGCCGGGGGTCCCGGCATGTCCCCCAGATTCAATAAACCCATCCGGGCGGGTGGGCGGGTACCACTGGCAGTGCCGTAGCGGCGACCTTCAGGTCGCCACCTGCGTTTCGGCAATCGGCGACGGTCTCACGAAGAAACAAGACAATTCATTGATGATCATCAGCCTGCCGCCGGGGATTCTTCTCTGCGCTCAGAATGATGGAGCGCCAACGCGTCGACCCGGTCACCCTGAGCGAAGCGAAGGGTCTAGCGGCCGTCGGCAGGCCGTGTGCGAGCGACTCCCGCAACAATCGGTCGAACGGCCTGCGCGACGTTGCAGGCACTGTCATGCTGAGCCTGTCGAAGCATCCGGCGCACGTCTGCGACGCTCGAGGCGTCAGACTCTTCGCTGGAGCTCAGAGTGCCACGCGGCCCGGCCCCCTCCCTTAGCTACCCGCGAACTTCGGGTCGCGCTTCTCGACGAAGGCCCGCACCGCCTCCCTCGAGTCGTTGCTCATGCCGGTCAGCACCATGTTGAACGCCTCGTGGTCGAGGAGCGTCCTCAGGTCGGTCTGCTCCGCCAGGTTCAGATTCTCCTTCATCCGCGCGTAGGCGGCCGTCGGCCCGGCGGCCAGCCTGGCGGCGAGCGCCATCGTCTCGGCCTCCAACTGGTCGTGCGGCACCACGCGGTTGACCATGCCGATCCTGAACGCCTCCTCCGCGTCGAGCATCTCCGCCGTGAAGTACAGCTCTCGCGCCTTCCCGGAGCCCACCAGCCGCGTCAGGTAGAACGAGCCGCCGAAGTCGCCGCTCATGGCGACGTTGCGGAACACCGTGCTGAACTTCGCTTTGTCGGACGCGATACGGATGTCGCAGGCGAGCGCCATGCTCAGCCCGGCGCCCACCGCGTGGCCGTTCACCATGGCGATGGTCGGCTTCGGGATGGTGTGCAGCGCGTAGCTGATCTCCATCTGCCGCTGCCGCAGCCCCGACGCAGCCTGCTCCAGGGCGGTGACGACGGAGCCGGACGCGCCGCCGCCGTCGGCCGTGTCGCCTGTGGCAGGGGCCGCGTCGCCCATACCTCCGACCCCACCGACGGGCCCGCTGGCCATGCCCTTCACGTCGCCGCCGGCGCAGAACGCCCGTCCGGCCCCGGTAAGGACTATCGCACGGACGCCGGGGTCGTGGGCGCACCGGTCGAGCAACTGGCCCAGCAGCGGCATCACCTGGCCGCCCATCGCGTTCAGGCTGTCGGGCCGGTTCAGCGTGATCAGCCCAACACCGTCCGGTCGCTTCTCAAAGAGCACGTCATCAGCCATGCGGGGTCCTACCTTTCGTTTCGGGGAGATGCGCTTCGGTGCGAGTCTAACGCAGTGGACGCAGGAGCGGCAACGCGGGCGCGGCGCCGCAGGGAGCGACATGTCGCCCACCAAGACTGTAGGGGCAGGCCCCTGTGCCTGCCCTCCCCCTGAAGGCGCCCCGGCCCCCACCCGTGCCACTAGGCCCTTCGCACTCCCGCCCCCGCGCCTTATCATAGGCTCGTACAACCCAATTTGCGCGCGCCCGCCTGCGTCGACGCGGACAACATGTACGCTTGGGAACCAAGGCCGGATACCAAATGCGAATACGCATACACAGAAAAAACACGATTCTGCGAAACGAATTCCTTGCCCTGGGGAACGTCGCAGGGCTTGCCCCAGGCTTGCCGACGGGCCCTCTATGCCCCAGCCTTCAGGCTGGGGTGGCGTTTTCCACCACCCACCGCACCATACAATCAAACACACCCGGCAAGAGCCGTCCCCGCCAGATACGAACCGATCGATCGCCTGCAAAACAATCAGACCTTGCCTTGGACACCGTGCCCGCTGTCCTCCCTCAAAGGCCTCCATGTCACCCCCGGTCGCACCTCGACCCTCGACCCCTGACCCGCGACCCTACTTCGCCCTGCTGCTGGTCCTTGCTCGCCCTGGGGCCGAAGCGGCCACAGGGATGCAAAGCGTCTCGTATGCTACCGTCTAGGGGACAGGTGAATCCGCGACGCGGCAGGCGAAGCTTGGGACAAGGAGAGACGTGATGGGAGTGCGAGAGGCCGTCCTGGAGCGCACGACCGGCCCCTATCTGGCATCCGTGCTGAAGCTGATGGCGCTGGCCTTCAACCGGGCGGCGGACCTTCGAGGCGAACTGTACCGCCGCCACAACGGAACGCTGGAGCCGTTCGACTCCCGGTTCCAGTTCCGCACCGAGGACGGCGCCACGAACCTCTACCTTACGATTGAGGGAGGCCGGATGCGGGCGGGCGTTGGCCGTGCCTCGGACCCACACCTCACAGTGACCTTTCGCGACACGAACGCTCTCCGCACCTTCCTGTCCCCCTTCGCCAGCGGCGACCCGCTGAACCTGATGATCGACAACGAGCTGTCGTTCGAGGGCAACATGACCCATCTCGGCCGGCTCGGTCACCTCACCGCCGTCGTCCGCAATCGCGACTGGCGGAAGACGCTCAGCGAGACGAACGGCGCGGCGGACGTGAAGGAGCTCGGCGACTCCATGCTGGAGGCCTCCAAGGTGGAGCAGCGGCGCGAGACCCTGCGCTGCGAGCCGACGGACGAGGTGGTCGCCCTCGACGACCCCTACCTCAGCCGCTACACCCTCGATGACTTCCCCCGCCTCAAGGCCATGCGCGCGGAGTTCTTCGGCGCGCACGGCGAGGTCTGCACCGAACGCGCGCGCCTGATCACCGACTACTACCGAGAACACGGCTTCGAGACGGACGCCGAGGGCAACGAGATCGACCCGGAGCTGAGACAGGCCGGCGCGCTCCACCACCTCCTGGTGAACAAGGAGCCGCTCATCCGGGACCGCGGCCTGCTGGCCGGGACCACGACCACCAAGTTCCCCGGCGTGGTCATCTACCCCGAGATGGCGGGCACCACCATCTGGTCCGAGTTGACCACGGTGGGCAACCGCCCGCTGAACCCCTACCTCGTGTCACCCGAAGACGTCGAGCTGCTCACGCAGGACATCTTCCCGTTCTGGGTCGACCGCAACGTCCGCGAGTGGACGCGGCACGAATGGAACAACCCGCGTTGCCAGCAATTGGACGAGCGCTGGGTCCTCTACTTCATGTGGAAGACCGCCGCCGTCTCCCATACCATCCCCGACTACCCGGCGATGCTCGAGCGCGGTCTCCTCCCGTTTCGCGAGGACGCGGCACGACGAGAGGAGAGCGCGACCGACGAGCGGAGCCGCAGCTTCTACCGGGCCATCCAGACCGTGATCGACGGCACGCTGCGCTACGCGGAGCGGCTGGCGGAGAAGGCGGAGTCGATGGCCGGCAAACTCGATTCCGGCGACTCGGCGCAGGCGGGGCGGCGGGACGAGCTACTGGAGATGGCCCGCATCTGCCGCAAGGTGCCCGCCAGCCCGGCGGAGTCGCTGCACGAAGCGCTGAACGCGATCTGGATCTGCAAGATCGCGTTGCACATGGAGAACATGAACGCGGGCTTCTCCATCGGGCGGCTGGACACGTGGCTCCAGCCCTACTTCCTCCGCGACGTCGCCTCGGCGCGGAACGACGAGGAGCGCGAGGCCGTGATCCGGCGTTCCATCGAGCTGGTGGGATCGTTCTTCCTCCAGTGCAACGATCATCTCCCCCTCGTGCCGAGCGTCGGCCTCAGGCTGTTCGCCGGCAGCTCGTCCGACATGGCGACCACGGTCGGCGGCGTCGATGCCGAGGGCAACAGCGCCGTCTGCGACACGACCTACGTCGTGCTCAAGGTCGCCGAGATGCTGACGCTGCGCGACCCCAACCTGAACGCCCGCTACCACCCGAAGGTCAACTCCCTCGAGTACCTGCGTCGCCTCTGCGAGGTCAACGTCATCACCACCTCGACGCCCTCGATCCACAACGACGAAGCGGTCATCGCGGCGCTGGTCGACCAGGGGTTCGCCCCCGAGCACGCGCGGGACTGGGGCGCCACCGGCTGCGTCGAGCCGACCAGTTGCGGCCGCCACTTCGGCCACACCAACTGCATGCTCTTGAATACGGTCGCAGCCCTCGAGATGGCGCTGAATGACGGCTATCACCCGCTGATCCGAGAGCAGATCGGCCCCCACACCGGGGACGTCACGGACCCTGCGCGCTTCGACACGTTCGACAAGTTCCTGGCCGCCTACAAGACCCAACTGGGCTACCTGATCGGCCAGTCCGTGGCGTACAACAACCTGCTCGGCCGCGCCCATCAATACCTGCACCCCACGCCGCTGCTGTCGTCTCTCGTGCAGGGGTGCCTCGAGAGCGGCCGGGATGTCATCGACGGCGGCGCGAAGTACAACAGCTCCGGCGCCGCCCTGGTCTCCGTGGCCGACGTGGTCGATAGCCTGCTCGCGATCAAGCAGTTGGTGTACGAGGAGAAATCCGTCGACTTCGCGACTCTCACCCAGGCGCTCCGCGACGACTTCGCCGGCCACGAGGCGCTGCACGCCCGCATCATGAGGAAGGTGCCCAAGTTCGGCTCGGACGCCCCCGGCACGCGGGAGATGGCCGAGGAGGTCATCAACTTCATCTACGACGAGTACCAATCCAAGACGAACTACAGGGGCGGCCGCTACACGAGCGGCTTCTGGAGCATGTCGAACCACGTGGTGTTCGGGACGCTCTCCGGCGCGCTGCCCAGCGGACGGAAGCGGGGCAAGGCGTTCACCCCCGGCATCACGCCCACGGCGTCGGCGTCCCCCAGCCTGTCGGACAACATCCGCACCGTGGCCGCGCTGGACCCGCTCAAGATGCCGAACAACATCGCGTTCAACGTCAAGCTGACACCGGCGCCGGGCGAGCCCCACGCCGAGTTCGTCGAGCACGCGACCGCATACGCGAAGACCTACTTCGATCTGGGCGGCATGCAAATGCAGTTCAACATGGTGACCAGCGAGACGCTCCGCGACGCGATGGAGCACCCGGAAAACTACCGCAACCTGATGGTCCGCATCTCCGGCTACAACGCCTACTTCGTCGAGCTGAACCGGGAGATGCAGATCGAGCTGATCGAGCGGGCGGAGTATCGCTAGCCGTCATGGTGAGGCCCGAAGCAACGGTGGCCGGAAGACCATCGTCGCCGGAGCGACGGCGGCCGCTCATCGTGGACGTACGCACCAACTCGCTGGACGACGGGCCGGGCATCAGGACGACCGTCTTCTTCAAGGGCTGCCCGCTCGCCTGCGTCTGGTGCCACAACCCGGAGGCCATCAATAGTCGCCCTGAGATCGCCTTTCTGGAGAAGGAGTGCATCGCCTGCGGCGAGTGCATGCCGGTCTGCGGGCCGGGGGCGTTGGGCGCGGGCCCTGCGGTCTCCTTCGACCGGCCCCGCTGCGACCGCTGTGGCGCCTGCGCCGACGTCTGCCCCACGGACGCCCTCAAGCGGGTCGGCCGCTTCTGGGAGATCGACGATCTCCTGCCGGTCCTGCTCCGCGACCGGCCGTTCTACGGCAACTCCGGCGGCGGGGTGACCCTCTCCGGCGGCGAAGCCACGATGTTCCCTGGCTACGTCGAGGAGCTTACCAGACAACTGCAGGCCGCGGGCGTCCAAACGCTTGTGGAGACGTGCGGGTTGTTCAGGCTGGAGACCTTCCGCGACCGGCTGCTCCCTCACCTCGACCTCATCTACTATGACCTGAAGTTCATCGACAGTGAGCTGCACGAGCGTCACACAGGCCGGCCCAACGATGTCATTCTGCGCAACTTGGAGGCCCTGGCCGAACGAGCGCGAGAGCGTGTCCTGCCGCGCGTGCCGCTGATCCCCGGCCTCACCGCCGACCTGGACAACTTGCGCGCCATCGGCACGTTCCTGCGGCGGCTCGGCTTCCGGGAAGCGAGTCTGCTCTCGTATAACCCCCTCTGGGCCGAGAAGGCCGCGAGCGTGGGCCGGGCGAGCGGCTACCGGCACGAGGGATGGATCTCGCGCGACGATCAGGCCGCCTGCGAGACCGCGTTCTTCGAGGCCCTGTGTGGATGAGGAGGCCATCCCGATCGGCTTGCGGCGAGCGGATGCGTACAGACTGGACTTGCCGTGTCCGTCGGGCTCCCGGCTGCCGGACCTGCATGAGAGCGCGAGGGTGAGGCTACCATGAAGCTCAGACATTCACTCAGCCGGCGGGACTTCCTCAGTGTTTGCGCGCTCGGCGCCGGCTCGCTGGCGCTACTCGCTGGGTGCGACGGCGCGGAGAAGGACGAGCGCGCGCCGACACGGACACCGCCGCCCGCCACACCGACCGAACCCGCCCCCACCGCTTCCCCGCTGCCGGCAGCCGGCTCGAGGGTCGCCCTCATTCGCACGACCGACCGCGGTAGCGGCGTCCGGCGCGCCGTCGATCTCGTCTCGCCGGAAGGGCTGCAGGGCAGCCGGGTCTACCTCAAGCCCAACTTCAACGGCACTTTGCCGACCCCCTGCGTCACCCATGCCGATACGCTGAGAGCCGTCGCGGAGAGCGTCCTGGGGCGGGGCGCGTCGAACGTCACCGTCGCCGAGCGCTCGGGCGTGGGGAGAGACACCCGTGCCATAGCCGAGGGGGCCGGAGCCGTGGCGGTGGCGCAGGACTTGGGTCTCGACCTGCTGTTCCTGAACGAGATGGAGCAGGACGGCTGGACCAAGTTCTACCCGCCGGAGAGCCACTGGCAGGATGGGATATCGGTGGCGCGCCTGCTGCTCGAATCGGACGCCGTGGTGGAGACGTGCAACCTGAAGACCCACGGTCACGGGGGGCATTTCACGCTGTCTCTGAAGAACTCGGTGGGCCTCGTCGCCTACCAACTGCCCGGCGGCGGCTACAACTACATGGACGAAATGCACGGCTCCCCCTACATCCGGTCGATGATCGCCGAGATCAACACCTCCTACACGCCCGCCCTGGTGGTAATCGACGGTGTGCGGGCCTTCGTGGACGGTGGGCCGGACCTGGGGACAGAGGTCGAGGCCGGAGTAGTCTTGGCGGGGACGGACCGGGTAGCGCTCGACGCCGTGGGCGTGGCGATCCTGCGCCACCTGGGCACGACGCCGGACGTGAGCACCGGGCCGATCTTCCAGCAGGAGCAGATCAGGCGCGCCGCCGAGCTCGGCCTGGGTGTCTCCTCCGCTTCCGAGATCGAGATCGTCACCGACGACGCGGAGGGCGAGACGTATGCGGCGACGATCCGGGCCGTTCTCGACCAGGGTTAGCCATGCAACCCCGCAGCCTTCTCGTTGGCATCGCGGCCTGTGGTATCGTTGGCCGGGGCCGGTCCGGTGGCGAGCTGGCCGAACCGGCGCCTGCATGCCCGGCAGCAGGCTCGCCGCGGCGACTGCGCGAGCTTGCCCTAGCAGGCATATAATAGTGTAGGGTCGCACACCCTGGATAAGACGCCAACGAGGCGTCAAAGGAGGCTGCCATGAAGATGAACGTCAAGCCGGTGCCCACTCTGTCGGAGCGCGTCAACGAGATCCGCCAGTTGACGGCAGAGATCGTGAACAAAGAGATCCTCCCAAACGAGAACATGCTCTGGGGCTGGCGGACAGACGGTCGCTTCACAGAGAGCGACCTGGAGGAATCACGCCAGTTGCGCGAGGGGATCCAGCGGAAGGTGAAGGAAGCGGGCCTCTGGGCGCCGCACCTGCCCGAGGAGTACGGTGGCTCGGGGCTCAACTTCCTCGAGCACGCCTACATGAACGAGGTGCTGGCCTACGCGGTGGGCGCGGCGTCGTTGTTCGGCGTCGTCGCCCCTAACTCAGGCAACCAATCGATCCTGGTCAAGTACGGCACCGAGGAGCAGAAGAAGAAATGGCTCATCCCGATGATCGAGGAAGGGATGCAGTCGGGCTTCTCGATGACCGAGCCGGATACGGCGGGCTCCGACCCGCGCTCGCTGCGGACGACCGCCAAGCGCGACGGGGACGAGTGGGTGATCAACGGCCACAAGTGGTTCACGTCCAACGGCAAGCGCGCGCACTTCTTCATCGTCATGTGCCGCACTGAGGACCCCGACGCCCCCGGGGACCGCAACGCCAAGATGACGCAGATCATCGTGCCCAGGGACACACCCGGCGTCAACATCATTCGAGGCGTGCCGGTCTGGGGCCGCGACAGCGACCATTGCGAGATCATCTACGACGACGTTCGCGTTCCGGTGACGAACCAGCTTGGACAGACCGGCACCGGCCACCAGGCGGCGCAGGATCGGCTTGGCGCCGGCCGAGTCTACCACTGCATGAACTCGATCGGGCAGATGTGGCGCGCCTTCGACCTGATGGTCGAACGCACGATGGTGCGCGAGGTGCACGGCGGTCTGCTGGAGACCAAGCAGTTCATCCAGGGCTTCATCGCGGACTCCTACATCGACATCCAGGCCGCGCGGCTCATGACGATCCATTGCGCCGAGAAGATGGAGAGCGAGGTCGATCCGCGAACCGACATCTCGGCGATCAAGATCTTCGTGCCTGAGGCCTATCACCGCGTCGTCGACCGGGCGATCCAGGTGTGGGGCGGCGCCGGAGTGTCCGGGGACCTGCCGCTGGCTGCCATGTACGAGGGTGCGCGCACGCTGCGCCTCGCCGACGGGCCGGATGAGGTGCACAAGATCCTGATCGCCAAGAACATCCTCAGGCGGTACCACTCCGGGATGGGCTGGGACTTCGGAAACTAGACCGCCCGCGAAACGGGCTGGATCCTACACGTCACGCCGGACAGGCCATCGGTCTTGTCCGGCGTGCTCGATCTTGACGGGCACGTAGGTCGGTGACCGGCTAGTCAGTCGCGGGGCGGGCGGGGCGACCCGCCGCACGGCTCCTTGATCTCGGATCTACGGCCCAGGCAACCCTAGATAACTTCTCGGAGAACCCCTAAAGCCTTTTCTCCAGCGTCCGATACTCCCATCAGGGCATCCACCCTGAGTAGCGCCTTGGCTGAATGGGTAGTGAGAACCGAATCTTGAGGTCCCCGAACGTGACGAGGAAGGCCGCGATACGTCTGCTCCTGGCGGTGGTCGGCCTGTCGCTCCTCTTCCATCTTTCGCTGAGCTCAGCCGCGGCGCAGACCGCCACCCCAACGCCGGGCCTGCCCGATCTCACCGTCACCAAGACGGACTCGGCCGACCCGGTGGCCACGGGCGAGACGTTCACCTACACCATTGAGGTGCGGAACGCGGGTGTGGCCGGCGCGCAGTTCGTGCGCATGGTGGACACGGTGCCCGCGAACTTCACGTTCACGGGCTTCTCAACGACGCGCGGTTTCTGTGTGTTGGTGCCGCCGGTTACCGGAGGCACTCTCGAATGCGACCTTGGATCCCTCGGCGCGGGCCCGGCAGGGTTCGCCACGATCACGATAACGGGCTATCTGTCATCGGCCGTGGACGTCACGGTGAGCAACACCGCGACGGCGGACCCGTACAACACCATTCCGGAGTCCGACGAGGGGAACAACTCCGCCACCGAGAGCACGACGGTCTTGGGTCCTACGCCGACCCCGACCGATACACCGACCGTCACCCCTACCTTCACCCCCACCGACACGCCGACGAGCACGCCGACGCCCACCGACACGCCGACCAGCACCCCGACGGACACGCCGACGACGACGCCCACGCCGACCGACACACCGACCAACACCCCCACGGACACCCCGACGGAGACGCCCACGCCGACCGATACTCCGACCGACACACCGACCGACACACCGACCGACACCGCCACGCCGACTGATACCGCCACGCCCACAGAGACTCCAACACCCACGGACACGCCCACGGATACGGCGACGCCGACCGACACCGCCACGCCCACTGATACCGCCACGCCGACTGATACCGCCACGCCCACGGAGACTGCCACACCCACGGACACGCCCACGGAGACAGCGACGCCGACCGATACCCTGACGCCCCCCGACACCGCCACGCCGACCGATACCGCGACACCATCGGACACGCCCACCGACACGCCCACGCCGACCGATACGCCGCTCATGCCGGATCTGACCGTGACGAAGTCCGACTCGGCCGACCCGGTGTTCACCGGCGAGACGTTCACCTACACCATTGAGGTCAGGAACGTCGGCTCGTTCGGCGCGGCGTTCGTCCGCATGATGGACACGGTGCCGTCGAACTTCACCATCTCGGGCTTTTCGACGACGCGCGGGACCTGCGTCATTGTCGGGTCCGTAACGGGCGGCACGCTTGACTGCGACCTCGACGACTTCGCGACAGGCCCGGCCGCCTACGCCACGATCACCATCACGGGCTTCCTCACGTCGGCGGTGGACGCAACGGTGGACAACACCGCCACCGCAGACCCCCTGGACGTGGTAGCCGAGTCGAACGAGGGCAACAACAGCGACGTGGAGAGCACGACCGTCCTGGGGCCCACCGCGACCCCGACGGACACGGCGATACCGCCTACCGTCACGCCCATCGATACCTCGACGCCCACGCCGACGGACACACCGACGCCGACCGACACCGCTACGGCAACCGTCACGGACACGCCAAGCGCGACAGCCACCGACACCGACACGCCGACACCGACGGCCAGCGAGACACCCACCGCAACCTCGACGACGACGGATACGCCAGCCGCCACGGACACGGCCTCGGCGACACCGACGATAACTCAGACCGGGGAAGCGACGACCACGCCGACCACGACGGACACGCCGTCCGCCACCGCTACGCCGACGTCCACGTCTGAAGAGCCGCCGGCCTCCTTCCCAGAGGAGCGGACGGTCTTCATGCTCGCCGACGACACGACGCCGTCGGTCGGACAATCGGTCACGCTGACGGTTGCGGTTGCGGAAGCAGGCGGCGGGCCGGTGGCCGACGCACTCTGCATGGTTGAGGTCATGTCACAGCCGGGGACTGACGCGCGCGTCGATCCAAGCCTCTTGACTACGGACACCGACGGGTCGGCGACGACGACGCTCTACGTGGGGAGCACTCCGGGCGAGATTACGGTCGCGGCGGACTGCGGTGGTGTTCCCACTTCCTTGAGCCTGACGGTGCAGGGGGAGTCGCCGCCCGCTTCCCTGCCTAATTCCGGCGACGGAGGGGTCTTTGGGATGCCCAGCTCCGGCGGCACCGCACTGCTGTCGGCCGCGCTGGCGGCCTCGGGCGCGCTCCTTGCGGCCGCCGGTTGGTACACGAGTCGACGGAGGCGCCCACAGTTCGTCCCTCAGATGAAGCCGCTGCGGTGAGACGGCCGGCGACCTGGGCCCGCGCTGCCCCGCCGTCAGCGTAGTCCCCAGACCCATTCGAACCGACACACACCCCGGACAGATGTCCGGGTTCTTTCTTCCCTGCGGGAAGCCTCGGTGCCGGGAGGCCGCCAACAAGCGGAGAGTCGTGCGAGGACGGACGAGTGCGGTCAGCTCTTCAGCGCGCCGGCCCGGTAGGCGTCACGGATCTCCCGGTAGCCCGTCAGGTGAATGCCCAGGCTCTCGATGTAGGCGCGCATGGTTCCGTCGCGGAAGAGCTCGTAGTCCTTGGCCCGCGCGGCGGCGTCCTCCGCGATGGCCGAGAGCTCGTCGGAGGGCTTGGCCGGGTGAATGAGGAAGTGGGTGACGCCCGGCTCGAGGCCGGCGAACAGGCTCTTGAAGTAGGCCTCCTTGCCCTCGGGCGAAGGACCGAGCGTTTCGGTGATGATGGCGTCCAGGATGGGCAGGCCCGCCTCCTCGGCACGTCTCGCCTGAGGCTCCAGCGCCTCCCAGAACTCCAACATTCCCCTGGACTCGAGCAGCTCGCGGCTCGGCTTGATCAGGAAGAGAGGTAGCCTGTACTCGATTGCCAGCGAGATGTAGGACTCGATGAATTTGGGGAAGATCACGGTGCCCATGTGGGTATCCAGATGCGTGACGTCTACGCCGGCGGCCAGGGCTGTCTCGATCTGGGCGCGCATCTCTCGGCCGCCGTCCTCGGGGGAGATGTGGGCCACCGCGTCCGGGGTCGTCATCCACATGTACCCCTGGTCATCATACAGAGTGGGGGCCTGCTCCCGACCGGAGACGGCGCGCCAGCGGTAGAGCGGGTACTCGCAGTTGAGGGTGAGGTGGACGCCCAAGTCGGCCTGTGGGTGGCTGGTGCAATACTCGGCCACCTCCGCGAACCAGGGACACGGAACCAGGATCGAGCCGCAGGTGATGCTTCCGCCCTCCAGCGCTTCGAAGGCCGCCTGGTTGGCCGCGTGGGTCACACCCACGTCGTCGGCGTGGACGATGAGGACGCGGTCGTCTGGACGGTACCCAAGGCGCTCGGCGAGGTTCATGCTACCCTCCTCCTGTTGTGTCTGCCTTTGGCGCGCTCGACGCACTGTTGCATGGCGGGACTATCCTACCACCGCCGGTACCACCCCCGCGAGTCCCGGGAACAGCCGCCGCTCGATGAGGCCGCGCGCGCCGGCAGATGCGCCGGCAGGAGATTCGCGCCGAAACGTAGTAGACTACTCATGAGAGGCAGTGCTGGACGGCGTTGCCGCGGAGTGTGTGGAAAGCTCCCATGTGCTGTGGATTTCGAGTGAGAGTCGACCCGGACGACTGGCCGTCCCTAGTTGACGCCCTCCGCATGGCCTACGAAGACGATCTTCCGCCGCACATCATGCCTATCAGCGAGCGGCAGGGCGTCAGCTTTCGCGCCGCCGGCCACGGTCACGAGGCAGAACCGACGAGTTGGTTGCGCGCGCTGAAGTCGGCGGTCGGCTTGTACGAGGAGTTGCGGCGACGGGGGGTCCGGGCCGACCTGTTCCAGCGGGAAGACCCCTGCGAGATGCGCCTGCTCGGAGCGCAGGGGCGTCCGGTCGATCTGTCGCGGCTCTGTCGCGCGGTCGTCGAGCGGGCCGAGACGGCTGAGTTTCCGGCTTGACGCGCGCGTTTCTACGTTGCCGTTCCCACCGACCAAGGGTCAGACCCGCAGCACGCTCACGCTGTGGCCCGGAGCTAGACATCGGTCAAGAGGCGCCGGGCTGGCGCGGTCCTTGTCACGATAACCTGGTGGCCCTCAATGCGTGCCGGCGTCGGCGGCTGCAAGCGCGGCAAGGAACTCTCCAGCCTTTTCTTCGCTCATGAGCTCCAAGAGCTGGAACGCGAAGCCGCGGCCGCCCAGCTCGCGGACGATGGTCATGGCGCCCTCAGCGCTCACGAAGAGCTGACACAGCTTGCCGCCATCCCGGATCCGTGCCAGCAACGGCAGCCAGCGCTCCGGTGGCGGCGCGCCGTCGCCGGGGATCCACTGGATGCCCCGAAGCCGCTCAATCGAAATCAGCAGGTCCAGGTGCGTTATCTGCCCTTCGCCGTCGAGGTGGTAGAACGGGTCGTCCAGCGCATCGCAGCAGGCCGTCAAGTCCGGCATCACGAAGCGCTCGAACATGGCCGGCGAGATCATGTAGGAGAAGTCACACTGCAGCATGTAGCATCGGCGCGCAGACCAGATGGGCGCCCAGGGAGTCGTTCCCCGCGCACCCCGGCGGATGATCTCGTGCAGCTCGTCGTAGTAGCGCAGCCACAGGCGCGTGACCTCGCCCAGCAGGCGCGCCACCTCCTCCGGGGCGTCTGACAGCTCCAGCAAGAGCCGCTCCGTGCGCCGGAGGGAGGCGATGATGTCGAGGTTGCCGCCGAGATCGGTGTGACCCAAGACAACCCGGGGGCCCCAGCGCTCCGCGGCGGCCGCCGTCAGATCCTTCACCCGCTTCCACCACACGTTGTCGGGATCGTAGGTCGGACGCAGCCCTGCGATCTCGACCTCCTCCGCCGGTTCGAACCAGACGGTGTCGCGCATGGAGTGCACTTCGGCACCGAGGAATCCGGCGACGATGCCCGGGCCGAAGTTGGGCCACCAGCGGGGGAAGGCATCGCCGTAGAATCGCGTGGCCTCCAGGTAGGCCTGTACCCGGTCGACCACCTCCTCCGCGGGCATGTCCAGTGGAAGATTGCTGGTGAACGCGGGCAGCTCAGGCAACTGGCCGTCCTGGCGTTGAACGAAGTCGTTGATGAGTACGAGGGGCCGCTCCAGCTCGCCGCTCCACCACGCCGTCCAGTCGCGCTCGGTGCGGGCCCAGTCCTCATCCGTGAAATGCAGATCAAAGCTCATGGGAGGTATGTCTTCCCAAGCCTCACTTGAAATTCGGAGAGCCGGATCCGTCTCTCCGAATCCTTCTTTCTGGATTCATCGAGCGGCGCCGGCGTCCCACAGGGTAGCTCACCCTGGCCTGGACCGCATGCCCGCGCGGAGCGCCGTGGCCGCGCCCGGCCGCGGCGGCTTCCCGGGACCGCCTGCGCCGGCACCCACGATCTCCTCTCGCTCCACGAGAAGCGCACGCTTCGAGCGGCCAAAACGGTGAGTCACGCAGGTTTGCCCAACCTTTGTTCGCGCCTGCGGGGGCTCCACTGTGGCAACAACGGCCCAATCGGCGTCGTCACAGTTGACAGGGAGGGAGGTTTTAGGCATATAGTATATCTATAGCACTATTAGCTATCGTCGATGCCCGCAACGAGTATCGGCGGCAGCGATGGACTGATACCGCACCAAGAAAGGAGTTCTTGATGGAGACACCCTACCGAGCAACTGCTGATACGTACGTCCTACCGTCCTACGAGCCGGCGCCCGGCTTCGGCCTCTTGCCGGTCAACGCGTTCCTCATCCAGGCAGACGAGCCCGTACTGGTGGATACCGGGATGCCCAAAGAACGAGAGGAGTTCCTTGAGGCGCTTTGGTCTCTCGTCCACCCTCACGACCTCAGGTGGGTGGTCATGACGCATGAGGAGAAGGACCACGCCGGCAACCTAAGGGAGGTGCTGAACGAGGCGCCGAACGCGCGTCTGGTCACCGTCTTCGTCGGTCTCGCGAAGCTGTTGGGCGAGGCGCCGGTGCCGCTGGAACGCGTTCAAATCGTCAACCCCGATCAGAGCTTCAGCGCGGGCGACCGCCGCCTCACCGTCGTCGTGCCGCCGGTGTTCGACTCGGCGGCCACCATCGGCCTTCTCGACACGAAGACAGAGGTTCTCTTCACGTCGGACGCCTTCGGCGCGTTCGTTCCCGCCCCCGCCGAGGACGTGGCGGACATTCCGGAGCAGGCCTTCGGTCAGGGCTTTGCGCTCTTCAACTCCGCCAATCACCCGTGGACTGCCTTGGTGGACCGAGACAAGTTCGCCGGCGAGCTGGAGCGCATCCGTCGCCTCCAACCCAAGACGATCCTCAGCACTCACCTGCCGCCCGCCCGCGGGAAGACCGAGGCGCTCCTGAGCGCGTTGGCGGAGATTCCCGGCATGGACCGCTTCGTCGGGCCCGACAACGAGGCTGTGCAGGCGATGCTGGTACAAGTGGCGGCGGGCATCCACTAGAGAGCAGGAGCGGCACAGCTCCCGCTCATTCCAGATTGAGACAGGCCGACAAGCACCTGCCTCAGTCCGGGGAATAGAACCAAGAGGAGAAACATGGCACACGTAACCGTTTTCCGATTCAAGGCGCAGCCCGGCAAGCGCCAGGCCGTCATCGACACCTTCAACCGATGGGAACAGGAACGAAAGCCGAAGGCCAAGGGCTTCGAGCGGTCCGCGATCGTCTCGAACTTGAACGACCCGGACGAGTTCATCGCCATGGCACGGTTCGACACGAGCGCGAACTACAAGGCCAATTCCGACAATCCCGACACGGACGCCTGGTACCGTGAGTTGCGCGCCAATCTGGCGAGCGACCCGGACTGGTTCGACGGCAGCCTCGAGGCCGAGTCCACCGCGTAGGCCGTCACGACCGAGCGTCGCGGAGTGCGATCCGGTGCTGCAGCGCCGCGTCGGCAGAGTGTGGAGGTAACGTCATGGGCAAGATCATCGACTGCGTCAAAGTGAACCCCGCCTCCGGCTGCGGTCACGTCGTCCGCGGCAAGACCGAGGAGGAAACGCTCAAGCTCGCGGCGGAGCACGCCAAGACACACGGCCTTGAGCCGACCCCGGAGCTGATGGCGAAGGTGAAGGAATACATGGAGGACGAGTAGCTCGCTTCGCGGCGCGCTTCTCCCCGCCTTCTGCCGGCGTGAGCCGGAGAAGCGCCAGGTCTTGGATCCGCCGAGCTAGATGACCGGCCCCTCGGGCTGCGGGAGCAGCTCGCGGGGCTGGCCGTTCCGGATGACGATCGCCCGGCCGGCGAGCGAATCATCCCGAATGAGCTCCACCACCGCGTCGGCGACTTCCTCAGGCGGAATGAGGGGGACCAGCTCCAGTATCTGTTCCAGGGTGGGCCCTTCCTGCGGCGGCTCCGCTCCCTCCCGGCCGGACTGGAGCATCGGCGTGTCGACGAGACCCGGGCACACGCAGTTCACACGTGTGTTCATCTCGTCCTTGAGCCGCATCAGCGAGGCTGTGAACATCATCACGCCCGCTTTGGTGGCGGCGTAGACGGGATCGGCGGCGAAGCCGATGACGGCGGACAGCGAAGATGTGTTGACGATGACGCCGCCGCCGCGCTCTCGCATCGACCGGACGGCGTACTGAGCCACGAGGATGGCGCCTCGAATGTTGGTGTCGACCGTGCGAAACCACTGCTCCGGCTCGGCGTCGGGGAAGCGAGGGCGTCCGCTGATGACGCCGGCGTTGTTGTGCAGGATGTCCAGCCCGCCGAAGGTCTCCTGCGCGAAGCCGATCATCGCGCGCACGTCGCCTGGCTCGGTGACGTCGGCTCGCACGAAGGCGGCTCGGCCGCCGGCGGCCTCGATCTGACGCACCGTCTCCCGTCCGCCGCCTTCATCGATGTCGGCGACGGCGACGGCGGCGCCTTCGGCACCCAGCCGCAACGCGGAGGCCCGGCCGATGCCCGATCCGGCTCCCGTCACCAACGCCGTCTTGCCTTGGATCTCCATGTCTACTCTCCTACTCGTCTGCCGGCTACCGGCCGACCTCAGTTCATGGAACGCCACCGCAGTATAGGGCGACGAGTTGGAACGGTCTACGAGCAGGCTTTGTTGCTTACCCGGAGTGCCATAACGGTTGACCGCATGCTCCGGGCGGTGATAGACTCGCATCACAACTGAATAGCGCCCCGACGGAGGTGGCCCGAAGCCCGGAAGCGAGGGCCGCAAACGGGGAAGCCGGTGAGAGTCCGGCGCTGTCGCGCAACTGTAAGTCCTTCTTCGGAAGGACGAGCCAGGATACCTACCTCCGCCGACGGTCCGAGAACCTTCGCGTAAAGGGGGTAGGGCGACATGCTCCAAAGGAACTGAGAAGAGCCCCCGAACCGGCAAGGTTCGGGGGCTTCGCGTTAGAGGGACCTACGCGCTCATCGATTGAAAGGACACATCATGCCCCAGAGGATCATGATACTGGCCGCCGTGATCGCGCTGGCCTTAAGCGTAACGCTCGCCGCCGCCGCGGAGCCCGAAACCGAGGCGGCGAATGCCGCGGTCGACTACATCGTGTCGCTCCAGAACCCGGACGGGGGCTTCCCGGCTTTCGGTGAGGAGTCGGCGGCGGGATCGACAATCGACGCCGTCTTCGCATTGGTCGCCGCCGGTTTGGACCCGCTGGCCGTGACAGCGGACGGCAACTCGCCCGCCGACTACTTGGAGTCGCAAGCGGCGGAATACGCCGAGGACCCCGGCGCAGCCGCGAAGCTGGCGCTGGCCGTCTCGGCTATGGGACTCGATCCCGCTGATTTCGGGGGAGTGGACCTGCTTGCCATTCTCGATGAAAGCTTCGACGCTGACACGGGCAGCTATGGCCTGGACCTCTTCGACGAGGCGTTCTACGTGCTCGCGTTGAACCGCGCCGGGGAACCCGTGCCGGCCGGCATCGCGCTGCACCTCGAGGAGGTGCAGCAGAGCGACGGCGGGTGGGAGTTCCTGCCGGGCGACGGCAGCGACACCAACACGACCGCCGTGGCGCTACAGGCCTTTCTGGCCGCCGGTGACGTCGGCATCGTTCATCCGCTGACACCGCCGCCGGGCCGAGCACTCGACTACTTGCATGAGGCGCAGAACGCGGACGGGGGCTTCGGCTTCCTGCCGGGCGAGGACTCGGACCCGAACACGACGCCGTTCGTCATCCAAGCCCTGATCGCCGCGGGCGAGGACATCGACGTGGGCGGGCCGTGGGCACCCGGCGGTGTGACGCCACTAGAGGGATTGCTCTCGTTCTGGAACCCGGAGACGGGAGCGTTCCAGTTCTTCGGCGAGGACAGCGCCTACGCCACCTATCAGGTGGTTCCCGCGCTGATGCTGGCGCCGTTCCCAAGCTTGCAGACGATGCCGGACGGAGAGGCGCCGCCTGCCAGTCCCACGCCGACCAACAGCCCTACGCCGGCCTCCAGCCCCACCCCGACGGCCACCGCGACGATCTCCCCGGTGGCGACCACAACTCCGTCGGACGAGACGCCGAGCGCGCTGCCCTCCGTGGGCGGGGGATCGTCCGGCAGCCGGGCGTCGTGGTGGGTGCTGACAGCGCTGCTGGCCGGCTGCGCCGGCGCATCCGCTGTAGGTTTGGCCGCAAGGAGGTCGCGCTAGGGTGGTCGCGGGCAGCAAGGTCCGGCAGGGAACGGGCGCGCAGGTCACGTTGCTGGGTGGGCAGGCGGCCGCGGGCGCGCTGCATCCGGCGGCGTGGCTGGCCTGGCTGACCGGCGCGACCGTGGCGATCTTCCTCACATCGAACCCGCTGTACCTCTCGCTCGGCTTTCTCGCCGCCTGCGGCGTGTATCTGAGCGTACGGGACTCGCCGAAGGGACGGGCGCTGGGGACGTTCGTGAAGATCGGCCTGGCGCTGGTGGCTCTGAGCGTTCCGTTCAACGTGCTGACGGGCAGCAGCGGCCCGACGGTCCTGGCGACGGTGCCGGAGGTGAGCTTCCCGCGCTCGTTCGGAGGAGTCACGCTTGGGGGAGCGATCACCGGTGAAGCGCTGGTCTCGGCCGGAGGGCGCGCCATAGGCATCGCCACACTGGTCGTGCTGGCTGCGGCGTTCAACTCGGCCATTGACCACTTCCGGCTGGTGAGGCTGGCGCCCCGTGCGCTGTCGCAGGTGATGCTGACCATGACGATCGCGATCTTGGTCATCCCGCAGGCCGTGGCCCGCGCCGAAGCCGTGGCCGAAGCGCAGCGCCTGCGAGGACGGCGGGCGCGGGGGATACGGGCGCTGCCCGGCCTGCTGCTGCCCACGCTGCACGGCGCATTGGAGCGCTCCGTGCAACGCGCCGAATCGCTGGACGCCCGCGGGTTCGGAGGAGGAGGCCGGCGTGGCGGATTGCTCGCAACCATCGTGGGCGTGGCCGGGCTGGGGCTCTGCGCCTGGGGCGCCTTCGACCACTTCTACTATGGGGCCGGTCCGCTGGCCACGGCGGCGATGGTTGTCGGCGCCGCGCTGGTGGTGACGACGCTGTTCCGGGGAGGCAGAGTGGCCTCCGACAGACTCCGCACCGACCGTTGGATGAGGCGCGACGTCGCGGTGGCGGTTGCGGCGGCGTTCGGGGTCGTGCTGATGGCCGCGCTCCGCTTCACCGGCGCCGGTGACGCCGACTACCTCGCCTATCCCGAGGTGACGGCTCCCGCCTTCCATCCATTGGGCGCCGCGGCGTTCCTGCTGGTGCTCGTCCCCGCGCTCCTGCATCCGCCCGTCGGAGCGCGACCGGAGGTGACGACGTGATCGAGGTCGAAGGCCTCAGCTTCGCGTATCCGAACGCGGCCCGGCCGGTGCTGGACGGGGCCGCATTCACCGTCGACGAGGGCGAGTTGGTGCTCATCGTCGGGACCTCGGGGAGCGGGAAGTCGACGCTCTTGCGCTGCCTGAACGGGCTGGTGCCCCACTACCACGGCGGCGCGTTCTCCGGCCGGGTGATAGTGGACGGCCTCGACACGCGCGACCATCAGCCGCGCGACCTGGCAGGCGCGGTGGGCATGGTCTTCCAAGACCCCGAGAGCCAGATGGTAGCCGAGACGGTGGAAGACGAGGTCGCCTTCGGCATGGAGAACCTTGGGCTGACACGTTCCGCGATGCGGAAGCGGGTCGAGGAGGTGCTGGACCTGCTCCGCCTCGCCCCGATGCGCGAACGCCGCGTCGATACCCTCTCCGGCGGTGAGCTCCAGCGCGTTGCCATCGCCGCCGTGCTCGCCATGCAGCCGCGCATCCTCCTGCTCGACGAGCCGACGTCGCAGCTCGACCCGCAGGCGGCCGAGGACCTGCTCACGGTCGTCCAGCGGCTCAACGACGACCTGGGGCTGACCGTGCTGATCGCCGAGCACCGACTGGAGCGGGTGGTGCAGTACGCGGACCGGCTTCTGTATCTGCCCGGTGACGGCTCGGTCCGCTCTCTGGACGTGCGCGAGGCGATGGCCTCTCTGTCGCTGGCGCCCCCAGTGGCGCGGCTGGGGCGAGCGCTCGGCTGGTCGCCTGTGCCGCTCTCGGTGCGTGAGGGTCGGCGCTTCGCGGGGACCATCGTTGACCGTCCGTCGCCGAAGACGAACGGAACGAGGCCGGCAGGAGAAGCGCTGGTCGCGGCGAGAGACCTGCGCGTCTCCTACGGATCTCGACCGGCGCTGGCCGGCGTGTCATTCGACGCCCGCCGGGGCGAGATCCTCGCGCTGATGGGGCGGAACGGCGCAGGCAAGACGACGCTGCTCAGGACGCTCGTCGGCCTCGTTCGGCCCGAAGCGGGCTCGGCTGCCGTCCTCAACCGCGATGTCGCCGGCTGGGAGACGGAGCAGCTCGCGCGGGACGTGGCCCTCGTTCCTCAGGAGCCCTCAGCCGTGCTCTACCACGAGACAGTAGAGCGCGAGATCGCCGACACGCTGGCCGGCACGGGGCGCGAAGGCACCGTGGACGAAGCGCTGGCCGAATGGGACCTGGAGGAGCTTCGCGCCACGCATCCGGCCGATCTGAGCGCCGGCGAGAGGCAGCGAGCCGCGCTGGCGGCGATGCTCGCGGGGAGGCCGCCGGTCCTGCTCCTGGACGAACCGACGCGCGGCATGGACTACGAGACCAAGGAACGCCTCGTCGAGAACCTCCGGCGTCGCTGTCGCGATGGTTGCGCCGCGATCCTGGCAAGCCACGACGTCGAGCTGGCCGGCCGCTGCGCGGACCGGGTGCTGCTCCTGGCCGAAGGGCAGGTCGTGGTGGAGGGCCCGGCGCGGGCGGTGCTGACGGAGACGCTCACGTTCAGCACCCAGGTCAGCAAGCTGCTCGGCGGAGCGTACCTTACGCCCGAGGACGTGATCGGGGAGACGAAAGGGGTGCCGGAATGAGCACGAGCGAGCAACAACGAGGGCTGGCCGCGCCGGTCGTGGTCTCGAGCCTTCTACTCGCGATCGTTGCCGCCTTCGCGCTCGGCGGGCGGGCATCCGCGGATCAGCCGCACCACGCGGGCCTCGTGGTGGATTTCGGGGACGGCTACACCGTGACGCGCTGCGTGGAGTTCACGGAGGAGGAGATCAGCGGCACCGAGCTGTTGCAGCGATCGGGCCTCACGCTCGTTCTGTCCGACTATGGAGGGCTCGGCACCGCGGTTTGCCGCATCGGCGACACGGGGTGCAGCGACCCGGGCGACTGCTTCTGCCAGTGCCGGGGCGCGGAATGCGCCCACTGGTCGTACTACGCTCTCGAGGACGGCGAGTGGGACTTCCAGAATTCGGGGGCGTCGCAACGACACCTGCGGGACGGTGACGTGGACGGCTGGATCTGGGGCGGAGGCCGCACGCCGCCCGCTCGGGTGACGTTCGGAGAAGTCTGTCCTCTCGCTGTCCCTACGTCGCCGCCCGCTCCACCCACACCCCCACCGGCTTCCGTGCCGGGAGCCCAGAGCGATGGGCCGGATACGGCCACGGGGCCAGCGGCGGCCTCCGGACCGAACGAGCCACCACCGGACGGTCAAGACGATCCCGCGTCTGTTCCCGCCTCGACGGCGTCGGCCGAGGGGGCGGCTGAGCCTGTCACGAGCGGGCCGGCCGCCGCCGGCACGCCTCAAGGGACAGAGGATGCGCGTCAGGTAGCGGGCGCGGCGCGAGGCGGCCTGGACGGCGCGCCTGTGGGCAGCGCCGGGCTGGACCCGGCGACCGGGGACGAGACTGGCGGCGGCGTGCCGGTCGGACTCATCGCCTTTGGGGCGGTCGCGGGTGTGCTGGCGGGAGGCATCGGCGGCGTCGCTCTGTGGAGGCGGCGCGTTGGCTAGCACGGCCGTTGTGAAGCCGCTGCGGGCGACCGCGCTCCGGACGCACGGCGCGGGACTGCTGTCGGCGCTGACGCTCGCGGCCATCTCGGCGGTGGGCGTCGCCGCGTACCTCTATCCCTTCATCCTCTCCGACGCTCGGCCCACCGGCCACGCCACGCCTCGAACAGATGATGCGCCGCTGGTCTTCGCCCTGGTGTTATCGCTGGCGTTGCTCCTCTTCGTCATCGAGCTGACACGGGAGGGGATGAACGCGAAGACCGTATCGCTGCTGGCGGTCGTCACCGTTGCCGCGGCCGCGCTCCGCATTCCGACGCTGCCGGCGGGAGCGACCGCCTTCTTCGTGTTCATTATCATCGGCGGCTACGTATTCGGGGCGCGGCTGGGTTTCCTCCTGGGAGCGGGCGCGCTGTTCGTCTCCGCGTTCGCGGTCGGTGGCTTCGGGCCGTGGCTACCGTTCCAGATGTTCGCTTCCGGCTGGATCGGGATGACCGCCGGCTGGCTGGGCACGCTCCTCCAGAGGCCGCTGCGAGCGCGCAGACGGCTGGAGCTGGTCGTGCTGGCCGCTTTCGCCGGAGCGTGGGGGTTCCTCTTCGGCGCCATCGCCAATCTCTGGTTCTGGCCCTACGTAGCCCAGGGCGAGTCGATCTCCTGGCAGCCGGGGCTGGGGCTAGGCGAGACGGTCAGACACTACTGGTCCTTCTACATCCTCACCTCGGCCGGCTGGGACAGCCTGCGCGCGCTCGGCAACGTGGTCCTCGTACTGGCCGTCGGGCGGCCGACGCTCGACCTGCTGGTGCGCTTTCGCGACCGGTTTCAGGTCCGCTTCGAGTAGCCGCCCGCGGAGCGAACCGCGGCCCAGGCACCCGCCGGGACCGACCCGCGCGTGAGAGCCCCCTTCAGACCCTGTACCCATCCACGATGCGCCGCGCGGCTGCGAGACCGAGCACTTCGTTGGAGCCATCCTCGATCATGGACGCCCTGGCATCGCGGAAGAGCTTCTCGATGTGGAACTCCTTGCTCAACCCGTAGCCGCCCATGAGCTGGATAGCGTCGCTCGCCACGTCGAAGGCGATCTGCGTGCAATGGACCTTGACCGCAATCGAGTACTCCGTGGCCGGCGGGACGGTCGCGCGGTTGTAGAGGGACACCGCCCGCGAGAGCGCCCGAGCCGATTCCACCTTCCGGAACATGTCGAAGAGCTTGTGCTGCACCAACTGGTGCTCGCAGATGAGCTTTCCGCCCTGGACCCGTTCCCTCGTGTACGCCAGGGCCTCCTCGAAGGCTGCCCTGGCCAGGCCGGTGAATGTGGTGCTCATGCCGGCATTGGCACCGGCCAGAATCCCGTCGATGATCGCGGGGTACCCGTCCGGCTCCACCAGCATGTAGTGCTTGGGGATGCGAACATCGTCGAAGAAGATCTCGCCCTGGTTCAGATCTCGCTGACCCAGCTTGTCCAGGGGCGGTCCCTTCGACACGCCCTGCAGGTCCAGCGGGATGATCGCCACTCCGCCGCCGTTCATGCCTTCAGACGGATCGATGGTGAGGAACGTCAAGGCGTGCGTGGCGATGGTCCCGTCCGAGACCCAGGCCGCCTTCTGTCCGGTGATCACCCACTCATCGCCGTCCGGGCGCGCCCGGCAGTCGAAAGAGATCTCCGGATTGCGGAACTGCTCGGTGCCGAAGAGCAGGCTGTCGGAGCCGTGTCCGGGCTCGGTAATGGCCCAGCAGCCGATGTACTTCCCTTCCCGGTCCTCAACGTACGGCGTCACCAAGTCCTTCATCAGGTCCTGGTTGCCGGTGAGCGCCGCGGCCCGGGCCGCGAAGGTGAACGGCATGGCAGTCACACCCAGGCTGATCGACAGGCCCGCGGAAGCCCAGCCCAGTTCCTCCCCGACAATATGCCCTCCCAGCGGCCCAAGGCCCGGGCCGCCCAACTGCTCCGGGAAGCCTCGCAGATGGTAGCCCTGTCCGTAGTACTGGCGGAAGACGTCCCACAGCACGGACCCCGGCGCGATCACCTCCTCCGGGGAGAGCTTGTCGAGCGCGATCGCCGCCGGGCGCATGACCTCCGCCGCGAAGCGGTGCGTCTCCTCTCTGAGCGTTGCCTGCTCGGGCGTCTCTTGCTTGTTCAGCTCCACGTACATGGTGTCCCTTCCTCCTATCCGACGGACTTGCCGCGCGATCCGGTCGCCGGGCAGGCGTGCAATGCAGGTTGCGGCACCGGCGCCGGAACATGAAAACGTGCCAATCATAGCACCGGCCTCGGGGCTTCTCAATCGCTTGGCCGCGGGATGGGGTGTGTTTCCTATGACACTCCAGATGTCTGGGGCAAGGACGCCTTCGGGGCGCTCACCGTCGCCCGCAGCCCCGGCGCGGAGCGCGCCCGTCTTTCGCCGCGCTGTCGATGGGCAGCGCGAAGCCGCGGGTGCTACAATCGGTGCGCTATGACAGGGGAATTGCGCTCTGCGCCGGTCGCGGCTTTGCGATCAGTCGCCGAGCTGTTTGGCAAGGGCGTCCGGCTCGGTCACGGGTAGCTTGCAGGCGTAGTTCTCGCAGACATAGGCCGTCGGTCGGCCGTCGACCAACTCCCTCCCGTCCAGCAGCGGTGAGCCGGAGTCCTGCGAGCCATCCTGCGCGCCTGCAATCACCCGGTTCGGCAGGTAGCGCCGGTGGGCCGTCTGATACAGGGCCTGGGTCGCGGGGTGCTCCAGCGCTCCTACGATCACGATCTCCTTCGGCGTCGAGAGGTAGAAATCGAGTGCGACCAGCCAGTTGGCCATGCCCGACGGTGCCCTCCCCAGGTAGTCGCGGACGGAGCGGAGCGAGCTGGCGGCGCAGCGTTCGTAGTCGCCGTTGCCGGTGAAGACGGCGAGCCTGAGCAGCGCCATCGCCGCGGCCGAGCCGCCCGACGGTATCGCGTTGTCGAAGATCTCGCGGGGGCGCACGACAAGCCGTTCGTGATCGATGCCCGTGTCGAAGAAGAACCCTCGCTTCCCGTCCCAGAACAGCTCTAGCATCCGGCCGGCCAGGATCTGCGCCTCCTCAAGCCACCTCGGCTCGAACGTCGCCTCGTAGAGCGACAGTAGCGCGTCGATGAGGAACGCGTAGTCCTCCAGATAGCCGCTCAGCTTGGCCTGCCCGCCGCCGCCGGGTGATGCCTTCCACGTTCTGAGCACCCGGCCGTCTCGGATCATCGAGCCCAGGATGAACTCGGCGTTGCGCCCCGCCGTCTCGATGTGTGACTGTACGCCCAGCGCCGCGCCCGCCTCCGCAAACGCCTTCATCATGAGGGCGTTCCAAGACGTGAGCACCTTGTCGTCCGTTGCGGGCCGGACACGCTCGTTCCTCGCGGCGAGCAGCTTGGCCGTGGCTTCATCGACCGCGGCGCGAAGATCCTCTACCGACATGCCGAGCTCCGAGGCGACCTCTTCGGCGTCCCGGGGAGCCGAGAGGATGTTGCGTCCCTCGAAGTTGCCCCCCTCCGTGACGCCGAAATAGGTTCCCGCGATACGTCCCAGCTCCCGTCCCAGCACTTCCCGCAACTCCGAGGCTCCCCAGACGAAGAAGCGGCCTTCTTCGCCTTCGCTGTCGGCGTCCTGGGACGAGTAGAAGCCGCCGAGCGGATGCAGCATCTCCCGCTCGACGTACCCGAGCGTCCTCTCCACGACCGCGCGGTAGAGCTCGTTGCCGGTCGCCTGCCATGCGTGCAGGTAGAGCTGCGCAAGCAGAGCGTTGTCGTAGAGCATCTTCTCGAAGTGGGGGACGAGCCATGTGGGATCGGTGGCGTAGCGATGGAAACCGCCGCCCACCTGATCGTGGATCCCGCCGCGAAGCATCTTCATCAGGCTAAGCTCAACCATCTCCAGCGCCTGCGCATCATCCGTGGCGTGCCAGTAGTGCAACAGAAACTCGTACGTTATCGGCTGGGGGAACTTCGGCGCCCCGCCGAAGCCCCCGTACCGCCGGTCGAACGTGTGGGCGAGTGTCCGGTATGCCTCCTGGATCACGTCCCGGGTGAGCGGGTCCGTGCCGGCGCGCGCGCCGGCCTGCGCGCTCAGATGCTCCGCCACCCGGCTACCGGTGGCGACGACGTCCGCCTTTCGATTCCTGTACGCCTCCGCGACGGCGGCGAGCACCCGGGGGAAGCCCGGCATCCCGCCGCGGTCCTCCGGCGGGAAGTATGTGCCCGCGTGGAACGGCTGCCCATCCGGCGTCAGGAACACCGACATCGGCCAGCCGCCCCCGCCCGTCATCGCCTGCACCGCCGTCATGTAGATGGAATCGATATCGGGCCGCTCCTCGCGATCCACCTTGATGCTCACGAAGCGCTCGTTCATGAGGGCAGCGATATCGTCGTTCTCGAACGATTCGCGCTCCATCACGTGGCACCAGTGGCAGGAGGAGTAACCGATGCTGAGGAAGACCGGCTTGTCTTCTGCGCGTGCCTTCGCGAACGCCTCATCCCCCCACGGGTACCAGTCGACGGGGTTGTCCTTGTGCTGGAGAAGGTAGGGGCTCGTCTCGTGTGCTAGGCGATTGGCCACACTTCCAACGTATCTAGACGCCCGTTAGGGTGGCAAGGTGGGGGGAGACACTTGCCGTCTCGGAGGTCCGCGCATACCATGTCGGAACGATGACCGAGGTCAGCCGGCGGCACGAGGCGCTCAGGCGGCTGCGCCCGTTCCTGGAACGAGCACGCCGATTCTCAGGGTGGGCCTTCACCGATCTCAACGTCAAGGACCTTGAGCCCGAGCCGCCTTGGGACTACGATGCCCTGGCCCGGGAGCACGCGGCCGGGTATCGCTCAGCGCTGGACATCGGGACAGGAGGAGGAGAGGTGCTATCCAGGTTGCGGGACGCTCTCCCCTCCCGGGTGGTGGCGACGGAGGAATGGGCGGTGAACGCGCCGGTGGCGTACGGCCGGCTGGCGCCCCTCGGAGTAGACGTTGTCCGGTGCCGGAGCCTCCAGTTGCCCTTTGCCAAGGGGGCGTTCGACCTCCTGCTCAACCGCCACGAAGAGCTAGACCCGGCGGAATTGGCGCGCCTCCTCCGTCCGGGAGGCCGTCTGATCACACAGCAGGTGGGAAGGGATAACTGGCGAGAGCTCAGAACCTACTTCCCTCGCATGACGGACTTCGGCGACCAACGACGCGAGTACTCGCAGGGATTCGATGCGGCTGGTCTGACCGTCACGACCAACGTCGCCCACGAATACAAGGTGGCGTTTGCGACGCTCGGGGACCTAGTGTTCATGCTGGCGGTGACGCCGTGGACGATTCCCAACTTCGATGTCGGGCGCGACATCGACGCGCTTCTTGCGCTGGAGGCGGACCTTCAGACGCCGGATGGTTTGGTTCTAACCGAGAGCCGGTACCTTTTGGTCGCCCGAAAGCCCAGGTGAGGACTGTTCCTGCCCGCCGCTGCCTCGACTCGGTGCGAGCTCGATTCGACGTGTTAGGAGGCGGAGCACCCTCACTCGCCGCACGCGTCACTGCGCATTAGTAGGACGGCCGACATGGGCCCGCTGTCATGAGTGCCCAGGACCATCTCAGCCTCGTCAGGAGTGCAGCCCAGAAGGATCTTGAGCTCCGCGTCCTTCTTCACTGTGTCTACCGTGCACACGATGCCTGTCACCGCTCCGTCCGGCAAGCTGCCCACCCAGACATCGATCTCATTCCCGTCCGAGGAGCCGGTCTGCTCCAGATAGCCGTAGTCGAGGGGATAGACCAGCGAGGGATACCGCGGATGCCGAGTCCCCTTTGGCCTATCGATCTTCACGTCGCAGGTCGCGACGAGCTCATCAAGTCTTGACCAGAAGGTGTCGTGTTCTGGCACACCTGTGCTCCTCGACCAACGGAGCCGACGCAGAGGCTCCGCCTGTTCTTCGCCGGCAAGCCGGGCTACAGGACGATCCGCATCCCGTCCTCGGCTGTCTCGACGTCCAGGTCGGGGAGATGGCGCAACATCCCACCGCTCATGTGCGTCAGGATGAGCCGGCGGCAGCCCAGCTCCGCCCGGTGCTCCATTAGGGTCTCGTAGTCCACGTGGAACGGGACCTTCTTGTCGAAGAAGGAGGCCTCGCAGATGAACAGGTCCGCCCCGTCTGCCGCACGCTTCAGCGCGTCGGTCCAACCCGTATCGCCGGAGTATGCGATTACCTTCCCTCCGCAGGTGACCCGCAGCGCGTAGGCGGGAGCGCCGCTTTCGTGCTCGACACCGTACGGCACAACCGAGATCGATGCGATAGACGTCTCCTGCTCGTCGGTGAGCTCGATGAATTCGGTTTCGAACCGCTGCTGCGTCCTAGACGACCCGGGGAAGAGCGCCTCCATCGTCTGTCGAATCCGCTCCTCCAGTCCTGGGGGCCCGGCGACGACCAGCGGCTTGGTCCTTTGCGAGATGAACTGCGCGTCAAGATAGAAGAACGGCAACCCACCGAAATGGTCGCCGTGCAGATGGCTGAGCAAGATCGCGTCAACGGACGACGGTTCCACACCGAAGCGCCGCATCGCAAGGAGAGCGGTCGCACCACAATCGATAAGGAAGGACGCTGCGTCGCTCTGGACGTAGATGCATGCCTGGAGACGCCCGCCGCTCCCGAAAGCATCGCCACTCCCCAGGAACTGGACGCACACTTCTCCCATACCTCCTACCGTATCGGGAGATACGCTCCACCGACAAGTGTCTCCCCACGCGCACCCACCGATTTGTGGCCGCTCTTCGTGATCCATCCTACGCACGGCGTCGCCCGGCCCGTGTACGCTAGAAATAGACAACAGGCCTCAGAACGAGTTGCTGTTCCGTGCGCGGCCGGACAACGGCAGACGCGGACGTAGCGCCCCGCGTGATCCATGGCGCACCGGTGGGGTACCCTCTTCGTAGCAGCGCCCGTGCCTCGCTGAAAGTCCGCCCGAGCCGGCGCTCCTCGCGATGCGGCACTCCAAGCGCACGGTGCCTGGAGAGTCGGGAGGACACGCCGGCTCCGACCGAGAGAGAATGAGCGAGATGGCTATGACGGACTTGGTCGTGCTCCTTGACGTCGACAACACGCTCCTGGACAACGATCTTCTTCGGTCGCGTCTCCAGCGCGATCTGGAGGACGTGCTCGGTGAGGAAGACGGGGACCGCTTCTGGGAAATCTACGAGGAGGTCCGCGCCGAAATGGACGTGGTCGACCTGCCGGAGACCATAGAACGGTTCGCCCGCGAATGCCCGAACGCCACCTCCATCGGCAAGGCCAGCGCCCTCGTGTGGGACTGTCCTTTTGCGGACCATCTCTATCCCAAGGGGCTGGAGGTTATTCGACACCTCTCGTCCTTTGCCACGCCGGTCATCCTGTCGGACGGCGATCAGCTCTTCCAGCGCCACAAGATACGTGCCGCCGGGCTGGAGGAGGCCGTTCGCGGCAACGTTCTGGTCTACGTCCACAAGGAACAGGAGGTCGAGGACATCCGGAGACGCTTCCCCGCCGAGCATTACTCAATCGTGGATGACAAGACTCGCATCCTCGCGGCCATGAAGGCCGCGATGGGTGAGCAGCTCACGACCGTCATGGTCTGCCAGGGGAAGTACGCCAACGACCCATCCCACCACGACTTCCCCGAGCCGGACATCACCATCGAGGACATCGGGGAGCTGCTGGCGATGACCGCCGGCCAGTTGAAGAATCCCCGCACGAAGCGCAAGGAGGTCGAGTGATGCTGGTCAACCCCCTTCCATACCTGAAGGACGCGCGAGCGAACGGCTGGGCCATCGGGGGCTTCAACGCGTACAACCTCGAGTCGGCGCGGGCGGTCGTTGCGGCTGCGACGAACCTGCGGGCGCCGGTGATGGTTCAGACCTCGGAGGGCGCCATCAAGCACGCGGGACTGGAGAACATCGCACAGATGGTCACCGGCCTGGCCGAGGCCTCGCCCGTTCCGGTTGCGCTGCACCTGGACCACGGCAAGAGCATTGAGGTCGCCAGATCGGCTATCGAAGCCGGCTACACCTCGGTCATGATCGATACGTCGCGGCTGCCGCTCGAGGAGAACATCGCGGCCACGCGCGAGGTCGTGGAGTACGCGCACACCCGAGACGTGCAGGTGGAAGCGGAATTGGGAAAGCTGGCCGGAATCGAAGACCTGGGCGAGGAGGCGGCGGAGGCCACGTACACGGTGCCGGAGGAGGCGGAGCGCTTCGTCAAAGAGACCGGTGTCGACTCGCTCACAGTCACGATCGGCACGTCCCACGGCGCCTTCAAGTTCAAGGGCGAACCCCGGCTCGACTTCGACCGCCTGGCGGAGATCGCGGGACGCATCGATCATCCGCTCGTGCTTCACGGCGCGTCCTCGATCCCCCAGGAGGACGTCGAGCTGGCGGCGAGCTACGGAGCGAGGCTGCCCGAGGCGAAGGGAATCCCCGAGGACTTCGTGAAACGGGCGGTCTCCCTCGGCATCGCGAAGCTGAACACGGATTCCGACCTCAGGTTGGCGGCGCTGGCCAGGATCCGCCAGGTGCTGGCGGAGCGTCCGGAGATCTTCAACATGTACGAACTGATGAGTGAGGTGGAGACGGCGATCCGGGCGTCCGTAGAGGGCCGGATCCGGCTCCTGGGCGGTGCGGGCAAGGGGACCTAGCCGGTGGCGAAGACGCGACCGCCCTGCTCTCGGTCCGCCGGTACCTCCAGAAGCTGGGAGACGTTCCACCAAAGGCGATAGCATAGCGATGCTGCCGGCAGGATCGACGCGAGCAGTCAGATGCCGCGCACCATCCACGTCCTTTCGGAGCGGACGGCAGCGAACGCATCCGCGTCGCCCGCCATCGGCCTCGGCGCCCCTTCAGAGCTGGATTGCGATTCGTGGGAAGCGCCCAGCGAGGCCGCGCGTCCACCGGACGCCCGCGCTCGCACTGCCCAAGGTGCGGCTGCTACAATCGAAGGCACACCGCTACGTTGGACAGTTCTACTTGGCCGATATCAGCGTGCACCAGACGGTGTGTTCACGTCTTGGTCTTCGGGTGATCCCCCCTCTTGCCCTGGGCCGCTTGGTGAGGATCATGACAGAGTGAGACCTTCCCCCTTGAGATACGTTGGAGGCAAGCCGTCATGACAACGTCCGCCACGAGCGTCCATCAGCTCTGCGTCAACACTATCCGTGCCCTGGCGATGGACGCGGTGGAAAAGGCGAAGAGCGGCCATCCAGGCGCCCCCATGGGCGCGGCAGCCATGGCCTACGCGCTCTGGACGCGTGTCCTCCGCCACAATCCCGGCAATCCCAGTTGGCCCGACCGAGACCGGTTCGTCCTCTCCGCCGGTCACGCGTCCATGCTGCTCTACAGCCTTCTCTATCTGACGGGATACGACCTGCCGCTCGAGCAGCTCCAGAGCTTCCGCCAGTGGGGGAGCAAGACGCCGGGCCACCCCGAGTACGGTGAGACGCCGGGCGTGGAACTCACGACGGGACCGTTGGGCGCGGGCTTCGCGATGGGCGTCGGCATGGCGATCGCTGAGCGCTTTCTTGCTGAGCTCTTCAACCGCCCCGGCCACACCATCGTTGATCACCGGGTCTACGGGATCGTGAGCGATGGTGACTTGATGGAGGGAGTCTCTTCCGAGGCCGCCTCGCTGGCCGGGACGCTCGGTCTCGGCAACCTGGTCTACCTCTACGACGACAACGGGATCTCGATCGAGGGCGACACGGATATCACGTTCACAGAAGACGTGGGCCGCCGCTTTGAGGCGTACGGCTGGCACGTGCAGCACGTCGACGGCCTTGATGTCGATGCCGTCACGGAGGCCCTCGAACGGGCAAAAGGGGAGGACAGCCGCCCGTCGCTGATCGTCGCCGAGACCGTCATCGCCTACGGGAGCCCGAACAAGGCGGGAACGGCGGATGCGCACGGCACCCCCCTCGGTGAGGAGGAGGTAGAGGCGACGAAGCGAGCGCTTGGCTGGCCGGAGGAGCCGCCCTTCTATGTGCCTGAGGCGGCGCTGGCTGAGTTTCGGAAGGCGCTGGACCGTGGCCGGGATTGGGAGGATGAGTGGAACGGCCGCCTCGACGCCTACGAGCGGGCATGCCCTGATGAGGCCCGGCTCTGGCGAACCGTCACGGGCGGAGGGCTCCCAGATGGTTGGCATGCCGCGCTGCCGGTCTTCTCCTCCTCCGACGGGACGATGGCAACCCGTGCTGCCTCGGGAAAGGTGCTGAACGCGATAGCCTCCCATCTCCCCACCCTGATCGGCGGCTCGGCTGACCTGGCGCCCTCCACGAAGACCTACCTCGAAGGGTACGGCGATCTGGGGCTCGATGGATGGTCCGGCCGCAACATGCACTTCGGCGTACGTGAGCACGCTATGGGGAACGTCGTCAACGGCATGGCGCTCCACGGCGGCATCACCCCGTACGGCGCTACCTTCTTCGTCTTCTCCGACTACATGCGACCGTCCCTGAGGCTGGCAGCGCTCATGAAGGCCCACAGCATCTTCGTCTTTACGCACGACAGCATCGGAGTTGGAGAGGACGGCCCCACCCACCAACCCATAGAGCAATTGCCGTCGCTCCGCGCGATGCCCGACCTGACGGTGCTGCGGCCGGCCGACGCGAACGAGACCGCGGCCTGCTGGCGGCTGGCGCTGGAGCGCTCCGGACCATCCGCACTGGTGCTCACCCGCCAGAAGCTGCCGATACTCGATGATGCGTCGCGAGTGCGCGAAGGAGTCGCGCGCGGTGCCTACGTGCTGGCGGAAGCTGACTCCGGGAGTCCCGACGTGCTGCTGATCGCCAGCGGGTCCGAAGTGGCTCTGGTCCTCGAGGCACAAGCGCTTCTCGCCGGGCGCGGCCTGCAGGCGCGGGTGGTGAGCATGCCGAGCTGGGAGGTCTTCGAGGAGCAGACGCAGTCATACCGGGATGAGGTGCTGCCGCCTTCGGTGCGTGCCCGCCTGGCCGTCGAGGCCGCGGTTCCGATGGGCTGGAAGAGATACGTCGGCGGCCAAGGGGACGCCATCGGCTTGGACCACTTTGGGGCATCGGCGCCGGCAGACGTGTTGTTCGAGAAGTTCGGCTTCACGCCCGAGGCCGTGGCCGGCAGGGCAGAGGAGTTGGTCAAGCGGGTGAGCGAGGAGGCCGGATAGCGATGCGCATCGCAGTGGGTACGGATCACGCCGGCTTTCCGCTGAAGGCGCCCGCCATCGCCGAGCTCCAACGCCTCGGCGACGAAGTGGTCGATTTCGGCGCCCACAGCGAGGAGCCCTCCGACTACCCGGACTTCGCCCAGGCAGTAGCGGAAGCCGTCATGCGCGGCGAGGTCGGACGAGGGCTGCTTCTCTGCGGGAGCGGCGTTGGAGCGTCCGTAGCGGCGAACAAGGTGCCGGGAGTGCGCGCGGCCACATGCCATGACACGTTCTCCGCCCACCAGGGAGTGGAGGACGACGACATGAACGTGCTCTGCCTGGGCGCTCGCGTCGTTGGGCCCACCCTGGCCCTGGAGATTATCCGCGCGTGGCGGGGAGCCGTCTTCTCCAACGAGGAGCGGCATGTGCGGAGACTGAACAAGGTCAAGGCCATCGAGGAACGCTACCAGCGCACGAAGGAGTGAGCCATGGCTAGCCCGATCGAGGAGCTGCGAGAGAAGGGGCAGAGCGTCTGGCTCGACTATATCCAGCGGAGCCTGATCACGTCCGGCGAGTTGGCTCGGATGGTCCGCGATGGTTTGATCACTGGAGTCACCTCGAACCCAACCATCTTCCGGAAGGCGATCTCCGAGTCCGGCGACTACGATGAGGCTTTGCAGGAGATCGCGCGGCGGGGCGAGCGCGACCCGTACCACGCCTTTCTGGCAATAGCGAAGGAGGACATCGGAGGCGCGGCGGACGCCCTGCGACCGGTCTACGATGATACGCAAGGGCGGGACGGCTTCGTGTCGCTGGAAGCGCCGCCCAGGATCGCGCACGATACGGCAAAGACAGTAGCCGAGGCGAAGCGAATGTTCGAGCTGGTCGGCCGGCCGAACGTGATGATCAAGGTGCCGGGAACTGAGGCCGGTGTTGCGGCCATGGAGCAGCTCATCGCTGAAGGGGTCAACGTCAACGTCACGCTGCTCTTCGACGTTGGTGTCTACGAGCGGGTCGCGAGCGGCTACATCGCGGCTCTGGAGAAGCGGCTCGCCGGCGACCGGTCGCTGTCGGAGGTCGCCAGCGTCGCCTCGTTCTTTGTCTCGAGAGTGGACACCAAGGTGGACGCGCGGCTGCCGGAGGATTCGGCACTGCGCGGTAAGGCCGCCGTCGCGAACGCGCAGGTCGCCTATGGGCGCTTCAAAGAGATCTTCTCTGGCCCCCGATGGGAGAAACTGGCATCGAACGGGGCGAGGGTGCAGCGCCCGCTCTGGGCCTCAACCAGCACCAAGAACCCGGCCTATTCCGACGTGCTCTATGTCGAAGAGCTGGCGGCGCCGGACACCGTCAATACCATGCCGGACGCGACGCTGGAGGCGTTTCTCGACCACGGACGGGTGAGACCGAGCATCGAGGAGGGCCTGGCGGAGGCGGCGGAAACCATCGGGCAGGTGGGCGCACAAGGGATAGACATGCGGGCGGTAACCGACCAGCTCCTGGAGGAGGGCCTGGCCGCCTTCGCGGAGGACTTCGAACGCCTGTTGGAGGAGATCGGGAAGTCGTTGAAGTGACGCCCAGCGGCAGCAGCGGTGGTGATCGCAGCCTTGGCGCGCTAGGCGCAGGCGTCGAGCGGCGCCTGGATCTATTTCAGCAGCAGGACATCGTGCGCCGTCTCTGGGAGCACGACCACACGATCTGGAAGCCCGAGCCGACCGAGATCACGAACCGACTCGGCTGGCTGACTGTCGCCGACCAGATGCTCGGGGACGTGGACGACCTGCGGCGCTTTGCCGAGCAGATCGCGGGTGAAGGCTGCCGCACGGCGGTGCTCCTGGGCATGGGAGGGTCCAGCCTGGCGCCGGAAGTGTTGCACAGCACCTTCGGCGCGGCCTCAGGCTTCCTCAAGTTGACGGTCCTCGATACGACAGATCCCACCACGATCCAGGGCGTGGAACGGAGCATCGATCTCAAGAGAACGCTGTTCATCGTTGCCAGCAAGTCCGGTACGACCATCGAGACACTGTCCCATCTCGCCTACTTCTGGGACAAGCTGGCGGACGGCGGGCACTTCGTCGCCATCACCGATCCCGGCTCGCCCCTCCAGAAGCTGGGCGAAGAGCGGACGTTCCGGCGGGTGTTCCTCAACCCGGCCGACATCGGAGGCCGCTACTCAGCCCTCTCCTACTTCGGGCTCGTGCCGGCCGCGCTCGTCGGGGTTGACGTCGGGCAGCTCCTCGACAGAGCGCGCAACACGGCCCGCGCCTGCGACCAGCGCGTGCCGCCGGCGGAGAACCCCGGCGCCCGGCTGGGGGCTGCACTGGGCGAAGGCGCTCTCGCCGGCCGCGACAAGGCGACGCTGGTGCTGCCGGATGAGATCTCAACGCTCGGATACTGGATTGAGCAGCTCATCGCCGAGTCGACCGGCAAAGAGGGCAAGGGCATCCTCCCGGTGGAGGGCGAGCCGTTGGCGCCGCCCGAGCTGTACGGGCGCGACCGCCTGTTCGTTGCCACCGGCGAGCACGATGGGCTGGCCGCCCTGGAGACGGCGGGACACCCCGTCGTCCGGCTGCCGTACGACGGCCCGGTCCAGTTGGGCGCCGAGTTCTTCCGGTGGGAGTTCGCCACCGCCCTTGCCGGGCACGTTCTGGGCATCAACCCGTTCGACCAGCCCAACGTCCAGGAGGCGAAGGACGCGACCGCGCGCATCCTCGAGCGCGGGGGCGGGCAATCTGCGCCTGAGACGGCACGCCTCTCGGAGGTTCTCGAAAGCATCCACCCCGGCGACTACGTTGCGATCCAGGCCTACCTTCCACGGACCAGCGAGGTGGAGACGGAACTCCAGGCGGCCCGCCTGAAGCTGAGAGAGCGCTATCAGGTGGCGACGACTATCGGCTACGGGCCGCGCTTCCTCCATTCCACCGGCCAGCTCCACAAGGGCGGGCCGGACAGCGGCCTGTTCATCCAGGTCGTCGGCGAGGACACCGTGGATCTGGACGTGCCCGGAAAGCCTTTCACGTTCGGCGAACTCAAGCGAGCTCAGGCCCTGGGCGACCTGGAGTCGCTGCGGGCCCGCGACCGGCGGGTCACCCGCGTCACCTTGGACGAGCTACAGGGGGTGTGACGATGAAGATCGGATTGGTCGGCCTGGGCCGCATGGGCGCCGGCATGGCGGAGCGCCTGCGCCAGCGGGATCACGAGGTCGTCGGATATGACCGCAACCCGGAAGTCTCCGAGGTGGGGTCGCTGGAGGAGCTTGTCGGCGAGCTGGAGCAGCCGCGCGTCTGCTGGGTCATGGTGCCGGCCGGAGACCCGACGGAGGCGACGCTGAAGCAGCTTGCGGAACTGGTCTCCCCCGGGGACATCCTGATCGACGGCGGCAACAGCATGTACAAGGACTCGGTACGAAGGGGCAAGGAGCTCAGCGGGCGAGGGATCAAGTTCCTCGACATCGGCACCTCCGGCGGTATCTGGGGGCTGGAAATCGGCTTCTGCCTCATGGCGGGCGGTCCACGCGACGCCTTCGAGACCGTTGAGCCGATTCTGGCCGCGCTGGCGCCGGAGAACGGCTACGCGCACGTGGGACCTTCCGGCGCGGGGCACTACACGAAGATGGTGCACAACGGCATCGAGTACGCCATGCTCCAGGCGTACGCGGAGGGCTTCGACCTGCTCCGGGCGTCGGACTTCGATCTCGACATGCGCCGGATTGCGGAGCTCTGGAACCACGGCAGTGTGGTTCGATCCTGGCTGTTGGAGCTGGCGGAGCGGGCCTTCGCCAAGGACCCGGAGTTGAAATCGCTCCGCGGCTACGTCGACGACTCCGGAGAGGGGCGCTGGACCGTGTTGGAAGCCGTCGAGCGCGATGTCGCCGCCGCCACCATCGCCCAGGCCCTGTTCAGCCGCTTCACCTCGCGGGAGGAGGACTCCTACGCCATGCGGTTCATCGCGGCCCTGCGCAACGAGTTCGGCGGTCACGCGGTGCAGCGGCAATGAGCCTGAAGAAGCCTGAGAACCAGGACATCATCATCGTCGGCGCAACCGGAGACCTGGCGCGGCGGAAGCTCCTGCCCGCCCTCTACAACCTCTACGCGACGAACGATCTGCTGCCGGAGAAGGGCCGCATCATCGGCTACGCCCGGAGCCGTCTGACCGACGAGGAGTTCCGCGCGCGTGCAGCCGAGGGCATACGTGAGTTCTCCAGGACCGGCCTCGACGAGAAGGCGTGGGAGAGGTTTGCGGAGCGCTTGATGTTCGTTTGCGCCGAGCCGGAAGGCTTCGCCGGTCTGCTTCGGCACTGCGAGCAGCCTTCCAGGCTGGTCTATCTCTCCATCCCGCCGTCCGCGTTTCCGTCGACCATCCGGGCCCTGGGCGAGTGCGGCATCGCGGAAGGAACACGCCTCATCGTCGAAAAGCCCTTTGGGCGGGACCTGGCCTCTGCGAGAGAGCTGTCCGCGATGCTCCATGACGTCTTCAGCGAGTCGCAGATCTTCCGCATCGATCACTACCTGGGCAAGGAGACGGTTCAGAACATCCTCGTCTTCCGCTTCGGCAACTCGATCTTCGAGCGCGTCTGGAACCGCGACGCTATCGACCACATTCAGATCACCGTGGCCGAGTCGATAGGCATCGAAGGGCGCGGGTCCTTCTACGAGGAGGTGGGCGCGCTGCGGGACATCATCCAGAACCACGTCTTCCAGGTGCTCTCCCTGTTGACGATGGAGCCTCCATCCTTGTTGGAGCCGGAAGCGATCAGGAACGAGAAGGCGAAGGTCTTCCACGCCATGCAGCCGCTCGATCCCGCAAGGGTCGTGCGCGGACAGTACGCGGGTGGCCGTGTTAACGGGGAACAGGTGCCGGCATATCGCGAGGAGAAGGACGTCAGCCGCGACTCCAACACGGAGACCTACGCGGCGTTGGAGCTCTGTATGGACAACTGGCGCTGGGCGGGCGTGCCGATCTTCCTGCGCACCGGCAAGCGGCTGCCCCGACGCAGCACGGAGGTGCTGGTTTCCTTCAAAGACGTGCCCATCTGCTTCTTCCGGGGAACGGGCATAGAGCACTTGCCGGCGAACCACCTCACGATAGGCATCCAACCGGATGAGGAGATCACCTTCGCCTTTCTGGCCAAGATCCCTGGTCCGGAGATCACGGTGAAGCCGGTCCGAATGGACTTCTCCTATGGAGAGTCGTTCATGGTCCAGCCGGCTGAGGCATACGAACGCCTTCTCCATGACGCTCTGGACGGCGACCACACGCTCTTTGCGCGCGGCGATAGTGTGGAGCGCGCATGGACCGTCATTCAACCGATCCTCGACGACATGCCGCCGGTGTGCGCCTATGCTGCGGGCACCTGGGGGCCCGAGGAGGCGGATGCGCTCATTGCGCCTCGGAAGTGGCACCCGAGGTGAAGCCCGAGCTGGTCGTCGTGCAGGACATCGCCGATGCCGCCGACCGCTTCCTGGCGCTGCGGCCGGGCACCTTGGCGCTGGCGGGCGGGTCGACGCCGGAGCGCTTGTACCGGCACCTGGCGACCTGTGTGTTCCCCTGGTCGGAGACGGAGATCTTCTTCGGCGACGAGCGCTGCGTTCCGCCGGACCACCCGGACTCCAACTACCGGATGGCCAACGAGGCGCTGCTCTCGAAGGTGAAGGCTCGCGTGCATCGTATGCCGGGAGAGACCTGCGACGCTGGCGCGTACGAGGAGGAGCTTGAGAGCGTGTTCGGGCCCGGGTTGCCCCAGTTCGACTTGGTGCTGCTGGGGCTGGGCGAGGACGGTCACACCGCCTCGCTATTCCCGGGCGACCCGGCTCTCGAAGTGACCGACCGGAACGTGGTCCGGGTGATACGCCCCGATCACCCACGCCTCACGCTGACCTTGCCGGTTCTCTCTTCCGCCGGGGTCGCCATGTTCCTGGTGTCCGGGGTGGCCAAACGCGGGCCGCTGCGCCGGCTGCTCGACGGTGAGCGGATACCCGCCGCGCGCGTGGAAGCCGGGCGCGTCCTGGTCGTGGCGGATGAGGACGCCGCGGGATGAGCGAGCGGAGCGAGAGAGCGCGCGGAGTCCTCGGCGTCGACCTCGGCGGTACCCGGCTGCGCGTTGCGGTCTTTGACCGCGGAGGCAAGATGGTGCACAAGGCGGTTGTGCCAACGCCGCACGACCACCCCGACGCGCTTGCGGTCACGATGAAGGAAGCCCTCGCCGGGTACCGAGAAGAGGTAGAGGGGGCCGTCGTCGGCGTGCCGGGACCGGTGTCCTACACCGAGGGCAGGGCGTTCGATCTCGTGAACATCGCGGAGTGGCACCAGCACGTGTCCGCGGAGAAGCTGTCCGGCCAACTGGGGCTCCCCGTGCTGCTGGCAAACGATGCCGATCTGGCCGCACTGGGAGAGCACCGCTTCGGGGCCGGACAGGGAGTCGAAGACATGGTGTACCTGACGGCGAGCACCGGCGTAGGAGGCGGCGTCATCATCGGCGGTCGGCTCCTGCACGGACAAGTGTCGCTCGCCGAGGTGGGCCACACGATCATCGATTGGACCACGGGCGCCACGGTCGAGGGCCTTGGCTCCGGAACGGCGCTGGGGAACAAGGCGGGGGTCGACGGCGCGATCGTGACGAAGAGAGCGATGGAAGGCGACGAGCGCGCTTTGGCCATGCTACACGAGGTCGCGGAAGCATTCGCCGTCGGTGTGCACAACCTGGTCCTCTGCTTCATGCCACAGCGCGTAGTCATCGGCGGAGGGATGTCGCAGGCCGGCGACCTCCTGCTGGACCCGGTCCGCAAGCGGCTTGAACGCTGCCAACTATGCTCCATTTCGGGAGAGGATGTCGTTCTGGCGAGCTGCGGCGACGACGTCGGGCTGTTGGGCGCGTACGCGTTCTGGAGGGACTCAACCAGGTCGGGCGCATCCCGACCCCACCCGAGCGACCCGTCGACGGGGTAGCGACCGTGAAGGATCTTGAGCCCGTCCTGGTCGCGGATCTCTTTCCGGAGGACAGGGAGCAGCTACTCCATCTGCTGTCGTCGCTCTCAGACGCGGAGTGGCGGGCGCCGACCGTCTGCGAGGGCTGGTCGGTGAAGGACGTGGCCCTGCATCTGTTGGGCGTCGACATCAGCGTGCTCTCGAGAAAGCGCGACCGGCATGCGGCCGGCGCGCCGGAGAACGCCGGCTGGGATGCCCTGGTGGCGTTCTTGAATGAGTGGAATGAAGCGTGGGTTCGAGCGGCCGGGCGTATCAGCGCTCGCCTCTTGGTCAGCCTCCTTGAGGTGACGGGCCGGGAGACGAACGAATACTTCCGCTCGCTTGATCTCAATGCAGTGGGCGAGCCCGTGAGCTGGGCGGGACCGGACCCGGCGCCGGTGTGGCTGGACGTGGCGAGGGAGTACACGGAGCGTTGGCTTCATCAGCAGCACGTCCGAGACGCGGTGAACCGGCCGGGCATGACGGAGCGACGCTTCCTCGCTCCGGTTCTCCAGACCTTCGTCCGGGCCCTGCCGCACGCGTTCCGAGAGGTGGAGGCCGGTGACGGCACCCACGTCAGGCTGACCATTTCCGGAGAGGCGGGTGGAACATGGTCACTGATCAGGCAAGGGCGACGCTGGCTACTTGGGAGGGACGCGGCAGACCCCGCTCATGCCCACGTGACCATCGATCAGGACACGGCATGGCGGCTCCTCACGAAGGGTCTGACCAAGGACCAGGCCCTCGTTCGCTGCACCTTCGAAGGTGATCGTTCTTTGGGAACGAGGGTCCTCGACACCGTGGCGATCATCGCCTGAGCGGGCAAGGCCGCTTGGCCCCTTCAGCGAGATCAGCCGTCCATCCTCGTCCGCAGGATCCAGACCCGCCAGATGAAGTTGGCGTGCAGGAGCGCCGCGACCGCGACGACGGTCCAGAACATGATGTGCACGTTCCAGGTCGCGGCTATCGCTCCCAGCATGATGAGAAAGACCCGGACGTCCCGGCCGGAGGCGACGTAGGCGAACAGCGGCTCGAGCTGGCGTTTGGGGTAGTTCTCGTGCATGACCGACCGGTACTTCTCCGAAGCGGACGTGAGCATGAACGTCCCGCCCACGGCCATCAGCCCTGCGAACCAGGCCCAGTTCCCCCAGGCGTCTTCCAGTCCGTAGGCGATGGCGAGGAGGCCGGCGTACTCGGCGAACCGGTCCACCATCGTATCGAGGAAGTCCCCGTAGCGGCTTTCCGCCCCGGTGCGGCGCGCGATCTCCCCGTCCACGCCGCTGAATATCGATGAGAACTGCAACAGCAGGCCGCCGAGCCACCAGATCCGCAGCGCGAACATCCCGGCGGCCAGGGCGCCGATGCCGAGCGCCATCAACGTCGCGACCGAGGGCGAGACTCCCATTCGCGCGAGCGGGCCGGAGAAGAGGCGCGAGATGCGCCGGTTTATAAGCAGCGAGACCGGCCCATCGCTGGCCTTCTCCAGGGGGTGGAGTTCCTTCTTCACGTCCTTGGCACGTGCTCGGCCTCTGTCGCCGCTGCCTCGGCGCTCTGCATTCCAAGGTTCTGACCGTCCGGGAAGTAGAGCCGGAACCAGAGCTCCAGGTTCACGAGCATCCACACCTTCTGCCCGAACTCCCCGCCGTTCGCCGGGCCACGTTCGAGCCAGCCTTCGAGCGCATCGATGTCCAGGATGCCACGGCGACGGGCTTCGTCCGAGAGCAGCAGGCTCCGCGCATGGCCGATGAGGTCGCCGCGAAACCATCGCCCCAACGGCACCTTGAAGCCGATCTTGCGCCGCTCGACAATCTCGCGCGGCAGGAGGTCGGCAAAGGCACGCCTGAGGATGTACTTCGTCGTGTCGTCGCGCTCCCGAAAGGCATCGGAGTACGAGAGCATCGCTCGCACGTGGTGGAACGGCGAACGCCAGCGGAGCTTGTAGCGCAACGGCATCTGGGTGACCGCCTCTACCAGCCTGTGGTCCACGAAGGGCACGCGGCCTTCGACGGAGGTCGCCATGGTCATGGAGTCGACGCGGGCGAGCAGGTTGTGGAGGTGTATCTTCTCAAGTGCGTAGAGGACGCGATCGTAGTACGGCAGGCCGCGCGTCCGGCGAAACACTGTCTCGAACGTCTTGCGGCCCCCACTCTGCACGCGTTCCCGCGCGTCCGGCGTCAGAAGCTCCAGCCTCTCGTCGAACCCGAACCACTTGTAGCCGGTGAGAAAGTGTTCGAGCTCGCTCGCGAACGCCGTTCGTCCGTCATACTTGGTGTCCAGCCCGCCTAAGAGCGGTCGTCGCAAGAACTCCGGCACGGCAGCCAGGGCGCGCGCCTTGTGCAGATCGAAGGGGATGCGCCAGTAGTCCCCGTACCCGGCGAAGATCTCGTCGGAGCCTTCACCCGATAGCACCACCGTTATGTCTTGTTTGAGGACGCGCGACATCTCGTACAGCGGCACCTCGTTCGGCACGGCAAGCGGCGCGTCGCGCTTCCGGATCAGTTCCGGCAGGAGATCGAGATAGCGCCCGGCATCGAGACGAACCTCGGTGTGGTCCGTCCGGTAACGTCCGGCGACAAGGCGCGCGAAGGGGAGTTCGCTCGTCTCGTCGTCGTCGAAGCCGATGGAGTACGTCTTGAGCCGGTCGCCCATCTCCTCCGCCATGAGCGCCACGACGACGCTCGAATCGAGACCGCCTGAGAGATAGGCGCCGAGCGGCACGTCCGACATCAAACGCTTGCGGACCGCCTGTTTGAGCAGCCCTCGCGTCTGCTCGATGTAGAACGCCTCTCCCCGGTCCCCTCTCCCGTCCGGGACTTCCAGGTCCCAGTAGCGAGAGATGGTCACCTGGCCGTCCTCAGCTACGAGGAAGTGACCGGCCGGGAGAGCTTCGACACCTTCGAACATGGTGCTCGGCCAGAGTGGATGGCGGTAACCGAGGTAGGACACGATGGCGTCGATATTGGGAGCGGCCCGGACGAGGCCGCTGGCGAGGATCGCCTTCGCCTCCGAGGCGAAGAGCAGGAAGCCGTTCGTGCGCGCATAGCAGAGTGGTTTGATGCCGAGACGGTCTCGGGCCAGCAGCAGGCGCCGTTGCTTCGCATCCCACACGGCGAACGCGAACATCCCGTCGAGTTCATGGAGGAAGTCGAGCCCTTCTTCGTCGTACAGGTGGACCACCACTTCGGTGTCGGTTCTCGAGCGGAAGGTGTGGCCGCGCCGGGCGAGCCGTTCGCGCAGAGCCGGGTAGTTGTAGACCTCGCCGTTGTGGGCTATCCAGGTGGTGCCATCGGCATTCGACAGGGGCTGCCGTCCGTTGCGCGACAGGTCGATGATCGTCAGCCGGCGATGACCCAAGGCACAGCGCTCAGAATACCAGTGCCCGAAATCGTCGGGGCCGCGGTGCTCGAGCGTCGCGGCCATGCGTTCGGCGACGCCGCGCGGCACCGTTGCGCCGTTCAGGCTGACGATGCCGGCTATGCCGCACATGGATTATGCTGCCTGCCCCCTTCGCCTCTGAGCCCGGTCTTCTCCTGCAAGAGTGTACCTCTCATTCCCTTCGGCTATCTTGGGCGCTCGGTGGCATTGCCGGCACGCCGGGATTCCGCAGGTGACCACGGCGAGGCCCGCACCACGTACGACGGGGCAGTGTCACCGATGTGTCTGGACGAGCGCGGCCCTCCTTCGCGGGATTTGGCACAGGTGTCCGTGCGTCCCGAAAAAAGATCGCAAATTCTTGCCCCAGATGCTTGACAGGAAGCTACATACTCGGTATATATATACTCGTTAACTATGCCGAATCGACACCGAGATGCGTAACGCGCTCCTGGCCCTCCTGGCCGAAGGCCCTACTCACGGGTACGAGCTGAAGCTTGCGTTCGAACGAGTGTTCGGTGCCGTGTGGGGCGCCATCAACGTGGGACAGATCTACACGACGCTCGGACGCCTGCAACGCGACGGCCTCGTGAGGTCCCGGGAGGTCGAACAGAGCGGCCGCCCCGACAAGCGAGTATACGAGATCACCGACGAGGGACGGGCGGCTCTGGCGAAGTGGCTGGCCGAGCCCGTGGAGGGCGCGCGCCTGAGGGACGAATTCTTCATGAAGCTCATGCTCGCGGCTCTGGCCGGGGGCGAGCCTGCGCAGCTCCTCGACCGCCAGCGGACTCAATACATGCAGTCTTTGCGAGACCTCGACGCGCTCGCCCTGGAGACGGAGGCTGACTCCCCCACGCAGCTCCTGATCGAGGGAGCGATGCTGCATCTCCAGGCCGACCTGCGATGGCTGGACCGGTGCGAGGAGCGGATTGAGAACGGATTCGGTGGGCTGAGCGGCGCCCTCGGACCCGGAAACGAAGGAGAACTGAACGCAGCGAGGGAAGACAGCCCGGCTGCGGCGGAGGAGGAGGTAGGACCATGACAGCGCCCGCATTTGTGGACCGTGCATCAGCGCACCGGGCCGGCGACCCAACAGCGGCTCGTTTGGACCTGGAGACGAAAGGAGGACGGCACATGGCCGGCATCATCGAGGGCCGAGGACTCTCGCGCACGTTTCGCACGGACGGCGTCACCGTGGATGCGCTGAGCGGCATCGATCTTTCCGTGGAGGAAGGGGAGTTCGTCGCGGTGATGGGCCCGAGCGGGTGTGGCAAATCGACGTTGCTCCACATCCTCGGCGGCCTGGACCGTCCGACTGCTGGTGAGGTCTTCCTCAAGGGAACACGCGTCGATGGTCTGAGCGAGGGGCGTTGGGCGAAGCTCCGGCGCAAGGAGGTAGGCTTCGTCTTCCAGTTCTTCAACCTGATCAGCAATCTGAGCGCAGCCGACAACGTAGAGCTGCCGGCGTTGCTCGCCGGGATGCCGGTGCGGGACGCGCGAACGAGGCGCGGTGAGCTGTTCGCGCAGCTTGGGCTCGATGACGTCGCCGGCAAGGTGCCTTCGCGACTGTCCGGCGGGCAGCAGCAGCGGGTCGCGCTGGCGCGGGCGCTGGTCAACCGTCCCACGGTGCTGCTGGCCGACGAACCGACCGGCAACCTCGACAGCGACAGCACGCGCGAGGTGCTTGGCCTGCTACGGGAGCACCACACAGCGGGCCAGACCATCCTCCTCGTGACGCACGACGCACGGGTGGCGAGCGCGGCCGACCGAGTGGTCCGCATGCGCGACGGCGGCATCATGGGCGAGACCAGCATCAAAGGCGACCGGGACCGGAGCCGTCTGCTCTCGAGCCTGATCGAGCTGGAGGCGTAGGCATGCTGAGAGCCGTAATCCGACAGGCCATCGCCGATCTCCGACATCGCTGGTTTCAGACCGCGCTGGTCTTCATCGTCATCGTGGCGGCGGCGGCCGTAGGCATGCTGGCCATCACGGTCTGGAGTTCCGCCAGCGAGCCCTACGAGCGAGCCCTGGAGAAGGCACACGGTCCTCACGCATGGTTCTTCGGCGGCCGAACCGACCTGGTCAAGATCGCTCAGCGGGAAGAGGTAGTTGGCGCCGCCGGCCCTTATGCGGTCTCGTACAACTTCTCCGTGGACGTCGGGCGGGACCGGTATCCCGTGCGCTTCTGGGCAACAGGCGCGGAGCTGCCCGAGACCTCGCCGGTGTTGCTGACGGAGGGCCGCTGGCTGTCTCCGGACGGCGAGAACGAGGTCGTGATAGGAGGCGGCTTCGCTAGAGAGGCTGGCTTCGACGTTGGCGACGAGATCGTCGTGGTGAACGCGAGTGGACAATACGCGCTCACCATTGTCGGCATCGCCGCGAACTTCGAGCGCGCGCCGTATCCCGCATTCGCTCCGGCGGTCTTCCACGTCCTGCCCGAGACGTTCGACAGGTTGACCGGGAACGACGTCAATGCGTGGATCCTCGGCGTGAGGCTTGAGGACGCGGACGACAGCGAACGCTTCATCGAGGATGTCAGCGCTGACTTCCCCGACCCGTACACGCACTCCTGGCAGGACGTCCGAGTCCACATCAACGATCTCAACACCGCTAACCTGATCTTCCTCACAGTGTTTGCGGTGTTCGCCCTGCTGGCGGTGGGCTTCATCATCGCCAATACCATCGGCGGTCAGGTGCTGGCCAAGTTCCGGGAGATCGGCTTGCTGAAGGCTGTCGGGTTCACTCCGGCAGGCGTGACCTCCCTTCTGCTGCTCGAGAATCTGATGCTCGCGGTACCCGCCTCCATCGTGGGCTCGGTTCTGGGTCTCGTTCTCTCGCCCTTGTTTCTCGGACCGGTCGCCACCGTGTTCGACGAGTCTGCGGTTCCTCCGTTCGATCCTGCCGTCGCCTTCGCCGTCATCGGCGGGGTCGCGTTCATCACAATGGTGTTCACTGCATTGCCGGCGTGGCAGGCTGGCCGGGTGAGCACGGTGCGCGCGGTCACCACCGGAGTGATGTCAGAAGCCTCCCGACCGTCCGCGGCTGGCAGGGTCGCCGCCATGCTGCGGCTGCCGCCGCTCCTGGTCATCGCCGTCAAGGACGCCTTCTCCAAGCCACTGAGGGCTGCCCTCACCATCGGTGCGTTGACGCTCGCCGTCATGACCGTGACGTTCGCCCTTGCGGTCGATGCGACGCTTTCGGCAGCCAAGAATGACCCAGGTCTGGTGGGAGGAGATCCCTACGACCTGAGAGTGGATCCACGAGAGCTGTCGAACGACGAAACCGAGGATCTCATCAAGGCTCGCCCGGAGGTCGATAGCTACGTCAAGCAGGCAACGTTCGAAGTAGCCATCCCAGGGCGCTACCAGAACCTCACCACGTTCGGCCTGGCAGGAGACTATGAGGAGATCGGCTATCCGATCGTGGACGGCCGAATGTTCTCAGGGCCGGGCGAGGCCGTGCTGGGACTGGGACTGGCCAGGAGGCTGGGACTGGGCGTTGGTGACACCGTGACGTTCCTGCTCTGGGGAGAGACCGAGATCGACCTGCCGGTGGTGGGAACCTATGTGGAAGATCGGGACCAGGGCAAGACGATCCTCTTCGACCTCGAAACCCTGAAGAAGATCGAGCCGGACCCGCGGTTCGTCAACTTCGGAGTCAAGCTGGTCCCAGGGACCGATGTCGAGGCCGTGAGACATTCGCTGGAACGGGCGGCGGGCGGCGCGATCGAGGTCGACAACGTTGCCCAGGACTGGCGCGACAGCATCGAGGACTCCCGAAGCGACGCCCGAAGCGTACTGTACTCCCTGAACGGCGTGCTGCTCGCGATCGCGGCGGTGAACTTGATTGCCACGCTGCTGCTTACGGTGGCAGAACGGCGGCGAGACGTGGGCATCATGAAGTCCATCGGCATGACGCCGGTCCAGGTGATCAGCGCCTTCGTCATGGGGAGTGTGCTGTTCGCCCTCGTAGCGTCGGCCATCGGCATCCCGGTCGGCACGTTCCTGACCGGCGTGCTGTTTGACCTAGTTGCCCGGCAGGAGGGGTGGCCCGCAGGAATCGGCCGGACGCCCGGCATTGGCTGGCTGGTTCTGACGGCACTGATTGCCGCCGCCGTGGCGGTGATCGGCAGCGCGCTGCCGGCCCTGCAAGCGGGCCGCAGCCGGATCATCGATGCGCTCCGCTACGAGTGACAGAAGACGCGTGGATACGGCCCCTGGAAAACCGGCAATCAGCGAGGCGGGAACCGCCCGCACTAGGAGCGGTACTTCCGCGTCCCAGGCGGCGCCTGGATTGGGTACGGAAGCCACCCGCAGGCAGTCGCCGCTCGCTGCCCGGCGCCCCCATGCGCGCGAGCCGACGAAGAGCCTTGCTCAAGCGCGTGCTAGCGAGCATGTGTGAGAGAATAGATGCCCTGATGTATAACACGATGGTTCCTGCCGCAAGATATCCGAGATTCTCCGTGCGTGCCTGCCACAAGCCGAGAAGTCAGTTGACGGCTGGGTCATCATGGGCATATGTTCGAATTAGAGTAGCACGCCGAATTCCGGTGTCCGGAAGCGGGCGAACCATCGCCTCGGTGAATCTCGCATGGGCGAGTAGGGCAAGCCTTTCAGCCCGAACCGGTAGCTAAGCTCGCAGGCGTAGGAAAGGCCTCACATTCCGGAGGGGAGTGGGGTCTTCTTGATTCCCCACTTGCCGGTTCAGCGAGGTGCGAGATGATACCGGTGAACTTGGGACGGGGGCGGCTGCAGGACTACGAGGGCCTGGTCGGCGCAGGCCCACTATCGCAAGTGAGGGCAGCAGGTGAGCGGCTCCGAGGCTTGCGCGTCATGCACATCAACGCCACCCCGACTGGAGGCGGCGTGGCCGAGATCCTCCGGTCGCTGATCCCGATGATGAGCGAACTCGGGCTCGACGCCAGGTGGCATGTTCTCGACCCCGACGAGGAGTTCTTCGACTTCACGAAGAAGCTCCACAACGGGCTTCAGGGAAAGCCTACCGTCTTCTCCCGGGAGGAGATTGAGCGCTACTGGCGGCACAATGAGGACACCGCCCGCCAGATACGTGAGTTCGGCATTCGCCCGGATGTCCTCGTGCTGCACGACGCGCAGGTACTGCCCGTTGCCAGGTTCTTGTACGAGTACCCCTACATCCTATGGCACTGCCACGTCGATCTCACGCGGCCGGATGAAACGGTGCGCCGTCTGGTAGAGCCCGTGACGCACTTCTATGCCCGCTGCGTTGTGAGCATGCCTGAATACGCCTCCCCTGGCATGCCGGCCGACCGCGTATCCGTGTTCGCGCCGGCCATCGACGCCTTCGCACCAAAGAACGAGCGGATTGCAGCCGAAACTGCGAGCCTCCTCGTCGACCGCTTGGGGATAGATCTCGGCCGCCCTCTTGTTACCCAGGTTTCCAGATTCGACCCGTGGAAAGACCCATGGGGAGTGATCGATGCGTACCGGTTGGTGAAGCAGGAGGTACCCGACCTGCAGCTTGCGCTCGTCGGAGCCCTGATGGCACAGGACGACCCGGAGGGCGCCGCCGTCTTGGAGGACATTCGCGGGTACGCCGACGGCGACCCGGACATCCACATCGTAGCAGATCCGGAAGCAGCAACCGACGTAGTTGTCAACGCCATCCAAATGGTGTCGCGGGTCGTGCTCCAGAAATCAACCCGAGAGGGGTTTGGACTGACCGTGTCAGAGGCGATGTGGAAGGGCACACCCGTTATCGGAGGCGACTGCGGCGGGATCCGTTTGCAGATCCGGGACGGAGACAACGGCTTCTTGGTGAGCGATGTCAAGAGCTGCGCCCAGCGACTCCTCTATCTGCTGACGGATGAGCACGAAGCCAGGCGCATGGGGGAGCGAGGCCGGCAGACCGTTCGGGAGAGGTTCCTCATGCCGCGCCTGCTCGCAGACTACCTGGAGTTGCTTGATCAAATGGTGAATGCCCGCAGCGATCGCCAGGAGTTGGCGACCGTCTCGGTGGTCTAGATGGCAATGACGATCAGACCTCCGGCCCAAGCCTGCGCTCGTAGTGACGCCGGCGAGCCGCATGAGGAGGTGCCGAAACCGTGAAGATCCTGCAAGTCGCTCCGCTCTGGGAACGCGTCCCGCCGATCGGCTACGGCGGTACCGAGGCAGTCGTAAGCGTCCTTACGGATGCTCTCGTCAGAGCCGGACACGATGTCGTTCTGCGCGCGTCTGGCGACTCGGTCACCCTCGCTGAAATACGCTCCGTCTTCCCGCGCAGCCTCCGCACTGCTGGCGACGTCGCGAACGGGACACCGTATGACTGGGTGCACGCCGCGGAGGCCGTTGCGGACGCACGGCAGTTCGATATCGTCCACAACCATGCCGGGGAGCCCGTCATGGCGCTGGCCGGCTTTGCGGGCGTGCCGATGCTCACCACGATGCACTGTCTCATCACGGCGGACACCAGGATCGTTTGGGAGCACTACGGCGGCTACTTCAACACGATAAGTCACGCCCAGTTCGCCACCGTGCCGGTCTTGGACAAGCCAAGGTATGCCGGCGCAGTCTACAACGGGATCGATGTCGCCAGCTTCCAGTTCAGCGACCACAAGGATGACTTCCTGCTCTGCTTGAACAGGATCGCGCCGGAGAAGGGCACGCACCTTGCGATCGAGGCGGCCCGGCGTGCCGGCCGGCGGCTGATGATCGCCGGCAAGGTCGACCGGGTCGACCGCGACTACTTCGAGAGCGCCGTGAGGCCGTTGGTCGACGGGCGGGACGTAGTCTTCCTCGGAGAGGCCGACCCAGAGACCAAGCACAAACTCTACGCCCAGGCGTCCTGTCTCCTGAACCCCATATGCTGGGAAGAACCATTCGGGCTCGTCATGGTCGAAGCGATGGCGAGCGGGACGCCCGTAATCGCATTCGCCAGGGGCGCGGCGCCGGAGCTGATCGTGGACGGCGAGACTGGTTTCCTGGTGGACAGCGTGGATTCCATGGTCGAGGCGGTGGAGAAGGCCGCAACCATCGATCCGGCGCGCTGCCGCCGCCACGTCGAAGACAACTTCGACGTGCCCGTCATGGCCGGGAACTACCTTCGACTCTACGAGGAGATAGCCGGTACGCCGGCCGGTCTCGTGCAGGTTGTACCTACAGTGCCGGCCAGCCCACAGGTCGGTCTGGGAGCGCCGACGGATGAGCCAGCAGTCGCCTAGGGAGAGGAGCTGTTGCCATGGAAGAGCGAGTTGTCTCGTCGCCATGCGTGCTCACGGACGCCGAGCAGAAGGATCTTGCCAGCATCTATGAAATCGAGGGCTTCCGGATCATGCACGCAGCCGGACGGTGGATTCTGGACGGTCGGGTCCCGTCCTACCAGTACAAGAAGGGGGCGGGGGCGACCGTGGCAGATCTTGTCGGGCACGCGCGAGTGTTGAACCGCCTGCGTGTCGTGCCGCATGGGCGGAGCAGCGATCGCGAACTCGAGGAAGCGACCCGCGCGGTGTTGCTTGGGCAGCCTGGGCTGGTCGGGGAATCGTTGTTTGTCAGTGTCCGCGACGGAGTAGCGTACCTCAGCGGAACCGTACCCTCGAGCGCGGCCCGGCGTCAGGTGAGAGCCGCCGTCTGGACGGTGCGCGGCGTGGTCGACGTGGTGCATCACCTGCAGATCAGGCCCCAGAGCACGCCGCCGAGATCGGCCCATGACGTGGCGGTCGATGTGGCGTGACAAAGTCTACCCTACCATGACAACGCATGAAGACGACTAAGGGCCGCCTTCTCACCAAACTGCGCCGGACCCTCGCAGAAGGGGAACCGATGGGCATCGAGGATATCCACGATGCCCTCATCATCCGCGAGGGCAATGCCTTCCTCCTCACCGACCAGAACGGCAACGTGCCCGTGGGCAACGACCGCGGGCTCGGCTTGTACCACTCAGATACGCGTCACCTGTCCGGGTTCAACTTCTACTTTCACACGTCGCCGCCTGTGGTCTTGCTTTCCACGGCCGAGCTGGGCTTCGCGTCCGAGCACGTTCTCACGAACCCCAAGCTGCGAAACTCGAATGGGCAGGAGATCCCTCTGGGCAGGATCCAGGTGCGCCGCCAACGGGTGATCGCCGATGTGCTTGAGGAGACCATCCAGGTGACCAGCTACCACGACAAGCCGGTGACGTTGGAGCTCCATTTCGACCTGGCAGCCGACTTCGCCAACATCTTCGAGGTCCGCGGCTATGAACGAAAGCGGCGGGGCGGAAACAAGGTTCCACGCGAGATGTCGGGTTCGGTGAGATATGCGTACCGCGGCGTCGATGGCGCCGAGCGGAGGACTGTCGTCACGTTCACACCCAAGCCCCGACTTCTGTCGGCCGAGGGGGCGGTATTCCAGGTGAGCCTGTCGCACCGCGAGAGCTGGACAGCGCACATCACCGTGTCGTTTGAGCGCGGGACAGCCACCCGCGTCAGGGAAGAGAGGCGGTCGCGGTTCAAGAGCGTCGCCGACTCCCACGGGCGGTGGCTGGCCGGCTGCACTCAGGTCTTCACCGACAACGAGTTCTTCAACAAGGTGCTCCACCGCTCCCTGAGCGACCTGCGAATGCTCTGGGACGAGACTGACGAAGCTGGCCCGTACCAGGTCGCAGGCACACCTTGGTTCGATGCGCTGTTCGGCCGCGACAGCCTCATCATGAGCCTTCAGACGCTGGCATTCCGCCCCCAGACCGCCCGGGACACGCTGAAGGCGCTGGCGCGCCGGCAAGGCAAAGAACTGGACCCATGGCGCGATGAAGAGCCCGGCAAGATCCTGCACGAATACCGCCGGGGCGAGCTCTCTCAATCCGGCGAGCTCCCGTTCAGCCCGTACTTTGGCAGCATCGATTCCACGCCGCTCTTCCTGCTTCTGGCCGCCGAGTACTACGCCTGGACAGGCGACCGCCGACTCATGCAGCAGTTACGGCCGAACCTGCTCGCGGCCATCGACTGGCTGCATCACTATGGCGACACCGATGGAGATGGCCTGGTGGAGTACTCCAAGCGGTCGGAGCGAGGTCTTGTCAATCAGGGGTGGAAGGACTCGAACGACGCCATCGTCCACGGCGACGGTTCACTTGCGGAGCCGCCCATCGCAACTATCGAGGTGCAGGGATACGTGTACGCGGCGAAGCGACGCATCGCACCGGTCCTGGAAGCGCTGGGGCTCGGGTCCCTTGCAACGCGATTGGCGGCAGAGGCGCGAGCGCTGCGTCGGAGGGTCGCCCAATCGTTCTGGCTCGAGGATGAGAGGTTCTATGGGTTGGCCCTGGATGGCAAGAAGCGCCCGTGCGCGGCCGTCTCCTCAAACGTCGGCCATGCTCTGTGGACGGGATTGGTGGCCCGCGACCGAGCGGATACTGTCGTCGAGAGAATGCTGGCGAACGACCTCTTCAGCGGCTGGGGCATACGCACGTTGAGCCACTCCAACCCCCGGTACGATCCATTAGGGTACCACCTGGGAACCGTCTGGCCCCACGACAACGCCATCGCCGCCTTTGGGTTCAAGAAGTATGGCTTTGAGGACGAGCTGAACGAGGTTGCCACCGGCCTCCTCGACGCCGCGCTTTGCCTGCCCTACTACCGCCTGCCCGAGCTCTTCGCCGGTGACGCGCGCAATCCCTACCAGTCGCCGGTCCCATACCCGGTAGCGTGTCGTCCCCAGGGATGGGCCGCCGGCGCATTCCCAATGATCCTTCAGGCCATCCTCGGCCTTCAAGCAGATGCCCAAGACGGGGTGCTGAGCATCGTTCGGCCTCGCCTGCCCTACTGGCTGAACGCAGTGCAGGTGCGGAGACTTCGCGTGGGACGCGGAGAGGTCGACTTGCAGTTCCGCCGTCGCGGCCAGAGGGTACAGGTGGAGGTCCTAACGTCGTCCGGCCTGGCTCAGGTTGAGATCAAGAAGCGGTGGCCGCTCTGACGGGCGACTAGGGACCACCCCCCACGGACGTCTCCTCGATCACTGTCGGGATCGCGCCGACGCTTCTTGCATCTGGCTTTCCCCGGAGCAGGGAGCGGCGGCCGGGGCCAACCTCGCGCAGGCCTGTATTCGCTCACGCCTCGGGACGCCGCCCCAGCAAGATGAGTTCCCAATCCCCTCGCCTGGGCGGTCGCTCCGTGTAGTTGCCCGCGACACCGCCGTACACCGCCAAGCATTCCAGACCGGCGAGACGGCACATCAGCCGCAATTCCCTGGCGGTGAAGGCCAGGGAACGCGCGTCCTCTGGGAAGTCCGGCTCCTCATCGAAGAGCTTGGCACTTCCGCCGATGTCTTCCGCGTTGTTCACTGGATCAAGCCGGGAGAACTTCTCCGGCGTGTGATAGACGTGACCGCTCCCAACGCGCACCCTGCCACCAGGCCTCACCGCCCTACGCATGCCCTCCAGGATGGCCAGGTTATCGTCGTCGGTGGGAACGAGGCTGAAGGCGCCCTCACAGATGCTGTATGCGGCGTCGAACCCCGAATCGTAGTCCAACAGCCTGGCGTCCAAGTGCCGCAGCTCCACGTCCACGCCGGCCTCGCGGGCGAGCCTCTCCCCGACGCTCAGCAGGCCGCGCGAGATATCGATGCCGGTCAGCCGATAGCCCCGTCCGGCGAGCTCGATAGCGTGCCGCCCTACGCCGCACCCCACGTCCAGCAATCTGTCACCGGGCCTGACGTCCAAGATACGCTCCATATAGTCGCAGTCAGGTACTGTGGTTGACACCCACGGATACCTCAGGTAGCCCTCGCCCAGGGCATCGCCGAAGGCCTCATACCATGCCGGCTTCAAAGTGGAACCTCCTCGCTCACCTCACAATCACCAGGCTCGCCGCCGCGTTGTTCGGGCTAACTCGATTTCAGCAGGCGAACCGAGCCCGAGGGGGAAGGCCATGCGCACGAGGCGCTGGCAGTCGATGTCCCGTCGATCCGAAGTCTCGCGGATCGTATCACCCATGGACGACTTCGTCAACCCGTGTCGCCCCACTACGGCGGCGGCTCCGGTGACAGTGCAGCTAGGCCACAAACACGTGGAATTCTCGCGAGGCCGGGAAGGCCAGCGTCCATTCTTTGGATCGTCGCGCTTGCCACACGGGCCGCCTCACAGGTATCGTGATAAGTTCCTGCCCTCGTGCGCCTGTCAGAGAAAGGAAGAACGCATGCGGTCGCCGGTCGTCGCGGGATTGCTCCTGGTGGCCGTGACACTAATCGCGTGCGGTCGCGCGTCCTCTGCCTCGCACGAACAGCAATCCCCCACAGCCACGCCGACAAGAACGCCTGCCGCGTCTGCCGCGCCGGCAACGCCCACGGAGACACGAACGGCGACGCCGCCGGCCCCGACGGCGCAGCCGACGATGACCCCAACCCCCCTTCCGCCGGCGCCTCCGGCCGTGGCGAGAGGAGACACCGCGCGCCCCGCCGTCTACCTGACGTTCGACGACGGCTACGGATACACGAACGAGGTGCTGCAGATCCTCCAAGAGCACAACACACCCGCGACGGCTTGCCTGATCGGCGCAGCGATTGAGGCCAACCCGGATTTCGTCAGGAGATGGGTGGCTGCCGGCTACACGGTGTGCAACCATACGTTCTGGCACGGCGACTTGACGCTGCTTGCCGACGATGATCTTCGCTCCGAGATCGAATTGACGGAGGCCGCGCTCGTCCGGGTCGCGCCCGGCGCCACTATGCTGCCGCTCGTGAGGCCGCCGCTGGGCCGGCAGGACGAAAGAGTACGCGCGGTGGCCGCGTCCCTTGGCTACCGACTCGTGCTGTGGTCACTCGACCCGGAGGACTGGCGGTCGGGACTAGATGCTGAGACGGTTCGGCGACGCGTCGTCGAGGTTGCTCGCAACGGGGACATCATCATCCTTCACTTCGAGCGCTGGTCGACTGTGGAAGCGCTACCTTCGATAATCGACGGCCTGCGAGAGCGCGGCTTCGAGATTCTTGGTCTCGAGTCGTTGCCGTAGGAGGACCCGAACCGGCGATCGCTCGTGCATGCCGGGCACTCTTGAGAACATCCAGAAGATCCCCATAGACCGCCAGTCTTCGTCTTCGGCCGACTTCCGAAGTTCGCTGGCGGGGCCCCTTCTTGCTGGACGTGGAGCGTTGGTGCCTGTGCCGCTGCGCAAGCGCCGGCACCGCACGGCCGGGTTCGTCGAAAGCGCCTCTTCAACCGTGAAACGCCAATTGGTCGCCGACTTCCGTGCCTGTCTCGACGATCGTTCCGCCGGGCAGTTCGACTACCGCGTCGGCGGATCGCAAAGCTCCGCTCACGCGAAACGGCTTCAGACCGGACACCACCTTCACCACCCTGAGCGACCGATCGACCATGACAACGTCTATGGCGAATCGCATGAACGCTGTGTGCACGGACCTGCACGGCTCGATGACCAGCGCATCGCCGTGAAGGAGCGATGCCCGCCCGAGCAGTCCCACGAGACGGCTCCAGAAACGTCGCGCCACGCGCGCTCTGCTCGCCAGCTCAGTACCGCGAGTGGCATTCTCTATTCTCATCCTTCTACCCGCCCCTCGCCGTTGCGTCGGCCCTCAACCCGCAACAGCCACACTCGGCCCAGCTCACGCGCTCGAAAGGAAGTCAACGACGCTGACCACGACGGGCCCCAGGATGAAGATGAACAGCGACGGCATGAGGCAGAACACCAACGGAAACACCATCTTCACCGGTGCCCGCCTCGCCTCCTGTTCCGCTCGCTGTCGGCGCCGGACGCGGAGGCGCTGCGTCTGTGCTCGCAAGACGGGAGCCAGGCTCGTCCCAAGCCGCTCCGCCTGAATGATGGCGTTGACGAACGTGCCGACATCGTCGATTTCGGTGCGTTCGCCGAGGTCAAGCAGCGCCTGTCTGCGCGTCTTCCCCAGCGCGATCTCTCGTAGCATCTGCCGGATCTCATCGGCAAACGGTCCGGGCTGCTTCTCGGCGACTTGGTGGAACGCACCGTCAAGGCTGAGCCCCGCTTCGACGGAGATCGTGACGAGATCCAGGGAATCGGGCAGGCTTCGAAGCATGGCGCGTTTGCGAACGCGCGCCTGGGACGAGAGCCAGAAGACGGGGAGCGCCGCGCCCGCAATACCGAAGAGGATCGCGGGGACGACCGTCACGGTAGAGGGCGGGCCGCGTGAGATTGTGAAGACCAGACCCAGATACGCAGCCGCAAGCAGTCCTGCAGCGCTGAGCACCAGCGCGTAGAAGGTCGTGGCCCGCATGGGCTGGCCGGCGAGCACCAGGCTCCGTTCTATCCTGCGCGCGAACCCGCCGGGCAGCGCGGAGAGCACTCCCTTCCCGATTAGCTCGACTGCGGGCAGAATGACCCGTTCCTGGAAAGGGTTTGGCGACAGGCCCGGTTCCCGCCACGCCTCACGCGCCAGATCCTGGATGCGCACTTCGACTGAATTGGCGGTTCCCCGCAGAGCCCAGAGGGCGAACAGGAGCAGCGAAAGAAAGAGCGACGCGGAGACGAGAATGCTCAGCAGCACGGCATTCGCCTCAGTACTCGACCCTCAGGACTCGCTGTATCCCGAGGAAGCCCAGCGCCTGCAAGCTGACCGCTATCGCCAACTGGACCTGCCCGACCGGCTCCGTGAACAACCTGGACCACATGGCGGGCAAGATGGCAAGGAGGACTAGGCCAACGACGACGGGGTAGATCGAGAGCACGGTCCCCGTGAGGCGCTGCTGCGCCGTCATCGTTTGCAGATCCCCTCGGACCCGCTCCCGTTCCAGGAGTGTCTCGCCCGCCTTGTCCAACACCTCCGCCAGATTGCCCCCTGTCGCGCGCTGGACGAGGATCGCGGTGATGACGATGTCGAGGTCGGGGTTGGCGACGCGTCGACCCAGGTCCTCCAGGGCAACGTGCATCGCCGCGCCGAGACCAACATCGTTGAGAACCAGGGCTAGCTCTTCCCCCAGAGGCGGGTCGAACTGGTGCGCGGCCGCTTCGATCCCCTGCTGCAGTCCGAATCCCGAGCGGAGCGAGGTGGCGAGCATTGGCAGGAACTCGACGAGTTGCTTCTCAATCTTGGCGCCTCGCCGGCGCCGAAGGACCCGCAGGAAGAAGCCGGGGATGAGGTACCCCAGGAAACCAGCGCCGAGGGCCGCCAGAAGGCCGATGGGCTGGAAGCCGAGTAGCAGCGCCGTCACGATGAAGGATGGGACCGCCAACAACAACCGGACAAGGATCAGTTCGCCCGCACGAAGGGGTAGGTTCGCCTGCCGCAGCTCGCGCGCGGCAGCTTCGCCCGATACGGCGCGGCCCAGCAGCCGCCGAAAAAGCAGGACAGCCGAACCGGTCCTCGTTGGGCTCGGGCCCTGAACCCGAAGGGGTTCCCCAACGCTCCCCCCGGCTCCAAGCGAGCGGACGCGCTCCTCCACCCTGTCGCGCCTGCTCCAAGTTGGGCTGAGTAGACAGACGGCGGCCGAGAGAAGGGCCAGGAAGAGGAACAGACTTGCCGCCAGAGCCATCACTACCGACCCCATCCGCGGCCGGGGGGCATACCCAAGTCTACGTTGCAGCCGGCCCGGGCGAACGTCTCCGCGAATGTCGGAGTGATTCCGGTAGGCATCAGGCTGCCTTCACAAATGCCGGTCTCCACAAACCGGAGCAGGTCCTGCGTCGTGACGACATCGCCTTCCATGCCGGTGATCTCGGTGACGGACACCACTCTCCGGCTGCCGTCGCTGAACCGCGCCACCTGCAGCTCCAGGTGCAGAGCGGAGGACACCTGCTCCCTGATGGCGCGCACGGGCAGGTCCAGTCCGGCCATCAGAATCATGTTCTCAATGCGCGCCAAAGCGTCGCGCGTTGAGTTCGCGTGGACGGTGGTCAGCGATCCCTCGTGGCCGGTATTCATGGCCTGCATCATGTCGAAGGCCTCCGGCCCGCGCACCTCTCCAACGATGATGCGGTCGGGACGCATACGAAGCGCGTTCCGCACGAGGTCCCGCTGCGTCACCTCGTTTCGTCCCTCCAGGTTCGCCGGTCGGGCCTCCATCGAGATGACGTGGCGCTGCTGCAACTTCAGCTCCATGGGATCCTCGACCGTGATGATCCGCTCCACGTTTGGGATGAAGGTCGAGAGCGCGTTGAGTAGTGTTGTCTTGCCGGTGCCGCTCCCGCCGGAGATGACGATGTTGAGCCGCATGCGGACGCACGCCTCCAGCAGATCGGCGAGTGACTCGGTCAACGTGCCGTTCTGGACGAGATCATCGACGGTGTACTTGTCTGGGCGAAACTTGCGAATGGTGACCGTCGGGCTTCGCGGGACAAGCGGTGGAATGACCACGTTCACCCGCGAGCCATCGGGGAGCCGCGCATCCACGTACGGCGAGGACTCGTCAGCTCTCCTGCCCAGCGGGGCAATGATCCTGTCGACGATCCGCATGATGTGCGCCTGGTCGCGGAACCGCACCGCCGACAAGTAGATCACGCCGTCGCGCTCCGCGTACACCTCGTCCGGCGCGTTGACCATGACCTCAGAGATGCTCGGGTCTTCCAGCAACCGCTGGATGGGCCCGAACCCAACGGCCTCGTCGAGGACGGCGCGCACCACCGCCTCCTTCGCTTCGCCGTAGAGACCCGTCGCGGTGTGAGACACCAGGGAGCGGACCGTCGCCTCAACGGCCTCGCGCGCCCTGCCGGGCGTCTGCCTCTCGAGAGCGGCCAGATCGCACTCCTGTAGCAGACGCTGGTGGACCTGAAATACCAACTCCGATTGCTCCCTGTCCGGCTGCCCGTCTTCCATGTCCAGGGGCGGCGGTTCGAGAGTCCGAGGGCGATCTCCTACGAGGAGTCTGGTCATGCCTCGACCTCCCTCTGCACGACCTTCAAGTCAAACCGAGGACGCCTGAGGGCACCGCCGTTGCGCGCGCGCCCGAAGCGGCGCAGAAAGCGACCCTTCTCCGACCTTGGCGAAGCACCGTTCAGGGTCAGGGCCAGGTCCTGCAGGCTGACCGCGGCGGGACTCCGCGGATGAGGGTCATCGACGAGGCTCCGCCCCACCTGGGCACCGCGCCGCAGGTCCCGATCGTATGGAATGGTCCAGAAGATCTCCCGCGCCAGCGCTTCCTCAATGACCTGCGACCGAACCTCGATCTCCGGTGACACGGCGTTCAGGACGACGCGGATGCGGTCTTCCGGCAGGCCCATGCTTCGCACCGCCCGAAGCGCATGCAGAGCGTCTCGAACGCTCGCGTACTCCGGCGTCGTGATCCAGAGAATGAGCGAGGAGGCCTCCAGGACAGCCTGATTCACCTCACTCAGCGTTGCACCCGTGTCCACCAGCACGGCGTCGAACCGTCGGGCAAGATACTGCACCAACTGCTGCATCCGATCACCCGTGATCCCCCTCCACTCGAACGGACTCTCCGGGGACGGCAGCACCGCGAGACCGCAGCCATGGTAGCTGAACGACTTCTCCACATCGTTGCCGTCCCCGCCATCCAGCGAGCGCAGCGCCTCCGTTACTGTCCCTGACGGCATCAGCGCCAGCGTGGGCGCCGTGTCTCCGAACGAGTCGTCCGCATCCACGAGCACCGTCGCCTGTTGGGCGTGCCTGGTCAGCGCCACCCCGAGGTTCGTCGCCACAGTCGTCTTCCCGACACCGCCCTTTGCCCCGAAGATGGTGATGACGCTGCCCCTTGGCCCCAGGCTGCCACGGCCGTCCTCACGCAGTCGCCGGCGCTCCTCCGAGTCGAGCGCAGCGGTGACGGAGATCAGCATCTCGTCAGTCTTGAGCGGGGCCCTGAGGAAGTCCCTGGCGCCTGCTATCATCGCCTTTCGCACCACCTCCAGGTCACTGACCTCCGAGTAGGCGATGACCGGCACGTCCGGCAGGTTGTGGGCCAGCGATTCGATCGTGCGCTGGACCCGCACGACGGGTTCCTTCAGTCCGCACAAGATCGCATCGGGACGGACGTCCGCGGCAAGTGCGACCGCTTCCGTTCCGAGCCCTGCTTGGCCGCAGACGTCGAGGCCGGCCTGTGCGGCCAGTTGTTGGACCTGGTAGCGCACATCCGGGTCGTGGTCGACGATGAGTACGCGGGTCTGTTCAGTCATGGCCCGCCGACCCCGGCCCCGTCCGCGTAGGGCGCCTGAAACGGCAGCATACTCTGCTCATCCAGCCACTGCACCTCCGAATCGTCGAAGGAACGCAAGGAGAGCCAGAGCGTCCCATTCGCCTGAGCCAGCGCCAGCAATTCCGCCTCCAGTGGGGTGACCGCGAGCGTCACGGTACGCGCCCCCGGCTGCTGCTCCGCGTCGTCCGGACGCCGGCCATAGACGGCGTCCCCTTCGTCGGTCTCGTCGCTCGCCGAGACATCGGCGCCCACGGGCACCGGTTCTTGCGCCTCCTGCGCGACGGACAGCACTTCCACGTCTTGCAGAATAGTCACCGCCTTGCCGATGCCCGCGGCTCCCTCATCGAACACGGCGATGACGTCGACGGCGTTCCCGGGGAGGAGCAGCCCCCCTACGCCGGTCACCTCCGTGACTTCGACGGCGAAACCTCGCTTCCCCGGCGGCAGCACCCGCGATAAGTCGTCTTCGTCCTCGACGGTGTTCAATGCCAGCTTCGACGGCGCGAGCTGCTCGCCCTTGGCCAGCGGGTAACGGGTTGCCAGGCCGATCAGCGCGGCCGAACTTTCGTAACCCTCGTCCAGCGCGGCCTCGACAGGGAGCGACCTCAGCTCCAGCATGTCCGATGTCAGCTTGGTATTGGCCGGAACGTCGCGAGAGACGACAACGACCTGGGTAGTCGCGGCAACGCTCTCTCCGTCCCCAGAACCGCGGTTCTGCAGAGCGACGAAGACGAGGGCGCTCGCAACGGCGGCGAACAGCACCGCGGCGGCCAGCATCAGCCGGTTCGTTCGTTGCGGTGCCTCCCCTGTCATGGCTCGTGCCATAACGCCTCCTCCTGGCCGGTCCGTCCCACACCAGGGCGGGTCGGCATTCGTCTCCACGGCATCAGCTCACCACGCATCCGCCGCACTCCTACTCGATCAGACCGCGCGGCGCGATCTCCCAGGCGATCTTTTCGAAGACCTCCGGGATCTGCGCTGCCGAGGCTATGGGAAAGTAGTGATCCGGCGACGTTGCGATGCACTTGAGCAGCCTCTGGTCGGCGATTCTATCGCCGGCCGCGTCGCCGATGTGCGCGCAGTAGTTGGGGTCGGAGCCGTCCTGACCGTCATCCGGCCCACAGACGTTGAAGGCGATCACGTAGATATCGGCGTACTCCTTGAGCTGCTGCGCCACCTCCCAGGTGTTCCTGTCCTGCTCGTGCTCCTGCGCCTCAAGTCGGTACGAGTTCACCAGGGGATCGCATTCCGGGACACCTACGACTTTGTCAAGCTCAGCGTCAGGCGCCGGCGCAGGGGTGCATTCCGGAGGTAGGAAGTGCAGCTGGTTGTTGTATTGTTCGAAGGAGTAGCTGTGACGGTAGTTGTTGTGGCCACCACTCAAGAATATGATCGATGGACGCGGTCCGCCCGTCCTTCCCTCAACCATCTGAAGGGCGCGAAACAGCGGCAGGCACTCGTTCGTCGTCGTCGCCATGAGTTCAAGCTTCGTGTCCGGCGTGTCATCGATGGCCGTAAGCACCTCCTGTTCTTCGCCGGTAGGAGGGACAACTATTCCCTCCGGGATGCACCTCCTCCCTTCCCAAGGGGGTTCGTAGCAGAAGTTGTATGGAACGTACCCCACGCGGCTGATCGAGTTGCCGTCACCCAGCAAGATGTCTACGAGCTCCCGAGCGCCACTCAACGCTTCCAGGATGGGACAAGGAAAAGGACAGGTCGTCGACGGCCTCATCCCGCTCCAGGCGCTCAGCAGGACGATGGTGTCCGCCGCCGTATCGTCGGAAGGCTCTCCGCCGCCACCGCCTCCGCCCGTAGGTACGCCGGCGGATGCCACGGCCCCGATATCGATGCTCCCGACGCCAAGGATCGACGTGAAGAGGCGATGGGCGGGCCTTCTGATGGTCACGCGCAGACTGCCGCACAGCGGACTGCACGTGAACGACGCCGACGGACCACCCTCCGAACAGCTCCCGCTCCACTGACTGACCAACGTCTCATGAGTCAGGAGGTCCACCGTCACCTCACCGGGATCGAACCCGTTCTGCGACGCCCATTCACATGCGCTCGTAAACGCCTCGCTCTCGTCCAAGGGGAGATCCGGCGCCCCCGCCGTCGCCGCCAGATCCGCCGCGCGCTGGGCGTCTCGGCGCTCGGCGAACCAGAGACCGAAGTCGACCACGATAGCAGCGATCACAAAGATCACGGTGAGAATGCCGACAAACAGGATGATCGCTTGCCCGCGCTCGCCTCGACGCTGCGGTGCCCGCGTCGCTTCATTCATCACGGCGGCCATTCCGTGCATGCATCCACCGGTTCCGGGTCCACCGTCCATTCCAGCCTGGCGCTCGCCCTGGGGTTCATGGCGATACCCGACTGGTCCAGGCTGATCAGACCCGTGAAACCCGTGACGAAATCATGCTGGTACCGGACCCGCACCTCCACGCCGTCACCCCTATCGCCGAGCCTGCCGTTGCCGTTCTGGTCCGAGTAGCAGACATCGATGTAGTTGTCACTGCCCACGGCCCCACCCGCATCGGCGATCCCCTGCGATTGGTTTGCGGTGTAGGTCTCGATCTCCTCCTCCGTCGCGGGGGGGCCGCCGGCCTGCGCGTCACCGCCCACAGCGGCGTAGCGCGCCCCCTCGCGCACGGCGTGGTCGAGCACCAGCTTCCGGTCGATGGCGATACCGAAATCGACGATCGCCAGCAGGAACACGAGCGCCAGCGGCGCCACCAGGGCGAACTCGATCAGCGTCTGGCCCCTGCACCCGTGACCCAAGCGGCTCATGCGCCTCGACACCGAGCAGGCTGTCTATCGACAAGTCGGCCTGCCGTCTGTTGACTGTGCCTTTCGCCGATCGTTCGATGCACCTACGCTTCCAGGTTCGTGCCGAGCACGCCTACGGACATGAGTAGGGGCTGGCGGTGAAGTCAACGCAGTTTCCTATCGCCGTTGCCATATTGCCAAGTGCGCCGGAGATGGCCGCGGTAGCGAGAGCAGCAGCAGCGACCACGGCGACCAGGCCGGTGAGCACCGCGTACTCCATCAAATCCTGGCCGCGCTCCTCGGCTAGACGGTTCTTCAGCTCGCCCGCGGCCGTCATCAGGCGTAGCAGCGCCGTGTTCATGATTGTCAGCATCTTGATATACCTCCTGTTCCTGGCTCCCGGCCTTGCTGTCCTACCAGGACGGGCCGGGCTGCGTTCCTTGCTTCTGCCTCCGCCATGTCTATCGCTCTTGAGTTCCTCGGCTACGTACCTCCTTTCGGTTGGGAGCGGGGCCGCCGGCGGGAGGGTGTGCCGGCGGCCCCCCCCGCCCCACAAAAGTGCCCACCACCCCGCCCCTCGGAAGAGGGAGGGGGAGGCAGAGGGCCAGGGCCTCCGGCCCCAGCAGCTCCACCCAGAGCAGTCCGCCTTGCTGTTGGATGTCACGGGAGACCGCCGCCAGCGTGCGCGTCTCCTCACGGAGTGAATCTGCGACCTGAGCCGGGGCGCGGACGCGCCTGCGGCCGGCGGCGGCGCGAATGCGTATCGCCCACTCATCGCGTCCCGCCCGCGCCTCAACGGAGACGAGAGCGCCCCTGGGCGCCAGCGCGACGCTCAGCCTGAGCAAAGCCACGACCGCGCGGCGAAGCTTCGCCGGGTCCGCTAGGACGTGAACGACCGGGCCCTCCACGACGGTCCGGAAACGCTGCCGCTTGCGCTTCGCCTGGGCGTAGACAGCGGAGGCGGCGGTCTCGATGACCTCCTCCACCTCCACCTCTTCGATCTCGGCGTCGCTCCCGTTCTCCGTGATCCGCTCTTCCTGCCACGTCCCCGCGTTCATGCTGACCTCGACGAGGTGGCTGACCGCGTCGGCCGCCAGTGAACCCGGCACGTAGCGCAGGACTCCGTCGTTCTCGGGCCGCAACGTCAACAGTTGTGCGCTGCCGCGTCCAACAAGAATGCCGTGAGGCGGCAGGGCCACGCCGTCCAGCGCCTGAGCGATATCGTGGGCGTCCTGTTCGTCGCGAACCTTGAGCGCCAGAACGTCGAACCTCTGGCTGAGAAGCAACCGATGGATCTCCTCCGGGCTTGCTGCCTCCTGATGGGAATGGCCGGCCTTCGCCAGGCTGGTTGCCATGGTTCGGCGCCAGCGCCCGTCTCGGGCATAGACGGCAACGTGCCCAAGGGTGAGCGCTGCGGGACCATTGCTGGTTGTGACCATACGTCTCTCTCCCATCCGTCCTATGTGGTCTCCGCCGTAAGCCTGTAGCCAACACCGCGGTCGTTGTGTATCAGCGTGCGCTGGCCGTGGTGGTGCGCCAGCTTCCGTCGCAGGTAGCGAATGTAGAGCCGTAGACTGCGACGCGTCCCGGCGCAGACCGCGCCCCACACCTCGGACACGAGGTCCGCGTGGTTCACCGTCTCACCCGCCCGCCGCGCAAGCGCCGCCAGGAGACGGAACTCCGTCGGCGTCAGGGCGACCTCATGACCGCCGTTCGTCACCTTGTGGCGATCGGGATCGATCGTGAGATTGCCGACCTGGTACGGTTGGGGCCGACGCCCCTCACCGGACTGCAGGGAGCCGCTGCACCAATTGAGCGCCGCGCGTATCCTGCCCGCCAGCTCGCGCCGAGACACCGGCGCGACGAGCACGGTGTCGGCGCCGGCCTCAAGGCACGGAACGACAAGGTCCGCCTCGCTCTCGGAGCAGATGATGACAATCGGGGTGGTGGCTAGCTTTGGGAGGGCGCACAGCAGCTCGGCGCTGCCCGCTCGCGCGACCCGAACGACCGTTGGAGTACGGGCGCCATCTCGTTGTAGTCGGACTGCTGTGTCCAGTTCGGCCGCGGTCTCAACGGTGAAGCCACACTGCCGAAGCTGCAGGGGCAGCCCGGCGTCCGGAGGATCGGCAGTATCAAGCAGTAGAATCTGAGTTCCCACCCCGGCACTCCTCCCCAGGAGTCGCCGTCGCTAGTGTACGGCGAAACCTGCCTTAGGTCGGTTGGAAACCGGGATGAAAGCGGTAGGAAGCCTCTAAGGGGAACCGTTAGAGGTTGCTAATGGCGGTTACACCGCCTCCCGAGGCGCGCCCCTTCCTGAGCCCCGGGAGGCCGCCTCCAGTCGACGCGTGGACGTCTCCGGCGGCTGAAGCCGATAGCCGACGCCCCATTCGCTGATGATGATCTGCGGGTTCGTCGGATCGTCCTCGATCTTCTCCCGCAGGTAGCGGATGTAGACGCGCAGGTAGTGGCGCGAGTCGACGTACTCCGCGCCCCAGACGCGCGACATGAGCGTTTGGTGGGTGAGCACCCTGCCGGGCGCCGACGCGAGACAGGCCAGAAGCCGGAACTCGATGGGAGAGAGGAACGCCTTGCGACCGTTGCGCTCCGCCGAGTGGTCGACCGACGACAAGACGAGGTCTCCCACCCGACGCGTTTCCTCCAGTCCGACGTTCCGGTGCATCCGCCGGAGCATGGCATTGATGCGGGCGACCAGTTCGCGGTCTCCAATGGGCAAGACCAGGTACTCGTCGATCCCGGCAGCGAGAGCCCGCGTTATCAGTAGCTCCTCCCCCCGCTCCGAAAGCACCATCAGCGGGCGCTCGGTCTGCGCCCTGGCCGTCTCACAGACCCCCAGCAGCTCCCTTGGCTCGGACGGCGGCGTCACCAGAACGAGATCGGGCCGAAGCTCCTCCAGCCATCGATCCGTCGGCGCGGACAGCGGGCATGAGATCACCTCATAACCCGCGGACGCCAGACGTTGAACGAGCGCGGCTGCCTGCGTGGTGTCGGCATACAGGAGCAAGACCCGCGTTCGTGTATCGACGCCGTCTGTCCCGTTGTTGGATCCTTCCATGCCTGCTCCCTGCAACGGCGTCGGCCTCCCGCAGAACCCGGAGTCCGATGCCTCTGCCCTCGGTGTTTCCCTTACGAACACCGGCGAGGCCCTCCCGGCCGTGAATACAAAAAGCCGGGGAAAACCCCCAGCCTGCTCCCGACTTTACAATAACCGGGATCTCCGTTCAATCTCGAACAACCGTCAGCAGAGAGACAACCGATACGACGCGCCTAGAAGCCGCTTCGGTAAAGGACCGAAAACCGCCATACATCCTATTTGGGAGGGGCGCATGAGCGAGCCAAACCGAAGCGCTAACTACCCGCGCCGATTGCCGCCGGGCGCGCCGGTGTTGACTCAGACTTTCTTCGGCAGGCCGCCCGTCAGGTTCAAGACCAAGCGCATGCACTTGTGCCCGAAGTCCGCCCCAGGCACGAACATCCGGGGGCACCCACCGGCGATGACCGTGATGCCGTTGTTCCGGCAGAAGTCCGCGGCTTCCTCGGAGACGCTGCCCGTGCCGAAGGAACGGTGCATCCACACCCGAGAGATCCCTTGCTCCGCGCATTCGCGCACGACCGTTTCGGCAACCTCGGGGGTGGTGGCGACCACCACCGCGTCGATGCCGCCCGGGATCGATTTCAGGTCCGAATAGCAGGCATCGCCCTCGACCTCTTCGGCATTGGGATTGACGGCGAAGACCTCGTACCCGCCGCCGCGAAGGGTGCGGTAGACGGAGTTGGCGGCCTCGCTCGAGCTGCGGGACACCCCCACGACGGCGATGCGTTTCTGCGCCAGGAAATCATCGACTGCCTCTTTCAGCGTCGGCATGGTTCACCCTCCTTGTTCGCTACGGCGCTCCCAATCGATAGGCCGGCGTCCGCATCCTGCCCAGCGGCGCCCCGCACCATCTCGAACGGACGCCATCTCCGGCACGCCTACCCGAACTGCGGCAGCCAATCGGCCTCCGCCTCGAACATCTCATCCACCATCTGCCGGATCTCCTCCAGCGAGAGCACCGCTGCGGTCAGCGGGTCGAGTGCGACGGCGTGGAAGGCCGCCTCACGGTCCACGTCGAGCGCCGCCTGCACGGCCAGCTCCTGGACGGCGATGTTGCTGCGGTTGATGGCGGCCAGGTGCGGCGGCAGGTCGCCGACGAAGCAAGGGTTGATGCCGTGCTGGTCCACGTAGCACGGGACCTCCACGCAGCACCCCTCGGGCAGGTTGGTGATGAGCCCGCTGTTTCGGACGTTCCCGTTGATGCGACAGGGCTCGCCCGTCTCCAGCGCGTTGAGGATGTAGGAGCCGTACTCCCGGCTGCGCTTCAGGTCCAGCGGGTCCACTCCGGAGGCGGCGCGCTCCAGGTGGCTCTCGTAGTTCTCACGGTCCGACCCGTAGAGCTGGAGGATGTAGCCGGACCCGCCGTTCCAGGAGCCGCCCGGCGTGTACCGCTCCAGCAGCTCGGGCCGCTTCCGGATCCAGGGGACGTACTCGGAGTTGTGCCCGCTCGACTCGGTGACGAAGTAGCCCAGATGCTTCAGCATCTCGAAGCGCGTGGTCTCCATATTGTAGACCTGGGGGTCATCGATCTTGGCTCGGATATCCGGGTAGAGGTCCCGCCCGTTCAGGCTGATCTCCAAGAACCACGACTGGTGGTTGATGCCGGCCACCCAATACGACACGTTGTCCCACTCCTCGCGCGGGACGCCAGCGAAATGCATCAGTTGACCGGCCGTCCCCTGCACGCTGTGGCAGAGCCCCACGTTCTTGACGGCCGTGACGTCGTTCATGGCCCAACAGAGCATGGCCATCGGGTTGGTGTAGTTGAGAAGCCAGGCGTCCGGGCAGAGCTCCTCCATGTCGCGGCAGATGTCGATCATCACCGGGATTGTGCGCAGGGCGCGGAAGACGCCGCCGGGCCCTAGCGTGTCGCCGATGCACTGGTCGACACCGTACTTGAGCGGGATCTCAATGTCCGGTCGGATCACCTCGATGTCGCCGACCAGGATCATCGTGATCACATAGTCGGCGTCGCGTAGCGCCTCCCTGCGGTCCGTCGTCGTCTCTATCCGGGCCGGGGCGCCGGTCTCGCGCACGATGCGCTCCGCCACCCGCTCCGTGTACTCGAGGCGCTTCGCGTCGATGTCCATGAGGGCGAACGTGCTCTCTCCCATTCCGGGGAAGGAGAGCAGATCGATGATCAGCCTCCTCGCGAAGACCAAGCTTCCGGCGCCGATGAACGCGATCCTAGCCATGGCGAACTCCTCGTCTCCTGGTCGTCCTACCGGTCCGATCCCACGATAGCCCATCTCCGGCCGAGACGACATGCCCCTACCCCAGCACCGTCTCCAGCCAGAACTCCGCGACCCCCACGACTGACCGATTGACGGATGCCGCCGAGACCGTTGTGAAGCGGTCGCAGGCCGCCGATACTGACTGCACAGAGGGAATCTCACAGCACGAGGTGGACCAGACGACGGAAGCACGGCGGGACCCTAACGAACGAGGTTGAGAGCGGTGCGGGAACAGTCGCGCAACAAGCTCGGCTTGACGCCCAACGAACGGGTCTTGAGAAAGGCCGGTGCGCGCCTGTTTCGGCCCGCTCGTGGGGGATGGAGAGTCGCCACCTTCGGCGATGGTTGGTTGTACTTGACGACAGAGCGGATCATCTGGCGAAGAGGACGGCTGACTATCCCCTTTGTTGCTCCGCGCGCAGTCGAAATCCCACTGAAAAGGCTTCGGGGGTGCGAAGTGCGTGGAGATGCGGTGACGACTCTGCTATGGGGACGCAGCGGGGGTCTCGTCCTCATCACCGACGAGCAGGAGCATAGGTTTCTTGTTGCGAAGCGCCGTCTCTGGCCTCCTGCCTTCTGGTTCTCCACGGAGACGACTGAGGAGTGGTGCGAGGCTATTAACTCGGCAACGGCATCGTAGCGCCCCTTACCCCAGCACCGTCTCCAGCCAGAACTCCGCGAACCTATGCGCGTCCACCGACGCGATCACCTCGGCCTCGTGGCCTGCCGCCGGGTCCACGAACGTGCGCACGCAGCCGTCGTGCATCGCGACCGTCACCGGCATCTGCACCCACTTCACGAAACGCCGGTCGACCATGCAGGCCACCGCCAGCGGGTCGTGCAGCAGCGCCACGTACTCGTCGGGGAGCGCGCCGCCGGTCAGCCGGCGCAAGACCGGCGTCCACACGTCGATCTGTTGCGCCAGCGCCCGGCACAGCGCGTCGCCCTTGCGCAGCCGCTCGAGCTGCGATGACGTAAGCCACGCCCCCATCGTCACGTCGCCGGGCACGTAGAGCGTCGGGATGCCCGCATTGAGCGCCCGCAGCGACGCCGTCTGGTCGACGTTCAGGTTGTGATCGATCGACGGTGGCAGCGTCGCGCCCAGGAACCGCACCGGCGCGAAGACGCCGCCCATCACCGTCACGCGCGGCACATGCTCCGCGAACGCCGGGGCGCGCTCCAGCGCCGCCGCCATGTTCGATTGCATGCCCACCGTCGCGACCTCGTACTGATGCGCGGCGCACTCCTCGAGCAGCAGCGTGACGCCGTCCCTCGGCGAAACGGCCAACTCCTCACCTGGCTCCAGCAGCCCCTCGCCCTCGTGGCCGAACTCTGCGTTGCGGCCGCCCGGCTGGGGTTCGCTGCTCACACCCACCGCCACCTCGATGTCGTCGCGCCCCGCCAGCAAGAGCAGCTTCTTCGCGATGCGCGCCCGGCGTATCGCGTCGCCCGACACCGTCGTGACGGCGCGCAGATCGAGTTCCCGGTGCCGCAGCGCGAACGCGAGCGCCAGCGCGTCGTCGACGTCGGTGCCGATGTCCGTATCGAGGATGAAGGGGAGCGTCATGTCTGGATCCTACAGGCTGCGGCTGTCCGGCAGAAAGCGCGTGTCCGGAGCCGCGAGACCAGCCCGGCCAAGGCATGGCCGAGCACGTGATGGGTGAAACGCGTCTTTCGCCGACCCAACCCGATTCCGAGGAAAGCGCAGTGCACGGTCACCCTGAGCGAAGCGAAGGGTCTCGCCTCTCGCGATGCGCGAGATGCTTCGCGCCGCTCAGCATGACAGGTCGCTGGCTCCGCCGGCGCAAGAGTAGCCCATTCGCACGCATTAAGTCTGAGGGGCACTCGCTTCTGTCCGGTGCTCTAGGGACGCACCCAAATCGGGCTGGACCACGCCCGCTGCCCGTTGCGCTGCTCGACCCGCACCCGGTAGTTCACCTCGCGCTGCAGCGGTTCATCGTCGACGACCGAGAACTCCGTCCTGTATCCGCGCTCCGGGATAGGGCGGTGGATCTTCGCCTTGTAGGCGACATGGTGGTAGATATCGTCGCGCTGAGCCAAGCCGGGCTCGATGCCGCGCCGCTCCTGCAGCATCCGCACGCAATCGTCCCTGAACCACATCTCGCGGCTGCCCTCGCCAAACGCCGCCACGGAGCCGCGCTCCTCCAGGCCGTTGAGCTTGATCCGCAGTTCCGCCGAGGGGTCCGCCTCGAACTCGAACACGTTGGCGTTCTCGTGAGCCCTGCGGCCTGCCGATTGCGGAGTCCGCAGCCGGAACGTCGCCTTCTCGCCGCTCAGGACCGGCCGCGACTGTCCCGGCGAGACCCAGCATGGGTCCGATGCCAGGAACCGCCCGCCGGCGACGCTCAGCTCCCCCTCCCATTCCCGGTCCGTCATCTCGACCTCTTCGCGCCGCGGACCCCAGCCCGCCTCGACTCGCATCTTGAACCTCGATCTGCTGCCGGGGCGCGGCCACTCCCACGTGCCCTGATGGCAGTGCGTGGCGATGACCCGCCCGTTCCGCAGCACCTCGATCCGGTCCAGCGCGTCGCAGCCCTCCACCTTCACTGAGATCTCCCGCTCCCCTTTCGCGCGCGTGATCTCTCCCATCGGGGCATCGTTGATGCGGAAGTCCAGCCGGATCCGGTCCCCCGTTACCCCGTAGACGCGGCGCGCCTTGAACGCCTCCCAGAGCCCCTCCCGCGTGAGCTCTCGCGCCACGCAGGCCATCGTGCCGCGGCCGTAGTGGCCCGGCATCCTCCCCCAGTTGTCCGTCGAGCAGATGGCTCCCAGGTGATAGCCTCGGTCCAGCGCGGCCTGGTAGGTTCCCCCGCCGAAGCCCGGTCCCATGTGCGGGTTGCGGCGCAGCCCGATCCACTCCTCGTCCGTCTCGGAGCAGCCGTGGATCGAGTAGATCTCGGCGAAGGGAGAGAGATCTTCATCGAACACCGACCAGTCGCGCCCGCGCCGGCCCGGCCGGTAGGCAGTGTGATGAGGGATCGCCAGCGCGTCCCGTCCGCGCAAACACTCGTACAGCTCGGCAAGGGTATCGACGCGGAAGATGGGTAACCCTTCCCGCAGCGAGAACACGTTGTGATCTCCTCCGGAGCCATCGCCCTGCCATTCGTAGCCCGGAAACGTCACGAACCGGCCAGGCGCGTGGGCTTCTCGCGTCGCGGCCTGCAGCTCCTCCCACTCGCGGGCAAGCCGCTCCTCGCTCTTCCATTCCTCGAGGATGAGGCCGCGCTGGTCGTCGCCCACCGAGACGGGCCCGGTCCGCTGGAACGCCGGCGACCAGGCCGTGTAGTACGCCGCCGCGTAGAAGTCGAGGTGAGGGGCCGCCCGTGCGCAAGACCTCGTCGATGGGCGCGTGCGGCGGCTCGGTCGCGTACGTATTGTCGTGCGCCTCGCCCCAGAAGATCTGGTACTCGTCCGTCATGTTCTATCGAACTCCTTCGTCCCGGGCGGTGGGCTTCTCCCCGGTTTCCCGCCCTCTATAGCGCGCTCACCACCGCCGGGCAACAGGTGTCCGCCAGCGCGCGGCCGACATCGGGGCCCACGTCCGTATCGAGAATGAAGGGCAGCGCCAGAATAGCGTGCGCATGAAGCGTGGGCGGCCCCGCACTGCGCCCGGACTTGATCGTAGGTGCGGCTGCTGTCTGACTGCCAAGGGATCCCACGATGACCTCCTCTCACGCCCGTATCGGTTCCCTGAAGGTCAGTCGCCTGATCATCGGCGGCAACCCCTTCAGTGGCATCTCACATCAGGGGACGGAGACCGATTGGGACATGCGCCGCTACTACACCGTGGCGCGTATCAAGGCCACGCTGCGTGAAGCCGAGTCGCTCGGCATCAACGCGCTGGCGGCGAGAGCGGACGCGCACATCATCAGGATGCTGCTGGAGTATTGGGATGAAGGCGGCGGGATCCAGTGGCTGGCACAGACCTGTCCCGAGCTGGGCCCGAGCGAACGGAGCGCCTTGGTGGCCGTCGCGAACGGGGCGAAGGCCTGCTACATCCACGGCGGCGTGATGGACACCGCAGTGGAGCGGGGCCAGACGGACGAGATCTTGGCCGCCCTCGAGCTCATCAAGCGGGCAGGGCTGCCCGCCGGGGTCGCCGGCCATGACCCTAGGGTCTTTCGCTGGGCCGAGGCAAATGCTGATGCCGACTTCTACATGTGCTGCTACTACAACAGCTTCAGCCGCTACCACGACGCTGCCTATTCAGCCGACGCGGACGAGCGATACCGCGAAGAGGACCGCGACGCCATGGTGGAAACCATCCGCGACCTGGGCTGTCCGGTGATCCACTACAAGGTGCTGGCGGCCGGCCGCACTGACCCGCACGAAGCGTTCGCACATGTCGCACGGGCGCTCCGGCCCCAAGATGCCGTCTGCGTGGGCGTCTACACCAAGGACAAGCCCGACATGCTCGCGGAGGATATGCGGCTCCTCGAGCAGTGCCTCAGGGCCGTCGGCGCCTAGATTGACACCTGGGGAGGCCCGCTGGCGGCGTCCACTCCGCCTCAGTACTTGGAGACGTTCAGCTCCTCGATCTTGCCCTCGACCAGGTAGACGACCCGCTCGCACAGGTTTGTCACGCGGTCGGCGATGCGCTCCAGGTTGTGCGCCACCCACATGAGACGGGTGGCCCCCTCGATGGTCTCCGGGTCGTTGACCATCTTGCTGACCAGGCCGCGGTAGACCTGATCGTAGAGCGCATCCACTTCGTCGTCCTCATTGCAGATCGCGCGCGCCCGGTCCGCGTCGCGCGCCTTGAACGCATCAAGGCTCCCAGCCAGCATACGGCTCGCGATCTGGGCCATACGAGAGATATGGAGATACGGCTCCAGCGGCGGCTCATCTGCCAGCATGATGGCAACCTTGGCGATGCCTTCGGCGTAGTCGCCCATCCGCTCCAGGTCGACGATGGCGTGCAGGACCGCCACGATGGTGCGCAGGTCGCTCGCCAGCGGCTGCTGGGTGGCGATCAGCTCCAGGCACTTGTCTTCGGTCGTGTATCGCTTGCGGTTGACCTTCAGATCGTCCGCGATGACCTGTCGGGCCAGCTCCACGTCCCGGTTCTTCAGCGCCTGGATGCCCCGCTCGATGGCGCTCTCTACCATGTCGGCAAGGATCAACATGTCCTGCTGAATCTCGGAGAGTTGGCGGTCGAAGGCGGTGCGGGTCATCGCATGCTCCCTCGCTAGCCGAAGCGCCCGGTGATGTAGTCCTCGGTGCGTTTATCCCTCGGGTTCGTGAATACCTCACTCGTGGGACCGTACTCCACCAGCTCGCCGGCGCCGCCCTCGCCCGTCAGCAGCATGTAGGCCGTGTAGTCGGACACCCGCGCCGCCTGCTGCATGTTGTGCGTGACCACGACGATGGTGTATTCGCGCGCCAGGGCTCGCATGAGGTCTTCGATCTTCAGGGTGGCGATCGGATCGAGGGCTGAGCAGGGCTCGTCCATAAGGATGATCTCAGGCTGGACCGCCAGCACGCGGGCGATGCAGAGCCGCTGCTGCTGACCTCCTGATAGCGAAGTCCCCGGATCGTCCAGCTTGTCTTTCACCTCGTCCCACAGGGCGGCGTCCCGCAGTGCCCTCTCCACGATCTCGCTCAGATCGCGCCGGGAACCGATACCCAGCCGCTTGGGTCCGAATGCGATGTTGTCTCGGACCGACATGGGGAACGGGTTGGGCTTCTGGAAGACCATGCCGACGTGACGGCGTACCTGAACCGGATCCACCTCACGACTCATGATGTTCACGCCGTCCAGGTGGATGCGGCCGTCGACCCGGGCGTTGGGGATGAGGTCGTTCATGCGGTTCAGGCAGCGGAGGAGAGTACTCTTGCCGCAGCCTGAGGGCCCGATGAGAGCGGTAATACGGTTCTTGTAGATGTCCATGGTGACGCCGTTGACCGCCCGGGCAGCGCCATAGCTGACGCTGACATCCTCCAGACGAAGGACAACGGGCGCTGCCTCGAGCGGGCGCCGCTCAGTGAGCGGGGGTTTGGGAGCAATGGCCATCTCTATGAGCCTGTCCCGGTGGTCAAGGGCCTCCACTTGCGTGCTCGTTTCCCTCATATTCTAGCCCCTTCTCTGCAAGCCGGACGACTGGATCTTGTACCGCAGCAGCAGCGCTGAGATGTTGAAGAACAGGACAATGGCCAGGAGCACGAGAGCGAGTCCCCACTTCCTCTCGTCCGGCGTTCCCAGACCCTCGGTAATGCGATAGTAGAGCTCGTAGGAGAGCATCTGGGGACGCTCGTCTACCACGGCGCCCGGGCCCAACGAGACGTTTGTAGCGGCGATCGCCCCCACTATGAGAATGGGCGCCGTCTCGCCGGCGGCGCGGCTGATCGCCAGCAGGCTGCCCGTGATGATCCCGGGAACGGCCTGGGGAAGCGCGATGAAGAACGTCGTGTGCAGTTTCGATACGCCCAGCGCCAGCGAGCCCTCGCGTATGTCCCGCGGGACGGAGGCAAGCGATTCTCGCGAGCTGGTGATCACGATCGCCAGCGCCTGCATGGCGAGGGTCGCAGAGGCCACCCAGAGGACCTTCCCCGTTCCTATCACGTCGAAGAACAGCGCCGCGCCGAACAGTCCGTAGACGATGGAGGGGACTCCCGCCAGGTTGATGATCGTCAGGTTGATCAGGCGCAGGACCCGCCCGGGGCGAGCGTACTCCGCCAGGTAGACGGCACAGAGCACGCCGATCGGCACGGCGAAGATCATCACCATGAGAAGCGCGTACATCGTCAGGACGATGACCGGGAAGAAGCCCCCCTCGCGGCCGGCCTTTTCAGGCCCGGAGAACAGAAACTCCCAGGAGATGGCGGACGCGCCCCTGTTGATGACGTAGGCGGCGACGACCGCGACGGGCAGGCTGATCATGACCGTGGTCAGGAGGGTGAGGCTGAAGACGCCCTTCTGGAGCAAGTCAAGCCGCTGATGGCGGGGTGAACGCGCCAGCACGCTCATCTTTCGAACTTCCTTCGCTGCCGTTCCAGAACGGCGTCGGCGATCCAGGTCGTGAAGAACGTCAGAACGAACAGGATCGTCCCGGTCATGTAGAGGGCCGGCCGGATGAGGGATTGGCCGGACGCGTTACCGAAGCCCGCAGCGATGGTTGCCGTCATCGGGCGCATGGATTCCGTCGGGTCCATCGGTATCGAGCTGTTGCCGCCGGAGAGGATGAGGACGACCATCGTCTCGCCGATCGCCCTGGCCATTCCCAGCATCACCGCCGCGGTGATGCCGGAGATGGCCGCCGGCACGATCACGAACCAGATCGCCTGCAGCTTGTTGCACCCCAGCGCGTAGGCGTTCTCCTTGAAGTCCACCGGCACCGCCTGCAAAGCGTCATCGGCGATGGAGATGATGAGCGGGACGGCCACGAAGGAGACGACGAAGCCGGCGGCCACCCCCGACAGCCCGCCCGCTCCCCAGCCCGTATAGTCGTAGAGCCTCGGCACGATCAGTGCCAGCCCCACGAAGGCGAAGATGATCGTCGGCACGCCCGCCAGCAGCTCCGCCACGGACTTGATCACCAGCCGCACCCGCGGGTGGGCTATCTCCGAGATGAAGACGGCTGTCATGAGGCCCAGCGGTATGGCGAGGACGAGGGTGACCAGCGTTATCCAGCCGG
>CAYOSF010000014.1:0-85149 GCA_964406605.1 uncultured Dehalococcoidia bacterium | reverse complement strand
GATGCCCAGGACGGCCATCGCGAGCCGGACGGAGAAGACCGTGTGGCCGAAGACCTTGATGAAAGGAGCGGCGAAGTAGAGCGGGCCGCTGGGCTGTCCCAGCGCACTCGGCACGTACGGGCCGATCCAGCCCTCGTCGAGGACCCGCTGCGCGTCCAGACCCGTCCACGCCTCGTCTCCGTGCAGGCCGCCGGGTATCTTGTCCAGCAACACGACGCGGAGAACGGCGGCGATCACGGTGAGAACAGCCAGAATGGCCAGATCCATGCGCACCGCCACGAGCCAGGCGGAGATGTCGCGGGCCGATGGGACCGCGGGAAACGAGAGCCTGCGCCATCTGTCGCCGGGCGAGCCTAGCTGCATGCTCCGGACTGCCTTCTGCGGGCGGTCAGCGCGGCATGCGACGGCCGCTTGGAGGCAGAGTGCCAGTCGAACGCGCCGCTGCACCTAGGGCTGCCAGGGGCCGTCTCTGCATGCCGAACCTCCTTCCACGTCAGACCACCGGTTCGTTCACGATACTAGCGCGGGTAACGCAGGCCGTCAACTCCGGGATTGAGTCACGGCCGGACACGCGCCCTTCGGTTCGGTCGTGTCTTGACAACCGACCATCCGCCGGAGGGAAACCGCCCAGGACGAGCTTACGTGGCCGCGCCGTGTCGCGGCAGAAACTGCTCTGATCGCCCACGGGTGCTCTCGGCTGCACATTGCAGCGCGCTGGCATGTCGCAGCGGTGTCGCCGGCAGCGGCGCCGGCTCTGGTGGTGTTGTGTGGTCTGATCGGAGGAGTGACGAAGGGTCGCCGAGAGGCTGAACGTGATGTACGGTCCGCTGTGTTGCCGACGTCGGCCGGCCGGGCGCTGGAACGGGCGCGTCGCCTCGGCGCCGCATCTCTCCACGCCGGTTCCCCGTGGCATTGACTACCCGTCAGCGCCGCTGTAAGCTAGCGCTCAGTAGGCGAGTGCTGGGTGTGGCATCTGGAACTGTGCGTAGAGGAGAGCTATGAAATCGTGCTTTCGCGGCGTCCTTGTCATCGTGGTGGCGCTGTCCTTGGCCATCTTGCTGGTATCTTGCGGCTCGGGCGGCGACTCAGATGACACGAAGCAAACCCCGGAGCGGACCGGCCCCGCTGATGGCGTAGTGGCAACGACGACGCCGGGGGGCGGCACAGAAGATGGTGCTGGCCCTGACGGGCAGGCGGGAGCGACACCGACGCCCGAAGGGGGCTCGGCGGACGGTGCTGTGCCGACGCCCGCGCTGGCAGGTCCCGGTCTGTTCTCGATGTCGGTTGAAGGCATGCCGGGGTGCAGCACGGAGCAGGGAGATGCGGAGTGCAATATCGGTGTGGGGGAATCCTTCACCGTTCAGTTCTATCTGAGGCAGCTTCCCGAAGGCGTCAGCGGGTATGAAGCCTGGGAGACTGTCCTCCACTACGCCGAGGTGACGTCCACGGGCAACATTGAAACGGACCTGTGGCCGGCGTGCGAGTTTCCCGCCTCCTACCTGGACACACCTGGCATACTAGCCATGGCCTGCACCATCGGCGTTGAAGACCCGCCCTCCGACTACACGGGGATCATGGGGACGGCCGAGTTCGCCTGCCCTGGGCAGCCGACCAGCGGCACCGTGACGATGGTGCACGGCGACGCGGACACGGTGATGCTAGAGGATCTGTCGCACCACTGGTATGAGGGTGCCGGAACCACGGAGACGCTCACCATCAACTGCGGCGGACCGTGACCGCCCGTCGCAGAGGCGCGTTGTGGCGGGCGCGTCCGGTTACCGCCTCGGAGCGCTGGCACCGCGGGCCCACCATACTGCACCTCCCGCCGTGACGGCGCCCAACGCCGCAAGTATGGCTAGCACCGCAGCGGGACCGTAACCCGCGGCCGAAGCGTGTGTTTCTCCGATTGTCTCGCCGTCAATCGCTGGCAGCTCTGCGATGCCGCCGACCGCGCCTGAAATGTACGGGCTCGTCGCGTAGGTCAGCGGTGTCAGCGCTTCGTCTGCCAGGTCTTCGGCGCCGGACAGCGCCAGCCCCGGGGCTTGGAAGTACAGGACCCGGTTTCCCTCCAGGACGTTGCTGCAGCCCTGTGACGGATCGGTGCAGGGGATCTGCTGGTTGACCCACAGGCCGCTCGATCCGTAGGCGTACGCATCGCCGGTGCACTGCGTATCACCGGGCGTGGCGTCGTCCAGATAGTAGAGCGTATAGGATAAGCCCGAGATGTTCGTTGAGATTGTGCCGACGTTGACAAGCGCCCCCTGCGCTCCGGTGACCATCCCCCAGATGACGGGGTGTGCGGTGACGCTGTCGGGGCTGCCGTCGACCGTGACGCCCGCCGTGTTCACGTTATCGTAGTAGGTCATGCCCGAGGCGGCCGGGCTGAAGTCGATGAAGTCCATCACGCCGGGGATCTGGTGGACGCGCAGGTAGGTGCGGATGTCCTCCCGTCGCTCGTAGAAGATGTGGTCGCGCTGGGTCAGCGGTCCGCTGTTAGCACCGACGTACGAGCGGATGGTCCGCACCGGGCCGCTTCTGTTGGCGACGAACGCGCCCTCGCCGTCGGAGAAAGTATCCTCGCTGCGGCCGCAGTACCCGGGATAGAACAGGTTCTTGTGGCGGTCGAGGATGTCGATTCCGGACGCTCCGCCCGCGGTGATCGTTATCACGTCGCTGATCCAGCGGTCGGAGAAGTGGTGCGAGTAGTAGGCCGTCGTGACCGTACTGTCTTCCGGATTCGGTCCATTGAGGGTGTTGTACGTTTCGAGGTATTCGCCGGAGTCTAGGTTGAACTTGTAGCTCACGTACTGCTGCCCGGCACCGGGGTCGAGCGTGCCTGCGGACTCGAAGAGATAGACGTAGCCCGAGGCACCAGGATCGAGGGGATCCGTGATCGCTACCTCGACGCCGGAGCCGGTGATAGCCCCGGACGGCTCGGAGAATGAGGGCGGCTCGCCCCCTGCGTCCTTTGCCATGAACGCGATCTCATCGTCGTCGTCCAGCGTGGCGTCCGGATCGGGCCCCGTGAAGGTGCCGATGTCCGTGTAGAAGAGGTTCGTTACACCAATAGGTTTGGGATAGGCTTGACCTGAAATGGCGCTGCGCTCTCCGCCGGCTCCGCCGCCCACGTTGTACACGTCGGCAAAGTCCTTGACGGCGCGCTCGTCCACCTGGACGGGGATCTGCTGCCAGCCACTGTCGTACCGGAAGGCCACAAGATCGCTCGGCTCGATGCCGCCGAGCGACGGCACGTCGGCACCCGCGAGCACGACCGGGTCCGAGGGGCGGTCGAGTGTGCTTGACCCCGAGGCGCCGGCGGGGCCCGCAGGCGCAAGTCCGGCAGCCAGGCCGAGCCACAACAGTAGCAGGCACAGAACAGCGGCGCTTCGCATGCTGACCCTCCTGACCGACGGAGCTTCAACGGCGGGGACTCTCGACACGTCAAGCCTACCCGCTGCGCTGCAGGCTGGCAAGCGAAGCGCGCTATGGAATGCCCGGCGACCGGGGCGGATACCACAAGTCGGTCGGCCTCGGAGGCGGCGCGTCTCCACTGTCGATCTGCGACATCGTGATCACGTCAACGTCCTGCCCGTAGGACACTCGCACCGCGGGCCGTAGCATCATCCCGTCATCGGGCAGCAGCGAGAGCGACGAAGGGTACTCGGTCACGATGAGCCGTGCTCCTTCCGGCAGCGTCGGGTACGTGGTCTCAAGAGCCGCGAGGAATGCCTTCGCATCCTCCCCCTTGTCGGTCAACCAGTCCTGGTAGCCGGCGTTCAGCAAGCCGAACCAGACCATCACGCCGATGAGTAGCGCCGCAGCGGCGCCGTCCCGCACGACGGGGATCGCCCTGCTGAGCGGGGCCGACTGGAACGCGCGGGCGATGCCGATTCCGGCCAGGATCGCGATCCCCACCCACGCGAGGTACAGGTACCGGCCCACCAGCCAGAAAGGACCCAGTACCAGGAACGGGCCGAGAGCCACGTAGTACCAGCCCGCCAGGAACCACTCCCGCCTCCCTCCCCACAAAACGGCAACGATGGTCGCTCCGATGACAACCATGCCTGCCGCTCCCTGGACGACTCCGTACGACACGTCAGATACCGTCTGGCCCACGAGCGGCCCCGCCGCGAGGCCGGAGAGCCGGTGAATGTTCCTGAATACGTCGACACCAAGGTTCGTGCTGCCTTGCTCGAACGCCAGGTTGCCGACCAGAGCTGCCCGCAGGGGGAGGTAGACCGCCGGGATGAGCAGGAACGGTAGCAGCGCCCAGGGAATCCTTCGCTGGTGGAGCGAGTCCGGCTGCCCGAGCAGCAGGTGATACCCGACGATGATGGGCACCAGCGCAATACCCGCCTCCTTCGCGCCCAGGGCCAGCAGGGCAGCCGCCAGCGAGGCGCCGTAGCTCAGCCGGCGACGTCTGCCGGTTGCTTCGAGCGCATGAGCGTAGAGCAAGACGGCGCTCAGCCCGAAGCTCACCAGCAGCAGATCCGTAGTGGAGGATACCCAGGCGACCGCGTCCGCATACTGCGGATGGAACGACCAGATGAGCGCGCCCGCGACCGATGCCAGGTCCGATCGGGTCAAACGCCAGGCCAGCATCCACACAAGCACGGCATTCGCGGCGTGTAGCGTGGCGTTGAGCACGTAGTAGGGCATTGGGTGCACGCCGAAGGCCTGGTATTCCAGCCAGAACGCCGTGTAGTAGATCGGGCGGTACAGATCGCCCGTACCGAAGAGACTGCGCCCTCCGTCGCTCGGATCGAAGATGCGCAGGAAGTACGTCGAGGCGTCCGTGGTGCGGATGGCGTCCAGGTGGTTGAAGTCCAGGACCGCGAACCATGCGACGAACGATGGGGCGAAGAGGACGAAGGTCGCCAGGAACACCCCGGCGGGTGCGAGCCAGCGTGGAGCGCCGTGAGCCATGCGAATACACCAACCGCGAGGCGGAGCGGCGAGGAGACGCGTGAGACGCGCTCAACGAAACCAGGAAGCCCCTGGCTGGCCAACGCGCCCGGGGCGCCGCCCGTTACCGCTCCTCAGATTCTGCCGCGACGCGGATGCCCAGTACCTCGAGTTGCTCGTCCTTGACCGTTGAGGGCGCGCCCGTCATGGGGTCGCTCGCGGTCTTGGTCTTCGGGAAGGCGATCACCTCGCGAATGTCCGTCTCGCCCGCGAGCTGCGCGATGATCCGGTCGAGGCCGGGCGCGAAGCCCGCGTGCGGCGGCGCGCCGTACTCGAACGCCTCCAGCATGTGCCCAAAACGGGCTTTCGCTTCTTCCTCGCCGATGCTGAGCAGGCGGAATACTCTCTCCTGCATCTCGCGCCGGTGGATCCTGACGCTGCCGCTGCTCAGCTCAACCCCGTTGCACACCAGGTCGTAGGCCAGGCTCCGGATGTTCGCCGGGTCGGTGTCGAATAGGTGGACGTCCTCCTCCATGGGGGAAGTAAACAGGTGGTGCAGCGAGTCCCACCGCTGGGCCTCGTCGTCCCACTCCACAAGCGGGAACTCCGTGATGTAGGCGTAGTGGAGCACACCGGGGTCGGCCAGCTTGAGACGGGCGGCGACCTCTCGGCGGAGCCCGTCCAGCGCCGGTTTGACCCGATGAACGGACCCCGGCTCCATTTTCGGTTTGCCGCCTTCGCCCGCGATGAGCACCAGCAGGTCGCCTCGCTTCGCTCCTGCCCGTTGCGCGGCGCCCCGCACCGTTTCGAGTGGGAGGTACTTCGCCATCGGGGATCGCACGTCCTCCTCGGTCAGCGAGTCGATGTCGCCATCGCCCAGCAAAGCCGCTGAGATCAGTCCCTTGACACCGAAGCCCTGGACAAAGCTGGTCAGCGAGTCGATATCCTTGCGCGAGAACTCTGCCCCCCCTGGAACGCAGATGCCCTCCACCGCGCCGCCCGACCCGATGGCGTTCCGGAACCCGGAGAACTCCGACGAGGCGACCAGGTCGCCGGCATCGAAGAGTTCCATCCCGTAGCGCAGGTCCGGCTTGTCGGTGCCGTAGCGCCGCATCGACTCCGCGTAGGTCAGGCGGGGGAAGGGGGAGACCACCTTCAGGTCCGGCCGCACCTCCTTTGCGAGCGCGCTGAAGAGGTCCTCGAACAGATCGAGGATGTCTTCCTGGGTCACGAAGCTCATCTCCAGGTCGAGCTGGGTGAACTCCGGCTGGCGGTCGGCGCGAAGGTCCTCGTCGCGGGCGCAGCGGGCGATCTGGAAATATCGCTCGTAACCTGCCACCATGAGCAACTGCTTGTACTGCTGGGGCGACTGCGGCAGGGCGTAGAACCGGCCTGGATACGTCCGGCTGGGCACCAGGTAGTCCCTCGCACCCTCTGGAGTGCTGTTCGTGAGATTGGGCGTCTCGACCTCGATGAAGCCGCGGTCGGCCAGGAAGCTACGAATGAACGCCATCACGCGACCCCGGAACCAGAGGTTGCGCTGCAGCCGCTCGCGGCGCAGGTCCAGGTAGCGATAGCGGAGCCGCAGCAGCTCCTCCACGTCCGTATCCTCGCTGATGGGGAAAGGAGGCGTGAGAGAGGGGTTGAGCACCTCCACCTCCCGCGCGCGCACTTCGATGTCGCCGGTCGGCAGGTTCTCGTTCTCGGTCCCGGGCTGACGGGCGGCGACCTCTCCCCACACCCGCAGCACGTACTCATTCCGGACGTCTCGCACCACCTCGTGGGCCTGGGACGCCTGCTTCGGGTTGAAGATGACTTGCACCAACCCGCGGCTGTCCCGCAGATCGATGAAGATCAGGCGGCCGTGGTCGCGCCGCCGGTGCACCCAGCCGGCCAGCGTCACCTCCTGGCCGATGTGCTCCTTTCGCAGTTCGCCGCAGAACACGTTCTTTAACATAAGACCCTCCAAACAGTCCTCAGGTCGAGTGTGGCATGCACGCGCGACCGGAGCAAGGGCGAGGGCGCGGACGGAGCACTCTGCTGATTCCGAGAGCGGGAGTTCCGGCGATCAGCGCCCCCCTGCTACAATAGAAAGCTAGGCCGGTCGAAGCTACAGTAGAACCAGACTCGGGAAGCGAGCCGTATGGCCACCACGAAGCAAGACTACTACGAAGTACTGGGCGTGTCTCGCAACGCCACCCCGGAAGAGATCAAGAAGGCCTTCCGGCGGCTGGCGATGAAGTACCACCCGGACCGCAACAAGGGCGAGGATGCCAGCGAGCGCTTCAAGGCGATCAACGAGGCCTACGAGGTGCTCTCCGACCCGGAGCGGCGTCCCATGTACGACCGGTTCGGACATGCCGGCGCAGAATCTCCCTTTGGTGCGCGTGGCTTCGAAGGCTTCGGCTTCGGCGGCTTCGGTGACATCTTCGACGCGTTCTTCGGCGGCACCGCTGCTCGCACGCGGGGCCCGCGACGGGGCGCCGACCTGCGGCAGCGGGTGAAGCTCACATTTGAGGAGGCCGCCTTCGGGTGTGAGAAGACGATCAGGGTGAGCGGGCTTGAGGTGTGCTCTCGCTGCAAGGGCCTGCGGGCTGAGCCGGGCACGGAGCCGGAGCGCTGCACCAACTGCGGCGGAACGGGCGAGCTGCGCCGCGCGCAGCAGAGCATCTTCGGCCAGTTCGTCAACGTCGCCGCCTGTGACCGCTGCGGGGGCGAAGGACGCGTTGTCACCCATCCCTGCAAGTCCTGCCGTGGCAGCGGGCACGAGGAGCGCACGCGAGGCCTCCAGGTCAGGTTCCCCGCAGGCATCGACGACGGCTCACAGATGCGGCTCACCGGCGAAGGCGAGGTGGGTGTCAACGGCGGGCCGCGAGGGAATCTCTATCTTCAGGTCTCAGTCAAGCCCCACAAGCTCTTCCAGCGTGATGGGGACGATCTCGTCCACAACCTGGAGCTGAACATCGCCCAGGCGGCTCTCGGTGACGAGGTTGAGGTGCCGACGCTGGACGGCGCGGAGCCGCTCCGCATCCCGGCGGGCACCCAGAGCGGCGAGGTCTTCGTCGTGCGCGGCCGAGGCATCCCGCACCTGCGATCCAGCGGCAGGGGCGACCTGCTGGTGCGGGCGCAGGTGGTAACGCCCAAGAACCTCACGGCCGAGCAGAAGCAGATCCTGGCGCAGCTTGCGGAATCGATGGGCACACCGCTCTCCCCGGAGGACAAGGGCATCCTGAATCGCATCAAGGACGCCCTGGGATAGTCTCGTGCAGTACCTGGAGCTCACCGTCGCGGTGCGCCCGCAGGCGGTGGAGGCGGCGGCCGACCTCATGCGTCGCTACGTTCCCGCCGGCGTGAGCATCGAGCAGCCGCACCAGGCCGCTGATGATGAGGGCGGCGTCGCCGTCGACGAAACCGCCCCGGTGAGAGTGCGCGCGTGGCTCCCGGCAGGTGGCGCCGGAAGTCGAGCCGCGCTCGCGCCCCTGCGACGGGAACTGCGGGCCCTGGGGGACGGTCTGGTGCGACCGCTGCGCGCGCGGACAGTCGAGGACACCTCGTGGGCGGACGCCTGGAAACGACACTTCCCGGTGTTGCGAGTGGGCCGGAGGCTGGTGCTCCGTCCCTCGTGGCGTCGCTACCGGGCTCGGCCGGGCGATGTGGTGATACACCTCGACCCCGGCAGGGCCTTCGGTACCGGCCACCATGAAACAACGCGTTTGTGCCTGGAGGCTTTGGAAGAACGCCTCGCGCCGGGGAATACCGTCTTGGACGTTGGTTCGGGCTCGGGCATCCTCTCCCTGGCTGCGGCGCTGCTGGGCGCTGCACGAGTGGATGCCGTAGACATAGACCCGGCTGCCGTACAGGTCACCGCCGCGAATACGGCCAGAAACGGCGTCCAGGACGTGGTGCGTTTCGCTGAAGGCTCTCTCGGCGAGGCGTGGCCCTTCGTCGAACCCCCTGTCGGTCGCTATGACTTGGTGGTAGCGAATCTCAACAGCGCCCTCATACAGGAACTCGCGCACCCTCTTCTGCAGGCGTTGCGTCCCGATGGTGTTGCCCTGTTGAGTGGCGTTTCCGGCGACCAGGAGGATGCCTGTCTGGACGCGCTGAAGGCCGCCGGGGGGCGGGTCATGCGGAGCCGCGCTGAGCGTGCCTGGCGGCTGCTCGCGGTCGGCCGGGACGGCGCTCCGTAGGCCATCGCGCGCATGCTACGGCCCGATCTCGCTGTACGTCCACAGCACTGGGTCCACCTCCACTCCGGCAACGATAATCTCCCAGTGCAAATGCGGTCCTGTCGCCAGGCCTGACGCGCCGACATAGCCGACCAGATCGCCTGTCGCTACGGACTGCCCCTCCTGAACCGCCACGCTCGACAGGTGGTGGTAGGCGCTGAACACGCCCGCACCGTGGTCGATGATGACGCTGGTTCCCCGAACGGGAAGGTCACCGGCGTAGGCGACCCGGCCGCTATTGGAGGCCGCGACCGGCGTCCCTTCGTCGCGGGGGAAATCGGTGCCGTGGTGATAGCTGGTGACCGGCCCGCCGTTGTAGCTGCGGCCGATACCGTAGGGACTGCTGATGCTACCCGGTACGGGGAAGATGAACGGCCCCGACCACAGCCGCTCCGGCGTGAATTCGGCGAACACGGCGCTGCGAATGGCTGCCTCCTGCGCCGAAAGGGCTGGGTCCAGCAGGGCGGACTGCTCCGGGGCCAGACTGATAGTCTCGACCGGGTAGGTGGCATCCAAGACGGTAACCGTAGCGCTTAGCTCCGCGACAGCTACGCCGGCCGCGCTGCGCAGGACGATGCTCACGGGGTAGGCGCCCGGTTGTTCGTCGGCGGCTACGCCGATAACGCCCCAGAACCCGTCCTGCTTGGGGAGAAGCGGATACTCTCGCCCAGCGAAGGTGGCCGAGGCTGAAGCCGCGCTGCCGCTGACCCGGAGCACCGCGGCGCTTCCCTGCGCGATCTCCACCGAAGGAGTCTGTACCTGAGGCTCGGGTGTCGAGGTCGGCGTGAGCGTGGGGGTGAGGGTGGCAGTGGGAGTGGAGGTTATCGTGGGAGTCGCCGTTTCTGTCGGCGTCGGTGTGGGAGACGAACCGGTGAAGACGCCGCAACCACTCGAGGTGATTGCCAGGAGAAGCAGCAGCGGTGGAAGGTAACGCATGCAGGGGGACTCCCGCGCCATTGTAGCCAAGCGGGGAGCGAGGCGGCAGGCCCGTTGACATCTGATGGCAGGCGAGCTAGGCCCGGTGCCGGGTCGCGGCCTCGGCGACCGGCGGTGAATTGGTATAATCGGAAGAACAGCGGCGCCGGCCTCATTCCCTTCTAGACATGGTTCCGATGACCGTGAGGCGCCCGCCGGGAGGTTGCTGGTGGAAGATCCCAGAATCATCGCTGAACGGATCCTTGCCAACGTCGAGCGCGTAATCATCGGGAAGAGCGAGGCCGTGCGGTTGGCCCTCATAGCCCTCATGGGACAGGGCCACGTCCTGGTCGAGGACGTGCCCGGCGTGGGCAAGACCATCCTCGCCCGCAGCCTCGCCATCTCGACCGGTTGCACGTTTCGGCGCATTCAGTTCACCCCGGACTTGTTGCCCACCGACGTGACGGGCGTGTCCATCTACAACCAGAAGACAGGGGATTTCGAGTTCCGTCCGGGGCCGATCATGGCCCAGGTGGTGCTGGCCGATGAGATCAATCGGGCCACTCCTAAGACCCAGTCCGCACTGCTGGAATCGATGGAGGAGCGCCAGGCCACGGTGGACGGCGTGACCTACCCGCTGCCCCACCCCTTTATCGTGCTTGCCACGCAGAACCCTATCGAGTACGAGGGGACCTTCCCGCTGCCGGAGGCCGAACTCGATCGCTTCTTGCTTCGAATCCACCTCGGCTATCCGTCGCAGACGGATGAAGTGCTGATCATGGAGGCCCAGCAGCTCGCCCACCCGGTCGAGTCGCTGCAGCAGGTGACCGACCCAAACGAGATCTTGGCGATCCAGCGGGCCGTGAAGGAGGTCTATGTGGACCCCCTGATCAAGCAGTACATCGCAACCGTCGTGGATGCCACCCGCAACCATGAGGCGGTCTATCTGGGGGCTTCGCCGCGCGGCTCTCTTGCTCTCTACCGAACGTGCCAGGCTTGGGCGCTGCTGGAAGGCCGTGACTTCGTGGCCCCCGATGACGTGAAGGAGTTGGCGTACGCAACCCTGGGCCACCGACTCATCGTCAGTCCCTCGGCGCGGGTCAAGGACGTGGCCCCCAGCGACATCGTCGAGGGCTGCCTGAGCCGGGTGCCGGTGCCGGGCGCCCGACCTACCGGTCAGCACGCATCGGGCTGGCGGCCGTCAGGCTAGGTTCAGGCACGAAAGGCTGATGCGCGCGCTTCGCCGGCTCTTCCGCCTGCTCCTCGTGCGGTACCGATCGCTGGCGGTACTGGTCGTTCTCTTCGTTGTCGCCATGGTCGTTGCCTTCAGCACGGGCTTCTGGCTCATGTCTCGCCTCGCCAACGTCATCCTGGTGGCGATTCCCGTTGCGTACCTGTGGTCGCGGCTGAACCTGGGCGGCCTGGAGGTCAGCGTGGTGCGACCGACGGACCGACTCCAGGAGGGGAACGATTTCGAGGAGCGGATCACGGTTGTGAACACAGGCTGGTTTACCAAGCTCTGGCTGGAAGTCGAGGATTCGTCGGACCTGCCGGGCCATATGCCTAGGCGGGTGATCAGCCTTGGGCCGCGCGCCCGCCGGACCTGGCGGACCGTCACCCGCTGCACCCGGCGTGGTCTCTACACCGTCGGGCCCGTTCAAGTGACAACGGGCGACCTGTTTGGGCTCTTTCGACGGACGCGCACCTACGGCGAGCCGAAGCACGTTCTTGTCTATCCCCGTGCGGTGGAACTGCCCAACTTCGCTGTGCCGTCGGCTCTCCTGCCCGGGGAAGGTCGATTCCGCCGCCCCACTCACTACATCACGCCGAACGCGTCCGGCGTGCGCGAGTACGAACCAGGCGACAGCCTCAACCGCTTTCACTGGCGCAGCACCGCCCGCACGGGAGAGCTGATGGTCAAGCTGTTCGAGCTGGACCCCGCCAGCGACATCTGGGTGGTGCTGGACATGCACCGGGACGTCCAGGCGGGGGAGGGCGACGAAGGCACCGAGGAGCACGCCGTTCGCATCGCCGCTTCCATCGCCCGCTTCTTCCTCCTCGCCAACCGCAGCGTGGGCTTCCTCTCCTACGGGCGGCGGTTTCACGTGGAGGAGCCGGACCGTGGTCTTTCCCAATACACTCGCATCTTGGAGGCGCTCGCGCTGGGCCGCGCCGAAGGCGATGTCTCTCTGGCAGACCTGCTCAATCACGAGGGCCCGCGCTTCGGCCGCCACACCACGGTAGTCGTGGTCACCCCCTCGACGGACGAGTCGTGGGTGGTGAGCCTGCAGATGCTTGCCGGTCGAGGCGTGAAGCTGGCTGCCGTTCTGTTGGAGCCGCAAAGCTACGGTGGTCCCACCAGCGCTCTCTTCGTCTTCGGCGCCCTGGCGGCGGCCGATGTCTTCACCTACCTGGTCAAGAGCACGGATGATTTGGCTCGAACCCTCGGCTCCGGTGTCGAAGCGACGCGAAAGGTGGAGGGTCGCACGTGAGGCAGGCGAGCTGGAACGAGATATTCGCCCCCCGGCGCGGCCAGGGCGGGCTGGTGCTGGCGCCGGACATTCCCAAGGAACCCCAGGGCTGGCGTCGGTTCCTTTGGTGGGAGGATCTGCTCACCTTTGCGTTGATGGGCGTTGTCTTCCTCGCCGTGATCGAGTCTGTCAACGGCGCGGATTGGGTCGACGACATGCCGTCGCTCCACCCGATCGCATTTCTCGGGCTGCTCATGGGGGTCGTGCTCGCCCGAGTGCGCTGGCCGGAGGGCCTCATCCACCTGCTCGCGTTTCCCGTTGGTGCGGCCGCCGTCCTGGGCCAGATCCTCGCCGTCGTGCCGGGACCGAGCCCGTGGGCCCGGTTCGACGCGCTGGAGGAGCGCATGGGAGACTGGTTCCACGCGGCGTTCACCGGCGGCATCAGCAGCGATAACCTTCCTTTCATCGTTCTCGTGGTCGCTCTGAGCTGGCTGGCCGCGTACGTTTCGTCTTGGGCTGTCTTCCGCTGGCGCAACGTATGGCTGGCGCTGATCCCCGGCGGCTGGATCCTGCTCATGAACATCAGCTATCTGCCGGGGCAGTTCAGCTTCGCGTTCATCGTGTTCTTGGTCGGAGCGGTGCTGCTGGTGGCGCGCCTGCATGTGATGGAGCGGTCGAAACGTTGGCGAGACGAAGACACTCCGTATCCGACATTCCTCAGCGTGTCCGTCCTGCACGTGACGTTCTGGCTGGCAGTTGTGCTGATTGCTGTTGCCTGGCGCTTGCCGCAGGCCAACGAGGCCGGCGCGTTGGAGTCGGTCTGGCGCCGCGCCACGGCGCCCGTGACCGAGCGAGTGGAGGGGCTGAGCCGGCTCTTCGTGGCCGTCGACGTGAAGAAGGGCGTGAACATCCATCACTTCGATGATTTCCTCCCATTCCTCGGCAGCATCGAACTGCCGGACACCCAGGTGCTGGACGTGACGGCGGAGCCCCTCGACCAGCCGCGCTACCTTCGTGGGCGGACGTACGACATCTACACCTCGACGGGTTGGAGGCAAAGTGAATCACAGCAGAGCTCGCTGGAAAGCTACGAGATCACCGGCGTGGACGAGCTGTTGGAGCAACGAGAGGCGATCACCGTGGACATCGTCTCCACCGGGCGGGCCGGCGCTACGATCTTCAGCGTGGGCCAGCCGCGCCGGGTCGATCGTCCCGCGCAGTTCGAGTGGTCGGGGGTGGTGACGGACGTGACCGGTATCGAGGCCGAGGGCAGTCTTGGGCGAGAAGCCGCGTATGAGTCTGTCGGCAGCATCTCAGTTGCGTCCGAGGAAGGGCTCCGCGCCGCGGGCACCGACTACCCGAGCTGGGTACTGGACCGCTACCTCCAGTTGCCCGACGACTTTCCCGAATCCGTGACCGAACTCGCTCTGGAGGTCACTCGATTCGAGCCAACGGCCTACGACCAGGCGGAGGCGATCGAGTCCTACCTCCGCGAGATCCCCTTCGACCTGACGGTGCCGGAGATCCCGCAGGGTCGCGACACGATGGAGTTCTTCCTCTTCGAGGCGCAGCGTGGCTACTTCGACTACCATGCCTCGGCGATGGTGGTGATGCTCCGTGCCGTCGGCATCCCGTCCCGGCTGGCCGTAGGCTACGTGCTGCACGGCAGCGAGCGAGACCCAGGCACCGACCGCTACCGGGTGACGGAGCGGAGCGCTTTCGCCTGGCCGGAAGTCTACTTCCCGGGCCTCGGCTGGGTTGAGTTCAACCCGACCCCGGTCCTGCCGGTCATCGTGCGGCCCGGGGCCGAGCCGCTCGTTCCGTCGGAATCTACCGGGCCCGAAGCTCCGGCGGGAGACCTCCGCTTCGAGGACCTGTTCAAGCTTAACCCGGAGGAGGGCGGCCCGGCATTCGAAGCTGCGGAGCCCGAGGCCTCCGGCGGCCGCAATCTGTGGGTTCTGACCGGCATCATCGGTGGCCTGAGCCTCCTCGTTGCCTCTTCTGCTGGCGCCATGCGCTTGGCTTGGGTCCGCGGACTCGGCGGATTGGAGCCGCCGGCCAAGCTCTGGGGGCAGACGGTGCGCCTCGCCTCCTGGGCCCGGCTGCCGCCTCTCCCGATGCAAACACCGAGAGAGTACGCCCATGATCTGCGGGAGCGCGTGACCGGCGTGGACGAAGTCGAGCTACTTGCCGACGCGTACGTGCGCTACCGGTTCGGCCGGCAACAGCCGGACCAGGCTGAACGTGAGCGTCTGGAGGGTGCCTGGCGTTCGGTGCGCGCCGGTCTGATGCGTCGTTTGCTGCGGCTGCGCTAGGGCGGCTTGACCGTCGTGGCACGTATGTTCTATCGTATCAGTCAGTAATCCCACACGAGAACTGGGGAGGACCTCGCATGGCATACGAAGGATACGATTGCCTGAAGATCCGCGTCGATCGCGGCGTGGCGTTCGCCACGATAGACCACCCGCCGGTCAACCTGTTCGACGGACCGCTGATGGCCGACATCAACCGAGTGGGGCTGGAGATCGAGGCCGACGATGGCGTGCGCGTCGTCGTGTTCCAGAGCGCCGATCCTGAGTTCTTCATCGCCCACGCGGACGTGACCTTGATCCAGCAACTCCCGGCGGACGTGCCGCCGAAAGCAGAGACCCTTGGCTTCTTTCACGCGATGGTGGACCGGTTCCGCACGATGCCCAAGGTGAGCATCGCCAAGTTGGAGGGAAGGGCGCGCGGCGGCGGCAGCGAGTTCGTCCTCTCGCTGGACATGCGTTTCGGCGCTATCGGCCGGGCTGTCTTGGCCCAGCCGGAAGTGGGGGTTGGTATCATCCCCGGCGGCAGCGGAACGCAGCGCCTGCCCAGGCTGGTGGGCCGGGGGCGCGCGCTGGAGGTCGTGCTCGGCTGCGAGGACATTCCGGCCGAGCTGGCCGAGCGCTACGGCTACATCAACCGCGCCCTTCCGCCCGATGAGCTGGGTCCCTTCGTCGAGCGCCTGGCGTACCGAATCGCCTCCTTCCCGGCCGACGCGATTCGGCTGGCGAAGGCTGCCGTGAACGCCGCCGAGCTGCCCACGATGGAGGGCTTGCTGGAAGAGGCGCATCTCTTCAATCAGTCGGTAGCGACGCCGGCTGCGCGAGCCCGGATGGCGAAGTTCATGGAGCTCGGCGGCCAGACGCGCGAGACGGAGCTGGACCTCGAATCGTTTGTGGACAAGCTCACTGAGTGAGCACTGCGGCCGCGTTACCGTGATGGGCGCCTTGTTCAGCGGCTAGGGGAGCCTGCAGGACAGTGTCGAAGCTGAGGAGAGGGGGATCACCATGAAGTACGTACTGTGCCAGACCAAGTTGGGTTGGGCCGGCATCGGCATCGAGGGCGGCAAGATCTGCGCGCTTACGCTACCGGGAACCCGGAAGGCGGTACGCGAGGAGCTGGCCCGTGCCGGCGCATTCGAACCCGCGGACGAGGCCAAGGCCGCGCCGCTCGTCGACCTCGTCCAGCGGGCGGCCAGGGGAGAGAACGTCGAAGCCACGGGCGCCGTGCGGCTGATCGGCGGTACGCCGTTCCAGCGCTCGGTGTGGAAGGCGATGCTCTCGATACCGCACGGCAGCACCATCCCGTACGGCGAGCTGGCGCGTCGGGTGGGGCGGCCAGGCGCCGCCCGCGCCGTCGGGCAGGCTGTCGGCTCTAACCCGATCCCGCTCCTCATCCCCTGCCATCGCGTCGTGGGCTCGGACGGCGGGCTGGGCGGTTTCGGCGGCGGCCTGCCGATGAAGAGGAAGCTGCTGCGCCAGGAAGGCGTCGCCGTCTAGCGCGTTGGTGGCGAGCTGATGGACGCCGAGGCGGTCGCGGAGATGCTCCGCGAGGATCGTGCCGAGTGGGAGGCGCTCGTCGCCGTCCTCGAGGCGCACCCGGAGGGCTCGCTCCATGACCCGAACTCGCCGGACTGGACCAGCCGCGACGTCTATGCCCACCTTGCGCGCTGGATCGAGCATTCGACCGCGCGCCTCGGGGCACACCTTGCCGGCCGCTCGCATCCCAGGCTTGAGGGCACCGACGACGAGGTCAACGCCCGCTGGCAGCAGGAGGACAGCGCCCTCAGCCTTGCCGAAGCGCGGCAGCGGGCCCGGGCGGCGTTCGAGCATCGGATCGATGCCATCGAGGCTGTCCCACCCGACCGCTGGGACGCGGAGGTCGAGGCGATCGGTCGCGCCGACGGTGCGCAGCACTACCGGGCCCACCGGGGATACATCGCAGGCGAGTAGGCGCCGTAGACCGGCATCTGGACGGCACGGGTAAGGGCCGCTCGGGAACTGTGCTTACACCTTCGTGGTCAAGGGATGGCGCTAGTTTCCTCGTGACCCTCCACGGCCTGAGCTCCGTCCAGCTGCCCGTCTCGCAGCCCCACCACGGTCGCCGCCTGGGAGGCCAGGCCGGCGTCATGCGTGACCATCAGGATCGTCTGACCTTCGCGGTGGAGCTGCTTCAGGATCTCGGCGATCTCCGCTCCCATCTTCGAATCCAGGTTGCCGGTGGGTTCGTCGGCCAGCAGCAGCTTCGGCTTCTTGGCGATGGCCCTGGCGATGGCGACGCGCTGCCGCTCCCCGCCGGAGAGCTGCTGCGGCCGGTGTCGCAGCCGGTGTCCCAGCCCCACTGTGTCCAGCGCCTCCTCGGCCATCCTGGACCGCTCTCTCCTGCCGAAGCCCGCGAGCCGCAGTTGCAGCACGACGTTGTCTTTGACGGTCAGCGAGGGCAGGAGGTGAAAGGTCTGGAAGACGAAGCCGACGGAGCTGGCCCTGATCCGCGTGAGCTGGCGGTCCCCTAGGCGGGATACGTCCTGGCCCTCGAAGACCACCTTCCCGCGGGTGGGCTGGTCGAGGCAGCCCAAGAGGTGCAGCAGTGTGGACTTGCCGCACCCGGACGGGCCCATGAGCGCCATGAAGTCGCCCTCGTTCACGGCAAGGGTGACGCCCCGCAGCGCCGGTACCTCCACCTGGTCCAGCTTGTATATCTTCCACAGATCGATGCCTTCGACGATGCTACTCATAGCGGAGTGCCTCGACAGGGCTGATCCTGGTGGCGCGCCAGGCCGGTAGCAGCGCCGCCACCCCCGAGAGTGCTGTGACCAGGAGTATCACCCGCACCAGGCTCGCGACCTCGACCACCTCTCTCAGGCCGAAGCCGACAAGGATGTCCAGCACGAAGGCCACCGGGATGGAGACCAGGCCACCGAGCAGGCCGATGAAGGCCGCCTCGACAACGATGGTGGCCAGGACGAGCGCCCGGCTGGAGCCGATCGCCCGCAGGGTCCCGATCTCTCTCGTTCGCTCGGATACGGCCATCACCATCACGATGGCCACGACTATCGCGGCTACGATGTAGACCGTCCAGTTGATGGTCCTGAAGAACGTGCGCTCGCCGGCAAGAGCATCGCTCAGGCTCTGCGCAATCTCCGCTTCGGTGACGACGGCCAGGTCCGGCTCCTGCCGCCTGATCGTCTCCGCGAGCTGAGAGACCGCCTGAGGCTCGGGCGCGGTGATCAGCAGCGCGGACACAGAAGCGGGTTGCTGGAAGATCTCCTGGGCAGTCTTGAGGGGCATCAGAACGGGGTTGGAGGCCACCCGATCGAACAGGTCCTTCCCCTGGATACGGCCCACCACGAGCAACGACTGGCCCGCCACAGTGATCTCGCTGCCCACCATGGCGTCATCGAAGACGCCCGCTGCCATGTCGCCCAGGATCACCTCCTCCGCCTCGGGGCCGGAGAACTCGAGGACTCCTTCCTCCAGCCGCGGATCGCCTTCCGGATAGCCGTCGGGATCGATCTCTGCCTCATCGCCGATATACGCCCGTATCTTGTCGTAGTGCACACCGACCGCCAGTGCCTCCGACGGCGCGTTCGGATACGGCGACCCGGCCAGCTCCCGGAACAGTACCGGCGTCGTCTTGGATGCGTCGACCCGGCCCCCAAGCTCGGCGACGATCCTGTCCGCGATCTCCTCGCTAAGGGTGCTATTGATGGGAGGGAACTCCTGCCCGGTGGATCCCTCGAGCGTCTGCGACGTCACGAACATCTGCCCCGCGCCGGCGTACTTGGCCAGTTCGGCGTCCATGCTCCGCTCCGTGAAATCGAGGATGGCCGTCATCAGGATCACCAGCTCCAGGCCCACCGCGATGCCCAGCAGAGTGAGGGTCGTGCGCAGCTTGCGCTGCCACATGTTCTTCCAGGCCAGGTCGAGCACGATACGCTCCCATTCCTTCCGGCGCTCTCCGATTCAGCGCGGTCGTCGTTGGGTCGGCGCTGGACGCGTTGAACGGTATGCTAGCCGCCGACCCGGATAGGGTCAACCGCCCGATCTTCCTCACGCCGGCTCCGGCGGCTCCTCGTCTCCAAACTCGTCCGCCAGGAGGGCCTCCGCTTCGTCCAGCCGGTCCCTCGGCACCAGCACTCTGCAGCCGAAGGGGGATGTCCCCAGGAACGAGACCGCGTCCGAAGCCTTGATCCTCGCCGGTACGCCTTGCTGTCGCAGGAACGCTACCCGCATCTCCGCAGTGAGATGGTCAGGTGCCACCTGCACAACAACCCAATCCTCTGCCATCTCTTGCCTCAGTAATCCGGCCTCTCTGGCTGGTCTGACCCCGCGCCGGCCTGGCTGATCTGTAGTCGGCGGTTCAGCTCCTCTCTAACCTCGGCCAGCGCCGCTGCCATTGGTGCATGCTCATGGCCGCGTCCGCGCTTGGTTGCCGGCTCGCTCGGACGGCTCGAGCCGGCCCGTAAGCCTAACGATCTCGTGCGCTGCGGACAGGTCGGATTCCGCCCGATCGCGCGTCGGTTCGTGGCCCTCGAATTGCACGGCCTGGCTCTGCTGGAGGATGTTGACGGCCAACCGGATCGGCAATTGATCGATGTCGAGCGCTTCCAGCCCGGATTGCAGTTCCTGCGGCATCATGGCGACAGCCGGCACGTCGAACCGATCCGCAAGATACTGGCGAAGGCAGGCCGCCATGCGCTGGTAGTACTCGGCGAGTTCTCCCCGGTCGAGATGGCCGGAGGCGGCGATGGCGTCCAACTCTCGTCTGGCAACCTCGTCAGGCGGTTCATTGGGTGCTGCGGGGGACTGGAACGGCGGCGGCGACCCTCGCGCCGGCACTCGGGCGAACACGATCGTGAGGACACTGACGCACACGAACCCCGCCATGAACAGCGCCCCCAAGACCCAGGAGGGCACTCCACCTAACGAGGCCTGTAGAGGCTCCTTGAGATCACGTGGTTCGGCTGGGTTCAGCGGCTCGGGCTCATCCGGGGAGCTTGGCACCTCCAGACGCGCTTCGGACGAACGATGGGCAGTGATGGTCAGAGTGAGGTGGTCGCCTGCGGTCGCTCGCGCGGGCTCCAGCGTTGCATCGAACGTCGCCTGCGTCCGGGCCGGCGAGGTCAGCGCGACGATGCTCGCCACGACCGCGACCGTCACCAGAGATGCCCGCCTCATCATCACCGTCTTCCAGCTCGCGCCTGGAAGTACGAGGCGACGGGTGCCACGTAGAAGACGCCCGTGGAATTCTCCACCACGTCTGCTCTTGCCGAGGCCAGCGACCCGCGGCGGGCGCGGGTCTCCAACCGCCGTGCCTGACGCAGCAGCTCCGGCGAAGGGAGCGTACCGGGCTTAAGTGCTGGTGTGGCCATGGTACATCTAGCGGACCTGCCGGCCCCTACATTATCAGCCAGTCACCGGACGGGCCGCCAGCGCCGCTCAGCGCCGTCTGGCACGAGAGTACTGCGGTCCGCTAGGGTTCCGGATCGGACGAGCCGCCGTGTTGTTCGAAGAACGTGAGGCCCGTTTCGACGGCGCGGCGGCCGTACTTGGCCCGCAGCCGGTCCATGCTGCGCAGCAGCTCGTCGGCGGGAAGCTCGCGCTCGTCGAAGAGGCCCACCTGCACGGCGTCGTCCACGAGTTGCGAGGCGCCCAGCCCGATGAGGCGCACCGCCCGTCCGTCCCGGGCGAGAGCTTCGTCCAGTAGAACGGCCGCGGTCCGGTACAGCTCCTCGTCCGCAAGGGTGGGGCGCTCGAGCGTCCGGCTCCTGGTAATGGTGCTGAAGTCACCGTAGCGTAGCTTCAGTGTGACGCACCGTGCCCGCCGCCCCGTACGCCGCAGGTCCGCTCCCATGCGCTCGGCGTAGCTGCGCAGCGATGCCCGCAACGTCGATACGTCATCGATGTCCTGTGCGAACGTCCCCTCCCGGCTGACCGACTTTGCCACCTCGCGCTCACCTGCGACGGGCGTTGGGTCCTGTCCGCGGGCTCGCTCACCCAGCACCGGCCCCCACTTGCCGAAGAGGCGCCGCAGCCGGTCGTCGGGCATGGCCGCAAGCTGGCCCAACGTGCGCACGCCCAGTCGGGTCAACTCCGTCTCCGCCTTCGGCCCCAGGCCCGGCAGGTCCCGCACCGGCCTCGGCGCCAGGAACGTCGCCTCGGTCCCCGCAGGCACCGCCAGCAGGCCGTCCGGCTTTGCCGCGTCCGAGGCGATCTTCGCTAGGGATTTGCCGCTCGCGATGCCCACCGAGGCGGTGAGCGATAGCTGATCGCGCACGCGGCCGCGTATGGACTCCCCGGCCGCCCGCGCCCATTCTCCCGGCGCGGATGTTCCCGGAGGTATCGGGCCGCACTGGGCCTCGATGATGGGCTCGCAACCCGTGAGGTCGAGGAAGGCTTCGTCCAGCCCCGCCGATTCCACCAGCGGCGAGTAGTCTCGGAGGATGCTGTGGAAACGCTGGGATACCCGCCGGTACGCCCCGAAGTCACCTCGTAGAAACACGGCATGCGGGCAGAGACGCCTGGCGGTGGCGAGCGCCATGCCTGAACCGATGCCGAATGCGCGCGCCTCGTAGGAGGCCGTCGAGACCACTCCCCGCCCGTCCGGATCGCCGCCGACGATTACCGGCTGGCCCCTGAGCGCCGGGTCACGGGCCTGCTCCACGGCCACGAAGAAGGCATCTAGATCGACGTGCATGATCGTCCGAGCCCGGTTCATGGTCTTGCCTGATGTTTAGAATCTGTGTTCTAATCGTAGAGTCACGAGCGTCTCGATGTCAAGCTCCGAGCCATGAGGCGATCAGGTCTCGTGTTGATCGCTCCAGGGGATCGCACCCGGCGCGCGGCGTTCGCGCGATCTCGGAAAGGGTTCGGGAAGCGGCTAGTCGAGCAGGCCCTCGCGGATCGCGCGGACGCTGGCCTCGGTACGAGACTTGGCGCCTATCTTGGTGAGGAGGTTTGCCACGTGCTTGTGGACCGTGAGATGGCTGATCTCTAGCTGCTCGCCGATCTCTTTGTCCGTGCGTCCCACCGCAACCAGGTGCAGGATGGTGAACTCGCGAAGACTTAGCCGGTAGGGGTTCTTCCGTCGCATGCGGCGTTGCACGCGGCGCTCCAGCTCGCCCCGCGCCATTCGCAGCGCGTCCTCGGCCCGCTTCCGAATGACGATTGAACCCAACTGCGCCGCTACCGCCGAAATGAGGTCGACAAGTCGCTTGTCCTCTTCGCGAGATTCCTGCATGAGGAACTCGAGAACGGCGAGCACTTGTCCCTCCGCCATGATAGGGACGGCCAAGGCCGCCTTGAGCCCGACGTCCGCCGCACCTTGGACCCTGGGAAACGGCTCGTCCTTGGCTGTAGAGATGTCTTGGACCCACTGCGGCACCTTCGAGGACCAGACCCGGCCGGGCAGGCCGACGCCGGGTGAGAACGTGACGAGTTCGCTCGCCTGCCTGAATCGCTCCAGGCCCTTGGTCCTGGCGTCCCAGGCCGGGCAGCATTCCAGACCCCTCCCGTCCGCGCGAGGAACCCACGCCTCGCCGAAGTCACACGCCGTCGCCTCACACATCTTGGCCAGCGCGACCTCCAAAGCCGCATTGAAGTCCTGCGCCTGGCTTATCGCCTGCGTCGTGCTCTGCAGGAGTTGGATTTCTTGCTCCGCACGCCTACGCGCCGTGATGTCCGTGGCGACGGCGATTGCGCCCGTGATCTCCCCATCCCCATCTCGAATCGGGGTGACGTGAGCCTCGAACGTGGACATCCGCAACTCAACGATCGTCGTGAACGCTTCGCCACCCAACGCGCGGCGCGCGGCGTCAGTCACCGCGGCAACGTTACCGTACAGTTCGAAGATGGAGCGTCCCACGTGTTCCTCCGGACGGAGCCCCACGAGACTCATCCCTTTCCCCTCTGCTGCCGTGAACACACCGTTGCAGTCAACGGCAAACAGTATCACGGGGGCGTTTGTGACCAGGGTGCGCAGACGCTGCTCGTTGTCCCGTAGCGCCTCCTCCGTCAGCCTGCGCGATGTCATGTCGGTTGCAACGTACGCCACTGCGACAACTCTACCACCGAACTCGACCGGTCCGAGCCGTGCCGAATACCAAGCCTCCTCACCGTTCGGTCCAGTGCCTTTGTTCTCGTAAGTCTGGAATCCTCCCGTTCGGAAGACCCGTCTGACGGCCTTGCGAGCCACGTCGTGATACTCGGGAGTTATGTAGTCGAAGATGCTCCTGCCGATAACTCCATCGCGTTCCAGGCCCGGTACGGTGTGGTTGATGTACTGGATCTTCAGGTCTCGGTCCACGAGGAAGATGAAGTCGTGTGCGTTCTCGACCAGGGAATGCCATTTCTCTTCGCTCTCGACCAACGCCCTTTCGGCTTCCTTGCGGGCGCTGATATTGCGGATGATGACAAGCAGCGCCGGCCGGTTGTCGTACTGGATCTGTCGTGCCAGGACCTCCACCGGCACGGCGCTCCGACCCTTGGCCAGAAGCCGGTACTCTGAGCGGTACTCGGGGCCCCCCTGCATGAGTTCCCTGATTCGCTCGCCGGCCCGCTTTCGTTCGCCTGGGACTACCAGCGAGGTGGGAGAGCGTCCCTCTACTTCGCCCGGAGAACGGCCGACTAGTTCGGCCAAGCCGGGATTGCATACGGCTATCTTCCCGTCAATGACCAGGGCGACGCCATCCGGATCCTTCTCGAACAGGGTCCGGTAGCGTTCCTCGCTCTCCCGCAGGGCCGCCTCCGCCTGATGGCGCTTTGCCTCCTGTCTTTCTCTCTCCAACCTCGCATTCAGCACCGGAGCTATGTGCACGGCGATGGTTTCCAGCAGTTCTCGGTCCTTGTTCTCATAGTCCGTCGCCTTGTTCCCGACCAGGAGAAGTCCGATGACCTCTTTGCGATGGGTGATGGGCACGCTCAGCGCCCTGCACACGGGTATGTGTCCTTCGGGCACGTTTAGCGGCCCGTTGGAATACAGGCTGCGCTTCTCGGTGAGTGCCCGGCCCCAGATGCCGCCCCACGTCTCACGCGGGAACACGATGTCCTTGTCCGGAACCTGGCACTGCTCCCAGATGTCTCTGGTCATAGAGGGGAAGACAATGGCGCCGTTCTCATCGATGAATCCGAAGGCGCCATGCTGGCTTTCCATCACGTCAAGGATGACCTGGAGCACATCTCCGTACATTCGCTCGTCGGGGACGGTGAGGAAGATGTCGGCGATCCTATTCCTGCTTTGCAGCACTTCCCTTGCCCGATGGTGCTCAGTAATGTCGGTGGCGACACACACCGCCGCGACGATTTCCCCGTTCAGCCTGGCGGGTCCGAGGCGGGTGGAATACCATGCTTGCTCGCCGCGCGGCCCGGCACCGACGGTCTCGTAGGTCTCGGTCCTGCCCTCCTGCAGGACCCGCTGCAGCGCTGCTCGCGCGACATCGTGACGCTCGGGCGGAACGTAGTCGAGGGCGTTCTTGCCGATGACGTCTTCCCGTTCCAAGCCCGGTAGGGTGCGGTTGATATACCGGATCTTCAGATCAGGGCCCAAGAGGAAGATGAAATCGCGGACATTCTCAAGGATGGATCGCCACTTCTCCTCGGATTCGCGCAGCGCTACATCCTGCGGTGTCCTCTTGCGGGCTGGCCGCTTAGAAGACGCCATCGCCCTGGATTTCGCAGAAGTGCGGTTCTTCGCCATTGCACGGACTCTCCCCTTCCCAACCACGATCAGCCGCATGGGAATGCGCGCCGGCCAACCGGCTGTCACCGGCACATGCGCGCGCCCATTCTACTGCATCCAAGCCCGGCATCGCCAATCCGAATTCAGCCAGCCGCCGCTCCAACGCCGCCGACCGCTCGCTTCGTCGAGCAGGCGGTTCTGCGAGGTTGTCCGTCGTGTGGAGGCTCATAGGATGTGGGGCCCGCCGTGGCTGGCCGCGCCGGCGTTGAGTCCGCCGGCCCCCTGGTGCTACAATCCCTCCACCACAGGGAGCAGGAGGCCCACCATGCCTGAGGAACGCGTCGGAGTCGTGAAGGACTACTTCGCTCGGATCGGTGTCGCTGGCATCGACGTGGAGGGAACACTCCGGGTGGGGGATACCATCCATATCAAGGGCCACACCACCGACCTGGAACAGCCCGTCGATTCAATGCAGATCGAGCACGAGCAGGTGCAGGAGGCGAAGGCAGGCGACGCCATCGGCATCAAGGTGCCGGACCGTTGTCGCGACGGCGACGTGGTGTACAAGGTCACCTGAGGGCGCGCCGCACCGGCCGCCCTACGAGAAGGTTCAGCACCCCGCTGGCGACGCTCACCAGCAGCGCTGCGAGTAGCGCCGCCAGGAACCCGTCGATCTTCACATCCAGATTGAATTGCCCGGCTATCCACACGGCCAGGGCCAGCATGGCGGCGTTGACCACCAGAATGAAAAGGCCCAGTGTGAGGCAGGTGATCGGTAGGCCAAGCAGTTGGGCTACCGGCTTGACGAAGGTGTTGACGACCGCGAATATGGCGGCTGTCGCCACCAGCGACTGCCACCCGTCGATCTCGAAACCGCGCACCCACTGAGCCGCCAGCCACAGCGCTGCGGCGTTGATCCCCAAGCGGACGGCGAGGGAGAGCAGCCGGGGTTCTGGCTGGGAACGGCTCGCCCCGCGTTCGGATGCCAAGCGTCGTCTCGTCAGGGCGAGCTGGACTGCTCGTCGTCTGAGGGCCCGCTGGATTCGTCTTCTGAGTCGCGCCGCCGACGCGCGATGCGCACGATCATACGCCACCACCGGTTGTGCCTGCTGGTCACGTTCGCAGCCTGCTCGATCTCCTCCGGCGTGATCTGCTCCAAGATCTCCTCGGGCTGCTGCCCGCGCCGGGCACGGCGGGCGACGGCCACGCCGGCGAGCGCCATCAGAGCGCCGGACACGACCGCGGCTCGTCCGGCAAACGTGCTGTAGCGACGGACCAGATCTGGGAATTTCTCAGTGGCGCGATGGGCCAGGTTCAGCGCCTGGCGGGTCGCCCTGTCCGGGCTCTCGCCATCCACGTGCTCCCACAGTTCTTCGTGGTCGTCGTCAGTCGTCTGAGGGCGATCAACGGTACGAGTCATGTCGGCGGCCTCCTGTCCGATACGCACCCCGCGATTCCGGATGAGGGCTAGATGCCCAGCGTACCACTGTCGGCGCTTTCATGGAAAGGCCGTGGGGCGCACTAGAGGTGCGCTAGTCCGGCCTGAGCTGGCGTACGAGGTTTGCCATCTCGATGGCATTCACCGCGGCGTCGTACCCCTTGTTGCCCACCTTGCCGCCGGCCCGCTCCAATGCCTGCTCCAGCGTGTTCGGGGTGAGCACCCCGAAGGTGATGGGCACGCCCGTGTCTCGCGCAGCCTGCCCGATGCCGCGGGCCGCCTCCGCCGCGATGAACTCGAAATGAGGCGTCTCGCCGCGAATGACGGTGCCCAGGCAGACCAGGGCGTCATAGCGGTGGCTCTCTGCGAGGCGATGAGCGGCCATCGGCAGCTCGAAGGAGCCGGGCACCCACGCGACGTCCACGTCCTCCTCTCGCACGCCGTGCCGCTCCAGGGCGCTGCGCGCCCCGGCGAGAAGCCGCGAGGTCACCACCTCGTTGAAGCGTGAGACGACGAGCGCCAGTCGCAGACCGTCTCCCTTCAGCTCACCTTGGAAGGTCGTGCCCATTGCCGCGATCTACAGGCTTCCTTCCACGGGAGGATCCAGCTCGTGGCCCAGCTTCTTGCGCTTTGTCTCTAGGTAGCGAACGTTGTGCGCGTTTGGCTTGGTGATGATGGGAACTCGCTCCACCAGCCGCAGACCGTAGCCTTCCAGTCCGGCTCGCTTTGCCGGGTTGTTGGTCAGGATCCGGACGTCGCGCAGCCCCAGGTCGACCAGGATCTGCATGCCGATACCATAGTCACGCCGGTCGGCAGGGAAGCCGAGGGCCACGTTCGCCTCCACCGTGTCCAGGCCTTCATCCTGGAGAGCGTACGCCTTCAGCTTGTTGTGCAGGCCGATGCCCCGGCCTTCCTGACGCATGTATACCACCACGCCCCGACCTTCCCGCTCAATCATGCGCATCGAGGAGCGGAGCTGCTCGCCGCAGTCGCACCGTTGGCTGCCGAACACATCGCTGGTCAGGCACTGGCTGTGCACGCGCACGAGCACCGGCTCCGGCGTGGAGACGTCACCCATGACCAGCGCGACGTGCTCGTCGGCATCGATGGAGCTTCTGTAGGCGATGGCCCGCCATTCGCCATACTCGGTGGGCAGTACGGTCTCCGTCACCCTCCGCACCAGCTTTTCATTCTGCTTGCGGTAGGCGATGAGCTGGTCGACGCTGATGATCTTTAGCCCGTGTCGGGTAACGAAGCGCCGCAGGTCCGGCAGGCGCGCCATGGTGCCGTCCCGCTTCATGATCTCGCACACGACGCCGGCGGGGTACAGCCCGGCTAGCTTGCACATGTCGATGACCGCCTCCGTTTGGCCCGCCCGTACCAGGACGCCGCCTTCGCGGGCGCGCAACGGGAACATGTGGCCGGGCATGACCAGATCTTCCGGCCGGCTCTTGGGATCGATCAGCACCTGCACCGTGCGCGAGCGGTCCGCCGCCGAGATGCCGGTACTTACACCCGATCGCGCCTCGACGGACACGGTGAAGGGAGTGCCGAAGTGGGAGTCGTTCCGGCTGACCATCATTGGGATGCCAAGCTGCTCGACGCGTTCCCTCGTCATGGGCACGCAGATGAGGCCGCGGCCATACTTGGACATGAAGTTGATCGCCTCGGGCGTTACGAACTGCGCGGGGAGCGTTAGGTCACCTTCGTTCTCACGCTCTTCGTTGTCGATGATGACGACGAAGCGTCCCTCGCGGTATTCCTCGATGGCCTCCTCGATGGTGGCCAGGCCCTTGGATTGCGAACCCTGGTGTTTCGTCATGGTCATTGTCCTAGACGGCTTATGGGCCCGTGGATCCCGTCGCCGTCACTTCACCCACGGCCGCTCTTGCAGGAGCTGCTCGACGTAGCGCGCGATGATATCCGTCTCCAAGTTTACCCGATCTCCCGGACTCCGGCGAGTGAGATTGGTGTGCTCCTGGGTGTACTCCACCAGGGAAACGGCGAATGTGTCCTCCGTTTTGTCGATGACGGTGAGGCTCGTTCCGTCGACCGTGATGGGGCCTTTCACAACCGCGTAGCGGAGGATCTCCGGGGGAGCCTGGTACGTCGCGATGATGGCGTCCGCCTCCGGCGTGAGCGATTCCAGGGTGCCGGTAGCCTCCACCACGCCGCGGACCAGGTGCCCGCCCAACGGGTCGGCCAGCGTCAGAGCGCGCTCCAGGTTCACGAGATCGCCCGGCTTCAGGTCGCTCAGGTTGGTGCGGCGGTACGTCTCCGGCATGACGTTGACGAGGAAGCTGGTGTCATCTCGCTCGGCGCAGGTGAGGTCCACGCCATTGACGGCGATGCTGTCGCCCAGCTTCGCGCTCTCGAGCACCTTTTCGGCGTTGATGACCAGCCTGCCGGTCTGCGCCTCCCGGATGGTTCCTATCTCCTCGATGATGCCGGTAAACACGCGTCGTTGTCCTCTCTACTGCTGCCCGTCCCCGGACTTCCCGGTGTTCTGGGCAAAGGCGGAGATGAACTGCGTCAACTCCGTGGGCACGATCCACTTGCTGGCCTCGCTCGAGGCGAGCCCCTTCATCATCTCCAAGTATTGAAGCCCCATGGTGTTCGGGTCCACGCCCCGGGCCACCTCATGTATCTTGGTGAGCGCGGCGGCGTACCCCTCCGCCTCCAGCATGGCGGCCTGCCGTCTTCCTTCAGCATGGAGTATGGCCGACTGCTTCTCGCCCTCCGCATTGAGGATCGCGGCTTGCTTGTTCCCCTCGGCCACCTTGATCGCGGCCTCGCGCTGCCCTTCCGCATCCAGGACGGCCGCGCGCCGGTTGCGCTCGGCGGACATCTGTCGGCTCATCGCGTCCTGGATGTCGCGGGGCGGCGTAATCTCCTTGATCTCGACGGCCATGACCTTGACGCCCCAGCGGTCGGTCACTTCGTCCAGCTTGACCTGCATCGTGGCGTTGATCTGGTCCCGCTTGGCCAGCACGTCGTCCAGGATGATGTCGCCGACCACGGCGCGCAGGGTGGTGATGGCCATCCCGCGGGCGGCCCACATGAAGTTCTCTACCTTCACCACAGACTCAACAGGCTGGACGACCCTGAGGTAGACCAGCATGTCGACCGACACCGGCGCGTTGTCCTGGGTGATGCAGGTCTGCGGCTCCACGTCCAGTACGTCCTCACGCAGGTCGACACTGACTACCTGGTCGATGATGGGCCACAAGGGGAAGATGAAGCCGGGTCCCTTCTCGCCCTTTCCAACGAGCTTCCCAAATCGAAAGTGAACCAACCTCTTGTACTCCGGAACCACGCTGAAGAAGAATGGCACCTCCGTCTCCTTTCCGGGCCTACGCCCTATCCGCCGGGTATCCGGTCACCAATACGTCCTCTCCTAGCTGTTCGACCGCCACGTCTTTCAGCCGCAGTGCATCGGCCATGCGGGTCGCTCCTTGCCCGGCGACGGCGGTCGGGGCCGTTCCTCCGCCGATGATCATCGGCGCGACCACGGCGTGTACCTTGTCGACCAGCCTCTGGTCGAAGAACGAGCCGAGCAGGACGCCGCCGCCCTCGACCAGCAGCGTCAGCACGTCCGACCTGCCGAGCAACCCCAGCAGGGCAGGCAGGTCGACCCGGTCCGATTCATCGGCCGGGAGTACGGCGACCTTACCGCCCGTCTCCTCGATTCCGCGGCGCCAGGCTTCGGATGATGCCCCGGTGGTGGCGACGAGGGTGGGCGCCCCGCAGGCCAGAGCCTTCGCCTCGCGCGGCGTCCGGCCGCGCGAATCGAGGATGACCCGGAGCGGCTGTCGCTCGGCGAGCCGGCTTCCCCCGTCGGAGTCCTCGATCCGGGCGGTGAGCTGCGGGTCGTCCACCAGGATGGTGCTCACGCCCACGGCGATGGCGTCGATGCGCGTGCGGAGGCGATGGGACCAGGCGAGCGTGTCAGGCCCGCTCACCCACCGGGAGTCGCCGCTGGTGGCCGCGATCTTGCCGTCCAGGCTGCAGGCGAACTTGGCCATGACGAAGGGCAGGCCGCTCTGGCGGTGCTTCAGGTACGCCTCATTGACGCGACGCGCCTCCGTCTCGCCCTCTCCGGCGACGACGCGGACGCCTGCTGCTTCGAGTTGTGCTTGGCCCTTTCCGGCCACGTTCGCATCCGGATCCACGTGCGAGAAGCGTACCTCGGCGACCTCCGCGCGCAGAATGGCGTCCGTGCAGGGTGGCGTCCGGCCTTGATGGCAGCACGGCTCCAACGTGACGTACAGCGTCGCGCCCCGCGCCGCGTCGCCGGCGGCGTCCAGCGCGACGATCTCGGCGTGACGGCCGCCGGGCGGTTCGGTGGCGCCTTCCCCGACGACGCGCCCGTCCTTGACGACGACCGCGCCCACGGCGGGGTTCGGGCTGGTCCGGCCCTGGACTTCGCCGGCCAGCTCCAGCGCCCGGCCCATGAAGGCACCGCTCACGGCTTGCCCTCGTGGCAGGGCCGGCGGGCGTTTGTACGGGAAGGGATCACGGGGATGCGCGCTCCAGGGCTGCTTCGGTGGGGCTCAGCCCGACCGCTCTAGGGGCTCCATTCTATCAGGGGCTGGAAAGGGCGGACAAGCGGAGCCGCCGCTCCATTTGACACCCGCCACGCCGCACGCAATAGTCAATCTGTATCCCATGATGACTTCGGAGGTGCGTTCGTCTTGAGACCCCGACAGGCGGGCATGGTGGCGTACATCTCGACCGCGCATGCGCTCATCCACGCGACTGAGCTGACGTACGCCGCCCTCCTCACCCGCATCGGGGACGAGTTCGGCGTGACCCTCTTCGCCCTGGGGATCATCGCCAACGGTTTCGCCTTCACGTTCGGACTTACCGCCCTGCCGTCCGGCGTGCTCGTCGATAGGCTGGGGAGCCAGCGCGTGCTCACGATCGCCTTCGCGATGGCGGCGGGCGCCTCGCTGCTGGTGGCCACGTCGCCGAACCCCGTCGTGCTCGGCCTGTTCCTGGCCTTGCTGGGCCTGAGCATCGGCCTCTACCACCCTGCGGGCATCTCCTTCATCGCGCGGGCGCCGGAGCAGCGAGGGCTCGCCCTGGGCTGGCACGGCGTGCTCGGCAACCTGGGCGTCGCGGCCACTCCGGTTGTTGCGGTCGGCGTGGCCGAAGCCGCGGATTGGCGATGGGCGTACGTGCTCCTCGCCGTCCTCACCGCGGCGATGGCCGTCTCGCTGCGCCTGGTGCGTCTCGAGTGGCCCGCAGCGTCCACACCGGAAACGGCTCCTGTGGCCGTTGCAGTCGATGATGAGGGCGACGCGCAGCCGGGACTTGCCGCCGAACCGGCTGCGGGCGGGCTGCGCGCGCTCGTGCCGCTGCTTCTCGTCTACGGCGTCTTCATCCTCAACGGTTTCGTCTATCGAGGCAGCATCACGTTCCTGCCCACCCACATAGAGGACAACGTTCACGTCTCCTGGTTCGGCGCGTCTGCTACGACATGGGCCGGTGCGCTGACGACGGTTGCACTGCTGGGGGGAGCGATGGGACAGCTCTTCGGCGGCATGCTCTCGGAGCGATACCGGCTGGAACGGCTGGCCGTGCCGCTGACGTTCAGCATGGCGCCGTGCCTGCTCTTGGTGGGGCTCACGAGCGGCCTGCCGTTGGTGCTCTTCGCCTGGTTCTTCGTCTTCGCCAACTTCAGCGGTCAGCCGATCTACACCGGCCTCATCGCGGACTACTCGCCGCGGGCCGCGATCGGCCGCAACTACGGTGTTTCGTTCTTTGCCGCCTTCGGCATCGGCTCGGTGGCGGGAACGCTCGCCGGTTTCTTCGCGGACCGGTGGGGCACCGGGTCTGTCTTCTTGATGCTCGCGTGCTTCGTTCTGGTAGCCGCGTCACTGCCGATCGCCATATGGCGGCTGAGCGAGCGTGCTCCGACTCGCCAACGCCCGGAGGCGCCGGTGCCCACTCTGTAGCCATTGAATCGGAACGGTGGGTCCGTCTGGAGGAAGTCATGGCGCATAAGGTCATCGTAGAAGGGAACACGCTGCGCTTCGCCGCGGGCCACTTCGCGACGTACGAGGGCCGCTGCGAGCCGCTGCACGGCCACAACTATGAGGTCTCCGTCGAGGTGGAGGGCGAGCTGACGGAGGACGGCTGGGTGATCGATTTCTCCGCGCTGAAGTCGATGACACGCGACATCTGCCGGGAGCTGGATCACAAGTTCCTCCTCCAGCGCGACAGCAGGCTGCTGGAGATCGACGAGGGAGATAGCAACTGGAAGGTACGCTTCGGGGAGCGCGGCTGGGTGCTCCCGAAGTCGGACGTGGTAGCGCTGCCCATCGACAACACCACAGCGGAGCGGCTGGCAGAGTGGATCGGAGGGCGGCTGCGGGACGCGCTTGCGGAGCGAGGCGCGGGCAACGTCGGGTCCATCACGGTCGGTGTGGAGGAGATGCCGGGACAGACCGGCTGGTGGCGCGAAGATCTGCGCTGACTGGTTCCCCATCCGAACGTTCGTGGGGATCGACCTTATGGTCATGGACAGAATAGCCCATGTCTTGGGCGACGGTCTTGAGGTCGACCTATTTCGCGAATGACCATCAGGTCGGCCAGGCGGGAGCCTCCGTTGGAGGCGCGCACGCGCTCCACCGCTCCACCCGGTGCCATTCCGAGGCACGCTGTCCCGCCCCCTGCGGCGAGAGGAGTCTGACGCTCTTTCAGGAGAGCGAGACCCTTTGCTTCGCTCAGGGTGACATAATGTCGCACTCTGGGACTGGTTGACGACTGGCATCGCACTGTGCTAGAGTTAGTGTAACTAGTACACTAATTCGTCCGTTCTGGAACGGAGTACCTCATGACTACAGCCAGCGCCCCAACTCCCCAACGGGTCGCCCCGCCCGCCGACATCGTCTGCGAGGGCGACAGCCTCGAAACGGTCTCGCTCAGCCAGGAACGCGCGTTCGGCCACTGGCAGCAGGACATCCCGGTCGAATACTGGGACCTGCGGGCGCCCGAGATCATCGAGCGCATCCGGGTCGCGCGGGAGCGGCTCGGCTCGCGCTGCATCGTCCTCGGCCACCACTACCAGCGCGAGGACATCATTCAGTTCGCCGACTACCGGGGCGACTCGCTCAAGCTCTCGCAGTGGGCCGCCGGGCACGAGGAGGCGGACTACACCGTCTTCTGCGGCGTCCACTTCATGGCCGAGGCGGCCGACATCCTGAGCGCGCCTCACCAGCAGGTGGTGCTGCCGAACCTGGCCGCCGGCTGCTCGATGGCTGACATGGCCGAGCCCGAGGACGTCTACGCGGCCTGGGCGGAGCTGGAGGAAGCGGGCATCGCTGGCGAGATCGTGCCCATCACCTACATCAACTCGGCGGCGACGCTGAAGGCGTTCGTGGGCGAGCGCGGCGGGGCGGTTTGCACCTCCAGCAACGCAGGCAAGGTGCTCGAGTGGGCCTTCCGGCAGAACCGGCGAGTCTTCTTCTTCCCCGACCAGCACCTGGGCCGCAACACCGCGCTCAGGATGGGCATCCCGCTCGACGAGATGCCGATGTGGGACTACACCAGGCCCTACGGCTCGCTGGGCGGCATGAGCGACGCCGATGTCGAGCGAGGCCGGGCGCTCCTCTGGCAGGGCCACTGCTCGGTCCACCAGCGCTTCACCGTCGACCAGATCGAGGACGCCCGGGAGCGCTTCCCGGACGTGCGGATCGTCGTCCACCCCGAGTGCCGCATGGACGTGGTGCAGGCGGCCGACTACGACGGCTCGACGGAGCTGATCGTGCGAAAGGTGACGGAGTCGCCGCCGGGCAGCATCTGGGGCGTCGGCACCGAGATCAACCTGGTGAGCCGTCTGGCCAAGGAGAACCCGGACAAGACCGTCTTCTGCCTGGACCCCGTCGTCTGCCCGTGCTCGACCATGTACCGCGTCCACCCGGCCTACCTCTGCTGGGCGGTCGAGAGCTTGGCCCGGGGCGAGGTGGTGAACCGCATCGTCGTCCCGGAGGAGACCAAGCGCTGGGCGAAGGTAGCGCTCGACCGCATGCTGGAGATCGTCTAGGGGGAATCGGGAGCTGTGGCCAACCGCAGAACCAATCTCTCGGATCGAGTCCAGCACTTCCTCAAGCAGTATGGACGCAGGAAGGACTCTCGACAGTCGAATGATAGGCGGCATGACCGAAAGGTCGAGGCAATGGTCAAGCGGATGGATCCGGCCGAATTGGACCGGCTGATCCGACAAGAGGACGACCCGTAGCGCCGTAGCCGAGGCTTTCAAGCCTCGGATCTGTCGGACGCGGGCGCGGCTGGAAAGCCGCGCCTCCATCATTTCCCCGTCTGCGGTACAATAGGGTGTCAGTGGCAGGGGCCGGACTTCGGTTCGGCCCTTTCGCTATACTGGCCGCGCGACATTCTTTTCACCGCGGTGGAGGCGCGACATGGCTGGCATCTCTAACTACCTCACCCGCATGGCAGACGGGTTCGGCCTCCAGCTCCACCCCGCGCTCCAGCACGCGGCCGAGTGACGTGGCCTCTCTTCGTAGGCGAGGCCTTCAGCCTCGCCGCGAAGCGGAAAAGAATCGCAGCCCTGACTCGCCATCCAGCACGCTGGGGAAATGAGGGAGGGGTTGAGAAGGGAGTAGCATGCAAGTCACAACACCTCATGAACAGATCTTCTTCAGCACAATCAGACTGGAAGTTACCGGTCCTAGCGGCCTAGGAACCGCCACCGCGTTCCTATTCCAGTACGAGTGGAACGGGAAGATGCTGCCCGTCCTTGTCACAAACAAGCATGTGTTGGCCGAGGCCAAGCAAGTGCGGTTCTTCTTCACGCTGAGAGAAGGCAGCCAGCCGAAAATCGGAGAGCGGCTTGACGTCACGCTCGAAGATGTGACCTCGGCATGGCATGGGCACCCCGAAGGGACCATCGATGTTGCGGTCATGCCTATCGCCCCGATCGTGGAGAAGGCACATGCTGAAGGGAAAAGCCTCTTCCTCAGAATGCTGCCTAACTCCCTGGTTCCCAGCCGTGATCAGATCAGTGAGCTGGACGCCATCGAGGAAGTTCTGTTCGTAGGCTACCCAAGCGGTATCTACGACACGCATAACCTCATGCCGATAGCCCGGAGAGGCACCACGGCGACGCCCCCACAGTTGGACTATGGTGGACAGCCCGTCTTCCTGGTGGACGCGTCAGTGTTTCCGGGGTCCAGCGGCAGTCCGGTGCTCATCTGCAACACAGGAGGTTACTCGACGAAGAAGGGCTTCCGTTTCGGGACCCGTGTACTCTTGCTGGGCATGATAGCGGAGGTGGCCTTTCGAAAAGAGCACGGCAAGATAGACTTCGTATCGATCCCGGCCGCCAACGTGCCCGTAGTAACCACCAGAGAAATGCTTGATCTCGGCATCGTCTACAAGTCATCCACGATAGTGGACACCGTAGTGGATCTGCTGAAATCCAGAGACTTGGCCTAATCTGGCCAAACTCGAGAAGGGCCGTTTCACAATACCAGTTCTCGCTCACCCACCTTGGCCATGGGGCCGTGAGCCCTACCCGCTTTCCACACCCGCCAAGAACTCCAGCACGATCCGGTTGAAGTCCTCCGGCGCCTCGATGGCGGCGGCGTGGCCGGTGGGCAGGATCTCCAGACGACTGCCCGGGATGGCGGCCTGGGAGGCCCGCGCTCCCTCCAGCGGCATGTAGCCGTCCTTGTCGCCCGCAATGATCAGGACCCGGCAGGTGAGGTCGCCCAGCGCGGGCGGCGAGGCCGTGCCCATCGCTCCCCACAACCGAGCGAACCCGCCCGGGTCGTTGCGCAGCTTCACGTCCTTGTAGCGCTGGAACTGCTTCGGGTTGCGCTCCTTGAAGCCGGGCGAAAACGAGTTCACCGCCATCTGCTCGGATATCGCCTCGATGTCTCCGGCCTCCAGCATCGAGACCATGGCGCGCCGCCGCTCCTCCGCGTCGGGCCGGCGCGGGGCGGCGCCCACGCCGCTGTTGGCCAGGACGAGCGCCTTCACCATCTCGGGGTGTTGCAGGGCGACCTGGAGCCCGATGCGCCCGCCCATCGAGTAGCCAAGCACGTACGCGCCGTCGATATCGAGGGCGCGCAGCAGCTCGTACAGGTCGTCGCCCAGCAGGTCCATGCTTATCTCGGACTCCGGGAACTCGGTCTCCCCGAAGCCGCGCACGTCGTAGGTGAGCACCCGGAACCGCTCCGACAGCACCGGCACCTGCTCCCACCACATATGGAGGTTGTCGCCCGCCCCGTGGATCAGTACCAGGCAGGTTCCCTGCCCGGCCAGCTCGTAGCTTTGCTGGATCCCGTTCGCGCTGATCTTCATCCGTAGCCTCCCTTCATCCGTCGGAGCTTCTGCTCTTGGCCTCGCTCTGTTCGTTCATGGCGTTCCCACCTCGTGAGCTACGATACCCAGATCCTCGGTGCTCCTTCAACAGCCCGTGCGCACGCGCGGTATGCTGAGAGCGGTGAGCAGGCCGGTCGCTTGCGCCGGCAGTACCTCGAAGCCGGCTCGCGATTCCGCGACGGCTTGTCGCTCAGACTGCGACTGTGTAGGATGCGGTCGCGCCGGGGGGGCGTGTCTTGTGACAGCAGGAGGCAGAAGGTCATGCGTACAGGAATCCTCACGCTCACGGCGTCGCTGGTAGCAGTGGTGCTCCTCGCGGGCGCTTGGGGGCTGCGGGACGGCGCCAGTCCGGCGTCGGCCCAGGCAGACCCGGCCGATATTCTCAACCAGGGTGTCGACGCCTTTAACCGCGGCGACGTGGATGCCGTGATGGAGCTCTACGCTGACGGCGCCGTTTTCGCCGGTATCGTTCCGTGCGCGCCGGTCGAGTGCGGCGGCAAGGGCGCCATCCGAAACGCGGTGGAGTTCTACGTTGCCGACAACATTCACATCACGATCGTCAGCTCAGAGGTCTCCGGCAGCATGGTGACCGGTTCCGCCCAGATCGAATCGGACATGGTACGCGGGGCGGGGGCGGAGAGGTTCGTCTCGTCCTACCTCGTTGAGCTGAGCGGCGACAAGATCGCGCAGCAGCGGTTCGATTTCGACGTGAGCGACTCCGAGACTGCCGCTTTCCTCGCTGAGGTGGGAGCCAACACGGTCTCCGTGCAGTTGGCGCCCGATCACCCGACCGGTCAGATACCGGGTTGGGCGCAACTGCTGGGATTCGGCGACCGGACGGCCGTCACGGTCTCGCTCTCCATGCCCGGTCCCGAGGGCGTGCCGCAGCCCGTCAGCATCCACGAAGGCTCCTGCGCCGAGTTGGGGGCTGTGGCGTACGCCCTGCAGGATGCCAGAGGGGGCATATCTGCGACGGTGCTCGACGTGCCGCTGAGCGATCTGCAGACCGGCAACCTCGCGGTCAACGTCCAGCAATCGCGCGACGACCCCAACACGCACGTGGCGTGCGGTGACATCCCCGCCGCGGCAGCGGAGGAAGGACCGACGAGCACGCCCCGGGAGACCGCTTTGGAGCCGACGGGCACGGCTGCGGAGACGGCCGTCGCGCCGACAGAGGCCGGCGGCGGTGGCGCGGAAGAAGACGGCGGAGGGGGCATCTCGGCGTGGTGGTACGTGTTGGCCGCGGGGCTTGGTCTGGTGGTGGTGGTCGGCGTCGTCGTCTTCATCAGGGCCCGCAGCCGCGGAGCCGCAGGTGGGTGAGCTACTGATCGCGCCGGTTCGCAAGCCATGAAGCACTTGCGCCGTCCGAACGCATGTGCTAATGTGGCGCCCGGACCTGAATAGCGCCCTACCAAATGCTAATCGGCATATGCAGAAAAAGGGCGTTTTTGCGAAACGAATTCCTCGTTGGCACTGCCAGGTGCGTGCAGCCCGGTGGCCATGGATGGTCTGCCCGGCCCGGTACACAGCCCGAACGTGCCGTTCGGCTCTTGCCCGCCTGCCGGGCGCGCGTGTAGCCTGTAGCAAATCTCACTTCCGCATTGAGACGAGGCCGGTGCCCCGGGGGGCATGATCCCGGCCCGGCTCCAGCAGAGGGAAGGAGGCGCTGGCCTATGTGTCGAATGTGCGATTGGCTCGGCGACGGCACCGTCTGGTACAAGCACCCGAAGAACTACGCCAACCGGATGTACAAGCTCCGGGAGCCCGACGCCAAGAGGAGCGCGTTCAGAGGCGACGCGCAGAGCCTCGGCCCCGGTCTGAACGAGGCAATCCAGGCGAAGGCGGACGGCGACCTGGATACCTATTCCCAGATCATCAAGAAGCTCAACGAGCGCCATGCCACCCGGCCGGGCACCCAAGTGGCGCCGCTGCAAGACTGCATCGAACTGCTGCAGGACGTCGGGACGCCAATAGGCATCATGCACTGCATCTGCCGCAAGAACACGCGGGGTGAGGAAGAGAACAACGTCAACGAGTTCAGTTGCATGGGCCTGGGCACCGGCATGTTCAAGTGGGAACGCTGGCCGGAGCGCTATCGTGGTGGCGTCGAGTTCTTGAGCCCGAAGCAGGCCGCGGAGTGGCTTGAGTACTGGGACCAGCGAGGCATGGTCCACATCTTGATGCAGGAGGGCGGCGACTTCATCGGCGGCCTCTGCAACTGTGACTACCCGGACTGCGGTCCCATCCGGATGCGCGTCGACTACGGCCTCAACTACCAATTGGTGAAGGGCGAGTACATCTGCGAAGTGGATTACGAGAAGTGCAACGGCTGCGGCGAATGCCTAGGCCGGTGCCAGTTCAACGCCCTTAAGTACGAGTCCACGATCGACAAGCCCAACATCGACCCGATGGTGTGCTTCGGCTGCGGGCTCTGCATGACCGCCTGCAACCGCAAGGCGATCGACTTGGTGCCGCGGAAGCAGTACGTGGCCCTCCAGCAGGTTTGGTAGAGACGGAGGAATGACGGCCATGAACCCAGTCAACCCTGTCATCACCATCGACCGGGAGCGCTGCACCACTCCGTTCGACTGCAAGCGCTGCCTCCGGATCTGCCCGCCCGCCGTCTTCATGGTTCATACCGTGAAGATGGTCCGCGGCGAGCTGACCGACAAGAAGGAGCCGGGCGCCTACGTGCTGACAGCCACCTACCGCGACAAGTGCACCGGCTGCATGAAGTGCGTCGAGGTTTGTCCCGCGGATGCCCTCACCGTCGCGATGCCCGAGGGGGTGCCGGCATGACCGCTACCGATACGAAGAGCCGCTCGTGGGACCTGGCGGAGGAGATGGTGCAGCAGTTGGAGCAGGAGTTCGGCCCGGATGTGCTGCGCGGAGAGCTCCAGAAGATCGCCGGCGACAGCCCCGGCGGCGTGCCTGACGAGGCGCAGGCCGCTGCGTTCTTCGGCGATTTCGGCCGCCGTTGGATGGAGCGCGTCCTGGAGGTCGGCGAACAGCACCCGGACCGCACGTTCGAAGTGCTGAAAGAGGCGGCCGAGGGCATTGAGGAGCTTAGGTTCCCCTTCCTCTCCCAGCGCTACATCGAGATCGCATATCTCAGTACGCAGCCGATCTACACCGTGCCCATCGTGGAGAATGGGGCGCAGGGCCTCGTCTTCAAGATGCCCTTCTGCGGCTACTTCAAGGCGATACAGGAGACCATCGGAGAGGAGTTCGCGAACCAGCTCCACTGCAAGGCCGCCTGCGTTGCAGCGTGCGAGGTGGCCTTCAAGCATTTCGGGTTCGACGTCAACGTCACGATGGGCGCCACCATGCCTGCTGACGAATACTGTCAGTTCAGGGTAGTACGGGCCTGACGCTCGCCCGGCAGACGTGGCAGATCGGGGCATGCTCATCGACCTCCACAACCACACCGGGTGGGGGTCCGGCGACAGCCACCTCGATCCGTCAGACCTCATCAAACGCGCCCGGCACTGGGGACTGGACGGCATAGCGATCACCGAGCACAACCAGCTCTGGGACCCGGAGAAGATCGAAATGCTGCGTCGGCGCCACGGTTTCGCGGTCATCGGAGGTGTCGAGGTGGATACCGATGTGGGGCACATGCTGGTCTTCGGGCTTGAGGGGCCGCGCCGCTGGAACCGGCTCCCGACGCTCGAGGAGCTTCGGGCTGACGTCGATGAGGCCGGCGGCGTCATCGTCGCCGCGCACCCCTTCCGCGCTGCGCTCCCGACCACGCGGCAGGCGCGGTCCGGCGAGGCGTTCTGGGAGGAGACGGCGGGGCGCTACCGGCCACGCCTGGTCGACGCCGTGGAGGTGCACAGCGGGCTCGAAGCGGCGCCCCAGCGCCGGATGGCTGCCGAGCTGGCCCGGCGTCTGGACCTGCCGACAACCGGCGGCAGCGATACGCACCGCCTGATGGACGTGGCCGCTTGCTTCACCGTGTTCGCAGACGAGATCAAGGACGAGCGAGACGTGGTGGCAGCGATCAAGGCTGGTCGGTGTCGAGGAGGGGACTGGGCATCGGAGGGACTGGCCAACAAACGGGTTCAGGAGCTGACTTCTGCTCCCGCTGGAGCCGCACCGACCGAAGTCAAGGAGTGAGAGCATGGCAGTACGACCAAAGCGCAAGAACCCCATCTCCACACGGCCTATCTACCTGCCGAAGGTGCCCGCCAAGGAGCTTCGAGAGACGGCCAAGGCGGGCGCGGCGAAAGAGGCGCCCGGTCTGCGTGTCTACGTGGACGGTTCAACCGTCGATGTAGACATTGCGGCGCTTGCCGAGCACCTGGGCGGCGCGGTAGGAGGTGAGGTCGTGTCCTCCCTGGTAGGACGGCCCCAAAGCGAGGTGCGGGACGTTGTCGCAGCTCTGGCCGGCCGTCTGGCCTGGGCTCGCGTCCGAGACCCAGAGAAGCAGGAGTACCGGATGCTCCCCCTGCGCGGCGAGGTCGATCATGAGGAGGCGCGCTTCCGCGCCCGAACGCTCCCGGAATACGAGGACCGTGAGACGCGTGTTCCACCTGCCGACGCGCTCTACGATGGCCCAGAGGTGCAGGCGGCCTATCGAGATCTCCTGGCGTCCAATGATGGAGGAGCAACGAACGTCGTCGTGACCGACCGACGGATTGCCTGCTGGGACGAGAAGGCGAAGCGGTGGACGCCGGCAGCCGTGCTACCGGGCATCCCTGTCCTGGCCTCGGTGAGCGCCGGAGAGAGTCCCGCCGGTGCGGACGCCCTGGCCAAGGAGATCGGCCAGACCCTCAAGTAGCAGCGTCCTTCGTGGTCCGGGTCCGCGTTCGGCCGGCGCCTATTCTTCCGGAAGCAGGCCGAGGCGGGCTGCGTAGACGGCCGCCTCCGCGCGCCGCGAGAGGCCCAGCTTGTCGAGGATGCTGGTCACGTGGTTGCGCGCCGTGTGCTCGCTGATCGTCAGTTCCTCGGCGATCTCTCGATTCGTCAGACCGCGGGCAATCAGCGCCAGGACCTCTCGCTCCCGCGGCGATAGCGGATCGTCGGAAGGCTCTTCCCTGGCGGAGAGCTCCTTGAGCCGGTCGAGGAGGGGAGCCGTCACCTTGGAATCCAGCAGCGACTCGCCTCTCGCCACCGCTCGGAGCGCGTCCAGGAGCTGGGCTCGCGCCACGTTCTTCGTCAGATAGCCTGCCGCGCCCGCCATGATCGATGAGACGACCGCCTCGCGCTCTCCGTAGGAGGAGAACATGAGCACGCGGGTCTCCGGTAGGGCGCTCCGGATCTCACGGCACGCCTCGATCCCGCCAACGTCGCCCTCGGCCCCTAGCCGCACATCCATCAGCACCAGGTCGGGACGAATAGCCTGCGCCCGCGCGACGGCCTCGTCGGCGGTGGTTGCCTCGCCCGCGAACACCAAGCCTTCGGCATCGGCCAGCAGCGTGCGCAGTCCCGTCCTCACCACTTCATGGTCGTCTACGACGAGAATCCGGATGTCGCCCATCACTCCTCCACCGGTAGGGTGGCATGCACCACCGTGCCCTTTCCGGGTTCGCTCTCGATAGTGAGCGTACCGGAAAGCTCCTCTACCCGTCGGCGGATGTTGGCCAGGCCATGGCCGCCGGAACCGTCCGGCCGGAATCCGTCGCCGTCGTCGCGCACCTCCAGCGTCACGGTTGCCGCGTCGAAGGCGAGACGTATCCGTCCTTCCGATGCGTTCGCGTGGCGGTACGTGTTGGCCAGCGCCTCCTGGGCGATGCGATAGAGGGCTGTACCTTTGGCCAGGGACAGCTTCCGCTCCTCGCCCTCTACTTCTATCGATACCGGCAGCCCGGTGACCGTCCCGAACTCTTGGACCTGGTTGCGCAGCGCCGCCGCGATGCCGGCCTGGCCCTCCAACAGCGGCTTCAGATCGAAGATGTAGTACCGCACCTCCAGCAGTGTCTGTTTCGCCAGCGCTACCAGGCTCTGCAGGCGCTCCCCCAGGCCGGGCTGGTCGGCGGCCGCCTCCGCGGCCGCCTCCAAGTTCAGTGAGAGCATGTAGATCGACTGGCCGATGCCGTCGTGGATCTCACGCGCGACCCGGTGCCGCTCCTGTTGCGCAGCCAGATCCTCGCGCTCCCGCTGCAGGCGGATGTTCTCCTCCAGGACCTGGCGCGCCGTCTCGCGCTCCGCGGCCAACTGTCGGGACATCCAACCGAAGAACTGCACGACGAGGGCGACGATGAACGGTATTGCGATGAAGACCGCGAAGTTGTTCAGCTCAGCCCCGCGCCACGGGCCATCGGTCCCCTGTCCCGCCGTCGACACAATCGCAACGTAGGCGCCGACGAAGCCGCCGGTGAGTGCCAGGTTGCTCCGAAGCCCGAGGATCGATGACGGCACGAGAAGTGAAGCGACCGCGAAGAGGTAGTAGGGGCTCTCCCAGCCGCCGCTGAGAAAGACGATGCAAAGGGCGAGTGTCATGTCCAGCAGGCTTACTATCAAGATGTCGTCGACTTCGCGTCCGATAGACCGCTGGATCAGGTCGCGCACTCGCGGGCGGAGCAGGGGGAGGTAGAGGGTCGCTGTGGCGCTCTGGACAAGCGTGCCCATGAGGAGCGCCGGTTCTCGCTGCACGTTGGCCTTGGGCACAACGTCCAGAATCACGATGAAGGCGGCGACGGCCCATGCCGCCCAACGCACGCCGAACAGGTACAAGGCCACGCCGGTAGGCCGCTCGCGTCCCCACCAACGACGCAGCCCGGTTCGCGCGTCCCGCGCCCTCTCCAGCGTCTGCGCGGCCATCATGGTCCTCAGCGATCGATCGTTACTGTATCGGCGGCCGGAAGGGACCGTCAATCGCCCGTTCGTACCCCCCTCGTAGTACGTCTGTACCAGTCCAGGTTGCGCGATCGGCACCAGGTCGAATTGGAGCATTCGTGCCTTATCAGCCTCCCGGCTTCGGCGTACGGTGGCGTTGACGATAGAGGGACGGAGCAGGAGGAGACGATGGTGGCCGTTCGAGCACTCAGGCGACGCGAGACGTTCTCAGAAGTGTCACACCTGTGGCGGCGGGCGCTCCAGCAGGCACAAACCGCGCCGACGTTCGCCCGGTTCGTCATTGCGGGAACGGCGGGCTATCTCGTGTATCAGGCGGTTCTCTTCTTCGGGCAGTCGGGCGCTCTGCCACTGCTCCCGCCGCCCGGCGCGACCGCTCGTCTGCCTCTCTTCGTAGCGCCGGACGCGCGCCTGCTGGTAGCTACGCTGGTGGCGGCGGAGGCGTCCATCCTCGCCGTCTTCTGCATCCATGGCTGCTGGACGTTTCGGGAGCTTTCCGCGACCGGTAGCTGGTGGCGGCGACTGACCCAGTTCCATATCAAGTCCGCCGTCTCGACCTTTGGCATCCTCACGGTTGGCGTCAATGTCCTCAGCGGCCACTTCGGCATTGAGCCGTACGTGGCAGCCACACTAGGCACGCTGGTCGCCTTCGTCTGGAACTGGTTCTGGGACTCACGAGTGATCTGGGGCCGGACCCGGAAAAAGGCCGTGTCGGCGTCGCCGGATCGCCTCATCCTCGCGCAGACCCTCTCGCGGGCCCGCTTGGCAGTTCCGTACGCGCTCGCCGCAGCCCTCGCCTTCCTGGCGATCGGGCTTTGGGGCTATCTGATCGTCCGTGTGATCGATGGCTGGGACGGCCGTGGGGCGGATCAGCGCGAGGACATTGTCGCTTTCTACGCGGCGGGCTCCCTGGTCCGAGACGATCTCGGCCACTTGCTCTACGAACCGGACACTGTGGCGGCACGGGAACGGGAGATACTCGGCCGCCCGGCTGGACTGCACAACGGACTCGTGTACCTCAATCCGCCGTTCGTGGCCGGCTTGTTCGAGCCGCTGGCTCACCTGCCGTACGGACGGGCTCAGGCGCTCTGGTTTGCCATCAGTGCCCTGGCCGTCTTTGCGTCTGTCGCATTGCTGCTGCCGGAGCTTAGGCGGGTGCCTCGACGCTGGGCCCTGGTCTTCGTGCTCGCGGCGCTGGCGTCGTTCCCGGTATTCTGGTCCCTGCTCTACGGCCAGCTCTCATCTCTGGTGCTTCTCTCATGGGTGCTCTTCTACAGGCTGCTGAAGGGCGGCCGCGAAGCTCCCGCCGGGCTGGTGCTGGCAGCATCTCTCATCAAGCCCCACCTGGCACTTGTGCCCATCGTCTATCTGGTCGCGACGCGCCGTTGGCGGGCTCTGGGTGGGTACGCGGCGGGAGCCGCAATCCTGGGAGCCGCATCGGTGGCGCTGGTCGGCCCCGATGTGACGTTCGTCTCGTATCCAACTCTGATCCTCGAAAGCCTGAGCTGGCAGGCGGAATACGGCGTGGACAGGGCGCACATGTACGGCTGGGCCTCGTTCCTCGCGGCGGCGCTCCCGGGCGTCTCACGGCCGACTTCCCTGGTGTTGTCCGGCGTCGCGACGGTCGCCACGCTGATGGCGGCGGTCCACGTGTGGCGCCGCTGCGATCGCCTGGACGACGGCTCCCGACCGGCGCTTGCCCTGGCGACCGCGACCATCCTCACCAGCCCGCACATCCACATACAGGACCTCCAGATTCTGCTGCTGCCCGCGGCGCTCCTGGTGGCCTACCGGCGCGATGTCTTCGCCGTTGCGGTGCCGTCCGTATTGTTCTTCCTGATACCGGTCGCAGTCGTCGGCGTGAACCTCGCGACACCGGCGCTGGCCGCCGCTCTCGCAATCGTTGCCGCGAAGGCCACGGACCTCCGCATTGCGGCTAGCTTGCCGCGGTTCGCCCTGGTCAAGAGCGTCGTGGGTTGGTTCCCAGGTTCGTGGACCGCCGGACTACTTGCGGAACGTCGGTTGTCGCCACGGCCGAGTGTCGTGGGCCGCTAGGCGCGCGCCGAACACCGGGGCGCCCCGTGCCTCCGGGCAGCAAAACGTAGTCTCCTTCACCCTGGCCCTGGTACACTCGAGTGGGATGTGTGGTCGCTTCACCCTCACCAGGCGGGAAGCCGACGAACTGGCTGCCGAGCTCGGCGTGCCGGCCGAGGCGCTGCGGGACTACCGGCCTCGCTACAACATCGCGCCCGGCCAGACTCACCTGGTGCTGCGGATGGAGCACGAAGACCGCGCCGTTCTGCAAGCGCGGTGGGGCTTGATCAACCACTGGGCGAAGGACCGGAACGAGGGGCCCAAGCAGATCAACGCACGGGCAGAGACCGTGGGGCGGCGTCCCGCCTTCCGCGACGCGTTCAAGAAGCGGCGCTGTGTCGTGCCGGCAGACGGCTTCTTCGAGTGGGCCGGGCGGAAGGGCGCGCGGCAGCCGCTCTGGTTTCACCGGCCGGACGGGGGCCTGATCCTGTTCGCTGGGCTCTATGAGTCGTGGCAACCGGAGCCGGACCAGTGGGAGCCCACGTTCACCATCATCACCACCGATGCGAACGACGCTGTCGGGCGCTTCCATGACCGGATGCCGGTCATTCTGCCGGATGAGAAAGCTGACGAGTGGATGTTCTCAGGGCACACCGACGCGGAGCGGCTTCAGGCGCTCCTCGTCCCGGCACCCAACGAGCTGCTCGCGGCGAAGCCGGTCTCGAAGCGAGTGAACAACGTTCGGAACGACGACCCGGACCTGCTGTCGGAAGCCGTTCAGGCCGAGCTGGTTTGAGCGTCTCGTCGGGGTAAGACCCTACCGCTTCGCTTTCCTCGTGCGAGAGCCGGTGCGCTGCCTCTTCTTGCTGGCTGCCCGGCGGCCCGTGCCGTCCTTGGCCTGGGCGGCCTTCGCGAGGTCCGCATAGGACGTGTGGGGCCGGAGGCACTTCGCCAGCGAACGCAGCGTTCTGGGGGTAGGCCGCTTCACGCGCCCCACCTCGATGGCGGTGATGTGGTGGCGGTCAAGGCCCGATAGGGCGGCGAGCTTCGTGTAGCTGTAGCCGTGCTTCAGCCTTGCCCCCTGCATCACCTTTCCGAGCTTGGTGGTAGGAGCCCTCGGCCTCATCGACAGCGGCGAGAAGGTGATGCCGTGCTCTGAGGCCAGTTTGCTGACGCGCTGCTGAGACACCCCGAGCTGCTTGGCGGTCTCCGTCTGTGTCAGCCCCCGCTTCGCGAGCGCGGCCAGGCGGGCTGTCTTCACGGGTCGAGCATAGGTTCTGAACTTCAGACGGAGTTTGGCCACGAGTTGACTCACGCGCTGCCGAGAAACGCCCAACTTCCTGGCCGCTTCCGCTTGGGTGAGGCCCTTCTTGGCCAAGGCCGGCAACTTGTCCACAGTTGTCATGCGATCGTCATCTCCCTCCGGGCCGCATGGCCGAATTCCCTCGGCCATCGCCCTGCTTGCTGCCCCGCCCGCGCGGTCCACGCGGAAAGGCCAGCCCCATCCTGGGCTACAAGACGGGTACCTGTCCTAGCACCCGGCCTGCGAACCTTCAAAGCCGAACCCGAGCGGATCTGCCAGGAACCTTGAGACCGGCCGCTCGGCACTGGCCACAGGTTTACATACTAGTATGCAGCATCTTGTCACGCAAGTATAGCAGCGACTTGTCATCCAGGATCTGCCGGAGAAACGCCAGGTTGGCCGCTTGGCGTCCGTTGCCGCCGTGTCCCCACCGCTGGCGGGCCTGCGGTGATACCATGTCCGCGTCTTGAAAGAGGGCGCTCGGAGCCATCGGCCGTTGGAGGTGCGCTTGAGCAAGAAACAGCTATCCCGAATATCGAAGTCCGTCGACGTGCGGACGACGTTCGATCGCTACCGCGACATGTGGAAGTGGGAGCGCGTCGCCTCGGTGACGCACTGCGTCGATTGCTACCCGGAGGCGTGTCCGTTCAAGGCGTACATCGTGGGCGATCGGGTCGTCCGCGAGGAGCAGTCCGGCGTGTTCGACACGGTCGAGGAGGGCGTGCCGGACATGAACCCCAGCGGCTGCCAGAAGGGCGTCGCCTGGAGCCGGATGCTGGATGCGCCGGAGCGGGTGCTGTGTCCGCTGCTCCGGGATGGAGAGCGGGGAGGTGGCCGCTGGAGGCGGGTGTCCTGGGACGAGGCCCTGAGTGTCGTGGCGGACGGCCTCCTGGACGCGCTCCAAGAGGCGGGACCGGATTCCATCATCTACGAGGGGACGCCGGCCCAAGGCGGCCTCCTGGCGACCACGTTGTTCGGCTCTGTCTTCGGGCACCTGGGAGCGGTGCAGACCGACGTCAACGCCAACATCAACGACTTTGGGCCCGGTCTCTACCTCACCTTCGGCAAGTTCAACTCGATGGCCAGCGCGGACGACTGGTTCCACTCGGAGCTGATTCTTATCGCCTGCGCCAACCCCGTCTACACCTGGATCACGCAGTACCACTTCATCGCGGAGGCCCGCTATCAGGGCTGCGAGGTGGTGACAATTGCGCCGGACTGCTCGCCGTCGGCAACACACGCCGACCGGTACGTGCCCGTCCGGGCCGGCTGTGACGCGGCGCTTGCGCTCTGCCTGTGTCGCGTCGTGCTGGACGAGGGGCTGTTCGACCCCGAGTTCGTCCTGCGCCAGACCGATCTGCCGCTGCTCCTGCGCCGCGATACGGGCCGATACTTGAGAGCATCGGACATGCAGGACGGAGGTAGCGGAGCGCAGCTCTACTGGCTGGACGAGCGGACCGGAAGACCGGTGGAGGCGCCCCGCGGGACGCTTGATACGAACGGAGTCGAGCCGGCACTGGAGGGAGAACGGGACGTCACGCTGGCGGACGGGTCGACGGTGCGGGTGCGGCCTGTGTTCGAGGCGCTCCGCGAGCGGCTGGCGGACTACGCGCCGGAGCGCGCGCCCGAGCTGTGCGGCGTCCACCCGGACGTCGTGCGATCGCTGGCCAGGAAGGTGGCGGCGCGGCGCACGAATTTCCTGCTGGGACTGACCTCCGGCAAGTACTTCCACGGCGACCTGATCCAGCGCTCCTACGCGCTCCTCGCGGGCCTCACCGGCAACTGGGGCCGCAAAGGGACCGGCTTTCACCAGTGGGCGGTGGCCGGCTTCGACGGGGCGTTCGTATTCGGCATGAAGCCCGCCGCCGGCCCCGAGGCGGCCCGCCAAGTCCTGGCCGCCCGCCGCGCGATGGTCGATGCCATCCGGGCCGAGGATCCGACGATGACGGACGAGATCGCATCCGTCGAGCTGTCGCAGCGCCTGGGGCAGGGCGGCGGCTCGTCGCCTCCCGCCTTCTTCTGGCACCGGCACACCGGCCACGCGGAGCGCTGGCGTCGGTGGACCGATCCGTCGATGAAGCGGACGTTCGACGAGTACGTGCGGGAGGCCGAAGAGTCGGGGTGGTGGCCGTCGGCCCGGCCCGCGGCGGACGTGGAGCCCCGCGTGCTCGTTGAGTGCGGCGGCAACTTCCTGCGGCGGACGCGCGGCGGCCAGCGGCTGCTGCTGAGGGAGTTGTGGCCCAAGCTGAAGCTGGTCGTCACCGGCGACTGGCGCATGTCCACTACGGCGATGCACTCGGACGTCGTGCTGCCGGCGGCGCAGCATTACGAGAAAGCGTCGTTCCAGATGCCGATGCCGCGGTCGATGGGGATCACTTTCTCCGACCGCGCCGTGCCGCCGGCGGGCGAGTCGAAGAGCGAGTGGGAGATCGCCCTGGCGCTTGCGCGGAAGCTCGAGGAGCGCGCCGCGGCCCGCGGGATCGAGGAGTTCGTCGACGCGTCGGGACAGACACGTCGCATCGCCGGCCTGTTCCAGTCGCTGAGCAAGGGCGGCGCCGTCCTCACCGCCGAGCAGGTGGCCGAGGAGATGGTGACCGACACGGTCGTCGCCGGTAACCTGCCGCCCGGCACGACGATGGAGACCATGCGAGAGCGCGGATTCATGCGATTCCTGTCCTGGGGCATCTCGCCCTATGGGCTCACGCAGGCCGCCGACCCATCCCCGAACGAGACCCTGACGCCGTTCCGCAACCACGTCGAGCGACTACAGCCTTACCCGACGCTGTCGCGGCGGGCACAGTTCTACATCGAGCATCCGTGGTTCCTGGAGGCGGGCGAGGAACTGCCCTGCCACAAGCCCCCGCCCGAACAGGGAGGCGACTACCCGCTGCGGCTGATCAGCGGCCACAACCGCTGGAGCAGCCACTCGACCAACCAGGTGAACCGGCTGATGCTCGCCACCCACCGAGGGCATCCCTTCGTGTTCCTGAACCCGGGCGACGCCGTCGCCCGCGGCATAGCGGACGATGACCCGGTCACCGTTCACAACGATGTCGGCCGGTACCGCGTGCACGCGCGGCTGGCGCCGGGCGTCGCGCCGGGGCTGGTGGTGATGTACAACGGCTGGGAGCCGTACCAGTTCGCCCGCTGGCAGGGGGCCGAGGACGTGGAGCCGGGCCTGGTGAAGTGGCTGGGCTTCGCAGGCGGCTACGGCCACCTGCGCTATTGGTCGTTCGAGTGGCAGCCGGTCCCCAACGAGCGCGCCGTGCGCGTCGAGGTGGAGCGGGCGAGGTAGAGGACCACGATCCGCACTGACCCCTTGACTCCATGTGCTATCCTGAGACCGACAACAGTAGGGACGAGGAGGCAATGCGCTAGTAGCCGGGGCAATGAGAAGCGGAGCAGACGGCGTATCCCATGCGGGCGCGCCATGCAGAGTGTTGCTCCGCTCCGGTTACGGAGACCCAGAGTCTAGGACGTAACGAACCGAAAACAGGCCACTGCCCCGAGGCCACGAGCGAGGCTCGTGGCCTTTTGTCGTTTCGAGGTGTCTCATGCTGCAGGTGCACAACATCAGCAAGTCGTACGGCGACAAGGAGGTCCTGTGTGACCTGTCGTTCGTCGTCAACGCCGGCGAGCGGCTGGCCGTGTTCGGCCCAAACGGCTGCGGCAAGAGCACGCTGCTTCGGATCGTGGTGGGGATCGAGACGCCCGACGCCGGCCGGGTGGCGCTGTCGCCGCCCTCACTTCAGCTCGGTTACCTGCCGCAAGGCTACGACGACCAGCCGGACCTCCGGCTCGATACGGCCATCCCGGAGCTCGACCGAAAGCGCGAACTGGAGTGCGAGGTGAACCGGCTCGCCGGCCTGATCGCGCGGCAGGAGGACGCGCCGGCTTCGCTCTCGGAGGCCTATGCCTCGGCGCTGGACGAGCTGGCCGGAGTCGCGAAGAAGATCGAGATGGGTACCGAGCCGCTGCTTCATGAGTGGGGACTCGGCTCGGTCGAACGAGACCGGCCGGTCGCATCGCTCAGCGGCGGCGAGCAGACGCGGCTCGGCCTGGCGCGGCTGCTGTCGCAACGGCCGGATGTCCTGCTGCTGGACGAGCCCACCAACCACCTGGATCTGGAGGGGATCGAGGCGCTCGAGGACTGGCTCGCCGATTTCAAGGGAGCGCTGGTCCTGGTCACGCACGACCGCGCTCTTCTCGCGAGGATCCCCACGTCGCTCCTGGAGCTGGCGCCCGAAGGGGGCGGCTGGCGCTCCTTCGGCGGTTCGTACGCGGCGTTCCTGGAGGCAAAGGAGCGGGAGCTGGCGAGGCAGCGGGCGGCATACGGCCAGCAGCAGAGACAGGAACGGCAGATCAGGGACCAGATCCGGCGGTTGAAGCAGTGGGCGCAACGGATCGAGAACACCACCATCCATTTTCACTATCGCAAGCGGGCGGCCCGCATCGCCCGCCACGCGAAGACGACCGAACGCAGGCTGGAGCGGTTCCTGGACTCCGAGGAACGTGTGGAGCGCCCGAAGCGCGAGGCACGTCTCCGGCCGCAGGTCCCGGCCGCCGCACGCTCCGGGGACGACGTGCTCTCGGTCGAGAGTCTGTGTTTGAGCGTGGGAGGCCGGACGCTCCTTCGGGACGCCGACTTCGGCCTGCGCTACGGCGAGCGGGTGGCGCTGCTGGGGCCGAACGGCAGCGGAAAGACGACGCTTCTCCGCGCCATCGTAGGCGAGCTACGGCCGGAGGCCGGCCGGGTCCGGATCGGTGCGGGGGTGCGTCCCGCGCTCTTGGCGCAAGGACACGAGGGCCTGGACCCGACGCTCAATCCGGTCGAGACGCTGCGGCCGGTTGCGAGGATGGACGAGGGCGAGCTCCGCCGCTTCCTCCACCACTACCTGTTCACCGCCGCAGACGTGCGCACGCCGGCCGCCAAGCTGAGCTTCGGACAGCGGGCGAGGCTGGCGCTGGCGAAGCTGGCGCTGCAGGGGGTCAACCTGCTGCTCCTCGACGAGCCGACGAACCACCTGGATATCGCGTCGCGGGAAGCGTTTGAGGAGGCGCTGGAGACGTTCGAGGGGACGGTGCTGGTGGTGAGCCACGACCGCTTCTTCGTCGAGGCATACGCCTCCAGCGCGCTTCATATCGAAGAAGGGACCGTGCGTGAGCGGCCGGTACGGGTGTGAGGTGCGCGATGGACCAGGGAGCGCAACCAAGACGCTGCTTGCGCGGCCGGTCTGTGGTGACCATCGTTCTCTAGTCCCAGAGTTGCGCCTCTGCGCGGAACGCCGTGTGAAGAAATGTCGGCTCGTCGATGTCTGGGAGATCTAGCTCTTCCTCGATGCCATCCGCAAACGATTCCTCATCCAGGAACTCATAGAAGAGGCGAGTCAGAGACGCGATGGGGATCTTCAGGACGGGGTGTGGCCGCCCGCGCGAGACCATCAAGGGGTTGTCCAGTTCGCGTCGCGCGATTTGTCCAGGCAACAGACCTCGCAGGTTGGCGTATCCTTCCTTTGTCGGTGGCTTGACAAGGAGATTGCGTCGCCGTAGGCACCGGACTAGGTTTCCTAGGTTGAAGTAGCTGATCAACCACAACCTTCCCGTCATGATGGCCAGGGAATCGTCAGCCGTAATGGGAAACACCGAATACGGCGCAACGTTCCAGGTGAACCGAGTGAACAGCTTGAGAGTGTCAAACACTCTTGCGTCCCTCGAGTGCTCGAATGGGTTGTGGATCCGGGCTCGACGCTCCGCGCTTGGGCGGTCGAACTCGTCAGCCATCACGCTGGTTTCGAAGACCTGCACCGCCAGGCAGTCGCTAAGTCTCGCCTCGGCTGCGCCATCTTCCCGCGCAGCCCGAAGGAGGCTCTTTACGGCCGCTAGATGCGAAACCGGCTGCGTATCAAGGAGGACTATTCGTCGCAACCCTTCCTCTGTCCTGGTGAATCCCCGCTCTATGAACTCAAGAACTTCCGCCGTCCTCCGCTTCTGCCTGGTCGCGCGCCCGCTCTTCGCTGCTCCCCGCCCAGCCTTCACTTCATGAATCCTCACACCGTCAGCGCCCACCGACGTGAAGTCACCGTATCGCAGGAAGTTCGTCAGGTCGTTCAGAACCACACGGTCGCTGGTCCTAGCTACGTGCGTCTCCGCCTGCGCGAATTCCGTGATCGCTGTTGATCGATCCATGTGACCTGTGTGTGGCTTCAAGGCGAGGAGGTGGAGAACGGGTCGGTCGTAGGCCAGTGAACGCCACGCTATGCCGTCCGCGATCTGCCTAACGATTCCCTGGAGACGCTTGCAGACGCCAATCAGCACCTTCAACTCCTTCCGTTCGCGCGATGCGTGGGAGGGAGTTCGGTCCAGTTCTGCCTCAAGCCGCTTTTGTGCTTCCTGACTGGAAAGGAGGAAGTTCGCCATATCAACCTGCACTCCCAGCAGTTCGTGAGCGTCATTCCGCGAGTCGCGGCTGCGCTGCAAGAGGGAGACCAAGGTCTCCAGGTATCCGCGGAACTGCTCGTCGCTTGTCAGACGCGCGGAGATAGGAATGGCCAAGCGGGTGGCGTCAGCTGAAAGGGAGTTATCCGGCTCGGAGGGTTCTTCAGGTTTCATGATCCCGCGGTGCCGACATGCGCCAATGACATGCTACCCACTGCGGCCCAGGGCCAGCAAACCGGGATTCATCTCAGCCGGACTGAGTTGGGCGGAACCTCCTAGAGAAAGGGACCGTGCGGGAGCGGCCGGTACTGGCTTAGGTCCTGGGTCGGGTGGGCGATCAGGAGTCGGGCCTTAGGCCGAGGTGTGTGGACGCCTGGCGGGACGCCACACTGTGGCCGACATACCTGGTGGGAGGTGCACGATGAATGACGAGCAGTACGAGCGCATCATCCAGGCGCTCGACGCCCTCACCTACGCCGTTCTGAGCGTCCGGCAGCAGATCCGCGCGGGCCAGTCCGCAATGTCAGGTCCTGGGGCTGGGCCGCACACGCCGCATGCGATCGGCGAAGCTGATCGCATGGCCAAGGAAGCCGGCAGCCGCCTACCCGGCCGAGCCGCCTCCTGATATCGCTCCCTGCAACGACGAGCGCTGCACGGTAGCCGGTGGTGGGCCTAGACGCTGGCTACCCGGGCGCATCGTCGTCCTCTTCCTCCAGCACGCCGACGCAGTGCACTAGCTGCCCTTTCGGGCTCACCCAATCGTGTGGCGCGTGCGGTTCGCTGTTGGCGCAGAGCTGTGCCGGCAGCGGACACGTGAAGACCGTTACCTCTATGACGTTGCCATGAGGCCCCTCTTCCAGCCTCGTGGTCATCTCGTTGGTGCAGTCCATCTTTGGCCCTTGCGTGGTCGTTGTCGCTGAGGCGTGGCGCGACACCTCGAGGCCCGGCCCTCGCGCGCCCTCCCGATCTACGGGTGGAGCGCGGTGCCAGGCGCCGGAACCCCGCTACTCCAGCTCGCCGGCCGCGATCTCCTTTGCCACCAGGTCGAAGCACTCCTCCGCGACGGCCACGGCCTGCGCGACGTCGTCCGGCGTGTGGGCGGCGGAGAGGAACCAGTTGTGGTGCGGGTGGAAGATCACGCCGCGCCGGGCCGCCAGGCCCGAGAAGCGACGAACGCGGCTCAACTTCGGGTCGTCCTCGAAGACCAGGTAGGGCATTGTGTCCGGGCCGGTGTAGCGGATGCCGACGCCCGCCTTCGCCGCGGCCCCGCTGATCCCTTCCCGGAGCGTGCGGCCGGCGCTCCGCATCTGTTCGAACGCGCCCTCGGCGTCATAGGCCGCCATCGTCGCTAGGGCAGCGGCCATGGGCGCGGCGGCGAAGAAGTGCGTGGCGCTGAAGAAGAGCGATTTGGCCGTCTCGCGCAGGTCCTCGCGGCCGACCAGCACCGAGATGGGATGGCCGTTGGCGATCGCCTTACCGAAGCAGACCACGTCGGGCTCCAAGCCGTATCGAAGGTGCGACGCGCCCGACGGATGCAGGCGGAAGCCGCAGCGGACGTCGTCGATGATCAACAGGGCGCTCTCTCCTGCAACGCGCTCGTTGATCGCCGCGAGGAACTCCTGGGAAGGGTCCTCGACGGCTTCGGTCGCGTCATGCTTGAGCGGGCAGATCATCACCGCCGCGACGTCGCCCTTGTTCCGGTCGAAGGCGGCGTGGACGCTCGGCACGTCGTTCCAGATGAACTCGTCGCGCTCGCTCCGGTGAGCAGGGGGCACGCCTGCGCCGCCGGGCACCGCCCAGGGATCGACACCGTGATAAGCCTCGGCGGCCACGAGCAGCTTCATGCGCCCGGTGTTCGCCCGGGCCACTCGGGTGGCAAGCGTGGTCACGTCCGATCCGTTCTTGGCGAACATGGACCAGCCGGCGAACGGGAAGCGCGCTATCAGCGTCTCCGCCAGCTCGACCATGCGGTCGATCGAGATGCTGGATGTGTTGACCTGCTCCTCCTGGCCCATCGCCGCCTGCTGCACCGCGGGATGGTTGTAGCCGAGTACGATTGGGCCGAACGCGCACATGAAGTCGATGTACTCGTTGCCGTCGATGTCCGTGATGCGACAGCCGCGGGCGCTGCGGGCGAACACCGGGAAGTCGCCGAAGGTGGCAAAGCGCGGCGACCGCGGGCCGTAGACGCCGCCAGGGATGACGCGCGCGGCGCGTTCGAGCATCTCGTAGGACTTGGACAGATCGTAGACCATGCCTGCCTCCTGTGGGCCCTTGATTTCGAGGTCGCTACTTGTCCTCGCCGTCCTTGCGCATGCTCTGGGTGGCCGGGGCGATGCGTTCCATCAAGCGGGCAAGGAGGGGAGGCTTCACTGGTTGCCCGAGGTCGTCCTGGCGGATCTGGTAGTCGACGCTGGCGCGCACCATGGGGTCGCGCAGTAACCGCGGGCCGAGATCGATGGGCTTCTTGCCGATGATCGCGAGTCGGGTGTAATCGGTATCGCGACCCAGGATGAGGTCGCGCATCGCCATCGCCACGAGGTTGGTGTTGGAGACGCCGTGGCCGTTGAAGCCGAAGGCGTAGGCGACGCGCTCGCCCTTCAACCAGCCGGCGCAGGGCACGAAGGTGCCGGTGATCCCGATCGGGCCGCCCCAGCGGTGCGGGAAGCTCACATCGCTGAGCTGCGGGAAGGTCCAGGCGAAGCTTTCCTCCAGTCGACCAAAGACGCGATCGTCGCGGTCGTACTTGGGATCGGGTCCGTTGGGTCGATAGGGGGCGTCGCGGCCGGCCCACATGAGGCGGCCGTCCACCGTCGGGCGGAAGTAGTGGAGGAACACCCGGCGGTCCTCCATGCCTTCGCGGCCGGCCCAGCCCACCCGCGACCATTGCTCCTCCGTCAGGGGATCACTGAGCAGAATGTACGAGTAGAACGGCATCACGTGCTTGCTCAGGGCGGGGATGCGGGAGCTGTACGCGTTCGTGGCGAGGAGGGTGCGCTGAGCAGTGATCTTGCCCTTCGGCGTAAGGACGGTGACGCCTCCGTTGGTCTCGTCGAAGCGGTCCATCGGCGTCTGCTCGAAGACGCGGCCCCCCGCACGGATGACGGCCTCCTTGAGCCCTCGAGCAAGGCGGGCCGGGTTGAGGAGGGTGCAGGTCTCCTCCCGGAGCGCGCACCGGAACGTCTCCGAGTGCACCGCCGCCTGGACCTCATCCTTCTCGAGGAACTGGAAGCCGCTCAGCCCAAGCCGCTGCGCCGTTTCCAGCTCGCGCGTGATGTGCTCGTCCTGGAGCGGGTTGTTGGCGACGGTCAGGATACCGTTGGGCTGCAGGTCGGCATTGATCCCCTCGGCCTCACAGACGCTGCCGATGTTGCGGACCGCCTCAGCGGATCCGAGGTGAAGCGCCTTCGCTTCATCCGCGCCTACGGCATCGACCAGGTCCTGCAGGCTCCGGTGCAGGAGTGTCATGGCGAAGCCGCCGTTGCGCCCGGAGGCGCCGTAGCCGACGGCGCTCCCCTCGATAACGACCACCGTCATGGCTGGGTCGGCCTTGAGAAGGTGGTAGGCAGTCCATAGCCCGCTGAAGCCGCCGCCGACGATGACAACATCGGCCTGCATCTCGCCCTCCAACGGGGCGTCGGGTTCGTACTCGTCCAGCCCGAGCCAGTAGCTGCGAGTAGCCAGGTCCTGCACCATCTCTGTCCTCCTCTGTGCTGCGTCCGATGCGAACGCCCCCAGTGTACAACGGACGGCGACCCTGTGGGCCGTGGGGCAGGCTAGAGGGGCTCCGCGTTGCCCAGATCGGGGCCTGGCGCTGCTGCGCGGCGCCGGTAGATAGCGAACGCGAGGAACGGTGTCAGGTATCCTGTTTCGCTGACGATTCTGTCCATGCTGAACAGCAGGTTCTCCCGAGATCGTGCAAGCTCAACGTCAAGTCGTGGGCCGAGCATTCTGCGCCGCATGCGTGACGCGGCGTGTCTTAATGCGCGTATCAGGGCCCGCGCACGGCTGTCTCCCGGGGGTGGGAGGAATCCGGGCTGGTCGACCCACAGGTTCGAGGTCGCCAGCGCCCCCGCCGTCCGCACTGATACCGTCTCCAAGTAACGGCCGCAGATCTCTAGAATCTCATCCGAGCGTGCGCATTCGAACGGACTGAAGGCCCAATTGTCACGATCCGGCCAGCGGAACTTCGGTTTGGAGTCGTGGCTATCCCACGTCCCCTCGACGAACGCTTCGAAGAGGCGCTTCTTCTCTTTGCTGAACTGGAAGCGAGATTCGCACACCACGTCCTGCATGAAGAAGTAGCCATCGGCGGTCAGGCTGCGATTTGTCTGGTACGCCAGATGCTCGAGATTCAGGATGTGGTGCATCGTCGACCGAGCGACGACGAGATCGTACGCGTCGGCGGGGAGTTCCACGAAGTTGAGGTCGATCTGCTGAGTTTCCGATCGCCCCGGGAAGTCGCGCTCAAGCAGGGTGTGGAGTCGTTCGAGTGCGCCTCGGCTGATGTCGCGGATTATCAGGTGTAGCTGGGGGTGCTTGGCCAACAAGTGGGTCTCCACGAAGCCAGGTCCGGCCCCGAGCACGCAACCGTGCTGGAAATCACCGTAGTCCGCGATCGTTTCAAACCACTCACGGTTCGGATCCCCGGTCATTTGCTCATTGAAGTAGCTCTGGAGAGCGGGGGGCGGCGGCCTGGAACTCAGCGTTTGCTCGTGCTCGTCCCAGAAGCCCTCCTCCTCTCGGAGCTGCCTTAGGTAGCCGTCATCTCGCGGCGTGAAGAAGACATCTGAGGGCGTCTGTTCCACCGTGGGGCTCCTTCTCCCTGTGTCGGCGTCTCTACCCCTGGCGTCGAATCGCTCCGTACCTTGACAGCATTCCGGCGGTCCGTGTCTCTTCGGCGCGGCTCCTCCGCGGATGCCTTTGGTGTCGGCGAGTGGGTCTGTTTTCACGAACGGTACCACCTGCTGTGTCTGTCCTGCCACATGCTTGGGACCCAGCGTGCCGGCTCCTGGCCGTTGCGGGATGGCCTCCTTCCCCGCTCGCTCATATGCGCTGAGCGTTGAACACGCACTGCGGTGCTGTGCTTTCACCCTTACTTTGGTGGCCCGCAGGGAGAAGCGTCCAGCCATCGCCGGACCACACCGCTCGCTGGGGAGGCGGCAGGCTGTGGCTGCGCTCAGCTTCCTCGACTTACATCAGACTCTGCGACAGGCCGCCGGGGCCGTCGCGCAATGACCATCCAGAACGACGCAAGGAGCAGCAATCCCGCGTAGATCCAGAAGATCCGCGTGTAGTCTCCCGCGACGTCGAAGGCCCAGCCTGCGAGCAGCGGTCCAGTGGCGTTGAAGGTCATCTGAATGGGCGCCACCGCCCCTCGGATGCTGCCCAGGGAGTCGCGGCCGAAGTACTCCGCGTACACCACCTGCATCATGGTGACGACCGACCCGAACACGAGCCCGTACCAGACGCCGTACAGATAGGCGAGCCCTGGGTTGTCCGCGTGGATCAGCAGCACGATGCCCGAGGCCGCGGCTGCCAGAGAGGCCGCCAGGGTCCACCGGGCGCCAAGGCGGCGCTGCACCACCCCGCCGAGCAGGCCCCCGATGCCCCCGAAGACCGCGAACGTGCTCACCACTCCCACGGCCAGGGTCGAGGACAGACCCTGGTCTACCAGATGGGGCATCTGGTGGAGGTTGATGGCGGCCCCCACCATGAATATCTGGGAAGTGGCCAGCGTGAGCAACCACAGGGCGGGCGTCCGGAGCGCCTCCCGCAGGGTCCACTGCTCCTCCGATTCGGCGGCGGTCGCCACGGACATCTCGGCCGCTTCGGCCTCACTGGCCGCGCCGTCCGGCAGCAGGCCCATGTCTTCGGGACGGCGGCGAAGGAACCGCAGGCTGGGCAGCACAGATAGGGACAGGACCATGATGGCCATCATTGCCCAGGCAGTCCGCCAGCTCGACACCAGCAGAACGAGCTGCACCGCCAGGGGCAGGAGGGCCATGCCGGCGCGATTGCCCAGGAGCATGACTCCGAGAGCGAATCCACGGTTCCTGACGAACCAATTCGACACGGTGACGGTCGTTCCCAGGCTGGTGGCCCCCGTCGCCGTCGTCCGGCCCGCACCGTAGAAGAGGTAGAACCACCACAGAGCCGGCGTGAATGCCAGGGCCAGGAGGCAGACCCCCCAGAGCGCGCTGCCGAAGGCCACCACCAGCCGCGAGCCCCAGCGGTCGATGATCCGTCCGATCAGGGGGGAAATGACCGCCCCGCCGATGCTGCCGATGGTGATGGCCGCCGACATGGTGGCCCGGTTCCAGCCGAACTCCTTGCTCAGCGGCTCGAAGAAGACACCGAGGACTGGATTGAAGAAGCTGACTTGACATAAAGATACGATCACCGCCACGCCGACGATGACCCAGCCGTAGAACGGCCGGTTCCTTCCTGCCGGCCGGCCGGGGCGCGAGGCCTTGCCGAAGAGCAGCTGCACTCCTTTCGTGGGGTACCCCTGCCCCACCAACGCGGTCAATGGCGAGGCTGAATGGGGTCTGCGAGTGCTATAGCAGGCGCTCGACCAGCGGGCAAATGCGTTAGAAGGCCGGCATCCGTGGCGCGCGAGCTCATCCAGCCAGCGTGCCGGCAACGGGGTTTCGCTTTGATATGGGCGGCACTCGGCGTGATGTCTGGCCGTATGCCGCCTGCCGCTTCATCGTTCGCGCCGTTTGACGCCGCAGAGCAAAATCACTACCCTTGGGCCGTCATCGCGCCACGCCGGCGGAGTGCGTGGCATCGGAGACGGGCCGCCGGTGGCTTGAGAGGAGGCGAGATGAAACCGCGAGTCAGAGGGCGAGGTGCAGCGGGGTCGTGGACGGATGCCTACCGTGACAGGTGGTCCTGGGATGAGGTCCACTGGGGGACCCATTGCGTCGACTGCTACCCCGGCAACTGCCCGATGCGCGTCTATGTCCGCGACGGCAAGGTCGTGCGGGAGGAGCAGGCCGGCACGTTCAAGATGATCGAGGAGGGCGTGCCGGACTACAACCCGATGGGCTGTCAGAAGGGCGTGGCCTGGAGCCGCACTCTGTACGGCCAGGAGCGGGTGCTTCACCCACTCCGACGCGTGGGCAAGCGGGGTGAAGGGAAGTGGGAGGAGATCTCCTGGGACACGGCGGTCACCGAGGTCGCAGACGCGCTGCTCGACGCCATCGAGGAGGTCGGGCCTGAGTCGATCATCACCGCGATGGGCGCCGAGGGCGGCACGTGGACCGGCTCCGGCCACGGGCGGCTGATGAACATGCTCGGCGGCCTGACGACGGACGTCAACGCGGAGATCAACGATTTCAGCCCGGGCATCTACCTCACCTTCGGCAAGTTCAACGTCTGCAGCAGCCTGGACGATGCCTTTCATACGGAGCTTCTGATCATATTCCAGGCCAATCCGGTCTACACCGTCATCGCGACGTCGCACTACACCGTCGAGTCCCGCTACCAGGGGACAGAGGTTGTGCTGTTCGCCCCGGACTGCAGCCCATCGCACATCCAGGCCGATTACTACTACCCGGTGCGCACGGGGACCGACGCGGCCTGGGCGCTCGCCGCCTCGCAGGTGATCATCGAGGAGGGAATCTATAACGAGCGGTTCGTGAAGGAGCAGACGGACCTCCCGCTGCTCGTGCGTCTCGATACCGGGCGATTCCTGCGGGAATCCGATCTCAAGGAAGGCGGCTCGGACGAGCAGTTCTATGCCTGGGACACGGAGAAGCGCCGCCTGGCGGCCGCACCAAAGGGAACGCTGCGGTGGGGGAAGGTGAAGCCGGCTTTGGAGGGACGGCACCGCGTGCGTCTGAAGGACGGCTCGCGGGTGACGGTCGCGTCTGCGTTCGAGCTGCTGCGGCAGCATCTGAACCGCAGCTACACACCGGAGAAGGCCTCGAAGATCTGCGGCGTTCATCCGGATGCGATACGGTCGCTGGGGCGTAAGGCGGCCCAGAAGCGGACGCAGGTCTGGGCGGGCGGCACGTCGCTCAAGTACTACCACGCGGACCTGATGCTTCGGTCGATCCTCCTGCTCCTCGGGTTGACCGGAAACTGGGGGCGCAAGGGGACAGGAGTGGGCTGCTGGTCCGTGGGTTTCTTCGACGGGCCCGGCATCGTGGCCCGGAAGGGCCGGCCGGGCCGGCGCGCGACGAAGACGGTCCTGGGCGTCTACGCGAACATGCTGGCCGAAGTGAAGAGCGCCGATACCACCTGGACCGAGGAGATGGCGGGCATCGAGATGGCCTGCCGGGCCGCGTCTGCGGGGAGCCTCCTCCTCATCCCGCCGGCATTCTTCTGGTACCACCACTGCGGCTACCGCGAGCGATGGAACAACCGCGAGTGGGGCGACCCCGCCATGAAGCGTCCCTTCGACGAGTACTTCCGGGAGGCGGTGGACAAGGGGTGGTGGCAAGGCGTCGCCCGGCCCGCGCCGAAGACCCGCCCGCGCGTGCTGTTCAATGTCGCCGGCAACACCCTGCGGCGGGTGCGCGGGGGAGGGACACAACTGCTGCGCCACCTGTGGCCGAAGCTGAACAAAGTGGTGACACTCGATTGGCGCATGAGCACCACGGCGCGCTGGTCGGACATCGTGCTGCCTGTAGCCAACGAGTACGAGTCGTCGGGTTTCCACATGTCGACGCCCCACATGCTGTTGCTCATCCACACGGAGCAGTCGGCGAAGCCGCCGGGCGATGCGAAGACCGAGTGGGAGATATCACTGCTCCTGGCCACGAAGCTGGAACAGCGCGCACGAGCGCGAGGTCTCAAGGAGTACGCCGACGGCCAGGGCAATGCCCGTTCGTTGCGGGGACTGCACGACCAACTCACGCTAGGGGGCGCCCTTGCCACGGAGGAGCGGATGGCCGGCGAGATGGTGCGCGACGGTGTTGCCGCCGGATCCCTGCCGGAGGACACGACGCTGTCAACGCTGAAAAGAGATGGATACCGGCGCTTCACGCACCTGGGTCTTTCCGTAATGGACGCGAATCAAGCCAGCGACATCAAGCCGGACGAGACATTCGTCCACTCGACCTGGCACACCCAGAAGAAGCTGCCGTACCCGACGCTCACCCGCCGCGCCCAGTTCTACATCGACCACCCCTGGTTCCTGGAGGCGGGCGAGGGGTTCCCCACCCACAAGGAGAACCCGAAGATGGGCGGCGACTACCCCTTCGCCATGACCTCAGGCCACAACCGCTGGAGCATCCACTCCATCAACATCGCGAACCGGATGCTGCTGCAGACGCACCGGGGACGGCCGCACCTGGTGATGAGCCCGGTGGACGCGCAGGCGCGGGGCATCGAGGACGACGAGGAGGTGCGGGTCTACAACGATGCGGGGGACTTCCTGGTACCGGTGAAGCTATCGCCTTCGGTCAGGCCGGGGCAGGTGATCTGCTACAACGGCTGGGACCCGTACCAGTTCCGGGGCTGGCGGGGCTCGATGGACGTGGAGCCGGGGATGGTGAAGTGGCTGCACCTGGCGGGCGGCTACGGCCACCTACGCTACTGGCCTCTGCAGTGGCAGCCGACGCCGGTGGACCGGGCGGTGCGCGTGGACGTCCAGAAGCTGGGAGAGAACAGGCGGCCTCGCCCGGCATCAGGCAGTCGAGCACTTGTCGCGCAGACGGGCTCAGCCTGAGACGCAGAACTCGCGTCGGTCGTCGCCGGTCGGCAGATCGCGCACTTGACGAGCGGCCATGCTCCGCGTAGGATAGTGGAGCACGCTAAGAGGTATCGATATGGCAGATGGCTCAAGGTACTCCCACCCACGCCCACGGTTGCTGGTTCCATGCGGCCGGAGCGGTGGCGACTGGGGACGAAGCGGGCGTTTCTGACGGAAGTTACATAGAGTAGATTGCGCGAGCCCGCTTCCTGAGGAGGCGGGCTCGCAGGTTTCCTGGGAGGTAAGTGATGGCCGGCGATCGCTCGATCTTCGAGCGGCCGGGGGAGATACCGGATGCGGTGCGTGCAGCCTGGCGAGAGCATGGCTGGCCCGAACCGGTGCTCGAGCGGGCGTACGAGCTCCGAGTGCGCCGCGCCGACGTCGGTCGCTGGCTGAGGCGAGGCCAGGGAGCGCTCAAGAGGATTCAGCGGGACCTCGACCGGCGCGAACGGCTGATCAGCGGCACGCTGCGGGTCCGGGAGGCGACGTGGGGCGACGACGAGGCGCTCGCCGAGCTCTACGCCCACTCGCCCGAGAACGACGGCGAGTGGGAGGTGACGGTGGAACGCAGCCCGTACGCCTTTGCCCAATTCCGGCTGCAGGAGAACGTGAGCATCCAGGTGGCCGAGGACCGAGGGGCCATCCTGGCGGCGATCGTGCACTCGGCGAGGAACACGCTGGTCGGGGGGAAGCGCGTCACCGTCCAGATCGAGTCGGCATGGAGGACCCGGACGGACGCCAGAGGACAGGGACTGGGCCGTCTGTTGCGCACGGTACCCCGACGCGCCCTGGGCTGGGAGGCCCTGGCCACGTACTACTACCGTCGCCGCCGGAGCCGGCGGGGCACCACGGCCAGCATCCATTGCTTCGCGTGTTGTCCTTTCGAGGGCGAGGCCGATGGCATCAGGCCCTCGCGTCGATCTGATGTCCGGCGCTGCGTGGCGCTGATCAACAGGACTCACCGGGGCCTGGACCTGTTCCGCCCCTATACCGTCGAGCACCTGCAGGGGAAGCTGGACGATTCGTTCTGGGGGCCAAAGCCGGACTTCTGGGTGCCGGTCTACGGCTGGCAGGACTACTACGTGCTCGAGGAGGGCGGACGAATCGTCGCCTGTGCGGGGCTCTGGGACAAAGGCAAGCACATGCGCGAGGTTTGGCGCCACAGGAAGACCGGCGAGAAGCGTGTTATCGAGAACACGGCGCTCATGGACTTCGGCTGCGCGGAGGGTCGGGAGGACGCGATGGCGCGGCTCGTCGGCTATCTTATTGGCGTGACCCACAGTCTCGGTCGCGGCCAGCTCATGGCGCCGCTCCAGTTCCTGCCTTCGGTGGTGGAGTCGCTCGCGAGCTACGAGCCGGTGACGGAGGCCCGCCCGATCTACTGGCAGCCGATCGGCGCGGCAAGAGACTTGAACGTGAAGCTGACCAGGCCGTACACGGATTTGGCCTACTGGTGACGCTGTGACTCGCCTGTTCGATCCGAACGCGCCGCTCGGCCCAGAAGGGACGGAGGCGCCGGTCGCCCACGTCTACCGCCGGATCATCTCGTACATCGGGGAGTTCCGTGGCGGCGTCGGGTTGAGCGTGGTGCTGCTGATGTGCGGCTCGCTGTTGGTCGCCTTCATGCCATGGCCGATCAAGTTTCTCATAGACGGCGTGCTTGCCAGCGACCGGCTGGACCTGGGGCCGCTGGGCGAGGTGGTCACCCAGACGAACAGAGAGAAGTTCGTGGCAGCGGGCTGGCTGGCGGCGACGTATCTCGCGATCACGGTCGGTGGGGTGCTGATCAACGCCGGCAGCTATTACGTCATCGCGCGGACGGCGCTCTTGATGATCCACACGCTCCGTTCGCGGATCGTCGGGCACATGCGGACGCTGTCGCTTCGCTACCACTCCGGCCAATCGGTCGGCGACAGCATCTGGCGCGCCATCAACGACGCCCGCGGCATCCAGGAAGTGATGATCTTCGGCGTCCAGACGTGGTCGGCGCTGATCTTCCGGCTGCTGGTGATGATCGCGCTCATGCTGCTGCTGGACCCGTGGCTCACCATCGTTTCGCTCGGCGTGCTGCCGTTGCTATTCTTCGCGATCCACCGGCTGACCGGCCGCATCCAGCGTGCCTCGCAGGAGAGCCGGGAACACATGAGCCGCCTGACCTCGCTCATCGAGCAGACGATGGGTGCAATCCGTGCGGTGCAGGTCTTCGGTCGCGAGGGCCGGGAGCGGGAGCGCTTCGCGGGAACAAGCATGAACTTCGTGCGGGCCCAGTTGCGCTTCCGCCTTGCGGAGCAGGTGCTGAACGTGGCCACCGTGGCGATCACGGGGCTGGGTACGGCATCGGTGCTCCTCTTCGCGGCCTACCGGGTCGTCGACGGACCGCTCACGGTAGGGGCTCTATGGGTCTTCGTCACCTACATGCAGAGCATCTACCAGATGATGAACCAGATCATGTTCGTTTACGGCCCGTTCCAGGACGCTGTTGTCGGTGTTGGGCGGGCGTTCCAGGTGCTGGACGAGACGCCGGACATCCGGGAGGCGCCGGACGCCGTCGAGAAGCCCGCCCTGGAGCGCGGCGTCGCTTTCCGGCAGGTGCGGTTCGAGTACGATGCCGGCCGGCCCGTGCTGGAGCGCATCGATTTCGAGGCGCGCAAGGGCGAGAAGATCGCCATTGTCGGGGAGACCGGCTCCGGCAAGACGACGATCCTCAACCTCATGCCGCGACTCTACGACGTCACGGGCGGCTCGGTCGAGATAGACGATGTGGACGTCCGGCGGCTGAAGATCGCGTCGCTGCGTGACCTGGTGAGCATGGTGCCGCAGGAGCCGTTGCTCTTCTCGGCGACGGTACGCGAGAACATCCTCTATGGGCGTCTCGACGCGAGTGCGGAAGCGGTTGAGGCGGCGGCCCGGGCGGCTCGCGCCGACGCGTTCGTCCAGGAGTTGCCTGCCAAGTACGAGACCGAAGTGGGCGAACGCGGCGTCAAGCTCTCCGTTGGGCAGCAGCAGCGCATTTCGATCGCGAGGGCGTTCCTCAAGGACGCGCCGATCCTGCTGCTCGATGAGCCGACATCCGCCCTCGACCTCCATACCGAGGCGGACTTCCTGGATGGTCTGGCCGAGCTGATGGAGGGCCGCACGGTCTTCATCGTCGCGCACCGCCTCTCGACCATCCGCAACGTGGACCGCATCTACTTCCTAGAGAGTGGCGTGATGGTGGAGCAGGGCAACCACGACGAGCTGATGGCCGCGCGCGGGCGGTACTATGAGCTGTTCATGCGCCAATTCGGTACCGGTACGGCCGAGCCGGCGGTGGTGTGACGCCATCCTGTCCTATAGCCACAGGCTTCGGCCTCGAGGCTGCCGTTACGAGCTGTGCCGGTAGGCAACAAGTGCTTGTTGACAAGCCGTCCCTGGCACGCTAGGATCGCCGCGTACGGAGCTGGTGGTCAGTGGCGGGCGCGTGTCCCGCACGGCGGGCAGCCCATCACCGACCGCAGGCGGGAGGTGTGGCATGCGATCGCGACGAAACCTGGTGGTTCTGGGCGCGGTGATGGCCGTTGCTGTGATGGTTGTGGTGGTCTTCACCTGGGGACACAGGAGCGCCATCGAGGCCCAAACGGAGGCCGTGGACTTCTCGATAGCCGTCGGGGATTGTGACACCTCCCGCGGCTACGACAAGTGCTACATCCCTGTGGATACGGACTTCACTGTCAAGGTGATTCTCGAGGGTGTCTCGGCTCTGCCGAATGGGGCATACGAAGCCGTGGCTGTTACCGTTGCCTACGACGGTGTGACGCCCAACGGCCTGATTGACATGGTGTGGCCGGACGGCCTGTTTTGTGCGAATGCTTACGGCCCTGATTGGGAGTCGGTGGGCTGCTCGATCGGCATTGGCGAACCCTTCTCCACGTACACGGGGGTCGTCGCGACAGGCAGCTTCAGATGTGATGCAGATGGTAGCGTCAGCCTGACACACTCCACAGCTGACACGCTGGTCATCGACGACAAGGGATCGACCCAGGTAGAGTCCGGTCCGGATGTGCTGGTCATCAAGTGCGAGGATGGGACGCCGAGACCCACGGCCACGCCGATGCCCACCAAGGCGCCGGACGGCGATACGGACGGGGATACGGTGCCCAACAGCGCCGATCCGGACGACGACAACGATGGCTGCCCGGACGTGAATGAGAATGGCTTCGACGAGAAACTCGGCGGCCGACGTGACCCGCACAACCCGTGGGACTACTTCAACCCGACGAACGACGGGAAGAATCGCATCGACGACGTGCTGCTTCTGGTGAACCACTACTTCCTGCGAGAGGGTGACCCGGGCTACGACGAGAAGTACGACCGGACCGCCATCCCGGAGACGGCAAAGGAGCCGTGGAGGCTGGGTCCACCGAGCGGGCAGATCCTCGTTGACGATATTCTTCACGTGATAGACTCGTACCGCCACGACTGCGGGACGGGCGCCGGGTAACAAGCGACGGCGGCGACAAACCAGAGCGTCAGCAGGCGCGAAGGCGACCTGTCCCGGCCGGTGGGGCCGCTCTACAGGTCCAGCCACATGTCGTTGAGGTACTGTCCCGCGTTCCCCAGGCCCGGGGTGACATTCTTGACGAAGGGCTGGCCCATCGAGTATTCGATCCAGCTCACAATCGGGAGGAAAGCCGGCCCCTTCTCGTAGCAGAGGCGCTGCACCTCCCGCACCCGCTCGGCTGCCACATCCAGATCAGCGGTCTGCTTCGAGTTCTGGATCGCATCGTCTATCTCCGGGTAGAATTTTCCGATGCCGATACCGTAGTTGCCGTTGCCCTGCGGCCCCAGGGAGTGCTGCCATTTCAACGCGCCGTCGGCAAGCTCATAGATTTGGTTGAGCGCCAACGACGAGTCGTAGTCAACCGTCGTGTACCGGCTCAGCCACGAGCCAAAGTCCAGCGCCTCCTCGTCCAACTCGAAGCCCGCATTCCGCATCTGCTGTTGCCAGATGGGCAGGTGCTCGGCGTGGAAGAAGATGTCCACGCCGGTCGGGTACATGACCTTGATCTTGATCGTGTCCTCCCCGGTCGCGTCCTTGATCAGATCTCGCGCGCGCTGAGGATCGTAGGGCTGGAGCTCCTCCAGCTCCGCTGGATCGAGCGCGAAGGCGCCCATCGGCCAGTGCACCAGCCCGTCCGGCTTCGCTCCGCCCTCACCGAAGATGCGGTCGGCGAACTCCTGCCGGTTGAGAGCGAAGTTGGCCGCCTTGCGGATCCGCTCGTCGTCCCAGGGCGATCGCGTGGGGTTCATGGTGAATGAGATGAAGGTGTTGATCGGCTCTTCGATGACGAAGTAGTCGGGCTTCTGCCGGAGAAGCTCGTCCCGCTCGGCCTTGTCCGCAGCGCCGTACTGATAGATCTGAGCGTCCTGGAAGGCGGTCCGCCTCGCCAGACGGTCGGTGATGCGGGCGACGTCTATCCCGTCCCAGTAGGGGAGCTGCGCGTTGTCGTTGTTCTCGTCGGTGCGGTAGTAGTTGGGGTTGCGGTCCAGGCTGATGCCGCCGGTCTCCTGATAGGAGTCGGGCTGGATAGTGTAGGGGCCCCCTCCAACACCGCCGTCGGCAAGGCTCACTCCCCGCTCCCAGAACTCGCGCGGTGGGATCGAGCCGCCGCCGGGAGGGCCGGTGTGGAAGGTGAAGTAGGCGTAGGGGCCGGTGCTCTTCAAGATGAAGGTCTGCGCCTCGGACGCCTCGTACGAGTTCAGCCACGGCTCAGTGAAGGAGCGCAGCCCGGCGCCTTCGTCCTCGGCGATGCGGTCCTGCCAGACCTTGGCGTCGAAAGCATCCATATCCCGTTCCTCGATGCCGTAGTCGTTGGGGGCGATCTTGACGCCCGTACGTAGGTTGAAGATATAGTTCTCGTCGTCGGGCTGCTCCATCGTCTCCGCCAGGTCGAAGAACCACCAATCAGGGTTCGTCCTGGACCGGTCGAGTAGCCCATTGTAGATGCGGGCGGCTATGGCGGTGAACCCGCCGACACTGGTCGCTGGGTCGAGCGTTCCCCAATCGACGGGCGTCGGGGCCTTGTAGCGACCACCGCGCTTGGGCGTCCCGGCCGCAGGCGTCGCGCCCGTCGTGGGGGTCCCGCCCCCCGCCGGAGTCTTGTTGCCGTCTCCGTCGCCCCCGCCGCAGGCTGCCGCCACCGTCAGCCCGGCCGCGCCGGTGCCCGCCGCACGCAGCAGGCGCCTCCGCGAGATGCGCTCATGCTGAAACCGGCGCCAGTAGTTCTTCGTCGTCATCGTCGTGCTTTCCTCGCTCGTCGGCGCCTTTTGGCGCATCAGCCATCCTTGTTCCTGCCATTATTGGGGGCGAGAGCGAGAGGATCAACGAGACGGCAGCCGATGGACGTTCCGCGTGATGCCGCCCCGTCTGGCTCCCATCATCCAGTAACGACAAGTCGCAGCCGGCCATCGATGCCCTCTGGTCCCAGTCCGATCCCTCGTGTCATCCCGAAGCGACCGAGAAATGACGCCTTGCACATATTTGAAGATTCCGTCACAATACCGTCGACTGCACCGGAGCAGGAGCATGACCCAGATAGCAGTTGCGAGAATGGATCGCGGCGCACGCCGGCGTCGGGAGACGCGGGGGCGCCTTGTCGCTGCCGCGCGACGGATCATCGCTTCCCGGGGGACGATAGAGGCCGTGCCGATCAGCGAGATAACTGAGGAAGCCGATGTCGGCGTGGGCTCCTTCTACAACCACTTCGACTCGAGGGAGGATCTGTTTCAGGCGGTGGTCAGTGAGACCGTGGAGACCCACGGACAGATCCTGGACCGGCTGACCGCGGACATGACCGACGTGGCCGAAGTGTTCGCCGCGAGCGCGCGGCTCACCATCCGGATGGTCGACGACGACCCAGTCTGGGGCTCGTTCGTCGTGCGTGCTGGTATCTACATCCAGGAGCTATGGTCGGCGCTCGGCCACCGTCTGCTGCGAGACCTGGGTCTCGGGCTGAGCACGGGCCGCTTCATCAGCGACAACGAGGTAACGACGCTCGCCATGATCGCGGGAGCCATACTCGGCGTGATGCAGGCCCGGCTGAAGGGCGAAGTGCCGGACGACGCGGATTGCCTGCTGGCTCGGAACCTGCTGCGGTTGCTTGGCCTGCCGGAGGAGGAAGCGGCCGAGATCGCCAGACGGCCTCTGCCCGTGTACGAGGGTGCGACGGTGCGTCCCACCGGAGCACACCCCCGACTGGGAGAGCGGTCGAGCGAGGGGCGGGCGCGGTGACCACCACAATGCCCGCAAGCAGGCCGAACCAGGTGGCGATGGTCTTTGACCTGAACAAGTGCATGGGATGCCAGAGTTGCAGCGTGGCCTGCAAGATGCTCTGGACCCGTGAGGAGGGCGAGGCGCACCAGTGGTGGTGCACGGTCAACACCATGCCCGGTCGCGGCGCGCCGCGGGACTGGGAGCAGATGGGAGGCGGCTATCGCGGCGGCGAGCTGGTGCTGGGACGCGAACCGACGCTGGAGGAGTTCGGAGGCGGCTGGCAGTTCAACAAGGAGGAAGTGTTCTTTGGGGGCAAGGCCCAGTCCGTGCACCTGAAGCCCACCACCGCCGAGGGCGGTCCGCCCACCTGGGGTCCGAACTGGGACGAGGACCAAGGTGGGGGCGAGTTCCCGAACGCCTACTTCTTCTACCTGCCACGCATCTGCAACCACTGCGCGCGCCCGGCCTGTGTCGAGGCCTGTCCGTCGGGGGCGATGTACAAGCGCGAGGAGGACGGGATCGTGCTCCGCGACGAGGACCTCTGCCAGGGGTCGCGAGAGTGCATGCGGGGGTGTCCCTACAAGAAGGTCTACTTCAACCAGGCGCGGGGCGTGGCGCAGCACTGCAATCTCTGTTTCCCACGGCTCGAGGAGGGAGTGGCCCCGGTCTGCGCGCGAAACTGTCCGGGCCGGTGCGTCTTCGTGGGCGTGCTCGGCGACGAGGGCGGCCCGATCCACAGGCTGGTGTACGAGTGGAAGGTCGCCCTGCCCCTCCACCCGGAGGTCGGTACCGAGCCCAACGTCTTCTATGTACCTCCCCTCTCGCCTTACCGGCTGCGCGATGACCGCTCGATCGATACCGAGACCATGCGCATCCCGCCGGAGTATCTGGAGTCGCTGTTCGGGCCGGGCGTGCACGAGGCGCTGGCGACGCTGCGCCGCGAGATCGAGCGGGCGCGTGGCGGAGGCAGCTCGGAGCTGCTCGACACGCTGATCGTCTATCAGTGGAAGACGCTCTTCGGCCCCTTCGGGAAGGAGCCCGCCGTCGTAGAGGCCGCAAGAGCAAAGCAGCCATGAGCCGCCCAAACCGGACGGAGGAGCGCCAGCGCAGCCGTGTCGAACAGGAGTGGGACGAGGCGCATTTCGGCACCCACTGCGTGAACTGTGTGCCGGGAGACTGCCCGATCTACGTGCTGGTCAAGGATGGCAGGGTGGTGCGGGAGGAGGCCGCGGGCGTGCGCGAGCAGGTCGAGTCCGGCGTCCCCGACATGAACCCGATGATCTGTCAGAAGGGGCTGGCCTGGAGTCTGGAGATGGAGGCGCCGGATCGGATCAAGTACCCGCTGCGCCGCGCCGGTGAGCGCGGCGAGGGGCGCTGGGAACGCATCTCCTGGGACGCGGCGCTGACCGAGGTTGCCGACGCCATCGTCGACGCCATCGAGGAGGTCGGCCCCGAGTCCCTCGTGCACGAGCTGAGTCCCCAGATCGTGACCACCGGGCCGAGCTCGCGCTTCGTGGGCGTTCTTGGCGGACAGGTCTTGGACGTGAACGCCACCATCAATGACTTCCACGCCGGCTATCAGCAGACCTTCGGCAAGTCCTCCTTCGCGCATTCCAACGACGACACCTTCCACTCCGATCTCATTCTGATCTGGCACTCGAACCCTGCGTATACGAACGTCCCGTGGTTCCACTACATGACCGAGGCGCGATACCGAGGCGCGGAAGTCTTCCTGATCTCCACGGACGTGAGCCCCTCGCACAGCCATGTCGACTACCACATCCCGGTGCGCCACGGCACCGATGCCGCCCTGGCTCTGGCCGCCTGCCAGGTCGTCATATCCGAGGGACTGGTGGACTGGAGCTTCGCCGCCTCGCAGACCGATCTCTCGCTGCTGGTCCGCACCGACACCGGGCAGTACCTGCGCCAGGGTCACGTCGAACGGGATGGGCGTGACGACCGCTTCTACCAGTTTCATCCCGAAAGGGGTGTGGTTCCGGCCGATCCCGCCAATCTGTTGCTGGATTTTGAGCCCCTTGCAGAGGGAACAGTGGAAGTCGAGACACTCGACGCCGGGCGGATCCCCGTCGAACCGTTGTTCGCGCGTCTCCGACGCATGCTGGACGCGCACTACACACCGGAGCGAGCCAGCGAGATCTGCGAGGCACACCCCGACGCCATTCGGCTGCTCGCGCGCAAGATGGCGTCCCGAAAGACCCGCTTGAGCGTCGGGGTGGGCATCTCCAAGTACTACCACGGTGACCTCATGGACCGGGCCATTCTGCTGCTCTTTGGGCTGACCGGGAACTGGGGCAAGAAGGGCGCCGGCGTGGGTAGCTGGTGTTCGTTCATGTTCGACGGCGGCTCGATAGCGATGGCCAAGACCGAAGCCGGTGTCGAGGCGGGAAAGGCGCTGCGGAAAGGTGCCCAGGTTGTCCGCGAGCAGTTGATAGAGCAGGATCCCACTCTGACCGGTGAACTGGCAGACCGCGTGATCATGCGCACCGTTGGCAGCGGCATGATGCTACCGCCGGCCTTCTTCTGGTACACGCACGCCGGCTATCGCGAGCGTTGGAACAACCGCGACTGGAGCGACGCGAGCATGCCGCGCGACTTCGATCAGTACTATCAGGAGGCAGTGGGGTCGAGGGCCTGGGACCCGGCGGCCGAGATCGCCGCCACCAAGCCGCCGCGTGTACTGCTCGAGGTAGGGGGCAACACGCTCCGGCGGACGCGGGGCGGCAAGAACGCCCTGCTCCGCAATCTCTGGCCAAAGCTGACCAAGATCGTGTGCATGGACTACCGCATGTCGCAGACGGCGCTCTACGCAGACATCGTGCTGCCCGCCACTCAGCACTACGAGAAGGCCGCCTTCAGCATGCCGACGCCCTGGCCCTTCATCCTGTCCATGTCTCATGCCGTGGTGCCGCCCTACGGAGAGTCCCGGGGCGAGTGGGAGGCGCTCGGTGGGCTCCTGAAGAAGATCGCCGAGCGGGCCAAAGAGCGCGGTCTGGAGGGCTTCCAGCACCGCAGCGGGGGATGGCGCCGCTACGACGAGCTGTGGGACCTCTTCACGCTCAAGGGAACGCTCATCGACGGTGAGAGCGTCGCCCGGGAAATGCTCGCGGATTCGGTGGCTTTCGGTAACATGCCGCCTGGAACCACGCTCGAGACCTTCCGTGAGAAGGGCTACAGCCACTACAATGACTGGGCCTTCATCGCCCTGCTGAGGGCTAACGCCTCTCCGTTCCCGCGAAACGAGACGCACTCACCGTTGCGCAACCACATCGAACTGGGTCACCCTTATCCGACGCTCACCCGGCGTGCCCAGTTCCTGATCGACCACCCCTGGTACCGGGAAGCCGGGGAGGATCTGCCGTGTCACAAGGAGCCACCCTCGATGGGCGGCAACCACCCGTTCCGTCTCTCCGGCGGCCACGCCCGCTGGAGCATCCATGCTATGAACATGACCAATCCGTTGATGATGGAGACGCATCGCGGCAAGCCCTTCGTGCTGATCAACGATGCCGTCGCACGCAACAGCGGGATCGCTGACGATGCGCTGGTGCGGGTCTGGAACGACGTAGGCGAGTTCGTGGCGCCCGCTCGCACCAGCCCCGCACAGCGTCCCGACGCTCTCACGGTCTACAACGGTTTCGAGGGTTTCCTGTTCCCGGGCGGCAACGGCTCCAACGAGGTCGAGCCCGGCATGGTGAAGTGGCTGCACCTGGCGGGAGACTACGGGCACCTCTACCACAGTCCCATCGAGTGGCAGCCGGTGCCTTTCGACCGCTGCGTCAACGTCTCCTGTGAGCCCTTCGAGGGCGAGCGGGACCGCATGGAGAGTGCCGAGCGCTAGCAGAAAGGAGAAGGGCATGCGAATGAAGGCGATCGTGGCCGGCGTCGGCATGACCCGGTTCGGGAAGCACATGGACACGGGGCTCAAGGCCCTCGGTGCGGAGGCAGTCGGGGCGGCGCTCAAAGACGCGGGCGTCGGTGCGGCCGCCATCGAGGCGGCCTACGTCAGCAACGCGATGGCCGGTCTGATCACCGGACAGGAGTGCATTCGCGGACAGGTCATCCTGCGTCCGATGGGCATCGGGCGGATTCCCGTCATCAATGTCGAGAACGCCTGTGGCGGCGGCTCCACCGCGTTCTATCAGGCCTGCGCCATGGTCTCTACCGGGTGCTACGATGTGGTCCTCGCTCTGGGCGTGGAGAAGCTCTACCACCCAGACAAGCAGAGGACCTTCCTGGCGCTGCGAGGCGGAATGGATGTCGAGGCGATCGAGTCGGCGCTCGCCATGTTTGCTGCGCACGAACCATCAGCCGGAGGGGCGCCCAGGAGTGGCAACGGAGGTGACAAGCGGTCGGTCGCCATGGACTTCTATGCCAACGTTGCGCGGGCCCACATGGCGCGGTACGGGACGACCGTGGAGCAGTTGGCCGGAGTCTCGGCGAAGAACTCGCTGCACGGGAGCCTCAACCCGCGGGCCCAGTTCCGCGAGGTGTTGACCGTCGAGGACGTGCTTGGAGCGCCGATGATCGTCGAGCCACTCACGCGACCGATGTGTTCACCGATCGGCGACGGTGCGGCGGCCGCCGTGGTGGTCAGCGAGCGCAAGGCGGGCGAACTGGGTTGCAAGAACCCGGTGCGCGTGGTTTCCAGCGTTCTCCACTCCGGGTGGGACGGCGACCCGGGGGAGTCGGATTCCGCCAGGCTGTGCGCAGAAGAAGCACGCGAGGAGGCCGGTGTCGGTCCCGAGGACATAGGAGTCATCGAGCTCCACGACGCCTCCGCCATCGGCGAGCTTTTGGCCTACGAGTCGATCGGTCTGTGCCGCAGCGGCGAGTCGGGGAGGCTCATCGAAGAGGGAGCCACAAGGCTTGGGGGCCGCGTGCCCGTGAACACCTCCGGCGGCCTGCTCCGCAAGGGTCATCCCGTGGGCGCCACCGGTGTCGCCCAGATCGTCGAGCTCACGGAGCAGTTGCAGGGGCGGTGTGGGGAGCGACAGGTCGAAGGCGTGACGGCCGCTCTGGCACACAACGGAGGCGGCGTGGTGGGAAACGGAGCGGCCTCAATGTGCGTAACGATTCTCACACGCTAGAGAGAGATTCAACGAACGCTGAGGTGATGCCGATGGCAGACGAACCCACGACGCTCAGAGCGCTCATCGAAGCGCAGGCAAAGGCCTTGGGCGACAAGCCCTTCCTCTACTTCGAAGATCGCGTCATCAGCTTTGCCGAACTCAACCGGCAGGTGAACCGTGCCGCCAACGGTCTGGCCGCCCTCGGCGTGAAGACGGGCGTCGGCGTCGCGATCATGATGCCGAACTGCCCCGAGTGGCTCTTCGTGTACTTTGCCGTCCAGAAGCTCGGCGCTTATGCCGTCCCGGTGAATGTCGCGCTTAAGGGAGAGGGTCTGCGGCACGTGGTGGATCACTCAGATTCGTCCATTCTGGTCTGTCACGCCGACTACGTCGATGCGGTCCAGGCTGTTTTCAGCTCGCTCCCCAAGCTGAGCCGGATCATCATCGATGCAGCCGAGGCAGCGGTGCCGGAAGACTGGCTGCCGCTCGCCGAGCTGATGGCGGCGTCCGATGCGGACCCCGAGGCAGAGATCGAAGAGGATGCGATCTCTGTGATCCTGTACACTTCGGGAACGACCGGCGCGCCCAAGGGTGTGGTCAGCCGCTACAGGGCGATGAATGTCGTCGGCGTTCGGCTGCTCGGTGGGACGCTGGACCCCGACAGTGTGCTCTACACCTGTCTGCCGCTCTTCCACGCCAATGCTCTTCAGTTGACTACGATGCGGGCACTCGCCATGGGCTTTCCGATGGCTCTCTCGCGCCGCTTCTCGGCCAGCCGCTTCTGGGACGAGATCCGGCGCTACGGAGTCACAACCTTCAACGCGCTGGGGGCCATGATTCCTATCCTGATGAAGCAGCCAGAGCGGCCCAACGACGCGGAGAACCCGGTACGCCTGGTCATCAGCGCGGCCTGCCCCGCCTCGGTCTGGGCCGAGTTCGAGAAGCGCTTCGGGGTGCACATCGTCGAGGGATATGCGGCCGTCGACGGCGGTGGGTTCAGCGTCGTCAACATCGGGAACTCGCCGAAGGGATCGATCGGCAAGCCGCCCACCCCGATCCGCATCGTCGATGACCAGGGCCGCGAGGTGGCTCCAGGGCAACCCGGTGAGCTCCTCTTCGAGGTGGACGACGCCAGGCGCCGGCGTGTGGAGTACTACAAGAACGAAGAGGCCAGCAACGCCAAGATCCAAGACGGCTGGTTCCACACCGGCGACCTTGTCTACGCCGACGAAGAGGGCAATCTCTATTTCGTGGACCGCAAGACGGATTCGCTGCGACGCCGCGGTGAGAACATCTCCTCCTGGGAGGTCGAGCGCGGGATCGACAGCCACCCAGCGATCCTAGAATCTGCGGTGTTCGGAGTTCCCTCGGATCTCGGTGAGGACGACGTGATGGCCGTCGTGGTGCTGAAGGAGGGCGAGACGCTCGCGCCAGAGGACCTGATCCGTCACTGCGAGGAGCGGATGGCTCGGTTCATGGTTCCCCGCTACATCGAGTTCCGCGACGCATTGCCGAAGACGGGAACTCATCGCGTCCAGAAGAGCAGCCTGAAAGGCGACGGAGTGGGTCCCAACACCTGGGACCGCGAAGCCCACAACGTCTAGTTTCCTCGACGCAGATCGCCTGTGGAGGGAGAGGAATGCCATGGCGATAGCCCATCTGGAGGCGTCGCCATCGAGCCGTCCGAGGAGGATGATCCATGACTCAGCCCATCAGCATGCCCTGGTCCGCGCCCGTCTTCCCCGAGCTGCCTCACAAGTGGCAGGGGGTGCGGATGGCCGTCTTCCCGTTCGCGCCGCGTTCCGGAGCGGTGGCGCGCATTCTGCCACCGGGCATGGAGCCCGCCGACGGGTCGGGGTTGATCACGCTGCTCAGCTACCCGCAAACAGAGTTCGCGCACCCGTTCAAGGAGCTCGTCGTGCTGGTGCCCGTTCGCGTCGATGGCACGCTGGGCAACTACGTGCCCTACATTTACGTGACGACGGACGAGGCGCTGATCCCCGGTCGCGAGATCGCTGGGTTCCCCAAGAAGCTGGCGCAGGTCGAGTGGGAGCGCGAAGGCGACCGCGTCCACGGATCGGTGACCCGCTGGGGCAAGACGATCCTGACGGTTGAGGGCACGGTCCAGGGGCCGATGCCCGGCGAGGGGGCTGCTGCACGAGGCCCGGCGGCTGGCGCCCCGGCGATCAACTACAAGCTGATCCCGGACCCGGCTGGCGGCATCGCGATCGAGGAGATCACGAAGACCCAGATCGAGATCGTTCCGCGCGAGCAGGAGGTAGGCCGGGCAACGGTGCGCTGTGAGCCCTCCGACCTCGATCCCATCGCCGACCTGGTGCCCGACACCGAGGGCCCCATGATCGTGATGCTCTCCGATAACACAATCCCCGCGGGCGAGGTGCTGAAGCGGATCACGCGGAAGGAGCAGGTAGCTTGAGCGGCCGGACCATGCTTGCGGCACGCCTCCACGGCATCGGAAAGCCGGTGCGAATAGAGGAGGTTCCCTATCCCGAGCCCGGTCGCGGCGAAGTCGTCGTCCGGGTGGCCGCCTGCGGGATCTGTGGCTCGGATCTGCACTTCATGGAAGACGTGCCGCTCCCGACCATGCCCATCACGATGGGACACGAGCCCGCAGGCGTGATCGAATCGGTCGGCCCGGGGGTAGCGGATTGGGAGCCGGGGGACCGCGTGGCGCTCCATCTCGGGAGCGGCTGTGGAACGTGTCGAGACTGTCTTTCAGGACACCCCATGAGCTGTGCGTCGATCCGGGCGCCGGGCCTGCACATCGATGGAGCGTTCGCCGAGGCCATTCGGGTGCCCAGCGACTGTCTCGTGAGGGTGCCGGACGCTGTGTCGCTCGAGGCGGCGGCTGTCGCGACCGACTGTGTGGCGACGCCCTACCACGCGCTCACCTGTCGGGGCGGGCTCACGCCCAGGGACCGGGTCGCCGTCTTCGGCGTGGGAGGGCTCGGCAGCCAGGCGGTGGGTCTCGCGGCGGTTCTGGGCGCCGCCCAGGTGGTGGCGGTGGACGTCTCCGAGACGGCGCTGAAACGGGCCTCGGCGCGTGGCGCGACGGACACGGTGCTCGCCGTGCCGGGAGAGGATACGGCGGCGCTCGTACAGGAGACGACAGGCGGTGGCGCCGACCTTGCGCTCGAATGCGTCGGCAGGCCAGAGGTGGTCGCCAGCGCGGTCAGCGCGTTGGCCCCCAGCGGCAGGCTGGTCCTGGTTGGTGTCTGCATGCAGCCGCCGCGCATCGATCTGCCACTGGTCGCCTTTGGGCTGCGCGGGCTCAGCGTGCTCGGAAGCTTCGCGTCGCATGTGGATGACCTGGCCGAAGTCCTGCGACTCGAGGCGGAAGGCAAGATCGACATCGGTGCGTCCATCTCACATCGGCTCCGCCTCGATGAGGTGGCAGCGGGCCTGGAGCTGCTGCGGACGAAGGAGGGAGACCCCGAGCGGATCGTCGTAGAGATCGGCGTCTGAGGAGAGCTCTCATCGAGAGGAGGTCACGGCCATGCCGTACGCGCCCGACACCTACCACCTGACACCTGAGCAGATCACGCTCAAGCAGGAGACGCATCGCTTCGCCGAAGAGGTGCTCCGGCCGGCGAGCATGGAGCTGGACGCGCTCTCCCCGGACGAGGTGATCGCCCCGGGATCCCGGCTGCGGGATGTGTTCAAGACGGCCTACCAGGCGGAGTACCATCTGCGTGGGTTCCCGGAGGAGCTGGGCGGCGGCAACCTCGGTCCCGGCGATCAGTATGTCGTCTCTGAGGAGATGGGATGGGGCAGCGGCGGTCTCGCCATCAGCCTGTCCGTCGCGACCATGCCGTTCCGCTTCGCAGCTATGAGAGGTCACCCTGACCTGATGCGCGAGGTGGTGATGCCGTTCGTGGAGGACCGCGAAGGGAAGCACATCGGCTGCTGGGCGGGGACGGAGCCGGAGCACGGCTCCGACACCATCCTGCCGGTGGGCGAGCACGCCCGTCCGGACGTGCACCTCGGCTGTAGGGCGCACAAAGACGGCGACGAGTGGGTGATCAACGGCCAGAAATCCGCCTGGGTGTCCAACGGGACAATCGCCACGCACGCGCTGGTGTACGTGTGTGTCGATCCGGCCTTGGGCATGAACGGCACCGGCATCGCGCTGGTGCCGTCGAACCTGCCGGGCGTCTCGAAGGGCAAGCCGCTGAACAAGCTCGGCCAGCGGGCCCTCAACCAGGGTGAGATCTTCTTCGACGACGTTCGCATACCGGGGCACTACATGCTGATCGAGCCGCCGGCGTACTCGGTCCTGTCCAACAACATCTTTGCGGCAGCGAACGCGCTGATGAGCGCGACGTTCGCCGGCGTGACCCGTGCCGGGTTCGAGGAGGCGCTGGCCTACGCACAGCAACGGGTGCAGGGCGGCGTGCCCATCGCGCAGCATCAGTTGGTGCAGCGCAAGCTGTTCGACATGTTCATGAAGGTCCAGGCGGCCGATGCTATCTCGCGCAAGGCGAACGCGCGCCTGGCCAGCGGCCTGCCAACGCATCACTACTCGATGGCGGCCAAGGTCTACTGCACGCAGGCCGCGTTCGAGGTGGCGTCCGACGCGGTGCAACTGCATGGGGGCATGGGTCTGGCCAAGGGCGTGCTGGTGGAGCAACTGCTGCGGGACGCGCGGGCGGCGCTCATCGAGGACGGGGCGAACGACGTGCTCGCGCTGTCGGGAGCGCGGGAGCTGCTGGACGAGCCGGGCGGATAGCGGGGGCCGGAGGAAACGGCACCCCAGCCTGAAGGCTGGGGCATGGGAACGGTCGCAGGCGCCTACGGGGTGACATGGCGGCCTTTGCAGAGGGCCCGGAGCGACGCGGCCCAAGGCGGGGTCTGATTGTTTCATCTGTGATCGATCCTTTCGTATTCGTCACGGGCGTTTCTTCCAGGCCCTGTTTGATTGTTTGGTGCGCCGGCAGGCCCGAGAAGGGCGTTGGGCACCCACAGGGGGGTGCCCCGACGAGGTTCGTGGCTGGTGCGGGGGCAAATCTGTTTCGCAGGATCATGGCATTCTGTCTGCGCGCACGCGCATTTCGTATCTGGCCCGGGTGCCCGGGCCTACCCAGGGAAGGGCAGGCGCAGGGGCCTGCCCCTACAAGACCGGTTGTACGGGCCTACGATACGACGTGGGCGGGAGAGCGCGAAGGGGCGGATGGCACCGAGCCTGGCTGCCGGCGTGTCCGCATGCCGCCTGGCAGGTCGATGGCTCTCTGAGCGCCTGCGAGACGGCGGAGGGGGATCAGGCACGGGCGGGTTAGAAACTCGCCGCTACAGGTGTGGGCGCGGGTCACCGGGACGGGTCAGGCTGAAGCCTAACCCGCGAGGGTAGGGAGGTGGGGGCAGTGGGGAAGGGCGGGCATCCGCCGGAGGGCAGGCACGGGGGCCTGCCCCTACGGCACCGGCGCAGGGCGCGGCACGGGCGGGCGCTTCTGGGCGCATCACCGATGCGCCCCTACAGGGCCGGCGGGCAGGCGGGACGCGCGCTAGGTGAGGACTTTGGTGGCCTGGGCGAGGTCCATGCGGTTGCAGTAGCGAATGGGAGGAAGGATCGACACGACCGCGGCCACGAGCACCAGCACCGACACGATGACGTAGGTCGCGGTCCTGATGTGGAAGAGCATCGAGAAGAACTCCGAGTTGAAGGACGCCATCAGGTAGGACGATGCCACCGTGCCGAGGATAAGGCCGGGCGCGATGGCGAGGAGGCTGAGCGCCAGGCCCTCCGCCATCAGCGTCGAGCCGACGAACGCCGGCCCGGAACCCAGCGTGCGGATGGTGGCGATCTCCCGCTCTCGTTCGAGGACGTTTACGGTCATGGTGTTGAAGACGATGGCGGCGGCCATCACCATGCAGAAGACGACGACGAACCAGACCATGACGTTGAAGAGGGCCATCACCTCTTGGAAGTCGTCACGCATCTCATCCTTGATCTGCGCACCCTGGACGCCCTGCATTTCGTAGAGCGCCGCCTGGACCGAGTCGTTGCGGGAGGGGGACGCCGTCTCGATGAAGAGACCGTTGAAGCCTGCGGGCAGGCCGAGCTGTCGCTCCTTCGTATCCAGGGACACGTAGGCGAGGCCGCCCACCGCCTCCCTGCTCACGCCCGCGACCTGCAGTGAGGCGGTCGTGCCGCTCACCGTGAGCTCCAGCGTGTCGCCCCGACCCACCTTCAGCTTGTCCGCGACACCGGTGGGGAGAACGATCCCGCCGCCGGCCAGCGCCTCTCGTGCGTCCCCGCCGCCCTCCAGATCGAAGCCGTGGAGGCGCTGATCGGGCTCGAGTGCCTCCAGCTCAACGCTGCTCGTCTCCGACCCGGCTTTCGCCTCCGCGGTGGCGAAGTAGACGGGCTCGGCAGCCGCAACGCCCTCGATGGCCTGTGCCTCCGCCAGCACGTTCTGGCCTTGGGGCGAGGAGAAGACGGCAGCGACATCCCAGCGGTCCGTCTCCTCGAACTGCTTGTCGATGGTGAAGTTCATGCTGTCGAAGGTCGAGAAGCCGATCACCAGCAGCAGCAGCGCGAGGCTGATGGCCCCGACGGTGTAGAGCATCCGGCGGGGGGCGCGCCAGACGTTTCGGACTGAGAGCCTGAACAACATAGGCGGCCTTCGGCCCAGCCCGAGAATGCGCTCGAACAGTGTGGCCGAGCCCTTGGTGAGGGCCACCTCCGGCGAAGGCCGCATGGCGGGGGCGGGGAGGAGGCGGGCCGCCGACCATGCCGGGAAGGCGGCGGCCAGGAGCGATACGAGCAGACTGACCAACACGCTCACCAGGATGGGCACAGGCTGGAACTCGTTCGTCACGAGCGGGATTTCGAGGGCCGCGGCGTAGGCGTCGGTGAGGACATAGGACAGACCGTAGCCGACGGCGATGCCGCCGACGGCGCCTACGACGGCCACAGCGGCGGCGATGAGCAGGTAGTGGCCGATGACGGCGGCGGTGCCGTAGCCGACGGCGCGGAAGAGACCGACGATGGTCCGCTGCGCCCGCACCAGACGGCTCATGGCGATGTAGATGGCGAAGGCGCCCACGGCGAGGATGAGCGCGGGAAGCAGCGTCGCGAAGCCTTGTCCGCCCTCCAGGTCGAGTTCGGTGGCGGCCCTGCTCGGCTGGTCCTCGGCCCGAGTCGTGGCCTCGACGCCGTAGGGCGCGAGCACGTTCTGCACGGCCGAGATGGCCTCTTCGCGGCGGCTCTCATCGCCTACGATCACCCCGACCTCGTTGATCTGCCCTTCTCGATCGAAGAGCTGCTCCAGGCGCGCCTCGGAGAGGAAGAAGACGCCGAAGCGGCGCGGGCTGGCCAGAAAGTCCTGCTTGCTCTCGGCCAGGATGAGGTACTCGGAACTGGAGACAATGCCGACCACCGTCAGTTCCTGGAGCCCGCCCGTCGTATAGGCCCGGATGGGGTCGCCGCTCTTGAGGCCGTAGAAGTCGGCGAAGGCCTTGACCGGCAGCACGGCATCCGTGTCCCCGGGTTCGAGATAGCGCCCAGACTCGACCACGACGTCATTGACGGCCGGACGCCGGTCGGCCGGCAGGCCGATGAGCCGCGCCTGGACGACGCGACCGTTTGGGGCGATCAGGCCGGTGTCGATCACCTGCCGGCCGTCGACGTTTTCCACGTCCGGCAGCGCGGCTAGCTCATCGACGACCGAGGCCGGTGCGCCCTTGAAGCTCACGGTGAAGTCGGCGAAGTGGGTCTCGCGGTAGGTGCGGTCGTAGGAGCGGCTGATGTTGCCGAATGCCACGGTCAAACAGACGTAGATGGCGACGCCGAGCGCGACGATCACCATGAGCGCCCCGAACTGGAAGCGCCGGGCGAGGATGTCGCGCAGGACTAGGAGGTGGATCTTCCTGTTCATTCCGCCGGGCGCCCTACCACTCGATCTCTGAGGCGGCCTTCGGCGGCCGGTTGGCCTCGTCCGACTGGATGCGTCCGTCGCGCAGCCTAACCGCCCGGTCGCCGATTGGTGCGATGGCGCTGTTGTGGGTGACGAGCACGCAGGTCTTGTCTTGCTCGGAGGTCAGGCTCTGGAGAAAGGCGAGGATCTGGCGGCCGGTGCGGAAGTCGAGGTTGCCGGTCGGCTCGTCGCAGAGCAGGATGTCGGGGTCCTTGGCGAGGGCGCGGGCGATGGCCACCCGTTGCTGCTCGCCGCCAGAGAGCTGGCTGGGGAAGTGGTCGGCGCGCCCCTTCAGGTCCACGAGGGCGAGCAACCGCTCGACGGTCTCGTCGACGGAGTGGCGGTCCCGGTCGACCAGCTCGGCGGCGAACTCGACGTTCTCGCGGGCGGTGAGGGTGGGGATGAGGTTGAAGAACTGGAAGACGAAGCCGATGTGCTCGCGGCGGAAGCGGCCCAGGTCGCCGTCCGACAGCCGGGCGATCTGGGTGCCGTTGTAACTGATACTGCCACTCGTGGGCCGGTCGAGGCCGCCGAGGAGGTTGAGGAGGGTGGTCTTGCCGGAGCCGCTCGGCCCCAGGACGACGACCAGCTCGCCCTTATGCAGGTCGAGGTCTACGTCATCGAGGGCGAGCACCTCGGCCTCGCCGCTCTTGAACGCTTTCATGACGCCCCTGATCTCCAACAGAAGCGGTGATGCCGCCTCGGCCGATACTCCGCCGCTCGCGCCCGTCGTGGTCTCGCTCATGCCTGCGCCTCCTGAAGACATGATACGCGAGGGGCGCGGCGGGGACGAATTGGGGGGAGATTGCAGGGCGCGGGGGCATGGTAGGTTCGAGCGGCTGACGACCCGACCGGGACATGAAGGCCCATACGCATGTTGCAGGAGGGCCGGAGATAGGCGAGACTTAGTATGACAAGGGGGTGAGATGATGCGACGGAAGAACGGGACCCTGAACAAGCTGGTGAAGAAGGGCGAAGTCGCCAGGCATCGCAGAGCGGAGGCGAAGACCGCTGGCAAGAGGATACCCTTCCGCACCTTCCGGCTGAAGAAAGGGATCAGGATCGAGAAGGCTTCGAAGTCAGCAAGGTAGGCTGATATGGCCCCAGCCACTCAGCACGGCTTCGACGAAGAACCACTGCCCGACGCAGTGGTTCTTGACGCTGATTTTGTTGTGAGCGTGCTGCACGAGGGCGAGGAGTTCCACGAGGAGTGCACGGCTTTCGCAGGTCGCCTGTTTCGTGGGAGTGTGCCTATTGTCTACTCTCAGCTTCTGAGGCTGGAATTCTTGAGCGGCTGGCGGTCCGCGATGAATCGCAGAGGCTTCCCGCCTGGTCTGGTCAGACAGGGTCGCCTGATCGCGGACCCCCAGAGTCAGCGAGAAGCGCTATACAGGCTTGGCGATGAATTCCTGTTGGACTTCTTGCGCCTTTTTGATCGATACGAGGTGAGGCTAAGTGCCCGGCTTCAGGATCGTGCCCTAGGGTTCATGGGACGCTTCAATCTGAAGCCGATGGACGCGTGTCTAGTCGCGTGCGCATTTCAGAGCGACGTGCCTCATATTGCCTCTCTCGACAGGGACTTCCGCAGGGTGGACGACGTCCACTTATGGAATGATCACATACCCTCGCGGCGGTGAGCGTACGTCCGCGAAGACTCCTGTAGGGCGGCCGCGAGTACGAGGGCGAGCACCTTGGTTCTGGCCGCGTCTGGACGGTGCGCAGCCGGCCGACGGCGCTCCCCTCGCCCAGACCACGGAAGTGGGCACGCCTGTCTTTCGCGAGTTGACCTGTGACGAGGCTGTGCCCCGCGAATTCACTGGTGTCGCGCCCCGGGGGTCTGTGGCGGCGCGGGTTACGCTTCCCCCAGCGCCTCCCTCATTTCCGCCAGCGCCCGCAGCGTCTCGTTCCACTGCCCTGCCACGAAGTCAGTGAGCAGGTGGGAGGCTTCTTCGTTGCGGCCCTCGCTGCGCAGGGCATGGGCGTGCCCCTCACCCCGGCCTTGCGGCCACCCCTCTCCCGCGAGCGGGCGAGGGGCCGCGTGGGCGCGGAGATGCGCAGGCGAGGGCAGGTGAGGCGGGCGAGAAGGGGCGCGGGCTTCCACTGGGGCGGACCCGCCAGGCCACCGGCCGGCCGTGCGCTACGCTTCCTCCAGCGCCTCCCGCACCTCTGCCAGCGCCCGCAGCGTTTCCTGCCAGCGCTCCTTGACGAAGGTGGTGAGCAGGTGGGAGGCTTCTTCGTTGCGGCCGTCGCTGCGCAGGGCGTGGGCGTGCCCCTCACCCCGGCCTTGCGGCCACCCCTCTC
>CAYOSF010000013.1:102375-103247 GCA_964406605.1 uncultured Dehalococcoidia bacterium | reverse complement strand
TCGTCAGCTCGTGCCGTGAGGTGTTGGGTTAAGTCCCGCAACGAGCGCAACCCCTATCGCTAGTTGGACTTCTCTAGCGAGACTGCCGGGAGCAACCCGGAGGAAGGCGGGGATGATGTCAAGTCCGCATGGCCCTTACGCCCTGGGCTACACACACGCTACAATGGCCGGTACAACGGGTCGCCAAGGCGCGAGCCGGAGCTAATCCCACAAAGCCGGCCTCAGTTCAGATTGCAGGCTGCAACTCGCCTGCATGAAGGCGGAGTTGCTAGTAACCGCCGGTCAGCATACGGCGGTGAATACGTTCCCGGGCCTTGTACACACCGCCCGTCACGTCATGGGAGTCGGTAGCGCCTGAAGCCGCTGCGCCAACCCCTTCTGGGGAGGCAGGCGTCGAGGGTGAGGCCAGCAACTGGGACGAAGTCGTAACAAGGTAGCCGTACGGGAACGTGCGGCTGGATCACCTCCTTTCTAGGGAGTGACTGGATACTGGATGCGAGAACGAAGAAGTGGGTAGAAGGGGACCATCGGTGTGGGAACCCGATATCCGCCTCTCGCTTCGAGCGCCAGCCCTCCTAGGTCAATCGGTGCGTTCCCTCCTCGCCCCGTGTGGGGAGAGCTCCCACCGTGAGGCCCGTCCGGAGCCCATCCGGACACCCGCACCCCGCGGGACTTCCTGCCGTTCTCCAGTCGGTAAGGGCTCTTCGAATCGGGCCATCAGCTCAGTTGGTTAGAGCGGACGCCTGAGGCGACAGGTCGGCGCGATAGGACGTGGGCCATTAGCTCAGTTGGTTAGAGCGCGGTCCTGATAAGACCGAGGTCGGTGGTTCGAGTCCACCATGGCCCACCAGCAGACTCCAGCATAGTGCACG
>CAYOSF010000013.1:0-102275 GCA_964406605.1 uncultured Dehalococcoidia bacterium | reverse complement strand
GAGAGCGGTCGCCTGAGGCGACAGGTCGGTGGTTCGAGTCCACCATGGCCCACCAGCAGACTCCAGCATAGTGCACGGAGGGTTCGTCTCTGACGGCGGGTCGAGGGGCAAGGTGTGTGGTACGTGTACGTGCTGCGGAGCACCAAGAACGGACGGTTCTACACGGGGTCGACGAACGATCTGGGGCGGAGGTTGGGTGAGCACCGCAGGGGCAAGACGAGCTACACGAGGCACGGCGGGCCGTTCGAATTGGCGCATGTGGAGGGGTGTGCGACGAGGCTGGAGGCGCGTCGGAGGGAGAGAGCGTTGAAAAGCGGCCAGGGGCGCGCATTCCTGAAGCGGGAGCTCCGCAGTTAGCTGGGTCGGTGAGAGCGGTCGCCTGAGGCGACAGGTCGGTGGTTCGAGTCCACCATGGCCCACCACATACAACTCCAGAACACCCACTGCCTGTCCCCGCCGTTGCTGAACCTTCCCAACCACACTCGGTGACCGGGACACGGTCGTCGTGATAGACTGACGCCGATACGGCCGATACCTGGGAGGAGGCGTCGAACGGGCGCATCCTTGGAAAGGAGGCCAGCAGGGGTGCCCCGCCATCCCTCACGTCTGAGCATGGATACCTTCTGCTTGTCCCCTTGCGGTCGGGCGGCAGAGTACTGGTGCGAGGCGGCTCCATGAACTGGCTCGACGCCGTCATCATCCTGGTGGTCCTCTGGTTCACGTTCTCTGCCTTCCAGGCCGGGTTCATCCGGGAGACTGTGACCATCGCCGCCGCCATTCTCGGCGTCGTGCTGGCCGGGCTCTTCTACGAAGACCTAGCCGAGGACGTGCTGCTCTTCATCGATGGCGAGAAGCTCGCCAACATCGTTGCCTTTGGCCTGATCTTCGCGGCGACGGCGTTGGCGGGGCAGATGCTCGCGCTGGTGCTGAAGCCGACCGTCAATCTCCTGCAGCTAGGCCTCTTCGACCAGTTGGCGGGGGCGGTCTTCGGGTTCGTCAAGGCGATGGTGTTCATCCAGATCTTCCTCGTCGTCTTCGTCACCTTCCCCAAGTGGGGCCTGCGCGAGGAGATTGAGGACTCCACGTTCGGTTCCTTGACGGTCAAGCTCATGGACAAACTGCCCGTTCTGGTGCGCATGCTTCCTGATGAGTTCGAGGGCGGCGTAGAAGAATTCAGGGACAGGATGTAGCACATACCCCAGCCAAGGTGACCTCGGCTCCGTCAGAAGGCCTTCCTCGCGCCCGCTTCGCCGCGTCGGCGGAACTTGTCGATACCGGCGTTGCACACTCCCGCACGTAGAGGGTGCTCAGGCGGAGCCTTCACCCGGTGACGTAATGGGTCTCAAGAACGCTCTACAAGTCTAGCCACGTGTTGTTGAGGTACTGACCCGAGCCCCTCAGTCCCGGCGTGATGTTCTTGACGAACGGCTGGTAGAGGGTGTATTCGAGCCAGCTCACGATAGGAAGGTAGCCCGGTCCCTTCTCGTAGCAGAGGCGCTGCACTTCCTTGACCCGTTCGGCGGCCTCGTCCAGATCGGCGCTCTGTTTGGATCTCAGTATGGCATCGTCGATCTCAGGGTAGAGCTTTCCGATACCGATGCCGAAGTTCCCACTGCCCTGCGGTCCCAGGGAGTGCTGCCAGTCCAGCGTCGTCTCGGCCAGGTCGAAAACCTGGTTGAGCGAGAGCGACAAGTCGTAGTCCACCACCGTGTACCTGCCCAGCCAGGAACCGAAGTCCAGCGGCTCCTCATCGAGCTCGAAGCCGGCATCCTGCATCTGCTGTTTCCAGATGGGCAGATGCTCAGCGTGGAATTCGATGTCCACGCCCGTGGGATACATGACCTTGATCTTGATCGTGTCCTTGCCGGTGGCCTCCTTGATCAGTTGCCTCGCGCGCGCCGGGTCGTAGGGCTGGAGCTCCTCCAGCTCGTCCTGGTCCAGGGCGAAGTCTCCCAATGGCCACTGGACCAGGCCGTTCGGCTTCGCTCCGCCCTCACCGAAGATGCGGTCGACAAACTCCTGGCGGTTCAGGGCGAGGTTGGCCGCCTTCCGGATCCGCTCGTCGTCCCAGGGCGGACGGGTGGGGTTCATGGTGACCGAGATGTAGGTGTTGGCCCCTTGCTCGAAGACCTGGTAGTCGGGGTCCTGTTTGACGAGCTCGTCCTTTTCGTTCCTGTCCTGGGCGCCGTAGCTGTAGATCTGTCCGTCCTGGAAGGCGGTCCTGCGGGCCAGACGGTCGGTGATGCGCGCGACGTCTATTCCATCGTAGTAGGGGAGCGGCTCGTTGTTATGCTCTTCGTCGGTGCGGTAGTAGTTCGGGTTGCGGTCCAGGTTGATACCGCCGGTCTCCTGGTAGGAGCCGGGCTGGATGGTGTAGGGGCCTGCGCCGACGCCCCCGCCCTCGATGCTCTGGCCACGCTCCCAGAACTCACGTGGCGGCATCAGTCCGCCCAGGATGGGATTGAGCCTGAAGATGAAGTAGATGTAGCGTTCCTTGCTCTTCATGGTGAAGGTCTTGGCGTCGGGTGCGTCGTAAGAGTCGAGCCAAACGGTGGTGAAGGAACGGGGGAGGGCGTTCTGGTCCTGGTCGACGCGATCCTGCCAGACCTTGGCGTCGAGGGCGTCGAGGTCGCGCTCCTCGATGTCGTAGTCGTTGGGGCCGATCCTGACGCCGGGGCGGATGTTGAAGATGTACGTCTCGTCGTCCGGCTGCTCCAGGTTCTCCGCGAGGTCGAAGAAGACGAAACCAGTCTCTTTGGAGGCCTCGACCATGAGGGCGTTATAGATGCGGGCGGTGATGCCCGTGAAGCCGCCCACGCTGGTCACCGGGTCGAGAGTGCCCCAGTCCACGGTGGTGACACTCTTGTACCGGCCGCCTCGCTTGGGGGTTCCCGCTTCGGTCGTGGGCGTTTCACCGGCCGCCGCAGTCTCGTTGCCATCCCCGCCGCCCCCGCCACAGGCTACGAGCGCCGTGCCGGCGGCGCCTGCAGCCGTGACCCCGGCCGCCCTGACGAATGCCCGGCGCGACATGCGTGTCTTCTGGAACCGCAACCAGTAGTTGGGACGCTTCATGCTGTGCCTCCTTGACATCCCCAGTCGGTGGGCCCTCAGAGGGGCATCTCCGACACCATTCAATTCATGCCCCTGCGCTGAGAGCGGTTGGCACGATTCCTCCCTGGAGCCGGGGCTGGATACGAGGGCCGGCCGCTCCAATCTAGAACCCAGGGCCTGCCGTCGCAAGAGGCCGACCTGGTCTGTCGACCGCGGCCTGCCAGGCTTCCAGACGCTCGCAGAAGAATCGAGGCGGAAGCCTCAGCTATTCGCGGGCGCTCACGTGGAGCTTTCACCCGATGATCCTGTGGGTCTCAAGAACGCTCTACAGGTCGAGCCAGGTATTGTTGAGCGACTGCCCCGCGCCCCGTAGGCCCGGGGTGATGTTCTTGACGAACGGCTGGTAGAGCGTGTAGGCGATCCAGCTCACGATCGGCAGGAAGCCCGGGCCCTTCTCGTAGCAGAGACGCTGGGCCTCCTGCACGCGCTTGGCGGCCTCCTCCAGACTGGCGGTCCGCTTCGAGTTCAGAATCGCCTCGTCGATTTCAGGGTAGAGCTTCCCGATGCCGATGCCGAAGTTGCCGTCGCCCTGCGGTCCCAGGGAATGCTGCCAGTCGAGCGTTGTCTCGGCAAGGTCGTAGACCTGGTTGAGGGAGAACGAGCAGTCGTAGTCCACCGTCGTGTACCGGCCCAGCCAGGTGCCGAAGTCCAGCGCGTCCTCGTCCAGCTGAAAGCCGGCGTCCTGCATCTGCTGCCTCCAGATGGGAAGGTGTTCGGCATGGAAGTAGATGTCCGTGCCGGTTGGGTACATCACCTTGATCTTGATCGTGTCCTTGCCGGTCGCGTCCTTGATCAGTTGCCTGGAGCGCGCCGGGTCATAGGGCTGCAACTCCTCCAACGCCTCCGGGTCGAGCGCGAACGGGCCCAACGGCCACTGGACCAGGCCGTTCGGCTTCGCCCCGCCCTCACCGAAGATGCGGTCGGCGAACTCCTGCCGGTTGAGGGCGTACAGGGCCGCCTTCCGGATCCGCTCGTCGTCCCAAGGCGGACGGGTGGGGTTCATGGTCACCGAGATGAATGTGTTGACGCCTTGTTCGAAAGCCTGGTAGTCGGGGTTCTGGCGGAGGAGCTCGTCCCGCTCTGCCTTGTCCTGGGCGCCGTAGCTGTAGATCTGCTCGTCTTGGAAGGCGGTTCGCCGGGCCAGACGGTCGGTGATGCGGACGATGTCTATAGCATCGTAGTAGGGGAGAGGCGCGTTGTTGTTCTCCTCGTCGGTGCGGTAGTAGTTGGGGTTGCGGTCCAGGTTGATGCCGCCGGTCTCCTGGTAGGAGCCGGGTTGGATGGTGTAGGGCCCGGCGCCGACGCCCCCGCCCTCGATGCTCTGGCCACGCTCCCAGAACTCGCGGGGCGGCATCATGCCGCCCAGGATGGGGTTGAGCCGGAAGATGAAGTAGGCGTAGGCGCCCGCGCTCTTCATGGTGAAGGTCTTGGCGTCTGGCGCATCGTAGGAGTCCAGCCATACTGTGGTGAACGAGCGGGGCAGCGCGTTCTCGTCCTCATCGACCCGGTCCTGCCAGACCTTGGCATCGAGAGCATCTAGCTCTCGCTCCTCGATGTCGTAGTTGTTGGGGCCGATCCTCACGCCGGGGCGGATGTTGAAGACGTAGGTCTCCTCGTCCGGCTGTTCGAGTTCTTCGGCCAGGTCGAAGAAGACGAAGTCGGTCTGTTCCGTGGAGCGGACCATGAGGGCGTTGTAGATGCGGGCGGTGATGCCGGTGAAGCCGCCCACGCTGGTCACCGGGTCGAGGGTGCCCCAGTCCACCGTGGTGTCCGCTTTGTACCGGCCGCCTCGTTTGGGCGTTCCTGCTTCGGTCGTGGGCGTTTCGCCGGCAGCGGGGGTTTGGTCGCCTCCCTCATCCCCGCCACCCCCGCCGCAGGCTATGAGCGCCGTGCCGGCGGCGCCTGCGGTCGTAACCCCCGCGGCCCTGACGAATGCCCGGCGCGACATGCGTGTCTTCTGGAATCGCCACCAGTAGCTCGGACGCCTCATCGTTTACCTCCCTGCCTTGGCTTGACGGAGACGGTCCTTCGTGGACGCATCTCCCCCCTCTTCCGGCGCATCATGCCCGCCGGGGTGCTGCCGAGGCCGCTAGGGCCATCGCACGTTCCCAGGGCCTAGTTCGCCACCAGCCCGTCTCGTACTGATGCAGAGCTTAGGTCCCGCCGTTGCCAAGGTCAAGGGCCGACCGGCAATACCGCCGCAGGCGGCTACTGCTTGCAGAGTGATCGTCCGATCCCGACGCGGCGGGCGCCACCCGCGCGCTACAGGTCGAGCCAGGTATTGTTGAGCGACTGCCCCGCGCCCCGTAGGCCCGGGGTGATGTTCTTAACGAACGGCTGGTAGAGCGTGTACGTGATCCAACTCACCAGGGGAAGGAATCCGGGCCCTTTCTCATAGCAGAGACGCTGGGCATCTTTCACCCGCTCGGCGGCCTCCTCCAGGCTGGCCGTCTCCTTGGACTTGCGGATCGCCTCGTCTACCTCAGGGTAGAGCACACCGATGCCGATGCCGAAGTTTGCGTCGCCCATCGGCCCCTGGGAGTGCTGCCAATCCAGCGCGGTCTCGGCGAGCTCGTACACCTGGTTGAGGGAGAATGACGAGTCGTAGTCCACTACGGTGTACCGGCCAAGCCAGGTGCCGAAGTCCAGCGCCTCCTCATCCAGCTCAAAACCCGCGTCTTGCATCTGTTGCTTCCAGATGGGCAGGTGCTCAGCGTGAAACTCGATGTCCGTGCCGGTCGGGTACATGACCTTGATCCTGATCGTGTCGTTCCCGATGGCGTCCTTGATCAGATCTCGGGCGCGCTGGGGGTCGTAGGGCTGCAGCTCCTCCAACTCGTCCTCATCCAACGCGAACGGGCCTCTTGGCCAGTGCACCAGGCCGTCCGGCTTCGCCCCGCCCTCGCCGAAGATGCGGTCGGCGAACTCCTGCCGGTTGAGGGCGAAGTTGGCGGCCTTGCGGATGCGCTCGTCATCCCAGGGCGCACGCGTGGGGTTCATCGTGAAGGAGATGAAGGTGTTGGCCCCGATCTCGAACGACTGGTAGTCGGGGTTCTGGCGGAGGAGCTCGTCCCTCTCGGCCTTGTCCTGAGCATCGTAGTTGTAGATCTGTGCGTCCTGGAAGGCGGTGCGCCGGGCCAGACGGTCGGTGATGCGTACGATGTTTATCCCGTCGTAGTAGGGGAGAGGCGCGTCGTTGTTGTCCGGGTCGGTGCGATAGTAGTTGGGGTTGCGGTCCAGGTTGATGCCGCCGGTCTCCTGGTAGGAGCCGGGTTGGATGGTGTAGGGCCCGGCGCCGACGCCCCCGCCCTCGATGCTCTGGCCACGCTCCCAGAACTCGCGGGGCGGCATCATGCCGCCCAGGATGGGGTTGAGCCGGAAGCTGAAGTAGGCGTACGGGCCCTTTGTCTTCATGGTGAAGGTCTTGGCGTCCGGCGCGTCGTAGGAGTCCAGCCACACCGTGGTGAAGGATCGGGGAAGGGCGTTCTCGTCTTCGGCGATGCGGTCCTGCCAGACCTTGGCATCCAAGGCATCGAGTTCCCGCTGTTCGATATTGTAGCCGTTAGGGCCGATCCTGACGCCGGAGCGAATACTGAAGACGTACGTCTCTTCGTCCGGCTGCTCGAGTTCCTCGGCGAGATCGAAGAGCTGGAAATCAGGCTTGTCCGTGGACCGGACCATGAGGGCGTTGTAGATGCGGGCGGTGATGCCGGTGAAGCCGCCCACGCTGGTCACCGGGTCGAGCGTGCCCCAATCGACGGCGGTGATCCCCTTGTAGCGGTTGCCGTGCTTGGGGGTCCCCGTTTTGGTCGTGGGCGTTTCGCCTGCCGCAGGGGTCTCGTCGCCGCCTCCCCCGCCCCCGCCGCAACCGGCGAGGGCGGTACCGGCCGCTCCGGCAGCGGTTGCTCCTGCCGCCCTGACGAACGCACGTCTTGACATGCGTGCCTTCTGGAATCGGAACCAGTAGCTAGAGCGCTTCATGCTGCCCCTCCTTCGCTTCGCGGGCGGGGGCCGCGTCGTGGACACGTCCCCCCACCACCTCCGCTGCGAGCGCGCTCGCCCTAGGGCCCCGGGCACCACACGCAGCTCCGCATGAAAGCTACGGGCGCGTTCGCCACCGGCACCGTGTCATCCTGAGGCAGAGCATACGCATCAGTGTCAGCGATGTCAAGGATAGGTTATGTACATTCCTGAAGACCACGACTACCTGGATGAGCCCTGTTCGTCTCCTGTCCTGCCCCGGCGGCCTAGTGACGAGGATAGGCGAGAACGAGGGCAGCATGCGATGCTGTCCGGTTCGCCACCATCGGTTCAGCCGCCCCGCAATCCGTGGGCGGCGGCGATCAGGCCCGCACCCGCTGCCGGTACTGGACCGCCTCCGCCACGTGAGCCGAGGCGATGCGCTCTTCGCCCGCCATGTCGGCAATGGTGCGGGCGAGCTTCAGCACGCGGTGGAAGGCGCGGGCGGACAGAGAGAGCTGGGTCATGGCCAGCCGCAGCAACGACTGCGCCTGCTCGTCGAGGACGGCCTGGCAGTACTGTCGTACCTCCGCCGGCGTCATCTCTGCGTTGCACAGCAGGCGGCTTCCGGCGAAGCGCTTCGCCTGCACCTGCCGGGTGCGCTCCACCCGTTCCCGTATCGCCGCGGAGGGCTCGCCCGTCGTCTCGGCGGCCAGCTTCTCGTACTCCACCCGCGGGACGTCGACGAAGATGTCCACGCGGTCCAGCAAGGGGCCGGATATGCGCTTCTGGTACCGGCTCACCGTCGATTCCGAGCAGGTGCATTCCTTCGTCGAGTCGCCGTAGAAGCCGCAGGGACAGGGGTTCATCGCGGCCACGAGCATGAAGTTCGCCGGGTAGGTGACCGTCGACTGGGCGCGCGCGATGGTGACCACCCGGTCCTCCATCGGCTGGCGCAGCACTTCGAGCACTTGCTGGCTGAATTCCGGCAGCTCGTCCAAGAATAGGACACCTCGATGGCTGAGGCTGATCTCACCCGGCCGCGGCCTCCGGCCGCCTCCGACCAGCCCCGCGTGGGAGATCGTGTGGTGGGGCGCCCGGAACGGGCGGTGCGTGATCAAGGGGGTTTCTGAGGGCAGGAGGCCGCTCACGCTGTAGATCTTCGTCACGCCCAGCGCCTCCTCCGGCGCCATATCCGGCAGCATCGAGGGCAGCGCCCGGGCGAGCAGTGTCTTGCCTGCCCCCGGAGGGCCGGTCATGAGCACGTTGTGGCCGCCCGCGGCTGCGACCTCCAGCGCCCGCTTCACGTGCTCCTGCCCGCGGATCTCGCCGAAGTCGGTCCCCTCCCAGAGCCGGCAGGTGGCGGGCGGCTGTCCGTCGCGCGCGAACTCCGCGATCGGCTCCTCGCCGCTCAGATGCGCCATGAGCTGGGCCAGGTTACTCACCGGGATGATGCGCACGCCATCGATGAGGCCCGCTTCCCGCACGTCCGCTTCCGGCACGTAGGCGGTCTCCATGCCGCGGTCCTTGGCCAGTCCCACCATCGGGAGCACGCCGTGGGCGTGGCGGACGGCGCCGTCCAGCGCCAATTCGCCCAGGAAGATGGTGCGGTCGACATCGGCGACGACCTGCTGCGAGGCGATGAGGACGCCCACGGCGATGGGCAGGTCGTACGCCGGACCCTCCTTACGGATGTCGGCCGGAGCGAGGTTCACCGTGATGCGGCGGTTGGGGAACGGGAAGCCGGAGTTCCGTATCGCGGAGCGGACGCGCTCCTTGGCCTCCTGTACGGCCGCGTCCGGCAGGCCGACGATGGCGAAGGCGGGCATGCCTTTGGCGATGTCCACCTCCACCTCGACGAGTTCGCCATCGAGGCCGACGACCGCACACGAGAGCACCTTCGCCAGCGCCATACGTGGCTCCGTGTTCAGCTACGGGGCGGTCGAGGTTGCGGGAAACTGTTTCGCAGAAACGCCATTTTATTGCCTACACACATGCTCATTTACCCCCTTACTATCAGAGCATGCCAGGTTCTGTTATGCCACAGCCGAGGCTGTTCTGCAAGCGGTGGATGGGCTGCCAGCCGGCCGTGGGATGATCATGGGGTGGGAGGGATGGTGGGACGAGCGGAGGGCAACGTGTGCCACCTGGTAACACGCTGCGGAGGGTGATGAGGACACATAGCGCGCCTCGGCCGGTGCGGGCGGACCATGAGACAGCGGAGGCAGCGCCCGGGCGAGCGGCGTCTTGCCGGCTCCCGGCGGCTTGGCAATGAGCATGTGCGAGCCGACGGGGGGCCTGCCGGACGGCGGTTCCTACGGCGGCAGACTGGGTATCAGACCCGCCGTGACCTGCAGGATCAGTGCGGCATCAATGGCGTTGGTCAAGCCGTCACCGCTCACGTCCGCGTTCCCTGGGCAGCCGACGGAACCGATCAGTCCTGCGCTGAGCTGGAGTATCAGGGCGGCGTCGACGCTGTTCACCATGCCGTCGCAGTTCGCGTCCCCGGACAGCCCCGAAGACGTTGCCGTCGGTGTGGCCGTCGGCGCTGGCGGCTGGGTCGGCGTGGTGCTGCAACTCGCCCAACCGCTCAGCGCGTCCCGGATCTGCTCGCGCAGCAGTTCGGCTCGGACGTTGGCGAAGGTGTCGTCGGCATTGTCCCGGTCCGTTGCCTCGTCGATGAAGAACCCGAAGACGTACTCCCGGGGCACCACAGTAGAGCCCTGACAGAACGGGACGCGCGCCCAGGCGCCGAGGGACCGGTACTCGACAAGGTCTGCGGCAACCGAGCACGGCCCGGTCCTGGGACAAGTGGTATAGCCCCCGGCCTTGGCGTTTTCGCCCATCTGATCGAGGAAGGCCTGCTTCTGCGCCGCGCTCAAGCTGCCGGGGGATTCCTCGTCTACGATGTCCTGGATGTCTTCCCAGATGCCCACGAAGTCGAACCCTTGCGACTGGAACATCTTCTGACCCGCCATCAGCGAGAAGAAGGTGTTTCGGTTCGCCGCGTTGAGCAGCGTTCCATCGGCGACGCCTTCGTACAGGAGCCCGATGTCGACGAGCGTGAGGTCGTTGAAGGGTGGCGTCCCGCAGCCGAGAACCGTCTGGTTGATCTGCGTATCGATCATGCCGATGGCGTCCGCGGTTGCGTTAATGTTCGCGAAGCCGAAGGTATCACCCACCGCCCGAGTCTGAGCATTGTTGGAGAACTGCATCATCCCAGCTAGCGCCGTCTGGAGGGACTGGCTAGTGCCGAGAGGCGCACCCGTGGGACAGCCGGTGTCGGGATACATGACGATCTGATCTGTGAGCGCGGCGTTCCCAGCCTGTACCTGCTGCATCGCGTGGAGGAGGAGCAGTGCCTTGATCGTGCTCGCCGGCTCAAAGATGCGGCGCTCCTGGAGTGCCGCCAGCACGGGTCCGCCCACTTCCTTCAGGTAAAGACCGACCGCGCCGTCCGTGCCGGTGCGCAGCAACTGCCCGACACGGCTCGTGATCGCGTTCGAGTTGTTGATCATCACCACGGCAAACCGGCGCTGGCCGCCAACGAGGTACGTTTCCACGTCCACGATGCGCGCGCCGTTTTGGGCGGCGAGCTGGTTCACCTGTGCCTCGGTCACGCCGTAGTACCACCACCAGAGCGGACAGGGGCAGGCCTCCATGATCACGTTGAAGGTGCCGGCGCTGGGATCCTGCTGGTCAATGTCAATCAGTCGGGCGTTGTTTGTGCTCAGCAGGTCGGAGATCTGCTGCGGCGTTTGGCCGTAGTACCACCACCAGGCCTTGCCGTTCACGCCCGTGTTCGAAATCATTACCGCCGTGTAGCGGCGGTCCGCCCCGGTACCGTAGGTGTCCAGATCGATCAGCCGGGCGTTGTTGGCGCTCAGGTTGTCGCTCACTTGTCCGGCAGTGAGGCCGTAGTACCACCACCAGGCCTTGGCCTGGGCGCCTGTGTTCGCGATCATCACGGCGGCGAAGCGAAGCTGGCCGTCTACACGGTAGGGCTCAAGGTCGATGAGCCGGGCGTTGTGGGCGCTCAGGTTGTCGCTCACTTGCTGGGCAGTAAGCCCGTAGTACCACCACCAGGCGCTGGCATAGGCGCCCTGGTTCCGCACCAGAGCGACGGCGAAGCGCAGAGTTGGTGAGGTGTCTTGCACCTCGATGTCGACGATGCGCGCTCCGTTGTCGTTAGTCAGGTCCGTGACTTGCGCGGGCGTTTGGCCGTAGTACCACCACCAGCTAGTAGGGTCGCTCTGCGATCGCACCTGCGTGGTGGCCTCTGCTTCGCTCCCAATGAGGGAGACACTGAGAACCACTATGCATACGATGGCAATCAGGAGGTTGCGGCGCATGGTGCTGTCCTTTCGCCCTATGCACTGCTCTTAGAGGTGCTCATGCTAGCTGGATTGGAGAGGGCCCGTCAAGTACCAGATCAGGAAGGTGCCGAAGCACGAGCACCTGATGGCTGCGTCGAACTGCGTGGCCTAGCCGTGGGCGTGGCGGACGGCGCCGTCCAGCGCCAGCTCGCCCAGAAAGATGGTGCGGTCGATGTCGGCGACGACCTGCTGCGAGGCGATGAGGACGCCCGCGGCGATGGGCAGGTCGTACGCCGGTCCCCCCTTGCGGATGTCGGCCGGGGCGAGGTTCACCGTGATCCGGCGGTTAGGGAAGGGGAAGCCGGAGTTCCGTATGGCGGACCGAACGCGCTCCTTGGCTTCCTGCACGGTCGCGTCCGGCAGGCCGACGATGGCGAAGGCGGGCATGTCCTTTGGCGATGTCCACCTCGACCTCGACGAGTTCGCCATCGAGGCCGACGACCGCACACGAGAGCACCTTCGCCAGCGCCATAGGCTCAGCCGACACTTACCTTTGCGAGTTCCACGCTTGGTCCTGTGCGGGGAACGGCCTTGCCCAAACGCTTTCGGCTTGCGAGCCAGCCTTCAATCGCCTCGTGCGCCATGAGCAGCGCCTCTTCCTTACTGGTCCCCCATGTCACGCAGCCAGGGAGGGCAGGCACCTCTGCCGTCCACTTCTTCCCCTCTTTGGTGAGGATGATCTGATACTCCACTGCTCTACGCCTCCCTGTTGAACTCCTCGTTTGTTATGGAAGCTGCCTTCAAGGTAGCAACGATGGCTCTGGCTGGCATCGTCTTTCTGCCGTGGACGGCCACCGTGAGTGTGACGTTTGGATGTGCTTCGTGGTGCAAGATGTGATGAGAGCCGTGGATGCGTTCTATCCACCAACCCTTCCGTTGCAGGAAGCGCAGCATGCGCTTGCCACTTTGCTCTTGGCCCTCTCAGGAATTGCCTGCCTCCATGTGACTTGTCGTCGGCGACTACGGCTCAGGCGTGGCCTTTGCCAGCGCCATACGCAAACGTCCTTGAGCAACGCCGGACGGCCGTTCTCGGGTCGAGCGGGCCGCCAGGCAGCCGTGGGGTGATTATGCGTCAGGAGCGATGGGAGATCAAGGCCAGGAACGAGAACCGGAGCCTAATGTGCGGCGTCCGTGCTCTGCTTCCGCCGGTATTCCTCTATCGCCTGCCGCAGCGCGTCCGCCGCCAGCACCGAGGCGTGCAGCTTGCTCGACGGTAGGCCGCCCAGCGCGTCGACGATCCGCTCGCGGGTGAGGGCGTCCAGCTCGGCCAGCGGCTTCTCCCGCACCAGCTCGCTCATCATGCTGGCGGCCGCGATCGAGGCGGCGCAGCCCTCCGACTGCCAGCGCACGTCTTCCACCCGTTCGCCCTCGACGCGGAGCATGAGCAGCAGCGTATCGCCGCACACCGGGTTGGTCATGTAGCCGACGGCGTTGGCGTCCTCCAGCACGCCGGAGTTGCGAGGCCGCTCGAAGTGATCCATGACGGTTTCGGAATAGCCCTCCATAGCCCAAGTCTAGGGAGTCCAAGGGCCGGCTCTCAAGAAGCCCCGTCAGGCGGCTCGGGCGGCGCCGACGTCGTCCTCGGCGCTCTCCGAGTCCTCCGTGGCCGCATCCGCAGCGTCCGGGCGCGCGAAGCGATCGGCAACCGCGAGAAACGCGCCGACGACATCTGGGTCAAACTGGCTTCCGGCGAAGCGACGAAGCTCGATGAGGGCCGCGCGATGGGAGCGGGCACGGCGGTACGGGCGGTCGGAGGTCATCGCGTCATAGGCGTCCGCCACGGCGAAGACGCGCGCGGGCAGTGGGATGGCCTCTCCGGCCAGACCGTGCGGATAGCCGCTCCCGTCAAAGTTCTCGTGGTGGGCGCGGACCAGCTCCGCGGCGAGCGTGAGGCTGGGGAAGTCCTGCAGCATCCTGTACCCCAGGTCAGGATGACGGCGCATGCTTACCCACTCGTTCTCCGTCAGCGGTCCCGGCTTGAGCAGCACCTTGTCCGGCACGCCGATCTTGCCTACGTCGTGCAGGAGTGCGCCGATCTCGATCTGGTTCAATTCCGAAGGCGCAAGGCCCATCTGGTGGGCAGTCGCGACCGACATCTCGGACACCCGTGCCGCGTGGTCCTCGGTCTCCGAGTCGCGCAGGTCGAGGGCCGCGACGACGGCGCGGACCGTCTCCTGTGCGAGCGTCTCGCTGGCTTCCTTCTCCTGTAGCCGCCCGATTGCTCGAAGCCCGCTCCGCACTACCACGAAGAGCAACACGAAGTAGACGGCCAGTCCCATCCCCAGGCCGGCGAATATCGAGTAACGCATGGCCGACAGATAGTGGGAAAGGTTCGTGGCGTCCTCATAGACCTCCAGCGCGCCGGCCACCTCCTCTGAGCCGGGCAGAACGATAGGAGCGTAGACTTCCAGCACTTCTCCCTGTTCCTCCAGTTCGGGACTGTCCTCAGTCCCCAGGTTTGCGGCAGCGTCGCCGGCCAGGGCTTCCGCCAGATTACCTTCGACGGCCCGGCTCGTGCCAACCTCACCCGCATCGTCCGAGTAGATCACCACGCCCTCGCTGCTCCACAATCTCACCCGAATCGTTCGGTGCGACAGGATGCTGTCCTGCATGAAGCGCTGAAAACCGGCGTAGCGTTGGCCGGTCATGGGAGTGGTAAGGTCCTCCTGAGTCAACCGGGAGGCCACCCGCGGCACGAGGTCCTGCTGGGTTTCCTGGGAAGCCTCGCGAACCGCGCTTTCGCTCAGATAGGAAGTGAGGCGCCAGGTCATGACCGCCCCCATTAGCGACATGATAATAAGGCTGGCTGCGGCCAGTTGGATCAGGAGTAGGCGCCCGCGCCTCAGCGGAGGGCTGTGGGGCGGCGACGCACCGCGTCCGAGGGAGGAGAACGACGCGCGCCCGTGTGGCTCATCCTCTCGGCTATTCACTCTTCCGACTGAATGTCGGTGGCGGCGGCCGCCCGTGCATCTCCCAAAGGGAAGAAGATCTCCGCGCCCGACCCCCCGGGCGTCAGGGACCTTCCAGCTCTTGAAAGCCCCAGAGGCCGGCCGACGTGACGTTTCTGCGCTGGGCAAGCACGCGGATCCGGCCCAGACCGGCAGGATCGATCAGCTCCTGCACGGCGCGGCGGCGCGCGTAGTACTCCTCCAGCGCCTCGGGCGTGTCCTTGGCGACGGCGTCCACGCCTGCACCGATGCCGAGGCTCGCCAGGAAGCGGGCCTGGGTGGTGAAGTCGGCGACTTCGAGCCCGTTCGACTCGCCCATGCGCATGAGCGTGGTGAAGTCGACGTGGGCCGTCATGTCCTGCTTGCCGACGCGGGCGTAGGGGTCGTGGCTGGCGTTGTGACGGTAGAAGCAGAGGAGCGTGCCGTCCCGGCGCCAGGGGGCGTAGAGCTCCTCCGCCGGGTAGCCGTAATCGAAGGTGAGCACGAAGCCGCGCCGGAGCGCCCGCGCGGCCTCCGCCATCCACTCGACGGCGCGCAGGTTCACTTCGGCGACGCAACCATCGCCCGGCCAGAAGCCGAGGTCGGCGAAGTACTCCGCCAGGCGGTCGGTCGAGGCTACGCCGGCCAGCTCCTCGAACCGGCCGTCCCGATACGACACGTACACCTCCAGGAGCTGCCCGTCCTGGTTCACGACTCGGTGCACGGGGAAGCTGTCGATGAGCTCGTTGCTCAGGAGGCAGCCCTCGATCTGCGGGGGTAGCTCAGTAAGCCATTCGACACGCCCCGGCGGGAGCGAGAGCCCGGCCAGCCTCTCCTCCTGTCGCCGCTGTAGGGCGGGGCTGATCTCCACCAGGCGGTAGCGCACGGCCTCGAGCAGAGCCGGCGCGTTCCTGCCGGCCCAGCGGAGGATGTCGCGGGCGAGGAGGCCGGTGCCTCCGCCCTGCTCTACCACGTCGAAGCGCTCGGGCCTGTCCATGAGCTCCCAGAGCTGGCCGATCTGCTTCGCCACCAACGCACCGAAGATCGGGTTCACCTCCGGGCTGGTCAGGTAGTCGCTTTCCCGGCCCATGGGCCGGCGGGTCGCGTAGTAGCCGTGTTGGGGATGGTAGAGCGCGGTCTCCATGAAGTCGTGGAAGGTGACAGCGCCCTCCGCCTGGATGCGGCGGCGGATCAGCTCGACGAGGGCTGCGTTCTCGGTGGAGGACTCGAAGTCGTCCTGTCCCGGCTGGACCATGGCGAGTCCATGGTATCGGACGTGAGCGGCCCGCGGCGAAGCTTGACGGCTCTCCCCCGTCCCGTCACAATCGATAGCGCCATGCCCGCACGCACGAAGACGCGCGCCTCGCCAAAGGCACAAGCACTATCCCTGGATCCGTGCATCAAGCTCTGGGTGGAGAAGGACGGCCTGATCGTGCTCAGCGACTACCGGGTGCAGTTGCTCCAGCACGTGGCGGAGACCGGCTCGCTGGCCCAGGCGGCGGAGCGGATGGAGCTGTCCTATCGACGGGCCTGGGGTAAGCTCCGCGAGATCGAGGGCAACCTGGGGATCAAGCTGATCGAGAGCGAGGCCGGAGGCGCGGGCGGCGGCGGCAGCCGCCTCACACCCGAGGGCGAGAGACTGGTTGGCCTGTACCGGCGCTTCCGCCGCGCCATGGAGGGCGACCTGGAACGCGAGTTCCGCAGGTTGTTCGGGGGGTAGCGTTTTTGTTAGCGTTCGATATGCTCGTAACAGCATATCGCGGAGCGATGGAGGGAGGCTTTGGACGCGGGTCCCGCGGGCCCTTCGCTGAAGAGCGTCTTCGTTTGGGTGCGATATGCTGGCAGCAGCATAGCGCCTGCCATGAAAGGAGATCGAGGGCAGTGAGACGTTGGATGTGGGTAGCACTTGTGGCGGCGGTAACGATGTTGCTGGCGGTGGCGTGCGGCGACGATGAGGGGACGCCCGTTGAGACGCCGGGAGGTGAGGCCACCGCAGCAGAGACGGCGGTGGAGCATGGTCCTTCGGATGTCATCCTGGCTACCACCACGAGCACGCAGGACAGCGGGCTGCTTGACGTGCTGGTGCCGTTGTTCGAGGACGAGACCGGCTACAACGTGAAGGTCATCGCGGTTGGCACCGGGCAGGCCTTGGCCATGGGCGAGCGCGGCGACGCCGACGTACTCCTGGTCCACGCTCCCGACAGCGAGAAGGAGCTGGTCGATAGCGGCGCGGCGATCAACCGAATGCTCGTCATGCACAACGACTTCGTCATCGTCGGGCCGGAGGATGATCCCGCGGGCGTTGCGGGCATGACCTCGGCCGTGGATGCTCTCGCGGCCATCTACGAGGCCGGCGCGACGTTCATCAGCCGGGGCGACGACTCGGGCACGAACAAGCGGGAGCTCTCGCTCTGGGAGGAGGCGGCGCTCGATCCGGAGGGCGAATCCTGGTACGAGCAGAGCGGCCAGGGGATGGGCGCGACCCTCCAGATCGCGAACCAGAAGGAGGCCTACACGCTCTCGGATCGCGGCACCTTCCTCGCGCAGAGCGAGAACCTGGACCTCGTGGTGCTCGTGGAGGGCGATCCGCTCCTCCTGAACGTGTACTCGGTGATGCAGGTCAACCCGGATATGTTCGACCTGGTCAATGGGCCGGGCGGTCAAGCCTTCGCGGAGTTCATGGTCTCGGAGACGGCTCAGGAGGCCATTCGTGACTTTGGGGTGGACGAGTTCGGCGAGCCTCTGTTTATCCCGGATGCGGACAAGACGTATGAGGACCTGGGGCTGGAGTAGCCAGAGTCGGGGCTGATAGGCCGTGGACCTGATCTGGGATGGGCTGAAGGACGCCGTTCGTATCCTCGTCAACGGCGACTACTCGGTGTGGGAGATCGCTCTGCGCTCCCTCCTCGTCTCGGGTTCGGCCACGGCCATCAGCCTCCTCGTCGGAGTGGCGGTGGGCTCGTTGCTGGCTTTCAACCAATTCCCAGGCCGGAACCTGGCCTACAGCCTGGTGAACACCGGGATGGGCCTGCCCCCGGTGGCCGTCGGGCTGTTCGTGGCGATCATTCTGTGGCGCAGCGGTCCCTTGGGAGAGCTGCGGCTGATCTACACGCCGGCCGCGATGGTCGTCGCCCAGACCGTCATCGCCGCGCCCATCGTTACCGGCTTCACGGCCGCGGCTCTCCGCAGTCTGCACCCGCAGCTCCGGGCTCAGCTCTATGCGCTGGGCGCCTCGCGGCTGCAGATGTTGTGGCTGGTGCTGTGGGAAGCGAAGCTGCCGCTCCTCGCGGCGGTGATGGCGGGCTTCGGCGGCGCCGTCTCCGAGATCGGGGCGTCGATCATGGTGGGCGGCAACCTGCAGGGCGAGACGCGCATCCTGACCACGGCGGTCGTGCTGGAGACCAGCAGGGGCAACTTCGCGCCGGCCATCGCGCTCTCGATCATCTTGCTGGCATTGATCTTCCTGGTGAACGTGATCCTCACCACCGTGCAGCAGCAGGAACGGCGGTCGTGAGCGGGCGCAAGCTCTCCCTGCGAGACGTGACGGTGCGCCGCGGCAGGACCGAGATCGTGCGGGTCCCGCATCTGGACGTGCTCGACGGAGAGGTGCTGGTGATCATCGGCCCGAACGGGGCCGGCAAGAGCGTCCTGCTGGAGACGCTTGCCCTCCTCCAGCGCCCCAGCGCGGGACGGGTCCTCTTCGACGAACAGCCGGTGAACGGCCGTGGACTGGCCCTGCGGCGGCGCATGGCGGTGGTGTTTCAGGACCCGCTCCTGCTCCGCCGCTCGGTGGCCGACAACGTCGCCGTGGGACTGCGGCTGCGCGGCGTCCGCCGGTCCGAACGTCGGGAGCGAGTCGATCATTGGATGCGCCGGTTCGGCATAGAGCACCTTGCCGGGCGTTCCGCCACCACGCTCTCCGGCGGTGAGGCGCAGCGGACCGGCCTGGCCCGCGCCTTCGCGCTGCACCCGGAGGTGCTGCTGCTCGATGAGCCGTTCAGCGCCCTCGACCAGCCGACGCGCGAGGGGATCATCGAAGACCTGTCGACGGTGCTGTCCGAGACCGGCGTGACGACCGTCTTTGTCACCCATGACCGCGACGAGGCGATGCGGCTGGGCGGGCGCATGGCCGTGCTCATGAACGGGGAGATCCGTCAGATCGGTTCCACGTCAGACGTCTTCGGTTCGCCGGCAGACGCGGAGGTGGCGGCGTTTGTGGGAGTAGAGACGATGGTCGCCGCGACGGTGCTCTCCTTCGACGGCGGGCTGGCGCGGCTGGACGTGGCGGGTCAGGTTGCGGAGGTTGCCGCTTCCGATCCGCCCCCTCGCCGCGTTCTGCTCTGCCTGCGGCCCGAGGACGTGGTGCTTACGCCGGGCGAGGTCGATGTCCCGAGCAGCGCCCGCAACCGTCTTCGGGGCACCGTGCGTCGGGTCACGCCGACCGGTACGGTCGTGCGGGTCGAGGTGGACTGCGGCTTCCCCATCGTGGCGACCATCACCCGGCGATCGCTGGAGGAGCTGGAGCTGGGGGCCGGCTCGAAGCTGATCGCGTCCTTCAAGGCGACGGCGGCGCACCTGATCCCGCACGGCGGCGGGAGCGGATCGTAGAAGAGAGTCTCTGTCCTTCCTCTGGAGTCGTTGGCGTCGACTGCCAAGGCGCCCTTCAGGGCACGGTCGGTGCAAGGTCGATGTGGCGAAAGGGAGTGTGCGGCCGTCGGGGCCTATTCGGTGACGCCGACGATGTTGACCAACACGCGCCGCTCGCGTGGCCGGTCCAGCTCGACCAGGAAGATCCGTTGCCACTGGCCCAGCGTGAGTTCGCCATCCAGGATGGGGATCGTCTCGCTGGTGCTGAGAAAGAGGTGCTGGCAGTGGGAGTGCCCGTTGGCGCACTCCTCCTCCTCGACGTTGACGGTGCGCCGGGAGAAGTCGTTGTGCCCGTAGTCTCCTCGCAGCGGAGCGATGTGCTGGATGATCCGGGCCATGTCCTCCAGGAGAAGGGGCTCGTTCTCGTTGACCTTGATAGCGGCGGTGGTATGCGTGGAGAAGATGGTGGCCTGCCCGAGATTCGCCCCCGATTCGGCCACGATCCGCATCACCTCCTCGGTGATGTCGACGAATTCCGGGGCGGCGGTGGTTTCCGTGACGAGCGCCTCGCAACAAACGATGGGCTCCCTTCCAACGGAGGAAGCTACGCCCTCGCGACGGGCCATCACATCTATGAGGGTGTGTTGCATGGCTATGGCCGAGTCCTCCTGTTTTGTGCCAGCCGCGTCCGTGCCGCTAGCGTGTATCAGTGTAGCACGTTTCTCGTTTATGGCGGATCATCGTACAGCTTATATCCGGTCGTGCTTGCCTGCAACTTCCGGGCTGCAAGTGTCTGGCCGCTCAGTATGCGGCAGACGCCACGCGAAGCAGGCCGCTGGGACCGGGCGAAGGGCAGGCAAGCCGGCGTTCGCTCAGCACGGGACATCTGCTACCATGCATCCACTGTGGCCGAAACGCTGCCGGACGACCTGATCGTGCGCGGGATCGTTGTCGGTGTCTTCGCCGAGAACTGCTGGGTGATCGGGTCACGCAGCAGCGGTGAGGGGATCCTCATCGACCCCGGCGCCCAGCCGGAGCAGATCATGTCGATGGTGGAGGACACCGGCCTGACGGTGAAGCTGATCGCCAACACACACGCCCACATCGACCACATCCTGGGCGTGCGGGGCGTGCAGGAAGCGACCGGCGCCAAGTTCCTGCTCCATTCGCTGGAGGCGGCGTCTCTCGCGGGATCCGCCGGGAGCGCTGCACGCTGGATGGGCGGGGCGGTTGAGCCCCCGCCCGAGCCGGACGTCCTGCTGTCGGACGGCGACGAGGTGGAGGTGGCGGGCGTGAAGTTGAAGGTGATCCACACGCCCGGGCATACGCCGGGCGGGGTCTGCTTCTACACCGAACCGGTGCTCTTCAGCGGCGATACGCTGTTTCGCGGGTCGATCGGCCGCACGGACATGCCGGGCGGCAGCTACGAGCAGTTGATGGCGGGCATCGTCGACCGGCTGCTGGTCCTGCCGGACGATACCGTCGTGCTGCCGGGTCACATGGACGAGACCCAGATCGGCATCGAGCGGCGGACGAACCCGTTCATCCTGCAGGAGCTGGCGCAGCGGGGGAGCGGCTAGCACAGGTTCCTCCCTCCTGCGACCCGCTTGGGCGAGAGGCGAGAGCAAGCATGCGGTCAGCGCAACGGACCCGCGGCGGGGCCGGAAGCCGTGAGTGACTCGAGAGTCCAACTCAGGGGCGGCCTGCGCGCCGCCTGGGAGCGGGTCAGGCCCTTTCCCGTTCCCCGGTACCCGGCGAATACGCCGAGGATCGGCGGCGACGACCCGCTCGATCCGTTTCTGCCCCCGACGGCGCTCACGCTGGGCGCCGCCGCGATGTCGGCCGAGGCGGTCGCCTTCGTGGACGCCGTGCTGGGGAGGCTGTCGCCCAGCGACAAGCGCGACGGCGGTAGGTTCTTTTACCAGTATTCTCAGGCGAAGTTCGGGGAGCACTGGCGCTACGCGGACATCCTCACGACCCTGTGGGCCTCCGCGACGTTCGTCCGGCCCCGAAACTACCTGGAGATCGGCGTCTGGCGGGGGCGCAGCGCGGCCGTGGTGGGGGCGGTGGCCCCTCAGACCGCGATCTACGGCTTCGATCTCTGGACACCGAACTACGCCGGCGCGCCGAACCCCGGCCCGGAGTTTGTGCGGGGCGAGCTGCGGGCCGCCGGCCACGAGGGCAGCGTGACGCTGCTATCGGGCGACAGCCGCGAAACGCTACCGGCGTTCCTGCGCGAGCACTCCGACCTCTACTTCGACCTGGCGACCATCGACGGGGACAAGTCGGTCCTCGGCTTCGCCAGCGACCTGGCCGTCGCCCTGCCTCGCCTGAAGGTCGGCGGCATCGCCGTCTGCGACGACCTGCTGGTGGTGCCGGCGCTCGGTCGCGTGTGGGAGAAGGTGGTGCGGCGCGACAGCCGCTATGTGACGTGGGAGTTCGCCGAGGGGGAGCTGGGCGTCGCCGCGGCGATCCGTATGGCGTAGGGAGACCGAAGGGAGGGACATGTCGGTGGCGGAGATGGTGATGGGAATGCGAGCACGCCTGAGCTCACCGCTCTGGGCTGGCTTGACGACCTTCCTTGGCCTGACGCTCGTGGCCTTCCTCGTCTACTGGCCGGATATCACCGACTTCTTCGCCCTGGACGACTTCATCTGGTTGCGAGCCGCCAGCAACCCGGACGCGACCGCCTTTTTCAGGCGAGCGTTCTCCTTCCCAGCCGGTACTGCGTTCGAGCGACCCACGCCCTTCTGGCGACCGCTGGTGGACGCGTACTTCTTCGCCGCCTGGCGTAGCTACGGCCTCGATCCCCTGCCGTATCACGTGACCAACGTGGTTCTACACGCAGCGGTCGGCGCGCTGCTGGCCGTCCTTGTGTGGCAGATGACATCGTCGAGGATGGTCGCCCCGGCCGCGGGGCTGCTCTTCGTCATCCTGCCCACGTACGACTTCGCTGTTACCTGGATATCCTCCGTGACGGAGCTACTAGGTGCCTTGCTGTACGTCTTGACGCTCGTCCTGTACGCGGCCTATCTTCGCGGGGGGGGCGGTCGCGTTGGCTGTACGGGACGGCTCTTGCCGCCTTCCTGCTCGCGCTGCTGTCGAAGGAGTCGGCCGTGACCATCCCGGTTGCGCTGGCTGGTCTGGCCGTCTTGCTGGGGCCGACCGGGACGTCACCAGGGATCGTACGTCGCACTTGTGAGCTAATGCCCTTCGCCGCCCTCACGCTTGCGTACTTTGTCTTCATCTACGTCCAGGAGTACCGCTCGACCTCGGAAGAGGGTCTCTACAGGTTCGGCTGGCACGTCTGGGCCAACCTGTGGGACTACCTCAAGTGGATAACGCTGCCACTCCCGGACGATTGGGCGTCGTGGGTGTCGCGAGCGAGGCCGTTCACGGCGGTCGCCTTCTTGGTCACCGGCGCCGTGTCCATCACGCTACGCAGCCGCGTCCTGGGGTTCGCATTCGGATGGACGCTGCTGGCGCTGCTTCCCTACTCGTTCTTTCCGGCCGGGATCGAATGGCGCTACACTTACCTGGCGTCCGTTCCTTTCGCCGTCTTCACTGCCGTGGTCGGGAGAACGGTGCTCTGCTGGTTTCGGGCACGATGGGCCTCACGCGTCATCATGCCCGCCGCAGCGGCAGCGCTCCTGTTGCTTGTTGTGTTTCTGGGTGGCCAGGCGCGGGACCGGCAGGCGTGGATCAGCCACCAAGCCCGCGCCTACGATGACCTGTTTCACCAGGCCCCGTTGCTCTGCGGGGAGCTGCCCAGGGAGAGCCACGTCTATCTGTTGCACAGCCCCATCTTCGATCTCTTCGGTGCCTCAGCGCGTATGGCCCTCAACCTTCATTACGAGGACGTGTACGTGGACCGCGCTGGCGGAGACGAGATCCCAGAGCTAGCCGTCTTCATCGAGAACAAGTGCGTGCTGGATTACGATGCGCAAATGAGGGAGTACGTTCGTGTCGAGTGAACTGGGCGTCGCCGCGGCGATTCGCATGGGATAGGTGCAAGGGAGGGAGGGACATGTCGGTGGCGGAGGTGGTGATCAGCGCGTGATGAAGCGCGCGGCTAGGCTGGCGGTCCGCCTTGGGCGCAGAGCTGGCCCGGACGCCGTCGCGTTGTCGGGCCTGATGGCCGCGGCCGTCTTTATCGACCGTGACTTCCTCACCACCGGAGACTATCCGGTCGGCCTGTGGGGAGAGTGGCTGGGGCATGCGTATCGGGTCCGGCTGGTGCAGGAGTACGGCCTCCCCACGTGGGACCACGCCTGGGCAGGAGGCCTCTCACCGTTCCAGACCTATCAGTTCGTGCCGCACGTTGTGACCGCGCTGGTCTCCGCCTTGGGCGACGCCTCGGCCCAACGGACGATGCTCTTCTTGGAGGCGCTCCTGATCTTCTGGGTGCGGAGCTCCGGGTACGTCGCGGCGCGGCTGGTCGGCCTTCCGCAAGCGGCGGCGCTCTTTGCCGGCGTCGTGACCTTCGGCACGTACAACTATGCGGCGGAGATGCTGACCTTCAGCACGCTCTGGGGCCTGGCGCTGGTGCCGGTTCTGCTCGTCGCCGTCTGGCGCTACCGGAGGGGCCCGCAGATCTATCTCGTCGCGGCGGCCGCCGGTCTGAGCATCTATGTCCACCCCCATGCTGCGCTCGCGGGCGTCGTCGCCCTGATCGCCGTGTTTCTGGCGGGGCCCGTGGAGACGGGTCGCCTCAGCCGTCTGGCGCTCCAGGGCGTCGTCGCCGCTCTCGCCGCCGCTTTCTTCTGGGTGCCCGCTTTCTTCTCGGCAAAGCCTCCCATGCAGGACCCGGCCTCCGCGGACGTCCAGTTCCTGCGCGAGATCTTCGAGGGAAACGTGGACCACATCAACGACCTCGTGTGGCTGATGGTCCCGGTGGTTGCCGTCACCATCGCCATCTTCCGCGGTGCGGTGCTCCGCCCTCTGCTGCTGTACGTGGCGGCGTTCCTGGCCATCACGGCGTTTCTCATCGCAGTATCCTACGCCGGCGTCGGCCCGGAACCGATCCGCTTGATGCAAAGCGTCCGGCTCCTCAACCTGCTGCCGCTGGGACTGGGACTGCTGGGAGCCATCGCCATCGATGGGGCGTTGCGCGGACTCGCCGAGATCGACCGCCGACGTGCGGTCGTCTCTGTCTGCGCGGTGGTTGTGGCTGCGGGGCTCTTCGTTCCCATGTTTCGCTTCGCGGCCGACCGCGGGTATGAGCCGGCGTGGTACGGGCCCGATGCGCTGGCGGCGTGGTTCGAGGGGCACAACTGCGGTCAGCCGGGGCGTGTCTGGATGGATGGCGCGGACACGTCATGGTACACGTTCCGGCACTTTGGCGAGCTCCGTTCCGCCAGAAGCGCATTCGTGCAGGGCGACTGGTCGTTGCTCGCCCGGCCACTGCAGGAAGGAGTCATTATGGGCGACCCGGACTGGCGGACTACCGAGGAGTACCTAAGGGCAATGGCGGTCTCGTACCTCCTCGTACCCGATGACACAGCCGCAGGCCGCCAACTCCACCCCGGCGGGGAGGCGGCCGGGAGCTACCAGGAGATCCTGCGGATCGAGGCGTACCCACCTGTCTCGCTCTACGAGGTTCCCTGGGTGCCGGTCGAGGCGTTTATCTCCGACGCTGAGAAACTGCCGGCGCTGCGCTTCCCTCGGACGACGTACAAGACCGACGAGGAGCGGGCCATGCGCGACGAGGTGACTCGGAAACACAGCGAGTTTGCCTACTCCGCAGATGCCACGCCCGTTGCTGTGGCATATCCGTCCGCCACGACCATGGAGATACGTCTCGACAACTTGCCGCCGAATCAGTACCTCGTCATTAGCGAGAACTGGGACCGGAGCTGGCGCGCTCAAACCGAAGACGGGCGTTCGCTCAGGGTGGAGCGCTACGGGCCCAACTACATCGGAGTGGATCTCTCCGGAGTCGAGGGTGATGTCGTGGTGAGGCTTGCACACGGCAGGTCGTGGGACTGGAAGCTCGGCATCGCGCTCACCGTCCTGTCGCTTCCCCTGGCCGGCGGCCTCGTGGTGTTTGAACGGCGCGGCGGCCTGTCGCCGCTGCTGGACAGAGGTGGAAGATGGTATCGGAAGGCCGGCGGCAGATGACGAGATCCGCGCGGCGCTGGCGACACGTGGTGGCACGGCTGAGCCGGGAGGATGGTCTGCTGGCGGGTGCAGTTGCGGTGTCTTCCCGGACATGGCTTCTACTGGGTGCCCTCACTCTTGCCGCCGCTGTCGTCCGCCTCGTGTGGTCCGCGTGGACAGCACCGGAGCTGTCACCTTTCAGTGATGCAGAGTACTACAACGCAACAGCGCTCAGCCTGGCCCGCGGCCTCGGCTATACCGTTGGCTTAGACGAAATACGAGGTTTCTACCCAGGAGGCGACCCGTCGGCGTTCTGGCCACCCGGCTATCCGGCGTATCTGGCCGGTTGGTATCGACTGTTCGGCGAGAGCCTGGCGGTCGGCCGGACCGCCAACATTGTTGCGGGTGCCCTGACGGTGGTGCCTGTCTACTGGATTGGACGGCGGCTGTTCAGTCCACGGGCTGGCATCATAGGTGCCGGTATCACTGCTCTGTTACCGAGTCTGGTCCTCTGGACGCCGGTGCTCCTCTCTCATGCACTCTTTGTCCTCTTGTTCTCCTCCGCAATGGCGGTCTTTCTGTACGGCCCGGACAGGAGCGGCGCATTGAGGCGCATGCCAGTCGCCGCCGCCGCGGTGCTCACCTGCGGTGCCACTCTCGTTCGGGGACAGGCCCTTCTCCTAGTTCCCCTGGCCGGAGTGTATTGGATCGCCGCCGGTACGAAGCCGCGTACCGCGTTGACCTGGACTGCGTTAGTGCTGGCGGGTGTTGTCGTCCTTGTTGCACCGTGGACCGTCCGCAACATGATCACGATGGGCGAGCCCATCGTGCTTTCCGCCAACTTCGGCTACAACCTCCGGATCGGACACGCTCCGTATTCCACAGGTCGCTACATCGTGCCCGACGATCTTTGGGCCGCCGAACCGGGACTCACGTTTCAGGAGCGGGAGGGCCTATTCAATCGCCTGGGTACGCGCCGCGCGATCGATTACGCCGCCGGCAACCCTGGAGCGGAATTGGAGCTTTCCGGGAGGAAGATCATGTGGCTCTGGCGGCCGGACTCCGACGTTCTCCCGTGGGTGACTGCCTTTGGAGAAGACCCGCTTCCCAATGGCGCATGGGAACCGCTCCGCCTTCTGCTTGACACCACATACTTCATCGTGCTCGCCCTGGCGGCCTGCGTTCTTGTGCGCGTTCGGCAGCTCTGGCGCAGCCTGCTGTTCCCGCTGTTGCTCATTGGCGTATGGACTGCCCTGCACGTGGTGTTCTTCGGTGAGCCGCGCTATCACCTGCCGCTTCTCGTGGTACTCATACCGATGGCGGGGGCCACGGTGGATTGGGCCATGGAATCGGTTGCGGTCCGCCTGGGGCGCGGAGCTGGCCGGCACTCCCGCGCTATCTAACCCAGCGCTCCTGCCCGTCCCTACAGCTCGTAGCGCGTGCCGACGCTGTTCTGGATGAAGGCGTCCGGGAAGGTCGCCGCGAGGGCGTGCGTCGCGCGCCAGCCGGTGCAGTGCGCGGGCACGATCACCTCCGGCGCCAATTCCGCCAGCGCCTCGCAGGTGGCCGGGATGATCGGCTCGAATAGCGGGCCGTTCAGGTGGAACCCGCCGATCACCGCGTACACTCGGTCGACGCCGGTGAGCTTCCGGGCGTAGCGCACGATGTTGACGACGCCGGCGTGGCCGCAGCCGGTCAGCACCACCAGCCCCTTGTCCCGCACGTTGAGCACGGCCGACTGGTCGTCCGGTATGAGGGGGTCCGGTTGCCACTCGCCGTCGCGGTCGGCCTGGTGGATGGGGAAGCCCTGTTCGAACTCGGTGGTCCGCTCCACCTCGCCCGTCACCAATAGGACGCCGCCGAGCAGGAGCGAGGGCTCACGGTTCTCGATGATCTCGAATCCGGCCTCCTGCAGGGCGGACTTGCTGGTGACCGGCAGCCCGTAGGGCTCGCGGCCGGGAATGGCGATGCGCCGGTGGGTCCAGACGTCCGGGTGGACGATGATGGGCGGCCTTTTGCCGCGGAGCGCGCGGGTCAGGCCGTCGAGTCCGATGGTGTGATCGAAGTGGCCGTGGCTGAGGATGATCGCCTCGATCTCGTCAAGTGAGAGCCCCAGACGGCGCATGTTCTCGGCGGCGCCGTCGGGCGTCATGCCGGTGTCGAAGAGGACGCGGCGCTCCCGCCCGTCCTCCGGGACCGTGATCAGTGCGGCGAAGCCGTGCTCTGCCACCGGAGCGTCGACTGTCTCCCCGCCCTCGATGAACGCGGCGGGGACGCGGGGCGCGTCACCGCGGCCGGCCACGCCGACCCGTTTCGCCGGCCCCTCGTTCTGCAGGAGCATGTCCGACACGTTATCGACGAGCGTGGTGATGGTGACGGTATCGACGGGTTCCAGGGGGACGGTGGGCATCTTGTCCGTTTGATGGCGGACAGTGTGGCCGCCGCTTTCACATCACAGGCCGAGGCGGGCGGCTGTGGCCTTCACGGCGCTGTCCACGTCTTGTGAAACCTCCACTGTGTAGATGTCCCGCTGCTTGAGAATGTTTAGTGACTCCTTGTATCCGTCCGCCCGCGTTCCGTTGGTACTGGGCGGGAATACTATCGCGACGCTAGTCAGGTCGTTCAGTCTCTGCGCGACATCTTCCACCATTCCCGCCAAGATCAGTGATCGCTGTAGTTTTGGCTGAGGTCCGGCCACGTCGAGCGACAGAATCTGAACGATCATCCCCTTGTCGTCTCGCCTACCAAGGTCGAAAAACCACTGGCTGTTGCTTGCGCCCGGCAGGCCTACGTTCTCGTGTAGACGTCCTCTTCCAACATAGCCGTGTCGCCTAAGATGGTTCACGATCTTCTCTCGCTGTCCTGCCGGGGCCAGTTTCACTGCCGGCGATCTCCAGACGAAGGGCCCTTCCTCCGCTACGTAGACTTGGTAGAGTTCGTCCAGCTCACCGTCCAGGCTTCCGCAAGCGGTCGTTGGTGCCGGGGCAGTGAACTGAATGTTGTTGGAATACTCTCGGTGGAGGTACTCGAGAAACGCCGGATCCGTTACGGCGGGCTCTGGTCCCTCAGCAATCAGATCCAACTGGGCCCGGCTTTCCTCCTCGTACGCGCGAAAGCGACTTCGGAGCTCTCTCCGGGCTATGTGAACGATCCCGCGGTCCGCCTCAGGCCACAGCGAGCGGATGCGTGCGAGTCTGCCAGTGAATCTGGCCTTGATGAACGGGCGATCGAGCGCCTGAAGAATCACCCCTACGTTCACACACTCGTTTCGCACTATGTTAGGTACGAAACGGACAATAGTGTAGTGGCATCGCACTGTCATGGCTGCACCCTTAGTTGAATTTCTCTTCGATAATGGTCGGCACGATCTTGGCTCTTCGCAATAGGTAAGCGCATAGCGCCTTCCGCTCGGAGAATGTGAAAGGCCACTCGCTCGGGATGTCGTCGGTAGCCCACTCAAGGTCATCCCGCGTTACTTGGCCTAGCTTCTCCAGCGCTGGCTGAAACCACTCCCACTTGGGATCATGCTCGCGCGCCCACAGTCCCCTGACTGTGGACTCGGCCGCGCTTGCCTTCAAGCTTGCCTCATCCCAGTCTGGAGTGCCGAAGTAGTGGCCTTGGTCAATGAACACTGGACGGTATGTGTCCGGTTTGCCGGTCAGAACGAGGCGCATCTGTCTTACGTCGCGGTTGATGACCCAGGTGTCGGCGACGATAACTCCGGCCAGCATGCACGGGTCCTCGATCTTGTCAACCAGTTCCTCGGCATAGTCGTAGCTTGGGTCGATCAGCAGACTGCAGAAAGCAGGCCCCTGCACGCCCCCGCCACCTGGGTAGTCCACCAGCGGACCTATGTCCGCAGGTATGTCGCCTATGCACGCCCCCTCGGGGTGAGCTAGTCCTAGGAGCTGCAGCAGATCACAACCGATGAGCTCGTTCACCAGCACCTTAGGCGACTGCAAATTGTTTATCGGCTTTATCACGTAAACTCCTTCGTCGCCAGCCATGAATGCCTTCAGCGGTCGGGAACTGCCGCCAAGGGGCGTGGCGTCGATCCTCCTGACTGTTCTGCGAGTCCGTTCGCGAGCCCCCAATAGGCCAATCCTTCGCCGCAGGTTTGTCTCCGCTTGCCTGCCTCCAGCAGGTGTCCAACACTATAGCACATCCCTCATTTCCCCTCCTAGTACTGACTCACGCCCGTGAAGTTCCACTTGGCGATCTTGAGGGCGGGCACACGGCTGACGCCGATCATGCCGCGACAGAGCGTGGCCGTCTTGCCGATGGCTTCGACGCGGTTCATCGCCTCCAGATATCCCTGGGTGAAGCGCAGGTTCTTGACCGGCTTGGTGACCTTCCCGTTTTCGATGAGGAACGTGCCGTCTCGGGTCATGCCGGTCACGACGACGTTCAGCGGGTGGACGGGCCGGGTGTACCAGAAGCGGCTCACCCAGACGCCCCGCTTGGTGGAGGCGACCATCTCGTCCAGCGTGGCGTCGCCGGTACCGAGGAAGACGTTCGACGGCACCGGGCCGAAGGTGCTGCCGGCCGGCAGTGCGTGGCCGGTCGACTCGCGGTCCTCCTTGCCGGCCGTGTAGGAGTCCCAGACCACCCCGCGGGCGATCCCCTGCTCGATGAACGTCACGCGCTGCTTGGGCACGCCCTCGTAGTCGAAGGGGTCGGGGATGGTGTCGGGGGCCAGGCCGTCGTCCCAGATGTCGATGTTCTCGCCCATCACCTGCTCCCCGATCCGTCCCGCCATGAAGCTGCGCTTCTCCTGGCAGGCCTGCGCGCTGAAGGAGAGGTAGCCGAAGAAGTCCAGGATGTCCGCCACCGCATACTCCTGGAAGACGACGTCGTATTCGCCCGGCTCCAGCTCGGTCTGGTCCACGTTGCGCAGCGCCTTGTCCACCGCCTCTTTGGCCACCTCCGCGCCGTCGATATCGGCCACGTCCATGCTGACGCGCTCCGCGTGGCCGGAGCCGCTCTCGCCCATCACGACGGTGGTGAGGTCGGCCACAGTGTCGCAATGGTAGGCGAAGACGCCCAGCGAGTTGGCGACGGCTATCTCGGCCGCTGAGGTGCGGAAGGCGCCGGCGGCATTGAGGCCGGCGCTCGTGGCGGCGTCGCAGATCTGGGCGACGACGGCTGCGCGCTCTTCGGGTCCGGTGCGCGCCGTCCGCTCCACGAAGGCGTCGACGCGCCTGATGGGCTTTGGCGAAGGCAGCGACTGGAAGTCCGGGTTCTCGCGCTGATACCGGGCCAGCGTGAGGGCTCGCTCCACAACGGAGCGTAGGCCGTCGTCCGAGAGGTCGTTGCTGGAGGCGACGCCGATCTTCTTTCCGACGACCGCCCGCACGCGCATGTCCAGATCCTGCTGTTCGACGTTCTGATGGATGTAGCTGTTGGCGAATCGCGTGAGGGCGCTGTGGGGCGCGAAGATGACCACCTCCGTCTGGTCGGCCTGGCTCATGGCCAGGGCACGGTCGCCGAGGTTCTTGAGTTCCTGCTCTCCCAGCATGGCCAAACCTCCTACTGGCCCGAGAACTCGGGCCGGACGAACGTCTTGTAGCCGGCGACGAGGCGAAAGCCCATCCGCTCGTAGATGGGACGTCCCATGTCTGACGCCTGGAGGACCGCAACGTCGCAGCCTGCGTCGGCGCCATCTTGGATCGCGCGCCGGGTCATCGCCTCGCCGAACCCGCGACCGCGGAACTCCTCGAGCGTCGCCACGTAGTAGATGCCCGCCACACCATCGGTCATGGAGAGCTGCGAGGCAGCGACGGGCCGTCCGCCCGCGTATCCAACGTAGCCGCGCCAAGTCGCCTCCTCAACAAGCCTGGAGGAGAAGACCTCGCGGAGGAGTGAGGCAGGCATGTCGAAGCCGTCAGCAACGACGGCTACATGGTCGTCGAGAACGCCGACCTCCGCGACGCGGCGTATGTCCAGCGGCGGCGGCTTGGCTTCGACTGTGATCGGGTCGAGCGCCAGTTCCGGAATGGTGCGGATGCGGTGCAACCCGTGCCTCTCCGCGGCGGCCTCTGCGGCCTGGTCTCTCCCCTCCCGCAGCCGGAGGCGGAACGGCAGCTTCCGGCCGTCGAGGTACGCGAACACGTCGCTCAGGATCGAAACTGGATTCTGAAGCTGGCGTCTAACGAAGACGTTGTTGAACGAACGAAGAGGGACGCCTGACGCGGCTACCAGCAGCCCGTCGTCCGTCCAGACCTTTCCGTCATCGTTCAGCTCCGCCAGCATCCTGAATGTGCCGAAGAAGTTCGCCTCGGCGCGGGCGACGAGGTTCTCATCCGTCATGTCAGGCTGTCCACCTCGGCGTAGTACTCCGCCATCTCCACTCCCGTCCTGTGCGTGATGACCGGGCGGAAATAGGACCGTCCCTTGGGGTCGCCGGCTGCGGGCCGGCTGCCCGGTCCGGGCAGGTGGGCATGGACGTCGATGGCTCGCACGGTCTCCGCTCGCTATCTCCGCTTGCGCTTCTCGGCCTCGATCTCCCGCAGCCGGGCGTCGCTGATGCCGAAGTGGTGGGCGACCTCATGAATCACCGTATCCCGAACGCGTCTGACGAGGTCGTCATCCCCTCGCGAGACGGCCTCCAGCGGTCGCTGGAAGATGGTGATCTTGTCGGGCGGGACCATCTGATAGCCGGAGGTGCGTCGGGTGAGCGGGATCCCCTGGTACAGGCCGAGGAGCGTGTGCCCGGAAGGCACTCTGGTCGCGCTCAACTGGCGTGGGGTGGGCGCGTCCTGCACCTCCACGTCCACGTTGCTTATCCGCTGCGCGATCTCCTCCGGCAGTCCCTCCAGCGCCTGGCGCACCAGCTCCTCGAACCGTTCACGTTCCACGACGAGAGTATGATACCTTCCTTCTGCGGTTATCCAAGGCGCTTGGACCGGAGGCCCTCGACCCGCTCGAACTCGGGGTCCTTGTGGAGCAGCTCGGCATCGTATATCAAGGCGAGCGAGGCGATCCAGGCGTCGGCGAGGGAGAGGCCGCCGCGGGCCTTGAGACGGGCGGCGGCGGCACCCCACGCTGGGTTGGACTCCACGACCGGCGCTCCTACACCGCGCAGGGTAGCGATGAACTGGTCTACCTGCGAGGGTGGAAACGTGCGAGCGAGAACGTATTCCGCCTCCATCAGGGTCATGAACGGGAGCAAGATATCCGAGGGCTGCTCCAACAGCATGTCTCTGACTCGTGTGCCTGGGGGTTCGGCCTTGAAGTAGGCGACTAGCGCCGACGTGTCGAGTACGTACGCCACCGGCGCTCCTCATCTGCCTCAAGCTCGCGCTCCCGCCGGCGTTCTGCGTTGCGTTCGGCCAGATACTCCTCGAACGTCGGGCCTTTGTCCTTCATAATTCCGTAGAGCGCACGAACGGGGTCCTTGGGAATAGCAACGACGCGCGCGACACCTTCCTCCACGTGCCAAACCAGGGTCGAACCCTCTTGGACGTTCATCGCGTCGCGTATCTTCTTGGGTACCACCGTCTGGCCGCGGTCGTAGACCCGCGATTCTTGAGGCTCTGAGGGGATTCCCGCCTCAGCCTCCGGGAGGGGGCTTCCCAGAGCTATGCGATTCCTGCCGTCGGGCCGAAAGACGGGCTCCCGTCCCTTCTGCTTCTTGTCCCACCGCAACGTGGCATCCAGTTGGCGACGCTTGTCGAACAAGCCGCCTGGCTCGGTCTTGAGGGCCTCGAAGAGTTCTGCCCGCGTGGCTGAGCGGTTCAAGCGCCGTAACTCCTGCGCTATCAACGGTACGCGCTCAGCGTAGCGATGCCGCTTTCTTGGCCCCTTCATGACTACCTCCTCAGACAAATCGTACGTTAGTCAGACTGGATAGTCAATGGTAAGACGCTAAGCGACTTTACCGCATAATCCCCACTTGCACGTTGCGGAAGCGGGCGGGCGCTGCTCCGTGCCCGGTGTGCGCCACCTGCGACGGTTGCCCTTTGCCGCAGTTGGGCGTCCCCCAGACCACCCAGTGGTCGCGGTTGCAGACGGCGTCGCAGGAGCCCCAGAACTGGGGCGTGATGCCCGTGTAGGTGGCGTTCTTGACCAGGTCGCCGAGCTTTCCGTTCTTGATCTCGCGGCCGATCTCCGTGCCGAACTGGAAGTTGAGCCGCCGGTCGTCGATGCTCCAGCTTCGGTTCGTCTCCATGTAGATGCCATCGTCGGTATCGGCGATAAGGTCGTCCAGCGTCCACTCGCCGGGGTCGAGGTTGACGTTCGTCATGCGGATCAGCGGGATGCGGTTCCAGCTCGATGCGCGCATCGCGCCATTGCTCGTCTGTCCCAGCGCGGTCGCCGTCTCCCGCGACGTGAGGTAGCCGACGAAGTTCCCCTCGCGCACGACGGGCGTCGAATGGGCGGGGATCCCTTCGTCGTCGTAGGCGAAGGTGCCCAGGCCGCCCTGGATCGTCGCGTCGGCGGTGATGTTGACGGCGTCCGAGCCGTAGCGGAAGTTGCCCAGCTTCTCCGTCGTGAGGAAGCTGGTGCCCGCGTAGGCGGCCTCCGTCCCCAGTACGCGGTCGAGCTCGATCGCATGGCCGCACGACTCGTGCACCTGAAGGGCCACCTGGCTGCCGTCCAGAATCACCGAGGTGACGCCCGACGGACACGGCTTGGCGCGCAGCATGGCGGCCGCCTCCTCGGCCACCCGGAGTGCGTTCCCAGGCAGGTCCCAGCGCTCCACGAACTCCCAGCCCTCCGTCCCCTGGTGGCGCCCCACGCTGTTCGGATAGGAGCGCCCCTGTACCTCCCCTTCGTCTACCGCCGTAGCCTCGATGCCGCACCCGGTCTCCACCAGCGTCTGCTGGATCTCGCTGCCCTCGGTGCTGACGAATAGCTTCTCTATTCGCTGGCAGTAGGTGCTCCCCTCCGCCATGACGATGTTGGAGACGCCTGCCATCGCCTCGGTGGCGCCCAGCAGGAGCGCGATCTTCTCGTCCAGCGGAACCGCGAACGGGTCCTTTTGCACGGGCGTCGTGTAGCTGTCGACGATCGCGACCTCCGGCCCGATGTCCGCCGGCTTCCCCCGCACCGCCGCCGACGCGCGCGCGATCCGGACCGCCTCCGCCGCCACCCTGTCCGCCTCCTCCGTCGTCATGGCGTGGCTGCTGGCGAAACCCCAGTAGCCGTCCACGAGCACGCGCACGCCGAAACCTATCGATTCGTCGTAGGTGAGGCCTTCCACGTTCTGCAGTTTGACGGTGACGGACTCCGCCTGCTCTCTCAGCACGCGAACGTCCGCGTAGTAGGCGCCCCGGCTGCGGGCGGTGTCCAGAGCGCGTAGAGCGAGGTCGCGCATGATCTCCTCCTTGCCGGCCAGAAGCGGTCCGATCAGTATCCCGGTGTGTTCCCACTGGCATCATAGTCTTGTGGTGACTGATGTCAACCGGCGCCCGTGCTGGCTGGTCGGCGGGCGCGATGACAGGTACGATGACTACACCCTGCGCCCGGACTCCGAGTTCCTTTGCCAACGGCGCTCGGCGGGCCGGGAGGTCGTGGGGGCCGAGAGCGCTGTGGATTTGGACACGTTCCTGGACCGGGTGAGGATGCAACCGGGAGAGCGCACGCTCGTCGCCCTCGATGTCGACGGCACCATCAGCGCCATTGCACCGTCACCGGCAGCGGCGGCAGTAGACGACGAGTTGCGGACAACCTTGCGGCGGCTCTCCGATCGCTTTCGTCTGTGGCTCATCAGCGGAAGGGACGCCGGCGAGGTGCGGCGCATGGTCGGTATCGATTTCATCCCCTGCATCGGCGCGCACGGCCTGGAGGTGCTGGACGAGGGGGGTCTGCGTCCGCTGTTCTCCGCCGAGAACGCGGCTCCGGAGCTGGAGAAGCTGATCGATCAGGTCACTGCGGACGTTCCGGAGGCGGCCCCCTATGTGGAGCGGAAGCGCTGGAGCGTCGCCTTTCACTACCGGCGCGTAGCAGCGCCGCTCGAGGTATCGGAGCGACTCCGCCGCAGCATCGACTCGCACCTGCCGCCGGGCTTGCGACCCAGATCAGGCAAGATGGTGATCGAGGTAGCCCCGGCCGTGGAGCACGACAAGGGGACCGCCCTGGACTGGCTGATCGAGCGCTTTGCGCCGGAGCGGGTCCTCGTTGCCGGCGACGATCTCACGGACGTCGCGATGTTCCAGGCCCTGTCCGAGCGCCGCGCCCGCGGCGGCATCGAAGGGCTGAGCGTGGCCGTGCTGCACGGTTCCGAGACGCCGGAGGCCGTCGTCGCTGCGGCCGACACCACGGTGGACGGCGTCCACGGACTGCACCGGCTGCTCCTCCGGCTCCTCCAAGATTCCTAGCGGTCAAGCACGATCGCACGGCCGGCGGCTTCCGGGGCGCAACGAATCCATTCCTACCCTTCCGACTGGAGGCATCCTTTAGCGATCCGTTGAGCATCTTGAGACCGGGCGTGGAGAAGAAGGCATCCAGCTACGCACCTTAACATAACAGGCCCAGAACTTGACAGCCCCCTGGTGGAGTTGGTAGACTTCGTGCAGCTTTGGGGTGGTTTACCAAGCGAATAAGGGCCGAATCCCACTTTGTGGGAACGGGGGAACCAAGGGTTTCCCTGGGGTGTATCCCGCGATTGCGGGAGGGGTAGTGTCTTTCAGCCCTAACCCGTCAGCTAACCTCGTAGGCCACTGGAAGAGGAGTGAGTGTGCTGAACGGGCCGGAGGCTGTCCTCCGGTCTCTTTTTCTGAGGCGTAGGAAAGCGCCGCAGGAGCCGGCGAGGCTCCGCACTCGTTCGCAGAGTGGCCGCATAGTCGAAGGAGGGGGCAGCCTGCTGGTATGCAGGCTGCAGGGTGACGCGCCGAGCAGGCGCGACACTCAGCGTGGGCGGAGCGTGCGCATGCGCTGGTGAGGAACGGACGCACCGGTGCCGCATGGAAAGGAGGCCATGATGCAGACCCGTACGGACAGGAGGTTGACAGCCGGGGCGGCCAGCGGCCCGTCCCCTGGTCGTCTGCTGGTCGTCAGCAACCGCGGTCCCGTGGAGTACGTGACGGACGGGGCCGGTAACCTGACCAAGCGTCGCGCCGCGGGCGGGCTGGCGACGGCTCTGGAGTGCGTCGCCCAGTCGAGGCCCGTCACCTGGATTGCCAGCGCCACGAAGCGCACGCCGGTCGCCGGAGGCGTGGCTACCGAGTTCGGGGACGGAGGCCGCCTGCGCACCGTGGTTTCGTCTCCCGAAGCCTACCGTCTGCACTACGGCGTGTTCTGCAATCCGCTCCTCTGGTTCCTCCAACACTCCCTGTGGCGTCACCTGCGGCATGCCGACCCTCGCGATGAAGCGCTGCACGCCTGGGAACGGGGATATCTGCCCGTCAACGAGGCCTTCGGCCGGGCGGTCGTCGAGGAGCTGCGCTACCAGGGTGCGGGGCAGGTCATGCTCCATGACTATCATCTCTATGCTGCGCCTCTCGCCATCCGCGAACGGGTGCCGGACGCCGCGCTGCAGCATTTCGTGCACGTTCCCTGGCCGGATGCGGAGGAGTGGCAGCAGTTTCCGCGCGCGATCGTCGCGTCGATATGCGAGGGGATGCTGGCCAACGACAGCGTCGTCTTCCAGACGGAGCAGTGCGCGCGCAACTTCTCGCTGACGTGCCACGCCTTCCTGCCGGACGCGCACCTGGCCGGAGAGGGGGCGGTGGTCGTCCGTCAGGGGCACCGAACGCGGGTATGGGCGAACCCGATATCGGTGGACGTCTCCGACCTGCACGCTCGGCTGTCGTCGCCGGAGGCGCAAGTGTACCGCGCGAAGCTGGCACCCGAGCTGGGCGAGCGGACCATCGTGCGCGTGGATAGGCTCGACCCGAGCAAGAACATCGTTGCCGGCTTGGAGGCGTTCGACCTGCTGCTGGAGCGCCACCCGGAGTGGGCGGGACGGGTGAAGTTCCTCTGCTTCCTGGTGCCGTCTCGCGGCGGTATTCCCGAGTACCGCGCCTACATCCAGGAGACCTTCAGGTTGGTGAGGTCGATCAACGCGCGGCACGGCTGGCCCGGCTGGACGCCGGTCAAGGTGTATCACGAGCACAACCGTCTCCAGGCGCTGGTCGCCATGACCCTCTACGACGTGCTGCTGGTCAACTCCTATCGAGACGGGATGAACCTGGTCTCGAAGGAGGGGCCGGTGCTGAACCGGCGGCACGGCGTGCTGGTGCTTTCGGAGACCGCCGGCGCCTACTCAGAGCTGCGGCGCGGCGCGCTGCCCGTCCACCCGGATGACATCGAGGGGACGGCAGCGGCGTTGCACGTGGCGCTGTGGATGTCGGCCGAAGAACGCCGGGACCGGGCCGCGCTTCTCCTGCAGGCCGTCCTGGATCACGGCCTGGAGGACTGGCTGCGCATCCAGCTCGACGATCTGGCCGTCATCCAGGGGAAGGCCGGCGCGGCCGCGGTCGGCTAGCTGCTGGCACGGAACGTCATCTGCGGGCTCCTGCTGTACAGGCGGCAACAGGAGCCTGTTTCTCTCTGGCGAGTGGTCGGCGCCCTTGCACGAGATACCGCAGGTCAGGGAGTCGGTGGTTGCGCTCTCGTGCCTACCTCGTCAGCCAGCCGAACTGCTGGGGCCGGCGGCGGGCGCGCGGGTCGATCATGATGTTGACGATGCAGGGCTTGCCGCTGGCGAACGCCTGCTCCAGCGCCGGCGCGATCTCGTCCGGCTTCTCGCAGTAGAAACCCAGCCCGCCGAACCCCTCGATCATCTTCTCGTAGTGCGCCTTGGGCAGGTATGAGTACGGCGGGATGAAGTCGGGGTTCAGCTCGTCCGTCCCGCCCATGATGCCGTTGTTGTTCACGATGACGAACGTGATGGGCATTCCGTAGCGGCAGGCCACTTCGACCTCCATGCCGCTGAAACCGAAGGCTGAGTCGCCCTCCACCGCGACCACGCGCTTGTCGGGGTGGACGGCCTGGGCGGCGATGGCGTAGGGCAGGCCGAGTCCCATCGTCCCGAACGATCCCGCGTCCAGGCGGTGGCGGGGCAGGTAGTTGGGCAGCACCTGCCGGCCGATGTCCATCGTGTTCGCGCCCTCGTTCACCAGGATCGCGTCCTTCGGCAGCAGGTCGCGGATCTCGCGCAGCACGCGATAGTAGCCCATCGGCGTCGAGTCGTCGTTCAGCATCGGCTCGGTGTTGGCCACGTTCTCCTCGATCTTCTTCGCCAGCCCCGTGCGCCAGGTGTTCTCCGGGCCGAACTGCCAGGGCCGCTCCTCAAGCGAGGCGACGAGCTGTCCGGCCACGGCCTTCGCGTCGCCCACCAGCGCCACCTCCGCCGGCACGTTCCTGCCGATCTCCTCGCCCGCGATGTCGAGCTGGATGACCCGCACACCCTCCGCGAACCGTGGCGGCAGACCGAAGTGCATGATCCAGTTCAGCCGCGCGGCCAGCAGGAAGACGACATCGGCGTTTTGCAGCGCGTAGGAGCGGGCGGCCGCGACGGAGAGCGGGTGGTCGTCTGGCAGGAGGCCCTTGGCCATCGGCGCCGCCAGGTACGGGAGCTGCGTCTTCTCGATGAACTCGCGCACCTCATCCTCCGCACGAGAGTAGGCCGCGCCTTTCCCCACGATCACGAGTGGCCGCTCGGCCCGCCGCAGCGTATCGAGCGCCGCCAGTACGGCCGTCGGGTCGGCGAGAGGCCGCGGCACGTCGGGAACGCGCGGCGGCATCACGACGGCCTCATCGTCGAGCTTTGCATCGATGACGTCTCCGGGCAGGTCGAGATAGACCGGGCCGGGCCTGCCGTACATCGATGTCCGGACCGCCTGTTCCACGTAGTAGGGGATCCGCTCGGCGCGGTCGATTTGGGCTGCGTACTTGACGAAGGGACGGGCCGCTTCGACCTGCGGGGTCTCCTGGAAGGCGCCCATGCCGGCCTGCTTGGTATCGGACGAACCGCCGAGGAGCACCATGGGCCAGCAGTTCGACCACGCATTGGCCAGGCCGGAGATGGCGTTGGTCATGCCGGGGCCGGATACCGTCAGGCAGGCGCCGGGCCGGCCGATCAGGTAGGAGGCGGCCTGCGCGGCGTAGGAGGCGGACTGCTCGTGCCGCATGCCGTAGTACTTGATGCCGGCCTGCATGCTCGCCACGGCGACCGGCACTACCGGCACGCCGACGATGCCGAACATGTACTCGATGCCGTGCTGCTTGAGGCTGCGCGCAATCAGCGTCGCTCCGTTGATCTCTGCCATGGTGCGCTCCTAACGAGTGAGATAGCGGTTCGGAAGTAGACGGAAGGCATCATGCCGCACGGCCGGTGGGCTGTCAAGCGAGCGCGACGCGCCCCCGTGGAGCCGCGCCTTCTTCCGCTCCCGCGCATCGCTGGGTATAGTGCGATCAGTCCGGCTCTGTTCTTCGCGAGCCATAGACGGGAGGTCCGACCGTGCGCATCCGACACGTTTCTCTTCTTGCAGCCGTGGCCGGCGCGACAGCCCTGCTGCTGACCGCCTGCGGGGGCGATGGCGGCGGGAGGCTGCCCGCAATGACGCCCCTGCCGACGCTGGAGGCCGGCGTGATCCCGGACGAGCTGGATGCGTTCCTGAACGAGATCGGGGTGGCGCCCGACAGCAGAGCGGATGTCGCGTTCTCCGTCGACGAGGACAGCGGGCCGCTCTACGGCATCGATGACGAGAGGTCGGGCTTCGAAGCGCCCTTCCTCGACCTGCGCGGCTATTTCGCGCTGTCCATCGACGTCTCGACGGAGGCGGCAGCCACGCTTGATGAACTGTTTGCATGCGGAGGTCCGGAGGGCGGCCGGGTGGTCGTCTGCTCGCAGCCGGGGGAGCACTTCCCGGAGGGCAAGCTGGTTGTCATCGGGGGTCTGCTGGCTGGCGATTTCCCGCTGGACGATGCCGGCCACTCCTACGACATCGGTGGCTTCTTTCTGAACGACAAGCCGGCGCAGACGGGTATCCCCTCCGGTGATTTCGATCTGAGTTTCCTCTTCGACGCGAACCGCTGGTACGAGCTGCACTGGCTCCCTGCGGAGGAGGTGTGGCGCTTGGACGTGAACAGAGTCGTGGGGCAGGCTCGATATCCGGTGAAGAGCAACGAGCGGGTGCTCGTTGACGGCAGCCTGTTCGCGTTCTTTGTGACCGAAGGCGCCCCGCTCTTTCAGGTCCGCGCGCTGGGTACTGACGAGGAGCGAAGCTTCGCGAACGACGTCTCGGGCGGCGACGTATCCGGACCGGACCTTCAGAACGCGATGAACCCGCTTCCGTCGGAGCCGATCACCGTCCAGCCGCTGGAGCCACCGCTTGGAACTGGTGAGGGCCGCAGCTTCTCGGAGACCCCGCCGGGCGGCACCGCGGTTGAGTCACCCGCCGTCGAGCCGGAAGCGGACTCGGACGAGGGCTGACGCCTCAGACGCCCGCAACAACGTTCCTTTCAGGAAGCCTGTAGTTCTGGAGGGGGCTGCTGCCGGCCTAGCGGAGGGCTTCCTCCACCATGAGGTCCGCGATCTCGTCGTCGGAGAGGCGGAGGATCTCCTTGCACACCTGGTGGGTGTGCTCGCCCAGGCAGGCGGCGGGGGTGCGGTACTGCGCCGGTGTGCGGCTGAGCCGGAAGCCGGGGCCGTCGTATGCGGTGTGTCCCGCTTCGGGGTGATCTAAGTAGACATAATAGTCGCGCTCACGCAGGTGAGGGTCGTTCTCCAGGCAATCGCGCGCGTTCTGGACGACGCCCGCCGGTACGCCGGCCGACTGGAGTGTCTCCATTATCTCCTCGGGTGATCGCGGCAGCGTCCACTCCTCGATCTGCCGCTCCAGATCGTCCTCGTGCTCCTTGCGCGCCGCCAGGGTAGCGAAGCGCTCGTCGCGGGCCCATTCGGGATCGCCCATGACGGCGCGCAGAGATGCCCACTGCTCGTCGTTGAAGCAGGCGATGACGCACCAGCGCTGCTCGTCCTGCTCGCCGAAGGGTGTCGGGATCTTGATCGTGTGGCACCGAAAGGCGCCATGCGGCGCGGCGTGCGCGATCCGGTTGCCCGCCCGCGTGCGCACCCGCCCGTTCACCGTGTAGTCCATGAGCGCGGGGGCGAGGGCGGCGACGCTCGATTCGAGCTGGGCCAGCTCGATGCGCTGGCCTTTCCCGGTGCGCCGCCGGTAGCGCAGTGCGGCCAGCACGGCCGTGAGCGTGTGGATGGGGTTGATGACGTAGTCCGGATAGTTGGTGCCGAGGCCGATGGGCGGCCGGTGGGGGAACCCGGTGAGATGGCTGAAGCCCGTGATCGGCGTCAGCACGGCGCCGAAGCCGAGGAAGTCGCGGTGGGGGCCGTCGTAGCCCTGCATCGGCTGGTAGACGCCGATGATGTCCGGCTTGACTTTGACCAGCTCATCGTAGGTGAGCCCCCATCCTTCCACGGCGCGAGGCGTCATGTTCGAGATGAAGACATCGGCCCAGGCCACCAGCCGCTTGGCCAGGTCGCGACCCTTTTCGGTCGTCAGGTTGATGGTGACGTTCAGTTTGTTCGCGTTGTAGTTGTTGTAGTAGCCGCTCACGTTGTAGCTCATCTTGCCGGGCGGGAACGGTCCAACGCCGCGCAGACCGTCCATGTGGGTCTCCGACTCCACCCGGACGACGGTCGCGCCGTGGGTGCCCATCACCTCGGAGCAGATCGGGCCCGCGGCGAACCACGAGAAGTCGGCGACGTTGATGCCGGTGAGGGGTAGCGGGCCGTTGTTCGGTGTCATGCGTTGGTGCCTCTGCCCCGCTTACATCGCGCCGGAGCTGAAGAGCGCCTCCTTTTCGTCTCCCGTGTAGCCCAGTTCGCTGAGAACCTCAGCGTTGTGCTCGCCCAGCAGCGGCGCCCGGCGGTCGACGCGCCATGGGGTCTCGGAGAGCCGGTAGGGCGGGCCCGGGTACCGTAGCGTGTCGCCCAGTTCCGGGTGCTCGATCTCCTCGAACCAGTCCCGGGCGTTCAGTTGCGGGCTCTTCGCCAGGTCTTCGGGCGTGCTGGCGATACCGATGAGCAGCCGGTTCCTCTGCGCCTGCTCGTACAGCTCCCACTTGGTCTTGCCGGCGAAGAACCGCGTCAGCACCTCATCGATGTGTGCCAGAGCGGGGCCGTGCTTCTTCTGCTCGTCGGCGCTCAGCACCAGGGCGGTCAAGAAAGGCAGGTTCAACTGCTCGATGACGGAGTGGTAGGGTTCTTCGGCCAGATCCTCTGCCTTCCCCTCCCTTTCCATCCAGCTCAGAAGGTCCGGCCAAGGGGCGCCGCCGGGCGCTCCCATGTACCCCCAGACCCAGCCGTCGCTCGCCTCGTACGGTCCCATACCGGGCACGACGATGGGCAGGGCGCTGCGCGTTCCTACACGGTTGCGGACCGTCTTTCCGATGTCCTTGTTCAGGTCGTAGGCCTGCATTGCCGTCTCTTGAGCGATGAGCATCGCTTCCTGCATGGAGACCTCAACGTGCTGTCCCTCGCCCGTCACATCTCGATGGTAGAGGGCCATCATGGTGCCGCCGGCGGCCTGGATGGAGGCGGACAGGTAGCCCTGATAGCCGAACGGCAGGTTGGGTGGGTCCTCGGGGTCACCCGCCAGCCACATGATGCCGGCCATGGCCGGTCCCAGGATGTCCGGCGCCAGGTAGTCCGCGTGCGGGCCCCAACTGCCGAAACCCGAGATGGAGGTGAGGATGATATCCGGTCGCAGCGCCTGAAGGGCCTCGTAGCCGGAACCCAGTCCTTCGAGGTGGCCGGGCGGAAACGACTCGACGATGATGTCGGCGGTCGGCACCAGCTTCTGGAACACCTCATAGCCTCCGGGGCTATCCAGGTTGAGGGTGATGCCCCGCTTGTTGGTGTTGAGATTGAAGAAGTACAGGCTCTTCTCCGGGCCGGCCTCGTCATGGTAGAAGGGACCGACGTTCCGCGCGGGATCGCCCCCGGGCGGCTCGATCTTGATCACGTCGGCGCCCAGGTCGGCGAGCAGCTTTCCGCAGTACCCTCCCATCTCGCCCGTCAGGTCAAGGACGCGGATATCGCCGAGGGCCGTTGGCGTTTCTTCGGGCATGGCGCTACGGCTGATTCTACTGGAAGCACGCTGGGTGTCAACCTAAGCGGCGTTGATCTTGGAGAAATGGCCGCGGCGCAGGGCGCCCGGCACGGAGCCGCACGGCCTGCCGGCAGTCCCGCTCTTCATTCGCTCGACGGGCCAGCGCTCCTCCCGCCATGCCATCTCCCAGAACAGGTACTCGTACCGGCTGGAGGTGAGAAAGGCTTCCTCCATACGGCGCAACGTCTCCCCCGGCAGGCCGGCGGCCGTCCGGTCGACCAGGTCGCGGCACCAGGCGGCCAGTTCGGCGAACTCGGTCGAGGCGTACATGTCGATCCACTTGGCGTAGCGTTGATCTGACGGTCGGGCGCCCTGCGCCAGTCTCCGACCGATTTCGGAGAAGCCCCACATGCAGGGCAGGAGGGCGCAAGTCAGCTCCGGGAACCCCTCAACCGCCGCCGTCCGCAGCAAGAAGTCCGTGTATCCGCGAGTGGTCGGCGCCTTCACCTCGGTCTCGAGTTCCTCGGGCCGGATGCCGAACTCCGCAGCGTACGATCGATGCAGGTCCATCTCCACGGTGAGGGTAGAGTCCGCGAGGTCGCTGAAGCGTCGCATCGTCTCCAGGTCTGGGGCGCGGGCGGCGGCCAGCGCAAGCGCGCGGGCGTAGTCGATGAGGAAGAGGTAGTCCTGCCGTACCCAGAACTTGAACTTCTCGATGTCCAGTGTGCCCTCTCCTATGCCGCGAACGAAGGGATGGCTGTGCTCGGCTTCCCATACGGGCTGGGCGAGGCGGCGGAGTCGGTCGGTGAAGCGCTCGGCCATGCTACTGAGAAGCCTGGTACAGCGTGTCCCAGAACATCAGCTCGTAGGCCTGGACGAGTCGGGCGGCGCGACGCATGTCCTGGGGATCGAGGCCGCGGTCGAGGCCGTCCTGGATCACCCGGAGGGAGTCCGTCTCGAACTCCGGCGCGGGGGCGGCGAACTGGTCCAGGAAAGCCACGCCGTCCGGGGCGAAGCCATAGCGCGCCTTGAGCGCCGCGGACATCCGGCCGCAGTTGGCGCCCCAGGCGGGAAGATTGACCAGGAAGGCCGCCGCGAAGTCGGCGTCGGACCCGTAGACGGCCAGCCAGCTTACGTACGCGGGATACGCCTGACAGCCGGGAAGGGGCTCATAGGCCTGGAGGTCCGCCTCGGTCATCTCCAGTGACCGCGCGAGGGCGAGGAGCGCGTCTTGCGCCGCCGCCTCTCCCTGCAGCGTCCCGAGCAGATAGTCCCGGCTGGGGAGGTGGACGTGGCGGCTCAGCAGCAGGGCAACGCTGCGCAGGTCAGAGTTGATGACGTGGTACTGCTCGCTTGCGAAGAGACGGAGCCGTGCCTGAGGGATGCTCCTCGCCTCCAAGGCCGTCAGGTAGGGGTGCGAGAACAGCTCCTCCTCGATGGTCTTGAGCTGCGCTCGTATCTCAGCCGTTAGCTCTTGGGCGTTGGTCACAGACATCTAGGTACGTGCTGCTCCTGGCGGGTGTGCTGGACTCTGCCTCTGCCGCTCATCGCCATGATACCGCTTGCCGCTCGCCGCTGGCCCGCTCGACGGGAGCCGTTCTACAACGGCGGCGGAATGGCGCCATGTTCGCTCGGACGACCCGATATGAAAGGGCGCCGCACCGGTCCGGCACGGCGCCCTAACCCGTAGCTTACTAGCCCAGTGGAAGCTCTAGGCCGCCGCCGTCCAGAGCCCCGCGTCTATCTGGAGGATCAGGGCCGCGTCTAGTGCCAAGCCGGCCAACAATGCCGCGGCCCTGGGGCCGTTGCCCGGCCCTCTTCTGCGGCCCTCCGTTTCCGAGCGCGCGGTCGCTCGTTAGGCGCGGCGGCGGCGCAAGCGCAGCGCGCCAAGGCCGACCATGGCTGCCAGGGCTGCACAAGCCGAGGCTGGGATGAGCCAGTTCAGCGCCCCGCCGTCTGCTCCTCCTGTCCCGGATGACGGAAGACCGGTCACCGCCGCCTCGGTTGCCGTGGGTGCCGCCCCCTCCTCCGTCGGAGCACCCGGCGATGGGTTAACAGGCGGTTCCACGGTGGCGCAGGTGACGGCGCCGTTCTGTACCTGGTGACCTATGGGCTGCGGTTCTCCCACCGTGGCGTCCGCAAACACGTCCACGTTGAGAGAGAGCGCGCTGTAGCCCTCGCCGTCGCATTCGAAGGTGATGCTGGTAAGCGTGGCGTCGCCCACCAGGCCGCTGGCGCTAGCCCCGGTGATTCGCACGGTGTTCGACGCGAAATTGGCGTTGCAGACGCTGCCTGACTGCGGGGTGCAGGAGACGGCCGTGATCACGGCCGGATCGTAGACGACGTCTATCTCCCATGCGCCCAGACCGGGCGACGTGACGCCCAGCGATTCCACATCTGCTGAGCCCTGCTCTCCCGGTGCGACCGTTATCGATTCGATGCTGGCCGTGCCGGACGCGGCTGAGACCTGCATCGAAGCGAGCAAACCCACGCCGACCGCCAGGGCCACTGCCGCGGCGACCACGAGGCCACGACCCAATCCGTTCCTGCTTCCCTTCATTGCCTTTCCGTCCTTTCCTGTCTTCAGACTTCTTCCAGGCGATTTCGCCGTCGCGGAGTTGACGCTCCGGTTCGGACGCTCGCCTACACCGGCAGGCCTGGTATCAGGCCCGCCCCAACCGGAACATGAGCGCCGCATCAGCGGTGTTCATGGCGTTGTTCACATTTTCGTCTACATCACTACGATGAGGGTATGGGGAGGACCCCTATCAGGCCCGCACTGTACTGGAGGATCAGCGCCGCGTCAATCGCGTTCGTTGTGCCGTCCTCGTTCGTGTCCGAGTTTGGCGGCAGGCCGGTGAGACCTGCTGCGTATTGCAGGACCAGGGCGGCGTCGATCGCATTCGTGAGGCCGTCCTTGTTTGCGTCGCCGTCGTTCGTTGGCGAATACGTGGGGGTGGCGGTTGGCGTTGGCACGCCCGGCCAGGTGGGTGAGGGCGTGGGAGTGGGTGTCGGCGGCCGGTTATCGAAGAACACGGCCTTGATGACGGGGTGATTCGTCGGGTCGGCGGGTTGGAGATAGACGTCGACCGCACCCTGGCATTTTTCGACGAATGTGCCGCTCCATACCTCGTGATCGGGCAGCAGCGGGTCCGCATTGACGTCCTTCAGGTGATCCTTGAAGCCTCCAATCGCCTTCTCACCGGTATCGACGCAGACGAAACGCGGCGGATTGTCGAAGTCCAGCTTGGGGTCCTGGGTCGCCTTCCCGACGTGGATGTCGATCCGGTTGAACAAGAAAGAGGGACTATCGGGCTGGCAGGACCAGAGATCCCACAGCTCATCCTGAAACTCCACCCCTTGGTCCATCTTTTCGCAATCCCCCGGCCGCTTCGGCTCGTTGCGGAAGACGACCAGCGCCTCATTGGGGGGCAGCGGGATGTGCACCCCGTGCACCAGCTTGGCGATCTTCACCCCTGCCGGGTTGACCAGCTCGATTGGGTCGGGGACGGGCGGCTGGTACAGGCAGAGGAAAGGCGGGACCCCTTCGATCTTGCACTCCAGTCGGAGGGGGTCCTCATTGTGGAGCGTGAGATCGAGGTCCGGCAGATCGATCTCGAAGAAGACGTCGAAGAAGCTGTCCGCGGGGAAGTCCATCTCACCCCGGACCTGATTCTCCTGCTCCTCGAACGCGCCCAAGGAGGGTTGGCTGGGCGAGACGCGGACATCGACCTGACCGAGCAGCGGTGAGACGCCGCTCAGATCGAGCTGGACGATCTCGGTCTGGACGTCGTCGAGGCCGTCCTGGTCGGCGTCCCCGACGGCGCTCCGCTCGATCACGGTGGGTCCGTTGAGCGTTACCGCCGAGGTCTCTCCGGAGAGGTTGATCTCGACGTTGACCTGGGCGCCTGAGTCGAACTCGTCGCACCCCGGCAGCGGGAAGTCGAGATCGTTGACGGGGCAGGGCTCGAAGTCGCCCGCGTCTCCCGCGGCGGCTTCGCTCAGATCAACCGTTTGGCAGATGTCGCCCACGACGTTCCAGCCGGGTTGAGGCTTCTCCAGCACAGAGTAGACGTTCGGGCCCAGACCGACGAATTCTGCGAAGCCATCGCTATCGGTGACAGTGTTATCCACGGCGCCGCCGGAACAGTCGGGGCCGATGAAGAGATTCATCTCCCAACCGGGGAGGGGCTGGTTTGTCTCGTCATTCAGCTTCAGGATGCGGATGGAACGCGGTTTCCAGGTGGGCGTGGGCGAGGCCGTGGGAGTCGGGGTTTCGCCGGTCTTTGGCTGGTTGCGGAAGACGATCAGCACTTCATTGGGCGGCAGCGGGATGTGCACGCCGTGGACCAGCGTGGCGATCTTCACCCCTGCCGGGTTGACCAGCTCGATCGGCTCCGAGACGGGCGGCTGGTAGAGGCAGAGGAGGGGCGGGACCTCATCGATCTTGCACTCGACCCTGAACGGGTCCTCGTTGTGGAGGACCAGGCCGGCCGCCGGCAGATCGATCTCGAAGAAGACATCGAAGAAGCTGTCCGCCGGAAAGTCCATCTCACCCCTGACCTGATCCTCTTGCTCCTCGAAAGCACCCAAGGAAGGTTGATCGGGGGAGAGGTGGACGTCGACCGGACCGAGGAGCGGCGAGACGCCGCTGAGATCGAGCTGGACCATCTCGGTCTGTACGTCGTCGAGACCGTTCTGGTCGGCGTCGCCGACGGCGCTCCGCTCGATCACGGTCGGTCCATTCAGCGTGAGCGTGTCGGTTTCGCCGGAGACGTTGATCTCGACGTTGACCTGGGCCCCTGAGTCGAACTCGTCGCAGCCGGGCAACGGAAAGTCGAGGTCACTGATGGGGCAGGTTGCGAAATCTCCCGCTCCGGTTACGATGCTTCCCACCTCGACGGTCTGGCACGACTCAGTGACTGGATTCCAGCCGGCCTGCTGCTTCTCCAGGACGGAGTAGATGCCGGGCGGCAGACCGATGAAGTCGACGAATCCGTCGCTGTCCGTCATGGACGAAGCGATTGGCGTGCCTGCGCAGTCGGGAGCGTCGAAGAGGTTCATCTCCCAGAAGGGCAGCGGCAGGTTGTTGTCGTCATTCAGCTTGAGAACGGTGATGGAGTAGAGCTTCGCGGGCGGCGGCTTGACCCAGATGCTGGTGTCGAGAAGGAGGCCGGGAATGTTGTCCGGATTGGTGGCGTCGATGATCGGGTTCTCGGTGGGGCCGGACACCCACTTGGAGTCAAACACGGGCACGCCGTCGACGACCGAAGTCAGCGTCGTGGGCAGACCTGTATAGTGCTGGAACTCTCCGATCTTGATGTCAAAGAAGACATCGAAGAAGCTTTCAGCAGGGAAGTCGGTTGGTGGGCCGATCAGTCCCCCGGGCGGGTCTGGGGCTAACGGGTTCAGCGTTACCACGACCGGCGTGTCCGGCCCCAACAGGCTGCTGGTGCCGATCAAGGAGAGCTCGGTGATCTCGATCGGGATCGCATCGTCGACAGGCTCGCCTCTGGCCATAGCCATGCTGCCTGTCAGTGAAACCTCCTCCGTGCCGAACCCGGCGAGTCCTAGGTCAATCACCATCTCGGCGTTGATCTCAAGCTCGTCGACGTCGGGGGGAGACAGGATGATGCCCGCCGTGGCGGGTTTCGAGCTGCCACCCACGAAGAAGGCGATAAGTCCGATGAGCGCGATTGCCGCTGGCGGTGCGACCTTCCACATGGCGTCCTGCCTTTCCGGGCGCGAAGCCCTCCACGTTGCCTCGGCTTGCCGGCTGCTGGCGGTCGTGAGCGGTATGCTACGGGCGCTTCCAGCTTGTGTCAAATGTATCGGATCGGCGCGCGGCCTTACAACCAAGGCTGGGGACGTGCCGAGATGGTCTAGCGTTGCCTCGCGCCCGCCCAGGCGATGCGCTCGTCGACGTGGCGGCGCAGTCGGTGCTCCAGCGGACGAAACCCGTTTCCGAACCAGAACGCCGCGCCTGAGATGTTCGCCGCGTAGACGTGCAGCGCGCACCAGCGATGGCCCTGCTCCTGGGCCCAACGCATCGCGTGCGCCAGCAACGTCTTGCCAACGCCGCCGCGCTGCGCCTGTGGGTAGACGATGCCCTGAAAGAGGTAGATGCATGCCTCCGGTGTCAGCAGAGCCGGAAGGAATCCCTCCTTCATGAACGTGGTCATGGCCAGCGGCCGCCCGCCGTGGTAGGCAACAAAGTGGGCGTTGCCCGGATCGGCCAGTAGCTCCAGTGTCGTCTCCCGCTCTTCTTGCTGCGCCTCCCGCAGGAACGGAGCGAGAATAGGCGGCTGCGCATGGTGCTGCCAGAGGGCCTCGCCGAGCGCATCGATGACATCGATGTCCTCAGGCCCCGCCTGATGGATCTCCAGCTCGGGCTGGTGGGCCGTGAGCCCGGCCGGCGGCTCTTCGACCGCTCTCGCGGCGCAGGTGATCTCCCGCGCGAAGCCGAGCGAATCCCACGCGTCGCGCGCGGCGACATCGTGCGCCGGCACGCTGATGAAATGGTCGAAGTAGCCGTTCGCCACCCAGGTGCCTGCCAGGGCCGCGTACAGCTCTCGGTACAGGGATGCGTCCTCGCCCGGTGCCAGCGCGTGCCCCTGGTAGGGAACCGTCATGGAGCGGGGAGGGTAGAACTGGGCGAGCATCTGCATGGGTGACGGCAGGAGCGGCGCCTGCATCAGATAGCCGGCCGGCTCCCCCTTTTGCAGGGCGATCATGCCTCCCCCGCCCGGTCTGGAGAGCAGACGCTCGAGGAGGGGCCGGACCACGTCCGGCGATTCGAACGCGGCGGGGAGGGCCGGCTCACGTGCGCGGTCTCGGGCGTGGCGCGCCGCGAGCAGCTTGGCGGCATCCTCCAGGTGTTCTTTCTCGATCGGCCTGATGGTGGCGCTCATACGGGAGGATTGTAGCAGAGGGGTGCCGGAGCCGCGCCGCCCGGCAGCCGTGCCCGCGGCGGACCGAAGCGCTCGCTCCGTCCCGGAATGTCCGGTCTGGAAGGGGCGTTGACGCGAGGCGGATATACTGACAGCGACACCGGAGGTGGAAAGTGGGAAGCACGTCCTGAGGTGGCCGATCAGCATGCCAGGTAGTGGGAGGAGAAAGGCCTCAGCGCTGACCGCGATTGTCACCGTCGTCTTGCTGGCATCCGTCGCCGCTGCCCTTCTCTTCCTGTGGGACGGATCCGGTGGGCGCCCCAAGGCGGCGATCGTTGACCAGCTCAGCGTGACCTTCCCGAACCCCAACTTCGCCGAGGAGGCCACAGCGACTTTGGAGGAGGCCGGATATGCTGTGGACTACTTCCCGGGCGAGGAGGTCACCGTCGACTTCTACCGGCGTCTTCCCACGCACGGCTACAAGGTGATTGTGTTGCGGTCGCATGCCGACAGACTGCTGACCTACTGGGAGGGCCAGGAGATAGACGAGGTGGTCCTGTTCACCACCGAGCCCTTCGACGGGCGAAAGTACCTGCAGGAGGAGAAGCGGCTGACCATCGCCCGGTATTACGAAGGCGGCGAGCCCTACTTTGGGATACCGGCCGACTTCATCGACGAGAGCATGCTGGGCAGGTTCGACGGCACGACGATCATCATGATGGGCTGCGAGGGACTTCTGTCCGAGCGGACGGCCCAGGCGTTCATCGACAGGGGCGCCGGGGTGTACGTGAGCTGGAGCGATGCCGTCTCCGCCACCCATACGGACGCCGCGAGTGAACGCCTCCTGCAGCACATCTACGCTGATGGGCTCTCAGTGCGAGAGGCGGTGGCACGAACGATGGCGGAGCTGGGCCCCGACCCGACGTACGGCAGCGAGCTGCTGGTCTATCCGCACGAGGGATAGCGCCACCTTCACGAGAGTCCCGGCCTTGCGCCCGGCGGCCCGGACGGCTACGCGGACATCATTTCCTGCGCTGGTGAGACCATCGCGGCGCACCTAGCCGCCGCCTGCGCCGCGCACTCCGGTTCGGGATTCTGTTTGACAGGGGATATTGGGGGCTACTTGGCCCTAGACATATTAGTACAAACTAACGATAATATCAAGTAGAGGCTTATCACCTGGTAGTGGGTGCCCTAAGTCATGGACTGTCACGGCACTAAGGTTGCATCGGCTGCACAGCAGGAGAGGGATCCCGAGGACGGTCCTATTGTCCTCGTGGGGAACCCGAACGTGGGCAAGTCGGTCCTCTTCGGTCGGCTGGCCAACCGCTACGTCACCGTATCCAACTACCCCGGGACCACGGTCGAGGTGACGCGTGCCGTCGCCGGCATCGACGGGCACCGGCGCGTCGTCATCGACACGCCCGGCGTGAACAGCCTGCTCGCCCCGGGGGAGTGCGAACGGGTGACGCGCAGCATCCTCACAAAAGAGCGCCCCGGGTCCGTCGTGCTCGTCGCGGACGCCAAGAACCTCAGGCGCGCGCTCGTCCTTGCGTCGCAGCTTGCCGAGCTGGAGGTTCCCTTCGTCCTTACCCTGAACATGGATGACGAAGCCCGGGCCCGCGGCATCGAGACTAACGTTGACCTTCTGTCCGAAACGCTGGGCGTCCCTGTGCATCGCACCGTCGCCATTCGAGGCGTGGGAGTCGATGTCCTGAGCGAGAGCCTCGAAGGGCCTCTCCAGCCGTCGCGGTTCTTGATCACCTACGCCGAAGACATCGAGGAAGGAATCCGGCAGGTCATAGCCCTTCTTCCGTCGGGTGTGCGCGCGCCGCGCTCTCTGGCCGTCATGCTTCTCTCCGGACAGGACGGGGTGCTGGAAGACGCTTCGCCGGGATTGACCGAGTGCGTAGAAGCGGTTCGGGAGGAGCTGCAGGCCCGCTATGGAGAACCCGTGGGCTACGTCATCAATCGCCGGCGCCTCGAGGCGGCGCGCGAAATCGAGGCGGCTGTCTACTCGCACCGAGAAGTCACGCGCGAGCCCGTGGCGGCCATCCTGGGACGCCTGACGATCCATCCCATCTGGGGCCTGCCGGTGCTCTTCGCCGTGCTCTATCTGCTCTACAAGTTCGTCGGGGAGTTCGGGGCGGGCACGTTGGTCAATTTCCTGGAGGGCGTCGTCTTCGGAGAGTACATCAACCGCTGGGCCACCGACGCCGTTGCCTGGATCCCTGTCCCCATCGTCAGAGACTTCCTCGTCGGCGAGTACGGACAGATCACCATGGCGCTTTCTTACGGTCTGGCCATCGTCCTTCCCATCGTCGGGACGTTCTTCCTGGCGTTCAGCCTGCTGGAGGACACCGGCTATCTGCCGCGCCTGGCGGTGATGGTCAACCGTCCCTTCAAGGCGATGGGCCTCAACGGCAAGGCCGTTCTCCCGATGATCCTGGGTCTGGGATGCGACACGATGGCCACGATGACGACGCGCATCCTCGATACGCGCAAGGAACGGCTCCAGGTCACGCTTCTGCTGGCACTGGCCGTGCCGTGCTCCGCCCAACTGGGCGTGATTCTGGGTATCATCGGCGGACTGGGCGCGGTCGCGGTAATGCTGTGGGCGGGTGTGGTGGTGGCGACGCTGTTCGCCGTCGGCTACCTGGCTTCCCGCGTGCTGCCTGGGCGGGGTTCCGACTTCATCCAGGAGTTGCCGCCGCTCCGGCTGCCCCGGCTCTCCAACGTGCTCATGAAGACGGTGGCTCGCATGGAGTGGTACGTCAAGGAGGTGCTTCCCCTCTTCGTGATCGGCACCGCATTCCTCTTCGTCCTCGACCGGACCGGCGCTCTCGGTGGGATCGAGAGGGCGGCGTCTCCCATCGTGGAGGGCATGCTGGGCCTGCCCGGCGATGCCTCGCAGACGTTTCTCATGGGGTTCCTGCGTCGCGACTTCGGCGCCGCCGGTCTGTATGACCTGTCGCGGAGCGGCCAACTGGATGCCTTGCAGACGGTGGTGAGCTTGGTCGTCATCACACTGTTCATGCCGTGCATCGCCAACTTCCTGGTCATCGTCAAGGAATTCGGCGTCCGCACGGCGGTGTCGATGGTCGCCTTCATCATTCCGCTGGCGTTCCTGGTGGGCGGCGCACTGAACCTGACGATGCGAGCGCTGGACGTGGGGCTCTAGCACGATGCAGTGCGCACTCTGCGGCTACGAGTTCACGAAGGAAGACGTGGGTTGCAGCGCGTCGTGTCCGCTCGTGGGAGGGTGCAACGTAATGTGCTGTCCGCGCTGCGGCTATGGCGTACCGGACGAAACCCGGAGCGTCATCGTCCGCCTCGCTCGGAAGGCGGGCGACGCCGTCCGGAGGCGGACGCGGCGCCCTGAGGAGGCGTCGTGATGGGGGGAGACGACGCCCGGCCGCTGAGTGAGCTAGGTGCGGGACACAAGGGGCGCGTAGCCTACATCCGCACTGACGACGGACGCCGGCTGGAACACCTGAGCAGCCTTGGCATCGTTCCGGGCGTGGTGCTGCGTCTTCTCCAACGCCGGCTGGCCGCAGTGGTGAAGGTGGGCGAGACGGAGGTGGCGATAGACTCCGATATCGCCCGGCAGATCTTCGTGCAGCCCGACCAGTCGGTTTGCCAGGGGCCTGATGGCCGCTCACGGCCAGAACGCCGTCATGGCCGGTTCGGCTGGAACCTGGCACGGAGGATGCCCTTCCGTTCGCGCCGGCGTCGCCGCCGTCGCAGGCGAGGAGGCGGCGACACGGGTGGCTCGAGCTGACCTTCGTCCGGCGGGCTCCTCCGATCCTCCAGCCATTCCGTTTCGTTTGCCCGTGGCAGGGACAGATGTGCCTGCGGAGCGCCGTCGTCCCCATGGAGACCCTCGTTAGTCCGCGCGGCCGATGGGACGGGGGCCCCCGCCGCCATATGCATACGACCCAGATTGCCCTGGGTCGTATGCTCGCAGTTGTCGGCGCGGGGGCGCTGACGATCTCAGGGAGGCGGCAGGTCACCTACTCGTCCGCGGCCGCGCCGGGGATCAGTCGTCGTTGGGCCTGTTCTGGTCGTTGGGGCCGTCGTCGTCGGCCTCTTGGCCAATGACGCGGCAGCCCTCATCGAGGTTGACGTCGACGTGGCTGCCATCGTCCAGGTGGATCTCCACGCCGTAGGCGGCGCCGTCATCGCCGACTTCGGTTTCGGTGACCGTGCCGCCCGGGTGCTCCGCCAGCGCGGCCGCAGTGCACTCGTCGAGGGCGGCGCCGGTGATGGGCTGGTCGTCACCGCCAGCGCCTACTGCGATGGCAAGGCCGGCACCGCCGCCGACGACCGCGAGGGCGACCATTGCGCCGACAATCACCCACATCTTTCTGTGTCCGGCTGACATTGGTCTTCCTCCTCTGCTTCAGATGTCGTAAGCCCCAGTTTGCTGCGGCGAGATGAATCCACCATGAATCGCGGATGAATTCGCCGGTCGAAGGTGAAGAATTCGACGAGACTCCGCCCGTCGTCTGGCTCTTCCTTGGCCAAGCAAGAACTGGGGCAGCAGGCCCCGCATTCTGTCCTCGTTGGCCGGCCTCCGGCCGCTGTGGTTGGCGACGGTTCCTTCCGCTATTGTGCGGCCTCCTCGAACGTGACGAGCTCCTCGCGGCCCACACCGGACGCCACGTCAACGGCCAGCACCGGGCCAACGCCGCGACAGTAGTACTTGTGCTCAAGCAGGTCCGGCTCCAGCGGTGTCGTGTCTTCGGTCTGGAGGCAGCCGTCGAATGAGCCGTAGGGCACATCCACGTGCTCGCTGAGGGCGAGCACCCTGCCGTTGTCCTCGGCCTCACCGGCGTAGTACTCCTGGCGGTACGTCATGCCGACCTCCGGTTTGGCGGGCACCAGGATACCCGGCTGGGCCCTGTCGACGCCTGCCTCCCAGGACCCCGCCGTGCTGACCACTGTGCCGTTCTCGAACTCCTTGGTGTCCTCGCCCAGGTACCAGATGTTGCCGTCGGCATCCTGCGCGTACCAATCGAACGTGTCTTCTACTACGTCGCCGTTCAGCGTCACCGCGTCGTGCACGACGATGGCTGTGATGCCCAGGATGCTCTTGGTTTCACCTGTCACGATGATCTCTACCCGAAGCTCGTTGCCTTCGGCGTCCGTCTCGTTGTAGGCCCATCTGTTGCCCGGCTTCATCGGCCAGTACGGGTTGTCGATCTCCGCGACGAAGTTGGCTGGGTCCAGCTCAACAGGCTCGTCGCCCTGTGGCAGGCCGGACGAGGTGCTTTGGGTGGGTTCGGCGGTCGGCTGTGGCGAGGCAGTATTGGAAGGCGTTTCGTCCCCTCCGCCACAAGCCGAGGCCACGACCATCACGGCGAGGAATGCGGCTACAAGTGCGATCTGCCATCTCATGTGCAGTTCTCTCCTTTCATCGCGCCTGGATTAGCGACAATTCTGCCACGGCCGCGTGAAGAGGAGATGAAGTTGGCTCGGCCAGACCGGCTTCGAGCGGGAATAGCTGAAGGGGCCGATGACCGGCCCCTTCAGTGCTGCTACCGGAGGTACGCCTAGTCGTTCGCTTCAACCAGAAGGACCGCGCCGTTGCCGGCGTCGACCTTCACCTCCTGGCCGCCGATCTTGACTTCGTACACTAGGCTGCCGTTCTCGTTGCCTAGCTCGACTGCATCCGCGGAGCCCGGCACCTCGGCTTGCGCAGCCGCGATTGCCTCGTCCTCCGTGATCGTCGCCAGGGGCGCGAGGGCAGCGGCTTCCTCCTCCTCGCTGAGCCCCTCGTAGCGCGCCTCGTCGACGGCTATGGTGCCGTTGAGCTGGGGCTCTTGTACGTCGTCCGTGTCGGCGTCGTTCGCTTCATCCTGGGGCCCGCGTTCCTGCTCGATGCCGTCGCTGTCCGCCCCTTCAGTGGCGGCTTCGGCGGCGTCAGCGGCTTCGTCCTGCTGATCACACGGCTGGACGGTGGTCGTCGGGTCGGTCCCCTGGGCCGACGTGAGGCGAGAGGTCAGGGTCACCGCGCTGAACGCGAGGGCGAGGACCGCAACCAGGCCGGCCACAAGATACAGGCGCTTGCTTATGCTCATGGTTCTGTTTCACCTCCTTTCCTTCAAAGCTCTCTGCCTGTTGACCCTAGGCTAGAGCATGGGCATGAAGCAGCGATGAATCGAGGGTGAAATGTGGGTGATTTCTTACGAAGCGGCGCGGTCGGCAGCGTGGGGCAGTACGACCGTGAACGTGGCGCCGCGACCCGGGCTGCTGTCGACGGAGATGGAGCCCCCGTGCGCCTCCGCAATCCATCGGCTGATGCTCAGTCCCAGTCCCACTCCGCCTTCCGCCCGGCTACGCCCCTTATCCACTCGATAGAACCGGTCAAAGATACGATCCAGGTGCTCGGTAGCGATGCCGATGCCTGTATCGCCAACCCAGAAACGGACCGCGTCAGCGTCCGTGTCCCACCCCACCGTTACCTGGCCGCCGCTTGGCGTATGCTTTAGGGCGTTGTCGAGGAGATTGAGGAGTAGCTGCAGCAGTAGATCCTCGTCGGCCTGCAACGTGGCGTCGGCTCGCTCCTCCAGACCGATGGTGATCTCTTTCCGCGTCGCCGCCGGCCGCACCTGGTTGACCGCGCTGGTGACAAGGTCGCCCAGGTTGACCGATTCCCACGCGATCGGGATCTCTCCAGCGTCCGCTCTTGCCAGCGTGAGCAGGCTGCCGACGAGGCGGATCAGACGGTCGACTTCCTCGTTGACGCCCGACAGAATGTCGCGATAGGCGTCCGCTCCGCGTGGCCGGGAAAGCGCCACCTCCACCTGACCCTTGATCGCGGTCAACGGCGTCCTCAGCTCATGTGAGGCATCCGCTGTGAACTGGCGCTGGCGCCGGAACGCCGCGTCCAGCCGCCCGATCATGTCGTTGAACGTGCGCGCCAAGCGGCCCACTTCGTCGGCGGGCAGCGCGAGGTCGAGCCGCTGGCTCAGGTCCTCGCCTGAGATGCGGCGCGCCAGCCGCGTGATCCTGTCGATGGGGGCCAGGGCTCGGCTCGCCAGGAACACCCCTCCCAGGCTGGCAACTGCGAGGGTGGTTGGGTAGGCCACGGCCAGAATGAGCAGAAGCGTCCGTAGCGTTTCGGAGATGTCCTCGTCCGAAAGGCCAACCTCTAGGACACCGCTGATCTCTCCGCTCCGCTGGATCGGAACGGCCAGAACGCGCATCGTGTCGTCGTCGGTATGCAGGGAGCCGGTGCTCGATTTCCCGGAAAGGGCGCGCTCGATGCGCTCTCTGTCCACGGGCGGCTGACCTGCTTGCGCGCTGTTGTCGAACGTGACGGCGCCGTCCGCGTCAAACACACGGACGAAGTGCTCTCCCACATTCGGGTCCGCGGGGGAGACGAGACCCTCCAATGTGGGCCGGTCATTTTCGTACCTGACGATGTCAAGCAGGATACCCGCGCGATTCCGGAGCGAGTCGTCCAGGTTGGCCGATAGATTGTGGCGCAGCGTCAGGTAGATGCCCGTGCTGAACGCGGCAAGGATGGCGGCGAGCAGCACCACGTACCAAAGCGTGAGTCTGAGCCGGATCGACCACAGCGCCTTCATCCGCTACTCCGGCCGCGCCTTGACGATTCGGTAGCCCGCGCCGCGCACGGTGTGAATGAGCTTGTCCGCGAAGGGGTCGTCGATCTTTCGCCTGAGGTTCCGGATGTGGACGTCGATCACGTTGCTCGCGTTGTCGAAATCGTAGTTCCAGACGTGCTCGGCAATCATCGTCCGCGTGAGCACTTGATTTGGGTGGCGCATCAGATACTCAAGGATCGCGTACTCTTTGGCTGTCAGCTCAATGACGTTGTTCCCTCGGCTTACCTCGCGCGTCGCCGTATCAAGCACCAGATGACCAACACGGAGTTCGGGTCCGAAAGCCGGCTGTTGTCGGCGCACCAGAGCGCGGACCCGGGCCAGCAACTCGGCAAAGGCAAATGGCTTGACGAGATAGTCGTCGGCGCCGCTGTCGAGCCCGCGGACCCGGTCCTCGATCGCGTCCTTCGCTGTGAGCATAAGGATGGGGGTGTGCAGGCCGCGCCTGCGCAGCGTCCGGCACACGTCGATGCCGTCCCGGACCGGCAGCATGACGTCCAGGATGATGATGTCGAACTCCACCACCGTTGGCCAGTCCAATGCCTCCTCGCCGTCAGAAGCAACGTCGACGGCGTACCCCTGCTCGCAGAATCCCTTGCGGATGAAGTCCGCGATCCCTGGCTCGTCCTCGACAAGCAGTACTCGCATGGAAGTCCCCGTGATAGTGTGCCCTGGGTCAAGTATAGACGCGCACGATGAAGACCGGGTGAAGACGGCATGGGTCTGCGGCCGTTTGCCCGCATCAGAACAGAGGTGCTATCCTGGCGCCAGCGTCCCCATGGAGATTCTGCACGACCTTAACCCCGCCCAACGAGAGGCTGTCCAGCATACCCAGGGCCCGCTGCTGATCCTCGCCGGGCCGGGCAGCGGCAAGACCCGCGTCATCGCGCATCGCATCGCCTACCTCATCGCCAACGAGCACGTCCATCCGTACCGTATCGTCGCCGTCACCTTCACCAACAAGGCGGCGCGGGAGATGCGAGACCGGGTTACGGGGTTGCTCGGAGCGCAGGCGGAATCGCTGCTGCTGGGCACGTTCCACGCGGTCTGCGCGCGCATCCTGCGGGTCGATGGCGGGGCGATCGGCGTCGAGCGTGCCTTCGCTATCTACGACGACGGAGATCAGCAGACGTTGATGCGCCGCGTGCTGGAGGAGCTCGGTATCGACCCTCGCAAGTTCGCACCGCGGGCGATTCTCTCGGCCATCTCGCGGGCGAAGAGCGAGCTCGCCACGCCCGCCGCCTACGCCGCGTCGGTGCGCGACTATTTCGGCGAGGTCACGTCGCGGGCCTACGAGCGCTATCAGACGCTGCTGGAGGAGAACAACGCGCTGGATTTCGACGACCTGATCATGCGGGCGGTCGCCCTCCTGCGCGACCACGAGGCCGTGCGCCGGAAGTACCAGGAGCGCTTCCTTCAGGTCCTCATCGACGAGTTCCAGGACACCAACGTGGCCCAGTACGTCCTGGCGCGCCAGTTCGCCGGCGGCCACGGCAACATCTGCGTCGTCGGCGACCCCGATCAATCGATCTACTCCTGGCGCTCCGCCGACATTCGCAACATCCTTAACTTCGAGAGAGACTACCCAGCGGCTAAGACGGTCTACCTGGAGCAGAACTACCGGTCTTCGCAGACGATCCTGGACTCCGCCCATGCCATCATCGCCGCGAACCAGCAGCGTAAGGAGAAGAACCTGTGGACGGAGGCGGGCGCCGGCGAGCCGATCGTCGTCTATGAAGCCTACAACGATACCGAGGAGGCGGACTTCGTCGCAGCCGAGGTGGAGGAGCTGCTCCAGGGGGACCGGCACCGGGCGAGCGACATCGCCGTGATGTACCGGACGAATGCCCAGTCGCGGGCACTGGAGGAATCGTTCGTCCGGGAGCAGATCAAGTACCGGCTGGTGGGCGGGACTCGCTTCTACGAGCGGAAGGAAGTGAAGGATGTCCTCGCCTACCTTCGGCTGATCTACAGCCCCTTCGACCGGGTCGCCTTCGAGCGGGTGGTGAACGTACCGGCGCGCGGCATCGGCGCAAAGACGATGGAAGAGTTGCGGCGCTGGGCCGAGAGCCTGGGCGTTCCCCCGTACGCGGCCCTGCAGATGCTGGCCGAGAGCCCCGAGGATGGGCCGACGAAGCTGGCGGCTCGCTCCGTCAACGCGCTCCTCGCCTTCCTGGAGCTGCTCAACGGCCTGATCGAAGAGGCCAAGAAGAAGACGGTCGCCGACCTGATCGAGGTCGTGCTGGACTGCACCGACTACCGGCGCTACCTGCTTGATGAGTTCAAAGCGGATGGAGAGGAGCGCTGGGAGAACGTGCAGCAGCTTCTCGCCCTGGCCTCGGAGTATGGAGAGCTCGACCGGGAGGCGGCGTTGCCCCAGATGCTGGAGGACGTCGCGCTCGTCTCGGACGCCGACGAGTACGATGAGCAGGCCGACGCCGTCACCCTGATCACGCTCCACGCCGCCAAGGGGTTGGAGTTCCCGGTGGTGTTCATCGTGGGCGTGGAAGAGGGGGTGCTGCCTCACATCCGCTCGTTCGACGACCCGGCGCAGCTAGAGGAAGAGCGTCGGCTCTGCTATGTGGGCATTACCCGAGCGAAGGAGCGGCTCTACCTGGTGCGCGCCTTCCGGCGGCTGCTGATGGGCACCAGCCAGCACAACCCCCCGTCGCGCTTCCTGAGGGACCTGCCCACGGAGCTTATTGACGCCCGCGGGGCCATTGAGGATGATGCCGAGTCGGTTCGCTACCGAGGTCCCAGCCTCGCCCGGCTTCGAGACCGGGAGCCGGCGGCGGGCACATGGCGGGCGGCGGTGCCGGGCGACGCCGCGTTCGCGGCCGGCGACCGCGTTCGCCACGAACGCTTCGGCGAGGGCATCGTCGTGAGTTGCGTGGTCACGTCTTCCGACCAGGAGGTAACCGTCGCCTTCAAGGGCGGGTCGGGAGTGAAGAAGCTCCTTCTCTCCTACGCGCCGCTGGAGAGGCTCTAGGCGTCGAGCCGCCCAAGGCGGCATAGTGTAGTCGAGACTGCCGGAAGGACAGCGCCTGTCCGGAGCTCTGGAGTCCGAGCGCCAATCGTATGGTGTTTACGTGACGCCGCAGGCTGTCAAGAGCAGGGAGGGAGAAGATGACGATCGAAGAGGTTGGGGTGATCGGCTGCGGGATCATGGGAGGCGGTATCGCCCAGGTCTGCGCATCACACGACTACGACGTGACGGTACTGGAGGTGGATCAGGAGCGGCTGGACCAGGGGCTGGCGGCCATCAAGCGGCGATTGGACCGCGATATCGAGCGCGACCGGCTCACACAGGAGCGCCGCGACCAGATCCTGGGCCGTCTGAAGGGCACGCTGGACGTCCAGGACTTTGCCGGCTGCGATTTGGTGATCGAGGCCGCCGTCGAGGACCTGCCAGCGAAGCAGCGCCTCTTCGAAGAGCTCGGGCGGGTCTGCAAAGACGGAGCCGTCCTGGCGAGCAACACCTCGTCGCTATCGGTGAGCGCCCTGGCCGCCGCTTCCGGCCGTCCCGAGAGCGTGATCGGCCTTCACTTCTTCAACCCGCCGGCCGTGCTCCGTCTGGTCGAGGTCATCTCCTCGGAGAGCACGTCCGCGGCCGTGAAAGCGGAGGCCGTAGCCTTCTGTGACCTATTGGACCGCGTCACGGTCCGGGCCAAGGACACGCCCGGCTTCATCGTCAACCGGCTGCTGCTTCCATTTGTCTTCGACGCCATCCGCCTCGTCGAGAGCGGCACGGCCAGCGCGGAGGACATCGACGAGGCGTGCAAGGCCGGTCTCAGCCACGCCATGGGGCCGCTCGCCACGGCCGACCTGATCGGTCTGGACACGCTCGCCCACATCGGCGACGCGATGTTCGAGGAGTTTGGTGAGTCTCGCTTCAAAGCGCCTACCATGCTGAGGCGCTTGGTTTCCCTGGGACACCTGGGCCGGAAGTCCGGCAAGGGCTTCTTCGAGTACGGGGGATAGGAGGCCGCCATGCCTGTACGCTACGAACTTGACGGCCACATCGCGACCATCACGCTCGACCGGCCGGAGGCCCTCAACTCGGTCGATCTCGAGACCTGGCAGTCATTCGCCGATGCCACGGCGCGCCTTGAGGCGGAGGACGAAGCGTGGGTCGGCATCATCACGGGCGCCGGGGACCGCGCCTTCTCCGCCGGGGCCGACCTCCGTTCCACCATTCCTCGGCTTCTGGACGACCCGGAGCACAACTCCTACGACGAGCCATCCACCATCATGCGGGGCCAGATCGTGACGAAGCCCCTCATTGCCGCCATCAATGGCGTCGCTCTCGGCGGCGGTCTCGAGATCGTCCTCGCGTGCGACCTCCGTGTCGCCGCCGAGGGTGCCCGCCTGGGCACGCCGGAGGTCACTCTCGGTGCCATTCCCGGCTGGGGCGGGACGCAGCGCCTGCCCCGGCAGTTGCCCTGGGCCGTGGCCGCCCGCCTCGTCCTCACGGGTGAGCCGTTGACCGCCGGGGAAGCCCTGCAGGTGGGCCTGGTGAACGCCGTCGTGCCCGCAGAGGAACTTATGGCCGAGGCCCGTCGGTGGGCGGAGAAGCTGTGCAAGTGCGGGCCCCTGGCCGTACGGGCCGCTAAGCGCGCCATGGTGGAAGGCAGCCGGCTATCCCTGGAGGAAGGACTTGCGGTGGAGCACCGCCTGTTCGACTCGCTGGCCTACACGGAGGATGTCCGGGAAGGGCTGGCGGCCTTCCTCGAGAAGCGCCCTGCCGAGTTCAAAGGGCGGTAGCCGGGGCGTCAGCCTTCCAGGCGTCTCGGGGCCTAGCCCAGGGGGGCCGCGTCTATCTCACCCTGGCTGTCAAGCGCCTCGCGGGCGCCGTCCAGACTATCGAAACGACCGAGCGCGATGCCCTGCACGAGCGCGTTGCCGAGGGCCGTCGCCTCTGCCGGCCCCGCCGTCACCGGCACTCCGAGCGCTTCCCGGATCAGCCGGTTGAGCAGCCAGTTGCGGCTTCCGCCGCCGAGGATGTGCACGCGGGAGACGCTCTTCCCCAGGAAGCCGCTCAGCTCGCCGATCACGTTGGCCGCGCCCTCGGCCAGCGAGCCCAGGATGCAGCGGACGACGGCGTCGCGCCGGGCGCTTGCCGGTAAGTCCGCGGCGGCGCGCACCTCCGCCTCCATGTCGTCCGGCGCAAGGAAACGAGCGTCCCTGGCGTCGACCGTCGGGCCACCGGTGCCCAGCGCGCCCGCGGCGGAAAGCAGGTCCTCCAGTGGGGGATCGTCCCACTGGGAGCGGCACTCCTCGAGCATCCACAAGCCCGTCACGTTCTTGAGGAAGCGCATGCCTCCCAGCGCGCCCGGCTCGTTCGAGAAGTTGGCCTGCCGCGCCGCCTCGGAGACGTCGGGCTCTGGCCGTTCGGCCCCGACGAGCATCCATGTCCCGCTGGAGATGAATGCCCTGCCGGGAGACGGTCGGCCGGGCAAAGCGACCACGGCCGATGCCGTGTCGTGGCCGCCTACGAGATGCACGGGCACGCCGCGCCATTCCCCGATTCGTGTCCCGGCGGCGGTGATCGGCGGCATGATCGAGGGGTCGACACCGATTGCTTCCAGCAGCTCCCCGGACCAGTCGCCCGTCCGTACGTCGACCAATGCGCTGGTGCCGGCCGACGTGCGCTCGCCCGTTCTCTCGCCCGTGAGCGCGTAGACCACCAGCTCCGGCAGCATGAGGAGGTGCTTCGCGCGCGAGAGCTCCTCGGGATCGTGCGCCTCGAGCTGGAAGATCGTGTTGAGCTGCATGAGCTGGATGCCGGTCGTGCGGTAGAGGTTCTCGGCCCCGATCCGAGCGACGACATCGGCCCATCCTGCCGTCCGTTCGTCCCGATAGGAGTACGGCGGCGAGAGCAGTTCGCCGTCTGCGCCTAGCAGCCCGTAATCGACGCCCCAAGTGTCGATACCGATGGACGCGACCGGTCCCTGGGCCAGCCCGGCCTCGAGCCCCCGTTGCACCTCGTCGATCAGCCGTTGCCAGTCCCAGCGCAGGCTGCCGTCGTCGTGGGTGACCGGCGCATGCTGGTGCCGGTGCAGGATCTGCGGCCTGAGCAGCGGCGCATCGAGATCGACGGCGGCGACGCGAATGGATGACGCGCCGAGATCGACCGCGAGGACGCGCAGCATCGTCGGCTACAGGCCCGTGCTCGCCGCGTCGCTGCCGCGCTCCGCGATCTTCTCTTGGCGGTAGCCGACGGCCCTGTACGCCGCGAGAGGATCGAGCGCCGTGCCGTTCCGCCGTCGCGCCTCCGCGACGAGCGGTCGAACGTCGGTGCGGAACGCCCGGTGCAGGATCTCCTGCGCCAGCGCCGGGTCGTTCTCCTGCTGCGCTCCCGCCAGCGCGTCCCGGTCGACGCAGAGGGCCTGCGCCAGCGCCTGCTGAAGCGCGTCCGTCGCCTGGATCAGGTCTTCCAGGGGATCCTTCAGGTTGTTGCTCTGGTCGATCATGTATGCCAGGTCAGGCATCCGCCCCTCACCCGCGTCAAGTAGCTCCAGGAAGATGAGAAAGAGCTGGAACGGTTTCACGGAGCCGGTGGTCAGGTCGTCATCGCCGTACTTGGAATCGTTGAAGTGGAAGCCGCCCAACCGTCCTACCATGGCGAGCCGGCTCACCACCTGCTCGACGTTGGTGTTCGGGAGGTGGTGCCCCAGGTCGACCACGCACATGGCGCGCTCGCCGGTGCCCTGGGCCAGCAGCAACGACGATCCCCAGTCGCTGTTCACCGATGAGTAGAAGGCCGGCTCGTACGGCTTGTGCTCGGTGTAGAGCCGCCAGTCATCCGGCATGTGCGCATATATGCGCCGCAGGCCATCGAGAACGCGCTCGAACTGGCCGCGGAGGCTGGCCTGGCCCGGGAACGTCGTGCCGTCCGCCAGCCACACGTTGATCGCCCTTGAGCCCAGGGCAACGCCCAGGTCGATGCAGTGGTGGTTGTGCTCCACCGCGGCCTCGCGCACCGCCGCGTCGGTGTGGCATAGGCTGCCGAACTTGTACGAGATGGCACCGTCGCGCGTCGTCGAAGGGTTGTCCTGGAACGTGTTCGAGTTCATCGCGTCGAACCCAACGCCCCGGGTTTCCGCGTACTGCCGCAGCGAGGCGGGGTCGGCCGGGTCGTCCCACGGGACGTGCAGGCTGATGGTCCGGTTCGCGCCCGTCAGGGCGTTGAGCGCGGCGACGTCGTCGATCTTCTCCTCCGTCGTGCGCGGCTCGCCTCCTATCGGGAAGCGGCCAAACCGGGTGGCGCCCGTTCCCAACGCCCACGACGGCGCGGCGGCGGAGAAGCGCGCCACCTCGGCCACGATCGCCTCCGCGTCAAGCCCGTACCTGCCTACGACGGCCCTCGCGTGCTCGAGGTTCTCCTCGTGCCCGACTTGGCACTTCGCGTTTTCCTCGGCGATTCGTTCTCGCGGGATCACTGCTTCCTCCCGAATCCTGTCAGTTCAGTCGGCGCGGGCTGGCTCGTCTCGCCAGGCCAGCACCGACCCCCAGCGTGTCTGGAACTCCCACAGCTCTCGGTGGAGCTCCTGCGCCAGCTCGCGCATGTCGTCATGTCGATTGTCCAGTTCGCGAGGGTCCTCGTCCAGGTTGAAGAGCTCGTTCGGCTTCTCGCCCCGGTTGTCTATCAGCTTCCATGCGCCCTTTCGGATGGACGAGCGAAGGGCGAAGGCGCCGTTGTACACCGTGTCCCGGACCGAGTCTGCCTCGCCCGTGAGGATCGGCGCCAGACTCGCGCCATCGATCACCTCCGGCGTATCCAGGCCGTCGAAGCTGATCCACACGCGCTGGGCCGGAGCTTCCATGCCGCATAGATCCAGCACCGTGGGCAGAAAGTCGGTCGTCTGGACCAGGCTCTCAACCCTCGCCCTTTCCTTGATGAGCCCCGGCCTGCGCATGATCCAGACCACCTTCGCCAGCTCATCGTACACGGGCACGCCGAACTTCCGGATGGTCCCGTGCTCACCGAAGGGCATGCCGTGGTCCGACACCACGAAGACGAACGTATCTTCCGACAGTCCCAGTTCGTCCAGGCGGGCCAGCAGGCGGCCCACGTGGCTGTCCGTGTAGGTCACCTCGCCCATATGGAGGGCCCTCGTGTGCTCCAGCTCCCGTTGCGTCATCCAGTCGACCGATGGCCCGCTGGGCAGAGGGATGAAGCGACCACGGTAGTCGGCCTGGTAGAGCCCCCGGTAGGGCTCGGGCGGCGCCCAGGGCTCGTGAGGCTGAAAGCTGTCCAGCCACAGAAAGAAGGGCGAGCCGCCCTTCCCGTTCTTTCCCAGCCAGGCGATGGCTTCGTCGACCATCAGCTCGATCCCCACCCGGCCCAGCCGCCTCGGGAAACAGGTCAGGAAGCCCGCCGCGCAGTTGTGCCAAAGCGCCTGCTCGACTTCCGACCCCGGCGGGAAGGCGGCGCCCATGTCGTCCACATGCTCGTCGAAGTCCGGCGGCGGGGGCTGGAGCTTGCCCGGAAACTGGACGAACTCGTCGAAGCCCCGGTGCATGTTGAACGTCTTCCGGAAGGGCGAGTCGCTGAACGCCGCCGTTCGGTAGCCGTGCTCCCTCAGGATCTCGGCGATGTGGAGGTCATAGGGCCGGAGCGGTGTCCAGGGGCGGTTGGTAAAGGTGTAGATCCCGGATACCAGCGCCGTCCGTGTGGGAATGGTGACGGGGTACTCGGCGTAGGCGTTCTCGAAGAACGCCCCCTGCGAGGCCAGCTTGTCCAGGGCCGGCGTCTTGCAGACCGTGCTCCCGCCCGCCCCCAGGAAGTCCGGCCTGAGCGTGTCCAGCATCACGACCAGGATGTTCATGTGGCACTCCGCTCTTTCCGCAGCGCGGGACGGTGGCACCCGACGGACCGGCGCGGCGGGCGCGGTTCTCTACTTCGGTGTCGGAGCCGTCGGCCGCGGTGACTGCGCGTCCAGGCTAGCAGGTGCAGGCAAACCTGCTCAATACGAGGGCGCGTCGCGGGCCCATCAGGGCCCGATGCGCCCTAGATACCCAGCACCCGCTGGGCGTTCTCACGGAAGATGAGCCGCTTCTCGTCATCGGTGAGGGGCAGGCGGTCGATGCGCCGGGCGTCACGCAGCGGGTGACCCCAGGGGAAGTCGGAGCCGAACAGGACGCGGTCCACGCCTATGCGACGCAGGATCGTCACCGCTTCCTCGTCGGAGATGGCCGGCGGGTCGGCGCTTCCCGCCACCGCCATGGAGGTGTCGAAGCAAAGACCGGGATAGCGCTCCGCCATCTCGAACGAGTCTTCCAGGAAGCCCTGTCCCAGATGGGCTAGGACCAGCGTTAGCCTCGGGAAGTGGTCCAGGACCTCTCGGAAGTTGTCCGGCCGGGCGTAGGGGGGCGAGTTCGGATCGAGGTGGAAGCCCGAGTGGGAGATGATCGGGAGCTCCAGTCGCTGGATCTCCTCGTAGGCGGGCCACAGTCGCCGGTCGGCGGGGAGATATCGCTGGTTCGCCGGGTGCAGCTTGACGCCACGGGCGCCTTCCTTCACCCTCGCCGTCAGCTCCGCCACGAGTTCCTCCTCGCCCATCGACGGGTCCAGGCTTACGTACGGCAGTAGCTGTGGGTGCTTGCGGGAGACCTCGCACGTCCAGGCGTTGCGCCGGCATAGCCTCTCGATGCTCTTGGTCGATGCTTCCTCCTCCGTGCTGCCCCGACCCACGAAGGCGTCGCGCATGTCGGCCACCGGCGTCATGTTCACCATGACCGCCGCTTCGATACCGGTCTTGTTACTCGCCGCCATCAGCTCCAGATACTCCTCGACGGTTCCGGCAAGTCCGCTCAGGCCGGCGCCCTGCTGGGCCTGCAGGCCGATCTCCGGCGTGGGGTACGTGTGGATGTGCGCGTCGATTACCGGGTAGTCAGTCATCGGGTTTCCTTTGCATCAGTTCCTCGTGCCGAGAGCCGGGCCATCGAGGCTCCTTCTTCCGCTCCTATTCCAAGACGCCCGCCGCCGCCAGCTCCGCCACCCGCTCAGGTCCGTACCCCAGGATCGTCTCCAAGACGTATTGGTTGTCTCGCCCGAACGTCGGTCCCGAGCGTTCGATCCTCGCCGGCGTCCTCGATAGCGTGAAGCGCGAGCCCTCCACCGTGACCGTGCCGTGGACCTCGTGTGGTAGCTGCACGAAGTGTCCGCGGTGGATGAGTTGGGGATCGTGGCCGAGGTCCCGGCTGTTTTGCACGACGCTCGCGGGCACGCCGTGTGCCTGGAGCCTGCTCTCGATCTCATGCGCGTCGATCGCCGCCGTCCACTCGGCGACGATGGTATCCAGCTCGTCCTGGTGGGCAACGCGCGCGTCGCGGCCGGCGAAGCGCTCATCGTCGGACAGGTTGGGGCGCTCCATGACGCCGCAGAGCGCCCGCCATTGGCCGTCGTCGGCGATGGCGATCGCCACCCAGCGGTCCTCTCCCGCTGCCGGGTACACGCCGTGGGGCGCCATCTCCGAGTCGCGGTTCCCCATGCGTCCTGCCACCCGTCCGTTGGCCGTGTAGTCCAGGATAGCCGGGCCGAGGAAGTGCAGCGCCGACTCTGCCTGCGACTGATCGATGTACTGCCCCTCGCCGGTGCGGCTGCGATGGTCGAGCGCGGCCAGGATGGCGGCCGCCGTGAAGCGCGGCGCGATGTAGTCCGTGTAGGCGCTGAACGGCCCGGCCGGAGGGCGGTCGGGCCAACCGGTGATATCGAAGAACCCCGACATGGCAGCGGCGAGGTTGCCGAAGCCCGCGTACATCGACAGCGGCCCGTCCTGTCCCATGAGGCACGTGCTGAGCATGATGATATCCGGCTTCACCTTTCGCAAGGACTCGTAGTCCAGCCCCCACGTGCGCATCGCCTTCGGCGAGAACGACTCGGTCACCACGTCCGCCCAGCGGACGAGGTCGAGGAAGACGGTGCGTCCCTCGCTCTTGGCGAGGTCAAGCGTGATCTCCAGCTTGCCCGCGTTCATGTTTTGGAAGAACCCTGAGTTCTCCGGTCCCAGGTTGGCGTTCTGCCACGGCCCGAAGGTGCGGCCGGCGTCCACCCGACGCGTCGATTCGACCCGGACGATGGTCGCGCCGTAGTCCGCCAGGACGCGCGTTGCCGCGGGTCCGGCCATCACCCACATCAGGTCCAGCACCTTGATATCTGCCAGCGGAAGGTCGTCGGCCACTAGACCACCCCCGTGGCCTCCAGCTCGCCGAACTCCCGCTCCGTCAGGCCGAGCTCGTCGAGGTAGATCTCTTTGTTGTGCTCGCCGACCGTAGGCGGCCGGTACCGATAGCCGATCGGTGTCGCGCTGAACTTGGCGAAGGGCCCGGGGTAGCGGACGCTGCGGCCCAGGTCCGGGTGCTCCAGAGTCCTCCAGTACTCCCGGGCGGTGAGTTGCTCGCTGTTCGCTACGTCCTCGACCGTTGTGATCGGGCCGATCAGAAACCCGCGATCCATGGCCAGCTGGAGCAGCTCGGCTTTGGTCTTGGTCTTGGTGAACTCCTCGACCAACGACTTCACCCGCTCGTACTCCTCGGGAGGCTCCTCGCCGGTCAGCAGCAGGGCATCGTACCTGATCCAGTCCTTGTCGCGGGTGGCCTCGTCGCAGAAGCCCTCCTCGCACACGTACTCCATCAGCCTGCGCGTGAACGGGCCGATGGCTGATCCGGCGAGAAAGACGGTGGCGACGTAGCCGTCCTTCGCCGGCCAGATCATGCGGATATGGAAGGGGCCCACCCTGAGGCCGCCCGAGAATCGTTGGGTTTCGTTATCGCCGATGGTGTCGTCGAGGATGCGCGACTGGGTCGCCTGGGCCACGGCCTGCTGGGCCGAGACGTCGACGTGCTGTCCCCGACCCGATCGCTGGCGCTCGTGGTGAGCGATGAGCGCCGCAACCGCCGCCTCGGCGCCCGCGTGCTCATACGCTTGCCGCAAGCTCACGCGCACCGGCGGTCGGTCGTGATCGCCGGTGAGCATGAGGGGGCCGCCGGCCGCGATGATGATGAGGTCGCTCTCGGCGTAGCCGGCCTTCGGGCCGTCCTGGCCGAACGGCGTGATCGAGACGTACACCAGCCCAGGGTTGATCGCGGCCAGGTCTTCGTATCCAAGGCCGCGCGCCGCAAGGAACCCGGGCATGCCGGACTCGACGAAGAAATGAGCGCCCTCGACCAGACGGCGGAGCAGGTCCCTGCCCTCAGCCGCGTCGATGTCGAGCGTGATGGCGCGCTTGTTGCGATTGTATGCCCACCAGTACAGCGACCGGTCCGGGTGCGGCTCGTCCTCGTAGAACGGGCCGATCTCCCGGGCGGGCGATCCGCCGGGGGGTTCCACCTTGATCACGTCCGCGCCGAGATCGCCCAGGATCTGGCCGCAGAGAAGGCCTCGTTCGTTGGTGAGGTCTAGGACTCGATAGGGACTGAGCATATCGCAGGCCTCCTCGGCGGCGACCCGAGGCAGGAGCGCACCCCATGATGCACGAAGCTCCCTGCCCTGTCAACGCGACCGCTGGCGCAGGCAAGAAGGCGGCGCGGCTGGTGAGCGGATGGTGCTTGGTGGGCGGCGGCAACGAACGGCTGTTCGCCCGGCATCCAGGGCGACATGACAATAACGAAAAGACGCTGTACACTAGCAGCGCACAACGAACAACGGTAGGCACTTGGAGACATAGAAGGAGGACGCTTCTCATGGGAGACCTACTGAAAGGACGCGTGGCGATCGTGACTGGGGCCGGTGGCGGTCTGGGAGAGCAGCACGCCTTAGCACTTGCGGCAGAGGGCGCGAAGGTCGTCGTGAACGACCTGGGCGGCACCCGCGACGGTGCCGGCGCCGGCACGGCGATGGCCGACGGCGTTGTCGAGAAGATCAAAGCCGCGGGCGGAGAGGCCGTGGCGAACTACGACAGCGTCGCCACGATACAGGGCGCCGAGAGCATCATGAAGACTGCGATCGACGCCTTCGAGCAGGTCGACATCCTCGTGAACAACGCGGGCATCCTGCGTGACCGGGCGTTCCACAACATGAGCGAGGAAGAGTGGGACCTCGTCAACACCGTTCACCTACGGGGCACGTTCTGTGTGACTCGGGTTGTCTTCCCGCACATGAGGCAGCGCGGAAGCGGCGTGATCATCAACACCTCTTCCACGTCCGGCCTGAACGGCAACTTCGGCCAGGCCAACTACGGCGCCGCCAAGGGCGGGATCTGGGGCTTCGGGAACGTGCTGGCCATCGAAGGGTACCGCCGAGGGCAGCCCGACCCGGTGGTCCGCGTCTTCACCCTGGCGCCCGTAGCCTTCACTCGGATGACCTCGGACCTTGCGCCGTTCCAGGCCGAGGAGTCGCAGGCGCGGATGGACCCGAAGCTCGTCTCCCCGCTGGTCGTGTTCCTCGCAAGCGACCTCTCAAAGGGCTTGAGCGGCAAGACGTTCAACGTCGGTGGGGGGCGTATCGCCGAGATGAAGATGGTCACCGCTCCCGGCGCGACGAAGGCCGACGGCCTCTGGACGCCTCAGGAGATCGCGGACCGCATCAAGGAGATCCTGGTCCCGGAGGCGTAAGAGCCTACGAAGCAAGCCGGCCTGTGCCGTGCGTGCCCGCTACTAGCCCGGCGCGTGCGACCCTAGTCTGATGATCTGGTGCGGCCCGCGGTCAAGCGGGCCGCACCTCCGTCTCTGGCGCATGGCCAGGAGCTTGGCGATTCGCAGTGTCTTGTTGCTCCAGGTAGCCGCGCCCTGTCTCAGGACTCGGCCCCGGCGTCGTGCGTCCCGGCCTCTCAGATATCCCCCACGTAGGCCCTGTTGTCCAGCCACGCCAGCTCCGTGTCCTTCATGAATCGAACGCTCCAGAGCTCCGGCGGATCGTTCCACTGCCGGAAGCCCGCCACCGCGTCGTGGAAGGCCTTGGCGTTCTCGGCGTTGGGCTCGTCTAGCAGCGCGTCGATCAGGTCCATCAGGCCCTCCGGCTTGCTCGGGGCCCTCTCGAGTGCCCCCATGAACAGCTTGTGATAGGGGTACAGGATCTCGTTGTGTGCCAAGATCAGCCTTCCCCCGTACAGGATCAGGCTTGAGACGGCATGGCTCCGCAGATACTTGTCATCCCTGCGCAGCGCCTCTCCGAAGTACCAGTGTGCGCACTCGAACTGGGCGTAGAAGGCGCGTATCTTCTCGTGTTGCTCCTCTGTTTGATACATGGCTGCCCTGGTCAGCAGATCGTCGAGGCCCGGGATCTCCGAGTAGGCGGCAAATGCTCCTTCGAACGCCGCCCTGGTGACCTCGTTTCCCCGCTCGGCGGCCGCCTCTAGATAGTGCAGGTTGACGATCTTGCCGTCGACGTAGCCGCCGGGGTAGTCACAGAAGTCCGTTGAGAAGTAGAACAGTGAGTTCTCCTTCCTGCGTTTCTCGTACAGCTCATCGCTGACCACCAGCATCACGTCGATGTCCGCGTACTCTGTCTCAACGCCTTTTGCGACCGACCCGCCGACGATCACGGCCAGGTACCCCTCCTCCTTCGAGAAGTGGTCGGCCAGCTTCTGTATCGCTTTCTGGTGATGTGGTCTCATCGGTCGTCTTCCTTCAGTGCCCGGTGACTGTTTCTGGTTCGGCCTCAGAGCGTGCGACGAGCGCTTCTATTGCCCGCAGCCGTTTCCTGTCCTGTGGTACCAGCGCCGCAGACGGAGCGGAAGGGGAGCCGACGGGGTTCGTCCTCGTTGAGGGAGCGCTCGAGCAAGCGGCTCCTCTGCCGCCGCCTCGGCACACGGGCACTCGGGCGAATGCGGGTGACGGCGCGGCGCGACTTGCTTAGCCGAACCGCACTTCGTGAGCCTGGAGCCGGCCGGGCTTGAGACTCTCGCGCCAGGATGCGGGCAGGACGCGCAACAGCGGACGCGGCCAGGACCGCACCTTGAATAACGCGAGCAGAAGTCTCCCAAACGTCACGGTAGTTGGCTCTCCGGTGCCATTCATCTAGGTAATCGGCCGTCGGGCCGCATATCCTTAGCGGAGCGCGATGCATCGATCGGGTGGTGCTGCGGAGCGGGTCGGGATGAGAGAACCAACACGCGCGCCGGCAAGGGCGGAGATCGCGGTCGTGTGGTCGGGTACTACGTGCTGGGCCTTGGGCTCTCGATGAGGCCCGCGTCGAGCTGCAGGATGAGCGCGGCGTCTATGGGGTTCAAAGCGCCGTCTCCGTTGGCGTCGGCGCTCTCAGGACACGGCACCGATTGGGCGAAGCCCGCGTCGAGCTGCAGGATGAGCACGGCGTCCAGGCTGTTCACGGCATTGTCGCAGTTGCCGTCGCCTGGTGGCCGGGGCGCCGTCGCCGTCGGTGTTTGTGGTGTCTGAGGTGGGGTGACCGTTGGGGTCGCGGACTGCGGCGTGCAGTTCGTGTGTATCTGGCCGTCGTCGAAGCCGGTCAGCCCGCACATCGGCTCGGGCGGGACGCTGCTCCCGTTCAGCCAGAGCACGAAATGGATATGCGGGCCCGTGCAGCGGCCCGTGCAGCTCGTATAGCCGATCACCTGCCCCTGGGTCACCCGTTCTCCGGCCGACACCTCCAACGTGGGCTGCATGTGCCCGTAGACCGTTTCGTAGCCGGCGCCGTGGTCGATCTTGACGTACCAGCCGAAGCTGTTGCCTCCTCCCCACTCGGCGACTGTAACCCTTCCCGATGCCGCCGCCCTCACCGGCTGCCCTTCGGTCGCGCTCGCCCCGCCGACACGCTGGAAGTCCAGTGCGTATCGATTCCACTGGTCGTCCGCGTGCTCGCAGCCGGCGCCGTCGGCATACGCGCAGGTGATTCGCCACTCCTGACCGGAAGGGAACGGGAATATCAGATTGGGGAAGTCTGCCGGCTCGCCCGCCTGAGCGTGTCCAAGTAGCACGAGGCCCGCAAGCGCAACAAGTACCAGCGCCCCTCTGCCGCCAAGCTTGGGCTGACGCGGCCTCAACGCACGACAGTAGCGCACCGCACATCTCCTCCGGTGACGATCCACCGGCGGCCTCACCCACCCCGCGCTACCGTGCCCACCATTCTACCCTATGTCGAGCGGACATGTCGCCGCCGCAGCGGCGGCAGCACGATACCCGTGGTATGATGCTCAGGCGTATCTCTGCACGTGGGGAGGCTTCTCTTGGGCGACGAAATCCGTGCCATCGAGCCAGAAGAGCTGGAGGCGTTCACGGCGGCGATGGGGACCGCCTTCGGCTTCGACGTCAGCGCCGAGATCCTTGAGCAGTGGCGCGGTGTGGGCGAACTCGACCGCACGGTCGCAGTGTTCGATGATGCCGAGATCGTCGGGACGGCCGGCGTCTTCTCCTACACCCTTACGGTCCCGGGCGCGATGCTTCCGATGGCCGGTGTCACCTGGGTCTCGGTGAAGCCCACCCACCGCCGTCGCGGTGTGCTGACGCAGATGATGCGCAGGCAACTGGATGACGTGCACGAGAGGGGAGAGCCGCTCGCTGGCCTGTGGGCCAGTGAGAGCGTCATCTACGACCGCTACGGCTACGGCCCGGCGGCGGAGGGCGTTGAGCTGCGCATCGAGCGGCTGCGAACGAAGCTCGCCTGCGGCGTCTCACCGTGCGGCCGCACGCGGCTGGTGTCGAGGGAGGAGGCGCTCCAAAGCTGGCCGGTAGTATACGACCGGGTGCTGCCAACGCGCCCCGGCATGTTCTCGCGGAACGAGTCCTGGTGGAAGTATCATACTCTCCGCGCGTCAACCGGGCGGTCGGGCCGTTCCTCCGGCAGTTTCTACGTCCAGTATGAGGAGGATGGACGGCCGCTGGGTTACGCCCGCTATCGTGTCAGGCAGGAGCAGGAGGCCGGCTCGCCCAATGGAACCCTCCTCGTCCTCGAGCTCATGCCCGCGACGGACGCGGCCTGCACCGCTCTCTGGAGCTACCTCTTCGGCGTGGACCTCATCGTGACGATCGAGGCATACCAGCGCCCGGTCGACGAGCCGCTTCCCTGGATGCTGGCCGACCCGCGCCGCCTCCTGAGGCGGCCGTGGGACTCGCTCTGGCTCCGCATCGTCGATGTCGCGCCCGCATTGGAGGGGCGCCGCTACGGAGCGTCCGGGAGGCTGGTCCTGGAGGTCAGGGACGGGTTCTGTCCCTGGAACGAAGGTCGCTACGAGCTGGAGGCCGGCCCCGACGGGGCGAGCTGCCGCCGGTCCGACGCGGAGCCGGACATCGTGCTGAGCGCCGCCGACCTGGGTTCGGTCTACCTGGGCGGGACGCGTCTTCAGACCCTCCGTCGGGCCGGCAGGGTACAGGGTGACGCCGAGGCGCTGAGGCGGGCCGACGCGATGTTCGCCTGGGACCCGCTGCCCTGGTGCCCTGAAGTCTTCTAGCTGTCGCGATCGGGACTGTGGGGAGAACGTAGGCTCATGCCCCAGGAGCCAATCGAGCTGATTCTGCTGCGACAATGCGCTAGCTACCTGGCCATGCCGATCTGGGTGATGGGCGAAGACGGCAGCCTTCTTTACTACAACGAGGCCGCCGAACCCCTTCTGGGCAGGCGATTCGCAGAGGCCGGTGAGATGCCGGTCGAGGAGTTGACCAGCATCTTCCAGACGACCGCGGAGGATGGCTCGCCTCTGGAGACCGACGATCTCCCCCTCGCCATTGCCATCAGGGAACGCCGGCCGTCCCACTTGCGGTTCCGGGGAAGGGGACTCGATGGCGTCTGGAGGCTGGTGGAGTTGACGGCCTTCCCGATAGAGGGGGAGGGAGGACGGCACCTGGGCGCTGTAGGCATCTTCTGGCAGGTGCACTAGAATGAGGTTGCCATGAGACTCGAGGAGATCGCACCGCAGGTGTTCGCCTGCCTCCAGGAGGAGCCGGGGCTGGGCTACAGCAACTCCGGGCTCATCAACCGAGGCAGCGGCCTCGTCGTGGATACCTTCTGGGACCTGCCTCACACCCGCGAGATGATCGGGCACTACTCGAAGGTCTGGGCCGCGCCGTCGAGGCGGGTGGTGAACACGCACTACAACGGCGACCACTGCTGGGGGAACCAGCTCTTTCCGCAGGCCGAGATCATCGGGCATCGCCGCTGCGCCGAGTCGTTCTCGAAGGAGAACCCAGCCGCCCTGCAGGCGGTCAAGACCGCGGATGCCTCCGGCCGGCCCGCCCTCGCCAGGCTCAGCCGTGCCTTGGCGTCGTGGGACTTCTCGGGCATCGAGCTGACGCCTCCCGCGATCTTGTTCGACGACCGGCTCGACATCGACCTCGACGGCACTCCTGTGGAGCTGATCTATGTGGGCCCGGCACACACCGACAGCGACATCATCGTGCACCTGCCGGAGGAACGGGTGGTGTTCGCCGGGGATGTGGTCTTCCGGCTTTGCACTCCGATCGGCTGGGAAGGTACCTACGCCCGCTGGATCGAGGCCCTCGACCACATCATCTCGCTGAAACCCGACGTGGTGGTTCCCGGTCACGGCCCGGTGACCGGCATCGAAGGCGCTCGGGAGATGAAGGAGTACCTGCAACACGTCAGGAAAGAGGCGAAGAGCTGCTTCGACGAGGGCCTAACCAGCGCGGAGGCTGCCAGGAAGATCGACCTCGGTCCCTACGAAGCCTGGGATGAGCCCGAGCGCCTCTTCTTCAACGTCGAGCGCGCATACCGGGAGTCTCGCGGAGACCCGCCGGACGCCCCTATCGATGCGGCCGCCCTCTTCCAGGGAACCTCGGACCTGCGTCGGGACCGCTGGCCCGGCCCGTCCTGAGGCGGCGTCGGGCTTCCCGCTCCACGTTGACAGCGCGCCTGTCATGTAGCACCATTGGGATGCTTTCGGAGGCAAGATCATCTCGGCGTGCAAGGGAGCCGCGCATCCACTCAGCGCGGAGAAATGCCGATGCGATGACCGTAGAACCCTGCGAACTCCGGACCAAGCGCCTGCTGCTGCGACCGTTCAGGTTCAGCGACCTCGATGACGTATTCGCCTACGCCGGCGACGACGAGTGGTCCGGGCACGTGTTCGGCCTCCCGCGACCGTATACCCGCCGCAGCGCCGAGGGGTTCATCGCGAAGGCAGTCCTTACTGACTGGGAGAGGGAGCCCATGCGCGCGATCGTGCTGGATGGGAAGGTCATAGGAGGCGCCAATTTGCGTGTGGACAAGGCGCACGCATTGGGCGAGATCGACTACTCGATAGCCCGCGAGCACTGGGGCCAGGGGTTGGCCACCGAGGCAGCCTCAGCCCTGATCGATTGGGCGTTCCCAGCTTACGATCTCCAGAAGATCTTCGCTCGGACGGTCGTATCCGACCGCCGTTCTGTGCGGGTGATGGAGAAGCTGGGCATGAGCAGGGAGGGTCTCCTGCGAAGCCATCGGGTCGTGCGTGGGGAGCGCCAAGACGAAGTCATCTACGGCTTGCTTCGCCGGGAGTGGGAGGCGCGCTCCCTCTAGGAGGATGCGAGGATCCCCTACAGTGCCGGGAGGGGTCTTGCCGGCTTTGGCGCGATGAAGGGAAACGGGTGCGAGGACTGAAGACTCAGAGAGGCGCTGGGTCATTTCGGCCAGGTTCGGAAGCGAGGAGCGACCCATGGCAGACCTGACGATACCCAACGGCCCCGAGGAGTTGAGCCCGGAGTGGTTGACGGCAGCACTCCGGAGCGGCGGCGCTCTGAAGAACGCAACCGTCGACTCCTTCGATGCGCAAGCGATCGGCGAGGGGACCGGCTTGCTGGGCCAGCTCACTCGACTGGCGCTCCACTACGACCGCCCTGAGGACGAAGCTCCGGCCTCCCTGGTCGTTAAGGTTCCCGCCGCCGCTGAGGAGAATCGACAGACGGGCGTACGCTTCCGGTTCTACGAGCGCGAGAACCGCTTCTACGAACAGATTGCCGACGAAGTCCAGATCTCTACGCCGCGCTGCTTCTACAGCGCCATGGACCCCGGCGCTGAGCAGCACGTGCTGCTCCTTGAGGACTTGACGGACGCACGCATGGGCGACCAGCTTGAGGGATCCTCGCGACAGGAGGCAGAGCTTGTCGTCCGGGAGGTTGCGAGGATGCACGCGGGCTGGTGGGAGACGCCACGGCTCGCGGAACTCGATTGGATACCGTTCTCCAGCGATTCGATCGTCACCGAACCGGTGGATTCCTCATACCGCGATGCATGGGAACCGTTCCTGCGTCTCTTCGGCGACAAGCTGTCCCCCGAGGTCGTTCACATCGGAGAGCGCCTTGGCTCCACCGTTGTGAGGGTCCTCGAGGACATGGCTGGGCCGCCCCGGACCCTACTGCACGGCGACTACCGCCTGGACAACATGTTCTTCGGAGCCAGGGGCGGGGGCTCGTTCACCGTCATCGACTGGCAGATCTGCGTCCGCGGCCGCGCCACGTTTGACGTAGGTTACTTCATGAGCCAGAGCCTGCCGCCGGAGCAGCGGAGAGCAGCGGAGATGGACATCCTTCGCATGTATCACGATATCCTCGCGGACAGCGGCATCAACGGCTACAGCTTTGACCAATGTCTGGAAGACTACCGACGAACGGTGCTCTTCTGCCTGGTGTATCCTGTCATTTCAGGTGGGACATACGATCTGAGCGAGCCGCGGGCAATGGAGCTCGTGGGTTCCATGTTGGACCGCTGCGTCTCGGCGATTGTCGACCTCAACGCGGGAGAACTACTGCCGGCGTAAGCGGGACAAGCGGGTGAGATAGACAGGCTGCCATGGAGCCGCGCATCGAGTATGCCAAGACCGCCGACGGCGTGAATATCGCCTACTGGGCACCGCGGCTGGTGGAGTGCTGCAGTGAGATCGGAAACGGGGGGAGCACATGGCAGTCGCGGTGATCACGGGTTGCAATTCCGGTTTCGGCAAGCTCACGGCGATCGAGTTCGCGCGCCGTGGCAACAGGGTCTTTGCAACGATGCGAAACACCGCGAAGGACGGCCCACTGCAAGCGGAAGCGGCGGCCGCGGGCGTGTCGGTGGAGGTACTGGAGCTGGACGTAAACGAGCGCGCGTCGGTGGAGAAGGCGGTGGCGGAGGTCATGGGGCGCGCAGGGCGCATTGACGTGCTCGTGAACAACGCGGGCATCACCAAGCAGGGCCCACTCGAGGACTTCGACGATGACGAGGTTGCGGCGATCTTCGAGACAAACGTCTTTGGCGTGATACGGGTGACGCGTGCCGTCCTGCCGCACATGCGCGCGCAGAGAAGTGGGACCATCGTCACAGTCGGCTCTCTGAGCGGCAAGGTGGCGCCGCCCTATGAGGGCGTCTATGCTGCCAGCAAACACGCCGTCGAGGGCCTGGCCGACGCGCTGTACTATGAGGTGCAGCCCTTCGGCATCCGCGTTGTGCTGGTCGATCCCGGTGGCTTTGAAACGGAGATGTCTAACAACTCGGGGCCCGCGCGACGGTTCACCGAGGGCTCGGCCTACGCTGAGTTGGCCCGGCGATTCGGCGAGGCGTACACGAAGCTGCCGGGTCAAGGGGAGCGGGAGAGCCCGCAGATCGTCGCCCAGGCCATTGTCGACGCAGCGGAGGCCGAGCAACCGGAGCGGCGCTACTTCGTCGGTCAGGACGCTGAGTTGATCGCAGGGCTGCACAAGCAGATGTCCGACGAGGATTTCGAGAAGACGATGCGCACGACCCTCGACTATTGGGACTAGGTAGCGGCAGATGGCCATGGGCAAGGAGTTCCTTTTTGGCGACCACGGAGACGTGAAACTGCGTGGGTTCGACGAGCCGGTGCGGCTGTTTGAGGTGCGCTGGCGGGCCGAAGGGTCGCCATCCGGAGGGTCGCCTTAGGCGACAGGAGACAGGAGAGGTGATGGAGCCGCGCATCGAGTACGCCAAGACCACGGACGGCGTCAACATCGCCTTCTGGGTGATGGGAGAGGGGATGCCGTTCGTGCACCTGGCGCCTCTGCCGGTGAGTCACGTTGAGTCAGAATGGCAGATTCCCGAGTTCCGGCGGTGGTATGAAGGTCTGGCTCAGAACAAGCGGCTAATCCGGTATGACCCGAGGGGCTTCGGTCTTTCCGACAGGGACGTCGGCGAACTGTCCGTGGACGACTGGGTGCGAGACTTGGAGGCTGTGGCGGATCGCCTGGCGCTGGAGAAGCTCACCCTCTTCGCAATCACCAACTCCGGTCCGATAGCGATAGCCTACGCGGCCGCGCATCCCGAACGCGTATCCCATCTTGTCCTTTGGTGCGCGCACGCGGGGCGGGACGCGGAGCCGGACACCGGGTGGGAAGAGGCCCGATGGGAGTCTCTCATGCGCGAGCAGAACTGGGAGTTCTACACGGAGACCATGGCGCAGGCGGCGCTCGGATGGACCGGGGGCGAAACGGCCCGCCGCACGGCCGCGCTGCTGAGAGACAGCGTGGATGCCGAGGGCATTCGCGCCTACTCGAGCATGGATGAGGACGTGGCCGCGCTCTTGCCGCAGATAGCGTCGCCGACGCTGGTCCTTCACAGGCGCGAACTCCAGATGCTCGGTTTGGAGGCGGCCAGGATGCTCTCAACTCGAATTCCGGGTGCCCGGCTGGCCGTCCTTGAGGGCGAATCTGTGGCGCCCTTCTCGGGCGACATGGAGGGGGTCCTGTCGATCATCGACGAATTCCTAGGGCTAGAACCGACGCCTGCGCCCGCTGCTGCGCTGGCCCGAGGTGGCCTTGTCACCATCCTCTTCACCGACATAGAGGGCTCCGCCTCCCTCACCCAACGCCTTGGCGATGCACAGGCTCGCGAGGTGCTCCGCACCCACGAGCGCATCGTGCGGGATGCTCTGCGCGCCCACGGCGGCTCCGAAGTGAAGACGATGGGGGATGGCTTCATGGCGTCGTTCTCCTCGGCGAGCAGGGCCTTGGAGTGCGCAATCGCCATGCAGCGGTCGTTTGCGGAGCACAACGAGACGGCGGACGAGCCGATCCGGGTGCGGGTTGGGCTGAACGCCGGAGAGCCGATCGCGGAAGAGGAGGACCTCTTCGGGACGGCGGTGATCGTGGCGGCGCGGATAGCGGCCAAGGCGGAGGGCGGGGAGATACTGGCAGCAAACGTGGTGAGGGAACTGGCAGCCGGCAAAGGTTTCTTGTTCGCGGACCGGGGCGACACGGCGCTGCGCGGGTTCGAGGACCCGGTGCGGCTGTACGAGGTGAGGTGGCGGGAGGCCGGAGGCGGTTGATGGAGCTACAGACCCGTTTCTGCACCGGACCCGATGGTGTCCGCATCGGCCATGCGACACTGGGTGCAGGTCAGCCGCTCGTCATCGTAGGTCCGTGGGGCGCCAGCATGGAGCATAACTGGGAGTATCCGGCGGGCCGAACCGCCATGGAGGACTTGAGCGCAAGCCGCCGGCTGGTGGTCTTTGACCGCCGTGGGGTAGGCACTTCCCAGCGGGACGTGGAGGACTTCTCGTTGGAGGCTCAGGTGGCCGATCTTACCGCCGTGATTGACAACCTTGAGTTAGAGCGGGTCGATCTATGGGGACAACTCGATGGCGCTGCAATCAGCGTTGCCTTCGCGGTACGGCATCCCCGACGCGTCAGGAAGCTCGTGCTCTGGTCTGCATACGACTGCGGCGTGGAGCTCGTCAGGCCGGGGACGGGGCGGGGGCTGATGGAGTTGATACGCGGAAACTGGAGCCTGACCCGGCGGACCATCGCCGACGCCTATGCCCCAAGTGGATCGCCCGAGCTGCGCCGCTGGCTCAGCGACATCCTACGTCAAACCTTAACCCCGGAGGTAGCGGCAAAACACGTCGAGTTCTACGCGACGGCCGACGTGAGGACCCTGCTGCCTCAGGTGGCAGCCCCGACGCTTGTTCTACACCGCCGGGGCAACCGCGACGCCCCGATCACTACGGGGAGGACCGTTGCCGCCCTGATACCGAATGCGCGTTTTGTCGCCCTGGAGGGCGACGCCGACTTCACGTGGGAGGGCGATCTCTCCTACTTGGATATCCTGACAGAGTTCCTTGATGAAGGGCGATCAGAAGGGCCAGCTACGGCGATCCCCGCAGCGCCTGACGTCCACACCATCCTCTTCACCGACATGGAATCCTCTACCGCCCTCACCCAGCGCCTTGGCGATGCGAAGGCTCAGGAATTGGTGCGCACCCACAACAGCATCGTCCGGGATGCGCTGCAGGCCCACGGCGGCAACGAGATCAAGCACACCGGGGACGGCATCATGGCCTCATTCCCCTCCGCCTCAGGCGCCCTTGAGTGCGCGGTGGTAATTCAGCGGGCGGTGGAAGCACAGGGTGTAGGGGCGCACGGCCGTGCGCCCCTACGGGTTCGCATCGGTCTGAACGCAGGGGAGCCGGTAGCGGAGGACCAAGACCTCTTCGGGGCATCCGTGCAGTTGGCCAGGCGCATCTGTGACCATGGTGACCCCGGTCAGATAGTGGTGTCCAACGTCGTGCGGGAACTGGCCAGCGGGAAGGGCTTCCTCTTCTCCGACCTGGGCGACGTGGTGCCGAAGGGGTTCGAGGACCCGGTGCGGCTGTACGAGGTGAGCTGGAGACGGGAGGGATGATGGAGCAAGGAAACCGGCAAGCGCAGCCTGGGGATGACGCGGGGATGGAGGGTCGCTCTGTGGATGGTCCGCTGACTGGAGTGCGGGTGCTGGAGATCGCGAACTGGCTTGCGGCTCCCGCCGGCTGCGGCCTCCTTGCGGACTTCGGAGCGGACGTGATCAAGGTGGAGCCGGCCGGGGGGGATGCATATCGTGGCTATCGCCCGCAGGCGGCCGGCTATCAGCTCACGTTCAACGCCGGCTTCGAGCTCGACAACCGCGGCAAGAAAGGCATCACCCTGAACCTCGACCGGCCCAGAGCCCGAGATATCGTCTATCGGCTCATCGGCGTGACCGACGTCCTCGTCACCAATCTCATCCCCAGCCGGCGGGAGCGCTTCGGCCTGACGTACGCGGACCTCGTCCAGCACCGGCCCGACCTGGTCTACGTCAGCGTCACCGGTTACGGCTCCGAGGGGCCGGATCAAGACCGTCCCGGCTACGACTACGCGGCCTTCTGGGCTCGGTCCGGGATCATGGGGCTCATGGGGGAGCCGGATCATCCGCCGCCCCCTCAGCGGCCGGGCATGGGGGACCACAGCACGGCTCTGCTCGTCGCGGGCTCTGTGGCCATGGCCCTGCTGCACCGGCAGCGCACCGGCCAGGGTCAGCAGGTCGACATCTCCCTCCACAACACGGGAATGTGGGTGCTGGGGGTCGACGTGCAGTCGGCCCTCGTGGGAGGCGAGCCGGCCAGGCTCTCCCGGCTCTCCGTTCCCAATCCTCTCTGGAACAGCTACCGCACCCGTGACGGCCGCTGGATCATGCTGGTGATGCTCGTGTCCGACGCGTATTGGCCCGGATTCTGTCGGGCCATCGGCAAAGAAGAACTGGAGGGGGATCCGCGGTACTCAACCTTCGAGAGCCGGTACGAGAATCGGGAGGAGCTGGTCGCTCTGCTGGACGGCGTGTTCGCCCAGCGGACGTTGGACGAGTGGGCTCCCTCGCTGGACGAGCATCGCTGCATCTGGGCGCCGGCGCAAACCGTCCGGGAGGCTGTGTCCGATCCCCAGTCTCAGGCCCGGCGCGCCTTCGCCAAGATCGAGCATCCGGTGGTCGGGGAGATGGAGCTCGTGGACACGCCGGTGAAGTTCAGCAAGGCCCGGGTCGGCGTCCGCGGGCCGGCGCCCGAGCTCGGCCAGCACACGGAGGAGGTCCTCATCGAGCTGGGCTACGGCTGGGAAGAGATCGCAAAGCTGCGCGAAGAATCCGTCATATGATCATCCGCGGACCCGGCAGTGTCGGGCGATACACTTGAGGGAGCCTATTGGGCCCCAGCGCGCACGCGGCGCGGCGTGGGCGTGACCGAAGAAGGAGGCCGTAATGGATGTCGGAGAGGAGCTGAGGAAGGCTTCGATCTTCTCGGGTCTCGAGCAACATGTCATCGATCCCCTGGCCCGCTCGACGAAGGTCCGCCGGTTTGCCTCTGGTGAGGTGCTGGTCGAGGAAGGCAAGGACGCCGTCGCCTTCTACGTGCTCTGCAAGGGTGACGCTGAGGTCGTCAAGGGACTCGGGCAGGCGAGGGAGCGGGTGGTGGGCCGCCTTTCCGAAGGGGACTTCTTTGGAGAGATGGCACTGCTAGACGGTTTCACTCGGTCGGCCAGCGTCCGCGCCACGAGCGACTGCGAGTGCTGTGTGCTCGCGCGCTGGGATTTCCTGGGCCTTGTCAGATCCAGACCTGAGGTGGCGCTCGCCATTCTTCCGGTGCTCAGCCGCCGGCTGCGCGAGTGCGAGGACCAGCTTCTGCCCTGAGCGCCGTGGCGCCGCGAAGGGCAGCGAGGAGGTAGCTCCATGCCTCAGCGGGAGATAGAGCTGATACTGCTGCGTCAGTGCGCGAGCCATATGGCAATGCCCATATGGCTGATGGGCTCGAACGGCGATCTCCTCTACTACAACGAACCGGCCGAGCCGATCCTGGGCCGGCGTTTCGATGATGCGGGTCCAATGCCGGGAGAGATGCTGGCCAGCATGTTCCAGACGACCGCCGAGGACGGCTCTCCGCTCGATGCCAGCGATCTCCCAATAAACGTCGCCCTTACGGAGCGCAGGCCGGCTCACCTCCCGATGCGCATCCTGGGCCTCGACGGTGTCTGGAGGAGGATTGAGGTCACGGCGTTTCCGATTGAAGGACAGGGGGACCGCCACCTGGGCGCGGTGGCCATCTTCTGGGAGGCCAAGACCAAGTGAGGGTGACGCTGTGGGGAACCCGCGGGTCCCTTCCCGCCGCCGGGCCGGACACGGTGCACTACGGCGGAAACACCTCATGCGTCGAGGTGCGGAGCGAAGACGGAACCTTGCTCATTCTCGATGCGGGAACGGGGATCCGGCGGCTGGGCACGACTCTTGGTCCTGAGATCACAGACGTGAACCTCCTCTTGACGCACTTTCACACGGATCACATCCAGGGCCTGGGGTTCTTCCAGCCGCTCCACAGACCGGACTGCGAAATTCACGTCTGGGCGCCGGCTTCGACGACGCTCGAGCCGCTGGAGCGCCTGAACCGATATCTGTCGCCTCCGCTCTTCCCGGCGCACGTGCGCGACCTCCCGAGCCGCCTGACGCTGCACAACGTTCCCCTCGGCCGGTTCCAGGTGGGCCCCCTCACGATAGATGCGGACCTCATCTGCCACCCCGGGCCGACCGTCGGGTACAGGATCACCGAAGGTGACCGCTGTCTTGCCTACCTGTCCGATCACGAGCCCGCCCTCGGCGTTCGGCAGTTCCCGGGAGATCCTGATTGGACCTCCGGATTCGAGCTTGCCCGTGGCGCGAACATGCTCCTGCACGACACCCAGTACAGCGACGCCGAGTACCCCGACCACGTCGGCTGGGGACACAGTTCGATCTCCCAGGCGCTGGCGTTCGCGGCCGTCACTGCGGTGGAGCGGCTCGTCACCTTCCACCACGACCCATCCCATGACGACGCGTTCCTGGACGGCCTCGTCGAAGAGGCGCGAAGAGGATCGAGCCTCCCCTTCGAGCTGGTGCCGGGCGCTGAGGGCGCGAGCTTCCAGTTCTAGGTTCGGGTGGACGGCCGGTCGTGGGGCCGGCGGTGTAGAATAGACCCACCATGGAGCGGCGCACCCCGCGCGCCCGGACGAAGGCTCACAGACGATGACAATCGAACCCACGGAGCTCCGAACCGAGCGCCTGCTGTTGCGGCCGTTCCGGTTCGACGACCTGGACGACGTGGTCGCGTACGCCACGGACGAGGAATGGTCCCATTACTTGTTTGGCATCCCGCAGCCATACACGCGGCGCAGCGGAGAGGAGTTCGTCGCGAAGGCGGTGTTGACGGAGTGGGAGAGGGAGCCGATGTTGGCGATCGTGTTGAACGGAAAGGTCATCGGAGGCGTCACTCTGCGCGTCGAGCGGGAGCACCGGCTGGCCGAGCTCGGGTATTCGATAGGGCTGGAGCACTGGGGCAAGGGACTGGCCGTCGAGGCCGCCAGAGCGCTGATCGGTTGGGCGTTTCCCGCCTACGACCTCCAGAAGATCTACGCCCGGGCCGACGCCCACAACCGCCGCTCGTGGCGGGTGATGGAGAAGTTGGGCATGACCAGGGAGGGCCTCCTGCGAAGCCATCGGCTGGTGCGCGGGGAGCGTGACGACGAAGTCATCTACGGTCTGTTGCGCCCGGAGTGGGAGGCGCAGGCGGGCTAGGCGGAGCACCGGTGAGCAGGTTCCTTCGCCTCCATCTCGCACTTCCTCTGCTGGCTGTCGCGCTTGCGGCGTGCTCCGTTGGCGCCGACGGGCCCGTCGACTCCGCCACTGCCACGCCGGGCAATTCCGCGCCGACCCCCGAACCTGCTGCCGCGACCGCGGAGGCGCCTCCCCCGACCAGCGTCCCTACCATCCACCAAGGGCCCGCCCAAGAGCCGCTGGGCTTCCCTATCGATCCGGCCACCAGGCTGGGGCTGGTGGTGGGGACCGTCGGCGCACGCACTATCCGCTGGGGCGCCGGGCCCGAGGCCGAGGCGTTCACGCGCGACGATCAGCCTTCCAGCGATCCGGAGCAGGCTAACCGCTCCGGCTGGAACTGCCGCGTCCACGTCGAATACGAGGGCCAGCCTGCGGTCGACTGGTACGTCCCTGCCGGCACTCCCGTCGTCGCCACCATGGACGGCCGCGCGACGCTCTATGCCGTCACCGTGACTAACGCCTTCGATTACTACGGTCTCGACCGCGAGCCGTATCTGGGCGACCCGGACCGGACGCGGGCGGCGTTGACTCCCTTCCCCGGTCCCGGCGGCGGCAAGGGCGTCTTCGTGCGCGTCGAAAACGCCGAATTCGCGACCGAGTACGCGCACCTCGATCTGGCACGAACGGTGGAGATGCTCCCGGCCGGGGCCTTCCTGCCCGGCTACGACGCCGGTTCCGACTACGCTGCCCTGTTCGCTCCCATGCGCGATTTCCGCGCGTCGACGCCTATCGCGCAGTGGACGGTGAAGCGCCGCGATCTGGTCGGCCTGAGCGGCGACAGCGGGTACAGCGAGGCGCCCCATCTTCACTACACGGTGGGGCGCGCCGGTAGTCCGTCGCTGCTTTGCCCTACCGCGGAAGCGGGCTTTGAGGATGGGGGATGGTTGTTGAGATGATGCGGCCTGTCACCGGGAGCACAACCCGATCCGCCAGGCATGTGGAGCGCCGTTCGGCTCAAGCCGCTTCGGCTCCTTACCTGAACCGGACGGGTGACCAATGGCCCAGGCAGTACGGCCGTTCGGCTCTAGGCGTACTACCGCTCTTCCCTGAGAATAGAGAACAGTTTTCTGCCTGGGGGTGTTGTATGCAAGCGAAGAAAGTAGACGCTACCGCTGACGAGTTGCTCAATCCGGCGTCGCGAAGCTGGGCTAGGGTCAAGGGCGAGGTCGTGCCCTTGGAGGGCACTCCCGTGCAGTTCCAGCCGTCCCGCTACCTCAGGGCTCGATGGAGCGACCAACCCACCGGCACGGTGCGGGCGCTGACTGTCAAGCCTGCCCACAACGGCCGCCAGCTCTTCTTCCACCTGGAGTGGAGGGACAAGGAGGCCAATCGCGAGTATGCGGGCGGGGCGTTCCCCGACGCCGCCGGCATCCTCTTTGCTCTTAACGGCGACACCCCTCTGCAGACCATGGGCTCCCGGAAGGCTCCGGTCAACGCGTGGTACTGGCGAGCCGACGACGAGGCTCCCCGCAACGTGGTAGCCGCCGGCATCGGAACCGTGGAGGACACGGGTGGCGTGCGATTGCTGGGCCAGGCTCGCTGGGACAAGGGTGTGTGGCGTGTGGTGGTGGGTCGCTCTCTGCGGGCGCCGCAACAGGCCGACTCCGTTAGCTTCCGCGCAGGACGTCCAGCCAAGGTGGCTTTCGCCGTGTGGGAAGGCAGCAACCAGGAACGGGGCGGCATCAAGGCGTTCTCCAACGGCTGGCGCGAGCTGACTCTGGAACAGTAGCCGCCCGGAAGCCGGAGCGCGGCCGTACTCTCCGGCGTGTCGGCGATGTTTAGCTGCTGTCTCACCCTCCTTGTCGTCGTCCCGCGTCGCGCACGGAACCGTGCTCTGCAGGTGTGTACATAGCCGTCCAACACGAAGGGAGGTCTGGGATGGAGCTCAAGCGGGTCATCGGCAACAGGCGAACCATTCGCTACTATCTGCCTCACCGACCGGTGGAGCGGGACAAGATCCAGAAGATGCTGGAGGCGGCCCGCCGGGCATCCTGCGTGGGCAACGTGAACAACACCAAGGCGGTGGTTATCTGGAAGGAGCAGGCCTCTGAGGAGCTGATGAAGGCGATTACGCCGCCGCTCGGCTACCAGCAGATGCAGACCGCCCCGTGCTTCATCCTTTGGTGTAACGACACGGCCGCCTACCAGATCGACAAGTGGATAGACAATCTGCTGGACCTTGTGGATCAGCGTCGCATCGGCGACGACGTCGAGCAGACCAAGCAGGTCATCAACCGGGGCCTCAGAGCGGCGTTCTCGGTTGCCTGGGAGCAGTCGGCCGTGTCGCCTCTCGCATATATGGACGTGGGCCAGGCGGTGGCTCAAGCCACCCTGGTGGCCTTCGACGAAGGCCTGGCTACCTGTTGTATGAGCAGCCCCCGGCTCGAGCTGATCGGTAAGCTGCTGGAGCTGCCCGAGACGGCCATCCTCGTGTGCATCCAGTCCGTCGGCTACCCGGCGGAGTCGTGGGAGGCCGGGGGCCAGACCCGCAAGGCTCCATTCACCGACCTCTTCTTTGAAATGAAGTACGGCAGCCCATTCGAGGAGAGTCCCGCGGTAGAGGAGGAACTGCAGCGGGAGGGACTGATCCAGGAGGCAGCGCCACTGCCCTGGCGGGACGCCGAGCTCTCGTACTTGCGGAACGCCCTGGGGCTGGAGGGGCAGATCGTTGCGCCTCAGTTCATGCCGCCTGCCCAGCAAGGGAGTCAGTAGAGGCTATCGCAGCGAGCGCCCGGCGCCGGGTGCCCAGCGGGCCGGCCGTTCGAAATCGCGTAGACTTGGGAAAGGGCGCTCCGCCTGCCACCAGAGCAGGCGGAGCGCCTCGTTTGTCTATTGCGTCGCGCCGACGGGCACTATCTTCGTTTGCCGTTCAGCTTCTCCACGTCCACGCGTACCGCCCGGTCCACCGGCGTCGGCTGCCACTGGATCGGCCAGTAGCGTAGGTGGCCGTAGCCGCCCGCCAGGTGCAGCCACTTCACCATCCCCGGCTCCACGTCCATCGAGCCCCGCCAGCCCCGGAACTGGTACGGGTCCCAGCCGTTGTAGCAGATCACCTGCCCCGGCCTGACCGAAGGCGATAGCTTCACCGGTACCAGGAAGTCCCCCGCATCGTTGTAGACCCGCACCTCCTCGTCGTCCTCGATGCCCCGCGCCTGCGCGTCCACCGGGCTCATCACCAGGTGCGGCCGTCCCCGGTGCGTCTGCAGCAGCATCCGGTTCGCGATGTTGATGGAGTGGATGCTCCAGCGGTTGTGGCCTGAGGTCATGGCGAAGGGGTAGTCGCCGCCCATCTTCGGGTTCTCCTTGTGGGTGGGGAACCCCTCGCCCGCCTCCAGGAACCAGGGGTGGTCGATGTAGAACTGGGCGCGGCGGGTGAGCGTGGGGTACGGCAGCTTCTTCTGGGTGTGCCAGGTCGAGTGGACGAACGTCTCGTCCGGCTTGATGTCGCCGGCCTGGTTCTTGGCCAGCACGGAGATGCCCCAGCCCGTGAAGCGACGATATCCTTCTTTCTGCAACGTCGCCAGGTTGGTGTCATCCGGCAGACCTCCGGTCATGGCGCCGTCGAGCACCATCTCCTTTACCGCGCGTTGTTCGGTCGTGATGGCGCCGCCTAGGGTGAGGAAATCGTACAAGCCCTCCAGCCTCCGCTCGTTGCCTCTTGCATCGGTGTATTGCGTGAGGCCGCGGGCCTTCGCCCGCTGCTCAAGCTTCTTCGCCAGGAGCAGCGATATCTCCCACTCGCTCTTTCCCTCACCGGGCGGCGCCGCGGCCCCCTCGGAGTAGATGAGGAGAAGCATGTGCGGCGTGGGCAGGTGGAAGCGCGGCACCTCGTACTGGTTCGCGACCGGCAGCACGATGTCCGAGAAGCGCGCCGTCGTGCTCATGCGCCAGTCGAGTGTCACCACCTTGCTCAGCTTGGGCCAGAGGTGGCGCAGGAGATGCGTGCGGCCCCCGCGCATCCGTCGCAGCGTGTTGCCCCCCGACTGGAAGAGCACCCGCGGTGGCTTGTCGGGGCCCGGTCGCACGGCACCTTCCCACCATCCCTTGTCCAGCGCCTCCTGCATGTACTCATCGAAGGAGCGGCGCATGGAGGGATCGCTCCACTCCTTGCGGTTCCAGCGGTCGCGGTACCCGCAGTGGTAGTACCAGAAGAAGGCCGGCGGGATCATTGAGAAGCTACCCATAGCGGTGGCCTGTCGCGCCATCTCGATGCCGGCCATCTCGTCCGTCCACGTTGGGTCGAGCCCCTTGAACGCCTGGAGCGCTTGACCCTGGAAATCGATCACCTCCTGAGCGGCCCGCCGTCCGGGGCGGCCTTTCTGCCCCATGATGGACGGCCCATCGAACAACCCCACGGACCAGCAGCCGATGCCCGTTCCCTTGCGTCCCCAGTTTCCGGTCAGGCCGAGGAGCAGGTTGACCGCCCGTACCATGAGGTCCGAGTGGTAGTACTTGAGAGAAGTCCCGCCGGCCCAGGCGAGGGTCCGCTTGGTGGCCGCCTTGCGGGCCAGCGAGCGAATAGCATCAGGATGCACGTTGCAGATCTTCGAAGCCTTCTCAGGGGGGTACTCACGGTTCAAGTACTGCCTTAGCAGCTCGAAGGTAGGCACAACGGCTACCCTCGATCCGTCCTTGAGCGGCACCCGGTGCCGCCCCTCCAGAGCGGGCTCCACCTTCCCCCAGCGCAACGTGGTCCGGGGCGCGGGCGTCAGTTGGCGGGCCGCCGTGTCCCAGACGTAGAACTGTTCGTCCGAGCCGTCCTCCTCGAGGTCCGACTGCCGGAGGAAATGCTTCGTGTCCAGCCGGACCAGCAGCGGAAGGTCCGTCTGCTCCTTGACGAACCGCTCGTTGTAGATGCCCTCGTCGATGATCACCTGGGACATGCCCAGTGCCCACGCGGCGTCGCTCCCCATGCGCACCGGATAGTAGTAATCCGCCTGGATATGCGACGGGCTGCAGTCCGGGGCAAACAGCACAACCTCTGTCCCCTGGTAGCGGGATTCGACGGTGTAGTGCGACGTCGCGATGACGGTGTAGACGGGGTTGGCCTGGAACATGAGCAACAACTCGGTGTGAAAGCCGTCGTCCAGGCTGCTACAGAGGTTGAATTTCCCGAAGGTGAGGTAGATGCCGGGGCTGAAATCGTTGATCTCCGCGTTGACGTCCGTCGTCAGGCCGCCGAGCATGTTCATCAGCCGCCCGTGGCCGGAGCCGGTCCACGTGCCGCCCTCGGCGCCCATCGCGGTGATGATCGACTCAGGCCCGACCTCCTCGATGGCGTCGAGCAGCGCGTCTGCGACCTCGGTGACCGCCGTGTCCCAGGAGATCTCCTCCCACTTCCCTTCACCCCGCTTGCCCACGCGTCGGAGTGGGTGGAGCACCCGCTCCTGGCCGTACAGAGTGCGGCTCCAAGAGACGCCCTTCTGACAGCCCATCGGGTTGTAGTCCGGCACGCCCTCCTCGATCGTCTTGAACGTGCCGGCCTGCTCCTCCCGCACGACCTTGCCATCGCGGACATAGACGCGCATCGGGCAGTTGCCGGGGTAGCAGTCGACGCAGTGCGTACCCCAGCGCACCTCGTCCCACTGCCACTGGTCTCGATAGGTGTTCTCCCACGCGGTCCCCGGGCGTCCCTGTGCCAAGCGTCGATTCTGGGAAGTCGTCATGCCGTCCTCCTTAGCCGTCGCAGTCTGCCGGGGCCCGGCAGGCCATGAGCGGCGGTCGCCGAGCTCCTGTTCGGATTCCTACACCTGGAACCCCAGCACGTTCACGCCTCCGATTCCGGCGTTCTGCACCACTCCTATCTTCGCGCCTTCCACTTGACGCGCCCCCGCCTGACCACGCATCTGCCGTACGATCTCCGTGATCATGGCGCCACCCGTCGCTCCCATGGGGTGACCACGGCTGAGCAGCCCGCCGTCCGTGTTCACCGGAATGCGTCCGTTGATCTCGGTCCCGCCCTCCCAGACGAATGATCCGCCTTCCCCAGGTTTCACGAAGCCCAACTCCTCGATAGTGAAGACCTCGCCCGGGGAGAAGGCGTCGTGTACCTGGCAGACCTTGACGTCATCAGGCCCGAAGCCCGACGCCTCGTAGACCTTGCGGGCGAGCATCGCCGTCGGTCCCTCGCTCAGGGCCGGCTCCTTCGGGTCGAAGATGGGAGTGCCGCCGGCCCAGGCGGTCATGTAGACCGGCCTGACTGAAAGCTGGCGTGCCCGCCTCTCCGACGCCAGCACGACGGCCGAAGCGCCGTCTGAGGTCGGGCAGCACTGGTAGAGCGTGATGGGGTCGGCGATCATGCGGGAGTTCATCACCTCCTCCAGCGTGACGGCCACCCGGTATTGCGCGTATGGGTTTTCGACGGCGTTCTTGTGCGACTTCACGCTCACCTGCGCGAAGTGCTCCGGCTTTGTCCCGTGGAGGTGCATGTGCCGGCGCGCCATCATCGCGTAGGCTCCCGGCAAGACCGTGAGGCCCAGCAGCGATTGGTAGCTGCGGGCGGAGCCGGGCTGCAGCATGCCCCGGCCCATCTTCTCCACGCCGATCACCATCGCCACCTCGACCGCACCGGAGCGGATCAGCTCGCCGGCGAGCATCACCGCGCGGGAGGAGCTTGCGCAGGCCAGTTCGACGTTCGTCACCGGGATCCCGGTGAGGCCCAGTTCGCCGAAGACGCGCTGGCCCACGCCGATGCCTGCCGGTGTAACCCGGCCGAGGAATCCGGCCTCAACATCCTTGTATGACAGCCCCGCGTCTTGCAGCGCCGCGAGCGCGGCCTCTCGGCCCAGGTCCTCCACGCCCTTGTCGGGAAACCGTCCGAACGGGTGAAGGCCCACCCCAACGACTGCGATCCGTTCAGCGTCCGCCATCACTCCGCCTCCTTGGCCTTTCGCGTGGGCTTGAAAGCGAAGGCCAGTACGTCGCGTCCCTCGTCGTCCTCCTGTACTTTCATCGGAACGATCTCCACCTCCATGCCAACTCGAGCCTCCGCGGGATCGCAACCGGTGATGAGGCTGGTGACCAGTACGGATTCCGGCAGCTCCACCTGGGCGATGATGTGCGGCGACTGCACCACGGCGCTCGGGGGCGTCTGGTGGGCCACCGTGTACGTCCAGATCTTGCCCGTACCGCTCAGCTCGACCGTCTCCAGACCGACGCGGCCGCAGCCCGCACAGATGGCACGGGACGGGAAGAAGTGGCAGCCGCATTCCGGGCAGCGGCCGCCTACCAGGACCGGGCGACCGCCTTTCGAGTCGTCAAGGCGGAAGAGACGCTCGTTGAGGGACACTGCCGGTCCGGGACGCTTCTGCTCCTGCGCAACCACGGACGTTTCTTTCCGCTCCTTCGAGGAGTTTCTTCGAGTCTCGCGCCGCGCGAGGATCATCACAAGAGGCGTTCGGCCCTTTTTGGGGGGACGTGCGTCCCGCTTCGCGCGCTGAGCCTCCCGCGCCGAGGCGCCGCGCGAAAGAGGTGACCTTTGGCACCACACGAATGGCCGGTCGGCCCTAGTCGCTGTCGTGAGACTGTGCTACTCATGCTTCATGCCTGCTAGAGGGCGCGCGAAGGAGGAGGAACATGTCACCTAGAGCACGCTCGGCGAAGCGAAGCCGCCAGATCGCCATGGTCTTTGACCTCAACAAGTGCATGGGCTGCCAGACTTGCTCTGTCGCCTGCAAGATGCTCTGGACTCGCGATGACGACGGCAAGGACGGCACCGACTACATGTGGTGGTGTAGCGTCAATACCATGCCCGGCCGCGGCTACCCCAAGGACTGGGAGAAGATGGGCGGCGGCTACCGGGAGGGCGTGCCGCAGCCCGGCGTCCTACCCGCCCGTGAGGATTTCGGCGGAGGCTGGGATTTCAACTACGAGGAGGTGTACTACGGCGGCAAAGGCACCAAGGCGCACCTCGCGCCCATCGGCGACCCGCCGACGTGGGGCCCAAACTGGGATGAGGACCAGGGCGGGGGCGAGTGGCCCAACAGCTACTTCTTCTACCTGCCCCGCCTCTGCAACCATTGCACCCATCCCGTATGCGTGGAGGCCTGTCCGCGCGGCGCCATGTTCAAGCGGCCGGAGGACGGCCTTGTGCTGCGCGATGAGGACCGCTGCCGCGGCTACCAGTTCTGCGCCGAAGCGTGCCCCTACAAGAAGATCCTCTTCAACTACACGCGGCGCATCAGCCAGCATTGCATCATGTGTTTCCCCAGGCTGGAGCAGGACGTCGCACCGGCCTGCGCCCGGCAGTGCCCGGGGAGAATGGTCTTCGTCGGTTTCCTGGACGACAAGAAGGGACCCATCCACAGGCTGGTGAATGAATGGCAGGTGGCCCTGCCGCTCCACCAGGAGTACGGCACCGGACCCAACATCTTCTACGTTCCGCCTCTCTCCCCCGCCCGACTGAACGAGGACGGCTCCCCGGACGAGGAGCGACCGCGCATTCCGCTCGAGTACTTGGAACGCCTTTTCGGCCCCAAGGTGGGCCCGGCGCTGGCGACGCTCAAGGCGGAGATGGCGAAGACCCGCGCTCGCAGGAAATCCGAGCTGATGGACATGCTGACGGTGTACCACTGGAACGAGCTGTTCGGCCCCTTCACGCGGGACCCGGCGACGGTCAAGCAGCGCAGGGCTCGGAGCCGATAGCATGGCCGGACGGTCGAATCAAGCGCCTCGCCAGAAGACACCGAAGACCGCCAAGAGCGGGATGGACGCCTACCGCGACATGTGGAGGTGGGACAGTGTCGCCTGGGGCACACACTGTGTCGACTGCTACCCGGGCGCCTGTCCGTGGCGCATGTATGTCCGCAACGGCAAGGTAGTCCGTGAGGAACAGGCCGGCAACCTCGTGCCGGTCATCGAGGGCATACCTGACGCCAACCCGATGGGCTGCCAAAAGGGAGCCTGTTGGAGCACTATGCTCTACGGTGAAGAGCGGGTGCTCCAACCGCTCCGCCGTGTGGGCAAGCGCGGCGACGGCAAGTGGGAGCGGGTCTCCTGGGACGAGGCGCTCGGCGACATCGCGGAGTACATCCTGGATGCCATCGAGGAGTCGGGGCCGGAGACCATCATCCACGAAATGACCCCCGCGGAGGGTGGCACCATGGCGTTGTGGCCCACCCAGCGGCTCGTTGTCGGCCTCCTGGGCGGTGTGGCAACCGACGTCAACGCCGTCATCAACGATTTCCAGCCCGGCCACTACATCACCTGGGGCAAGTTCAATCCCGTGGGCGGACCCGGTTCGCAGTGGTACACCAAGCTGCGCCTCATGTGGCACATCAACCCGATCTACACGCAGATCCCCAACTACCACGGTGTTGCCGCGGGCCGGTACCAGGGCTCCGAGGTGATCCATATCGCGCCGGACCCAGGTCCCTCCAGCATTCACGCCGACTACTACTATCCCGTTCGGGCCGGCACGGACGCCGCGCTTGCTCTCGCGATGTGCCGCACGATTATCGAGGAAGGGATCTACCACGAGCGTTTCGTGAAGGAACAGACCGACCTCCCCCTCCTGGTTCGGCTCGACACCAAGCGGTTCCTCCGTGAGTGCGATCTGAAGGAGGGCGGCTCAGACGAGCAATTCTACGCGTGGGACACGGTGAAGCGAAGACTGGTCCCTGCCTCCCGCACCACGCTGAAGTGGGGGAAGGTCAACCCGGCGCTGGATGGACGGCACCAGGTACAGCTCAAGGACGGATCGCGCGTGCCGGTTGCGCCCGTTTTCGACGTGCTGCGCGAGCGGCTGAATCGCGAATATACGCCGGAACAGGCATCAGAGGTCTGCGGCATGAACGCGGAGGCAATCCGCTCGATCGCCCGCAAGGCGGCGAGCATGCCCACGTCCATCTACATGGGAATGAACCTCTGCAAGTACTATCACGGAGACCTGGTGCAGCGGGCCATGCTCCTCTTCCTGGCTCTGACGGCGAACTGGGGACGGCTTGGGGGCGGCATCGGTAGTTGGACGCCCGGCGCGGGCCTTGAAGGGCAGGGCATCTTCGGCATGAAGACGAAGCCCGGCCTCGCCGAGACCCGGCGCATTCTGCGAATGCGCGAGGGCATGCAGGAGGGCATGGCGCAGATGGCGGCCGGAACGCGCGGCGACAGGACCGAGGAGATGCAGGGCATCGATGGCCTGGTTGAGGCCGCTCGTGCGGGCTTGACCGGCATGATTCCGCCGGCCTTCCTCTGGTACAACCACGCCGGCTACAAGGAGCGCTGGAACAACAAGGAGTGGGGCGATCCCACTATGAAGCGTTCGTTCGGGGAGTACTTAGAGGAGGCCATGGACAAGGGCTGGTGGGACGGCGTCGTCAAGCCGGACCCGGATACTCCGCCTCGAGTGCTCTTCGAGGTGGGAGGAAACATGCTCCGCCGCCAGCGGGGTGGGCGAACGCACCTGCTGAAGCACTTCTGGCCCAAGCTCAAGTGCATCGTCAGCATCGATTGGCGCATGACCACGACCGGCCGGTATTCGGACTATGTCCTGCCCGCCTCCCAGCACTACGAGAAGCCCAACTTCCACCTGGCAAGCGGCGCCATGCTACAGATCAAGTACTCAGATAGTGCCGTGAAGCCGGGAGGCCGGTCGCTGAGCGAGTACGAGATCTTCGCCCGGCTGGCCAGGCAGATCGAGAAGCGGGCGAAGAAGCGCGGACTGACGGAGTACACCGACAGCAGCGGCCGGGCACACAGCTTGGAGGACCTCCACTACCAGATGACGTTGGGTATCGAAGACCCGGACGATCTGGTGGAAGAGTGGGTACGGGACTCCGTCGAGGCGGGCAACGTGGCGAAGGGCGAGAGCCTGAAGTCGATGCGTACCAAGGGGCACGCGGAATTCGTCAGGGTCCGCGGGAACGTGTTCAGTCTCAACCAGGCAACAGACATTCAGCCCGGCAAGCCCTACACGTCGCTCATGTGGCACGTGGAGAAAGGCCTGCCATACCCAACGCTCACACGCCGCGCCCAGTTCTACATTGACCACGACTGGTTCCTAGAGGCGGGGGAAGAGCTGCCGGTCCACAAGGAGAACCCGAAGATGGGCGGCGACTATCCGTTCGTCATGACCTCCGGCCACAACCGCTGGAGCATCCACTCGATGAACATCACCACCCGGATGATTCAGCAGACGCACCGGGGCAAACCACATCTGGTGATGAGCCCGGTGGACGCTCAAGCGCGGGGCATCGAAGACGACGAGGAAGTGCGCGTCTACAACGACGTGGGCGACTTCCTGGTGCCGGTGAAGCTGTCGCCCTCGGTCATGCCGGGGCAGGTGATCTGCTACAATGGGTGGGACCCGTACCAGTTCCGGGAGTGGCGCGGGCCGATGGACGTGGAGCCGGGCATGGTGAAATGGCTGCACATGGCGGGAGGCTATGGCCATCTCAATTACTGGCCTGTCCAATGGCAGCCCGTACCGGTGGACAGGGCGGTTCGGGTCGAAGTGGAGAAGCTGGAGGACGTGGCGAAGGCCACGGCCCCATCCTGAGGAGGCGTTGCATGTTCGCAGAGCCGTTGATCCTGCCCAAGCAGCCGACGGAGAAGAAGCCTAAGCGTGCTTCGAAGAAGAAGGCTGTCACGGCGAAGCGCACCTCCAAGAGCTCGCGCAGCAAGAGCACGCGCTCGCGCTAGACCGACAGAACACACGCAACTCCCCCCGCTGGTTGGATACCCCATGCGCCTAGTTCAGTGGGTAGGCGTGGTTCTCCTTCTCCTTGGTTTGGCGGTTCTTGCGAATGACGCTGTTGAGTTGGCCCTCCCGCTTGCTCTGTCCTCTGCAGACCAGGCATCCGCTGCTGCCGATGAGCCTGATGTCGTGATCCGGCAGCGCAACAAGTACTATGATCCTCCGGTCGTCGTCATTCACGTTGGTGACACCGTGGAGTGGCAGAACGAGACCCGTGGCGGGTGGCACGACGTGAACAGCTACGAGAGTGAGTTCGCGTCCGGCCGGATGGACTACGGCAATACCTTCTCTCAGACTTTCGAGCAGCCTGGAGTCTATGGGTTCTACTGCGTGCCTCATTCCTTCGACGGTATGATTGGCGCGGTTGTGGTCCTGGAGAAGGGAAAGGCTTTGCCCGACCCGCTGCCGAAGCCGCCCGCACTTAGCACCACCCCCAACCCTTCCCAACCGATTGCGCCCGGTGCGCCGGATACCATGGTCACCATTGGAGGGAGCGCCGGGAACGGGGACCTGGCGACCGAAGCGAGCCTGTATCTTCCGCAGGGAATCGCTCTGGACGAGACGGGACGCCTCTACATAGCTGACTCCGGGAACTGTCAGATCAGACAGGTCGAGGCCGACGGCAAGATCGGCAGCAGGTTGGGGCACGAGTCGTGCGGTTTCACCATGGGCTACGACGAGGACCTGGGTCCTTGGTTACACAGCAGCCATCCGGCAGGTGTGGCCGTCGGTCCGGACGGCTCTCCGTACGTGTCGGACACCGGCAATTGCCGCGTCCGGAGAGGAAGAGACGATGGAACGGTCGTCACCATCGCTGGCAGCGGAACGTGCCGCGCCATCGGCGATGGAGGGCCGGGGATGGAGGCGGGCCTCTCACCATGGGGGCTTGCCGTGAGTGGCGAGGGCGAAGTGTATGTGGCCGACGTGTTCAACTGCCGGGTTCGCAAGATAGACGAGGACGGCACCATCATCACGGTTGCCGGTACGGGAACCTGTGGATTCTCCGGGGACGGCGGCCCGGCGACCGAGGCGAACCTCTTCTTCCCGAGGGATGTCGCCATCGAACCCGACGGCACCCTCTATGTGGCCGACACGGCCAACTGCCGGGTGCGTCGGATCGATCCGGCCACCGGCATTATCGAGACTGTCGGCGGCAGCGGGTCCTGTTCGTACGGCGGTGACGGCGTTGCCGCCCTGCAGGCGGGGCTCGATCCCTGGGCGATCGCGGTCGACGCCGGCGGCGGTCTGATCGTGGCCGACCGCGAGAACTGCCGTCTCCGCCGCTTCGTCCCCGGGGGCACGATCGACACCATCGCCGGCACCGGGACCTGCGGCTTCTCCGGTGATGGCGACCCGGCAACGGAGGCAGCTCTTAATTGGCCAAGTGATATCATCCTGGCGCCCGACGGCGCCATCCTTGTCGCCGACACGGGCAGTTGTCGCGTGCGGCGCATCGATGCGGACGGCACTATCACCACGATCGCGGGCAGCGGCGTGTGCGCCCTGGGCGGTGATGGCGGTCCAGCCGTCGACGCCGGCATCTGGCATGCAATGGCCGTTGTCACCGATAGCCAGGGAGAATGGTACTACGCGGAGCTGGATACCTGTCGCATACGTCGTGTGGATGCCACCGGCGTGATCACGACGTACGCCGGTACCGGTATCTGCGGCTTCAGCGGCGACGGGGGGCCCGCCACGGAGGCGCGCCTGAGCGACTTCATGGGCGGCCTTGCCCTGACCGATGACGGCGTCCTGTACATCGCTGAAGGCTACAACTGTCGGGTCCGCCGGATCGACTCCGGTCAGACCATCGACACGGTGGTCGGCACGGGCGAGTGCGGCCACGATGGCGATGGCGGCCCGGCGTCGGAAGCCAAGATCGATTTCGTCTCCGATGTGCGTTTGGACGGCAACGGTGGCCTCTATCTGACCGAGCCTCGAGAATGCGTCGTCCGGCGGGTGGACCTGGAGACGGGCATCATCGAAACCGTGGTCGGTGACGGTTCCTGCCTCTACAACGGGGAGGACGTGCCGGCGCTCTCCGCGGGCCTGGAGCCGTGGGCCGTGGCCGTCGGCCCGGATGGTGCGCTCTACCTGGCCGATTCGGGCAACTGCCGGGTGCGCCGGGTCGGCCTGGACGGGCTGGTGACGACCGTGGCGGGTGGAGACCTGTGCGGCTATGAAGGCGACGGCGGTCCGGCCACTGACGCGCAACTCTTGCGCCCCGACGACGTGGAGGTGGACGCGGACGGCAACGTCTACGTGTCAGACGTTCGCACCTTCACCGTCCGCAAGGTGGATAGCCAGGGCATCATCAGCACCGTGGCGGGGGTCGGCATAGCCCGCCCTATCGACGCCGGCGGCTTCGACCCCACCCAGCGTTTCAACTGCACTCTGAACAGCCTGATTATCCCCGCGCCGACCTATCTGGGAGACGGCGGACCGGCAACGCAGGGCGGCCTCTATTTCCCGGACGGCATCACCATCGGCCAGGACGGGCATCTCTACATCGCCGACACCTTCGACCATCGTGTTCGACGTGTAACGTGCGGCGACCTGGTGCCCTGCGCTGGGCCGGCTGTCTCTGCGGCGTCGAGTGGGGTAGAGACGTCGGGCGGCGACGGCTCGGCCGGCGGCGGCGCGCAACCCTCCGTCTCCCGAAGCATTGTCGAAACGGAGGGAGACGGCAATCCGCTCATGTGGGTGTTGGCGCCCGTGGGCGGCTCGCTTGTGCTGGGGGCCGGCGTCTGGCTGTTCGTAGTTCGGCGGCGGCGGGCGCGCAGGACGCGAGGGACCTGAGCGACGCCGGGAGAGATTCGCTCCGACCGCGGGCGCGGCTGGGTCAGACCAAGGTTGTCGGTGGGTACTCTCCGAAGGTGCGGCGCATGACGCCCGAGATCTCGCCCAGCGTGCAGTAGGCGTGCGCCGCCTCGATCAGGCTTGGCATGACGTTCTCTTCGTCCTTGCAGACGTGCTCCAGCCTGCTAAGGCAAGCCTGCGCCCGCTCCTCATCTCGCTCCGCTCGTACCCGCTGCAGGCGCTGCAGGTGCCGGCACTCGCCTTCGGGATCTAGCTCGAGCCTGGGTATGTCGGTGGGCTTGTCGCTCACGTACTCGTTCACCCCAACGAGGATGCGTTCCCCCCGGTCCACCTCCTGCTTGTAGCGGAAGCTGGCTTCGGCGATCTCTCGCTGGAAGAATCCCTGCTCGATGGCCGGCAGCACCCCTCCCAGTGCGTCGATGCGTTCGAAGTAGTCATGGCAGTCCCGCTCCAGGTCGTTCGTCAGCCGCTCGATGGCATAGCTGCCGCCGAGCGGGTCGATCGTGTCTGTGACGCCGGTTTCGTGGGCGATGATCTGCTGCGTCCTCAGCGCGAGAAGGGCTGCCTGTTCGCTGGGCAGGGCGATGGCCTCGTCCAGCGAGTTGGTGTGAAGGGACTGGGAGCCGCCCAGCGCCGCGGCCATCGCCTGGATCGCCGTTCGTACCAGGTTCACCATCGGCTGCTGCGGGTACAGGGAGCAGCCGGCGGTCTGGGTGTGGAAGCGGAGCCACCACGAACGCGGGTCGCGCGCGCCGAACCGTTCGCGCATTTCGCGGGCCCAGATGCGGCGGGCGGCCCGGAACTTGGCGATCTCCTCGAGGAAGTCGTTGTGGCAGTTGAAGAAGAAGGAAAGGCGTGGAGCAAACGCGTCGACGTCCAGACCGCGGTCCAGCGCCCACTGCACGTACTCTCTGCCGTCGGCCAGCGTGAACGCCAGCTCCTGCGCGGCGGTCGCGCCCGCCTCCCGGATGTGGTAGCCCGACACGCTGATCGTGTTCCAGAGCGGTAGCTCGTTCGTGCCGAATTCGATCGTATCCGTCACCAAGCGCATGGCGGGCCGGGGCGGATAGATGTACTCGTTCTGCGCAGTGTATTCCTTGAGGATGTCGTTCTGGAGCGTACCCCGCAGAGCGCTTCGCTCTACGCCCTGCTTCTCCGCGGCGGCGATGTACATGGCCCAGATCGCGGCGGCCGGGGAGTTGATGGTCATGGAGGTGGAGACCCGGTCGAGCGGTATGTCGGCAAGCAGGATCTCCATATCGGCCAGCGAGGAGACACAGACGCCGCAGCCGCCGAACTCGCCCGCCGCGGCGGGATCGTCCGCGTCATACCCCATCAGGGTAGGTAGGTCGAAGGCGATGGAGAGACCCGTTTCCCCTTCGTTCAGCAGGTAGCGAAACCGCCGGTTGGTCTCCTCAGCGCTGCCGAATCCGGCGAACATCCGGATAGTCCACAGCCGTCCCCGGTACCCGGTTGGGTGGATGCCTCGCGTGAACGGGTACTCGCCGGGGAAGTTCAGGTCACGGGCGTAGTCAAGGTCTTCCAGGTCGGTCGGGTCGTACAAGCGCTCGAGCTGGCGGCCCGAAGCCGTCGTGAACGCCTCCCGCCGCTCCTTGGACGACGCCGTCTTCTCTTCCCACCGTCTGCGCTCATCAGAGATGGGCTGGCACGACTCGTGCGCTGTCATGACGCCATTATAGCGGAGCTCCGGCGCTGGTCGGCCGGCGCCCGCCCACCTGTAGGACCGTTGGCGCCATCATCCGGCCCGATCGGGAAGGCGCCGTCCTCTCATCTGCGCAGGATCGGTCTGGGCCCGGCGTGGCAGAGCGGCCGAGCCTAGCTCCAGACGATGTCAGCCGGGTCTCTGGCGAACGGGCCGAGGGCGTCGCTCCAGTGATACAGGATCAGCAGGTCCATCA
>CAYOSF010000012.1:30118-161048 GCA_964406605.1 uncultured Dehalococcoidia bacterium | reverse complement strand
CCACCCCAACCTAGAGTCATGCGCGTCTCGTGGGCTCGGATATGTTTATAACAGACAGGGCGCAGCGCGTGGCGCCCTTCCCCGTCAGCCCACTATGCCCCAGCCTTCAGGCTGGGGTGGGTTTGCGCCCTCCGTCCCGGCGGGCCTCAGCCCCGCCCTTCCCCCTCGCTCCCCCAAGATACCCCTTGAGAGAGACGCGCCCGGACTGGCAGAGTGCCTATGATCGGCCTAACAAGCCGACGGAGGTGACTATTGAGCGACGTATTCTCCGCGGTCTACGGACCATTCCCGTCATTGCGAGGCAAGCTGTTCGGGCCGGCCGTCGCACCGAGCACCTATCTGCGGGCGGTACACCTGCTCGCCATGTTCCCCCTGGGGATCGCTTACTTCGTGGGCCTCGTTGTCGCCCTGGCGCTCGGCGGGGCCATGATCTGGACCATCGTGGGCCCGCTCGTGCTCATCCCCACGCTCTTCCTCTCCCGGTGGGCCGGCGACGCCGAGGCCTGGGCCGTCCGCACGGTGGCCCGGATCGAGTTTCGCCGTCCGCCGACGTGGATCGAGCCCGGCCAGTCGGCCTGGTCCCAGGTGTGGATCCGGCTCATCGACCCCACCACTTGGACGGGCGTGGTCTACCTGTTCGTGCAGTTCCCGCTGGGGATCGCCGCCTTCGTGCTCGTCGTTACGATGGGTGCGGTCACTGCCGCGCTCATCGGCGGGCCGGTGGAGGCGGTGTTGGTTCCGGATTTCGGGTTCGCGCTATGGGTCGGTGGCCCGAGGCTAGACACCTGGTGGGAATCGCTGGTGATGGTCCCGGCCGGGATCGTCATGTTCTTCGTGACGGTGCACGCCGTCAACGTCGCTTCCGCTCTGCACGCCGCCTGGGCCAGGCTGATGCTCGGCTCGCGCGCTCGAAGGGTGCCGCCGGTATCCGACGATCTCGCCCCGTCGCCGGCCGGCCCCGGCGGAGGCGCCCGCGCGCCCGCCCTCGACGTGGCTCCTGCCACCCCGAGCGAGGTGCCGGGCCAGGCGCCCACCGGCCTAGCCTCGCTGACGGTGCGCGAGAGGGAGGTTCTGGGCCTGATCGCGCGCGGCTACTCGAACGCCGAGATCGCGGAGGCGTTCGTCATCAGCGAGGGCACGGTGAAGACGCACGTCAAGCGCATCCTGGCCAAGCTGGAGCTGCGCGACCGCACGCAGGCGACGGCGTTCGCCTACGAATCAGGCTTCGTCACGCCCGAGGAGCGCGCCGACGCGCCGGAGGCCCCGGTGCCGATCGCCCGCGCCCGCTAGGGCCGGGTTTCGAACCCGCCCTTCCCCGTAAGCTTCCTATGTCTCCTCCTCGAGGTCGGCTAGCGCCTCCGCAACGGCCGCCCGCAGAGGAGGGAGATCCTCGCGAACCGTATCCCGCACGACCCTCAGATCCACCCCGAAGTAGCCATGAATCATCTTGTTGCGCATGCCAATGACCTCAGCCCAAGGCACACTTGGATAGCGTCGCCTAACCGGGCGCGGAACCTGGCGCCCTGCTTCCCCGATCACTTCCAGAGCGCGCACCACTGCGAGATGCGTGCGCCTGTCCTCTTGGAACCTCTCCAGATCCATGTCACCCAACAGCTCCGCCGCCAAGTCCGTGTACTCAAGGATGTCCCTCAGGTAGTCCACTGACGACCGGGCGCCCTTCATACCGGCAAGGCCTCGGCCAGAATGCGTTCGCCGATCGCGGGCTTCAGGGCGCTCTTCATCACCAGGTCCACCTTCACCCCCAAGAGCTCTCTCAAGTGCCCTTCAAGCCGTACGAAGCGAAAGAGCGTCATGCGTGTGCCCTCTTCAAACTCCACCAGAAGGTCCAAGTCGCTGCGCTTGCGCTGCCCCCCTCTGAGGTACGAACCGAAGAGGGCGAAAGACCTCACACCGTACTGCTCACGCAGCTCGGACATGTGCAAGCGCAGGTTCCCCAGGATTTCTTCCAGATCTGGGCTGTTCGACTTCGCTCGTGCGTCGCTCATGGCATCGTATCCATCGTCAAGACGTAGGGGAGTCCTTCTCCGCGCACGCTGGACGTAGTGCCTCGAGGCTCCTCATCCTATCACCGTGCGGCCAGCGGCATCTCTCCGATTCTCTGTCGGTTTGCGCGCTGCGTCGCCCTTGATTATACATGCGAACTGCCCCAGCGCCCCTCGCCGCACCCACTCCGTAGGGGCGACCCGCCCCGCCGCCCCTACTCCCACGCGCCCCCAAAGCGCGTCGGCGGACGCCTTGCTAACATGGTGTAGCCGTTCATGTGGGCAGATCTGTCACGGCCCTCCGGACGGCCCTTCCGAACGATGGAACGTGCAAAGGAGCTGCAATGATCAAATCGAGACTGTGTGACCTGATCGGAATTAAGCATCCCATCATCCAGGCCGGGATGGGACCTTTCAGCAACAACAACCTGGGAGTCGCCGCGGCCAACGCTGGCGTCCTGGGGCTGCTTTCCACCAGCGGCATCCTTGACAGCCAGACCCAGCCCTGGGTCTACAAGGCCTGGGTAGACACCGCCGGCGCCAACTACGACGACGACACGCCCACCGTCCTCGAGAAGGCGCTGAAGCGCACCTACAACCTGGTCAAGGATCAGGGCGGCGTCTACGGCATCAACGTCATGGTCTCGGCGGAAATGCGCCCCGGCGCGCAGACCATCATCGATACCGCCATCAGGGTGTGTGAGGAGAACCCGGACATCAAGCAGCACTTCAAGGTGATCTTCACGTCGGCCGGCGACCCCCTGGGCTGGGAGGAGAAGATCAAGGGAGCGGGGTTCACCTGGATGCACGTTGTCCCCTCCGTCAAGGCGGCTCTGCGCTGCAAGAAGGCCGGTGTTGACGTCATCGTGGCCTCCGGCCATGAAGGCGGGTTCCACACATCCTGGGAGCCGGTCCACTCCATGATCCTGCTTCCGGCCGTGGTGGAAGCGGTGTCGGACAAGGATACCCTGGTTGCCGGCGCCGGCGGTTTCGCCGATGGCAAGACCCTCGCGGCGGCCCTCGTCCTGGGCGCGGACGGCGCGCAGATGGGCACGCGCTTCCTGGCCACCCAGGAGAGCGACTTCCACCAGATCTGGAAGGAGGGAGTTGTGGATGCCGGCGACAGGGGAACGCTCGTGGCGCGAGGCTTTGTCGGCCCTGCCCGCTGGCTGAAGACGCCCCGCAGCATCGAACATGCCGAGAACACCCTCAAGAAATCGCCCGGCGTCTTCCTCGGCACCCCGGATGACTTCACCACCATAGACCTGTCCCTGATCCAGTACGAGCTTGAGTCACTCAAAGCCGTCTACGAAGGGGACAAGGAGAAAGCGATGCTGGCCGCCGGCGAAGTGGCCCAGCGCATCAACGACATGCCAAAGGTCGGCGATATGGTGCAGCAGATCGTCTCGGAGGCCGAGGCCATCCTCAGAGACGTTCCCAAGATGCTGGCCTAGCCCCTCAGGCCGGGCTGTCCTGAAGGGAAGGGCCGGGCGCGCGAGCTCCCGGCGCCAATCGCCCGCAGCCGTAGGGGCGGGTTTCTAACCCGCCCTTCTCCCTCTATCCCCGCCTGACGACCTCGTAGGGGCGCATCGCGATGCGCCCTCGCCCATCAGCCCACTATGCCCCAGCCTTTCAGGCTGGGGTGGGTCTGCCCCCTCTCCCTCCAGGACGCCCTTGAATAGCCGTGCCCGTCGACCAAGTCCTGGGTGCCTATCGTGTACCGCGGCCGGCCAAACTGACCTTTGCCAGCGCATCCAGCGCGGTCTCTGCCGCCCACGGCACCTCCAGCGACGGCTCGACGTCCTCCAGCGCAGTCAAGACCGGTCTGGCGACCTTCTCAACGTTCCCTCTGGCTAAGTCATGGAGCACGTGGTGGGCACTCTGCCGCAGCAATGTAGAATCAGAGTGCTTGACCAGCGCCTGCAGCAACGGCTCCAACCCGTTGGGCCCGAGGGCGATCAATCCCTCGGCGGCCAGCCATCGGACACCGGATTGTGCGTCTCGCAGGGCTTCCACCAGCGCTGGGGCTGCCGCCGGATCTAGGATCTCGCCTAGCGCTTTGACCGCCTCCCACCTCACCTGTACCCTCGAGTCTGCCAGTGCGTCGGTCAAGGGAGCGATGGCCGGTGGACCGATTGCCGCCAGGGCCCCCCGGGCGGTCGCACGCGCGCGTCCGTCCTGACTAGCCAGGTCGGCAACTAGCGAGGTGATGCTGGTCGGCCCGCCGTGATCGCCTACGACCGAACTGGCATGATGTTCGATGCCTTCCGGTCTGTTCATAGACTTGTCTCCAATCTGTTGGGCGGAGTGTGCGCCGCCAAGGCAAGCGTCCCCCCATCTCTACAGCACGGCGTGAGCCGTCGGCGGCACTCGGATGCTCCGGCCGCTTCCCGGCCGACGCCTCAACGGCGCTCTCCTTGCGATGGCGCGTCGTCTGGCCCATACTGCTGCGAAACAGCGACCATTTGGGCTTCAGCGCCCTAGCGGGCCCGACGGCACCCCGCGCTCCCAGCCGGCAGTGTCAGAGCCGGCTGTGTGATCGCCGCCCTCGGCGACGCTGCCGTTCGCGGCCGGTGGCCACGGCCCTAGGTCGCAGCAGTCACGCGCTCTTCGGCCTCAGCCGTAGACTTCGAGTATCGCTTCTGCTCGATGTCCTCCGCGTACCAGAACTCCGGCGGCCTCTCAACCCCAGCTCGTGCCATCGCGGACCGCAGGTCTTCGGAGGCAGCGAACGCCTTGGCCCGCTCCAGGTCCCCCGCCTCAAACGTGATGGTGATGTCGTTGGGATCGTCAGTCCCGCGGTAGAGCCTGTGGCCGCTGATGCCGTACGCTTTGCGGGTCGGCTCAAGCTCGTCGAAGATCGGCTTCCAGATGTCGAAATCCTTCAAGTGGCCCTTGATGAACAACCTAGCCATGTTATCTTCCTCCTCGATGTTAGTATGGGCTGCTGCCTATAATTAGTATAACATACTTCAATCATCGGCCCGCGTCACCGTATGCGTGGAGGGCCACCAGCGCTTCACCCGGGTGCGCCCGCGATCCACTATCCGCCCGTGTGCCCGGGGGCCATCTGCACGCGAACAGGGGTGGCACAGCGCCACCACCCGCGTAGGGGCGCACGGCTGTGCGCCCCCAGAACCCGGCAACCCCTCGCGCACTTCCGGCCGCGGCGTATTCCATGCGCGTTGGGGTTCCCGCCCCCGCCGCAGCGTAGGGGCGGGTCCGAAACCCGTTCTTCCTCCTCTCCCCCCGCCGGCGCCCTCGCCCAAACAGCCCGCTATGCCCCAGCCTTTCAGGCTGGGGTGGGTCTGCCCCCTCTATCCCCGCCGACGACCTCGTAGGGACGGACCCTTGGGTCGGTTCGGTCCGCGCGTGGCTGTGTCGCATCGCGATGCGCCCTCGCCCATCAGCCCACTATACCCCAGCCTTTCAGGCTGGGGTGGGTCTGCCCCCTCCCCCTCCAGGACGCCCTCGTGGGCGCGGTCCACGATTGATGGGGAGCTCCGTAGCAGCGACTTTCAGGTCGCCACCTGCTTTCCTCCCTGACCGATCCCCTCGTAGGGACGGACATTTAGGTCGGTCCGGTCCGCGCCTAGCTGTGTCGCATGGCGATCCGCCCTCTCGCCCGGCCACCCGCGTAGGGGCGCACGGCTGTGCGCCCCCAGGACCCGGCAACCCCTCGCGCACTTCCGGCCGCGGCGTATTCCATGCGCGTTGGGGTTCCCGCCCCCGCCGCAGCGTAGGGGCGGGTCCGAAACCCGCCCTTCCTCCCGCGCGGATGCGCTGCCGCCCCCCAGTGCCACCCGCCCCTTCGCGCTCTCCCGCCCCCGCCGTATCCTGGGTCCGTACAACCGACCTTGTAGGGGCACCTCTCGTGGGTGCCCTGCCTTGCGTACGTCCGGCAACCGACGCCAGATACGAAATGCGACTACGGGTACCCAGACAAATCATGATTCTGCGAAACGAATTCGCCGCGCCACCTGCCAGCGGCATCGTAGGGGCGCCCCCCTGTGGGCGCCCCAGCCTCGCCATCGCCTCCAACCGCACCAAACTATTAAACGGACGCCTTGGAGAATGCACCCAGCAGATACGGAACGTGCTACCGCGAAGAAGACAATCAACACCCGCCTTGGGCCGCGCCCTGCTGGACCCTCGAAAAAGCCTCCCATGTCACCTCCTGGGAGCAGGTCGTGGCCCCTGCTCCGGATCGCGCGGCGGCCGACCGCCTTGTTGCCACCGTCTGTTGCGCGTAGTATCGTCGGACAGGTCACGTGCCGCCGCTAGCAGGAGAGGGAAACCCCATGGAACGACAGGTCAGCTACTACTCGGAGAGCGTCAAGATGAGCGCCGTCGTGTACGCGCCGGACGGCGCCGGGCGGGACCGCCGCCTGCCCGGGATCGTGCTCTGCCACGGCTTCACTGGCATCAAGGAGCTCATCCTCCCGGACTACGCCCGTCGCTTCGCCGCCGAGGGCTACGTCGCCCTCGCCTTCGACTACCGCGGCTTCGGGGAGAGCGAAGGCCGGCGCGGCCGCCTCATCCCCGTAGAGCAGGTGCGCGACATCCGCAACAGCATCACCTTCATGGAGACGCTCGACGAGGTCGACCCGGAGCGCATCGGTCTCTGGGGGACCAGCTACGGCGGCGCCAACGTGGTCCAGGTCGCCGGCATCGACGAACGGGCGAAGTGCGTCGTCGCCCAGGTCGGCTTCGGCGACGGCGGTCGCGGGATGTCCAGCCGCCCGCCGGAGGAGACCGCGCCCATCCGGGAGATGATCGCAAACGAGCGAAAGAAGCGAGTCCTCACCGGCGAGAGCACCATGGTCGACCCCTTCATGATCCTCAACGACGCTGACTCCAAGGCCTTCTTCGAGGAGGCCATGAAGGAGCTGCCGGGACTCAAGACGCAGATACCGCTCGAGACCGCGGAGGCGACGCTCGAGTACCGGCCGGAGGACGTGGTTCATCGCATAGCCCCGCGCGCGCTGTTGCTCATCGCCGCCGAACACGACGTGCCGACGCCGCCGGACGAGTTCCGCTCCGTCTACGCCAAGGCGGGCGACCCGAAGAAGCTCGTCGTCATCGAGGGCATCCGCCACTACGATATCTACAGCGGCGACCCGTTCGAGCGATCCGTGCGGGAGGCGTTGGACTGGTACGGGCAGCACCTATAGCGGCGCCGTCTCAGCCTGCACAGTCCGCTCACGCCTCCGCATAAGCGTAGAGAATGTCCACAAAGGACTTCTCCGTCTCGACCAGCCCGGCAACCCTGTCGTTGCCGTCGATGACCAGGTACTCGTCGGGGCTGTGCGCTCTCCCTCCATGGCCCAGACCGCCGGAGGCCATCGGCAGGTTCAGGGGACCACGGGTGTAGAGGTAGTATGGGGCGCTTCCTCCGATGTGAGGCCACACCTGCACGGGCACGCCGTACCGCTTGTACACTCCCAGCACGGCCTGCACCACCGGCTCCTTGACGCTGGTCTTGGACCATTCGTAGCCGGACAGCTTCCTCACCTCGATGTCTTGGTAGCCGCGGTCGTCCAAGTGCCGCCTGATCAGCGGCAGGATGTCCTTCGATTCCTGGTCCGGCACCAGACGGACGTCCGCCTTGGCCGTGACCTTGTAGGGAAGGACCGTCTTGGTGCCGGGGCCCGTGTAGCCGCCCCAGATGCCATCGATGTTCAGGGTGGTCGAGTAGAAGTACTTCATCAGGAGGTCGCGGCCCGACACGTCGTCGATCCAGCGGTCGACCTTGAAGACCTCCTTCCAGGCCGAGTCGTCGAACTGATCCGCCAGCTCATCGATCAGCTCCAAGTCATCGGGCGAAGGCTCGGCGACCTTGTCGTAGAACCCCTCGATGCTGATGCTGTTGCCGTCGGGGCCGGTCATGGAGTCGAGGGCGTGAAGGAGCCGCCAGACGGGGCTGTCGGTCACCGCCTTCATCGAGGAATGGATGTCGTATTCACGCGGGCCGCGTCCCCACGCCTGCCCAGAGCATTCCAGCTCCATGTACACGATGCCCTTCACGCCGAGGGACATTCGCACCTTTCCCTCCACGTCCTGGGAGGTCCCGCAGTTCAGGACGGCGTCGGCGCCCTTCAGGCGGTCGACGTACGCGTTGATGATCTGCGGGAAGTGAGGGCTGCCCAGCTCCTCCTCGCCTTCGGCCGTGAACATCATGTTCACGGGCAGCCTTCCCTCGACCGCGATGATGCTCTCCAGGGCGTTCAGCCACGCTCGATAGGGTCCCTTGCTGTTGACCGCTCCCCGGGCGATGATGGCCTGCCCGTAGGGAGGCAGGTCCGCGAGCTGGGCCTCGAAGGGAGGGTGGGTCCAGGCCTCGCCGGCCACCGGCTGCGTGTCGTACATGCAGTAGTTGACGATCGTCTTTGGGGCGCCGACGTCGTAGTGGGCCCAGACGCCTGGGTGGCCGTCCGTGGGCACTAGCTCCGCCTCTTCGCAGCCGAGATCACGGTAGTAGCCGGCCAGCAGTTCAGCGCATTCCCGCACGCCGAGGTTCTCCGCTGAGACGGAGGGTTGGCGCAGGAACTCCTGTATCTTCGCGACGTGCGCCGCTTTGTGCTCCTCGATATGGCGATGGACGGCTTCGATCGACATCGTGTCCTCCTCGACCTCCGGCTCCTCTAGGCCGTTCGTCTCCATTCTGCGACCCGCACGCTCCTCCACCCCCGCCTCGGTCCGGGCGCGTGGTCGGAAGTCCAGGCCGGTGGCCGGGCGACGGCCCTACGGTATTGCGTGATAGGACTGCACGATTCCCAGCAGATCGTCCCTCATCGCGAGGTAGTCCGCAAACGTGGCCGTCTCGATGGGCTTCGGCCCGTACTCGATTCTGGTCCCGTCGGCCAGTTGCACCGTGAGCATCTCGTTGTGGAGAGGCAGCGTGTCTCCCGGCCCCTGTTCCTCGAACCCCTGGGCGGTGTAGGTCGTCCCGTCTATGATCAGCGGTTCCTCTCGGTCGGGGCCCTCGTATGCGCGGCCGGTCCTGCCGCAGATGACGTATCGAAAGCCTTCGTTGGCTGGAGCGGATATCGTGACGTAGCCGAGATCGTAGTCCACTTGGACGCATATCTTTCCTGTGTACATCTCGTACACGTCATGGATGGTCACGCCGTCCGCCGCTTCATCCGGCGAGATGGAGAAGGCCACCTCCTCGGCCTCGGCAACCGTGGCCCCCGGCGGGTAGCGGAACTCGTAGCCGTAGACGTCGTTCGTGTACGTCAGCCAACCCGGATGCTCGTCCACCACCTCCGGCGTGGGCTCGACACTGGCGGTCGGTTCTGCCGCAGCCGTTGGCTCGGGAGTCGGCACTTCTGCCGCCGTGGGCGAAGCCTCCGCTGTGGCCGTGGAAGCCGGCTCGGCCTCTCCCCCGCCTCCACAGGCGGTCGCGATTGCGACCAACGCGGCTCCAGCGATCGAGTAGACGGCCAGGCGAAGCAGGATCAGGCCACGGCGCTTCACAACGCCCTCGTCGCTCCTAGCGCTTCCTGGTCGATTCATGTGTGCCTCCCTGACCTATGCCTTCCCCAGCATCTGCTCCGCCGTCTTCGCGTGCTTCGGCATGCCGATGTCACGGTACATGGTGACGGCCTGAGTGAGGAACCGGCCGGCGGCCCCGTCAGTTGGGCAGCTAGGCGATTGGGCAGCTCCGTGGAGCCAACGACGTCCGTGAACAGGATGGTGACGGTCCCTTCGGGGAGTTCTTGCGTCACAGTGAGCTGCCTCCTACCCGCTGAACGACTAGAGTATTGTGCATTCACTGACGGAGGTCAAAGCAACGAGTTCGAGCCGGGCGCACGTATCGATGAATCAAGCGACGCGCGGCCGGGAAGACCACGCTGTGCCCGACGGGTCAAAGGCCGGCCCTGGGTTTCCCCCAACGTCGGCTGCTATCATGGTTCGGCTAGTATCCCTGACCAGGGGAATCCCATCATCACGCAAGGAGTAGTAACTGTATGCGAAAGGTCTGCATCGTCTCAGGAGGGATCACCAAGTTCGCCAAGGCGAATCTGCTCACCCAGGAGGCCATGTGCAAGGACGCCTTGGACTACGCCCTGCACGATCTGAACGGCCGACTGGAGTTGCAGGACATCCAAAGCACCATCTGCACGTACTTCTCGGACCACTTCAATGGCCAGCTCCTGTTCGACTCGGTCACGCAGGACTACCTGGCGTTGTGCCCCCGGCCCAGCATGCGCATCGAGGGGGGTGGGGCGACCGGGGGTCTGGGCGTCCGGGCGGGATACATGGACGTCGCATCCGGCCTCTCTGACGTGTGCCTGGTGTACGGTTTCGAGAAGATGGGGGAGGTGAGCACGGAAAAAGGCAACGAGTTCATCGCGCTGGCCTCGGATACCGACTTCGACTTCCCGGTCGGCGGGTTCTACTCCGGTTACTACGCGACCATGGCCCAACGGCATATGCACGAGTTCGGGACGACCGCCGAGCAGATGGCCAAGATCGCCGTCAAGAACTACGACAACGCCTTCCACAATCGGTGGGCGCAGAAGCACGAGCGCTGGACGGTCGAAGGCGTCCTCAACGCGCCGATGATCGCCACGCCCATCACGCGCCCGATGGTTTGCGTGATGAGCGACGGCGCCGCCTGCCTCATCCTCTGCACTGAGGAGTGGGCGAAGCGCCTGCGCCCCGATGGCGACTACGTAGTGATCACCGGCCTGGGCTGCGGCACCGACACCATGCGCCTGGGCGACCGTCCCCGCGGCGACGTGATTCCTCTACCGGGCCAGGAACCGTCCACCTACGACTACATCAAGGGCCGGTGGCCCGGTGTGGGTTCATTCCGCGCGGGCCGAGAGGCTGCCAGGCAGGCCTACGCCATGGCAGGCATTACCGATCCCATGGGGCAGTTGGACTTCGCGGAGGTGCACGACGCCTACGCCTCCAGCGAGCTGCAGACCACGGAGGACGTTGGGTTCGCGCTCTACGGCGAGGGTGGCAAGTTCATCGAAGAAGGCCATTCCTACATGGACGGGAAGATGCCTGTGAACCCCTCTGGCGGTCTCATCGCCTGCGGGCATCCGGTGGGCGCCACGGGCATCATGCAGGGAGTGTTCGCGGTCTGGCAGCTCCAGGGGCGGATGGCCGAACACTGTTCGGACGCCGACGCCGGCATCGACGGCTCCAAGATCCAGATCCCGAATGCGAAGCGGGGCCTCATCCACAGCCATGCGGGCACCGGCACCTACATTACCGTCAACATCCTGGAGCGCCCGGAGGTCCGGGACTAGGAGGAGCAGACATGACCCACATCTACAACACCAACCCTCTTCAGATCGGTCGCCACTACGAGATCGACTACATCCACAGCTATGGGGAGGTCAGCGATTTCTTCGTGGGCCTGAAAGAGAAGAAGCTCATGGCCGCCCGCTGTCTGAACGCGGACTGCGGCAAGACGTGGCTGCCCCCTCGCCGCGACTGCGGGAACTGCGGCGCCAGGACCGAGTGGTTCGAGGCTCCCCTCGAAGGCACGGTGCACACCTTCTCCATCCTGCACTACTCTGCGGAAGCGTTCTTCGATCAGTTGCCCTTCGTGCTGGCCTACGTCGAGCTGGAAGGCATCGATACGGTGTTCCTTACCCGCATCGAGGGGTGCGCGCCGGAGGATGTGTCCATCGGCATGCCGGTGCGGGCGAAGTTCCGCCGGCTCGTGGAGTGGTCGCCCAACGACGTGACTTTCGTGCCGGCCTGAGGGTCGGCGCCGCGACGGCTGCGCTGCGCACAAAGACCGGGCGGCCCAGGCCGCGGCCCGGTTTCCCAACGACAGCGCATCGTGCGCGAGGCTGAGCACGCACGGCGAGCGACGAACGTACGAGAGGCCAGACAATGGGAATGACAATGGCCGAGAAGGTGCTCGCCTGTGCGTCAGGGCGAGACCGCGTTGCTGCGGGTGAGTACATCACCGCGACCGTGGACCGCATGATGGCGCACGAGGCCTTCGGCGCCTGCGCGGGCACGCTGATCGAGTTGGGTGTCGAGCGACTCCACGATCCAGAGCGGGTCATCGTGGTGCTGGACCACTACTTCCCCGCGCCGACGCCCGGGAGCGCCCGCATTCACAGGATGGTGCGGCAGGCTGCAGAGCGGTTCGGGGTTCGGCACTTCCTGGGCTATGCAGGCGTCTGCCATCAAGTGCTCTCGGAAAGAGGGTACGTCCTGCCAGGCGAACTCATCTTGGGCACGGATTCGCACAGCACGACGTACGGAGCCCTCGGGGCGGCAGGGACCGGTATCGGCCTTACCGAGATGAGCTACGTGCTGGCAACGGGGGAGCTGTGGATGCAGGTGCCGCCCACGATTCGCTTCGACCTCGTAGGTAAACGGAGTGCCGGGCTCATGTCCAAGGACATAGTGCTCCACATCGCCGGGACCTTCGGCACTGAGGTAGCCCAGTACCGAGCCATCGAATTCGCCGGACCGGTGGCAGGCCGAATGAGCGTCGCCAGCCGTATGACGATGAGCAACATGGGGATAGAGTTGGGCGCCAAGTTCGCCTTCTTCGCCGCCGATGAGTCGACGCTCGCGTTCCTCCGCGAGCGGATGGATGAGGTGCCGTCTCAGTTTGGCGCGGACCCTGGTGCGGCGTACGAGGCGGTGCACGAGGTGGACATTGGCGGGTTGGAGCCACAGGTGGCGTGTCCGCACAACCCCGGGAACGTGAAGCCGGTCTCCCAGGTGACGGACGTGCGGGTGGACCAGGCGTTCCTCGGCTCCTGCACCAACGGACGGCTGGAGGACCTGGCGGTGGCGGCGCAGATCCTCAGGGGGCGCAAGGTACATCCAGAGACGCGCCTTCTGGTGACGCCCGCTTCGCAGCAGGTCCACTTGGAAGCGACGGCGGCTGGCTACACGGAGATTCTTCTGCGAGCGGGCGCCCACATCACCGCATCCGGCTGCGGTGCCTGCCCCGGGGGTCACATGGGAGTACTGGGAGCGGGCGAGACGTGCGTCTCCACCACCAACCGCAACTTCCAGGGTCGGATGGGCAGCCCGGAGGCGGAGGTCTATCTGGGTTCGCCCGCCACCGTCGCGGCGGCCGCAGTGGCCGGGCGCATCGTGGATCCCCGGGAGTTCTGGAGCGAGACGGCGCTCTCCTGAGAGGCGCAAGATGGAGACCATGATTCGAGGGCGCGTCTGGAAGTTCGGGCACAACGTGGATACGGACGTGATGGCGCCCTGGAACTCGCTTGGGCAGCCCTGGGAGGAGCGTCGCAGGGTGATCTTGCATGTCCGACCGGAGTTCGTCGAACGGGTCCAGACCGGCGACATCATCGTGGCTGGGCGGAACTGGGGCTGTGGGTCGAGCCGCGAGCATGCTCCCGAGAACCTGAAGAGATTGGGCGTCGCCGCGGTGGTGGCCGAATCCTTTGGACGCATCTACTTCCGCAACAGCGTCGCCATCGCCTTCCCGAACTTGGCCTGTCGAGGGGTGCACGACGGATTTGAAGAAGGAGACGAACTTGAACTGGACCTCGCGACGGCGCGGGTGCGAAACCTCACGCGGGGCGTGGAACTCCAGGGCCAACCGTACACGCCGGAGATGCTGAGCATTCTGGAGCAGGGCGGTCTCCTGAATGTCCTCAGGGCGCGTTTGACGGAGCCGTCCGGGAGATGAGCGCGCTGGCTACCAAGCGGGTCGTCGTGATCGAAGGGGAGGACGCCGCTCCAGAGGCGGTCCGGCCCACCGTCGCCCTGATCGACCGGCTGGGGCTGGGCATCGAGTGGGTGCGGCCACCTGTCGGCGACGCGGGCATCGCCCAGTGCGGCTCCTCATTCCCGGAGGAGGCCCGTCTGGCGATCGATGCCTCCGATGCCACGCTGTTTGGTGCTACGAGCGGCAAGAGCATGGCCGCACTGTTCTACCTGCGCTGGGGGAAACGAACGTACGCCAACCTGCGGCCCGCCCGCTGGCTGCCCGGCTACGACAGCCCTCTGGCCCATCCCGAGGGCGTCGACTTCGTCATCGTTCGCGAGAACCTGGAGGACCTCTACGCCGGAGTAGAGGGGGACCTTGGGGACCTGCGCCCGCTGGGGCTCAGCAGCCGGACCGCACGACGACCGGTGGTGGACCTGGAACCGGGGAGGTTTGCCCTCAAAGTGATCACCGAGGAAGGCACCGCGCGAGTGGTGCGCTTCGCTTGCGAGTTGGCCCGGCGACGCCGGGCACAAGGGCGGCCGGGCAAGGTCACCTGCGCCACCAAGCACAATATGCTGCTGCAGACGGACGGGCTCTTCCTTGAGGTCGGGCGGCGCGTGGCCTCCGCGTATCCGGACATTGAGTTCGAGTCGTTCATCGTGGACGATTTCGCCCGTCGGCTGATCGCGTCGCCGCACGATCTGGACGTTGTGGTCATGCCCAACCTCTACGGCGACATCCTTACGGACGCCGCAGCGGCCGTCATTGGCGGGTTGGGTCTGGCTCCGAGCGGCTGCTACGGCGATGAATACGCGTACTTTGAGTCGGCGCACGGGTCCGCACCGGATATCGCCGGCAAGAACATCATTAATCCAACTGCCACTATCCTCTCGGCTGCGCTGATGCTTGACTACCTGGGCTTCGCGGAGGCGGCGGCGCGCCTAGCGGCGGCCGTGGAGCGCGTGTATGCAGAAGGCCGGAACCTTACCCCGGACCAGGGCGGACGGGCCAAGACCACTGAGTTTGCTGAGGCGGTGGCGGATCACCTCTAGCCGGCGCCGGGCGCGCTGCAGCTTCACGCCGCTGCCTGTGGGATAGTCCATGAAGCGAGTAGGACGGCGGCGGTTGGCGCGGTCCGCGGGGCACGCACTATACTAGTTCGGAGCGCGGCCGGTCGGCGAATGACCGGCCTCGACTGTGATTCCATGGCTGAAACAAGACCGATTCTTTCCATTGAGGGTCTCACCAAGTCGTTCGGTGGCGTCTTGGCGGTGCAGGAGTGCACACTGTCCGTTCGGCGCAAGACGATCACCGGCCTGATCGGGCCCAATGGCGCCGGCAAGACGACGCTGTTCAACCTGGTCACCGGTTTTCACAAGCCCACATCCGGGCGCATTTGGTTTCTGGAGGAGCGGATCGACGGCCTGCCGCCCCACCGTGTCTTCGGCAGGGGCATCGTTCGCACGTTCCAGATCCCGCGAGAGCTGAAGACGATGACCGTGCTTGAGAACCTGATGCTGGTGCCCCCAGACCAGGCCGGCGAGCAGATCTGGAATCCCTGGTTGTTCTCCTTTCGCGTCTCCCGTCAGGAGCGCAAGCACTACGAGAAGGCGATGGAGGTGCTGGAATTCGTCGACCTTCTTGACTTGCGCGACGACTATGCGGCCAACTTGTCCGGTGGGCAGAAGAAGCTACTTGAGCTTGCCCGCACGCTCATGTGCGACCCGCAATTGATCCTCTTGGACGAACCCGGAGCTGGTGTCAACCGCGTCCTGATGCAGCGGCTTGTCGAGAAGATCGAGGTTCTCTGCCACGACCTGGGTATCACCGTCTTCCTCATCGAGCACGATATGGACTTGGTGACGAGACTCTGCAACCCCGTGATCGTCATGAGCGAGGGCCGCAAACTCGCGGAGGGCTCGCCGGACGAGGTCAAGCAGGACGAGCGGGTGCTGGAGGCCTACCTCGGGGGGCAGTACCGGTGAACGTGATCCTCGAGAGCGCGGACATCGTGGCAGGCTATGGGGAGGTGGAGATCCTCCATGGTGTTTCCATCGCCGTCCAGGAAGGTGAGATGGTCGCGATCATTGGGCCAAACGGGGCCGGCAAGTCTACTTTCCTGAAGGCGATCTTCGGGCTCATCCCCAGCCGCCAGGGCCGGGTACGTTTGCGGGGCGAAGACATCACAAACCAGGCGCCTGACCACATCGTCGCCAGCGGCATGTCCTTCGTCCCTCAAACGGAGAACGTCTTCCCTAGCCTGAGCATCAACGAGAACCTGGAGATGGGTGCTTACATCCGGAGGGACAAGCTTGGAGAGCGGCTGGAGCGGGTATATGATCTCTTCCCGGACATCGCCTCGCGCCGGAGCGAGAATGCCGGGAGGCTTTCCGGCGGCCAACGCCAAATGCTCGCGTTGGCACGCGCGCTCATGCTGGATCCTGAAGTGCTCCTGCTGGACGAGCCCTCCGCCAGCCTTTCGCCGAAGATGGTCGACTCCGTGTTTGAGAAGATCGCTGAGATCAATCAGGGCGGCACGGCGATCCTTCTTGTCGAGCAGAACGCCCGAGAAGCCCTCTCGCACAGTCAGCGTGCCTACGTGCTGGTGATGGGCGAGAACCGGCTCGAGGGTGAGGCTCGGTCCTTCTTGGACAATGAGGAAGTGGCCAAACTGTACCTGGGCGTCTGACGCATGACCCTTTTTCGAACCGACTACAGCCGACTGGCCGCCCGCCTGACTGACCGCGCCGGCATCCTGAGCGAGGTCCTAATCGGGGTGACGCTGCTGTTCGTCGCCCCGTTCTTCGCGGTCTCGTTCTTCGTCTCTCAGGCCACGGGAGACTCGGCCCTCGTGATCGCGGGCGTCGTCGTGTGGCTGCTGTTGATGGGGCTGGTGCTCAGGTACGGCGATCCATTCCTGGCTCGAGGCGACATGCTGGTGATCGTCGGCCTGTGGGTGAACCTCATCATCTTCGGAGTCTGGGCCTCCTTCGCCGAGACGGACGCCTTCGTGGTCGGCGTCGTGACGGGCAGCGTCCTGGCGTTGGGCGCCATCGGCCTCACGTTGATCTACGGCGTGCTCAAGTTCGCCCACTTCGCTCACGGCGACTCCATGATGCTCGCGGCCTACGTTGCCTTCTTCCTTCTCTCGGGGAAAGTTGTCGGAGAACGAATGGACACCGAGCCCCTGCACTGGAGCCTGTCCGACCTGCCTGGGGCGACAGAGCCCATCCTGAACTTCTCCTTTGGATACGGCCTCCTGATCGCGGTAGTCCTAGCCGCGGTGTTCATGGCGGGTCTGTTCATCGCGCTGGACAAGCTGGTGTACGGTCCCTTGAGACGCCGGGGAAGTGGCATTGTGATCTTCGCCATCGCCTCTCTGGGAATCGCCATCGCGATGCGAGCGGTGATACTTATTTTCTGGGGGCCGGGCTTCCGCTTCTACGCGCCCGGCATCCGGCCGACGACGGACCTTCCCTTCCACATCCGCGTGGTCACCGACCAGTTCTTCATCTTCGGCGCTGCTATTCTGCTGGCGGCGGTGCTCTACGTGATCCTCTTCCACACCAAGCTGGGGAAAGCGATGCGCGCCATGGCAGACAACCCGGACCTGGCGCTCGTATCCGGTATCAACACGGAGCAGATCGTCCGCTGGACGTGGATCATCGGCGGGGCGCTGGTAGCGATAGCCGGCAGCCTGCTCGCACTGCAATCGCAGCTCAAGCCGGAGCTTGGTTTCGTTCTTCTGCTGCCGCTCTTCGCCTCAACCATCCTGGGAGGGATCGGTAGCCCCCACGGGGCCTTCGTCGGGGGCATGATTGTTGGGATCAGCCAGGAGGTGGCGGTCACCTTCGACTTCATCAGTCCGGGCTACAAGTTCTCCGTAGCCTTCGTCATCCTGATCTTGATCTTGCTGGTCAGGCCACGCGGCCTGTTTGGTGCACAGCCCTGATGAAGTGGTGGAAGGCCCTGACGAGCTCTCGCATCATCGGCCCGTTCAGAGCCGAGCAGATCCTAACGCCCCTCGTCCTCCTGATCATTACGGCGGCGCTCGTTCTCATGCCCGCGGAGCGTTCCAACTGGGATTGGGCGGGTGTCATCAGCTTCCTCGCGTTCTTCGCCACGTTCGTCGCCATCTACGGTATCATCTGCCTCGGCCTCAACGTGCAGTGGGGCTACACGGGTATCTTCAACTTCGGGGTGATGGCCTTCTTCCTCGTGGGCGCCTACACCGCCGCCGTCGTCACGAAATCTCCGGACGTGAGCGAATACCAGGACTACATAGGCGGCTTTGGTGAGAAGCTCGCCTTCCTGCCGTTCTTGGACAGCGACCAGTGGCTGCCTTTCCTCTTCGGGGTGGCAGGTGCCGCCGTCGCCTCGGGCATTCTGGCCTTCTTCCTGTCAATACCCGCGCTGCGCCTGCGCGAGGACTATCTGGCCATAGCCACCATCGGCATCGCAGAGTTGCTGCGCAGGGTCACGATCGAGCAACGGGGGCTGGTCAACGGTACGCGAGGACTGCCCGGCATCCCGCGCCCGCTGGGTGACCTCGTTGAGCCGAGCGACTACAAGTACGTCATCCTGGCCATCAGCGTCTTCACGCTCGTCGTGCTCTATTTCGCCGTCGAGCGGGGGATCCGGTCGCCCTGGGGCCGGGTGCTGCGGGCTCTCAGGGAAGACGAGCTAACGACCGCCGCAAGCGGCAAGAACGTGTTCTCTTTCAAGTCTCAGGCCTTCGTACTGGGCGCGATGATCATGGGCGTGGGGGGCGCCCTGTACGGTTACGCCAACGGGGCCGTCTCCCCCGACACGTTCCAGCACTACACGGCAACGTTCATCTTCTGGGCGATGCTGATCGTGGGAGGGAGCGGCAACAACAAGGGTGCCATCCTGGGTGCCTACGCGGTGTGGGGCTTCTGGAACATCACGCTTCAGGTCCAGGGCTATGACTTGCCGGGCGCCGTGAGCACTCGGATCGCCTTCATCCGGGAGCTGGTGCTTGGTTCCCTCATCGTTATCGCGCTGCTGTTGCGCCCCCAGGGCCTGCTGCCGGAGGAGCGGCGCGTGTCGATCTGGGTGGAACGGAGGCTCAGCCGGCAGTCGCAGCCGGCCGTCAGCAATCAGCGTGGCCGTCCAAGGCGGCCCGCGAGGCCGCAGGAGCGTGAGGACAAACAGGGGGAGGCCTGAGAGGCCTCCCCCTTGCGTGCCAATCTGAGCTTATTGGGTTTGGGCGCCTATTGGCTCAGATCGAGCTCCTCGAGTTCACCCGTGTTGAGGTCAACTCGATACACCTTCTCCGTCACGAGATCCTGGTTCGCGACATCCACGCTCCAGACCTCGATGGCGCCGATGAGTGTGTCGCCGTTGTCGTCCAAGTCAACGGGCCCGGCGGCGCCCTCGTAGTTGATGTCCTCGCCTGCTGCGATCAGCTCCAGCGCGGCGGCGTAGTTCTCGCTGCCGGGGTTGACTACCTCGCCCGGCGGGTTGGCGACGTCACGCAGAGCATCCCGGATGGCCGTGGGATCGGTGGACCCGGCCGCTTCCGCGGCAAGCGCCACTAGGTACACGGCATCGTACATCTCCCGCATGAACGGGAGCGGCGGAGTCTCGCCGTACTCGGCGGCATAGGCTTCGTCAAACGCCTCGCCTGTCGGCAGGTCGAGAGCGTAGGGAGCCGTGCCCTTCATCCCGTCGAGCACTTCCGGCCACTCGAGCTGGGCGAACATGTCGACGGACTTGGTGCCATCGACGAACAGGTAGTTGGCCACATCGCCAGCTTCCACCGACTCTCTCAGGAACACACCGGCGCTCTCAGGGTAGGCGATGGCCGCGAGAGCATCCGGGCCGTCCGCGGTGCACTCGCTCAGCTCCGAGGCGTAGGTGGCCTGCTCGGACTCGTGGGGCACCTGTGCGGGAACACTGCCGCCGGCCGCCTCGAACGTGTCGGCGAAGACCTGCGATAGACCCTGGCCGTAGGCGTTGTTGATGTACATCGTGCATACGCTGCCGAACCCGAGGTCCTCCGCCAGCTTGGCCAGGACGATGCCCTGCGCCGCGTCCGAGATGACGGTCCTGAACAGGAAGTCGTTGTCGTTGGCCTCAGTCAGGGCCGGCGACGTGGACGCCTCCGAGATCTGCAGGATGCTGTTGGGCCCGGTCACCGACTCGGCGACCTGCAGGGTCACACCGCTGGACAGCGCGCCCAGAATGACGTCAACACCCTCCACGTTGACCAGGCGGTTGGCCTCTGTCACGCCCTGTGACGGGTCGGTGGCCGTGTCACCGGTCACCACCTCGATGTCCTGGCCGAGGACACCGCCCGCCTCGTTGATCTCCTTCACCGCCAGCCGCGCCGCGTTCTCGTGCGGTACTCCGAAGTCCGACAGGTCACCGGTGAACGCCACGAGCACGCCGATCTTCAACGCTCCCTCTGCCCCCCCGGGCGTCGCGGCCTCGCCCGTGGCTTCCGGCGTCGCGGTGGCTTCCCCTTTCTCCTCGTTATCGCCGCACGCCGACAGCACCAGCAGCGCCATCAGACCTGCGACCACTAGAAGCAACCATCGTTGGCGTACCAACCGTTGCCTCATAGCCAGCCTCCTTTCAAGCTACGTTTGAGAACCTTCCCTGCGTGGATCTTGCTCATTAGGTTAGGAGCAACTGTGCTGTGGGTCAAGCCGATTCTGCGGGCCCGAACCCCCATTCGGCATGGGGAGTTCGCATGGGACGGCATGTGTGCGCTGCCCTGGATCCGCATGCGGGAACGCTGGCGTTTGGCACCACAGGAGGGCATGGCACGCATGGCCTCGGTGGGGCGCGAGCACCGCGCTGGCAGAAAGTTGGCCCTCATCTGCTCGTTCTCGGCCGCCGTCTGTTATGGCGCCGCCAGCGCCGCGTTCTTGGTCTGATTGGCACGTTTGGCGACGAGACAAGAGGGAGACGTGAGCTTTGCAGGAAAGCGAAACCCCGCCGGGCCTTGCTCGCCTGGAGGAACAAGTACAAAGAGAGAAGCGCCGACTCCGAGAGCGCCTGAGTCAGTTGGATGAGCCCACGGCCCCGGACAGTGCTGTCGGGCGTCTCTACCGGGTCTTCGTGGCCGCTTCCGGCGGATCCTCGGGCGGCGGCCCAGAACCACAGTAGGCGGGTTCCGGCGCACTAGGACCGCGGTGAGCACGTGCCGCCGGCCGGAGTCAAGGGAACCGGCTGGGCAACCCACATCGGTTCTCCCTGTCACCCTTCGTCCTCTCCGCTTCAGGTCACGACTGAAGTCACGGCGAACCGCGCGTCCGGTCTTGGGAACGCTGGAAGTTCGGCCGGTGACGGGTGTCACCCGGCGCCGATGGTCCACGTCGCACCCGTGCTGCCTGGGGTGGGCAATCCGAATGTTGCCTTGAAGGGCATGCGTTTCCGGTCCCTTGGCGAACGGGCGGGACGGGGTATACTTGAAGGAAGTCTGGAGAACGAGCAAACAGCTTGCCGGAAGGAGACGTCCCAATGGCACTGAAGATCAGCGTTCGGAAGGATACCGAGGTCCCGCGGCCTTCGGCATCCGGGAAGGCCAATGAAGACCTTGAGGCTCTCAAGGCGAAGATGGCCGATCTGCCGGCGGGCATGGTTCTCGAGATGGAGGCCGACAAGGGAAGGTCGGTGAGGGGGATCAAGGCTCTGGTCACCAGGGCGGCCAGAGAACAGAAGACGGCCTGGAGGCACTGGCATATGGGCAACAAGGTGTATGCCCAGCCAGCGGCGCGCCGAAGAGTACGGAGACGCAAGCGGGCTTCGCGCTAGTATCGCGCAGAAACACTCTCCCACGGTCGGCCCTGCGGTTCGAAAGGTGCTATGACTTGATCATCGTCAGGAGCATCTTGAACCGGGTCGTGGCCAGTACCGCGTGCGGCTCATTGGCCGGCATGACCACCAACTCGCCCGCCTTCACCCTCAATGGTCTGTCGGCGATGGTGATCTCGGCTTCACCCTCAAGGACTTGGGCCATGGCATCGAAGGGCGTCGTGTGCTCGCTGAGGCCTTCGCCCCGGTCGAAGGCGAACATGGTCACCGTGGCCGCGCTGCCGCTGACGACCTGGCGGCTCACAACCGCGCCTTCCTGGTAGTCGACCAAGTCGATCAGCCTGGCGACCGTGCCCCTGAGGCCTTCGTCGCCTTTCGGTTTCTCCTTTTTGGCCATGAGTTCGCAGGCCCCCTCCCGTGCTGTTCGATCTCAATCCATGGGGTCCAGGTCGCCGAAGCGCCTTGCGCCCCGTCGTGTTCGCGAGGGCCCCAGCTCCCGCTATTGCTGCATTCTCCTATACATGGTCACGACGGAGGCGCCGCCAAGGCCCACGTTGTGGCCGAGCCCTACCTTGGCGCCCTCGACCTGGCGCTTCTCCGCGAGGCCGCGGAGCTGCCAGTTGAGCTCGCAGCACTGAGCGAGACCGGTGGCGCCGAGCGGGTGGCCTTTCGAGATGAGGCCGCCAGACGGGTTGACGACCCACTTCCCGCCGTAGGTGACAGCGCCCTCATCGATGAGCTGTCCGCCCTTGCCCTCCTCGCAGAGACCGAGCGCCTCGTAGCTGATCATCTCGTTGGTGGAGAAGCAGTCGTGGAGCTCGATTACGTCCACGTTCTCCGGCCCGAGACCTGACTGCTCGTATACGGACAGCGCCGCCTTCCGGCTCAGGTCAGCCCCCACCATCTTGATGCAGCTCTTGTCCTCGAAGGTGCTCGACATGTCGGTGGCCATCGCAATGCCGAGGATCTCGACGGCCTGCGACTCCAGCTTGTGCTTGCGGACGAAGTCCTCACTGGCTACCAGAGCGGCTGCCGAGCCGTCAGAGGTCGGACAGCACTGGAGCTTGGTGAGCGGTTCGTGGATCATCTGCGCTTCCAGGATCTGGTCCAGCGTGTACTCGTCTTGGAACTGCGAGTACGGGTTGTTCACAGAGTGCTTGTGGTTCTTGTGGCCGATCTTGGCGAACTGTAGCGCGGTGGTACCGTACTTCTCCATATGCTCGCGCCCGGCGTTGCCGAACATCTGCGGCATGGGGGGCGCCGGCGCGAAGCCGCGCAGCTCGCCCATGAGCTTGACGTGCCACTCCATGGGGTTCGCGCGGTCGGTGTACTTGACGCCCAGCGAGCCCTTTTCCATCTTTTCGAAACCGATCGCCAGCACACAGTCTGAGATGCCACCCTCGACGAACTGCTTTGCCATGAGAAGAGCGCTCGACCCGGTCGCGCAGTTGTTGTTTACGTTGTAAATGGGAATGCCGGTGAGCCCGAGTTCGTACACTGCCCGTTGACCGCACGTCGAGTCACCGTAGCAGTAGCCAGCGCAGGCCTGCTCGATCTCATCGTACGAGATGCCGGCGTCTGCCAGCGCTTTCCCGCCGGCTTCCTTTGCCATGTCCGGGTAGTCCCATTCCCTCGAGAACGGCTTCTCGAACTTGGTCATGCCGACGCCGACTACGTATACCTTCCTCCCCATCTGATTCTTCCTTTCTCGCTATGTACCGTGGCTGCCGGCCTGCCGAAGGCCAGGAGCCCTCAGTCCCGTATCCGATACCCAGTGGCGATCTGCTTCGCCGCCGTTCCGCTGGAGTCTACACTGTCTCGATCGGGCGGGCAACTACAGCGACCCGGACCATGGAGCGCGCCACACTCCTCGCCCATGCATCGCCGGTGAGCGGCCGGGGTTCGCCGCTTGGGCGTCAACCGCGATCCAAGCGGCGCTACTGACCCTTGCCTCCCTTGTCGATCGTGCGCCCCTGTTTCTCCTCCAGCCGTCCGAGGGCTCGCCCTTTGTCGGGATGGGGGTCCGTCACCAAACCGTACGCTTCCCGGCCTTCGTGCCCCTCCGGCAGGTGTTCTGTAATCGGAAGACCTTCCGAATTGCAGAAGAGCATTCAGTGGCAGTACTTGTATTTCTGCATCTCCTCGCACGGGCAGACCCAGGTGCTGGACTTCGCCTCCTCCGCCTTGTCCTCGTAGAAGTTGCAGGGGCAGAGAGGCCGCCCAACTTCATCGATGTGCTTCGCCAGGCCGATGACAAGGTAGTCCGTGACTTCGGACTGAGGATGGAGATAACTACCACTCTTGCGCGCGAAGTTCTCAACGAACTTACGCATCTTCTGCAGATTCGCGGGGGACACCCGCTGCTGGTCCTCTGCGGTTGGCGGCTCGATGGTCATGGTCGACACCTCCGGTGGTGGAGCGGTGAGACCTGTCGAGTCTCCCGTGTACGGGAGTCATTCTAGCACGGCGCCGGCACGCCGACGCCTCAGGCGCTCGCGGTCTTCGCCAGGGTCGTTGGATCGAGGTTGCCGCCGGAGAGGACGGCCACCGCCGTGCCGGCCGGGAGGGGGCGCGACAGCAACGCAGCGACTGTCATGGCGCCCGTCGGCTCCACCACCAGCTTGGTGCGGGTAAGGATCAGGTGCACCGCCCGCATGATCTCGTCGTCGCTGACGGTCACCAGGTCGTCGACGAGTTCGGAGATGACCGACCATGCCTTCTCGCCTACGCTGACCCGCGCGCCGTCCGCGACGGTGGGCGCGGGGGGTACGCCGACGCGCCTGCCGGCCTCCCGCGAGGCCTTGGCCGCCGCGCAGTCCTCCGGCTCGACGCCGATGATGCGGATGTCCGGCCGCAGGGCACGCAGAGCGATGGCGCTGCCCGACATGACGCCCCCGCCGCCGATGGGGAGGAGCACCAGCTTCGCGTCCTCCGGCGCGTCTTGCGCAACCTCGAGCCCGAGCGTTCCCTGCCCCGTGATCACGGACCAGTTATCGAAGGGATGGATGAGATGCCGGCCCTGCTCCACGTACTCGTCGGCGCGCTTGTCTCGGTTGGCAGTTGTGACGCCGTCTTGGTCGACGGTCGCGCCGTAGCCGAGCGTCGCCTCGACCTTCAAGCGGTTCGAGTCTTCGGGCATCACGATGACGGCATCAATGCCGAGCTGGCCGGCCGCGAGGGCCACAGCCTGGGCGTGATTACCGCTCGAGTGGGCGACGACGCCGGCCCGGCGCGCCTCCTCGCCTAGCTCCGCAAGCGCCGTGGTAGCGCCTCGGATCTTGAACGAGCCCGTCTTCTGAAGGCACTCCGCCTTGAGCAGGACGTGGCGGCCCGCGATCTCATCGAGCAATCGCGACGTGACGATGGGGGTGCGGTGGATGAACGGTCGCAGCCGCTCGGCGGCGGCTTGGATGGCAGCCAGGTCGGGGCGCTCCACGGGCGGCAGTCTAGCATCTGAGGACTGCGGGCGCATCCGGCGGGGCAGGGCGGACACGGGTCGCGCTTCCGTAGAAGGGCCCCGATGCATGCGAGCGAGGTTTGGGCCCAGGCTATTGCGCTTTTCTTGGGCGACCAGGAAGGCTGCGCGGAGCGCCTCTTTCTGGCCGTCTTGACGGGCAATCGAAATAAGTCTATACTTATTAGGTGATGAACATGCTGGACGGATTGGACCGTCTTGTTCTGGTCTATAGGGCACTCGGCGACGGGACACGTCTGCGCTTGGTCAAGCTTCTGGCGGATCTGGAGCCGGAGGACGCGCTCTGCGTGAACGCGCTGGTTGCTGAGCTGGGTGTATCGCAGCCGGCGGTCTCGCAGCACCTGCGGGTGCTCCGGGCAGCGGACCTGGTCATCGGGGAGCGCCGGGGCTATCACGTGCACTATCGTCTCAATGCGGAAACGCTTGCGGCGTATCGGGAACAGGCCCTGGCCGTGCTTGGAGACGAGTTCATAGCGTCGTCCGGCGGCGGGCGGCCAAGGCGGGCGGCCGCGTCCGGCCGGTCGGCCTGTCGGGCAGAGCACATGCATGACGGGAGGACGGCGTCGGTGAAGCGGGCTGGCCGCCGGCGAAGGAGCTAAGGTCATCAGCTCGCGAGGCTGAGCGAGGAAGAAACACCGCGAAGGAGGTGTGCGCATGTGTAGAGGTCATCACGGTTGCGGAGGCGGCTCAGGGTGCTGCTGCGGCGGGGGACACCCGGGGCACGGCTGCGGCTGCGGGCATCGGTCAAACCGCTGTTGTTGCGGGCATGACGGCGGGGGAGGTGGCTCAGGGTGCTGCTGCGGTGGGGGGCACACACAGTGCCACTGCGGCGGAGAGCACGCGTTCGGCTTCCGCCGCTGGTTCTCGACCGCGGAGGACGAGGCCGCGATACTCGAGCAGTACTTGAAGGATCTGGAGGCGGAAGCGAAGGGTGTTCGCGAGCGCCTTGCAGAGCTGAAGGGGACCTGAGGAGCGCCCCAACGGGACGGCGCTTGGTCTCGCGCGTCGTCCGCCTGTTGAGCTGCGCCCGCCCAGACTCCGCCGGTCAGATCCGGCCGTACCCGTGGACGGCCCGGCGGCGGGAGAGTATGCTGGCACGGGTGTGGGTCCGACGCGTCCCTTGCGGATAGCACATCCAGATGAGCTCTGAACCGCTCTCGGGCAATCGAGGCGTCACCCGGCGCACGCAGCGGCTGTATCGCCGCTTCGCGCCCGTGTACGACGCCGTCACCCGGCTCTTCTCGCTCGCCCGCTGGCGGGGATGGCAGGACCGCGTGCTTCCCCACGCGCGGGGTCGCGTGCTGGATGTCGGCTGCGGCACCGGAGCGCTGCTGGCGCGGCTGGCCGCCCGTGGTCAGGCCACGGGCTTCGATCTTTCCCAGGATATGCTCACTCGGGCGGCCCGGCGGCGGAAGGAAGGGCGCTTCGAGGCCGCGCTCGTGTGCGGCGATGTCGAACACCTGCCCTTCCGAGACGGCGCCTTCGAGAGCGTCGTGAGCACGTTCGCGGTCAACGCCATGCCGGACCTGGAGAGTGCTCTCGGCGAGATGTTGCGGGTGCTGGAGGCCGGCGGGTCGCTCGCCTTCACCACCGTGGGGGAGGCTCAACGCGGAGGACTGTCCACTCGCCTGGGCGCTGGGCTGTGGCGACTGGAGGGCGACATCATCCGCGATGAGGTCGCGGCGCTGCGGGAGTTGGGCGTGGACGCTCGACGGGAGGACTTCGGACCGTTGGGGACCATCCGTCTGATCACCGCCACCAAGCCCTAGGGGAGGCCGGGCCGGAGCGGCGCGGCTAGCCGAGCTGGAGAAGCCCGGCCGCGTTCTTGTACAGCCACTTCTCCTTGACCTCCTCCTTCAGGGGGAGCGCCCTCATCTCCTCGATCACCTCCTTGATCGGCATCTGGTAGTTCATCCAGCCTGAGGCGAAGACGACCCGGTCCTGCAGCAGCGTGTTGCCGAACTGCATGAGCATCTCCCATCCGGAGCCTGGCGCGGCGAGGTACTTGGGGCGCTGCGCCGCCATGTCGATGTAGACGTTCTGGTGCCGGCGGGCCACGCCGATCATCTCCGGCACCCAGGGCCAGCCGCCGCAGCCGGCGACGATCTTCATCTCGGGGAAGTCCCTCGCAACCTCATCAAGATAGAGAGGCCGGCCGACGTCCATCGGGAAGTCTGTCCGGTAGTTCATGGTCGCGTAGACGAAGACCGGGATGCCTAGCTCCACGGCCTTAGCGTATAGGGGGTAGAACTTCTTGTCGTTCGCGCGGATCCCGTACCTGAAGGGGGAGGCATAGAAGGACGTCATGCCCATTTCCTTGACACATCTCTCCAGCTCTCTGACCGCCTCCATACCGCGGTGCGGGTTGACCATCGCCTGGCCGATGAACTTGCCGGGGAACTGGGATACGATCTCGGCGGTCATATCGTTCGTTCCTGCTTGGATGACACCCCACTCGACTCCCGCCTCGTCCAGTTGCTCCACGAACTGGGGAAGTGAAACGGCGAGCCCCTTTGCCTTCTCCTTGACCCGGCTGTCAAACTCGTCTGGGGAGAGCTCCTCCCACATCCGCTCCAAGTCCTCCAGGGTGAGCCCGAGGGCGCGCGCTCTCCTGGGCCCGAAGATGTTGAGGTAGTTGGCCACGCCCTTGTCTCCCCGGGTCAGCATGGCCTGCTTCAACCCGGCCGCGATCTGCTCCTCGCTTGTGAAGGGAAGGTCCAGTTCCAGATCGATAACCTTCGACATATCCTGCCTACCTCTCCGGTCTGTGCTGCACTCGGCTACCGCATCCGTCAATATACACGCTGCCGATACCCGCGGCACCTCCGATGAGGAGCGGCCACGTGCCATCGGATCTTCCTCTCGGCGCGCGTCACAGCGTGACGGATTCCCGCCTCGGCACGGGCGGACGTGCGGTCGTGGACGCTATCCTTAGGGCAGCCCAGGATGCGAATCCGACGGAGCGAGCGTGGGAAGACCAGGAGGCAAGGGCGATGAAGACGGCACTGGAGGGAATCAAGGTCCTGGAATTGTCCATCTGGGTGGCTGGGCCCACGTGTGGCGTGCTGATGGCCGAGTTGGGGGCGACGGTGATTAGGGTGGAGCCGTTGGAAGGTGATCCTGTTCGTGGTTTCGTGCGACCCGGCTCGGCAACGGTCGGCGACTTCAACTGGATATGGGAGGTCTGGAATCGCAGCAAGCGCGGGATCGCGCTCGATCTGCGAACGCCGGAAGGGCGGAACGTCGTGCACAAGCTGGCCGCAGAGAGCGACGTCTTTCTCACCAACCTGCGCCCTGACACGCTGAGGAGGTCGGACTTGGACTACGCGACGCTGCACGAGATCAACCCTCGTCTCATCTACGCGAATATCACAGGATTCGGGCCCAGGGGTCCAGCGACGGACTGGCCTTCCGGTGACGAGATAGCCTTCTGGGGCAGGTCCGGGCTGGCGTCCGCGTGGGGTGACCCCGATGCCCCTCCGTTCGTGCCGCACGCCGGAGTTGGAGATTCGGCGACCGGCGGTTTCATGCTGGGCGGTATCGCGCTCGCGCTCTACACTCGCGAGCGCACCGGTCGCGGCCAGAAAGTGGATGTCTCTCTCCTCGGCACCGCGAACTGGGTCAACAACCTTGCCGTCCAGGCTGTCGTGACCTATGAGAAGAACGCCCCGAGATTCCCTCGTAGCAGGGCGGGCAATCCCCTGGTCAACGAGTACCGTGCGGCGTGCGGGCGATGGGCTGTCTTCGACATGCGCCAGACGGATCGGTTCTGGTCCGGTCTCTGCAAGGCACTGGGAAGACCCGATCTGGAGCGCGATCCACGGTTCAATACGCACGAGGCAAGGCTGGCAAACAACGAGGAACTCATCTCACTCCTTGACGAAGTGATTGGGGCGAAGCCCCTCGCCGAGTGGCAACCGCTGTTCTACGAGCACGGCCTGGATTGGGGCCCGATACAGACGATGACTGACGTCATGGATGATGCCTGCGTCTTGGAGAACGACTACATCGTCGAGTACGAGCACCCGTCGCGAGGCGCCGTCAGGGGTCCCGGCTGTCCTATTCAGTTGGGCGACATGCCGCCGATCGCGCCGCACGCCGCCCCGGAGCATGGCCAGCATACCGAAGAGGTGTTGCTGGAGCTGGGTCTCGGCTGGGACGACATCGAGCGCCTGAAGGAGGGGCGGACGATCCTGTAGGGGCCGCGCCTGGTCTTGGTTGGCGCGGCGCGCAGACCGTAGGGGGCCGAGTCAGGACTGGGCAGGGCTCTTGCTGGGGGACGAACCGAACGTTCGCAAACCGGACGGGAGCCGTGACTTAGATCGCCTCGGCGAGGGGCTGGTGATACGACCTTACGGTGTTCTTGCCCGATGCTTTCGCGGCGTAGAGGGCCTCGTCACAGCGACGCATAAGCAGGGGAGGGGAGGCCAGTGACGCGCGGTCGGCCTCCGCCACGCCGATGCTGGCGGTTAGGTGCAACCGGGTGTCGCATCGCAAGAGCAGGGGGGTCTCGTCCAAAGCGCGGCGAAATCGGTCGCCCCAGGTGACGGCGCCCTCCAGGGTCGTGGCCGTCAACACAAACAGGAACTCGTCGCCGCCCAGACGGCCCACCATGTCGCCTTCCCGGCAATTGGAGCGGGCGATCGCTCCTACCTGCCGCAGAACATCGTCTCCAACGTCGTGCCCGTGCGCGTCATTGACGAGCTTGAAATCGTCCAGGTCCGCCATCGCCACGCTCAAGGGCGTCTTGTGGCGGGCAGTGCGGGCGCACTCCGCGGCCATCACTTCTTCCAAGTAGCGGCGGTTGGGGATCCCGCAGAGGTGGTCCATCCGCGCCAGGTGGTGTTCGATTTCCATGCTGGCCTGCAGCTTGGCGGCATACTGCGCGGTCTCGTTTCGGGACCGTTGCAGCTCCTCCCACAACTGGACCCCCTTCACTACTACCGCCGCCTGGACGGCGAGGTTCTCAAGGAGGCCCACCGCTTCCGGAGGGAATGATGTCGGCTTCAGGCTGCCAACCCTGAGCACGCCTACGACCTCGTCCTGCAGGATGAGCGGGAAAGTGGCCCCTGAGACGATGGACGCCGCCCGGTAGAAGTCTCGAGCCTCCTCGGAAAGGCGGGGATCGGTCCGAAGATCGGGCAGCAGTACCGGTTGACGGTCATTCAGGATCATCTGCACGATCCGGTCGGGTACCTTGGTCATCTTGAGCCATCTGTCGTGAAGAGGTGTCCCCGTGTAGCGGCCGGCGGCCGCGCTGCGCACGGCCATTCGTCCCCGGGAATCCAACACGTCAATGCTGCTGAGGTAGCCCGTTGCGCTGTTTACTGCCGCGACGACGTCCGCGAGCACGTCTTGCATGTCCTCGGCGCGCGTGAATACCCGAGTCACGTTGGCGAGGAGGTTCATCTGCTGCTGAACGCGTCGCGGACGCTCGGGGTCCACCACGTGCTCCAGCATGGTGCCGAGCGCGGGTCCCGTCAGCTCTAGGAATTCACCCGCACGCTGAGCGGCCGCCCGCGCCCACGGACCCTGGGCAACCACAGTCCCAACGTAGATGTCCCCGCTCCAGAGCGCGAGCGCTACGTGGGTACCGATATGTCCGCCGTCGGCCGGCGCCATGTCACGCGGCAGCCCATTCGAACCTATCGAGTACGCCCCGGCCCCGCCGAGCTTTCTCAGCTCTGTGCTGGCAAAGAGGAGGCCGTCAGATGAGAGACCGAAGAAGTCCTCCTGCTCCCTTGGTGGATAGGCCTCATAGGTTACTCCGTCACCCGCAAACAAGCGCACGTCGCCTGAGCCGATGACCGCGGCGATGATGCCCGATGCCTCCGAGAGCGCGCCGACGCGATCGGTCGTGCCAGGGCCGGCCAGCCGGGCGAGCATCTGTAGGGCGTCCAGCTTGCGCACGGGTTGCCGAAATCACCTCCCGTTGTAGGTTCGGCCTCGCCTGGGATCTACTGGAGGGGTTGTCGGGCCGGACGGGCGCAATTGCGGCGGACTGGAGTCTTTGCGCAAGAGGGAGACGTCCGGCACGGGGGCAGCCGGGACACTTGCCGGCTGGCAAGGGATGGACGTCACCTGAGAGTCCGCGAGCCGTGCGCGGCGGTCCTGTGTCTCCGTGTAATGTGGCCGCGCCTCCCAGCGTTGAGCGCTGATGAAAGGGAGAGATGTGGACGCACCAAGGGTACTCATCTTTCAGTTCGATGAAGCCGATAAACCAAAAGAGCAGGTGGCTGTTCGGCGGACTCTCGCAGGACGGCGTGGTACAGTTCATACAAAAGCTTTGAAAGAGGCTTAGCGGTGCCCGTGTCTAGCGAAAGAGACGCAAGTGGCGGGCACCGGTCTGAGAAAGACGAACGACATGGCGCAACTGCTTGAGGTTCAGACTGCCGCGAGACCGCTCCATCGCTTCTTGCCGCTGCTAGGAGAGCAGAGGATGCACGAGCCCAGGAAGAGGCTCGAGAAGGCGCGCGAGATCATGGAGGGGCGGGTGTTCTGGCACGTGAACTCCACGGCGCGAGGGGGAGGCGTAGCGGAGATCTTGCAGTCGCTCCTTCCGTACGCAAGGGGGGCCGGTATCGACGCGCGATGGCTGGTGATCGGGGGAACGCCGGAGTTCTTCCGCGTCACGAAACGAATGCACAACGCTCTCCACGGCTCCGAGGGTGACGGTAGCTCTCTCGGGGAGGAGGAGCGCGGCGTTTACGAAGAAGTGCTTCGCGCCAACGCGGCCGAACTCCTGGAGTTCGTCCGTCTTGGTGATGTCGTAGTGTTGCACGACCCGCAAACGGCCGGTATTGCACCGTACCTGGTGCGCGCGGGCATCACTACGATCTGGCGCTGCCACATCGGGCAAGACTGGTCGAACGAAGAGGTGGAACGGGGGTGGAACTTCCTTGCCCCGTACCTGGAGACAGTGGTCGCCACGGTATTCTCAAGGGAAGCCTACATTCCCGCCTGCTGCGATCGCGAGCGGTGCGTTATCATCCCGCCCTCGATTGACCCGTTCTCCGCCAAGAACCAGGAGATGGACGCGGCCTCCGTGCGAGCGATTCTCGTTGAGACGGGTATCGTGGGCGGGCCGCACGGCAGCGGCTCTCCATCGTATCTCCGCCACGATGGGACGCCGGCGCGCGTGAACCGACACGCCGACTTCATCCGCAACGGAAGGGTTCCCGATTGGGAGACGCCGCTTGTCGTGCAGATCTCTCGCTGGGATCATCTGAAGGATCCGATCGGGGTCATGAAGGGGTTCGTCGAGAGCGATGGTGCGGTGCCACCCGAAGCCGAGCTGGTTCTGGCAGGTCCCAGCGTGGACGGGGTCGCGGACGATCCGGAATCCGCCGCCGTCTTCGATGAAATGGTGGCAGTCTGGAAGGACCTGCCGTCCGCCGCCCAATCTCGGGTTCATATTGCCGCGCTTCCCATGGAGGACATCGAGGAGAACGCGGCGATAGTGAATGCGTTGCAGAGACATGCCGCGGTGATCGTGCAGAAGAGCCTGGACGAGGGTTTCGGCCTTACGGTGACGGAGGCGATGTGGAAGAGGCGGCCGATCATTGCCAGCGCCGTGGGAGGCATCCGCGATCAGATAGTCGATGGAGTACACGGCCTGCTGCTCGATGAGCCTCGACACCTGCGGGCGTTCGGCACGCTGCTCGGCAGCCTCCTGGCAGACGTTGCTTTCGCGCAGCGTCTCGGGCAGGAGGCCCGGGAGCGGGTGCGGGCGGAATTCCTGGGGGTGCGCCACCTAACCCAGTACGCCGAGTTGCTGGAGCGCGTGCGCGGACCGGACCTATCGAAGCAGGCTTCCTAGCCGAAAGCTTCCCCACAGGCTGGTGGAGGGCCCCAAGCCCAGCACGGATGATGCGCGACGGCAGCCGACCCGGACTTCCCCGCGTTGGCTGGTGGGCATGCGGGCGGTGGCTCAGCCCCCGGCAGCTTCCCTGAACCGTTTGATGGCGTCGATGTGATCCTGCGGTGAACGCAGGTTGGCGCCCATGGTGTTAAACGACACGTGGGTTGCACCCAGCTCGCGCCAGCCTGCAAGCGTCTCTCCCCATGTCTCCTCCGGCGTGGTCACCAGGCTGAGACGGCCCTCGATGCCGACGTCTTCTAGTCGCCGGCCAGCGTCCCTGACGTAGCCGCGGAGACGTTCCACGATTTGTGCCTGCTCGGGCCCCGGCGCAAACTGAGGAAACCAACCGTCCGCGATGCGCGCGATGCGTCTGAGCACGCGGTCGGCCATGCCGCCCATCCATACGGGGATCGGACGCTGCACCGGCAGCGGGCTGATGCCCGCCTGACGGACAGTGTGGTATCTGCCGTCGAAGTCCGCCAGTTCTGTCGTCCAGAGCTCACGCAACAACGCCACCTGCTCCTCGACGCGCCGCCCTCTGTTCCTGAAGTCTTCGTTCAGCGCCTCGAACTCCACCGCGTTCCAGCCGACCCCGACGCCGAGTCGCAGCCTGCCCTTGGTGAGCACGTCGACTTCGGCCGCCTGTTTCGCCACCAGCGCGGTCTGACGCTGGGGGAGGACGAGGACACCGGTCACCAGTTCCAGCTTCGTGGTCAGCGCCGCCAAGTACCCGAAGAGTACAAACGGCTCGTGGAAGGGCGTCTGGTACGTGTACGGCGGGCGGAAGCCGAGGCGCTCGAAACGCTTGGGGTGCGCTCCCAGGACGTGCTCGAAGACCAGCAGGTGGTTGTAGCCGAGTTGCTCCGCCGCCTGGGCGTAGTCCCGGATGGCAGCGGGGTCGTTTCCGATCTCCGTCTGGGGAAAGATGACGCCAAGTTTCATCGCAATACCTCTCTAGCCCATGCGCCGCTCGTGACGATCTACGAGGCAGGATCGATGGTACCACGGATTCGCCGCCGCCAAGGGCGCGCGATCACAGCCTCGCGCCAGCTCGGCAATCGCCGCGGGCGTCGGGTCGGGCGGGATCTGTTCGGTCTGTCACCGGTAGTGCCGTTGGAGCTCGGAAGCGTACCGGGTGCCGACGGTGCTGGCATGATCCCGGAGCCATTCGCTGAGCCGCACTTGACCAGTTGGAGGATTGTGCGAAACGAGCAGATTCGACGACAGCCCTTCCACCTCATCTCGCGTCAGGAGCACGTCTCGGGTTGCGTAGCCGATCACCCGAGACAGAGCAAGGGCCAGGCGCGCTGGCAGGTGCACGATCCTCGCCCTACTCCCGATCGTGTTCGCTATGAGGCGGACCAGTTCGTTGAACGTGAAGATCTCCGGCCCGACAGCGTCGATCGTCATGCTCTCTCCGAGCTTTCCGGCGTTGACGGCGATATCGGCCATGTCTTCGACGAAGATGGGTTGCAGCTTGTACTCACCTGAGCCAGGAACGGCGAAGACTGGGAAGCGCCTGAGGAGCCACGCCACGTTGTTGATCAGAATGTCCTCGTCGCCGAAGATCACGGCAGGCCGGACGATGGCGTGCGTGAGGCGTGATTCGCCGATCATGCGCTCGACCAGCGCTTTGCCGCGGAAATACGGTAGGCTCGAGCCCTCCGACGGATTGGTGATGCTGACGTGTACGACCCGGCCCACACCGGCCTCCTCAGCGGCGCGAACCAGCGCGGTCGTGTTGCGCACGGCTCGTTCGAACGTCGTTTCCTTGTGGGAAAAGCGAATCCAGTAGGTGTTGTAGAGCGTCGCCGCGCCGCGGAGGCTTTCGACGAGGAGACCGGGATCGTCGAAGTCATAGGGGACGACAGTCACTGAATCGCCGAACGGGTGCGGGCGATCGGGGTGTCCGGTCAGGGTCCTCACCTGTCCGCCCCCCGCGATGAGTCTGCGGGTGATGTACTTGCCGGTGTAGCTGAAGGCTCCGGTTACCACACTTGGCTCGGGCATGGTCTCATCGGTGGCCGGCCGACTCCGTTTGGGACCAACGGCAGCGCGGCCCGGCTACGGCCGGATGCCGGGGCGTTGCTTGGGCCCTAGCTGCGTGGTCACCTGCTGACGGGCGATCTCGATGAACTCGCAGAGCAGTGGCCGGGTGTCCCTTGGGTCGATGATCTCCTCCACGCCGAACGCCTCCGCGGTTCGGAACGGCGACCGCACGAGCTTGAGCTTCTCCTCCAGCTCCCGGCGCCTCGCATCGGGATCAGGAGCGGCCTCGATCTCGCGCCGGTAGGCGGCTTCGACGCCTCCCTCCACGGGCAGGGAGCCCCACTCGGCAGAAGGCCAGGCGTATCGGAGGTTCAGCCCGCCGAGCCGCCCGTGCCCGCCGCCGGCCACCCCGTAGCACCGGCCGACGATGACCGCGACCCAGGGGACGGTGGACTCCTCGATGGCGAAGAGAGCCCGTACACCCTTGCGAATCGTGCCCTGCTCCTCGGCCGCGGTCCCCACCATGAAGCCCGGCTGGTCCACGAAGTTGACCACCGGCAGATGGAACGTGTCGCAGAGGTCCACAAAGCGCATCAGCTTCTCGGATGCGTCCGCGTCCATGGCGCCGCCCACGTGGAACGGGTCGTTGGCCAGGACGCCGACCGGGTAGCCGTTGAAACGGGCCAGCGCCGTCACCTGAGAACGTCCGAAGTACGGCGAGATCTCGAACAGGGATTCATGATCGACGACCAGGCCGAGCAGCCTGCGGACATCGTGGGGACGCCGCCGGTTCCGCGGGATGATGGAGAGGAGCGCGTCTTCCCGTCGGGCCGGGTCGTCCTCGGGCGTCGTTCGGGGCGGTGCCTGCCAAACATTGCTGGGCAGGTAGGATAGGAACCGTTTGAGCTGGCGGAAGCAGTCGTCCTCGTCCTCAGCCACGTTGTCGGCCACGCCGCTCACATGGGCGTGCACCTCGTGGCTGCCCAGGACCTCCTTGGGTACCTCCTGGCCGAGGGCGCGCCGCACCAGCGGCGGCCCGGCAACGAAGAGCTGGCTCGTGTCTTTCAACATGATCGTCCAGTGGGCGGCGACGGCTTTCGCCGCGGGCAGCCCGGCGACCGAGCCCATCACGGCGGAGACGACGGGCACCTGCCCCATGAGCCGCACCATGGTCGTGAAGCCGGGGTTGTCCGGGATGTAGGTGCGGCCCATCATCGCGACGGTGCGGACGCTGCCGCCGGTGCCGTCGATGAGGCGCAGCAGGGGCAGCCGCCACTCCTCGGCCATCCGTTCGCCGAAGAGCCACTTGCCGCCGCCTCCGCCGTCCGCGGAACCGCCGCGGACTGTGAAATCCTCTCCACCCACCACCACCTGGCGGCCGTCGATCTTGCCCAGGCCCATCACGAAATTGGAGGGCCGGAAGGAAGTCAGCTCCCCCTCCTCGTACTCGGCGACTCCGGAGAGGGAGCCCAGCTCACGGAAGGAGCCGTCATCCAGCAGGCGGTTCACCCGTTCCCGGACAGTGAGCTTGCCGGCGGCATGGTGCCGGGCCACGTTCTCTTCTCCGCCCATGCGCGCGGCGAGTTCGCGCCTCCGCCGGATGTCATCGATCTCCGGCTGCCAGTCGTTGGGCGGTGTCTGCTCGCTCATGGTGCGTTCGCCTGCCGTCCTCCGGGGTCTTCGCCAGCAGTGTACATCACCGCGCTTGGGGAGGGCATGGGCGGCGGCGCGCTTGCCGATCTCCGGCCCCGCGGATAGAATGCGACAGGTGCCGAGGTAGCTCAGTTGGTAGAGCACTACACTGAAAATGTAGGTGTCGGCAGTTCGAGTCTGCCCCTCGGCACCAACCCACAAGGTAATCGGTAGGGCGCGGAAGCTGGCGGTACGGACCCACTCGGCCCCTGAGCAACGGCACAAAGACACGGGCGCTTCGTTCTCCGCGACGACGGCCCCCGCTCCTGCTCTCGGGGTGCGTCGCGGCGCGCTGGAAGTCGACGATACTCGCTGCGGGCTGGTAGGGGATGCAGAGCAGTGGTAGGATCGGGGCGTTGGAACACGCTGCGTCCCCGAGAGGGGAGGAGGCCATGAAGCAAGTCTCTGTCCTTGTGGTGACCGTCTGCCTCCTCCTTGTGGGGACTCTCACGCACGATGGCACTGCCACCGCCTCGGGCTACCCGTGGGGGGACGTCAACTGCAGCACTACCGCTGACAGCGTCGACGCTGCCCTAGTTCTCCAGTATGACGCCGGGCTCGTCGTCCTGATGGGTTGCTTCCACCTGGGGGACGTGAACGCCGACGGCGCCAAGAACGCCATTGACGCTGCCTTGATTCTGCAATACGAGGCTGGGTTGATAGACAGCCTGGTGCCGCCTCCATTCGACTTCGGACCGCCGGCCGGGACGGGGTAGCCGTTGGGGCGCGTGCGCCCGTGGCAGCGGACTCATGCGCGTCGCTCACCAGGCCGCGGCTCTCGGTCTCGGTGCTTATCGACCGCTTCGGTCGCGCCGTTCGTGCCAATCGATGAACTTGGAGATCGAGCGGAGGGCGCGCTCCACTCCCCAATAGACCGGGAGGCCAGCGTCGGCGGCAGCGCGCTGGAAGTCCACGATCCTCTTCATCGTGCCGGTCGAGAGCGGAGGCCAGACAACGGCGGCGATCGGCTTGCCGGCGGCCTCATGCGACTCCTTCAGGACATCCACGCTTTGTTGAATGAACTGCGCGACGTCCTGGTTCGCGTTCGGGTTCCAGTCGATGCGCGACTGCATGACGAAGGTGTGGATGTTGGGCGAACTGGCGACCAGGCGTACGGCCTTCAGGAGCTGTCCGCCGGGACCCATGCCCACCGTGTCCAGGGGATTGCGCACGCTGGTTCCCGCGAGCGGAGTGAACTCGCGTAGTTTGGCCTGGACCCGTCGCGAGAGAGCGGGCACCTTCAGGCCAACGTGCTCCGCCAGGTCGGCTGAGAGGACACTGCTGCCTCCGCCCACGCCGACGATGGCCACGCCTCGACCTGCGGGCTTCGGGAGGAAGCGAAAGGTCACGAGTACGTCCTCCAGCTCCTGGAGGGTGTCGACGGTCACCACGCCCGCCTGGCGGCAGGCCGCCTCCCAGACCTCGGCGGAACCGGCGAGGCTGCCGGTGTGGGACTCGGCGGCGCGGCTACCGGCGCCGGTGAGCCCTCCCTTGAGCACGACGGTCGGCTTGACTGCGGAGGCCGCCTCGAGCGCCTCGAGGAAGCGCCTCCCGTCCTTCACCCCTTCGATGTAGCAGGTGATGATCTCGGTCTCCGGGTCGTCGGCCAGGTAGTTCAGGAAGTCGCTCTCATCGAGGTCGGTGGCGTTGCCGTAGCTGATGACCTTGCTGAAGCGAACGCCTCGGAGGGCGGCGTAGAGCACGAGCTCCTCGGCGTTGAGGCCGCTCTGAGACACGAAGGCGACGTTCCCCGGCTCGGTGGGGAACTCGCGGTTGAAGGAGAGGCCGCCCGCTGGGCAATAGAGTCCCATGCAGTTCGGCCCGACGAGCCGGATGCCCGCGGCGCGGGCGCGCTCCAGTACCTGGCCCTCGAGCGCTGCGAGCTTCTTCTCGCCCGTCTCCCGGAATCCCGCGGTGAAGAAGTGGATGGCCCGGACGCCCTTGGCCGCTGCATCGTCCATGAGCCGGGGTACAGCGGGCGCGGGGATGCTGGAGATCACGAAGTCGACCGGGCCGGGGATCTCGCGCACGGACGGATAGCAGCGCATCCCCATCACCTTCTCCGCTCGCGGATTGACCGGGTAGATGGGCCGGGGGAACTTCATGAGACGGAGCGCCCGGACGAACAGCTCTCCGCCGCCCCAGTCACGCTGTTTCGCTGAGACGCCGACGACGGCGACGGAACGCGGGTGGAAGAGGAAGTCGAGTGGGTGGGAGGACTTGGGTCGGGATTTGGACATAACGATCCGTAATGTATCACCTGCGGTGCTTATGGGCTCATCACGAGGGCGGCAGAGACGGGTGGAGGGTGAAGCGGGCGTGGCGATGCGGGGATGCGCCCGACCGGCTGCGACGTGTCTCAGGGCGGGGTTCCCGCAGGGCTGTCCTTAGGGAGGCCGGTCTTCAGAGCGCCGCGCCTTCCCGCGGAGAGCCGGACCGAGACGCACGCGCACGTTCTTCGCGTGGATGGGTTCGCCGCATTCGGAGCACACCTGAACCGGGGCCATCACGTGGCCGCACTCCTGATGGATGTGCTCCAATGGTCGTCCCTCGCCTTCGTCCATCCAGCGGTCTCCCCAGGCCACCAGAGACATGATCACGCAGTAGAGATCCAGGCCCTTCTCGGTCAGGCGATACTCGAAGCGCGCCGGCTTCTCCTGGTACTTGCGCCGCTCGAGCACGCCATGGTCGACGAGCTTCTGCAGGCGGTCCGTGAGGATGTTCCGGGCAACACCCAGGCGGTCCTGGAAGTCCTCAAACCGGCGCGTTCGAAGGAACGCCTCACGCAGCACCAGGAGCGTCCAGCGGTCCCCGACCACGGAAAGCGCTCGGGCAACTGAACAGGTTTCCGATCCGATGTCACACCATTTCATGGCAAGAATGTACCAGAAAAGGGTTGCACTTTGAAACCCTATCGCGTATAGTTGCAAATTGCAACGCATTCCCACACGCGTCGGGCGCTAGCCGCCGAAAACGCGTCGAGTGTTGGTGAATCCAAGTCAATAAGAGGACAGAACCACAGGAGGACAGCCATGTCTAGGACTGAAGAGGGCACGTGGTGCCCATCGGCTTGCACGCTCTGCGTGCTGAACTGCGGCGTGGAGATCCTGGTGGAGGACGGCCGCTTCAAGCAGACGAGAGGAGACAAGGCCAACCCCCATTCGTTCGGATACACCTGCGAGAAGGCCAGGCTGCTCGACTGCTATCAGAACGAGGCGGACAGGATCGACACGCCGCTGCGGCGCCGCCCGGACGGATCCTTTGAGAAGATCGATTGGGACACGGCGGTGCGCGAGGTCGCGGCCAGGCTCCTGGAGCTGCGCGACAGCTACGGCCCGCAGAGCCTGGCCTTCTACGGTGGCGGCGGCCAGACGAACCACCTCGGCGGCGCCTACTTCATGATGCTGCGTAACGCACTGGGCTCGCGCAACTACTACAACTCGGTCGCCCAGGAGAAGACGGGGGACCAATGGGTGAACCAGCAGCTATTCGGCGCGGGCCCGAGCATGGACGTCGAGCACGCCGACACTGTCTTCTTCGTCGGTGTGAACCCGTGGCATTCGGGCGGCATTCCGAGCGCCCGTGTCGTGCTCAGGGCGATCCAGAAAGACCCGAAGCGCTGCATGATCGTGGCGGACCCGCGCCGCACAGAGACCGCCGAGATGGCGGACATCCACCTCCAGCTCCGCCCGGGGACGGACGCCTGCCTCCTGGCCGCCATGGGTGCGATCTTTGTCCGCGACGAACTGGTCGACCACGCGTTCCTCGAGGAGCGGACCGTCGGTGCCACTGAGTTCCTCGCCGCGCTCAGGGAGGTGCCCATCGAGGAATTCGTGGAGCGCTGCGGTCTGGACCTGGCGCTGGTTGAGAAGGCCGCGCACGCATTCGGGGAAGCCGAGCGTGCGACGACACACGTAGACCTGGGGACTCAGCACACGCTGAATCCCAGCCTGAACGCCTACCTGGAGAAGTCGCTGTTCCTCCTGACCGGCAACTTCGGCAAGCAGGGCGGCGCCAACCTGAACAGCTCGCTCCTTGGGGGCGGCGGCAGAGGACCGGGAACGGCGGGCCCCGTCCGCTCTCCGGTGACCGGCCAGCAGTTCATCGGTGGGCTCCTTCCGCCCAACCGCCTGCCGGTGGAGATACTGACGGATCATCCGCACCGCACCCGGGGCGTCGTCGTGGACAGCCACAACCCGGTCATGAGCGCGGCGGACACCCTGGCGTACATCGAGGCGTTCTCGAGCCTGGACTTGCTGGTCGTGATCGACGTCGCGATGAGCGAAACGGCCCGGCTTGCCCACTACGTCCTGCCCGCGTCGTCGCAGTTCGAGAAGTACGAGTTCTCAGCCTTCAGGTCCGAGTTCCCGGACAAGAACATCCAGCTCCGACATCCTGTAGTGGAACCGCGACCGGGCACGCTACCGGAGCCTGAGATCCACGTCCGCCTCATTGACGCCTTGGGCGTCGCTCCCTCCGAGTACCCGGAGCTTGAGCAGGCCGCACGAGAAGGCTGGAACGCCTTCCGCGAGGCGGCCTTCCGCTTCCTGGGGGAGCATCCAGATCTCGCCCTCTACGCTCCACTCGCCCTCTACAAGACGTTGGGGCGCACGCTGCCGACGGGCCCTGGGCCGTCGATCCTCTGGCTCGCCTGCCAGCAGTACGCCGTTCAGCAGGCCGAGGCGGTCCAGCGGGCTGGCATCACGGTACCTGACGACGGCAACCTCGGGGACGGCCTCTTCAACACGATCCTGGCGAATCCTTCCGGTGTCATCATCGCTCGGCACACCTATGAGGACGCGTGGGGCTTGATCGGACATGAGGATGGCAAGGTGCACCTGTCGATCCCCGAGCTGCTCTGGGAGCTGCGGGAGCTGCGCTCCCGGCCCGAGTTCGTCGACGATGAGTATCCGCTTATCCTCGCCGCCGGCGAGCGCCGGACATCCAATGCCAACCACGTGGCGCGGGACACCGCCTTCCGGGCGAAGGACCCCGACGGCGCCATGCGGATCCATCCCGATGACGCCGGCCGAATAGGCGTCGGCGAGGGAGACCGCGTCCGCTGCGTGTCCCGAAGGTCTGCGCTCGAAGTGGTGGCGACTCTGACTGACACGTTGCTGCCGGGTGTGGTGACGCTGCCGCACGGCTTCGGTCTGGACTATCCGGACGCTCAGGGAAACCTGCAGCGGGTAGGGCCGCGCGTGAATGAGCTGACATCGGCGGGTTGGTGCGATCCCTTCACGGGCATCCCGTACCACAAGTACGTCCCCGTGCGGCTGGAGCGAATTGAGTAGAGCCCGCCCGCCTACCTGGAACTGGTGCTCCCCAGTTGGCCCGGTTGGCCGTCAGAGAGGTTCGAAGCGGGCCTGGAAGAAACGCAGGTACTTGGGCTCGTAGACCATGCGCAGCCCGCCGATGGAGGCGGCGGCAGCGTGCACGGCCCATACCGTCTCGGCAACGACGTCCATATGTGCCTGGGTGTAGACCCGCCGCGGCAGGGCCAGGCGAACGAGCTCGAGCTTCGGTCGTCGATGGTCTCCCGTTTCCGGGTCGCGCCCGGCGGAGGCGATCCCTCGCTCCATCGAGCGAACGCCGGCCTCCAGATAGAGCTCTGCAGCCAGACGCTGGGCCGGGAATTCGTCCTGGGGAACGTGCGGTAGGAACGCCTTCGCGTCCAGGAAGACCCCGTGGCCGCCCACCGGCTTCACGATGGCCACGCCGCCCTCCTCGATCTTTCTTCCGAGATACTCCACCTGCCCGACACGGGCGCGGATGTGGTCATCCTGAACGGATTCGACGATGCCACGGGCCATCGCCTCCATGTCCCGGCCGGACATACCGCCATATGTGTGCAGTCCCTCGTATACAACGACGAGGTTTCGGGCTTCCTCGGCCACGTCGTCCTCGTTCACGGCCAGCCAGCCGCCGATGTTCACCAGGGCGTCCTTCTTTCCGGACATCGTGCAGCCGTCGGTGTACGAGCACATCTCCTTCAGGATCGCCCTGACTGACCTTCGTCTCTGCCCGGGCTCGCGCTGCTTGATGAAATAGGCGTTCTCCACCGCGCGGGTGGCATCCAGGATGATGCGCAGGCCGTGACGATCGCAGAGGGCGCGGACATCTCGAAGGTTCGCTAGTGAAATGGGCTGCCCGCCCGCCATGTTGACCGTCGCCGCCAGTGAAACGTACGGGATGCGCTTTGGGCCGACCTTCCGTACCAGCGCCTCCAACTTGTCCAGGTCGACGTTCCCCTTGAAGGGATGCATGCTCGCGGGATCATGCGCTTCATCGATGATCACATCGACGAAGGTCGCGCCCGCCAGCTCCTGATGAAGACGTGTGGTGGTGAAGTACATGTTCCCCGGGACGGAGTCCCCCGTCTTGATGAGCACGGTCGAGATCAGGTGTTCGGCGCCGCGCCCCTGGTGCGTCGGGATCACGTGTCGGTATCCGTAGAACTCCCTGATGGCGGATTCCAGATGGTAGAAGTTCCTGCTGCCCGCGTAGGCTTCGTCCCCCAGCATGAGCCCGGCCCACTGGTAGTCGCTCATGGCCGACGTTCCGCTGTCGGTGAGCAGGTCGATGTACACATCCTCGCTGCGAAGAAGGAAGGTGTTGTATCCGGCCTCGCGGATGAAGCCCTCGCGCTGGCGACGGCTGCTCATCTTCACGGGCTCGACTACCTTGATCTTGAACGGCTCCGCCCAGGAGCGACGCGCGGGCTTCTCGTCCCGTGGCCGTTCCTTCTTGTCAGTCGTGCGAGACGCCATGGGCTATCCTCCCTCCAATGCCGTGTGCGACCGATCCACCGGGACTGATGCCGCTAGCAGGCATTTCAGCGTTTGAGGATGTGGATCAGGCAGACGCCGCCTGCACCGACCATGTGTGCGAGGCCGACTCTGGCACCGTCGACCTGGCGCTGACCGGACTGCGCGCGGAGCTGCTGCACCGTTTCCCATATCTGGGCGAGACCGGTCGGACCGACGGGGTGGCCGCGCGCCAGGAGGCCACCGTCAGTGCTGAACGGGATGCGGCCACCAATGGCTGTCTCACCTTGCTCCACCATCCGCTCGCCCTGGCCCACCTCGCAGAAGCCCAGACTCTCGCAGTACTCGACCTCCTCAACGGTGAACGCGTCGTGCACCTGCACGAGGTCGATGTCCTCCGGTCCGAGGCCGGCCTGCTCGTAGGCCTCCCGGGCGGTGAGGCGCGTCGTCTCCGCGTCCGGTTGAGGATCGCCGGCGGAAGAGGCCGAACGGAACGCGGATGCCTCGATTGTGATGAGGGGCCGCGGGCCGAGGCTGCGGGACTTCGCTTCGCTCACCAGCACGGCAGCCGCCGCGCCGTCTCCCACCGGACAGCAGTGCGGCACGGTGAGAGGATCGGCCACCATTCTGGCCTGTGCCACCTCCTGCACTGTCAGCTCGTTCCGTAGTTGCGCGTAGGGATTGACGGCGCCGTGCCGGTGGTTCTTCACGGTCACCAGGGCCAACTGGTCGATGGTGGACCCGAAGTCATGCATGCGTCGGCGGGCCCGCATCGCAAAGAAGCCGGCCGGGGGCATGACTCCCTGCATCCGGGCGATCTTCACCTCGCGATCTTCGGCCGTCCCCGGGGCGGGCGCGGCCTGGAAGCCGGCGAACGTCCGGCCGGACTTGCCGACGCCGACCGCGACCGCAACATCGGTCCGGGCCTGTGAGACCGCCAGCCACGCCTCGCGGAACGCACTGGAGCCGCTGGCAGAAGCATTGTCAATGTTGATGATGGGAATGCCCGTCAGGCCGATCTCGTTGCCGATTCTGGTGCCGGGTGTCATGCCGCCGTTCGCCACGCCGCAGTACATGATCCCGACGTCTCGCCAGGCCAGTCCGGCGTCCTCCAAAGCCGTGAGTATCGCTTCGGTACCGAGGTCGCTGAGCGAGCGGTCCGGATGGCGCCCAAAACGCACCATGCCAACGCCGGCGACTGCTCCTTTCATCACGCGCCGTCCTCGCGCACCGGCTCGAACCCGTAGCCAACGAGCTCACGTCCTTCCAGGTCCCAGTCTTGGGAGACCACGCAGACGCGCAGCCTCATGCCAATCCTCAGCTCGGCCGGGTCGCAGGACACCATTCCCGTGACGCGCGGGCCCTCGTCAAGGTCTACTTGGCCGACGACGTACGGCTCGAAGCCCTCCCGGAAGCCGCCGAGCTCGCGGATAACCGTCCAAGTGTACAGCTCTCCCTGTGGTTGGGCCTCCGCGGTCGTCATATTCGCTTCGGGGCAGGCATTGCAGCGCTCTCGAGGGGGGAAGAAGCGCGCGCCGCAGGCCTGACAGATAGACGTGAGCAAACGAGGGCGTCCATCCGCCGCGGCGACGACGAATACGCCCTCGACCAGTGGCAGAACGGGGTGCTCGCTATCGCTCACGCTGTTGATCCTGCCGTCTAGCATACCAGCTTGTGTCCCCGCGACTCCTCACGAGCCGAGATATGTACTCGGTGCGAGCATGTAGGTGTGGAGATTGACCTAGCAGAGATCCTCAACGAGGGTCCGTTGCCGCCATCGCCTGTGCTAGGAAGGCGATGGGCGGTGTCTGCCGTGTGGGACGCATGCACCCGGTAGCCCGTAGCGACCCGCGCCGCTATACTGGCGCCGATGCCGACGATCATAGTCGCTTCGCTCCAGCCGCGAGAGGGACGCACCGTCACGACCGCAGGTATGGGCGCGTGCCTGGCGGAAGATGGCCGCGCTGTCCACCTGTTGCGCCTTCGAACCGGGGACGCGGCCGATCCCGCTGCTGAGGAGGACGCTCGGATCCTGGCGGCCGTGCCGGGCTGTGCCTCCCCTGGGTCATCCGTCAATGAGGCGGAGGTGCAGGCTCAAGCCGCGGACGACGCGGCCCTGACCTGCCTCATAGAGGCGCCGCCGGGGGTCCCTGACCAAGTGGCCGGGCGGCTTTCGGCGCGCGTTATCTTGGTGACGGGGCGCGTAGAGGAGCGCAACGTAGACGATCTGGCTGCGACGGCCGAGGCGCTCGGTGACGCGCTGATCGGAGTCGTCGTGACTCGCCAGCCGGAGCGCTCGCTGGCGTCGGTTCAGGCCGTTCTCGCCGAACGCGGTCTGACTTGCCTGGCAGCCTTGCCCGAGGACCGGCTTCTGGCCGGGCCCACGATCAACGAGATGGCGGAGGCGCTCAACGCCTCCCCGCTGGTCGAGAGCGGGAACGAGGACGAGGCCGTTGAGTTCGTCATGGTCGGTTCCCTGTCCGCCGATCCCGGCCAGCCCTACTTCTTGCAGCACGAGAGCAAGGCGGTACTGAACCGCTTCGACAGGATGGACCTGCACCTGGGTGCGCTGGCCACCGAGCCCGACTGCCTGATTCTGACGGGCGGCGGGCAGCCCACGCCTTACCTGCTCGACAGGGTTCGGGGAAGCGATCACGCGGTCACGGTGTTGAGCTCGTCCGACGGCACCGTCCGCGCGCTGGAGGCGCTGGACGAGCTCTATGGGCGGACGCGCTTCTCAGGCCGGCGCAAGCTGGCCCGTGCCCGCGAGATGTTCCGCCAGCATCTGGATCTCGAGCAGATCACGAAGGCACTCAGCTAGCCTCGCGTCGGTTCCGCCACTCCACGAGTTCAGACTCCCTGACAGTGCCTGGAAGGCTACGTTGACGAGCGCCCGCTCGTCCCGGATCGCTGCGATCGCGCTGCGGGCGGCCGCGCTGCCCGGCGGGGCGCCTGCGAAGGCCGCGCCTGGGTTTCGGTTGGTACCGGCGGCTCGCCGGCAGCCCGCGCGGGCGTTGGCGCCGCTGTTCTCGGGCTCTGGGCGCCGCAGTAGGGGCAGACTGCCCAGTCCAGCTCAAGGGGTCGCTCGCAGCTTGGGCACGGCTCCCGGAGGCTGGTGCGACAGTAGGGGCAGAACAAGAAATCACCGTTTGCGGGCCGTTTGCAACGGGGGCAGGCGCGTCGAGGTTCCGGAGCGTCGCGCACCAACATCTCGGCCTCAAGCCGGCGTTCGTAGGCCTCGGCCAGCGTTTCGTGGGGCCGGAGCAGCAGGTAGAGGACGAGGCCGGCGATGCTGAACAATCCCACCAGCAGCATGGCTACCGTCTGTGACCAGCCGTCATGCGTACGTTCGCGCATGTCACGGAAGGTCCAGACGACCATGCCTAGCCAGAGGACGACGCCGTACGCGCCCAGAACGGACCCAACAACCCAGAGAATGGACTGCCAGTCGTCGATATCCTGTCCTCCCTCTCTCCAAGCTCCCCGCCGCTTCGCGCTTTGCGGGATTATATCACGCTTGAGAGTCGGGGAAATAGGTGTGATCGCGGGTGCCGGGCTTACGCTGGCGAGCAGTTATGTGTACCGTGTGGGAGGGCACAGGTCCTATCCTCGTTACCGGAACCTGATGAGTTCATCAACGCGACCGCCGGCCTCGGCCTCTGTGGCCGCTTCTGCCCTGTCACACCCTGCCGGGGGGACGGAGCCCGCCGAGGGGTGGCAGCGAACGTTCTCGTCTCTGGAGAACCCCCCGTTCCGGCTGCTGTGGGGCAGCATGCTCTTCTCCTTCACGGCGATCCAGATGATGTTTATTGCCCAGGGTTACCTGACATACGACCTGACAGGCACAGCGACGTCCCTGGGATTCATCAGCCTGGGCTGGGGCATTCCGCAGCTCGCGTTCTCGCTCGTGGGCGGGGTGGCGGCCGACCGACTCCACAAACGCTGGCTCATACTCCTAAGCCAGGCGGTCATGGCGGTGACGTCGTTCATTACGGCGGTCTTGATCCAGACGGGCGTCATCGCCGTCTGGCAGATCTTCGTAATGGCGCTGATCAGCGGCACGGTCTTCGCCTTCAACGTCCCGGCCAGGCAGGCCTGGATACCGGAATTGGTGGGCCAGGAGAGGCTGATGAACGCAATCGCCCTGAACAGCGCCGCGTTCACCTCCACCGGCATCCTCGGTCCCGGCTTGGCCGGTGGTCTGATCGCAGTGCCGTTCATCGGCCTGACCGGCGTCTACTATCTCATGGCCGGGTGCTTCGTCGTCGTCGTGCTCATGGTGGCCCGCATTCCTGGTGGAGAGCCGGCGGCCGAGGCCCGGAGCGAGGCTCCACTTGAGGACCTCCTGGATGGGCTTCGCTACGTCCGGCGCCATGCCGTGTTGCCCACGATTATCCTCATGGGTTTCCTGCCCATCGTGATCGGCATGCCGTACCGCACCTTTTTCCCGGTCTTTTCCGAAGACATCTACGGGGTGGGGTCCGTTGGGCTGGGTGCGATGGGGGTGGCCATGAGCATCGGTGCGCTCGCAGGATCGCTTGTCATAGCCTCACTCTCGGATTCGTCCAGACGTTCCCTGATCCAACTCGCGCTCGGCGTCGGCTTCGGAGTCACGTTGATCCTGTTCGGTGCCGCGCCCGAGCTGATGCTTGGGCTGTTCGTCTTGCTGTTCTTGGGCTTCGCCGCGAACGCATTCTGGGCGCTCAACAACACGATGGTGCTGGGGAACACCGACAAGCAGTACTACGGCCGCGTGATGAGCGTGTACATGCTGAGTTGGTCCGTGATGCCGTTTGCCACGGTGCCGGAGAGTGCGCTGGCCGACATCGCGGGCGTGCAGATGATGGTGGCGGGAACGGGCGCGCTGGTCGTCATCCTGTTGGTGGCCGTCGTGGTGATGATGCCCGGCTTCCGTCGCTTGCAGGAACTGGAGACCTGTCCGGTACGGGCGGCGGCGCAATAGCCTCGGGGTCTTGGCAACTCACGGCCGTCAGGACGGGCGGGTCAGCGAGCAAACCTAACCTTGACGTGGACGTTAGATATCCCGTAGGATAGGGCAATGGCACATGGGAGCCGCCGTGGTGCCCCGCATGGGGGCTTTGCGGGTCCGCCTGGAGGGGGTGTGCCCCAAGGGGCCCTGCCCCTGACCGGATGGCGGCAGACGTTCACCTCTCTCTCGGACAACAGGAACTTTCAGTATCTCTTCACCGGCAACATCGGCTTCTTCTTTGGGATGAACATGATGGTCATCCTGCGCGGCTGGCTGGTCGTCGACAAGTGGGACAACGCGTCCTACCTCGGGTACATCATGGCGACGGTCGCCGTCCCCATGCTGTTCCTCTCTCCTGTGGCAGGTGTGATCACAGACCGGGTTGACAAGAGGAAACTCATCCTGGCCGCGCAGTTGGTGCTGGTCGCGATAAACGGCGTCGTCGCCGCGTTGATCATCACCGATGTCATCGAGTTCTGGCACCTGTTGGTGGTGTCCACCGTCTCAGGGACGGCATTTGCGTTCAACATGCCGGGCCGGCAAGCGCTGGTGGCGATGATCGTGCCGCGCGGAAAGCTGATGAACGCCATTTCGTTGAGCACCGCAGCGATGAACGCCAGTCGCATCATCGGACCGCCGATCGCCGGCATGCTCGTTGCCCCGATCGGCATCGGGGGTGCCTACATCGTCTCGACCGTCTTCTACCTGTGGGCCGCCTGCGCGACGTTCGCGCTTCCACCGTTCCCTCCCAAGCGGGAGAAGGAGTTCACGTTCTTCGAGGACTTCGTCGGCGGGTTCTCGTACATCAAGAATACCCCGATCCTGCTTGGTCTGTTGCTGTTCGCCACGGTTCCGATGGTCTTCGCCATGCCGTACCAGACGCTGCTGCCGATCTTTGCGGAAAGGACCTGGGACGTGGGCGCGTCGGGGTACGGGGTCATGCAGGCCGCGTCCGGCGCCGGGGGTTTGATCGGCGCATTCCTCGTCGCCAACTTGGATGCCTATCCCAAGAAGGGCAGGTTATTGGTTGGTGGAGGCCTAGCCTTCGGCGGCCTGGTCATGCTGTTCGCCGTCTCACCGGCGTTCGCCATGGGTCTCGGCGTGCTGGCCGGGATCGGGTTCGCCTCCATGGTGTTCTCGACGGTGAACAACACGGCGATCCAGCTCGTCATTCCCGATGAGGTGCGCGGCCGCGTGATGAGCGTCATGATGATGACCTTCGGGCTGATGCCGCTGGGCGCGGTACCCGCGGCCATCGCTGCAGAATCGGTGGGGGTGCGTCCGGTGGTCACGGTCGGCGGCGGGCTGGCGGTCGCTTCCATGCTCGCTATCTTCTTCACGATAGTTGCCTTCCGGACGATCGACCGCGACCTCGAGGAAGAAAAGGAACGCGAGACGGCGCGGCTTGAGGCGGAGGCCGCCGAGGAAGCCGCCGGGGGAGCGGGTCGTACCGCCGGCGCGCGCGCGGTCCCAGCCACGGAGAAGCGCTGGAGCCCTGGGTCGAAGAGGTTGCCTACCCTCCGGCGACGAGCTTGATTTCGAACAGCTTCGGCCAGTACTTCCCGGTGACGAACAGCCTGCCGCCTTCGGCATCGTAGGCGATCCCGTTCAACACATCGATTGGGTGGTCCGGATCGGGCTCCGGTTTCAGCCCTGCCAGGTCGATCCAACCGACGACATCGCCGGTCTCAGGCGAGATCCTTGCGATGCGGTCTGTTTGCCAGACGTTGGCGTAGATCTCTCCCTGGACGTATTCAAGCTCGTTGAGCTTCTCGACGGCGCCCTGAGAGTCGCGGACCTCGATGCGGCCCGTCTCCTCGAAGGTATCGGGGTCGTAGAATCGCAGGACTGCGGTCCCGTCGCTCATGATCAGTCGGTCGCCGTCCTGCGTCAGCCCCCAACCTTCGGTGGTGTAGGTGAACTCACCTATCTGGCGGAGGCCCTCCCGTTCGTACACGAAGCCAACCTGCGACTGCCAGGTGAGCTGAAACAGTCTGTCTTGCCATAGGGCGACGCCCTCCCCAAAGTACTGGGACGGCAAGTGCCGGTTCTCCAGGACCTTTCCCGTCTCCAATTCAACTTTCCGAATGGTGGACGCGCCGTTTATCCCCGTTCCCTCGTAGAGGAAACCGTCGTGGTAGATGAGTCCCTGGGTAAAGGCCTCCGGATCGTGGGGATACTCATGAACGATCTCGTAACCGTAGACGGGGACCTGGTCTCGAGTGGTGGGCGGCGCCGGGATTTCGTCGCTTGGGCCGGCGCACCCAGCAAGGAAAGACCACGCGAGCAGGATCTGAGCGAGCAGCAACGCTTTCAGCGGCGACCTCCTCCCGACACTCGCAGCGGCGCCGTCCGGGGAACGGCAGGAACGAGCATACACGGCGGTCATGATCTCCGGGAATGATTGTAGGTGAACCTGCGGGCTCGGTGGTACCTTGGGCCGGCGCTACGGGGGGCCCGCGCACGTGTGCCCAAACTGTCCAACGACTCCCAGGATATCGTCTGACACGTTGATGAGGCCGTCGGGCGGGCCGAGGTCCCACGGCTCGGCACCCGGGGGCGGCGGCGACCGGTCGAAAGCCGATTCGTAGTCGGCGCCTGTCGATGGCCCGTAGGCGCTGACGACGGCGAGGATGTCGTCAAAGACGTTGACGACGCGGTCGCCGTTCACGTCGTAAAAATCCCAGGGATTGAGGGGATTTCGCCGTCCACCCAGGCTCGCATCCTGGCCGTATTCCTCTGCGTTGGTGCAGCCATCGCCATCTGTGTCGTCGTTGTCACTGAGGATGGCCACCCGCGCGTCTACGCGAGGAGTGGTGCGGTTCGTCTCGGCGTTGTCATCGTCCAGGTCATCGGTGACGAGCGTCCCCGTCGCCTCCAGCCTTGCCTCTATCTCGTTGGCGGTCAGGTCCGGCGCCGCCTCCAAGAGGAGAGCGGCCACAGCTGCAGCATGGGGCGTCGCCTGAGACGTGCCGCGGTAGGTAATCATGCCTCCGCCCATCCTGGCCGCGGTGATGGCGGCGCCGGGAGCGAGCAGGTCTAGAGTCTCATCGGAGTCTGACCAGCAGGCTACCTGGTCCGCGCTCGTCGTGATGTCAGAGCAGGAGGTCTTCCAACCGTCCACTCTGCCGAGGCTGGCGTCGTACGTCGCCCCAACCGAGAGCCCTTCGGTGATGCAGGCGGGGGCGGTGAACGAGTTCTTGCTGCCGTGGTTTCCCGCCGCGATGAAGGTAGGGACGCCTCGGTCGCGCAGGATCCCAATCGCGGTGGCGGTGGCGGTGGTGCCGGCGGGGCACGGCACGGGGCTCTGCAGGCTCATGTTGACGATATCCACCTCTGGATGGTTGGCGATGATGTCGTCGAGCGCCGCCAGCCAGTCGGAGAAGCCGCCGTTGCCCTCGTCGTCCAACACTTTGTACGCCGCGATCTGGGCGTCCGGCGCGACGCCGATGGGCGCGACCGCTCCGCTGCCGGTGATGATCCCGCTCACGTTGGTGCCGTGTCCGTGATCGTCCTCCGCGGGGTGGGACCCGCCCGGACAGGCGCCATCGGACAGGAAGCATGCCTCGTACAGGATGTCGTCCGCCAGGTCCGGATGGTCGGAGTCAATTCCAGTGTCCAGCACCGCCACGACGACGCCCTCTCCCGTCACGCCCTGGGCGTGGACGTCATCCGCATGGATGAGCGGGACGCTTTCGCCAGTGGCGGCGGACCCCCGGGCATCGAGGACGATTTCTGTCACGTTCGGGTGCTCGGCTAGGGTGGTGAGCCCCTCCGAGCTCACCTCTCCGGCCAGTGCGGGGACCGCTTGGTACCGGTAGACAAGCTCAAAGTCTGCTGGTGACAGCGCGGCGAGCACACCTGCCTGTGTCGATGCTACCTGCGACCGCAGGGCGGCTACGTTGGGCCGGTTCGAGGACAGCGCCGGCGGCTCCCGCAGCGTCACTAGGACGCGAGCGACCGGTTGGTCCTCGAGCGCTCGGCGTACTTCGGGCTGTACCAGCGCGCCGTCCTCATCGCCGCCTCTCGATGACGCACTGGTGGCGCTCAGTGCGTTGCCGGCGATCACAGCGAGCAGAAGCACTCCGAATGATACGATCCGGGCAAAACGCGACTGAACCGCATGCGTCATACCATCCTCCTGACGAAGTGCCGGCGTGCGGGAGATGGGCACATACTATACTATCCGACCGCCGGACTTATCGGTCGGTGAACCTACGCGATCAGCGAAGGAGATCCTTGTGTCGTGAAAGACTTCTGCACTGCCGCGCTCTGCGTAGATGCTGCACGCAGTCTCTACGGCGAGGGCGTCGGCGTCGGCTTCACGACGCCGGTCCCGCAGTCATGGAAGTACTGGTCGCGCGCGGCGAGGACATCTCCCACGCGAATCCTCCCGTCCGGTGGACCCAGGTTCCATTTCTGGGGACCGATGTAGGTGCGATCGTACTTCTGATCGTAGCCTGGCCTGCCGTCATCAATGAAGTAGTGGCCCACCACGGCCAGGACATCGTCGATTCGGTTCTCCCCGTCGTTCGTGGGATTGAAGTAGTCCCACGGGTTGAGGTAGTCTCGCCGGCCGCCGAACAACTCGTTTGGGCCGTTCTCGTCGGCATCCGGGCAACCGTCACCGTCGGTGTCTCCGGGTGGCGGCTGCTTTGTGGGTGTAGGCGTTGGCGTGAACGTCGGCGTGAGCGTGAGGGTCGGGGTGAGTGTGGGCGTGGGCGTGAGCGTAGGCGTAAACGTGAGTGTCGGGGTCGGTGTGTCTGTAGGTGTGGCCGTGTCGGTCGGCGTGTAAGTCAGGGTGGGCGTGGGTGTCGGAGGGAGGCAGTTGATCAGAACGGAGTCGGCAACCTGCTTCCCGTCCTTAGCCTCGGACTTGAGATACACGAGACTGCTGCCCGGTGAACCGGGTCTGACATAGACGCTGGCGTCCGGCCCGGTACCGCCGATCAGATCTATCTGGGCGGAGCCGACCTGGGGCGAGCATACGAACTGCACGTTCGTGAGCGTGCCAGAATACGTGCTCTGCTCTCCAAGCTTGCACGTGATCGTGTACTGTCCGGGCTCCCCTCCCGCCGGCGCATCCTTTGATTCAGACCCCAGGTTGCAGGCCGGTGCGCGGTTCTCACTCAACCCCGGCTGCTGTTGCAGCGTCAGGACGCCCGAGTACTGCACCGTCACCCGATATGCCGTGTACCCGCCCGGCGGCGGCGCGCTCGCGACAACCTCGATGCCGAAGCCCGTCCCGAGCGAGATATTGCACTTGCGGTGAACGGGGCCAACGCCACACACCAGATCGGTCTTGTCCTTGTTGCCGAACACGCGGAGGCGCATGCTGGGCGGCTGAATCGGTGTCGGTGTGAGGGTGGGCGTCGGCGTAGGCGTCAGTGTCGGTGTCGGCGTGTACGTGTCGGTTGGCGTGTTCGTCGGTGTGGCCGTGTTGGTGGGTGTCGGCGTGTTGGTGGCTGTCGGCGTGGGGGTCGGTGTGAACGTAGGTGTCGGCGTGGGGGTCAGCGTTGGCGTCGGCGGAATGCAATTGACGAGTACGGAGTCAGCCACCTGCTTGCCACCCTTGCTCACCGATTTGAGGAACACTACAACGGGATCGGTGGTGCCAGGGCTGGTGTAGGCGCTGGCGTTCGGCGCGGATCCGCCTATGAGATCGATCTGGGCGTCGCCTCCTTGCTTGCATTCAAAAAGCACGTTGGCAAGGGGGCCGACGTACTGCGTCGGGACGCCCGACTTGCAGACCAGCCGGTAGGTCCCCGGTTCTTTGGATTCGGAGGCAAGCTCTGGACGGCAATCCGGCCATTCGTTTTCGTCCGTCCCGGGCTGCTGGATCAGATTCATGTTGTCTGAGTACTGCAGCACCACCCTGTAGGCGGTGAAGCCGCCTGCCGGTGGCGAGGTCGAGAGGACATCGATGCTAAAGCCGGTCCCGGCGACAACGTCGCACTTGCGGTGGATCGCCCCCGTATCGCACGCGAGCTCAGACTTGCCCTTGTCGGCATATACCTGGATCGCCATGCTTGCGTCTGTTGCATCAGCGGTTCCCGGGCGGCCGTAGCCGAGCGCCAGGATAGCCAACACGCCGGTCGCCAGCAGCGTGGCGGCGGCCAGAGCCACCCGGACCGGGAATGCGACTGCCATGGGCTGGAGTACCTTGGGGTGGAGCCGACGCAGCGCAGAGAGAGCACGGACGCGGCGGGAGAACATGTTCATGATCGAGCCTCCAACCTCTGTTCGAGAGCCGACGATCGCCGGTCGCAAGGACGGGTTCCCGCGAGTGCGCCTGCACTTCCACGCGTTCGTCCGGGCCTAGAGGGAACTCAAGTACCGCGTCCCCAACCACACGACAAGCACCAGCACGTCGACGCGCTTAGTATACCCTCCGGCCACCCCTGATCGATAGGAATCAGGTTCCTCAAGCGCATCTCCAACCCGGAGGCCAGACGCTGGCCGCTCGAAGCCGCCATCTGGGCCTGGTGTGACTATTGCGGGGCCGTGGATGGGTGACCCAAGGCGTCTGGAAGATGAGATCTCGCCTGCGTCGCCTCACGCACCCTGTGCACAATCGTGGAAGTACGAGCGCACGGCGTGCAAGACATCATCCACGAGAATCCGCCCGTCGGGGGGACCGAGGTTCCAGTCGTTTGGCCCTAGGTAGGTTCGGTCGTACTTTTCGTCATAGCCGTCCTGGCCCTTACGCAAGTAATAGTGGCTCACGACCGCCAGGATGTCATCGACGCGATTCAGTCCGTCCCCGGTGGGGTTGAAGTAGTCCCACGGATTCTTGTAGTCGCGCCGACCACCGGCTTTCTCGTCCGGGCCGTTTTCCTGCTCGTCGGTGCAGCCGTCGCCGTCCGTGTCGCCGGGCGATGCCTGCTTCGGCGGTGCGGCAAAGATGGTGAACGAATCGGCGATCACTCCGTCGATGTCCTTGAAGTAGCCGACGGCCTTCCTGGGATCGCCGTCGACGTTGAATTCGATGAAGAGCGCCCCGTAGTTGGCGCCTTGATCGGAGGTGTAGATGCTCGCCCATTCCCCGTTGCATCCGTAGGGCGGCGTTGTGGGTAGGCAGCGATCCTGGTTCCTGATGCTCTTGCCGCCCAGGCCCGAGACGAAGGCGAACGTGGAGCCCTTCGCCACCTGGACTAGGTTGGGCTCGGGCCAGACCGGATGAATGATCTGGAACTCCATGCTGCTCAGTGTCTTCGTCCGATGGTAGGAGTGCTCGTGGCCGGTCGCGATGATCGCACCACCTCTGCGACACTCCTCGTACGCCCCCCAGCCAATTAGGTCATTCCCGATGCCGACCTGCATGGCATTCTGGTTCATGTGCCAAGAGCAGATCTTCCATATCGAGTCATTGCTCGCCAACTGGTCGGCGATGTAAGCGACGTGAGGTTCATAGTCGGGGACCCAGGGGTCTATCCCTATCCCGGACAGAATGAAGAAGAGGCCCTGATAGGAGCAGGCAGACTGAACGCCGTAGTCCCCGGAGCAGGTGGCACCGGGAACCCGCGCCAGCCGCTCCAAGAGGAGCTGCTGGTACGTCGGCCAGTTGCCTACGTCGTGGTTGCCGATTGATGCGAAGTAGGGGAAGTCGGCGCCGAGGATGGCGTTTATCTGGTTATTCCAGTCGATCGCAGTCTGTGGATCCGTCTCGGCGCCATATCCGAAGTCCCCCTGGTGGAGTACCATGTCCGCCCCTTCGCTGGCAATGAGGTTGAGGACGGCTTCGGCGTTGCTGTTGATCCCCTGATCACCGATGAAGGCGACCTTGAAGTTGGGCGGGGTTTCCGCAGCCGCGGCTGCTTGCCCCGAGGGCGCCGCGAGCCCCGAAATCGCGCTCGCCACCAGTACAACGACAAGCGCAGCTACTCGAAGCGCCCTCTTCGGCATGCGGCCGATCCTCGCTGTCTGCGTTTGTCTTGCCATGTCAGGCAACAGGGTGTATCTCGTCCGGTGCGCGGATCACCGTCGTGGTACGCGCTTCTCCCGCCCTGTTGCGGTCCATCGGAAGTCCACCCTGCCTTGTCTAATCATACAACGCGTGGAGACACGACATATCTCCAGCAAGGGCGAGTGGCACCGGTGCCATCCACCACGCACGGAGGCCCAGGCGGGCGGACAGAGGGTCTGGAAATAGGATGCTGCCATGAGATCGCGCGTCACCGCCAGGAGAACGTCTGTCCGTCGTCGCCCACGTCGCGTCGCGGGCCACAGCGCGTCAGGCCGTCATTCGCTCCCTGAAGTAGCGGTAGAGGTGCGCGCGCTGTCGAGCAACGAGGGCACGCTGAACTGCGTTCGTTGCGCCGTCGGGGGGGAGCGGCCTCATCGCGACCGCCTCCGGACCCAGCAACTGCAGTGCTCCGAGCACACCCCACCGTGCGAACGCCCTTTGCGCCTCCCAGTAGCGGAGCCGTTCGCGCTCGATGGGGAACTGCCGGCGGTAGCGGCTGAGATAGCGTCGGGCGAACACGGTTCGGCCGCAACGATGAACGAGTCGCCTAAGGAGCGTCTGCTGCCCTGTCAGCAGTGTAGTGTGCGTCGCGACGAGCGCGTCCGCGATGTCTTGGTGCCGGTCGCCGAGATCCGCGTTGGACCAATCTATCACCACCACTCGGTCGTTATCGTCCGCGACGAGATTGGAGGGCTGGAAATCGTTGTGGCAGACAGCCGGTTCTTCGTGTTCCACTTTGCTCTTGTGTCCCTCCAGCCAGGTCAGCGGCTCTTCAAGCTCACGCAAGCGGTCGATCCACTCCCGATACATGGCGAGTTGCCGGTCAATGGAGTCGCCCTCGTATGGCAGCGGCCAGCCATCCACAGACGCGCGGTGAATGGCGACATGGGCATCGGCGGCCGCTCCGGCCAAGCGGTAGACAGTAGCCAGATCCCCCTTGGCGATGCGTTGTGAGACGGTGACGCCGGGCGCTTGCTCCATGACGACGAACGCCTGACCGAGGGCGTCGTCGGTCGGTTCCACTGCGAGAAGGCGTGGGGCCGGCAAGCCACTTTCCACGACGAACTGCTGGACGGTCGCTTCGCGCACCACGCGCGGGCTCTGGTGACGGCCGGGGAACACGCGAACGACGAGAGGCCGGTTCCACACGTCGGCGAGGCCGTGTCCTGTCAGGCGAAAGGCATATGTGTAGGTGTCGGCCCCGCGACCGATCTGATGCGGCGACTCAGCATAGGTTAGGTGGGTCGCCCTTAGCCGAGCGCGAAGGTACTCGAGAAGGGCCATGCCGACGAGATCGGGGCGCGCCGGATCCATGGTTCTCTCAGATTTCACTTCTCAGACAGGTCCCGTCTTCTGCCAACCACGGCCCGGTGGGGCGGCACCTACCCGTGCTCGTCCGGTCTGGCGGCGCCAAGCCGAATCTGACTTGTGGGAGCGGCAGTCGTCGGGCGCGCAGCTGCGGTACTGGAGCGCGCACCTCCCGAGATGCTTGATACCTCATCGGCCACCAGTTCTGGGTGAGTGCGTTGCGAGGCTGAGGCCTGTCAATCTCGGGAGGCCGAACCGATCCGTTGAGGCCCAATGGACTCAGGGCGCAGCATCCTCCGCCGACTCCTCCGCGACCAACACCTCGCGGCTGCCGCCACCCTCCGCCGGTCCGACGATGCCCTTGGCCTCTAGCTCATCCATCAGGCGCGCCGCCCGCGGGTAGCCGATGCGTAACCTTCGCTGGAGCATCGACGTGCTGACGTGGCGGTGCTCCTGTGCCAGCTCTATCGCCCGCTCCATAATCGGGTCATCGCCGTCCAGGAGTTCGCCCGGGTGCTTCTTCGCCTCGTCCAGGAGGTGGTCGAAGACCTCTCGGTGCAGATCCTGAAAGCGATCCTGGGTCCAAAAGGCCACCAGACGCTCGATCTCTTCGTCAGACACATAGACACCCTGAAGTCGCTTGGGCTTTGCGGCGTCTGTTGGCAGATAGAGCATGTCGCCGCGACCGAGCAGCTTCTCAGCTCCGGCGCTGTCCAGGATGGTGCGAGAGTCCACCTGGGAGCTCATGGCAAACGCGATGCGCGTCGGGAAGTTCGCCTTGATCAGGCCGGTCACCACGTCCACCGAGGGGCGCTGGGTAGCGATGATCAGGTGGATGCCCGTCGCTCGGGCGAGCTGGGCGAGGCGGCAGATCTGGCGTTCCACCTCGTACGGGGCTGCCATCATCAGGTCCGCCAGCTCGTCGATGATCACGACCCAGTAGGGTAGATGGCTCGGCCGGCGGGGGTGGCGGTTGTAGCCTTCGATGTTGCGCACCGCCAGCGACGAGAAGCGGCGATATCGCGTCTCCATCTCGTGGATCACCGCCTGCAGCGTGCCGACGACGTGATCCACGTCCGTGATGATGGATGAAAACGCCAAGTGGGGGATCTTGGCGAACGCCGAGAGCTCCACCCTCTTGGGGTCGATCATTACCAGGCGGACCTCCTCGGGCGAGGCGTGCATCAGGAGGCAGGCGATGAGCGCATTGACGCAGACGCTCTTGCCGCTGCCGGTCGCGCCGGCGATGAGAAGGTGTGGCATCTTGGCCAGGTCCGCCACGCTCGGCTCTCCCGCGACGCTCTTCCCCAGCGCCAAGGCCAGGCGCGAACGCAGGGAGAGTCGCCGGAACTGGGCCGACTCGATGACGCTGCGGAGCGTGACCAACGCCGCGGTGTTGTTGGGCACCTCTATGCCTACGAAGGGCTTGCCCGGCACGGGAGATTCAATACGTAGAGAGGGAGCCGCGAGCGCCAGGGCCAGGTCGTTGGCCAGGGCGGTAATGTGGTTGACCCGCACCCTCGTGCGGGATACCTCCTCGGTGCGCACCTTGGGCTTGCCGTCGCGGCCCAGTATCGGACGGCCGGAGGCGTCTCGCTCCGGCACCTGCCGGGTCTTCACCTCCCAGCCCGGTTCAAGGCCGAACTGGGTGACCGTCGGTCCCTCGTTGATCTGCACAACTCGGGCGTCGACGCCGAAGGAGGCCAGAGTGTCGATCAGAAGGCGGGCACGCGCGGCGTTGTCGGGTTGTCCCTCCTGCTGGCTTGCTTCCAGCAGCGCCTCCAGAGGCGGGAGCTGCCAGCCGTCGTGCGCCTTCCTCGTGGCACCGGCCGCCCGGCCCGAGTCGCGCGCAGCGGCGGTCTCTTCGTCGACAAGGGCATCCCCGTCCAAAGGCAAGCGCGCCTGCTCACCGTTGTCCGGCGGCGGCGCTACTTCCTCTTTGCTCGGCAACTGCTCAGCCGGTTCCGTGACGCCGGCGCCGGTTTCAGACTTCTGAGCCCACACGACAGTATCGAGCGGGATCTTCTCCGCGCCCACCGGAGGCGTGCGCGTGGGAAAGACCAGATTTGCGAGGGCACGTGCCGACGCCCATGCCCGCTGGGGCAACCGCCAACCCCACACCGTGCTGGCAGCACGGGCGGCCGCGCGACCCGTTGCCGCCGCCCCCTCCGGCGATATGACGGCAAAGGCCGCCGCTCCGGACGCCACCCAGACCACGAGCCCGATAGGGTTGCTGGCAAGGAGATGGCCTACATCGCCGCCCGCAGTAACCTCGTCCAAGAGAACGTCACCCAGTTGCCACCCGGGCCGGAACAGACCGAGCAGGCCGCTAAGGAACGTTGCCAGCAGGGCGCCCGCCGCCCAGGGCCGCCAGACAGAGAACGCCTGATCGAGCCGGCGCCGGACGACGGCGAGACCCAGATAGGCCAGCAGAGCAATGAAGAGGAAGACGAGCAGCCCAAAGGTGCGCACGAATCCATCGCGAAGGTCGGTCACGCGGCGGGTGGCCGGAACCAGCCAGGGGATGGAGACAAGCGCCAGCACCAGCAGGGCAATACCCAGCGCTTCCAGGCGGAACAGGAAGTGCCCCAGGGACGCCAGTGGAGACGGCGAACTGCGTCGCCGGCCGACACGCGGCCGCACGGGACGGGCCGTTCCCGTCCTCGCGCTTGGCTTGGGGCGGGGGCGCGATCGTACTCTTGCCACGCTCTCCTTGCGTCCGCACGGCACCCCACCTTGCCGCTGGCCGCTCGCGGACTATTATAGCAGCGGAACGCCAGTTCGGCTAGCGTTGGGCATGATGAGTAGGCGGGTGAGCAATTGATGTCTCGAACGTGCCGGCAGGCCGTAGGTGCCCGTTCGCTTCCTGCGTGCTTTGCAGTGGCTGGCTCGTTCTTGGTACCGTCCGCCCGCGGATCCCGCCTAGACCTCTACCGAGACGGGCAGGACCATGGGCCGGCGCCGGGTCTCCTCGTAGAGGAACTGGGCGATGGCGTCCTTGACCTTGGTGTTGACCACTCCCCATTCCGCAATGCGGTCCGTCCCGTCCAGGGCCGCCACGACCATCTTTCGTGTGCGCTCCAAGAGGTCCTCCGACTCCTCGATGTCCACGAAGCCACGGGAGACTACTTCGGGCTCGCCCACTATTCTGCCGGTCTTCCTCTCGATGGCAAGAATGACCACCACCATGCCGTCGGTGGCCAGGTGGTGACGGTCGCGGAGGATGAGGTGGTCGATGTCGCCTACACCCAGGCCGTCCACGTAGACGTAGTCGGCCGGGACATGTCCGGCGACCCGTGCGCCGCGCTCGTCGAGCTCGAGAACGTCGCCGTTGGAGAGGACGAAGATGTTATCCTCCGGCATGCCGAGCGACCGTGCGAGGTCCGCGTGGAGCCTCAGGTGGCGGTACTCGCCGTGAACGGGCACGAAGTAGCGAGGCCGCACTATGGAGTGGACGATCTTGAGCTCCTCCTGGGCCGCGTGACCGCGGACGTGAACGTTTGCGATGCGGTTGTACAGAACGCGCGCGCCCAGCCTGAAGAGCTTGTCAACGGTACGGTAAACCAGAGATTCATTGCCGGGGATGGCACTGGCCGAGAGCACCACCGTATCGCCGGGGACGATGGTGATGTGCTGGTGGTCCTGGTTGGCCATGCGCGTGAGGGCGGAGGTGGGCTCTCCTTGGCTCCCTGTGGTCATGATCGCCAGGCGATGGTGAGGCACGCGGTTCAACTCGCGCACGCTCACCATGATCCCTTCGGGCGCCTTCAAGTAGCCCAGGTCGATCGCCATTCTCACGTTGTCCTGCATGCTGCGACCGGTGACGAACACGCGGCGGTTGTTCTCGGCGGCGGCATCGATCACTTGCTGTACGCGGGAAATGAGAGAGGCGAACGTGGTGACGATGACCCGACCGGGAGAAGTCGACATAATCTGCCGCAACGCCTCACCCACTACTTGCTCCGACGGCGTATAACCTGGCACCTCCACGTAGGTGGAGTCTGCCAGCATGAGGAGAACACCCTCGTCACCGTATTGCGCTAGCTGCGTGAGGTCTGTCGATTGGCCCATCACCGGTGTGTGGTCCAGCTTGAAGTCGCCGGTGTGGACGACGAGGCCGGCGGGTGTACGAATGGCGAGGCCGGTGGAATCGGGGACGCTGTGGGCGACCGCGAACGGCTGCACTTCGAACGGGTCTTCGCGGGCCGAGTCGCCCGGCTCCAGGATGCGGATATCCGCCTGCTTGAGCAGCTTCGCTTCCCTCAGCTTCACCTCAACCAGCCCCGCCGTCAGCGGCATGCAGTAAACGGGAACGTTCACTTGGTGCAGGACATATGCCAGCGCACCGATGTGGTCTTCGTGGCCGTGCGTGAGGAAGATCGCCCGAAGGTGTTGTGGCCGGTCCAGCAGATAGGTGATATCAGGGATTACGAGGTCGATCCCCAGCATCTCCTCCTCGGGGAACATGAGACCGGCGTCCACGGCGATGATGGCGTCGCCGTACTCCAAGAGCATCATGTTCTTGCCGATCTCGCCGAGACCGCCGAGGGGGATAACGCGGAGCTTCCTGCGGGCCATGTTCGTCCTACAGCAGCTGCATCTGCACCGGCTCCGGTTCGCGGGGCTTCGTTTCCTCGTTGAGCGCCCCTTCGAGCAGCGCGGGCAGCTTCTGGAAATCCTGCTCAATCGTGCGGCGGAGGCTCGACTGGTGGAGCGCCGCCGCCGGATGGTACATGGGCACCACCGTCACCTCGCCGTGCTGTCGGGGCTGTCCGTGAATCCGGCCGATGGACTGCCCGGGAAAGTAGCGATTCATGGAGAACCGTCCGAGCGTAACGATCATTCGCGGCTTGATGATCTCCAACTGCCGGTCCAGCCATGGTCGGCAGGCACCGATCTCCCCAGGCAGGGGATCGCGGTTGTTCGGAGCGCGGCACTTGATCACGTTGCAGATGTACACGTCCTGACGGCGCAGCCCGATGGAGGCCAGCAGCTCATCCAGGAACTTGCCCGCCTGACCGACGAAGGGGCGGCCTTGTTGGTCCTCGTGGAACCCGGGTCCCTCGCCGACGAACGCGATGTCGGCGTTAGGATCGCCTTCACCGGGCACGGCACGAGTCCGATTCTTGCTCAGGTCGCACTTGGTGCACGCGTTAACCTGCTCGGCCAGCTCACGCAGAGCCGTGCGCTGCTCCTCCATCCTGCTTGCTCTCCCTCACTAGAAGGGGGTCTCATTGCCCCCTTGGCATGCCGCGGTTCGCAGCAGCGGACCATCAGCCGGCGTATGTCCCAGCGCCGCGGCACTGGAGTAGGTGATCGATCCGCTGCCTATCGCAGGCCGCGAGGCGGGGCTGGGATCAGGGTCCGCGGCCGAACCATCCTCGGGACGGGCGGGCTCAGCCAGGGGAAGTACGGTGATCAGCCGAGTCCCGCGATGCGGGTACCGTGACAATCCAAGAGGAGGAACACGCATGGGTAGCATCACCGAACTGCCTGGAATCCCGTTGTGACGCTGGGGAAGTCACCTGCGAGACCAACGGGGACCGACCTGCCTCGCAACAACCTTGGCGGCGAACCTCGCTGCCTTTGCTGCGATGATAGCACTGGCCAATGCACTGGTCAATCGCATAGCCGGGTGATCGGATTATCGTGGGATCAGCGGGTTCCCTTCGACCAGCTTGGCCAGCGCAATGCCGGCGAAATAGAGGACGATGATGGGCCCTGCCACGAGCGATTGGGTAACCGGGTCAATGGAGGGAGTCACGATGGCGGCCAGCACGAAGGCCAGGACCAGGGCGTAGCGCCACCATCCCAACAGCTTGCGAGACGTCACCACTCCCAGCTTGGCGAGCCCCATGACGACAAGCGGCAGCTCGAAGACCAGCCCTGTCGCCAGGATGAGGCGGGTGACGAAATCGATGTAGCTTTGGATCTTGATAAGCGGCTCGACTTCCTCGGTGAAGCTGCTGGGCTGGTCCAGAAGGAAGCTGAGGGCGGGAGGCAGCTCGATGTAGTAGGCGAATGCCGCACCCCCCACGAACGACAGCGATGCTCCCGCGACGATCGGATACAGCCATCGTCGCTCCTGCCTGGTCAGCCCCGGCCCGACGAAAGCGAGCAACTGATAGATGATGATGGGCATCGCTATGGTGATGCCCAGCAGGAGCGAGACGCGGAAGTAGGACGTCCAGTACTCGAGCGGCTCGGTGAAGATGAGCTGGAAATTCTCGACCCGGTCGCGGCCCGGCTCCGCCAGGAAGTCGATGAACCAGCCGGTGAGCGGCCAGAGGGAGACAGCAACACCCACTATCAGAGCCCCAGCCGACACCATTAGCCGATAGCGCAGCTCTGAGAGATGCTCCAGGATAGTGGCGACCTTGCCTTCCTGGTCTTCGCGTTCGGGCCGCCGGGGGGATGGTCGCCCGGGAGGTGCCTGCGAGGGGGGCTGGCTGGCCATGATCGTGCGCGTCAACCGGGGGATGATGTGGGGTTGGCGGGTTCGTCAGCGGCGTTCTTGGCTTCCTCGAGCGCCTGGCGAGCGTCGCGTTCGGCCGACTCGATCTCCTGGCCAACGGCTCGGGCGCTCTCGTCCAGTCCCTGACCAACCTCTTTCCATTCGCCCTGCAGATCCTCGTACTCCTTCTCGAGATCCGCCATCGTCTCGTTGAAATCGCGCGTGATCTGCCTGCTGTATTGACGGAAGACCCGCATGAAGCGGGCAAGTTGAGCCGCCATCTCAGGCAGGCGGCGCGGGCCCACCACGATCAGCATAAGGACTAGGATGACCAGCAGTTCCGGAAGGCCTACGCCGAGAAATTCCATGGGTTTGCGGTGGCCTTCGCTGAAAACAGCGCGCCGCACCCGGCCCCGGTGGCCGTGAGCGGCGGCGCGGCGGTCGGCGAGCTGCGGCTAGTCCGGTTCGTCCTCGATACCGAGGTCCTTCAGGTAGTCGACGGCGTCCTGCACCGTGACGATCTTCTCGGCGTCTTCGTCGGAGATCTCCAGCGTCCTGCCGTCCTTGCTGAACTCCTCCTCCATGGACATGATGAGTTCCACCAAGTCCAGGGAGTCGGCGTTGAGGTCGTCGACGAATGACGCGTTGGGTACCACCTGATCTTCCTCGACACCGAGCTGCTCGACGATTAGACCGCGTACCCGTTCGAAGGCCGTTGCCACCTGCTCACCCCCTTCCCATGACTGAATGGTTGGTCTGGAGCTCGTTCCGATCGCGATCGATAGAACCGAGGACTCCGTTGACGAATCTCGCTGAGCTCTCGCTACCGAAGCTCTTGGCCAGCTCGACGGCCTCATTGATAACGGCCCGAACTGGCGTCCCATTATCACCTAGCATCTCTCTGATTGCAAGCCGCAGGATATTTCGGTCAACGGGCGGAAGCTGATCGACCGGCCAGGTTGGCGCCGCCCGGGCGATGACCTCATCGATCTTGTCTTGGTGGGCAAGTACGCCCTCGACCAAGTCCCGGGCGAAGACGGCCGGGTCATGCCCGAGGCGCTGGTCGGCAATGATGCGTTTGAGCGCATCCAGCGGCGCGTGGTGAGCGCTGTCGCCCTCGTACAACGCCTGGAGGGCGGCAATGCGAGCGCGGCGCCGCGGACCCACGGCCATCAGCGGATCACCGGCCTCTTGCCGCTTCCGTCGCTTGCGCGGGCTACCGTACCGCTAGGAGCGAACATAGTGTCTTCATGATGCGGTGAGCCGGGGCCCAGGTCAAGACGGCGGTGGCGAAGGAGTTGACCGGGTGCTGGCGCTCTCGACGTCTGACACATTCCGGATGCTCAGGGAGCGGTCGATCCGGCGCACCAGGCCCGTCAAGACCCGGCCCGGCCCGAACTCGATGACGCCTCGGACACCCTCCGACCGCAGGTGCTCCACTGACAGGTGCCACTGGACCGGCCGAACGAGCTGCTCAACCAGCTCTTCATGGAGCGCGTCGGCTGTGATGAGAGGTTGGGCCGTCGTATTGGCGATCACGGGTACCTGAGGGTCGCGCATAGGAGTGCCCGCCAAGGCGCGCGCCATGCCTTCCGCGGCGTCCGCCATGAAGGACGTGTGGAACGCGCCACTGACCTTGAGGCGCACGCCGCGTTGGGCGCCCCGCTCGAGCGCAAGCGCCATTGCTGCCTCCACGGCCTCGGGCGCACCGCCGATTACGATCTGGCCGGGCGCGTTCAGATTGCAGACTTCGGCCCCCGCAGCGTCGCAGATGTCGCTGACCGCCGTCGCATCCAGCCCCAGGAGCGCGGCCATTGCGCCCGGGTTCTTCTTGGAAGCCTGCTGCATCAGGCGGCCTCGTTCCCGCACCAGTCGCAAGCCGTCCTCCAGGCTGAGCGCTCCTGCTGCGCAGAGAGCCGTGTACTCGCCCAGACTGTGACCGGCGACGAAGGCAGGCGGGCCCTCCGGCAGGCCGCCGAGATCTCGCGCGGCTTCGAGGCAGGCCAGACTCGCGGTGAAGAGCGCCGGTTGGGCATTCAGTGTCTCTTGGAGCTCCTCGGTCGGGCCCTCGAAGCAGTGCTTGGTGACTGGGTAGCCGAGGACGCTGTCGGCCGTTTCAAAGACGTGACGGGCTGCGCCGGAAGCGTCGAACAGGTCACGACCCATTCCCACTTCCTGCGCCCCCTGGCCGGGAAAGAGCCAGGCAACCCGGTTCTCAGTCAAGGATACTGTCCCTTGACAGTGTCTCGATGCGAGGGTGCATGCTACTCAGGCAGCTCTGGCTTGCCGACGACTACGGCTTCGCGGCCCTTGTAGTAGCCGCAGGTGGGACAGACACGGTGTGGCAGTCGCGGTTCGTGGCAGTGCGGGCATTCAGTAAGCGACACGGCTCGGGTGTGCAGATGGCTGCGGCGCTTGCCCTGGCGAGACTTTGGAGTCTTCTTCTTGGGCAGTGGTGGCATTGGCCTACTTTCCTTCCTTCTCACGCGCGAGCTCGCGCAGAGCGTTCCACCGCTCGTCCTCATCCGGTGGACAGGAGCACGTTCCTTGGTTTAGATCCTGCCCACAGCGGGGACAGAGGCCCCGACAGTCCGGGCGACAGAGCGGCTGCATCGGGCGTGCCGTCGCCCAGGACTGGCGCACAGCTTCGTCCAAGTCCAGCACGTGCTGCGCGTCGATACGGAACGCGTCCTTGTCTTCCGGAGCTGGCAGCGCCGCACCTGCGTTCCCATCCGTGCCGGCGAAGAACTCCTCCTCGATCTCAAGCGACACCGGGACGTCTATGTCCCGCAGACAGCGGCTGCAGCCCTCTCTCTGGATTCCTCTGAGCCGGGCCGTCACAAGCACCGCGTCCTTGGTGCGCAGAAGTGTTGTGTGGCCGGTGATTCGGTGCCATTGCGGCTCCGCATCATCGATGAGCACGTGGCCGTCGACCTCATGCTCGCGGGTTGAGCCGACGGGTTCCTTCAGCAGCGTCGAGACGTTGTACCGGACCGACACGTGGGCACCTCAGTTACAGGATAGGAGCCGAGGCGGCACTGCGTCAATGGCGCCGGCAATTCGGGAGACACGGCGGTTCGGTTGACATAGCTTCCTTGCGCCGCGGCATACCGAAACCTATAATCCCCAACGAAGGTCGGCTGAGGTGTAACAGCACCTGCCGGTCCGCTTCTGCCCTCTTGCTTGCGCGGCCGCAGGAACGGATCATCTGCTCGTTCCTGATGTCGCGGAGGGGCTATGGTCGTCCGTCCGCTCCTGTTCCGGGGAGAACCCGTGACCTCCGTTGCTGAGCTGTATGCCCTGCAGGAACTAGATCAGGCCTTGGAGGCGAAGCGCGCGGCCCTGGCCGACGCACTCGCTCGTATCGGTGAGCCGGACGCGCTGGAGCATGCCAGGGACTTGGTGGTCGAGCGGCGGGACGGGTTGCGCGCGGCCGAGAAGGGATTCAAGGAACGAGAGTGGGAAGCCGACGAACTGCGCCGCAAGATCCAGCCCATAGAACAACGTCTCTACCAGGGCAGCGTGCAGAACCCCAAGGAGTTGGAGGACCTCCAGCAGGATGTTGAGAGCCTGAAGCGGCGGCGCAGCGAGCTGGAGGACCGGGCGCTGGAAGCAATGGAGGTGCTTGAGGAGGCCCAACAGGCGCTCGATGCCGCCCAGCGAGAGCTTCAGGAGCTGACGGAGACGACCGGGGCCGAGCAGGAGGAACTGCGCGGCCGGCAGGCTGCCTTGGAGGGTGAGATCGCTCTGCTGGAGGGGCAGCGCGCCGAGCAGGCCGCACGCATCGACGCGCGCCTGCTCCAGCTCTACGACCACCTGTTTGACATCCGCCAGCACCGGCCCGTGGCTAAGGTTGAGGGGGGCGCCTGTCAAGGGTGCCGCATCTCCCTGCCCATGAACCTGCTGCAGCGCGCCCGCAGCGGCAGCGACCTGGTTCAGTGCAGTAGCTGCGAGCGTATTCTTTACGTGAGCTGAGATGAAGGCCATCGGGTACTTCCGAGAGGCGAAGCCCGGCTCCAAGGGCGAGTCCCTCTCGTCCCAGAACCGAGCGTTTCTTGAATTCTGCGACCGGCACGGCTACGACGTAGCGGTCACCTTCGTCGAGACCGCGGATGGTGACGGGCGGCGCGGGGGTTTTCGCCAGCTCGTGGACTACCTGCGTCGGCCGGACAGGGGTTTCGTCTTGGTCGTCGCCCGCTCGCTGGAGGGAATCGGCGCCGATCTGCACGAGTCCATGCGGCGCTACTTCCAGCTCGAGGGGCTGGGCGCCCAGGTGGCGTTTCTCAGTGGTCCGTCCGATCCGATAGGGGAGCTGGTCCGGTCTTGGAGCGATCAGTCGGATCGGGGCAAACTGGCCGAACGCGTTCGCGCCGCCATGCGGCGCAAGGCCGTCCGCGGAGAGGTGCTGGGCCGGCCTCCGTACGGCTACAAGGTGGGGATTCGACGTCGCCTGGAGCTGGTGCCGGAAGAGGCGGTGGTGGTGCGCTATATCTTTCGCCTGTACTTGCAGGAAGGCCTGGGGATCCGTCTTATCGCCCGGCGCCTCAACGAGGAGGGGCTGCGCACGCGAAGGGGCGGCAACTGGAGCATGGTCAGCATCCGCGACATCCTGCGGAACCGGGTCTACTTGGGCACGTACTCCCGCTTCGGCGTGCGAGTGCCCGGTAGCCACCCCGCGCTTGTGACAGCGGACGACTTCCGGGCGGTGCAGGATCGCCTGAATGCCCGTCGAAACAACTACGCTCAACGACGGCCGTCACCGTTCCTCCTAGCCGGTCTGGTGCAGTGCGGCCACTGCGGCAACAAGATGATCGGAGTGAGCCGCCGCCAGAGCTGGAGACGCCGCAGCGGCAGCGAGGGTCGAGCCTCCTACCGGTATTACCAGTGCGAGTCGCGCACCAACCAGAGCATGTGCGACTATCACACACAGCGAGCGGAGGCGCTGGAGGAGCAGGTCCGGGCCGCTCTGGCTGACCTGGACGGTGATGCGCTGCTGCCACGGGCCGGCAACGAAGCGCTGGTGATGGCGGAGTGGCAGGAAAAGGCAAACCGTCTACGTGGCCGCCTGCGCCAGTTCGACCGCCGGCTAGACGAGCAACTCTCGGCGACCGCAAAGGGACGGATCACCAAGGAGCAGATGAGAAAGCTGAGCGTCGCCACGGCCTCCGATCGGCTGAGGTTGGAAGAAGAGCTCGAACAGATCGAGCGGAGGGTGCGGGAGCAGGCCGATGCCAGCGATCGCTCCCGCGGTCGGCAGCGCGCGCTTGGTACACTTCTGGACGGGTGGGGCACGTTGCCCATCGCCGAGAAACAATCGCTGCTAGCTGAGTTGGTGGATCGAGTGGTGGTGCTGGACGAGGGGATTCAGGTCCTGCTGCGTCCCTGAGGTAGATCCCCGCGAGAGGGACGCCTGAAGGGAGCCAAACGTTCTGCACGATGTCGGCCGGTCTTCCGCCCGTTTCGTGATCGCCTACGCCGACGGTGCCTCACGGGGCAACCCCGGCCCGGCGTCCTACGGCATCGTTCTCTTGAGCGAGGAGGGCGAACAGCTCCATCGTGCCTCCCACTACCTCGGCCGCGCCACCAACAATCAGGCGGAGTACCAGGGCGCCATCGCTGCGTTGGAGGCTGCCCTGGGATTGGGTGCTCAAGAGGTCGAGCTGCGCATGGATTCGGAGTTGGTGGTGCGGCAGCTCTCCGGCCGCTACCGGGTTCGCAACCCGCGGCTGATCCCCCTTCACAAGCGGATGCTGGGGTTGCGCAGCCGCTTCCAGCGGGTGAACGTGCGGCACGTCCCCCGAGGACAGAATAAGACGGCGGATCGACTGGCGAACGAGGCGCTAGACCGGCGCGCCTAGATCTCCTGGATGGTGATGGACTCCGAGGGGCATACCTCCACGCAGGCCATGCAACCGGTGCACTCAGCGGCGTCACCGCTCACGAAGGCCGCCTTTTCCGGATCCTCCGCAGTGTCAGGCGCCGGGATGTCGGCCGGCCTGGGGCCCAGCGACAGGATTTCGACGGGGCAGTTGTCCACGCAGTCGCCCTCTGCCTCGCACGTTTCGGTGGCGATGTTGACGATGTATGCCATTATCCTACTCCTCTTAAAGAGCAGCTGCCTGGCCCGGCGGCTCAGTACGCGACATGATGTGTATCTCTCGCAATAAACGCTATATGTGATTACATTCACTATAGCTCACTGTCTGGTTGCAGTCAAGGCTACCAGGAATCCGGAGACGCCCCTTGTTGGGTCGCCCTGCGGCGCCAACGCCACGGGAGGACCGGCCTTGGCAGCCAATCAGTCCCCAGGCCATCGACGCAGATTCCGTTCTCCTCGCGACCGCCATCCGTGCTGCGCGCAACGGCTGGAGTTCCTTGACTGGGTTTCCGGGGCAGGGATACCATCGATCAGGCAATCTGGCTTGATGCCCCATGAGCTTCCGTGACAAGCTGGCCGACGCCGCGCGGGCAAATCGCAGCCTTCTCTGTGTAGGACTGGATCCCGATCCCGAACGCATACCGGGAGGCGACATCGGCACGTTCCTTTGCTCTATCATCGAAGCGACGAGCGACCTGGTATGTGCCTTCAAGCCCAATCTGGCCTTCTATGAACAACTGGGTGACGAGGGCTACGCTGTTTTGCGTACCGTCCTTCGGGCGGTCCCGAGCCACATCCCAGTGATCGCCGACGCTAAACGGGGCGATGTCGGGCACACAGCACGTGCCTACGCTCGCGCCCTGTTCGACGAGCTTGGCTTTGATGCTGTCACGGCTAATCCTTATCTTGGAGGCGACGCGGTGGCGCCTTTCGTGGAACGGGCCGAGCGCGGCGTCTTCATTGTCTGCCGTACCTCGAACCCCGGCGCTCGTGACCTGCAGGATCTGCCAGTCGTCGCAAACGGTGGCCCGCGGCCCTTGTACCAGGTTGTGGCAGAGCTGGCGAAGCGGTGGAACAGCAGGGGTAACGTCGGTCTTGTCGCAGGCGCCACGTATCCTGAAGAGCTTTCCCGTCTGCGCGATCTTTGTCCGGAGATGACGTTCTTGGTGCCGGGTGTGGGGGCGCAGGAGGGGGCACTGGCCGAGGCCGTTCGTGCGGGTCTGGACCCGAACGGGGGCGGCATGATCATCAACTCCTCCCGCGGCGTCCTCTACGCTTCAGAGGGCGAGGACTTCGCCCGTGGAGCTAGACGCGAGGCGCAAGCGCTTCGCGACGCCATTGAGGAGCACCGGCTGGCGGTCCAGGCGGAGTAACATGCCCGAGGAGTTCCGTATGGGGGACGTGGTGCGCCTGCGCAAGCCCCACCCGTGCGGCGGCTTCGAGTGGGAGGTGGTGCGCCTGGGCGCTGATATCGGCCTTCGTTGCCGCGATTGTGGCCGGCGGGTCCTGCTTGCACGGAGGGTCCTGGAGAAGCGATTGAAAGCGTTCGTCTGCCGCGGCGAACCCCTGGATCCGGACAAGGAACGCCTCATCTTCCGGCAAGACGAGCTGGGCGCATGACGACCGGCAACGTGGCCGAGACGCGCGTGCGGCGTTGGCGGTGGGAGGCGCTCACGGGCGGAACCATCATCTTCCAGGAGGACGGCTACCGACGCCTCTGGCTGGGCAGGCTATTCTCTCACACTGCACTGAATGCCACCCTCTACACCTTGCTTGTCCTGGCCGTGGGCGACGGCAGCGGCACCAGCATCAAGAGCGCCCTCTTCGTCACCGCCTACCTGCTCCCGACCGCCACACTTGGCACGATCTCCGGCGTACTGGTCGACCGGCTGCCAAAGAACCTGTTGCTCGGCGTTCTCAACTTTGGCCGCCTGTGGCTGATGGTCGTCCTGGTGATGGCGGACGCGGACATCTGGACGGTCTACGGCATCGCCCTTCTCATCGCCGTCACATCCCAGTTTGCGGCCCCGGCTGAGGCGGCCGCGCTGCCGCAGTTGGTGCGGCACGACCAGCTTACGATGGCCAACTCGACGAACAACCTGGGGGGACTGGTCAGCCAGGTCGTCGGCTTCGCCGTGTTGCCGCCCTTCTTCCTCAATACTATTGGCGCCAAGCCTCTGTTCCTCGTTGCTGCCGTGCTCTTCGGCGTCGCGGGGGCGTTCTTCCTGGTGATTCGCCACCTCGGGTCTCGTCAGGTCGACATCGACAGCACGATAGATGCAGTGCGGGAAGTGCGAAAGCAGTTCGCTCAGGCGTGGGAGAAGCTGAACCGCGACCTGGGGGCGTACATGGGCGTCATCATCGTGGTGCTGGCCAGCACCGCGTCGCTCGTGGCGGTCACGCTCATGCCTCGTTTCATGCAGGACGTGCTGGATATCCCGGTGCGGAACGCCATCTTCGTGTTCTTGCCCGCCGCTCTCGGCATCCTGGCCGGTCTGCGCCTGGTCCAGTGGCTGGAGCGACGCCTGCCAAAGCCCTGGTTGGTCGGCGCGGGCTTCGGCCTGCTGGTAGCTTCCTTCGTTGGGCTGATGCTGGTGAAGCCGCTGGCGGAAATGCTGGAGGGACTCAATCCCCTCGCGCTCTTCGATCCCGGCCCCTTCGGCGCCACGACAGCCCGTATCCTGGTGACGATCGTATTCTCGACGTCCGCCGCTTTCTCGTTCTCCGTGGTTGGTGTGGCTAGCCGTGCGCTGGTGAATGAGCGGATGCCCGTTGAGTTTCAGGGCCGTATCTTCGCCGCCCAGCACGTTCTGACCAATCTGGCGTCGATCCCGCCGATCCTTCTGGCCGGCCTGCTGGCGGAGGTCTTTGGAGTGGAGGTGGTGCTGGGGCTCGTGATCGTTATTCTGACCGGCATAGCCGGCTGGACCGCCGCGCAGGCGGCGGCAAGATCGGCGAGCTGACATGCTCCGGCCCCTGGACGCGCACCGCCAACCCGAGGAGGAGACGGTTCCTCCTGTCCTCTCCAACCGCGCTTTCCTCTTGCTGTGGCTGGCGCAGATCATTTCCCAGACGGCGCAAAACGCGATCCTCTACGCCCTGATCATCATCATCCTGGACCTTACGGAATCCACGACCAGCACCAGCATCGTGGTGCTGTTCTTCGTCGTACCCACGGTTGTGTTCGGCGTCTTTGCTGGGGTACTCGTCGATCGTTGGAGCAAACGGCGGCTGTTGATCCTGACGAACGCCGGCAGGGCTGTGACTGCCGTGGCGTTCTTCTTCGCTCGAGAGCATGTGTGGGCGCTCTATGCCATTACGGGGTTCTTCGCTAGCTTTAGCCAGCTCTTCACCACGAGCAATGCCGCCTCCATCCCGTTCATGGTGCAGCGAAGGCAGCTCATTTCCGCCAACAGCCTGTTCAGCGGCGGCTTCACGATCGCCCAGATCGCCGGCCTGATCATCCTTTCGCCCACAATTCTGAAGACGGCGGGATCGGGCGCGCTGTTCGCCAGCGCCGCGGGCGCTTTTCTCCTCGCCACTCTGCTCGCGCGATTCCTGCCATACATCGGACGCCACGGAGAAGAGGAGGCCGAGGGGACGTTCCCCGGCCGTGAGGAGCTGAGGGGAGCCATCGCCGACTTCGGCAAGGCTCTGAGCAGTCTGCGCGCGGACCCCATATCCACTATGGCGATGGCCCACATCACCACGAGCAGTACGTTGATTCTGCTCTTCGCTATCCTCGTGCCACGCTACATGCAGGCGATCCTTGAGGTGGCTCCGAACGACGCGGTCGCCGTGTTCGCGCCGGTCGCCATAGGGGCGCTGGTGGGTCTGCGCACGGTTCCCTGGATCGTAGCCCGATTGGGGAAGACCAGGACGGTGGCGTTCGGGATGTTCGGGCTCGCTCTCTGCTTGGCGGCTCTGGGCTCTGTGGAGATGATCGCGGATGGCCTGGAGCGCACGGAGCGATTCAACCCGTTCGGCCCGGGGACCGCCGAGCGTGTGACCGGCCTTTCCATTCTCGTCGCGCTCACGATGCTGTTCGCGGGGCCGATGGGCTTCGCGTATGCGATGCTCAACACGCCGGCGCAGACCACGCTGCATGAGCGCACGCCGGTGGAGATGCGGGGACGGGTCATCGCCTCGCAGATGGTGCTGGCGAACGGAGTAGCGCTAGTCCCACTAGTGGTCGTGGGGGGAATTGCCGATCTGTATGGGGTGAGCAGTGTGATACTGGCTATCGGGTTGTTGCTTGCTGTCGGAGGAGCCGTCAGTCTCTACCTTGAGCAGCGGTGGATCGGGGGTAGGGTTGGCTGGCCGGGCCCATGGGGCAGCGGGGGCGCCACGCGTGGTGGCCCAGAGGGCCCCGTGTAGGGCTCGATTGACACCGCGCGAGCGGCCCGTTTAGACTGAAACTGCATCGAGGAGGTGCGACTGTGATCGAGATGAGCATTGAAGGCATCCGGGTGAGCTTGATGAACTACCAGCGCGTGGTGATTCTCAAGGAGAAGGATGCCGACCGGTACCTCCCGATTTGGATAGGTCCTGCCGAAGCGGACGCGATCACGGTTCGGCTCCAGGATGTCTCCGTCGCCCGCCCACTCACACACGACTTGCTCCGCGACGTGATGGAGAAGCTGGGCGCCCAGGTGGACTGCGTGGTCGTCAACGATCTGGCGGACGACACGTTCTTCGCGCGGATCATGCTGCGCGTGAACGGTGAGCGCATGGAGATCGACTCGAGACCGAGTGATGCCATTGCCCTCGCTGTGCGAGTGCAGGTCCCCATCTATGCCGAGGACGCGGTGCTGGACAAGGCCGGTGTCTCTCTGGATGAGGAGGGCAAGCCGGTTGAGACCCCCGCGCAGCAGGAGGCGGTCAGCAAGGTGAACGAAGAGGAGCTCCAGCGCATGTCCGCTTTCCGGGACTTTATTGAGAGCCTGGATCTGGACGACTTCGACAAGCGGAAGTCGTAGTCGGCGACCCATTTCAGATGAGAGGGCGCCCGCGCAGCGGGCGCTTTCCGTATCTCTGGAAGGCCGGTCTCCCGCAATCCAGTCACTGATCCTGCCCCTTGTTGATCGTGCGGATCATCTGTGATATTCTTCTCAAAGTTGCCAGACAGCTAGCCGATGGAGGTTCTGGGTGAACCACCTGCCGGTCGCTGTGAGGCTGCTCGGCATCGGCTGGTACTTTGCCGTGTGCATCGTCATCGGGGTAGTCGGTGGGGTGCTACTCGACCGAGTCACGGGCACCGCTCCCCTGCTGACCATGGTGGGAGTACTGCTGGGACTTCTAACCGCCTTCTACGGCGGTTACCGAATGCTTATGGACGTGATCGGTCCTGGAAGAGGAACCGACCAGTGAAGGGTAGGAGAGGCGTCCTCATCGTTGGGGCGCTGGGCGTGCTCTTCATCCTCTTCATAGTCTCCTTCGTCATTCGCTCCGTTCCTCAGCCCATCATCGAGATCAAGGGAGAGACGCTGTGGGAGGTGGGTCCGCTGCCCATCAGGAACACGCTGCTCACCCAGTGGGCGGTTGTTGTCGTCCTCGCGGTGGTTGCCTTCTTCCTGGGGCGGAACCTGAAGTGGCTGCCCAGTGGCATGCAGAACTTCACAGAGGCGGTGGTGGAGGGTATCCACAATCTGGTCCTGAACACGGCCGGCGAGAAGAACGGCCGTCGTTTCTTCTGGGTGATTGCCACCTTCTTCATCTTCGTGGCCGTCTCCAACTGGTTCGCGCTGCTCCCTGTCTTCAATGCCATCGGCAAGATCGAGCCGGTAGGGCCGGAAGCGGGAGAATTCCACGAAGAAGCCGTGGTGGTGCAGTCGGCGGGCATCTCGTTCGTCGGGTTCGGCGCGGACTTCGTGGAGATCAAGGTGGACGAAAACGCGTGCGTGAAGCTGGAGGGCCAAGCCCACGACGAGTGCCTTGTGGAAGCGCGGGCGGAGGCGATCAAGGAGGCCAAGGAGAAGCACGGGGTCGGTGAGGACGAGGAGCTTGCAATCGTGGTCCCGTTCTTCCGCAGCGTGAACACGGACCTGATGTCGACCTTGTCCCTCGCCATCGCCTCGGCGATATTCGTTGAGTACTGGGGCATCAGCACGTTGGGCCTCATGGGCTACGGCAGCAAGTTCTTCAACGTGAAGAATCTGCTACGAGGGAAACCGATGGGCCTGCTCGACTTCTTCGTAGGCATCTTAGAGTTCTTCGCGGAACTGGTACGTCTGATCAGTTTCAGCTTCCGACTCTTCGGCAACATGCTCGCGGGCGAGATTCTGTTGTTGGTCATGACGTTCCTGTTGCCCTTCGCGTTCTTCGTGGTGGGGATCTTCTATGGGCTTGAGCTGTTCGTTGGAGCCATCCAGGCCTTCATATTCGGCATGCTCACGCTCGTTTTCGCTGTGATGGCCGTGGCCGCACACGGAGACGAGCACGGCGCCGAGGAGGGCCACTAGCAGCGTAGATCTGGCAAGACGGGGCCGGGCGCCCCAGAACACAAGGAGGAAGGAATGGACATTACCTCACTCTTACCGCTCCTCGAGATCGGCGATGCCGGTCTGAAGTACGTCGGGGCGGGCTTTGCGATGGGCTTCGGCGCTCTCGGTCCCGCGATCGCTATCGGCTGGCTGGTCTCGAAGGCGATGGAGGCGTTGGGCCGCAACCCGGAGGCGCAGCCCCAGATCCAGACCAACATGATTCTGGGGATCGCATTTGCCGAGGCGATCGGCATTTACGCGCTGGTCGTCGCCGTGATGATCGGATTCGTCTTCTAGCAGCGCTGAGCCGAGCCTGGGAGAACAGATATGGACGAGCTTGGCATCAACCTCCCGCTCCTGGTGGCGCAGGTCATCAACTTCTTCATCGTTCTGCTGGCCCTGTGGTTTTTCCTCTACAAGCCGGTGGTGAGCCTCTTGGACCGGCGCGCAGAACGAGTGCGCGAGGGCCTAGAAGCCGCGGAGCGCTCCAAGGAGAAGGCCAGCGAGACCGAGCAGGAGGTCGCGAAGCAGCTCGATGAGGCACGGCAACAGGGCCAGGCATTGATCGCCCAAGCCCAGGAGACGGCGAGCCGGATGCAGAGCGAAGGTCGCGAGCAGGCGAGGCGGGATGCCGAGGCGCTGCTGGAACGCGCTCGGGGCGAGATCCAGCTTGAGCGCGACCAGGCGATAGCAGAGCTCCGCCGGCAGTTCGCGGACCTCACTGTAAGCGCCGCCGAGAAGGTGATCAATCAGTCGCTGGACCGGGACGCCCATCGGCGACTCATTGACGAGGTGCTGGCGGAATCGACCTTCCGGGAGGGCTAGGTGCGGCGCGACCCGGCCGCCAAGCGCTACGCGCAGGCCGGCTTCGAGTTGGCCCGTGACCGAGACGAGTTGGACGTCTGGGGGCGTGATCTGCGCACCCTGGCCGACAGCCTCGCCTCGCCGGAAGCGCTGGCGTTCGTGGCCAGCCGCCAGGTCGGTGCCGCAGGCAAACTGGAATTCATCCAGCGGGTAGCGGGTGATCTGACACCCCTTGTTTGGAACTTGGTGCGATTGCTGGCGGCCAAGGAGCGGATCGCACTGCTGCCGCAGATCGCTGAGCATTTCCAGGTGTTGCTGGACGAGCATCAGGGCATCGCGCACGCGGAGGTGATAACGGCCGTCGCCATGAGCGATGATGAACGACAGGCGCTGGCCGGTCGCCTCTCGGAACTCACCGGCAAGCAGGTGCTGGTAGAGGCGCGGCAGGAGCCGCAGATCCTGGGTGGGCTGGTGGCCCGCATCGGAGACCAACTCGTCGATGGCAGCACCCGGAGCAAGCTGCTGGCGCTGAAACGCCAGTTGGCGGGGGGCACGCGCTAGCATGAACCGAGGGTAGAGAAATGGCAGTACGACCCGAAGAGATCACGTCAATACTGAGGGAGCAGATCGAGAAGTTCGGCGTGGAGACGGCGGCTACGAACGTCGGCACAGTGGTGGAAGCCGGCGACGGGATCGCGCGGATTCACGGTCTCTCCAGTGTGATGTCCAACGAGCTCGTTGAGTTCCCCAGTGGGGTCATGGGGCTCGCGCTCAACCTGGAAGAGGACAACGTGGGCGCGATGATCCTGGGCGATTTCAGCGAAGTCAAGGAGGGCGACGAAGTTCGCGCCACCGGCCGTGTGGCCGAAGTGCCGGTGGGCGACGCTCTCATCGGCCGCGTAGTCGACCCCGTGGGGAATCCGCTCGATGGCAAGGGGCCGGTCAGTACGGAAAGGACCCGACCGGTAGAGCGCATCGCTCCGGACGTCAGCAAGCGGAAGAGCGTCGACACGCCGGTGCAAACCGGCATCAAGGCGATCGACGCCATGACTCCCATTGGCCGGGGCCAGCGCGAACTGATCATCGGTGATCGGTCGACCGGCAAGAGCGTGATCGCCATCGACACGATCATCAATCAGAAGGGTGGCGACCTGGTCTGCATCTACGTTGCCATCGGCCAGAAGGCATCGAAGGTTGTCCAAGTGGTCGGGGTGCTCGAAGAGCACGGCGCCATGGACCACACGATTGTGATCTCCGCCAACGCGTCGGAGGCAGCCGCCCTTCAATTCCTAGCGCCCTACGCCGGTTGCGCTATCGGCGAGGAATTCATGGCGCAAGGACGTGACGCCCTGATCATCTACGACGACCTGTCCAAGCATGGGTGGGCCTACCGCCAGGTCTCGCTGCTTCTGCGCCGGCCACCCGGTCGCGAAGCGTACCCCGGGGATGTCTTCTACCTGCATAGCCGCCTGTTGGAGCGATCGGCGAAGCTGGCCGATGAGGAGGGAGGCGGCTCGTTGACCGCCATTCCCATCGTGGAGACGCAGGCGAACGACATCTCCGCGTACATCCCGACAAACGTTATCTCCATTACAGACGGCCAGATCTTCCTGGAGGCGGAGCTCTTCAACGCCGGCATTCGCCCGGGTATGAACGCCGGCGTCTCCGTGTCCCGTGTTGGAGGAGACGCGCAGCGCCGCGCGATGCGGCAGGTGGTGCGCCAGCTCCGCCTGGACATGGCTCAGTTCCGCGAGCTCCAGGCGTTCGCCCAGTTTGGCACGTCGGAGTTGGACGCGACAACGCGCCAGCAGTTGGAGCGCGGACGGCGGCTGCAGGAGATTCTCAAGCAGCCGCAGTATCAGCCCCTTTCGCTGGACAAGCAGGTGGCCATCATCTACGCCGGCACCCGGGGTCTCTTGGACGAGGTGCCCGTGGAGAAGGTGCAGGAGTTCGAGCAGGGGTTGTATCAATTCATGGACGCCAACCACCCGGAGGTGGGGCGTTCCATCATGGAAACCAACGAATTGCCGCCGGAACGGGAGCAGGAGCTTGAGGCGGCCATCAAGGCGTACAAGCAGACGGTAGGGTACTAGTGGCCACAATCCGCGAGATCCGGCGACGTATTCGCTCGGTCCAGAGCACGGCGAAGATCACTAAGGCGATGGAGTTGGTGGCCGCCTCGAAGATGCGTCGGGCCCAGCAACGGGCGCTCGCGGGCCGGCCGTATGCCGAACGGCTCACCTGGGTGCTGGCTGACCTCGCTGAGACGCTCCCCCAGATGGACCAGGATACGCTGCATCCCCTCCTCCGACGACGTGAGGTGCAGTCGACGGAGATTGTGCTCATCACGCCGAACCGCGGGCTCTGCGGCGGCCTGCCCACCGCAGTCAACCGTCGCTGCAGCGCTCTGGCGTTGGACCTTGGCGTGCCGGCCAAGCTGGTGGCTGTGGGTCGCAAGGGGCGGGACTTCTTCCGCCGGGTCGACGTCGCGATGCGCGCCGATTTCACGGAGCTTGGCGACTACCCTGAGTACCTGGACATTCTGCCCATCGCGCGCGTGGTGATTGAGGACTACCTTGCGGGTGAATGCGACCAGGTCTTCCTTGTCTATCCGTTCTTCATCAACACCATGAGCCAGGAGCCGAGAATGGCCCAGCTCCTGCCTGTAGAGCCACCGGAGGAAACGGCCACCCACACCGTGGACTATATCTACGAGCCGGGCCGGGAGGCTGTCCTGGCGGAGATCTTGCCTCGCTACGTCGAGATGCAGATCTATGAGGCGATCCTGGAAGGCATTGCCAGTGAGCAGTCGGCCCGCATGGTAGCGATGCGGAACGCGACCGACGCCGCGAACGAGATGATCGAAGAGCTTACCCTCACCTACAACAAGGCGCGCCAGGAGCAGATCACTACGGAGTTGCTGGACATTGTGGGTGGCGTTGAGGGGATGAAGGCGTGAGGAGGTAGTCATGGCTGAAGGACAGGTCCGACAGGTCATCGGCACGGTGGTGGACGTGGAGTTTCCGCAAGAGCAATTGCCTGCCCTGTTCAACGCCGTCGAAATTGAGATGGACGGCCACAGCCTTATCGCCGAGGTGGAGCAGCACCTGGGGAACAACTGGGTCCGCTGCCTGGCCATGGACTCCACCGATGGCCTGCGCCGGGGAGCGAAGGCGGTGGATACGGGACTACCCATCGCCGTACCAACGGGGCCCGGCACCCTAGGGCGCCTATTCAACATCCTCGGCGAGCCATTGGACGACCTCGGTGAGGTCGCTGGTGAGCGCAAGTCCATCCACCGCGAGCCGCCCAGCTTCGAGGAGCAGGAGACCCAGATCCAGGTGCTGGAGACCGGCCTGAAGATCATTGACCTGATCGCGCCGTTCACCCGCGGCGGCAAGGTGGGGGCCTACGGCGGCGCTGGCGTGGGCAAGACGGTGATCATCAAGGAGCTGATCAACAACATCGCCACCCAGCACGGCGGCGTTTCCGTCTTCGCGGGCGTTGGTGAGCGCTCCCGCGAAGGAAACGACATGTGGCATGAGATGCGGGAATCCGGCGTCATCGACAAGACGGCGCTCATCTTTGGTCAGATGAACGAGCCGCCGGGCGTGCGCCTTCGCGTTGGCCTCACTGCGCTCACCATGGCGGAGTATTTCAGGGATGAGGAGGGACAGGACGTGCTCCTCTTCATCGACAACGTGTACCGTTATACGCTGGCCGGCATGGAGGTTTCGGCCCTTCTGGGACGCATGCCCTCCGCGGTCGGCTATCAGCCCACGCTGTCGACGGAGGTGGGTGAGTTGGAGGAGCGCATCACCACCAGCAAGAAAGGCTCGATCACGTCGTTCCAAGCCGTCTTCGTGCCGGCGGACGACTACACCGACCCAGGTGTCGCCACCACGTTCGGCCACCTGGACGCCCTGGTGACCCTGGACCGAGCCATCTTCGAGCAGGGGCTCTATCCGGCCATGGACCCCCTCGCGTCGTTCTCGCGTATCGTCGATCCGCTCGTCATCGGGCAGGAGCACTATGATGTGACGCGCGAGGTGCAGCGAGTGCTTCAGCGCTACAAGGACCTTCAGGACATCATCGCGATTCTGGGTGTCGAGGAACTCTCAGATGAGGACAAGCTCGCAGTGGCGCGGGCGCGGCGACTCCAACGCTTCCTCACGCAGCCCATGTTCGTCGCCGAGGTGTTCACCGGTATGCCGGGCGTGTACGTGCCGGTCAGGGAGACGGTGCGTGGCTGCAAGGAGATCCTGGAGGGGACGCACGACGCCCTACCGGAGCAGGCATTCTACCTCGTTGGCACGATCGACCAAGTCATGGAGAAGGCGGAGAGAATGGCGAAGGAGAGCGGGGAGGCGTAGCAGGGACCATGCCCCTTAGCGTCGAAATCGTAACCGCGGAGAGCATCGTCTACTCCCAGGAGGGGGTGGATGAGGTGGTTGCTCCCGGAACCGAGGGACAGTTTGCGGTGCTGCCGGAGCATGCCGCCTTCATCACCACTCTCGTGCCCGGCGAGATGCGCATCATCAGGGGAGGCGAGGAGGAGATCATGGCGATCACCGGTGGCTTCCTGGAGGTGCGCGCCGACCGCATCGTGGTTCTGGCCGACGCCGCCGAGCGCGCCGATGAGATCGACGTGGCGCGAGCGGAGGCGGCGCGTCGCAGGGCGGAGGAGGCGCTGCAAGAGAAGCGAGAGCTGGTGGATCTCGCCCAGACCGAGGCGTCTCTAGCGCGCGCTGTCGCCCGCCTAAGGGTGGCGGAGCGGCGCGGACGTCGAGGAAGGCCAGGCCCGCCCCGACCCGGCTAGCGGCGTCCTGCCACCATCATTGACAGCGCTCCTCTCCGCCAGTAGCATCGAAGGTGGCAGGAGCGCGCTTCTGTCTCCCTTGAGTAGCCGGCACAGGGAGGTCAAGACATGACATTCCGCTTCATCCTCGGATTCCTCATCGGGGTCATGCTGGGAGCGTCAATCGCGATGGCGCTCGCCCCTCAGCCGGGTGCTGAGACGCGGCACCAGCTCATGGACAAAGTGAGGGAACGAACCCGCCGCGACGACGGCGGCGAGTAGCTCGGGCCTCCGGGCAAGCCGCTCGCGCGACAGGGGTGAGAGGGCCGCTCGTGAAGGATGGGCAGCTAAAGCTCGTCGTTATTATCGCTTCGGACTCTGATGCGGAGCGGCTGATGAAGGCGCTCATCGGCCAGGGCTACCCGGCGACGAAGATCAGCAGCACCGGCGGCTTCCTCCACCGGGGCAACGCGACGATCCTTTCCGGCGTAGAGGCCAACGAGGTGGATCAGGTTCTCGCCATGGTCCGGACGGAGTGCCGCGCCCGGACGGAGTATGTGCCTTCACAAACGCTGCCCTTCTTCGGCGAGGGTGCCACCCTGTCGGAACCGGTCGAGGTGCGGGTAGGGGGAGCTATCGTCTTCGTTGTGAGCGTCGAGCGGTTCGAGAAGACGTAAGCTCAGAGGAGCGGACGCAGAGCAGTCGCACCAGCCTTCTGTCCAGTTGTGTGCCTGCGCCGCCCAGCAGCACCTGCTGGGCATCTTCATGCGAAAGCGCCCGCCTGTACGGCCGTACCGAGGTCAGCGCAACATAGGTGTCGGCCAGGGCGATAATGCGGGCCTCCAGTGGGATGGCCTCGTCCTCCAGCATCTCCGGATATCCCTTACCGTCGGGCCGTTCGTGGTGGGCGCCCACCCACCGGGCTACCTCTTCCATGCCCGGCAGCGCTTCCAGCACGAGCTGTGAGTAGGTCGGGTGCTTGCGCAATGTCTCCATCTCCGACAGTGACAGGATGTCAGGCTTTGCGATGATACGAGCCGGCACGCCCAAGAGACCCACGTTGTGGAGCACGGCGCCTATGCGCAGCAGTTCTTTGCGCCCGTTGCGGAAGCCTAGCGCCTCGGCGAGACGGACTGCGATGTCGGCCGTGCGTTCGCTGTGACGGTCCGTGTGTTCCCCTTTGGCGTCTGCGAGGGCGGCGAAGACCCTAGCGAAGGTCTGCAGGTCTGCCGGCGATCGCTGCGCCTCCGGGGCGTCTTCCGGACAGCAGTCGGCGAGCTCCAGCGTGAGGGCGTGGTTGTGAAGCCCCAGCCAGAACTCGTCGCTCCTGAGCAAGTCGCCGCCCTGCTCGGAAAGAGTTGGGTCCAGCGAGCTTCCCGCATGTTCGGCGAGGGTACCGGCGAGGTTGCGGCGCGCAGTCAGCGGGTTGGGCTCATCGGAGATTAGGGAATCGATGAGATCCGCGGCCGCCACAACGCGACCGGCAATTGGTGTCTCCTTCCCCTTGAGCGCCTGCGGGTAGCCGTGGCCGTCCCAGCGCTCGTGGTGGGCGGCGATCGTCGTCTGAATAGAGCGTTCGAAGCCCAGGTCGCGCGCCACTTGAGCTCCTCGCTCCTGGTGGGCGCGCAACACTTCAACGACGACGGCCGCCTCGCTGGGCGCGATCTCCAGCGCCAGTTCCTGGGGTGATGTCCCGGGCTGGGCGCCAAAGATCGCCTCCTCAGTCAGATTCAGAAGTCGACATGTCTCTGCGGACGCGGGCGCGGCGCCGGCGTCGTGGAGGAGGGAGGCGTAGAACGCGACTCGTTGCTCCTCTGGTGGCAGGCCGATGGTCTGTGCCAGGTTCAGGGCGATGTAGGCGACCCGAGCAGCGTGCCCGGGTTGGCGTCCCTCAGCGAGGTCCACCGCCTGCGCGAAGGCGCAGGCCAGTTCGGCGCGAGACGGGACTGGAACGGACCAGGAACGCGGCTCCTGTTCCGGCCGGTGGCTGGACACAGCCGCAGATGATTTCGACGCGCGATTGCGGGACGCCAAGTATCTCCCCTCCGAGCCGTTTGCCTTTGAAGGAGTATCGGCCTGGCAAGGCCCAGCGTGCAGCGCCGAACGTAGGGCGATTCGCTGACTTTCGGCTGTTTCTGGCGACGAAATGGCGGGCGGACGCTTCCTCGGAAGCGTCCGCCTCGATAGCGGCGGTGCCGCTGTCTCTAGCCAGTTCGGTGGCTAGGTGGCGATGAACAACGGAGCCAGCACGAGCGTGATGGTGCTCAGCAGCTTCACCAGGACGTGCAACGAAGGGCCGGCCGTGTCCTTGAAGGGGTCACCCACGGTGTCACCCACTACTGCGGCGGCATGCGTGTCTGTTCCCTTGCCGATGACCGCCCCGGTCTCGTCGTGGAGCTGGCCCGCTTCAATGAACTTCTTTGCGTTGTCCCAGGCGCCTCCGCCGTTGTTCAAGAACGTGGCCAAGATGATACCGCCGATGGTCCCGACCATCAGCAGCCCGGCCACGGCCAGCCAGCCGGATGGGTCCGATATGGGTACGCCCGCCACCTCCATTTGGGTCTCGCGCGCGAACCGGAAGATCAGCCCGACCACGACCGGCATGCCCACGGCCAGGACGCCCGGCGCCACCATCTCGCGCAGAGCAGCGCGGGCCGTGATGTCGACGGCTCGGCCGTAGTTCGGGCGCGAGGTGCCCTCCATAATCCCTGGATCCGACCGGAACTGCTCGCGCACCTCCTCGATGATGGTGCCCGCCGCCCGGCCGACGGCTCGGATGGCCAGCGAGCTGAACAGGAACACAAGCATCACTCCCAACAGAGCACCCACGAAGACGTCCACGTTCGAGAGGTCGATTGGGAGCTGCTCCGTCAGCGGCAACCCGAGGCGCTCCTTCACCTTGTCCAAGTAGGCGCTGAACAGCAGGAAGGCGGCCAATCCGGCCGATGCCACAGCGTAGCCCTTGGTGAGGGCCTTCGTGGTGTTGCCGACGGCGTCCAGGTTGTCGGTAATGTCGCGGGCCTCCGGCGGCGCCCCCGCCATCTCGTTGATGCCTCCCGCGTTGTCCGTGATCGGCCCGAAGGTATCCATGGCCAGGATGTAGGCGGCGGACATGAGCATGCCCATGGTCGCCACCGCGGTGCCGAACACGCCCGTCGAGAAGCCGGGGACACCCGCGATGTCCGCCCGGCTGCCCAGCCAGAACGAGAGAACCAGTGCGAGCCCGATGCTGATGGCCGTTGCAGCGGTCGTCTCGAAACCGACGGCGGTACCGATGACGATGTTCGTCGCCGGCCCGGTCTTCGAAGCCTCGGCGATGTCCTGCACCGGCCGCCAGCCCCCGGAGGTGTAGTACTGCGTGATGTAGACGAAACTGATGCCGGTGCCGATGCCTACCAGACCACAGAGGAAGAACCAGTACCAAGCGTCGCCCATCATCACTTTAGTGGCGATGAACAGGCCGACCACCGAGAGGACGGACACGACGTAGTACCCCCCGTTGAGCGGCTGCATGGGGTTCTTCGGCTCGCGCGTTGCAAAGAAAGGCACGGAGACGAGCCCGGCCATGGTGGCGAGGATGCCGAAGGAACGCAGCACCAACGGGAAGAGGATCCACTCGATGTCGCCGGTAACAGCGTAGATGGCCACTCCCAGGATCATCGCCCCGATGTTCTCGGCCGACATCGATTCGAAGAGGTCTGCGCCACGGCCGGCGCAGTCGCCCACGTTGTCGCCCACCAGGTCGGCTACAACGGCGGCGTTACGCGGGTCGTCCTCCGGGATGCCTGCCTCTACCTTGCCCACCAGGTCCGCGCCCATGTCCGCTGCCTTCGTGTAGATGCCGCCGCCGAGCTGGGCGAAGAGGGCCACGAAGGAGGCACCGAAACCGAAGCCGACGATGAGGAAGGGCGCGATCTCAGCTGGATTCCCAAGCAGCCTGCTGTAGACGAAGAAGATGCCGGAGACTCCAAGCAGGCTCATCGCCGTGACCAGGAAGCCCGATACGGCGCCGCCCCGGAGCGAGACGGTGATGGCGTCCTTGAGGCTCTCCTGCGCCGCCGCTGCGGCCCGCACGTTGGACCGGACCGAGATGTACATGCCGACGAAGCCGGCGAGCGCTGAGGCCCCGGCTCCTACAATGAAGGCGATGCCCGTGAGCAGCGCCTCCTCCCAGCGTCCCGTCACCGTGTCGCCGAAGCTGATCTCGCCGCCTTCGCCTCTGACGATCTCCTTCACGCCTTCGGACACGCCGCCGACGATGACAAAGATGGCCACCCCGGTGAGGACGGCCATGATGGCGATGGTGCGGTACTGCCGCCGCAGGAAGGCCATCGCCCCCTCGAAGATCATGCCAGAGATCTCCTGCATCGCCTCGGTGCCCGTGGGCCGGCGCAGCACATCCCAGGCGAGCCAGAGAGCGAAGATGATGGCGGCGAAACCCGCCGAAGGTATGATCCATACTAGTTCCATCTATAGCTCCTCAGTAGATTGATTAGCTGTGTCTACAAACACACGTTATGGAGGCTCGACGCCTCCACGTCGCAGAGTCTATCAGCGCCCCCGTGTACGATCAAGTCTGTCTATCCATCCCGAGCGGGGCCCGCACCACCTAGTGCTGGGCGGGGAGATCAACGACAACCGAATCTGAGCGCGGAATCGGCGGACCCGGTCATGTCTTGTCACCGCGAACGGGAACGTACGGCGGAAGGGTGATACCCGCATGGGTGGGCTTGACCGCCCCGAGGCGGTAGCCTATGCTGCGTTCGCCCATGAAAGCCGAGCTTATCTCCGTCGGCACCGAGCTGTTGTTGGGCGAGATCCTGGACAGTAACGCCCAGTACCTGGCCGCTCGCCTGCCCAAGCTAGGAATCGATCTACTCTATGTATCCCAAGTTGGCGACAACCTGGACCGCCTCACGGAGGTTATCGGGCGCGCGTGGGACCGGTCGGACTTGGTGATTACGACGGGTGGTCTGGGCCCGACTGAAGATGATCTGACGCGCGAAGCGATCGCCCGCGTGCTGCGCGAGCAGCCGACGGTAGACCCAGAGTTGGAGCAGCAGTTGCGGGAGTTTTTCGCCCGCCGTGGCGTCGAGATGCCCGAGAGGAACGTGAAGCAGGCGACGCTCATACCATCGGCGCGCGCTCTGCCCAACCCGCGGGGTACCGCGCCCGGCTGGTGGGTGGAGCGCCAGAGCCACATCATCGTTGCCATGCCGGGCCCTCCGGCCGAGATGGAGCGCATGTGGGAGCGAGAGGTTGCGCCCGAGTTGGAGCAACGCCATCCGGGTGCCGTGCTGGTCACTCGCACCTTGAAGACGGTGGGCCTGGGTGAGGGGCATGTGGACGAGCTGGTCAGCCCCCTCCTCAAGTCCACGAATCCTTCCATCGGTGTCTACGCTCGTCCGGACGGCGTCCAACTGCGGATGGCGGCAAAGGCGGCGACGAGAGAGGAGGCGCAGCGCCTCATCGATCCTGTGGAGGCGGAGATCCGGCGGCTGCTCGGTGACATTGTCTGGGGTGCGGACGATCAAACCATGGAGTGGGTGGTAGGCGACTTGCTGAGCCGGAACGGGTTGACGCTTGCCACCATGGAGTCATGCACCGGCGGGCTGTTGGCGAATACCATCACGAACGTTCCCGGCAGCTCAGCCTACTTCCGCGGTGGTCTGATCGCCTACGCCACCGACATGAAGATCCAATGGGGAGTCGACCCGGAGATCGTGGCGGAGCATGGTGTGGTCAGCGCCGAATGTGCCTGCGCGATGGCGAGGGCAGCCCGCGAGCGGTTGAGCGCCGATGTCGGCGTCGGCATCACGGGCGTTGCCGGGCCGGACCCGCAGGAGGACAAGCCTCCCGGCACCGTCCACATCGGAATCGAGACCGGCTTCACGGTATCGCGGAGCATCAGCTACCAGTTTGCCCAGGGCCGGGAGGCGGTGAAACGGCGCGCTGTCACGACCGCGCTAGGACTGGTGCGCCGACTGCTATTGGACTCAAAGGGTCACGGCGTGGTTTAGCCTCGATCGGGCGAGGTTGGCGGAACCGGCCTGCTCTCTCGCCTCTTGTCTGCTCATGTCACGGCTCGGTGCCGTTTGCCTCTAGACGCGGGGCTTGGTCGTCGGCGCGACCCAACACTGAGTCAGCAACGTCGGGCGTGTGGGCTGCACGCTCGAATCTCGTTCGGGCGTGTGGTATAGTTGGGGTGGTCTACCAGACAAACGCCTGAAGTGCAGGGCGCGGGCCGGTCGGAGGGACCTTTGGTCCTCGCCCGGCCCGTGTCCTGTCTCAGGCATGAAGAAGAAGGGGTTGGAGGAGTCAATGGACCGCGGGCTGTATAAGGAGTTGCGGATCTTCAGCGGGAACGCACACCCGGAGCTAGCCCAGTCGATCTGCCGTTACTTGGAGACGCAGCTGGGCGACTGCGAAGTGTCTGAGTTCAGCAATGAGAACGTGTTCGTGCGCGTGCATGAGAACGTCCGGGCACGGGACGTGTTCATCGTCCAGCCGGGTTCGTCGCCGGTCAATACGGGGATCATGGAGCTCCTCATTATGATCGACGCTATGAAGCGGGCATCGGCTGGTCGGGTCACTGCGGTGGTGCCGTACTACGCCTACGGACGCAGCGACAAGAAGGACCAACCGCGGGTGCCGATCACGGCCCGCCTGCTGGCGAACCTGATCGAAACGGCCGGTGCGGATCGCCTCCTCACGGTTGACCTGCACGCGGGACAGATCCAGGGCTTCTTCAACATCCCGGTGGATGAGCTTACGGCGTTGTACATGCTGAGCCGATACTTCAAGGATAAGAACTTGCCGGATCCTGTCGTGGTCGCTGCGGACGAGGGCGCGGCAAAGCGAGCACGCAACGTGGCCCAGTCCCTTGGCGCGCCCCTCGCCATCATTGAGAAGCGGCGCACGAGCAACAACGAGGAGGCGGAGGGGCTGAACGTAATCGGTGATGTAGGGGGGAAGCAGGCCGTCATTGTGGATGATGAGATTCTGACCGGAGGCACGCTGGTGGAGGGGGCGGCCCTGCTGCGCGAACGGGGAGCCACGGCCGTCTACGCTGGAGTCACGCACGCCCTGCTGTCAGGGTCAGCGAAGACGAAGATCCAGCAGAGCGAATTCGATGAGGTGGTGGTGACCGACACCATCCCGTTGCCCCCCGAAAAGCGGATTCCTCAAATCACCACGCTGAGCATCGCCCCGCTCATTGGCGAAGCGATCAGCCGCATCCATACCGGCCGGTCAGTCGGAGCGCTGTTCCGCATGGATCCCGATCAAGGCGAAGACGAGACGTTGGTGCGCGTCCACGGTGCTGGAACTCAAGGGACGGTCTAGAGGGCGGAATCACCATGCTCAAGTGGGTCACGGGCTTCCTCGGCGATTCGAATGAGAAAGAGCTGCGCAGGCTAGACCCGATCGTCGACCAGATCAATCAACTCGAGCCGGAGACGCAGGGGCTGTCCGAGGAGCAACTGCGGGCCAAGACCGATGAGTTCCGTGCTCGGCTCGCGGCGGGAGAGACGTTGGACGACATCATGCCCGAAGCCTATGCGGTGGTGCGCGAGACTATCCGCAGGCTTCTCGGCGAGCGGGCCTTCGATGTCCAGCTCATGGGAGCGATCGCTCTTCACGAGGGGAAGATCGCGGAACTGAAGACGGGTGAGGGCAAGACCCTGGTGGCCGCTCTTCCCCTCTACCTGAACGCTCTGGAGGGGAAGGGCGCGCACTTGGTCACCGTCAACGATTACCTTGCCAAGCGTGACTCCCAGTGGTACGGCCGCGCGCTGCACGCCCTGGGCCTCTCGGTTGGGGTGCTTCAGCATGAGGCCAGCTATCTGTACACGTCGGAGCAGGTGAGCGATGCGGAAAACCTGGAGCACGTGGTGCCCTGCCACCGCTCTGAGGCCTACCGCGCGGACATCACCTACGGCACCAATCACGAATTCGGCTTCGATTACCTGAGGGACAACATGGCGGTGGATGCCCCTCGCCGTGTGCTTCGCGAACTCAACTACGCGATTGTCGACGAGGTAGACAACATCCTCATCGACGAGGCGCGCACCCCGCTCATTATCAGCGGCCCTGCCCAGGAGAGCACGCAGACGTACGCGACGTTCGCGCGCATCGTGCCGGGGCTCCAGCAAGAGGTCGACTACACCATTGACGAGAAGGCGCGATCGGTCAGCCTAACGGAAGAGGGCATCGCCAAGGTCGAGAAGCGGATCGGCGTGCAGAACATCTTCTCGCCGGAGAACTACCGCCTGACCCGCTATCTGGAGGCTGCCCTCAAGGCGCACGCCATCTTCCGCCGGGACCGCGACTACGTGGTGAAGGACGGCGAGGTAACCATCGTCGATGAGTTCACCGGACGGCTCATGCCGGGGCGCCGCTGGTCCGACGGGCTTCACCAGGCGGTGGAGGCGAAGGAGCGGGTCAAGATACAGCAGGAGTCGCTCACCTACGCCACCATCACACTGCAGAACTTCTTCCGGCTCTACGACAAGCTGGCGGGGATGACCGGTACCGCCGTCACCGAGGCGGAGGAGTTCCATAAGATCTACGGGCTGGAGGTGATCGTGATCCCCACCAACCTGCCCATGATCCGTGAGGACAACACCGACCTGGTCTACCGCAACGAGCGCGCCAAGTTCGATGCGGTCGTGAAGGAGATCGAGGAGACGCACCAGCAGGGACAGCCCGTCTTGGTCGGTACCGTCTCCATCGAGAAGTCCGAGTACCTCTCGGAATTGCTCAAACGTAAAGGCATCAAACACCAGGTTCTGAACGCAAAGCACCACGAACGAGAGGCGGGCATCGTCGCCGACGCGGGCCGGTTTGGAGGGGTTACCATCGCCACGAACATGGCAGGGCGGGGCACCGACATCGTGCTCGGAGGAAAGCGAGACGGAGATCGCTCGGAGGGAGAGTGGCAGCGCGAGCATGACCACGTCGTTCAGGCGGGCGGCCTGCATATCGTGGGCACGGAGCGCCACGAGGCCCGACGCATCGATAACCAGCTCCGCGGCCGGTCGGGCCGCCAGGGGGACCCCGGCAGCTCCCGTTTCTTCGTTTCTCTCGAGGACGACATTATGCGCCGCTTCGCTCCGGATTGGCTGGGCGGCATGCTGGGCAGACTGGGCATGGAGGAGGACATGCCAATCGAGAGCGGCGCGGTCTCCAAGGCGATCGAATCCTCTCAGACGAAAGTGGAGGGCCACAACTTCGACATCCGCAAGCACCTAGTCGAGTACGACGACGTCATGAACGCTCAGCGCGACATGATCTATAGCGAGCGCGACAAGGCTCTGCAGGGAGCCGACCTCAGGAGCACAATCCTCGACATGGTGCGTGAGGAGATCACCGATCTGGTGGATCTACATGCCCCGGAGCGGTACCAGGACCAGTGGGATCTGGAAACGCTGCTGGCGGACGTCGGCGCGGTCGTCAGGCTCCCCTCATCCTTCAACCTTCGCACGTTTGAGGAGCTGAGCCACGACGAGATCCTGGAGAAGCTGCTGGCCCACGCGGAGGAAGACTACGAGCGCCGCGAGGCGGAGATCGGGCCGGAGGCGATGCGGACGCTGGAGCGGCTTCTCATGCTCCGCACCATCGATAGCCTCTGGGTGGAGCACTTGACGGCGATGGACGAGATGCGCCAGGGCATCGGGCTGCGGGCCTACGGCCAGGCTGACCCGTTGGTCGCGTACAAGCGCGAAGCGCACGACATGTGGGGCCAGCTTCTGGCCAACATCCGGCGTCAGGTCACTCACTCCGTTTACCATGTGGAGTTGGGACGCCAAAGGCCGCAGCAAGCTCCGGCAACGGCCGCGGCCAGCCAGCCGCAACCGCAGGCGGGCGCCGACGAGGCGGTTCCCGCTGCGGTTGGCGCCGCCGCCGGCGGGGCCCGCTCCGGCCGGGACGCGCGCCGGGCCATCGTTGGAGGCAAGGCCCGCAAGATTGGGCGCAATCAGCCCTGCCCCTGTGGCAGCGGCAAGAAGTACAAGAAGTGTCACGGGATGTCCGCCTAGAACAATGGCAAGACGACGATCCGCGGATGAACAGACGCCGGCGCCCCAGCCGCTGATTGGCTTTCGCGAGGCGGTCCAGAACGGCGAGGACTGGTTCGTCGCTCTGCTGGAGGCGATCGCCCACTGGGAGATGCCGGAGGAGGAGACCGGTGGACGTCTGTATCGCTACCTCATCGGCGGCGAGGCTTTCGATTGGCTTCTGTTGGCGGAGCGTCTCTGCGAGGCCGCCGACGGGGCCATTCCGGCGGACGAATGTGAGGCTCTTCTCTTCTTCGGGCGGCCGCCTCGGGTGCTGGCAGAGGGCGAGTTCAAGCGGGCCATCGGCGACACCAAACACACCGCCCATCTCAACTTCGTCTACGGGATCACTGTGGAAGAAGCGCTCCAGCTCACGGTGGAGGAGGAGGTGCTGAAGGAGCGGCGCTCGTGTGTCTGGACGCAGGCCGAAGGCGGGGGCCTGGACAACCAGGTCTTTGAGCGGGTCTACGGGCGCAGCCACGACGAGCTCCTTGCGGCGTTTCGGGAGGAGCAGGCGCTACCTCCAGGCGATGCGATCTCCTACGGTGAGTTGAGAGCGTTCACCTACTGGCTGTTCAAGTTCAGGGTCAAGCAGAGCGACCCGGCGCGGGTCGCCTCCGACACGCGCAAGGCGCTCGCCCAGGTATCGCACTTGGAGGCGGCGGCGCGACGCCGGGCGCAGTCACTGGCATCGCCGGCAGCCAGTGAGGGTGCCGTTGTAGACGGCGAGGTAGTAGCCCGCCTCCGTTGACCAGGGGCCAGACGCGCCGGTACAATCGCAACGCCGAACGGCCCCGAGGAATCGGGGCCGAGCTGTGATCAGGAACAGGCAGCGAGCAGGAAGCAGGAATGATGCGAAGTACGCACGGGATCGCAGGGGACTCTTCCGCCGGCGCGGGACATGAAGATGAGTGACGATACCGGTTTCAGGAAGCCGAGCCGCGAGGGCTCTTCTGCTATGCCGAAAGCCTACGATCCTCACGCCGCCGAAGAGCGCCTCTACCGGATGTGGGAGGAAGGCGGCTACTTTGCGCCCCAGGGAGATGCGCAGCGGGACCCCTTCGTCATCATCATGCCGCCGCCCAACCTTACCGGTGAGCTGCACGTCGGCCACGCGCTCATGGATACGGTGGAGGACATCCTCATCCGGTGGCACCGGATGCTGGGCGAACAGACGCTCTGGCTGCCCGGCATCGACCACGCGGCGATTGCGGTCCACACGCTGGTAGAGCGAGAGCTGGCCGCGGAGGGGCTCACCCGCTACGACGTAGGCCGGGAGCGGTTCCTGGAGCGCGTCTGGGCCTTCGTGAACGCGAGCCGGGCCCGTATCTTCGACCAGCACAAGCGGTTGGGGGTATCGGCTGACTGGAGTCGGGAGCGCTTCACGATGGACCCCGGCCCGGCGAAGGCCGTCCGCACCGCGTTCTATGAGTTGCATCGCCGCGGCCTCATCTATCGAGGGGAGCGGATCATCAATTGGTGCCCCCGCTGCAACACCGCGCTCTCCGATCTGGAGGTGGACCACGAGGAGGAGCAGGGCCACCTCTGGCACGTGCGGTACCCGCTGTTGGATGACGAGGGCAACCTAACCGAGGACTGCATCACGATCGCGACCACCCGCCCGGAGACGATCGTCGCCGATACCGGGGTCGCCGTCAGCCCCGAGGACGAGCGCTACCGCGCTCTCGTCGGTCGAAAGGCCCAGCTTCCCTTCATCGGGCGCGAGCTGCCCATCGTGGCGGACGAGGCGATCGAGTTGGAGTTCGGCACAGGCGCTCTCAAGGTTACTCCCGGCCATGACCCCGTGGACTTCGAGATCGGTCAGCGCCACGGCCTGGCTACGGTGAGCGCCGTCGAGCAGGACGGCACGATGAGCGCTGAGGCCGGTCCCTATCAGGGGATGGACCGCTTCGCCTGCCGCGATGCGATCGTGCGCGATCTTGAGGCGCAGAGCCTGCTGGTGAAGACGGAGCCGTACGTGCACAGCATCGGCCATTGCCAGCGCTGCGCCGCCATTGTGGAGCCGCTGATCAGCGAGCAGTGGTTCGTGGCGATGAACAAGGAGTATGCTCCTGGGCGCTCTTTGGCCGGCGAGGCGCTGGCGGCCGTCAACGATGGCCTGATCCGCTTCCTGCCTCCTCGCTTCACCAAGATCTACACGAACTGGATGGAGGGCATCCGTGACTGGTGTATCTCCCGCCAGCTCTGGTGGGGGCACCGCATCCCCGTCTGGTACTGCGAGGCTTGCGGTGCGGCCACCGTGCCGCCGCCGGACGTGGAGCAACCGGCGCAATGCGACGGCTGCGGTGGGTTGAGCCTCCGCCAGGACGAGGATACGCTCGACACGTGGTTCTCATCGGCGCTGTGGCCCTGCTCGACGCTCGGCTGGCCCGACGACACGGAGGACCTGCGCCGCTTCTACCCGACCACGGTCATGGAGACGGGCTATGAGATCATCTTCTTCTGGGTGGCGAGGATGATCATGATGGGCCTGTTCTGCATGGACGGGCTGAGAGACCGGATAGAGGACCGGATTCCCTTCCGCTACGTCTACCTGCACGGCATGGTGCGCGACGAGCACGCCCAGAAGATGAGCAAGACCAAGGGGAACGTGGTGGACCCCATCGACTTGGTCGAGAAGTACGGCACCGACGCGCTGCGCTTCAACCTGGTGACGGCGAGCGGCACCGGTCAGGACCAGCGTCTCTGGGAAGAGAAGGTGGAGGCGGGGCGCAACTTCGCCAACAAGCTCTGGAATGTCACCCGGTTCGTCGTCATGCAGCTCGACGGCTCCGCAGAGATAGAGGTGCCGTCGCTGTCCGGCCGGGACGAGCTGCCCGTCGAGGACCGCTGGATCCTCTCACGCCTCGATCGCCTCGTGGGCGAGGTCGACCAACTCCTGCGGGAGTTCCAGCTCAACGAGGCGGGACACCGCATCTACGACTTCCTCTGGGGCGAGTACTGCGACTGGTACGTCGAAATGGCCAAGGTGCGCCTGAACCAGGGCGGTGCCTCGCCACTCCCCGTCCTCGTGCACGTGCTGGAGACTGGGCTCCGCCTGCTCCACCCTTACATGCCCTTCGTGACTGAGGAGCTGTGGCAGCGGCTGCGGCCTTTCATGGCGCAGCCTAACTCGGAGGCCTTGATCGTCGCGCCGTATCCCCAGGCCGATCCGGCATGGTGGGACGAGGAGGCGGAGCGACAGACGGAATCCGTGATCGAGGTGATCCGCGCGATCCGCAACATCCGCTCGGAGAAGCGGGTGGAGCCTACTCACGAGGTCGAGGCCTACGTTGTCACCGACGAAAGCCGTCCCGCTATCGAGGCGGGTTCGCCCTACATCGAGGCGCTCGCGCGTGTCCAAACGCTCCACCTCGTCTCAGAGGCGGGCGGGGCGCCGCGCGAGGGCGTGGCGACGGCGGTGCTGAGCAATGCCCAGGTCATCGTGCCGCTCGCCGGATTGCTGGACGTGGACAAGGAGCGAGCCCGCCTGAGCAGAGAAATCGAGGAGGCAGAGAAATACCTCCAGCGGCTGGACGGAAAGCTATCGAACGAGCAGTTTCGCACCAAGGCGCCCCGCGAGGTCGTGGCAGCAGAGGAGGATCGCCGCACCGAGACCCAAGCCCGCTTGGAGGGGCTGCGGCGGGCGCTGGCGGAGCTGGGATAGGGCCGCGTTGGATGACATAACGTTCGCTCCGGCGACGGCGCTGGCGGCGGCGATCCGCGACAAAAAGCTATCCTCGGCGGAGGTGGTGGAGGCGCATCTGCGCCGGATCGAGGATGTCAACCCGAAGCTGAACGCCGTCGTGCAGTTGACGGCGGAGGCGGCGCAGGAAGCCGCGGGGAAGGCCGACGCGACACTAGCGCGGGGGGAGGCTCTAGGCCCGCTGCACGGCGTGCCGTTCACGGTCAAGGACTGGATCGAGACGGCCGGCACTATCTGCGCCGCCGGCATCCCGGAGAGAGCGGGATACGTCCCCAGACGCGACGCTACCGTTGTCGCGCGGCTCCGTGCGGCCGGAGGCATCATGCTGGGCAAGACGATGGACGGCGTGGACAACCCCGTCTACGGTCCCGCGAGCAACCCGTACGATTCCTCGCGCATCCCCGGCGCAAGCAGCGCGGGCGAGGCCGCGATCATCGCGGCCGGCGGCTCGCCGCTGGGGCTGGGGAGCGACTCGGGCGGCAGCGTCCGCTATCCGGCGCACTGCTGCGGTGTCGTGGGGCTGAAGCCGAGCGCCGGGCGCGTGCCGCTCACCGGCCACTTTCCGCGTATCGACCACGTGTCGGACCCCCGGACGCAGATCGGCCCAATCGCGCGGTTTGTCGAGGACTTGGCGCTCGCGCTGCCGCTGATCGCGGGGCCGGACTGGCGCGACCCAAGCGTTTCGCCCGTGCCGCTGGGCGAGTGGCGAGACGTCGAATGCCGGGGTCTGCGGGCCGCAGTGTTCACGGAGTTCCCAGGCGCGTCGTGCACGACCGAGACGGCCTCGGCGGTACGCGACGCTGCGCTAGCGCTTAGCGACGCGGGTGCGACAATAGAGGACGCGGTGCCGCCGCGCATCGAGGAGTCGTGGGAGATCACGCAGGTCCACTGGAAGCGCGTTCGCTCGTACTCGTGGAAGGAGTGGCGCGCGGCGTCGGAGCACGAGCTCGCGGCGGACGAGATCGAGCGCGGTCTCTTCGCAATGGGCCGGCTTCGACGGGAGATGCTGGCGTTCATGGAGCGGTACGACCTCTTGGTGTGCCCGACCGCGCCGGGCCCGGCCCCCACCAAGACAGAGGGCGAAAGCCGCGAGGACTTCATCTACACGCTGCCGTACAGCTTGACGGGCTGGCCGTGTGCGGCAGTCCGCGCCGGCACGTCGCCCGAAGAGCTGCCTCTGGGCGTGCAGATTGTGGCACAACCGTGGCGCGACGACGTGGCGCTTGCCGTCGCCCGGCACATCGAGGCGGCTCTTGGCGGCTGGCAGCCTCCATCGATCTAGAGACCGACGTGAGAGAGGGCGCGGCGGTCGTCCCGCTCCGTGCATGAGCGAAGGGCCGCCGGCAAGGGGTGCCTGAGATCGGCCAGGGCGCCCAGAAAGTGGCCTTCCAAAGGCCAGATCGGCCCCGGAGAAGCGCGAGAGCACCAATAGATGCGTTCGATTCATTCCGTGCCGGTGCCAAGATTAAACAGATTGATGGCCCCGATAAACCAACCATTCGCTTGGGAATTGACGCTAGTGCGGTCGCTTGTTAGCATGGAAACGCGTCCGTTAGGAGGGGAACATCCTTCGGGTGCTGCGCGATGATGGAGCCGTAGACGTTGCAGCTACTCCTCGACAACTACGTCGGTGTTCTGCTGGCTGTGGTCATGGGCTCCGGACTTGTTCTTGGCGCTCTCCTCGTATCCCGAATCCTCGCTCCCTACTCCAGTTCGAAGCAGAAGCACATCTCGTACGAGTGCGGCATCCTGCCGATGAAGCTGGTGCGCACCCAGGTGCACTTTCGCTACTACCTGTTCGCCATCCTGTTCCTCATCTTCGACGTAGAGGCGGTGTTCCTCTTCCCATGGGCCGTGACCTTCGTCGGGGTCGGACAGGCGGCCTTCTATGAGATGGTGCTCTTCATTATCATCCTGGGAGGCGGCCTCGCCTATGCCTGGAAGAAGGGAGTGCTGGAGTGGAGGTAGCCGGGGAGGACCTCCGAGCCGGCCGGCTGGTCGCCAGCGCGACCGCCGGAACCGATGAGGCACCAGCGCCCGCCGCGCCGGCTGAAGGTCCCAAGACCGGCATCGAACGGGAGGCGGAGCGGCTCGTCCCCGTTGAAGTCGATCACGGCAAGGCCGTCTACCGACAGGTGTTGCCGGGCGTGTTGCAGGCTCCGGCGGATGCGGTTCTGGCGCTGGCGCGCGAGTCCTCCATGTGGCCCATCACCTTCGGACTTGCCTGCTGCGCCATCGAGATGATCGCCACCTACATGTCCCACCACGACTTGGACCGCTTCGGCGTCTTCCCGCAGGCATCGCCCCGGCAGGCGGACGTCATGATCGTGTCGGGGACAGTGACGAAGAAGATGGCGCCCTCCATCAAACTTCTCTACGAACAAATGCCCAACCCGAAGTGGGTGATATCCATGGGCGCGTGCGCCACCAACGGTGGACCGTATACGCGCTACGACCGCGTGCTGCAGGGAGTGGACAAGATCATCCCCGTCGATATCTACGTGCCCGGCTGCCCGCCGAGGCCGGAGGCGCTCATGGACGGCTTCCTGGCCCTGCAGCACAAGATCATGGAGGAGCGGGGGAAGGCCTAGTGTCCGAGGAAGAGAAGGACGAAGGCGCCGCCGAGGGCGAACCACCGGATAGGGGCGAAGGCGCCCCGGAAGGAGAGCAGGCGGGCCAGGCCAAGACGGAGGAGCCCGCTCGTCCCGAACGCAAGGGAGGAGCCAAAGCACCCGCCAGGGTACCGCCCCCGCCCGGCGGCGTCGCCGATCTTCTAGCTGCGGCCCTTCCCGACGTGAAGCTGGAAGCCTACCAGGGCGTCACCGGCGTCATCGTCGAGGTCGACCGGGACGACATCCCGAAGGTGATGCCCGTCGCGAAGGACGACCCGCGCCTCGATTTCAAGTTCCTGCGCTGCGTCTTCGGCGTCGACCTTCAGGAGGAAGGGCTGGAGGTCGTGTACCAACTCCTCTCGCTGGAGAAGGGACACGAAGTCACCATCAAGACCAGAGTTCCCCTGGACGATCCTCGTGTCGCCTCCGTCACCTCCGTCTGGAAGGGTGCGAACTGGCACGAGCGGGAGACCCGCGATATGTTCGGCATCACGTTCGACGGGCATCCGCACTTGGTGCCTCTTCTTCTGCCGGATGACATGACCGACCACTTTCCTCTGCGCAAGGACAACCCGCTCGCGGAGATCGAGGAGTGGCAGGCGAAACTCGCGGGAGACGGGGCCGGCGCTGACGAGGAGGAGGGCGAAGAGGAGTGACGGTGGCTCGGTATGTCGCTGGTCGCACCGTCGCGCCCACGGTGGGCGGCGGGCCGGTCATCAAGCGCATGTCGCAGGGAATGCTTGTGAGGGAGCGGTCGCGCTGAACATGGTCATGGTCGAAGATCAAGAGTTCGAGACCGTTGACATCAACGTCAACATGGGCCCGCAGCACCCCAGCACGCATGGGGTGTTCCGCATGGTCCTGACTGTGGACGGCGAGAGGGTCATTGATGTGGAGCCGCACATCGGGTACATGCATCGAGGTGCCGAGAAGCTCTCCGAGAACATGGGCTACCGCCAGGCCATCGGCTTCCAGGACCGCACCGACTACCTTGCCCAGTTCCTGAACGAGCAGGCGTACTGCATGGCCGTGGAGAAGCTGCTGGACATCGAGGTGCCGGAGCGCGCGGAGTACATTCGTGTCATCCTCTGCGAGCTCAACCGCATCACCAGCCACTTCATGTTCGTGGGCGCCTTCAGCGCAGACCTGGGCATCTTCGGCACCGCGTTCACCTACGGCTTTCGGGAGCGCGAGTACCTCCAGGACATCTTCGAGGAAGTCTCGGGCGACCGTCTGATGTACGCGTACTTCCGCCCCGGCGGCGTGGCCTGGGAGCTTCCCGACAACTTCGTTCAGCGTGTGCGGGACGTGCTGCCCCACACGAAGCAGGGCATCAGCGACGTGGACAGGCTCATGACGGACAACGAGATCCTGGCCGCCCGCACGCGCGGCGTCGGAGCCATGAGCGCCGAGGACGCCATCGATTGGGGGCTGAGCGGCCCCATGTTGCGGGCGTCGGGCGTGCCCTGGGACCTACGGAAAGACCGCCCGTACTCCATCTACGACCGTTTCGAGTTCGACATCCCGGTGGGAGGGCGGGGCGATGTCTACGATCGCTATCTCGTGCGCCTGGAGGAGATGCGCCAGTCTGTCCGCATCGTGGAGCAGGCACTGGACGCGCTGCCCGAGGGGCCGATCATGGCCGAGAAAGTCCGGGCCAGGCTCCGCGCGCCCGAGGGCGAAGCCTATGCCGCGACGGAAGGGGCGCGCGGGGAGTACGGTGTATACATCGTTTCCAAGCGCGGCGACAGACCGTACCGGCTGAAGATCCGCTCTCCCTCCTTCTGCAACCTGTCCGCGCTGAGAGACATGACCGTTGGGCACTACGTAGCCGATGCAGTGGCCATCCTTGGTTCGGTTGACATCGTGCTGGGGTGCGTGGACCGCTGATGATGCTGAGCTTGACGTACGACGTGGGCAACCCCTGGCTTGACGGCTTCCTCGGAGTGTTCGCCGTCATGCTGCTGATCACTGTGGTTGTGCTGGCGCTCGTCTACGTGGAACGGAAGATCTCGGCGCGCATCCAGATGAGGCTCGGCCCGATGCGGGTGGGCCCGTACGGCATCCTTCAAACGATCGCCGATGCTGTCAAGCTCATCGGGAAGGAGGACCTGCGGCCGGCCAGCGCCGACCGATGGGTATTTGAGCTGGCTCCGTTCGCAGTATTCGTGCCGGGCTTCGTGGCCTTCGTCGCCATTCCTTTCACGCGCGATTGGGCAGTCAGCTTCCTGGACCTGGGGCTGTTCTACATCATCGCCGTGTCGGGGCTTTCATTCATCGGCTTCCTGATGGCCGGTTGGGCCTCGGACAACAAGTACGCTTTTCTCGGCGCGCTGCGGGCGGCCGCACAGCTCATCAGCTACGAGATCCCGCTCGTCCTGTCGTTGCTGGCGGTGGCGATGGTGGCCGGCTCGCTCAGCCTGCGCGATATCGTTGAGTTCCAAGGACGGGTACCTCTGTTCGTCTGGCAGCCGCTGGCCCTCTTCATCTTCCTCGCTGCCGCTCTGGCCGAGATGGAGCGCCAGCCCTTCGACATCCCGACGGCGGAGTCGGAGGTGGTTGGTGGACCGTTCGTGGAGTACAGCGGGATCCGCTGGTCAATGTTCTATCTCGCCTCGTACGCGAGTCTGTTCGTCTTCGGCCTGTTGGGGTCTCTGGTGTTTCTGGGCGGTTGGGACTGGCCCTTGGGCCGGGAGGCGGGCCTCTGGCTGCAGCTCATCTGGATGGCCGCTAAGACCGGCTTCCTGATCCTGGCTATCATGTGGCTGCGGTTCACCTTCCCCCGCCTGCGCATCGACCAGCTCATGGGGTACTGCTGGAAGGTGCTCATCCCGCTGGCCTTCCTCCAGATCTTCTTGAACGGGCTGGTGCTCGTCTATGACTGGCCCGATGTCGCGCTGTTGCTGACCTCGGGAGCGGGGCTTGCGTTGGCAGCCTACATCGTCTATCGCGCGGTCCGGGTAGCGGAGCCGCAGCGCGTACGTCTGGTGCCGGCCGGTCGAGGCCGGAAGGCGTCTGGAGTGGCAGCGCCGGCCGGTGCGGAGTCAGGTGGTTCGTGATGAGAGAGACCGACGAACACCGTGAAGCGCTCCGGTCCCGAAGCGCGTATCTTTGGGCGTCGCTCGGAGGATATCGGGCGATGCCGCCGAGGTGTTGTCACCCATGATTGGCATTCTCAAGGGCTTGTACTTGACGTTCTCGGTGATGCTTCGCAAGCCGGTGACGATCGAGTATCCGTCCATCCACCGGGAGGTACCGGAGCGAGACCGCGCCTTCCCTATCCTTCTCTGGGACGAAGAGGTCGGCGAGCCGTTCTGCACGGGCTGCCACGCCTGCGAGCGCGCATGCCCCGCGGAGTGCATGACGGTGATCATGAAGGACAACCCCCTGCACGCGGAGGGGAAGAGCAAGCGCCGCAAGATCGTCGACCAGTTCTGGATCGACTACGGGCGGTGCATGCGCTGCAACGTCTGCGTGGAGGTGTGTAATTTCGAGGCCATCGCGATGAACAACACCTGGGCCGGCCACGAGCTGTCCAAGTACGACCGCAACGACTTGGTCATGGACCTTGACCAGCTCCTGGCTCAGCACAAACAGAAGAAGATCGAGACATGGGTGGCCGGCTGAGAGCTCCGGAAACAGCAGGGCACCGAAGCCGCCTCATGCGATGGTGGCGCGTTGAGGAAGAGGGCGAGCGAGACCGCCGAGCCGGGGTTGTCCGTACCCTGGTGATGGACTAGGTTAGCCGTTGGGAAGCAAGAAGGCAGCATGACGGTAGCGCAGGGAATCTTCTATCTCGTCGCCGCGCTGGCGGTTGCTGGCGGTCTCGGTGTGGTACTCATGCGGAACGCCGTATACGCCGCCCTGTTCCTGATCCTGACACTGCTCTCTGTGGCCGGCGTCTACATTCTGCTGGCCTCTGAGTTCCTGGCGCTGGTGCAGGTGCTCATCTACGGTGGCGCCGTTACGGTGCTGCTTCTCTTCGCTCTGATGCTCACGCGCGCGGGCGACGTGCCGGAGCCGACCGTGGGCGCCCAGTGGCCGGTCGCGGCCGTCGCCTCGTCGCTGGTGGCGGGGCTGCTCATCGCCGCCGTCGCGACAACCAACTGGCCCGGCGACGCGGACGGAACGATCACGCGCGTCATCTTCGACGAGCTGGGTAGCGCGCTCTTCCGCCGGTGGGCCGTGCCCTTTGAGATCGCCTCACTGGTGCTGCTGGTCGCACTTGTCGGCGCCATCGTTCTGGCGCGACAGGAGGAGGGGGAGTAGGAGTGGAGGCTGTCAGCCAGCAGATCCCCCTCGAGCATTTCCTCGTCCTCAGTGTCATCCTCTTTTCCCTCGGGATCTACGGCGTCCTGACCCGGCGCAACGCGGTTCTCTTCTTGATGTCCGTGGAATTGATGCTGAACTCGGCGAGCATCAATATGGTGGCCTTTGCGGCCTACACGTCGCCGGAGCAGTTCATCGGCATCATCTTTGCCATCTTCATCATCACGGTCGCCGCTGCGGAAGTAGGGCTGGCGCTGGCGATCATCTTGCGCATCTTCCGCAACCGGCGGACGTCGAACGTGGACGAGGTGAGCGAACTGAGATGGTAAGAGACGGGAGGGCGCGCTGATGGGCATGTCGGATGCGTGGCTGATACCCGTGCTGCCCGCCGGCGCGTTCGTCGTTCTGGTGCTGTTCGGGCCGTTCCTGCCACGTCGAGGGGACTGGCTGGCCATCGCCGCCATCTTCACCTCGTTTGTTCTCGCCTTCCCGGTGATTGCCGACCTGAGCAGCGCGCTGGCCGACCAAGGCGCTGAGTTTGCCGGCGTCGCCAACAGCATCCAGTGGCTCGAGGTGCCGGGGCATCTGGAGCTACGCCTGGGCGTCTTCGTGGATCCGATCACGGTCGTGATGCTGGTGGTGGTGAGCTTCGTCGCTCTCATGGTTCAGGTCTACTCCTTGGGCTACATGCACGGCGACGAACGCTACGGCTGGTACTACGCAACGATGTCACTGTTCGCCGCCTCGATGCTGGCGCTCGTGCTGGCCGACAACTTCCTGCTGCTCTACTTCGCCTGGGAGCTGGTAGGGCTTTGTTCCTACCTGCTCATCGGACACTACAATCACCTTCGCTCCGCCGCTGAGGCCGCGAAGAAGGCGTTCATCACCACCCGCCTGGGGGATGTCGGGCTGCTGATTGCCGTCATTCTTCTCTGGCGCGCGACGGGGACGATGAGCATCCAGGGGGTGATTGAGGCCGCGAAGGCCGGGGAGATCCGGACCGAGATCCTGACGGCCTCGGTCGTGCTGCTCTTCATGGGGGCGATGGGGAAGTCGGCCCAGTTCCCGTTCCACGTCTGGCTGCCGGATGCCATGGAAGGCCCCACGCCGGTCTCCGCCCTGATCCACGCCGCCACGATGGTGGTGGCGGGAGTCTACCTGGTCGCCCGCACGCTGCCGCTGTTCGAGCTAGTGGCGGGTGCCTCGGAGCTGGTGCTTGCCGTCGGGCTGCTGACCACGTTCCTCTCAGCCTCAATGGGGATGGTGATGACCGACATCAAGCGGGTCATCGCATATTCCACCATCAACAGCTTGGGGCTCATGTTCGTGGCGCTGGGCGTAGGTTCCCCGGCTGCCGCCATGCTGTATCTGTTCACGCACGGCTTCTTCAAGGCGCTCCTCTTTCTCGGCGCGGGCTCCGTGATCCACGCGACTGAGCGGCAGGACGTGGCGCAGCTAGGGGGGCTCTGGTCGAAGATGCCGATAACCGGCGTCACGTTCGCCGTCGGCACACTGTCGATGGCTGGCCTTCCCTTCCTTGCCGGCTTCTGGGCCAAGGACGAGATCCTGGCCAGCGTGCTCGAGAACCGCGCGGCGTTCTCGCTCGTGCTTCTGACCGTGCCGGTGACGGCGATGTACATGACCCGGCTCTTCATCCTCACCTTCCTCGGCGAACCTAAGGAGTCGGAGGCCCGCGAGCATGCCCACGAGTCGCCGCCCGCCATGGCGGTGCCGTTGGCCCTTCTGGCCGTGCTCACATTGGTCACTGGCTTCGTCACCTTCGACCAGGTGGGCCGGGCGATGGGGTTCCCTGGGGGCATCGGCGAGTTCATCTTCCTGCACGAGCCGGAAGTGTTCCACTTCAACGTCGGCGTCGCTGTCGGCTCATCTCTGCTGGTAGGGCTCGGCATCGCGGCTGGGTGGTACGCCTATGTGGTCCGTCCGGAGATACCACGCATTGCGGCAGTAGTGATGCCGCGGGCGCATGCCCTTCTGCTCAACAAGTACTACCTTGATGACCTCTACCAGTCAGTGATCGACAACGTGGTGTTGGGTAGCTCGCGAGTCCTGGCATGGTTCGACCGGACCGTGGTGAACGACACCGCGGTGAACGGTCCCGCCCAGACGGCGGGCTTCCTGGCATTCCTGCTCAAGTTCCAGCAGACGGGCAAACTGCCCAACTATGCGCTGGGGATGGTCATCGGCGTCGTCGCGCTGGCGCTGGTGGCATTCTCGTTGAAGACGTAGGGGAAACATGCAAACGGGATACGTTCTGCTCGCCACCATTGCGGTTCCGCTGCTGGCGGCGCTGGCGCTCGTAGCCGTGCCTTCCCGCTATCCAAACGCGGTGCGGATCATTGCGGTGGCGGTGGGTTTCGTCCTGTTCGGCCTGTCGCTCTACGCGTTCTTCGCCTACCAACTCGCCACGGATGAGCAATTCCAGTTCCAGCTCAGGTGGGATTGGATCGAGAACGTGGGGTTCCTCGGTGACCGCGGGATCACCCTCCACCTCGGCATCGACGGAATCAGCGCGCCCATGGTGCTGCTGACGGGCATCGTTGCCTTCGCGGGGACACTGATCTCGTGGAAGATCGAGTACCGGAACAAGGACTACTTCATCCTGTTCCTGGTATTGGTTTCGGGCGTGTTCGGGGTATTCACGTCGCTCGATCTCTTCTTCTGGTTCTTCTTCTACGAGCTGGCGGTGCTGCCCATGTACCTGCTGATCGGCGTCTGGGGTGCGAGCAGCACCTTCCCCACCTTCGTGCGCACGAAGGAGTATGGCGCTCTCAAGCTCACGCTCTTCTTGGTGGGCGCCAGCGTGCTGATCTTCATTGGCATTTTCGCCGTCTTTGTGGAGGCCGGCATCGGCACGTTCGATCTGCCGTCGCTCTACCAGGTGGAGTACGACGTGAACTTCCAGAAGATCGTCTTCCCCATCTTCCTCATCGGCTGCGGAGTGCTGGCCGGTCTCTGGCCGTTCCACACGTGGTCGCCCGACGGTCATGTGGCCGCGCCGACGGCGGTGAGCATGCTCCATGCCGGGGTGTTGATGAAGCTGGGCGCCTTCGGCATCATCCGGCTGGGCATGCAACTGCTGCCTGAGGGCGCGCAGTTCTGGATGCCGATGCTCATCACGCTGGGCACGATCAACGTGGTGTACGGCGCCATCTCCGCCACCGCGCAGACCGACTTCAAGTACATGGTGGGGTATTCCAGCGTGAGTCATATGGGCTATGTGCTAATGGGGCTGGGGACGCTGAACGCCATCGGCGTGAACGGGGCGGTGCTGCAGATGTTCTCTCACGGCGTGATGACGGCCCTCATGTTCGCCATGGTGGGCTCGATCTATGACCAGGCCCACACGCGGGACATGAGGCTCTTCGGCGGGGTCGTGAAGCGGATGCCGCATTTCGTCGCGTTCTTCGCCATCGCAGGGCTCGCGTCGCTCGGGTTGCCCGGCCTGTCCGGGTTCGTGGCGGAGTTCAACGTGTTCGTGGGGACGTTCCGCACCTACCCGGCCCTTGGGGCCTTGGGGATCCTGGGCGCCGCCATCACCGCCGTGTACATTCTGCGTATGCTGGCGCTGGCCATGTTCGGACCGCCAAACGAGCAGTGGAAAGACCTGAAGGATATGACTCGCTTCGAGCAGGCGGGAGGCGCTCTTCTCATCTGCTTCCTGATCTTCATGGGAGTCTTCCCCAGCCCGTTCGTCGACCGCATCGCCGAGACGGTGCTGGCACTTCCGGGGGTTGGATAGATGCCGAGCGAGCTGAATCTGGACTACTCGCTGCTGACCCCTGAGTTCTGCTTGGGAGGTCTGGCGGCGCTTGTGATCGGCCTGGACCTCTTCGTGCCGCGCTTCCGCAAGGAATGGCTGCCCTTCGCGACGGCGGCGGGGCTCGTCGCGATCCTTGGGCTCTCCTTCGGCTGGCTGGACAAGCAGAGCGACTTCGCCGGCCTCCTTTACGTCGATAACTACACTACCTTCTTCCGCGTCTTCTTCATGGCGATCACGGCCACCGTGGCGCTGGCATCAGCCCACTTCGTCCAGGCGCGGCTCCGGAATCCCGGGGAGTACTACGGGCTGCTCGTCCTCTCGACGATCGGGGCCATCTACATGGCCGCCGCTCGGGAGCTGCTGAGCGCCTACATCTCGCTGGAGCTGCTCAGCTTCAGCCTCTATGTCCTGGTGTCGTTTGCCAAGTTCGATCCCAAGTCCAACGAGGGCGGCATGAAGTACATGTTGCTGGGTGCCTTCGCGTCGGCTCTCTTCCTCTATGGGCTCAGCCTCATCTATGGCTCGGCGGGCTCCACGTTCTACGACGACATCGCCGCCGCCTATGCGAACGGGACGTCCGGGTTCGACCTGGGGTTGCTGGCGGGGCTGGTATTGGTGATGGCCGGACTCGGGTTCAAAGTGGCCGCAGTGCCCTTCCACATGTGGACGCCCGACGCCTACGAGGGGGCACCGCTGCCCATTACCGCTTACCTCTCGGCCACGTCCAAGGCGGCGGGCTTCGCGCTGCTGCTGCGTCTGTTCTCAGGCGCCTTCATGCCGGTCCTCGACGATTGGCAGTGGATGATCGCCGCGCTGGCCGCCTTGACGATGGTGCTTGGAAACCTGGTCGCGCTTCAGCAGCACAACATCAAGCGGCTGCTCGCCTACTCGTCGATCGGCCAGGTGGGATACATGCTGATGGCGCTGGCGGCGCTCTCATCGGCGACGGCGGGCGCACTGTTGCTGCACATGTCGGGGTATGTGATCACGAACCTGGCCGCGTTCACGTGCATCATCGCCTGGTACAACCTGACCGACAAGGACGAGATCGCGGACTTCCGGGGGATGGCGGAGCGCGCGCCGCTGCTGGCGGCGTCGCTGACCGCGGCGCTCTTCTCGTTGTCGGGAATGCCGCTGTTCGCCGGCTTCCTGACCAAGTTCATCCTCTTCCAGGCTGTGGCCGAGGAGGGCTTCCTCTGGTTGTCGGTCATCGCCGTCGTGATGAGCTTCGTATCCCTCTACTACTACCTGATGGTCATCAAGGAGCTGTACATCTCTCAGCCGGAGGAGGAAGGCCGGCTGCCGGTACCGGCGCTGGTGAACGGCCTGACCGTGGCGCTGGTGGTGGGCGTCTTCTACGTCGGCATCTTCCCCCGGCACCTCTTCGAGGCGGCGCAGGGGGCGGCATCGCTCCTCTTCGCGTAAGCTCACCGGCCGGCAGCCCGCGCACAGCTCTCGATCTGGGCACTCCGACACCAATGACCGCGGTCGCTTGTGTGCCTCCAGGTGGGTTCCTATACTCCAAGTGCTCCGCTGTAATGTGGGGTATTGAGAGGAGCTGCGGTCGATGTCGCAGGGTACCGTCGTTTCAATCCACGTCGCGCCCGGATTGCGCGGTGACGGCCGGCCCGTGACGTCGGTGAACGAAGCGCGCGCCGTGGCCGGCCAAGGGCTAGAGGGAGACCGGTACTTCGGAAGTTCCCAGGATAGGGAGGTTTCGCTGATCGAAGCTGAGGCCATCGAGGCGCTCGGACGAGACACCGGGCTGAAGCTGGCTCCCGGCGAGGTGCGCCGGAACATCGTTACTCGAGGCGTACGGCTCAAGAAGCTGCTGGCCACGGAGTTCGCCGTCGGCGAGGTCCGCCTGCGCGGCTTGAGCCTGAGTGAGCCATGCGCCCACCTCGCGGGACTGACCGACCAGAGGGTGCTGCAGGGTCTGGCGCACAGCGGCGGTTTGAAGGCGCAGATTCTGCGCGGCGGAACGATTCACGTAGGTGACATAATCACAAGCGAATGACTGAGGACAGGGCACGGCCTCAGCGAAACCGCTGGGCGCGCCAGCGCGAGCGCAGAGATCTTATGAGGTGACCATGGCTTCCGTCATCAGGGTGAGCTTGAGCGACCTGACCGTATCACGCGAGGAGGCGCCGGACGAGTACGTTCTGCTGGGCGGCCACGCGCTCACATCTCGAATCATCTTGTGGGAGGTGGACCCCCGGTGTGAGCCGCTGGGGCCGGGGAACAAGCTTGTGTTCGCGCCCGGGCTGCTGGGCGGAACCGCGGTCACGACCTCGGGCAGGACCTCCTTCGGCGGCAAGAGCCCGCTCACGCGCGGCTGCAAGGAGTCGAACGTCGGCGGCGCACTGGGCCACCGTCTCTCCAGGCTTGGGATCAAGGCGGTCGTGATCGAGGGGATGACGCCGGACGATTTCTGGCGCATTCTGCATATCGATTCCTCAGGTGGCAGGCTTGAGCCGGTGCCGCCGGAGCTGGTGGGTCTCGGCACGTACGACACTGTTGCCCGGCTGCTGGGGCGGGCCGACTCAGGCAGCCGGACTTCCACGATCGCGTGCATCGGCCCGGCCGGGGAGCAACAACTGGGAGGGGCCTCGGTAGCCGTCAACGATCCCGAGGGCCGGCCGACCCGACACGCCGGTCGAGGGGGCCTCGGTGCCGTGATGGGAAGCAAGCGATTGAAGGCGATCGTGGTGCACGACGCACGAGCCAAGAACGTAGAGGCGGCCGACAAGGAAGGCTACCGGAGGCTGGTGCTCGACTTCTCGAAGCGGACGCTGGAAGACCCTCGAACGCAGAACATGAGCACGTTCGGGACGGCGGGCGTCGTGAGGTTCGTCAACCGGGAGAAGACCTCCAGCTTCCCTACGCGGAACCACCGGCTGGGCACATTCGCTGGGGGCGACGCGATAAGCGGCCAGCGCATCGCGGAGCTTGCGCCGGAGCGGAGCGGCAAAATGCTCCCCTGCATGGCGGGCTGCATCATCAAGTGCTCCATCCTCTTCAACAACGAGCGTGGCGAGCACCTCACCAGCGCTCTCGAGTTCGAGACGCTCACCTTGCTGGGGGCAAACCTGGAGATCGACAACCTGGAGGCGGTGGCGGAGATGGACCGGCTGTGCGACGACCTGGGGCTGGACACGATCGAGACGGGCAACGCCTTCGGCGTGGCGATGGAGGCCGGTGTCGCCGAGTTCGGCGATTGGCAGGCGGCCATCCGGCTGTTCGATGAGATCCGCCGGGGCACGGAGCTGGGCCGGCTGCTGGGCAATGGGACGGTGGCGGTGGCCCGGCACTTCGGTCTGGAGCGTGTGCCGGCGATCAGGGGGATGGGCATCCCAGCCTGGGAGCCGCGCACGCTGAAGGGGATGGGCGTGACCTACGCTACCAGCCCGCAGGGAGCAGACCATACCGCCGGCCTCGTCACCGCCCGCGACGTGACCGAGGAGACGTACCTCAACGCGTCGCGCCGAGAGCAGGTGTTGCAGGCGGCAATCGATTCGGTTGGGCTGTGCCAGTTCTCCAATCCGACGGCGGAGGACATGGCGGCGTTCGTGAGCGCGCAGCACGGCGTTGCCTGGTCGGCCGACGACGTGCTCGAGCTGGGCAAGCGCTGCCTGCGGGACGAGCACGAGTTCAATCAATCGGCCGGCTTCGGGCGGGACGCTGACGAGATACCATCGTTCCTGCGCACCGAGCCGCTCAAGACGCCGGACGGCGACGCCCTTTTCGACCTGCCGGACGAGCTGATCGATACGTTCTGGGACGAGCTGTAGGTGGAGGGGGCAGGCGCAGAGGCTCCTGCCTGGCTCAAGCGCGTCAGCCGGGAGAACCATACGGGATCTGGCTCCACAGCTTGCCCGGTGTGGGGAAGACCCTGCTTGCTCACGCTCCGCCCGTATCGTACACTGCATAATCGACAACCGAATACGGCGCACAACTCTTATCCAGAGTGGTGGAGGGAACGGCCCGAAGAAGCCCGGCAACCGGTCTGCCCCACGTGGACGCGGTGCCAACTCCGGCCCCCGCCTAGGGCGGGGGGAAGATGAGAGAGCGGATTCGCGACTTCTCACGCCACGAGAAGTCTTTTGTTTGTCTAGAGAACGGAAGGCATGTCCATAGAGCCTATCATCTGGTCGGATGGCCGCCTGCGACTGCTGGATCAGACCCGCCTTCCCGAAGAAGAGGTCTGGCTCACCGCGGCCGATCACCAGGAAGTCGCGGAGGCGATCGGCGCCCTGCGGGTGCGGGGCGCGCCGGCCATCGGCGTCGCGGCGGCCCTCGGTCTGGCGCTCGTCGCGGTGGGCAGCGAGGCATCGGACCGTGAGGAATTGCTCATTTCGCTCAGAGCCGCCGCCATGGAGCTGGCGACCACCCGGCCTACGGCGGTGAACCTCTCGTGGGCGCTGAAACGCACACTGGAGGCGGCGGAAGCCGCACCGGACGTGGAGGCGATGCGCCAGGCTGTGGTGGGCGAGGCGCAACGGATACAGACTGAAGACGTGGAGTCGAACAGACGGCTCGGGCGGCTGGGCGCGGAGCTGGTGCCGGGGGACGCGACCATTCTCACCCACTGCAATGCAGGCGCCCTGGCGACGGCGGGGTACGGGACGGCGTTGGGCGTCGTGCGGGCAGCCGTCGAGAGCGGCAAGCAGGTCCGGGTGGTGGCGACGGAGACGCGTCCGCTGCTCCAGGGCGCACGGCTTACCGCCTGGGAGCTGACCCGCGATGGGATCGATTGCACGCTCGTCGTGGACAGCGCCGCGGGCGCGCTCATGCAGCGGGGCGATATCGATTTGGTGGTCGTCGGGGCGGACCGTATCGCCGCCAACGGCGACACGGCGAACAAGATCGGCACCTATGCGCTGGGGGTACTCGCGCGGGAGCACGGCGTGCCATTCTACGTGGCCGCGCCGGTGAGCACGATAGACTTCTCGCTGGCCACGGGGGAAAGGATCCCAATCGAGGAGCGGTCCCCGGATGAGGTGACCACGCCGCGCGGCCATCGGTTCGCGGCCGAGGGTGTGGCGGTGGCGAACCCGGCCTTCGACGTCACACCCCACCATTTCGTCGCTGCCATCATCACGGAGCGAGCGGTCGCGCGGCCACCGTATGCGGAAACGTTGCGGGAACTCATGGAGCGCGCGGAGGCGAAGGCATGAGCGGCGCGCAGCTTGCTGTCATGGGTGGTTCCGGCTTCTATCGGATGGAAGGTCTGTCCGACATCGAGGACGTGCGGCTCGATACGCCCTTCGGCCCGCCCAGTGACACCATCGTGCTCGGGGCCCTGGCGGGTGTGCGGCTCGCGTTTCTGCCGAGGCACGGTGTGGGCCATCGCATCCTCCCCACGGAACTGCCGGCGCGGGCAAACGTCTGGGCGCTCAAGCAGCTAGGCGTGGAACGCATCCTCGCGGTAAGCGCGGTCGGCAGCCTTCGGGAGGAGATCGAGCCGCTGCACCTCGTCGTGCCGGATCAGCTCCTCGATCGCACGCGCGGCCGGCCGGCCAGCTTCTTCGGGCGCGGTCTGGTGGCCCACATCGCGTTCGATGAGCCCTTCTGTCCGGCGCTGAGCGGGCTGCTTGCTGATGCGGCGCGGGCGGTCGGCGCGACCGTGCACCAGGGCGGCACCTATGTGGTGATCGAGGGGCCCGCCTTCTCGACGAAGGCGGAGTCACATCTCTACCGATCGTGGGGTGCGGATGTCATCGGCATGACGGCGTTGCCCGAGGCGAAGCTGGCCCGGGAAGCGGAGATCTGCTACTCGACTCTGGCGCTGGTAACGGACTACGACACCTGGCATGAGAGCCACGAGCCTGTTACCGCGGAGATGATCCTGGAGAATCTCAACCGCAACGTGGACACGGCCAGGCAAGTGGTGGCGGAGGTCGTGCGGACGCTGCCTTCGGAGCGAACCTGCGCCTGTTCCTCGGCTCTTGCCGCCGCGCTGGTCACGGCACCGGACCTGGTGCCGGAGCAGACCAAGTGCGATCTCGCGCCCATCATCGGTCGCTACATGTCGTCGGGGGTGAAGAAGTAGCATGGCCGCGCGACCACTGCCACGGCACGTCGCCGCGCGGGCGCGCGCGGAGTACCTCGTGCGGCCGCTGCGTGAGAAGGAGGAGATCCGGCGCATTCTCACGCCCCACCGGGCCTATGCCGCCTACGCCCTTGGGCAGCTTCAACCACGCCTCTTCGCGCGCAGTGAGTGGTGGCTAGCGCGCGGTGGGGGGAGCCAGGCTCTCCTGCTTCATTCGCGGGGCGGGTTGGGAAGCGCGTTCTTTGCCCTGGGAGCCATCGACGCGCTGGAGGCAATGCTCCGACTCCATCCCGGACCGGTCCACACGTTCCTCACCTGTGAGGTGCATCATCTGGAAACGGTCCTCCGCCACTACCGCCTGCCGTCTCGCGAGAGCATGATGCGCATGCTCGTTGACGGCGAGACGTTTCAGCCAGCGCCGGGCGAGGTCCGCCGGCTGCGCGGACACGACGTCGATGAGGTCAACGAGCTGTACCGCAGCGACGGTACCCCCGCCTTCTATACAGCCGACAACATCGACGATGCCGTGTACTACGGCGCCTACGAAGGCGACCGTCTCGTGGCGGTCGCCGGTACGCACGTCGTCTCCAGAGCCGACGGCATCGCCGTCGCGGGAAACGTGTTCACCCATCCCTGGCATCGAGCGCGCGGCCTGGGGACCCTCGTAACCGGCGCGGTCACACAACATCTCTTGAGTACGTGCCGAGAGGTGGTGCTGAGCGTTGACCCTGGCAACCTCGCGGCGGTGCGCGCCTATTCGCGGCTGGGGTATCGGGAAGTGGGGCGTCTCATCGAAGGAGCTGCGGTGCGGCGCGATCACGGTTTGGGTGCCTTTGTGCGCCGGCGGCAGGCCGCGTTCCGCGGCCGGCGGCAGGGCGCGGAGCTGGTGAGTCTTCAGGCGTGAAAGGAAGGAGCCCTTGACGACACAATCATCGACAGAAGGGGACATACGTGACCCTCGTCTGGCGGAAGAGGGAGTGAGACGCATCGAATGGGCGGCGCGCGAGATGCCTGTCATCCGCACCATCCGCGAGCGGTTCGCGAGCGAAAAGCCGCTGCGCGACGTGCGCCTCTCCGCCTGTCTGCACGTCACCACGGAAACCGCCAACCTGGCCCTGGCCCTGCGTGATGGCGGCGCCCAGCTCGCCGTTTGCGCCAGCAATCCCCTGAGCACCCAGGACGACGTGGCGGCCGCGTTGGTCATGGAGTACGGGATCCCCACCTTCTCCATCAAGGGTGAGGACGACGAGACCTACTATCGCCACATCCACCAGGCGCTGGAGCATCGTCCGCAGATCACCCTGGACGACGGCGCCGATCTGGTAGCTACCATCCACAGGGAGCAGCGCGACCTGATCGATGAGGTGGTCGGTGGGACGGAGGAGACCACAACGGGCGTGATTCGCCTGCGGGCCATGGCCGGCGACGGCGCGCTGGCGTACCCGATCATCGCTGTGAACGAGGCGAACACGAAGCACCTCTTCGACAACCGCTACGGTACCGGCCAGAGCACCATCGACGGCATCACGCGCGCCACCAATATCCTCTGGGCCGGCAAGAAGGTCGTTGTGGTCGGCTACGGCTGGTGCGGACGGGGCGTGGCGATGCGCGCGGATGGCCTGGGCGCGCAGGTCATCGTCATCGAAGTCGATCCGCTGCGAGCGCTGGAGGCCGTCATGGACGGCTACCGCGTGATGCCTATGCTGGAGGCGGCCGCCATCGGGGACATCTTCGTCAGCATCACCGGCGACATTCACGCCATCGACCAGCAGCACATGGAGGTGATGAAGGACGGCGCCATCCTGGCCAACTCCGGCCACTTCAATGTGGAGTTGAATCTGAAGGCTCTGGAGGCCATGGCGGAAGGGCGGCGCCAGGTGCGCCCCTTCGTGGAAGAGTTCCGTATGGCGGACGGCCGTCGACTGTTCCTGCTTGGGGAGGGCCGCCTGGTGAACCTGGCCGCCGCCGAGGGCCACCCGGCCAGTGTGATGGACATGAGCTTTGCGAACCAGGCGCTCAGCGTGGAGCATCTGGCGCAGGGGGAGCAGCGCCTGTCGCCGGACGTCTACACGGTGCCGCGCGAAATCGACGAGGAAGTTGCGCGTCTGAAGTTGGCATCGCTGGGCGTGAGCATCGACGAGCTGACGGAGGAGCAGCGCAAGTACCTCTCGAGCTGGGAAGAAGGAACGTAAAGGAGCTTCGTAGATGAGTGACACCACCTTCATGACCTCACCTTCACTATTCCTCACCTCGGAGTCGGTGACGGAAGGGCATCCGGACAAGCTGTGCGATCAGATCTCGGATGCCATTCTGGATGCGATTATCGCCCAGGACCCCATGGCCCGGGTCGCATGCGAGACCGCGGTCACCACAGGCCTGGTGGCGGTGATGGGCGAGATCACGACGGAATGCTATGTGGACATGCCCGCGGTCATTCGCGAGACCGTGCGGGGTGCGGGCTACAGGCGCGCCAAGTACGGCTTCGACTACGAGACCTGCGGCGTCGTCGTCTCTGTGAAGGAGCAATCTGGCGATATCGCCCAGGGGGTGGACCGCTCGCTTGAGTCGCGAGAGGGAGGGGTGAGTGAGGAGGAACTGGAGCTGGAGCAGGGCGCAGGCGACCAGGGGATGATGATCGGTTTCGCCTGCCGGGAGACGCCGGAGCTGATGCCGCTTACCATCTCGCTGGCGCACAAGCTATGCCGGCGGTTGGCCGAGGTGCGCAAAGAGGGCATCCTCGAGCACATCCGTCCCGACGGCAAATCGCAGGTGACGGTGGAGTACGAATACGGCCAGCCGAAGCGGATCGACACGGTGCTGGTTTCTACTCAGCACGATCCGGCCGCGCTGCGAGACGATCTCCAACAGGGCATCATCGAGGAGGTAGTCAAGAAGGTGGTTCCATCGGATCTGCTGGACGAAAGGACGCGCTACCTGGTAAACCCCACAGGGCGCTTCGTCATCGGTGGACCGATGGGCGATGCCGGCCTCACCGGCCGCAAGATCATCGTGGACACGTATGGCGGAATCGCACGGCACGGCGGTGGTGCGTTCTCGGGCAAGGACCCGACGAAAGTGGACCGCTCGGCGGCATATGGCGCGCGTTACGTGGCGAAGAACATCGTCGCGGCGGGGCTGGCCGACCGGTTGGAGTTCCAGCTTTCGTACGCCATCGGCGTGGCGCGACCGACATCGATCGCTATCGAGACGTTCGGCACCGGGCACGTGGACGATGAGACGATCCTGCAGCTCGTGCACGAGCACTTCGACCTGCGGCCGGCGGCGCTCATCCGCGACCTGGACCTGCGCCGGCCGATCTACAAGCCGACGGCGGCGTACGGCCATTTCGGGCGGGACGACATCGATGCGCCGTGGGAGCGGACAGACAAGGCATCGCTGCTGCGCGCGGCGGCGGGGCTGGCCGCACGCGAGGGGGCGGCTGGGGCGCGCGTGGAGGCCGGGAGCTAGGGATGAGAGACGAAGGCGAGTGATGATGACTGATACAGAGGATCCCTCGCGTAGGGGCGTTCAATTGAACGCCCCTACGGTGGATGCGCCCGCCGGTGGAAGCCTGCCCGATGGTCGCTTCTGTCGTGGACTGCGGACAATCCTGGAAAGCATGTGAGCAACGACAGTGACAAACACCGGCGTCGATCAATCCGCCTCCGAGGCTATGACTACTCGCGGGCCGGGACGTACTTTGTCACCGTCTGCACGCACGACCGCGCGTTGTTGTTCGAGAATGAGGAGGTACGCCAGATCGCGGAGAGGTGTTGGTTGGAGATTCCGGGGCATTTCGCTGGAGTCGCTCTTGATGCCTGGGTGCTGATGCCGAACCACTTGCACGGTGTGGTGCTGATTGGGGATGAGGGGGACGAAAGGGAACCACAAGGGGGAGAACCCAAGGGCGTTCAGTTGAACGCCCCTACGAATAGAGGTGCGGGCCGGTTTTCCAGGATGTCGCCCCATCGGGGGACCCTTGGGGTGATCATCCGAACGTACAAGGCCGCCGTGACCACGTCATGCCGGAAGGCTGGCTATAGAGGCTTCCGATGGCAGCGCAACTATCACGAGCACGTCCTGCGTAGCGAGGCTGACCTACAGCGAGTCCGGCGCTACATTGGTGATAATCCGCTGCAGTGGGAGCTGGACGAGTACTATCCCGGCGCTGCCTAGTCGGCCGCTCGTTTGTCGAAGTGAGGTGTTGTCCTAGGTGTTCGCCATCATACTGGCAGGGGGGAGGGGGGAGCGGCTGCGTCCGCTCACCGGGGACAAGCCCAAATCGATGGTGCCGCTGGCGGGCAAGCCGATCCTTGAGTATCAGATCGACTGGCTGCGCGAGGGCGGCGTAATGGACGTGATCGTCGCTTGTGGATACCTGCATCAGGTGATTGAGGAGTACTTCCAGGATGGCGGCCGCTGGGGAGTGCGGATGCAGTACTCGGTGGAGGACGAGCCGCTGGGCAGGGGAGGCGCGCTGAAACTCGGCTTCGGGCGGGTGCCGGAATCGGAGCGTTTCGTCATCGCCACGAATGGGGACAATGTGAACACGCAGCCGCTGGAGCCGATGGTGCGACAGCACGAGCGCACCGGCGCCGTGGCGACGCTGTTGCTGACGCAGCTCCGGAGCCCGTACGGCATCGTGCAACAACGAGGGAAGCGCATCACGGGGTTCCGGGAGAAGCCGCCGCTGCCGTACTGGCTGAGTGCCGGCGTGTACGTACTGAGCCGGGAGTTCTTCGATGGCCTGCCGGACGTGGGCGACCACGAGGACGAGCTGTTTCCCCGGCTGGCGTCGGAGGGCAAGCTGTACGCGTTCAGGTCGCAGGCGTATTGGAAGGCGATCGACACGGTGAAGGACCTGAACGAGGCGGCGGCTCAGATGGGAGCGAAGACCAAGAGGGGACGCTGAACCGTCTTCCACGGGAGGCGGGCCGAAGCACGATGACGCAGTGCGCGAGGTAGAGAAGATGGCTGGGACGCTGGACGATCGGGCCACGGTGGAGCGGCTCGACCGACAGGGGCTGCTGGGACGCATCGAGGCGCTGCCGGAGCAGTGCGCGGAGGCGTGGCGTCACGCCGCCGGCTTCAAGTTGCCGCCTGAGTACCATGAGGCGCGGGAGGTGGTCGTGTTGGGGATGGGCGGCTCCGCCATCGCGGGGGACATTCTACGGTCACTGGCCGCGGCGTATGGCCGGAAGCCGGTGCAGGTGTCGCGCGGCTACGACATTCCGCCCTTCGTCGGCGAAGCTTCAATGGTGGTGGCCTGCAGCCAGAGCGGGAACACAGAGGAGACGCTCTCGGCGTTCCGGCAGGCGATATCGGCCGGCGCGCGGCCGGTGGTTGTGACGACCGGGGGCGCGCTGCTGGAGTTGGCCAGAGAGAGGGACGCGCCGGCCCTGGTCTACGAGTACGATGGCGAGCCTCGCTCCGGGCTGGGCAATCAGTTGATGGCGCTGCTGGCGATAGGCGAGCGCGTCGGGCTCCTTCCGGATCAGGAGGCGTCGGTGACCGAGGCGGTGGCCTTGATGCAGGAGCAGCGCCCGCGGCTCCGGTTTGAGTCGCGGGTTGAGGACAACCCAGCAAAGCAGGTGGCGGGCCGGCTGCACGGCCGGTTGCCGGTGGTGATAGGGGCCGGCGTTCTGGCGGAGGCGGCCTATCGCTGGAAGACGCAGTTCAACGAGAACAGCAAGTGTTGGGCCGTGCGCGAGGAGCTACCGGAGCTCAATCACAACAGCATTGCGGGTTTCGGTCTCGCGAGAGAGGCCGTCTCGCGGCTGCATGTCGTGCTTCTGTGGCACGCTGGTCTGCACCCGAGGCTGCTGCTGCGCTACGATGCGACGGCGGATGCGCTGGCTGAGGCGGGGGTTTCCCACGAACGGGTGGCGGCGCAAGGTGCCAGCCCGCTGGCACAGGTGCTGAGCGCGGTCTACCTGGGGGACTTCGTCAGCTACTACCTTGCCTTGCTCAACGGAGTGGAGCCGTCGCCCGTGGAGGCTCTGGACCGGCTGAAGGCGAGGCTGGCGGCCGTCAGGGCGTAGCTCCAGAGAGCCTCTCTCCTACACGCCTACTCTCTCTCGAAACGAGGCGCTGCGAGCTCTCGGGCCGATCCGGCCGGCTAGCGCTTGGTGTACTGTGGGGCCTTGCGGGCGCGCTTCAGGCCGTACTTCTTGCGCTCCTTGATGCGCGAGTCGCGGGTGAGGAGCCCGGTCTGGCGCAGCGGCCTCTGCGCGTCGTCGTCGGCTACGGCCAGAGCGCGGGCAATGCCCAGGGCAACTGCGCCGGCCCAGCCGCTGACGCCGCCGCCCGCGACTTTGACCTCCGCGTGGAACTTGTCCTGTGATTCGGTGAGCTCAAGGGGTCGGAGGATGAGGCGCTGGTGCTGGAGACGGGTGAAGACTTCTTCCATCGGCTTCTCGTTAACGACATGCGTGCCCGGGCCGGGATGAAGGCGCACCCTGGCGACCGCCCTCTTGCGCCGTCCTGTGCCGTGGTAGTAGTGCTCACTGGTCATGCGGATTCCTCGCTGGCTTCTTCGGGAGCTTCACTCTTGTCGGCTTCGGCGGCGGCCTCGGCTTTGCGACGTCGCCGGCCCGCGTTCACCTGCGCTTCGTGAGGATGGTCCGGACCACCGTACACTTTCAGGTGACCCAGCAGTCTGCGGCCGAGCCGGTTGTGGGGCAGCATGCCCTTCACTGCCTGCCGGACGACCCGGTCTGGGTGGCGCTCCAGCATGCGAGGCAAGGGAGTCTCCTTCAGACCGCCGGGGTAGCCGGAATGGCGATAGTAGAGCTTTTGCTGCATCTTGTTACCGGTCACCTTCACCTTGGCCGCGTTGACGATGACCACGAAGTCGCCGTTGTCCAGGTGGGGGCTGAAGGTCGGCCGGTGCTTGCCTCGCAGTAACTGTGCCGTCTCCGAGGCCAGCCTCCCCAACGGCCGGCCTTCTGCGTCCAACACGTGCCAATGTGTTTCGATCTCTTTCGCTTTCAGCGTGTAGGTCTTCATCTCGCGCTCGTTCGTGATTTCCTTGGCGTTGGCCCGGCCGTCCAGACCGCGCGGCCAAACTTCATGATAGCGCGTCCGATGGGAGTAGGTCGAGTCCTGCGTAGGAGACGTGCTGGAGACAGAGGCCGTGCGGTGGGGCCAGAGGCCCTGCGCTGGCCGGCTCAGCGCGGGGGAGGAGGTCGCGGAAGGCCGCGGCCTCCATCCTGCCGGTGCCCACCTGCACAAGAGCGCCCGTGGTACGGCGCACCTGCTGGCGAAGAAAGGCGTTCGCTTCCAGTTCGAGGACGACGAGGGCACCGTGGCGCGCCACCTCTAACCGTTGGAGGCGGCGGACCGTGCGCACCCCCTCGTTTCTGCTGAAGGCCGCGAAGTCGTGTTCGCCGAGGAGGCCCGCAGCTTCGTGTTGCATGAGGGTCGTGTCTATCGGTTCGGGCACGTGCCACGCGTGGGAGCGCCAGAGGGGCGAGCGCACAGCGGCATTGTAGATCGTGTATTGGTAGGTGCGGCTGCTGGCATGCCGTCGCGGGTCGAAATCATCGTCTACCTCCGTCGCGTGCCGGATCGCGATCTGGTCTGGGAGCCACGCGTTCAGGCCCCGCACGAAGACCTCGGTGTCGAGCGTGGATGTCGTGCTGAACGCGGCTACCTGACCCCTTGCGTGGACACCGGCGTCCGTCCGTCCGGCGAAAGCGAGCCGGAGCCGTTCTCCGGTGAGCTTGCGGAGCGCGGTCTCCAGTTCTCCCTGAATGCTGGGGGCGTTCTTCTGGACTTGAGAACCGCCGTAGCGGCTGCCGTCGTATTCGATTACCAAGGCGAGCCGTCGGCGTGGCGTCTTGCCCGTCACTCTCCCTGTGCCACGAGCTCGAGCTGGGCCATGGGAGCGCCGTCCCCGGCGCGGGGACCGAGCTTCAGGAGGCGGGTGTAGCCGCCGGGGCGCCCCACGAAGCGGGGGCCGATGTCATCGAACAACTTGGAGACGACGGACTTGTCGTTGAGGACGCGCAGCGCCTGGCGGCGGGCGTGAAGGCTTCCATCCTTGCCCAGAGTGATCACGCGCTCCGCTGAGCGGCGCGCTTCCTTTGCCTTGGGCTCGGTCGTGCGAATCGACTCGTGAACCAGCAGGTCCTTCACCAGATTGCGAAGCATCGCCTTCCTGTGGGCGGTTGGCCTGTTCAGCTTCCTGCCGGCGATGCGGTGTCTCATGTTATATTCTGCCTCGGGACGGGGCGTCCGGCCCAGCTCTGTGCCCGCGTTCGCGGTTTCAGAGTGATGCCGGATCCCTGTTACTGCTCCTGGTTCTTCGCTTTCTCGATCAGCGCGGACGCATCCTCGCCGGCTTCCTGAAGGGCCTGTATCAGGGCGGCCCCCAACGGACTGACCCCTTCCTGGTCGGCGGCGATCAGTTCCTCCGGTTCCTCCGGCTCCGGCTCGAGGTATCCAAGCTCAATGAGGCGGTTCTTCAGCTCGAAGTATGACTTCTGGCCGAAGTTCCGCAGCGTCAGGAGTTCGTCCTCGCTCTTCTCCAGAACCTGGCCGACGGTCATCAGGCCGCTGCGCTTGAGGCAGTTGTAGGCCCGCACGGAGAGGTTCAGGTTCTCGATGGGCGTGTGGTACTTGTCGGCCGGCAGGGCAAGCCCTCGACCGACGCCGTGCTCAACAACGGATGGCTCAGGCTTGCCCAGTTGGGAGAAGATGCCCAACTCCTCCTGCATGATGTCGGCGCTCTGGCTGATGGCATCGACTGCGGTGGTGGTGCCGTCGGTCCATACCTCCAGGACGAGTTTGTCGAAGTTCGTCATTTGGCCGACGCGTGTGTGCTCAACGTGATAGTTGACCTTCTCCACCGGCGTGAAGATGGCATCGACGGGGATAACCCCGATCGGCAGGCCGTCCGATTGATCGGCGGGCAGGTAGCCCCGTCCGCGCTCGACGGTGAACTCCACTGTGAGGTGGGCCTTGTCGGAGTCGAGGGACGCCAGGTAGAGATCCGGGTTAACGATCTCGTAGTCGGCGGCCACCTGAATGTCGCTGGCACGCACCTCTCCCGGCCCCGACATTTCAAGGAACATCTTGCCGGGCCGGTCCGAGAGAGGACGCAGGCGCAACCCTTTGAAATTGAGCAGGAGCTCCATGGTGTCCTCTTTCACGCCGGGGATGGTGGAGAACTCATGCACCACCTCCTCGATGCGGATGGAGGTAACGGCGGCACCGGGCAATGAGCCAAGGAGGACCCGGCGAAGGGCGTTGCCCAGCGTGATGCCGAAGCCGGGCGCCAACGGCTCGGCCACAATGCGTGCGTAGACCTCCGACTCCTCCTCTATGGTGATGTGGGGAGGCTCGGGCTCGACAACCGAAAAGCTTGGCGGCACGTTGGTATCGAGAGTAGTGACGTTCATGGACTGCCTTCCCTACCGAGAGTAGTACTCCACGATGACTGCCGGGTCGAACTTGGCGCCAACTTGAGCCACGTCCGGCAGGGCAATGGCCCGGCCGGTCATGGTGGCCACATCGACGCCCAGCCAATCAGGGACCTCTTTGGCCTGCATGCCTTCTTGCACTATCTTGATGAGCTCGCTGCGCCTTCCTTTCGGAGACCACGTTATCTCATCTCCTACCTTCACCGTACAAGACGGGATGTCTGTGACGCGGCCATTGAGGACAATATGGCCGTGGCGTACGATTTGCCGGGCCTGCGCGCGGGAGTCGGCGAAGCCCAGCCGATACACGATGTTGTCCAGTCGCTGCTCCAGAAGGCGAATCATTGTCTCTCCGGTTACCCCCGCGCGGCGGATAGCCTCGCGGTAGTAGCGGCGGAACTGGCGCTCCATGATGCCGTAGCTGAAGCGGGCGCGCTGCTTCTCACGCAACTGGAGCGAACGGTCTGATACCCTGCGTCTCCTACCGTACTTCTGCTGGCCGGGAGCCGTCGGCCTTCGCTCAAAGGCGCACTTGGGGCCAATACAGCGTTCACCCTTGAGATAGAGTTTGTCGCCGTAGCGACGGCAGAGGCGACAGACGGGTCCCACATAGCGCGCCATATGCTCCTCCTCTCCTACACCCTCCGCCGCTTGCGCGGCCGGCAACCGTTGTGCGGCATGGGCGTCACGTCACGGATGCTGAGGATGGACAGGCCGGCACTCTCCAGGGAGCGGATGGCCGCCTCGCGCCCGGACCCTGGTCCTTTCACGTGCACATCCACCTGGCGCATGCCGTGTTCCATAGCCTGCTTGGCGATACGCTCTGCGGCCTGCCCTGCGGCGAACGGTGTGGACTTGCGCGATCCTTTGAATCCGACGGTGCCTGCGCTACCCGCAGCGACGACGTTGCCGTTGGGGTCTGTGAGAGTGACCAGCGTGTTGTTGAACGTGGACTGAATGTAGGCCCTTCCCTTGGGGACCGACTTCCGCTCCCTTTTCCGTGATCGACCCTTGCGTTCCGCCATTGGCGGCTCCTTTCTCTTCCCTCTGTCCTACTTCTTGGCCACCGAGCGGCGTCGTCCGGCAACGGTCCTGCGCGGTCCTTTTCGGCCGCGGGCGTTGGTGCGTGTGCGCTGACCCCGCACCGGGAGACCGCGTCGGTGCCGAATGCCGCGGTAGCAGTTGATCTCGATCAAGCGCTGGATGTTCTGGCGCACCTCTCGGCGGAGTTCGCCCTCGACGGTGCAGGTGCGATCGATGACCTCTCGGATGCGCGTGACCTCCTCGTCGGTGAGGTCCTTGGTCTTCGTGGCCCCGTCCACTTGTGCCTGCTGGCTGATGTTGCGGGCCAGGGAGGGTCCGATGCCGTGGATGTAACGCAAGGATACGTCGATGCGCTTATCGCGCGGTACGTCGATGCCGGCGATTCGTGCCATGCGCTGTCCTCCTTATCCCTGGCGCTGCTTGTGCCTTGGGTTTTCGCAGATCACCCGAACGACACCGTGGCGACGGATGATCTGACACTTGTCGCAGCGGCGCTTGACGGATGCTTGCACTTTCATTCTGGCTTTCCTATCTCACCTGAAGCGATACGTGATCCGGCCACGGGCCAGATCGTACGGCGAAAGCTCGACGAGAACGCGGTCGCCGGGAACGATCTTGATGTAGTGGAGGCGCATCTTGCCGGAGATGTGAGCGAGCACTTCATGGCCGTTGGCCAAGTCGACCCTGAACATGGCATTGGGCAGGGGCACCCGCACGACTCCTTCGACCTCAATAGCGTCTTTCTTCGGCATCGAGCCGCTCTAGCTTTCCCTCTCGGCCGTGGTGGCGGCCGGCGCAGCCGCGTGCGCCTCCTCGCTGCTCCGCAGCGTCAACACCTCGGGATCGCCATCAGTGATGGTGATCGTGTGCTCAAAATGGGCGGACGGACTGCCATCCTGGGTGCTGACAGTCCATTCGTCGTCCAACCTCTTCGTACGCCAGCCGCCCAGGTTAACCATCGGTTCCAATGCCAGGGTCATGCCCTTTCGCAGAACCGGGCCGCGGTCCGGCGGACCGAAATTGGGAACCTGGGGTTCCTCGTGCATCGTGCGCCCTACCCCGTGCCCCACGTATTCCCGAACGACAGAGAACCCGCGCGGCTCCGCGTATGATTGAATGGCGTGCGACACTGCGCCGAGACGCGCCCCGGCACGCGCCGCTCTGATCCCCTCCCAGAGGGAGCGGTAGGTCACGTCCAGGAGCCGTTGGTACTCCGGGCCGATCCGGCCTACCCCTACGGTCACCGCTGAATCGGCGACGAACCCTCGATGGGTGGCTCCCAAGTCGATGCTGACGATGTCACCTTGCTCTAGGACGCGGTCCCCGGGAATGCCGTGGACGACCTCGTCGTTGACGGACACACAGACACGCGCCGGATAACCGAGGTACCCAAGAAAGGTGGGTATCACGTTCCGCCGCTGGAATTCGTCTTGCACTATTGTATCAAGCCTCTTCGTGGAAAGGCCAGGCCGCACTTCTTCGGAGAGGATCTCCAGGACTTCGGCGACGATGCAGCCGGCCTCTCGCATGATGGCGATCTCTTCCTCAGACTTGATGATGATCGGCATTCGCCTGTCTCGGTACCTCCGGTCATGTGTTGCGGAGCGACGGTTCAGCGACCCTCTTCGCTCCCTGCACCTCCACCGGACGTGACATCCTTGATAGCGGCCAGAAGATCTACCGTCACTGCATCCATCTCCTGCTCGCCGTTTACCTCTAGCAGCCGGCCCTGGTCGCGGTAGTAGGACAGGAGTTCTTCCGGCGGCCGTTGCCGACGCAGACGCTCCCGAACCACATCCGGCTTGTCGTCGTCCCGCTGCTTCAGCTCGCCTCCGCACGCGTCGCAAACGCCCTGCTGCTTCGGCGGGCGGTGCTGCTCGTGATAGATCTCGCCGCACTCAGTGCACAACCACCGGCCGCTTAGCCGCCGCACGATCTCGTCGTCGGATGCAGTGATGTGCAGGGCGCCGTCGGCCTTTCTGCCCTGGCCAGCGAGCGCCTCGTCCAGGGCCTTCGCCTGCTGGAGCGTGCGCGGGTAGCCATCAAACATCGCGCCCTGCTGCGCGTCGGACTCCTGGATCCGCTCCAGCAGCATCGCGATGGTGAGTTCGTCCGGGACAAGCTCTCCCCGATCCATGAAGGACTTGGCCTTCATGCCGAGCTCGGTTTGCTGCCGAACCGCTTCCCGAAACATGTCGCCTGTTGCGATGTGGGCCAGGCCTAGCTGATCCGCGACGAGCTTGGCCTGGGTCCCTTTGCCGGTTCCCGGCGGTCCCAGCAGGATTAGGTACGCGCCCATTCTCTTGTCTCCTTTGTGGCTGGTCTACAGCCGTGCCTGCACAGGCCGGGGTCCTGAAGGCGTCCCTGGCCGGCGGGCTCAGCGAATGAAGCCCTCATAGTTTCGCATCATGAGCTGCGCCTCCAACTGGCGCATGGTATCGAGCACAACGCCGACGATGATGATCAACCCGGTGCTGCTCAGCGTGAGCGAGTTGACATTCCTGAAGCCGGCGATGATGTAAGGAAGCAAGTACGGGACGATGGCGACGAGCCCAAGGAAGATGGCGCCGCCCCAGGTGATCCGCACCAGCACCCGCATGATGTACTCCGCGGTGGGGCGGCCGGGCCGGATTCCGGGGACGAAGCCGCCGTTCTTCTGGAGATTCTCGGCCAAGTTCTGCTGCTGGAAGATGACCAAGGTGTAGAAGAACGTGAAGATCATGACCAAGAAGAAGATGACCGCCATGTACCCTGGTGAGACGATGCTGCCCTGGGGGCTGAACCAATCTATGATAAAGTTGCCGACCGTCTGCACCCACGAAGCGTTTGTCTGGGCGACCAGGTACTGCGCGACGAGCGCTGGGAAGATGACGACGGAGAAGGCGAAGATCAGCGGGATCATCCCCGCCGAGTTCACCCGGAGTGGGATGTGGCTCTGGCCCGATTGGCGGTACATGCGACCCGATCTGAACACGCTGCGGGCGTACTGGACCGGTATGCGCCGCTGCGCTTCCTGCACGAAGACGATGGAAGCGAGGACGCCCACGCCGATGGCTACCAGGCCGAGGATGCTGAAGAGGCCGACGCCCTGGCTGACAATGTTCGGGAACATCGTGGGCAGGCCCGCGACGATGCCTCCGAAGATGATGAGGGATATGCCGTTGCCGATGCCGTTTTCCGTGATCAGCTCGCCGAGCCATACCAGGAACATCGTTCCGGCTGCCATGGAGACCACAGCCGAGAGGGTGGGCAGCGCGTCCGGTCCCGTGAAGCTCACGTTTCCAACAGCGCCTGCCCGCTCCAGGATGATGAGCTGGCTGTAGCCCTGCACGATCGCCATGGGCACGGCCAGGTAGTGGGTGTAGAGCTGGATGCGGTTCCGCCCCTGTTCGCCCTCACGGGAGAGCTCCTGCAGGCTGGGAATGATGGGCACCAGCAACTGCATGACGATGGAGGCGGTAATGTACGGATAGACGCCGAGCGCGGCGACGCTCAGTCTCCGCAGGGCGCCACCGCTGAAGAGGTTGAGGAACCCCAGGATCGCGTTGTTCTCGAAGGCCTGTGTGAGCAGGTCCGGGTTCACCCCGGGGATGGGAACGTGAGCGACGAAACGGAAGACGACGAGCAGGCCAATAGTGAACAGCAGCTTCCGGCGGACGTCCGGCTGCTGAAACGCATCGATGACTGCCTGTAGTAGACGCGGTCTAGCCGGCAGTGTCTGTCTAGCTGGTCTCGCTGCCGCTGTCATTCCTCTCCTCTTGTTCCGCGTCCGGAGCGGAGGACGCCTGTTCCTCCGCCATGGCGACCGCCTCCTTGGCCTTCTTGGCCCGTCGTGGCTGTTGCTTTTCCTCAGGCTGCATGGGACGCGGGATCAGTTCCTCTACCGTTCCGCCCGCGCTCTCGATCTTGGCGCGCGCGGATGATGAGACGCGATGCACCCGGACCGTGAGTGCCACATTCAGCTCACCTTCGCCCAGAATCTTGACCGGAGTGCGCAGGGAGCGCACGATGCGCGCCTCCCGCAGAGCTTCCGGCGTGACCTCACTGCCCGCAGGGAACTCGCCCAGCTTTCTCAAGTTCACCGGTGTGAAGGAGACCCGGAACGGATTGCGAAAGCCCCGGCGGCGTGGTAGGCGTCGTATAAGGGGGGTCTGGCCGCCCTCGAAACCAGGGCGAATATGCGAGCCGGCGCGAGCCTTCTGCCCTTTTAGCCCTCGCCCGGAATATGTCCCATGGCCGCTGGCGTTGCCACGGCCGATCCGCTTGCGCGGCTTCTTCGCACCTCGGGGCGGACGAAGCTCGTGCTGTTGCACGGCTACTCCTCCGCCTCTTCGACGGTCACCAAATGGTGCACTTTGCTGATCATACCACGCACCGAAGCCGAATCGCCATGCTCGACTGTTTGGCCCAGTCTGCGTAGGCCCAACGCGCGAATGGTGCGCTTCTGGTCGAACCTTCGGCCGACGCTGCTGCGGACCCATGTGATGCGGAGCCTACCCATCAGCGGGCTCCTCCTCCGGAGGCGGCAGCGCCTGAGCGAAGGCTTTGCGCCGCGCGACAGCTTCTTCGGGCAGACGCAGAGTGGACAGTCCCTGGATGGTTGCCTTCACGACATTTATCGGGTTGCTGCTCCCGAGCGACTTCGTGAGGACATCCCGGATGCCGGCCGCCTCAAGGACGGCACGGACCCCACCCCCAGCGATGACGCCGGTGCCAGGCGAGGCAGGCTTCAGCAACACCTTGGCTGCACCGAATCGCGCGACCACCTCGTGCGGGATGGTGCTGTCCCGCATCGGCACCTGGATCAGGTTCCGCCGGGCTATTGTGGCACCCTTGCGGATCGCCTCGGGAACTTCGTGAGCCTTGCCCAAGCCGGCGCCCACGCGTCCCTGCCCGTCGCCGACGACGACGACAGCGCTGAAGTTGAAGCGACGGCCGCCTTTCACGACCTTTGCGATGCGGTTGATGTACAGCACCTTTTCGGTGAGTTCCGGCTCTCGGTCTTCCTCTTGTTGGTAGTCTGGCGTTGCGGTTACCATCGTGCTCCCTAGAACTTGAGGCCGCCCTCGCGGACGGCTGCGGCCAGAGCCTTCACCCGGCCGTGGTACTTGTAGCCGCCACGGTCGAAGACGACCTGGCTGATTCCGCGCTCAACAGCGCGCCGCGCCAGCAGTTCACCCACCAGCGCTGCCACCTCCGTCTTCCGCTTGCCGTTCGTCTGTCTCCGCGTCTCCGGTTCCAGGTCCGAGGCCGCGACCAGGGTGCGGCCAGCGTCGTCATCAATGACCTGGGCGTAGATGTGTGCAAGGCTGCGGTAGACAGAGAGCCGCGGTCTCTGCTGGGTGCCGCGCACCTTCTTGCGCACCCGCGCGTGTCGCCGCAACCTAGCAGCGTAGGGTGTCTTCAGCCGCTTCATCCTCGCGCACCCCTAGTGCAGCGTCTTGCCGGCCTTGCCGGCCTTGCGCCGCACGTGCTCACCTTCGTAGCGAATCCCCTTTCCTTTGTATGGTTCAGGTGGCCTTATCCTGCGGATCTCCGCCGCTACCTGGCCCACGAGCTCTTTGTCGATGCCACGGACGTGGATGCGGCTCGTGCCCTCCACCTCCAGGCTGATGCCCGCCGGTGCCGTCACGTCCACGGCGTGGGAGAAACCGACGGCAACCTGGATGTTGGACCCCATTTGCTGCGCGCGGTAGCCTACGCCGTGCAGTTCCAGCGTCTTGCTGAAACCGTTCTCCACGCCGTTTACCATGTTGGCCAGCAGCGCTCTGGTGAGGCCGTGAAGCGCCCGGTGTTGGGCCTGGTCGCTCGGGCGGGCCACGATGAGATTGCCGTCCTCAACGGTCGCCCGAATCTCAGGGTGGATGTCCCGGCGGAGCTCGCCCTTGGGGCCGCTCACGGTAACCGACATCCCCTCGATCTGGACTTTGACCGAGGAGGGGATTGGGATGGGCTGCCTACCAACGCGTGACATGCTCACCTACCTACCAGACGTAGCACAGTACCTCACCGCCCGTCTGCTGGCGCCAGGCCTGCTGACCGGCCATGATGCCCTTGGGCGTAGAAAGGATGGCGATGCCGAGACCGTTGTACACGCGGGGTATCTCTCGCTTCTGCACGTAGACGCGGAGCCCGGGACGGCTCACCCGCTTCAGGCCGTTGAGCAGAGGCTCCCGCTTGTCGGTGTAGCTAAGGTGGACGCGGACGAAGCGCCGTGGTCCCTCCTCGAAGGTCTCAAAGTCGCGGACGAACCCCTCATCCTTGAGGACCTTCGCGATGGCGACCTTCATCTTGGATGCGGGGATGTTGACGTAGTCGTGCCGGACGGTCACCGCGTTGCGGATACGGGTCAACATGTCGGCGATTGGGTCGGTCATCGTCATGCTTGCGTACCCCCTATTACCAGCTTGACTTCTTCACTCCCGGCAGCTTCCCTTCCAGTGCGAACCGGCGAAAACAGATGCGACATAGGGCGAAATGGCGCATGTAGGCTCGCGGCCGGCCGCAGGTTTGGCAGCGGCGTACCACCCGTGTCCCATACTTGGGTGGTCTCTTGGCTTTTTCAACGAGTGCTTTCTTCGCCATCAATGCCTCCCACTAGCTGCGGCTGAAGGGCATGCCCAGCAGCTCCAGCAGCCGCGTCCCCTCCTCGTCGTTGCTGGCAGTCGTGATGATGTTGATCTGGAGACCGCGAACGCGGTCCACTTTGTCGTATTCGATCTCAGGGAAGATGAGCTGTTCTCGGATGCCGAGGCTGAAGTTCCCACGCCCGTCGAAGGCCTTGGGCGAAACACCACGGAAGTCACGGATACGGGGCAACGCGGCGTTCACGAGCCGATCAAGAAACTCCCACATCCGCTCGCCGCGCACTGTCACGGACAGACCGATGGGGTTGCCCTCCCGGATCTTGAAGTTGGCGATGGAGCGCTTGGCGCGGGTGATCACCGGCTTCTGTCCGGAGATCGTGCCCAGATCGTCGGAGACCGCGTCCAGCGCCTTCGCGTTCTGCGTCGCTTCACCGAGCCCGACATTGAGCACTACCTTCTCCACCCGAGGCACTTGCATCACGTTGCCGTAGCCGAACTCCTGCATGAGGGCCGGTGCAATCTCGTCCTTGAAGCGTTGCTTCAGTCTTGCTGCCATCTTCCGAACATCTCGCTCTCGGTCGTCTCGTTCCTAGTCAATATCCTGGTCGCAGGACCGACAGACGCGCACCTTGGCACCGTCGGACCGGATACGGAAGCGGACACGCGTCATCTTCTCGCACGCCCGGCAGACAAGCCTCACGTTGGAGGCGTGGATGGGGGCCTCCTTTTCGATAATGCCGGCGGGATGGCGCTCGCTTCGCTGCCGCTGGTGTCGCTTGACTAAGTTCAGGCCTTGGACTGTCACCCGCTGTCCGGCGGCCAAGACCTCGCGCACCTGGCCCTGTTTGCCGCGTTCCTTGCCCGTGATGACCTGCACGAGATCGTCGCGCTTCAGCCTTTGCATCACACCACCTCCGGCGCCAGAGAGATAATCTTCATGAAACGCCGCTCGCGCAGTTCGCGGGCGACGGGTCCGAAGACGCGGGTGCCGCGCGGGTTCTCCATGTCGGCCAAGACGACGGCCGCGTTGTCGTCGAACCTGATCGATGAGCCGTCGCTGCGCTGCCAGCCCTTGGCGGTGCGCACGACGACGGCGCGGACCACGTCGCCCTTCTTGATGGCGGCCCCAGCCTGGGCCTGTTTGACAGAGGCGACGAAGACATCGCCCACACGGGCATAGCGCCGCCTGGTGCCGCCCAGCACCTGGATGCACATGATCTGGCGGGCTCCCGAGTTGTCGGCTACCCTGAGCCGCGAGTATTTCTGGATCACTACCCCTCGCGCTCCTCTGTGCGATCTTGCTCTTCCTCGGTCACAGGCTCCGGCGCGGGGGCCTCCACGGCGTCTTCGGGCAAGGCAGCCTCCTCCGGCTCGGCGCTTGGTTCCGGCGCGGGGGCCTCTAGGGCGGCTTCGGGCAGGGCAGCCTCCTCCGGCTCGGCGCTTGGTTCCGGCGCGGGGGCCTCTAGGGCGGCT
>CAYOSF010000012.1:0-30018 GCA_964406605.1 uncultured Dehalococcoidia bacterium | reverse complement strand
TCGGGCAGGGCAGCCTCCTCCGGCTCGGCGGCGGCCTCCGAGACTGGGGCCTCTTCGAGCAGCGGCTCTTGGGGAGCTTCTGTCTCGCGTTCCCGGGGCCGTCCCAGGTACTCGCTGTCGATCTCGCGCGGCGCGATCTCGGCCACCTCACCCCGCTGCAGGATCTCGGCGACCCGCCAGCGCTTGCGCCGGGACAACGGTCGTGTCTCCAGAATACGGACGAGGTCGCCCGGCTTCGCGCCCAGAAGATCGTCATGCGCCAGGTAGCGCTTGTTGCGCCTGAGGATCTTGCGGTACAGGCGGTGGCGGCTTGTGGTCTCGACAGCGACGACCACCGTCTTGTCCATCCGATCGCTCACTACGGTGCCGGTCAGGCTCTTTCGTTGTCCGGGCATGGTCTATGACTCCGCTCCGGTGGCTGCTTCGTACAAGGCGGCCAGCTCACGTTCTCGTTGGATGGTCTTGATCCGGGCGATTCGCTGCCGGGTCTTGCGCGGCAACGAAGTGTTCGCGAGCTGCCGAGTGGAGAGCTGGAGGCGGCTGGTGAACAGGCGGCGATAGGTCTCTTCCAGTTCCTTTGCCAGGTCCTCGTCAGAGAGGTCGCGCAACTCATCGACTTGCTGCCTGTTTCTGCGTGCCACGGCTAGCGTTCCTCGTGCTCTCGTTGGACGAATCGGGTCTCGATCGGCAGCTTGTGCGATGCCAGACGCAACGACTCTCGGGCCAGTTCCTCGTTCACGCCGGCGACTTCAAAGAGCAGTCGACCGCGCCTGACCACGGCCACCCAGAATTCCGGCGGCCCCTTGCCGCTGCCCATTCGCGTTTCGGCTGGCTTCTTCGAGACCGGCTTGTCCGGGAAGACTCGGATCCATACCTTTCCACCACGCCGCATGTTGTGCGTGATCGCGCGGCGAGCGGCCTCGATCTGGCGGGCTGTCACCCACGCGTTAGTGGTTGCCTGCAGACCGAACTCGCCGAAGGTAACCTGGTTGCCGGCGTTGGCCTGGCCCCTTCGCCTACCGCGATGGACTTTGCGCCATTTCACACGTTTGGGCTGCAGCATACCGTTCTATGCTCGTTCCTGATTCTGTTCCCCAGGCTGTCCGACCGTGTCATCCTGGGGGCTGCCCGCCGCCGTGACCGGCGGCTGCTCCGCTGCCGCGCTGGTTTCCGAAGGCGCACCTGCCTCGACCGCTGTCGACGACGCGGCTTCCGAGGCGGGTGGCGTTTCGGGTTCCGGTGACGCTTCGCGCGCGGCCTCTGTCGCGCCCGACGGCGCCTGCTCTGGTCTCCGCGCGCTGGGCGCCGCTGCCGGCTCTTCCGAAGGCCGCTTCTCCGGCAGCGTCTCACCCTTGTAGATCCAAACCTTCACGCCGATGCGTCCGAATGTCGTGTGGGCTTCCGCCTGACCGAAGTCGATGTCGGCACGAATCGTGTGGAGCGGCACGCGCCCGTCCATGGTGCTTTCCTTGCGTGACATTTCGATGCCGCCGAGGCGGCCGGCGACCATTGCCTTGCAGCCCTCGGCCCCGCGGGCCATGGTGCGGGCGACGGTCTGCCTGAGGGCGCGCCGGAACGCGACGCGGCGCTCCAACTGGTCGGCGATGTTCCGGGCGACCAAGCGGGCATCAAGCTCCGGCATGCGGATCTCCTGGATGTTCACGCGGATCCGCTTGCCGGTGAGGGCTTCCAACTCCTTGCGCAGCTCATCGACCTTCTGACCACCGCGGCCGATCACGATGCCGGGCTTGGCCGTGTGGATGGTGACCGTGACCAAGTTGGCGTTGCGCTCTATCTCCACCTGAGACACACCGGCGTCCCGCATGGTCTTCTCCAGGTAGCTGCGAATAGTGAGATCTCCCTGCAGGAGGGCACTGTAGTCGGCGTCCGCAAACCACTTGCTCTGCCAGTCGTAGATGATGCCCACCCGGAAGCCGGTGGGGTGCACTTTCTGTCCCACGTTAGCCCTCCCGCTCGTCCACAACGATGGTGATGTGACTGGTGCGTCGCCGGTACGTATGGACCCGCCCGCGCGCCGCCGGCCGAAAACGGCGGAGACGACGGCTGTCGTCCGCGACCGCGCGCTTGACGTACAGGGAGTCCGGGTCCAGAGCATAGTTGTTCTCAGCGTTGGCGGCAGCGGACTTGACGATCTTGGCGACGAGCCCGGCGTGCGGGGTGGGCATGAACTTCAGCAAGTCGAGAGCGTCGTCGACCGAACGGCCGGGCAGGTGTTGGAGCACTTGCCGGACCTTGCGAGGCGAAACGCCGGCGTATCGGTTGGTGGCGCTGACTTCCACGACTGGTGTCTGTCCCTCGATTGCTCTTGCTCTCTGGCTCCTAGGTCCTGCGGACGCTGGTTGTCCGCTCCGAGCGGCCCGTGTGGCCACGGAAGTGGCGCGTGATGGCAAACTCCCCCAGCTTGTGGCCCACCATGTTCTCCGTGATGAATATGGGGACATGGCGCCGACCGTCATGGACGGCGATGTTGAGCCCCACCATCTCGGGCATGATCGTACTGGCTCGCGACCACGTGCGGATCACTGTGCGCTCCCCGCTGTTGCGCGCAGCGACCACGCGCTTCATGAGCTTGGCCTCTACGAACGGTCCCTTCTTCGTCGAACGTGACACGGCTATCTCCCGAAGATCTGCGCGGCGATCAGCGCGCTAGTCATATCTTCGCCTCACGATGTCCCTGTCGGAGGGCTTCTTGCCCCGCGTGCGGCGGCCCCTGGCGGGCTTGCCCCACGGCGTCTTGGGGCCCGCCATTCCTACTGGAGCTTTGCCCTCGCCGCCGCCGTGCGGGTGGTCGTTGGGGTTCATGGCGGCGCCGCGGGTTGTGGGACGGCGTCCCTTCCAGCGCGCGCGGCCTGCCTTGCCAAGCTTGACGAGGCTGTTCTCCACGTTGCCTGTTTGGCCAAGGGTGGCCAGGCAGGCGGAGGATACGCGCCGCATCTCACCGGAGGGGAGACGCAGCAGGCAGGTGGCGCCTTCCTTGGCCATGAGCTGGACGGCCGTGCCGGCGCCGCGCGCTAGCTGGCCGCCCGCCCCCGGCCGCAGCTCGATGTTGTGAACCATCATGCCGGTGGGGATGTTGGCCAGGGGCAGGGCATTGCCCGTGCGGATCTCCGCATCCGGGCCGGCCGCGATGACATCGCCCACGTGGAGGCCGTGGGGTGCCAGAATGTAGCGTTTGTCCCCGTCGCGATAGTGAATGAGCGCGATACGAGCTGTGCGATTGGGGTCGTACTCTATTGCTGCGACCTTTCCTGGCACGCCGAATTTGTCCCGCTTGAAGTCGATCATTCGCAGGTGGGCCTTCGCGCCACCGCCGCGATGGCGCACGGTGATCCGGCCCTGCTGGTTTCGGCCGGCCTTGTTCTTCTTTGGCGCGATCAACCGGCGTTCCGGCTTGCTCTTCGTGATCTCCTCGAAGGTGAAGCCGGTCATGCCCCGACGGCCTGGGGAGGTTGGCCTGAACTGCTTCGTCGGCATGGATGCGCTAGCCTACCTAGACTCCTTCGAAGATCTGGATCGTATCCCCTTCGGCCAGGGTTACGATGGCCTTCTTCCAGTCGTGTGGGCGGGTGTACCCGCGTGCTGTCCTGTGTCTCTTGCCGTGCACCTTCATGGTGTTCACCTTGAGGACCCGCACACTGAACGCGGTCTCAATGGCGTCGCGGACCTGGTTCTTGTTGGCCCGGCGGTTTACCTCAAACGCATACTTGTGCTCGCCTGCCAGGATCGTTGCCTTCTCAGTAATGAGCGGCCGGATGATGACCTGGTAGGGGTGGAGGACCTTACTCACCGGACACCTCCTCGGCCACGGAAGCCCGGCGCTTGGCGGCACGTTCGCCGCCCCACAGAGCCTCAGCCGTCCGGACTGCCTCCTCTGTCATCAGCAGGCCCCGGTGGGAGAGCAAATCAAGGACGTTGAGATAGGGCGCGGGCAGCCACTTCACCTGCGGCAGGTTGTGGGCGCTTCGTTTGATGACCGGCTCCGGCTCGGCGGTGACGAGCAGCGTGGTCCGCTCGAATCCGAGGTTCTGGAGGGTGAGGCTCAAGTCCTTGGTACGCGGCGTGTCCATCGCCAGTTTGTCGATCACTTGGAGGCTGCCATCGGCGGCCTTTGCCGAGAGGACCGAGCGGATGGCGAGGCGCCTCATGCGCTTGGGCAGCCCCTGGTTGTAGCTGCGTGGCCGCGGCCCGAAGACGATGCCGCCTCCTCGGCGGTGGGGCGCCCGGATGGAGCCCTGCCGGGCCCGGCCGGTACCCTTCTGCCTGAAGAGCTTGGCAGTGCTACCTTGGACCTCGCCTCTGGTCAAGGTCTTGTGGGTGCCTCGATGCCGGTTGTTGCGCTGCGCGACGAGAGCCTGGTGCACGACAGGTCGGTGCGGCTTGAGGCCGAACACCTGCTCGTCCACCTCGATGGACTTGACCTTCTTTCCCGCGCCGTCGCGCACGTCCAGCTTCATGACGCTTCTTCGTCATCCGAGGAAGGCCCGGCCTCGTCCTCGGCGGATTGCTCAGGCCGCTCCGCCTCCGGCTCCTCCTTCGCTGTGGGCTCCTCGGCCTTTGCCTGGGGCTTCTCTTGCTCTTCGTCGGCGGGTGGCGTCTCTTCCTCAACGGCAGGAGCGGTTTCCTCCGCCTCCGGCTTCCGAGCGAGAGCCTCCTGCAGTGTCTTCTTGGAGTAGCGGATCTTGATGAGACCGTTGCGGGCGCCGGGTACGGCTCCGGCGATCAGGAGCATGCCCCGGGCCGCGTTGCTCTCAAGCACTTCCAGGTTGCGGACCGTGACCTGCTCTGCCCCCATATGTCCGGCCATGCGCAGTCCCTTGAAGACGCGCCCCGGCGTGTTGCCGGCGCCGATTGCGCCGGGCGCCCGATGACGGTCGGACTGGCCGTGGGTGCGGGGTCCGCCGCGGAAGCCGTATCGCTTGACGCCGCCGGCGAAGCCGCGGCCTTTGCTGATGCCCGTGATATCTACCAGGTCGCCTTCCCGGAAGATCTCGGCCCCAATCCGCTCGCCCACGCGGTGTCGGTCGGGGTCGTCCACCTGGAACTCCCTCAGGTGGCGCAAGTCGCCCTGGCGGCCAAGATGGCCCCGCATGGGCTTGTTGGCGCGTCGCGCCGACCCGAAGCCGAGTTGGACGGCGCGGTAGCCGTCCGTCTCCTCGGTCTTGATCTGGGTTATCAGGCACGGTCCCGCCTCGACAACCGTAGCGCCGCGCATCCGGCCCTGCTTGTCGAAGACCTGGATCATCCCAACCTTTCGGCCGAGCAGTCCTTCGATCACAGCTTGACCTCAATGTCCACGCCGGCGGGGAGTTGAAGGCGCATGAGCGTGTCTACGGTCCTGGACGTCGGGTTCTGGATATCGATGATCCGCTTATGGGTCCGGATCTCAAACTGCTCCCGCCCGTCCTTGTGGACGAAGGGTGATCGGATGACGGTGAACTTCTTGATGTGGGTAGGGAGCGGGATGGGTCCGGCGACGACAGCACCGGTCCGCTCGGCCGCCTCTACGATCTGTTCAGCCGACTGATCGAGAACGCGATGGTCGTAGGCCTTGAGGCGGATCCGGATCTTCTGCTGCGGCATCGTTTAGGCCCTCGCTGGCTTCCTGATCCGGCCTCCGGCTATCCGCTCCGCCTGCTCGGGCGGCATCTCGCCGTAGTGGTCGAACTCCAGGCTGTAGGTAGCGCGTCCCTGGGAGAGGGAGCGCAGATCGGTCGCGTAGCCGAACGACTCGGCCAGGGGCAGCAGGGCACGGACGATCTGGAGCTTTCCGCGGGGCTCCACGCCGACGACGTGGCCGCGCCGGCCGTTCACGTCCGCGAGCACATCGCCGAAGGAATCCTCCGGCGTACTGATCTCCAGCTTCATGACGGGCTCCAGCAGGATCGGATCGGCCCGGTCCAAGGCCTCGCGAATGGCCAGCACCCCGGCGCTGCGGAATGCCACCTCCGATGAGTCGACGGGGTGATACTGGCCGTCCAGCACTGAGACGGCGACGTCCACCACGGGATAACCGGCCAGGACGCCGTTCTCTAGAGCTTGCCGCACGCCGTGCTCCACCGCCGGTATGTACTCTTGGGGAATGACGCCGCCTTTGGTGGCGTTGGTGAACTCGAATCCGGCGCCGCGCTCCCGGGGTGCGATCTCGATGTCAACGACGCCGAATTGGCCATGGCCTCCCGTCTGACGGATGAACCGGCCTTCGGCCCGGGCGCTTCGAGTGATGGTCTCTTTGAAGGCAACCTGCGGCCGCCCGACGTTCGCCTCCACTTGGAACTCGCGCAGCATGCGGTCGACGATGACTTCCAGATGCAGTTCTCCCATGCCGGAGATGATAGTCTGGCCGGTTTCGTCGTCGTACCGCGTACGGAACGTCGGGTCCTCGTCCGCCAGCCTGCCCAAGCTCGTCCCCATGCGATCCTGGTCTTCCTTTGTCTTGGGCTCGATGGCGACGGAGATCACGGGCTCGGGGAAGCGGATCGTCTCGAGGATGATGGGATGGGTTGCGGCGCAGAGGCTGTCGCCGGTGAAGGTGTTCTTAAGGCCGATGGCGGCCGCGATGTCCCCTGCGAACACCTCCTCCACGTCCTCTCGGTGGTTGGCGTGCATGCGAAGCAGCCGGCCGAAACGCTCCTTCCGGTCTTGGCTTGTGTTGAGAACCGAGGAGCCCTCAGTGGCGTGGCCGGAATAGACGCGGAAATATGCGAGACGACCCACGTAGGGGTCGCTCACGATCTTGAAGGCGAGGGCGCAGAAGGGCTCCTTATCATCGGCGGAACGCTCCACGAGTTCTCCGGTCTTGGGGTTGGTGCCCGAAATGGGCGGTACGTCTACGGGAGAGGGAAGGTAGTCGATGACCGCATCGAGCAGGGGCTGGATCCCCTTGTTGCGGAGGGCCGCACCGCACAGCACCGGAGTGGCCTCGCTCGCCAAAGTGGCGCGGCGGAGCGCCTTCTTCAGTTCGGACGGGCTGATGGCATGGCCCTCGACATAAGAGATCATGAGCTGGCTGTCTACCTCGGCCGTGCGTTCGATGAGGCGGTCACGCTGTGCAGAGGCTGTTTCCACCAGCTCCGGCGGTATCTCGTGGACGATGGGTTCCTTATCCCGTTCCTCGGGGAAGCTCCAGGCCCGCTCTTCCACGAGATCGATGACACCGGCGAAGCTGGACTCGCTGCCCACGGGGATCTGGATGGGAATGGGCTTGGCCTCGAGGCGCTCCGCGATCATGTCGATGGTACGCCAGTAGTCGGCGCCCACCCGGTCCATCTTGTTGACGAAGCAGACACGGGGCACGCGGTAGCGGTCGGCCTGTCGCCAGACGGTCTCCGACTGCGGCTCCACGCCGTGGACGGCGTCGAAGACGACGATGCCCCCGTCCAGGACGCGCAGGCTTCGCTCGACCTCGACGGTGAAGTCGACGTGGCCGGGCGTGTCGATGATATTGATGCTGTGGCCACTCCACTGACTGGTGGTGGCAGCGGCGGTGATCGTGATGCCGCGCTCGCGCTCCTGCGCCATCCAGTCCATCACGGCGGTGCCTTCATGCACCTCCCCCATCTTGTAGGTGCGCCCGGTATAGAACAGCACGCGCTCGGTCACCGTCGTCTTGCCGGCGTCGATGTGGGCGATAATGCCGATGTTGCGCACCCGCTCGATGGGCTGATCTCGTGTCATCTCTGTTGCTTGGAGGCAGCACTTGGGGCCGCTGCAATTCGCTCGGGCGGCCCCACATGGCTCCTACCACCGGTAGTGGGCGAAGGCGCGGTTCGCCTCCGCCATCCGATGAGTGTCGGCTTTCTGCTTGATGGTTGCGCCCTGGTTGTTGGCGGCCTCGACCAGTTCTGCGGCCAGGCGTTCGGCCATGGTCCGGCCGCGGCGGGCCCGCGCCGACCGCAGCAGCCAGCGCAGAGCGAGGGCCAGGCGGCGCTCAGCGCGGATATCGACCGGTACCTGATAGGTGGCGCCGCCGACCCGTCGCGGCTTCACCTCCACAACGGGCGTAGCGTTGTGCACTGCTTGCTCGAACACCTCGACGGGGTCGCGCTGCTCCTGCTGTTCTATCTGGGCCAGAGCGTCGTAGACGATGCGCTCCGCGACGCTCTTCTTGCCCTTTCGCATTACCTTGTTGACGAAGACGCTGATGAGCTGGTTGCCGTACTTAGCATCCGGCTCCGTCGTTCGCCGCTCCACTCGTGCTCGTCTTGGCATGATCCGGTTTCCCTAACGTACGAATCCCGCCTGGAGGGGGGAGGTGTGGCAGTTGGTGCCGCGGCGCCGCAGCATCGGCTAGGCTCCTCCGCCGGGTGCGCGGCCCCTGCGGGTCCCGTACTTGCTGCGGCCGCGGTGCCTGTCCGCGACTCCCTGCGAATCCAGCGCGCCTCTAATGACATGGTAACGCACGCCGGGCAGGTCTCTGACCCGGCCGCCGCGGATGAGGACCACGGAGTGCTCCTGGAGGGTGTGTCCTTCGCCGGGGATGTAGCCGGTCACCTCAATGCCGTTCGTGAGACGGATGCGGGCTATCTTGCGCAGAGCGGAGTTGGGCTTCTTCGGCGTCATCGTTCGCACCTGCGTGCATACGCCGCGCTTCTGAGGCGATCCTTTTCCGCGCACCAGCCGGTTCTTCAGGGCGTTGTAGGTGAAGCGCAAGGCAGGCGCCTTGGTCTTCCTGACGCCCTTCTTTCGTCCCTTCCGGACTAGCTGGTTGATCGTAGGCAAGAGCCCTTCCCTTCGATTCCCTGGAAATTACAAGACAAGACCAAAGGCCGCTCTCCGGAGCCTGACCCGGCGTGAGGCCGTCTGCCTAGACTAGCCGACCTCACCACTGCCGGCGGTCATCACGGTCGGGGCCCTTGGCCTACCGACTAGACGCTCTCCGTTAGGCGCCGACGAAACAGTGTAGCTAGGGCAGTCATAAGAGTCAAGCAAATGATCCCCACGCCTGACGGGCCAAGATCGTGGCCCCAGTAAGGGCTTTCCCTCAAGTCTCGCCGCGCCGCGCCGATATTTCCCTGGACGGCCCTTAGGGGTTCTCCCCAATACCGCGGGCCGGAAAGAGCGAGATGAGCATACCCAGCCGTTTGCGAGCCCTTTGCCGAGTGCCCAGAAGCCACTCCGGGCGTCGCCTGCTCCAGGCAGCGATGCTGACGGGCGGCGTTGCGCTGTTGCTAGTTTCGTCGGCATTTCTCCTGACGGGGCGATGGAGTGACGGTCCGCCTTCGAGAGCGGCCGCCCTGCAGGCCGATCCTTCCGGTCCGGCGGCGGATGGGGACGAGACCCAAGGCGTCGGCGCGGCCCTCGGACAGGTCGATGCCGGCGATCTGTACCGGGGACTCCTCCGGCTGATGGACGATCTCCGTCCCACGCCCAGCCCGACGCCGGCGCCCACGCCTACGGCGTCGCCGGAGCCGGCTCCAGCGCAACCTGCCGCCCCGGCTCAGCCGACCGCGGCGACCCAAGGTGAGCCTGCCGCGCCGCCTGCGGCCGCCCCGGCGCCGACGTCACCGCCACCTGCCTCGCCGGGATGCCCCACGGCGGGGATGAGCGGCTTCGGTCTGTCGCTGTTCAACGCTATCAACAACGAGCGCGCGCAGTACGGGATGCCGGCCCTGGCGCCGCACGGGTGTGTGGTATACGTGGCCCAGATCCGCTCGAACGACATGGCGAGCCGCGGCTACTTCTCGCACACCAGCCCGGAGGGCGAGACGGCCTTCTCTCTGCTGGATGCCTACGGGGTGCCCCATGGCTGGGCGGGGGAGAACTTGGCGCGCAACAACTATCCGGACAGCGAGACAGTCGCGGTGGCCATACGCGACCTGATGGCCAGCGAGGGGCACCGAGCGAACATCCTGAGCGGGAACTACACCCATCTGGGCGTGGCGGTGGCCTTTGATGGGGCGGGCATGAAGTACTTCACCATGGTCTTCATTGGGCCGCCGTAGGGACGCGGCCAGGGAAGAGCGGAAGAGGCCCGCGGTCACTCGATCGCGGGCCTTTTCGTCTCGTTCGTGCTAGGTGGGCCAGAGCGCACTGGGCTCAGACCTCATCTCACGGCTGACCCGCTAGAAGAGGTCCGCCCGGCACGGGCGGATGTGCTATGCTAGGCCAGCATGGCGAAAGGAGGGACGGCGGATGAGACGGAGAATCGACCTGAAACGGCGGATATCGGTGGTTGGGGCGATGATCGGTCTGCTCGGATTGGGCGGCGTGGTGCTGGTCGTTGCCGTCGACGCGAGAGGAGATGAAGGGCTCGATCTCACTGGAACGTGGAGCATTGAGCTCGGCGGGCCGGAACCTCAGACATGCGAGGCGGCCTTCGATCATCTGCCGGGCAGAACTTCCATTGGTCTGATCAGCTTGGCTTGTTCGGTCTTCGGACAGGGAGGCGGTTTCGGCATCTTTGACCCGGACACAAATGGGGTTCAAATCAGCGCAGACTTTCCCTACGCCGCCCCTGCCATACATGTCACGCTGGAGGGGACGGCCACGCCGGACGGACAGTCGTTCTCAGGTGTGTGGTTCGAGTCCTACGACCAAGAGCAGCCGAATGAGTTCACGGCTACCCGCGAGGGACCGCTCGTCTCGCCGCTGCCTACGCTGCCGGAACCGGTGGATATCTCCGGAACCTGGCGGATCGACTTCACCGGCTCGTTGACCGGCAGTTGCGAGGCGGTTGTGCAGCAGAAAGGGCGCAAGCTCCATGCGTCGGCGGAGTGTGACGTGATCGGGCGGGTGCTATTGTGGGGCCGCATCGATGCCAGCACCGGGGCGTTCTCGCTTGGCGGCGGCGGAGCGGGTGGGGGCGTAGGCCTGGAAGGCGTCGCCTCAGACAGCGAGTCGGAGAGCGGCACCTGGACTTCATTCCCCCCGCTCGCGGGCACCTTCACGGCAGAACGCGCTGGGGTTGACTACATCGACGTGAACGGCGAGTGGGACGCCGTTGTCGAAGAAGAGCCCGGGACGACGTGCAAGATCAGCTTCCGCCAGGACCTCCTCTTGCTGGACGTTTCGCTCGACTGCGGCGAATTGGGGGCGGGGGAGTTCGGTGGCTCAATCGATCCGATCGGCGGTAGTGTTTCGCTCGACGGCAGTTTGGGCGATATCGAGATGGGAATGGGTGGTAGGGCCGCTGCCGACGGCAGTTCGTTCTTCGGCTGGGTGTACCAACGGAGGGCTCAGTGGAGGCGCCAGCTCATTGCTGTTCCACAGAAAGAGCTTGATCGAGGCGTCATCGCTGTTGATTGCCGGCCTGACAGGGAAGGACTGCAAACCGAATGTGGCGGCAGGACAAACGACGATTTGACGGTGGCTGTCGAGGCCGTCGTGCTGCCGGCAAACTTGCCGCAGCGAGTCGAAATGAGCCTAGTGTGGCCAGCGGACGTCATTGCCTACCATCCGGCTCCGATCCCACAGGACGAAGCCGTGGCAGGTCAGTGCGACGACGTGGAACGGACTGTGGGGACTGCCGGCGCCGAGTTCTCCTGCCTGCTGCCAGCGGACGTCAGTCAGGGGCCGCTCTTCTCGCTCACTCTGACCTGTCTGCGGGAGGCGTCCGTCACGCCCGACCTGGGCTGGCTCGATCTTGAGGAGGTGGGTCCGGTTGGGCCCGAGCCCGGCCCGGTGCTGATCGATGCCGTAATCGCACCCTGCGCCGGGGTGCGGCACGGCGGTTATCCGCTCGGCGACGCCGACTGCGGCGGCTCGACCGACAGCGTGGACGGGGCTCTCGTGCTGCAGTTCGAGGCGCAGGTGATCGACTCACTCGAATGCTGGCGAGCCGCGGATGCAAACCGAGACGAACACGTCGACAGCGTTGACGCGTCTGTCATACTGCAGTGTGGCGCGGCCCTCACTGATGTCTGTCGGTAGCGCCGGCCATGGCGCAGGGTGACGCGTGCCGCCCGCCCGCTTCAGCTCAGAGCTGGACGGCAATTCCGGTGTCGCTCGCCACATCGTCATGATGGTCTTGCCGGGCCGCCCTACTCCGATGGAGCTCTATTGACATAAAGGAAGGCCCACCAGCATACCGCCGGCCGGCCCTTTCAGATTGGGTGGGCTAGGTTCCGGGAGGAGACAGAGCTCCCACAGGCAGGATGTGTGGTTGCCGACCGTCCTGCGGCGGACGAAGCGCAGGCGGGCTACTCCTGCGCTGTTGGCCGCTTCTGAGCCACCACAACGAACCGTCCGCCCACGTACGTCTCCTCGTGATCCCAGGTTCCCGGAGGGGCCTCAGAGTCCGGCTTAACGTGCCGGGACAGATCCTCCACCTGTGCAACCAGGAAGCCGACCTCTAGGAGTCCGGCGAAGATGTCATCGATGTAGTGCCGAAACTCAATTCCACCGTCCTCCCGCCGATCTATGTTCTCCTTGTAAGGCTTCGCGATCCGATAGCCGCTTCCGTCGAATGCTAAGAAGTGGATCGCCGGTTGCCCCCAATCGGTCCGGTACAGCCCGCCTGTCCTCAACACCCTGGCGACCTGGCGGTAGACCTCTCGCGCATCGGGCACATAGCATATGCCCGTTCCGTAGACGATATCGAATGACTCGTCCTCCAGCGGCGAGAGGTCGCGCATGTCGCCGTGGATCGTCCTGATCTCGTAACCGTAGTGCGCTGCAGCCTCTCTGTCCCCCCTGAGCTGCCCCTGGGCTATGTCGACGACCGTTACGCGCGCGCCGAGCAGCGAGAACACGGCTGACTGTTGACCGCCGCCGTTGGCCAGACAGAGCACGTCCTTGCCTTCCGCCTGGGCAAGCACCTCGCGAGGCGACATCTCCGCGAGCGGTTCCGGAACCGGTTCCAACGTGCCTCTCGCGTATCGCCTGATCGTCTCTGGGTCAAGGTCCAGCCACGGCTTCGTGTAGCCGCACCCCTCCTCCACTTCTCTCTCCCAGAGCCGTTCGTTCGCAGCCGCGACTTCGTCTCTTTCACCCATCCAGGCGGACCTCCCATCTCTCACCGTTGCTCGTGGGATCGTAGCATGAAGGCCGGCCGGCGTCCGCTATGCAGCCGTCTAGCCGTCTAGAATGCAGACGGGGAAGGCATGCGCGGTGCCCCTGTCGACATCTCTACCATCGTTTCCGTGGGTGCGCCCTGGGGATGCGGCGATTTCCCCTGACGCGAAGGACGGCCGACCGGTGTGCGGACGGCGAGGCGCCACCGGCAACGGACCATTGTCGTGTGATACAATCCGATATTCAGCCGCAGGGAGGCAGCATGAGATATCTCCTAGTCGTCCCGTTTACCGTTCTATTGCTCCTGACCGCCTGTGGGGGTGATGGAGGGTCCGGCGCTCCCGATGCCTCAGACACGGGCAAGATCGCCTTCGTCTCCGATCGCGACGGCAACACCGAGATCTACGTCATGGATGCCGACGGCTCCAACGTCACCCGCCTTACGGACAACTCCGCCGGGGACGGCCTGCCGAACTGGTCCAGCGACGGCGGCCGCATTGTCTTCGCCTCACTCCGCGACGGTGACGCCGAGGTCTACGTCATGGACGCCGACGGCTCCAACGCCAGCAATCTCACCAACAACGCCGCCAGCGACCAGCACCCCTCCTGGTCGCCGGACGGCAGCCGCATCGCCTTCGTCTCCGACCGCGATGCCGACGAGTTCGAGATCTACGTCATGGACGCCGATGGCTCCAGCGTCACCCGCCTCACGAACAACCCCGCCGAAGATACCAGTCCTGCCTGGTCGCCGGACGGCAGCCGGATCGCCTTCGTCTCCGACCGCGATGGCGACAACTACGAGATCTACATCATGGACATCGATGGCTCCAACGTGGCCAATCTGACCAACGACTCCGCCAATGACGATGCCCCTGCCTGGTCGCCGGACGGCAGCCGCATCGCCTTCGCCTCCGACCGCGAAGACGACAACTTCGAGATCTACGTCATGGACGCAGACGGCTCCAACGTCACCCGGCTCACGAACAACCCCGCTGAGGACTGCTGCGTCACCTGGTCTCCCGACGGCCTTCGGCTTGCCTTCCGTTCCGACCGCGACGGCAACGAGGAGATCCACGTCATGGACGCAGACGGCTCCAACGTCAGCAACCTCACCAACAACTCCGCTGAGGACGACAACCCCTCTTGGGGACCATAGCGACGTGACCATGGGAGGACGTACGAGGCCCGCGGTCGAGCGACCGCGGGCCTCTTCGTGTTGTGTGCGCGGGGAGGGCTAGGCCGCGTCCGTGGCCTCTATGAAGTAGATCGCGCCGGCCCGGGTGGGTTCGGCGCGACGAAGGCTGGTAACGTCCATCAGTAGGCGGCCGGGTCCAGCAGCTTGGCGTCCGCGGGCGGTTCTGGGATGTCCACCGGCTCGTTGTAGTCGAAGTAGCGCATCGACATGGTCATCGAGAACGGCGGGCTACCGGCCAGACTGGAGTAGTCGATGCTCATGACGTACCGGAGGGGCAGGTAGGTGTCCTTGTGGAGCCACACCTCGACGTTGATCGCATCGACGGCACCCGCCGCCGCATCGAGGACCGCGGGGTCCATGAGCCCCTCCGGGATCTCCTCCATGGCGTCGGCGAAGTCCAGATCACCCTGATAGTGAAGGTAGGGCACGCCATCTATCGTGTCGTCCGGTAGCTGCGTGAGATGCTCGAGTTGCTTGGCCATGGAAGAGTAGTCCAGAGGGCCCTGCTGCTCCAGCCACTTCGTGTAGACGTCCCAGTCGATCCCGGCCGCGTCTGCTGTGTCCACGACGTACCATCCCTCGTCCGGGACGTTGACGTACATGTCCGGCAGTATCATGAGCATTTCCATGGTCTGCCCCAGGAAATCCATGGTCATGTACATGCTGTACGGAGCCTGAAAGAGGAAGTCGCCCGCCATCTCCATCGTGAACCCGCCGCTCGTCATGGCCATCTGATAGGTGCCGCGAAACGACTCGACCTCGAGGCTGCGTTGGGAAGAGAGATCCAGGACTTCGCTTGCCACCATGACCGGTGGCTGTGATAGGGATCCATCGATCGGGCTGTTGTCGGGCGTCTCGGCGTCTCGGGCGCTCCCGGAACAAGCTGCGGCGACGAGGCTGAGGACCATGACGATGGCGACTGTGAGACCAGCGACGCGACGGTTCCAACGGCTCATGATGACCTCCTGGGAGACGGCCTGTGCAGATCCCGCCGAGCGCGGGGTTCCTGCCTCTTCTATGTATCGGCATGGTATCCGCCCGGCTTTCGCGATGCGGCGCCGGGTCGAGCTTTGACATAGCGATCTGCCCCGCTTCCCGACGCGGTCGTGCTTCTGGCGTCCCCGTGATGTCTTCAGTCGGGCCACGATGGGGAACGTGGACGGGGAGGAGAGAGAAGCCCGTGGTTGTGCAACCGCGGGCCTCTCCGTGTCGTGTGTGCGATGGTGGCTAGGCGGCGTCGTCCACCTCCACGAAGTAGGACGCGCAGGCCAGGTCCAGCCATTCGGGAGTAAGGACCGGCTGCTCTCCGTAGAAGTGAGTGATGTCGTCCAAGAGCTCCACCAAGTCTCGCGGGTGGCAGCCCTTGAGCTGTCGTCCCACCTGCTCGTAGTAGGTGCTGACCAGGTACTGGGCGCCTTCTTCCGTGTACGTGATGCCGTGCTCCTCGGCGACGCGGCGGAGGATCTCCAGGAATTGCTCCAGGGTGGGGTTGGGAATCTCGACCTTGTGGCGGATACGGCGGAAGAACGCCTCGTCGCCGAGACGGCTGGGCGGGATATTCGAGGAGAAGATGAGCAGCACGTCGAAGGGCAGCTCCACAGTGTCGCCGGTGTGGAGGGAGAGATGATCCACTCCCTGCTCCATGGGCAGGATCCAGCGGTTGAGCAGCTCCTGCGGCTGGATCATCTGCCGGCCGAAGTCATCGATAACGAGTACACCGCTGTTCGCTTTCCACTGCAGGGGCGCGATGTAGAACTGGGAGAGGGGAGAGTAGCGCAGCTCCAAGTCCTGCAGCGTTAGCTCTCCGCCTACGGCGACGAGGGGGCGCTTCGCCAGCGCCCAGCGTGCGTCCCGGCGGCGCTCCAGCCCGTTCGGGGCCACGCTCGTGCCGTCGACCCGCCGCTCTCCCTGTAGTTCAGGCGAGACCTGCTGGTGCATGCGCGGGTCGAATACCTTGATGATCTGCCCCTGTACCTCCACCGCAAATGGGATCAAGACCTCGCCGGGCAACATGCGCTTGATGGCCGCTGTAATTGTGCTCTTGCCGTTGCCGGAGTTGCCGTAGATCAGAACGGAGCGGCCTGAGTTGAAGGCCGGCCCCAGCGCTGCCAGCGATCTCCGGCTCAGGACCAGGTGGGAGAGGCCGTCGATGAGGGTATCGCGCTCGATGCGGATGTCCCTGGCGGACTGTTTTTCGATGACATCCAAGTAGAGCTGGAAGGGCACCGGCGCGGGTCCGACGTACTTGCTGCGGCCGAGGGCCGCTTCCGTCAGCTCCTTGCCGCGCCCGGTCAGGGCGTACTGATAGGCCTGATCCCCGATGCCGGCACTGCCGACGATCTCGATGGCCTGCTCCCGGCGAAGGAAGGCAATGACCTCTTCGGTCGCCTGATAGGACACGGCGAGCTGTTCCGCCACCTGCCGTCCAGTGGGCCTGCCGGAAAAGTGGATGCTCTTCAGCATCAGGTCTACCAGGAGCGAGAGCTCCAGGCCGGTCTCTTCGACGCTGGCGGGCTGCGGGACGAAGGGCGCGGTGGGAATGGATGGCTCGGACTTCTCCATGAAGGAGATGATCGGTGCTGTCTCGGCGCTCATGTAGCTACCTCGGGTGCTGCTGGGAGGCGGTGGTGTGGTGTGCGACCTCCCTACGTGATTATCGCACCGGGGCACACGGGCTGAAGCGCCCGGTGCCGGCCGGTTGCGCCAAACGGCAGGGAAGCGAAGGTGATACCCGTCCCGCCACCACACCGTTGGGGGCGTTTTCTGGCCGGCCGGCTGGGCCCGTCGATGGCTTGGCGAGAGGGGAACCGGATGCCAGACCCTGCTGGACTCGATGTACAGGGAACCGTCGGCTCTCCGGCACTCAGATGGGTATCGGGGATGCGGTCTATTCGGTCGGCGCTGGGCGAAGCGCCGTCGCCGCATGGATGAGCAGGCAGCCCAGTAGCGCCAGGCCCAGGCCGGCCGCTCTGGGCCAGCGGGCCTCGGCGCCGGCCTCGGCGCCGGCCGGAGGCAGTTCCGTGGGCTGTCGTGGGGGCAGCATCGTCGCCGGTCCAAGCTCAGAGACGTAGGTGGCCGTGGGCGGCGGCGCGGCTGACATGGCTGAGGTCTGGCTCACCTGGTCAGACCCGGAGCCGATGAGATCGAGTCCGGCTCCGACCAGGAGGACGGCCAGGACGGCGGTCGCGGTGGCTCGAATCACTGCTCGACGCATCTCTCTTGTCCCAGAGACGCAGCCGCCGCCTTCAGCGCGGAAGACGGCGGCTGAAGAACCTCCGACTGATGCCTCTTCGGCAGCTCGGCCGCCGTCCCCTCGTGAGGGGCCGACCCGGAGCTTTGCGCCCGAACGAACCGTCCGGGGGCCTTGCGGCCTGGCGGGGTTTCCCCACGCCGCGCCCTTGTCGGAGGCGCTATTTGGTTGTAGTTCGGGTTGGGACCAGGGGACGTTTGCCAGGCCCCGCCTCCTGCTTCCGCGTCCCCTGGGCCCGTAGCCCGATCTCGCAGCCCGCCCCAGTGGGGGGACTGTGGACCGCTCCATTCGATCGCCGGCGTCGCGTCCTGCTCTCCGGCGCCGATGTTATCGTTCTGTCGTCCATGCCCTGAACGGAACGGTCGTTCGTCCGATATTACTCCTGGGAGCCTAATCCGATAGTCGCCAGCGAACGGTTCCTGCCGTCCCTGGCGGCATGCGCCGAATTCTGGCATAGGCGCATGCATATGTCAAGTTGGGTCGGCCGGCTCCCCGATATGAACGGGAGAATTCCCAACCATGTTACAGCAGCAACAGCGGAGAGCAACGGCCCGCCGACATGGGTACCGTATGGTCTGGGTGATACTGGCTGGGTTGCTCGTGTCGTCCGTGAGCGCCTGGGCACAAGAACAGACATTGACAGTGCAGGTAGCCGGCCTAACTGCGGACGGCTGGCCTCAGGCGCAGGCGGTGGTGACGGTCCTAGGCGACGACGGTCGTCCAGTCGCCGACTTGGAGGACGCGAATTTCGCGGTCCAGCTTGACGGGTCCGCCGTACCGGTGGTGGCCGTGACCCAGGCGGTGGACAGCAGTCTGGCTGTTGACGTCGTGCTGGCGATGGATGTCAGCGGCAGCATGGGGGGCGAGGTCCTTGAACAAGCCAGAATGGCGGCGCGAAGCTTCCTGCTGGGACTGGCGCCCCAGGACAGGATTGCGATTGTAACCTTTCACGACACTGTCGACTTGATCCTCCCATTCACTCAGGATCGGGTGGCCGCGAACATGGCCATCGATAGTCTAGCGGCCGGCGGCGGCACGGCGCTCTACCAGGCGACGGCAGAGAGCATCCACTTGGCAGCCACCGCCGACAGCAGCCGCCGCGCAGTGGTGCTGCTGAGCGACGGCGTGGACAACGGCAGCGCTCTGACGCGCCTTGATGCGTTGGCGCCGACTGAGACGCTCGGGGTGCCGGTCTTCACCATCGGTCTTGGCGCGGGCATCGACCGTGCATATCTAGAGGAACTGGCCCGGGTTAGCGGCGGCCGTTCCGCTGAGACGCCTTCGGCGGAGGGGCTGGCCCAGCTCTATCAGGAGGCGGCCGAAGTACTTCGAGGTCAGTACATCCTCAGCCTTGACACATCAGAGCTGGCTCTGGACCAATCGGAAGCGATCACGCTGCGGGTGGAGGCGGCGGTCGCAGAGGCGCGCGGCAGCGATGAGCGCGTCGTTTGCGCCCAGCAGCTCTGCGTGACGCTGAGCGGCGTGGACGAGGGCGAACGACTGGAGGAGGGACGCACGCTTGAGGCGCAGGTAATCTCCGCGGATCCGGTTGTCTCCGTCACGTTTCTGATTGACGGCGAACCGACGTTGGAGCTGGCCGATCCGCCGTATGAGTTGACGTTGGACTTGGACTCGCTTGCGGGGGACGAGCACACCGTGGCGGTCGAGGTCGTCACTCTGTCGGGAGAGACACAGGCGCGCGAGGTGGGCATTCGCACCGGCGCCGCAGCAGGCGGGATGAGCAGCTATGTTCCTGTAGCCGGTATTGCAGTCATCGCCGTTCTTGGCGCCGCGTTGCTTGTCTTGATCGTCCGTCGGCGTCGTCGTGCCGGACAACTGGACGCGCCGGGTGAGCCGCCGCCACCCGAACCAGAGACCGAACCAGAGACCGAGGCGGTGCCTGAGCCGCGCGCCGAAAAGGGGCCGAGCAGGCCTCTCTGGGAGGAAGAGACGCCGCAGCCGGTAGGCGCGCCCGAACGTGTGTTGGGCCGGTTGCACGTCACCGGAGGTCCCCTCGCCGGGCAGACGTTCCCGGTAGGCGCGACTCCCGTCAGCATCGGCAGCGGACATCGTTGTCTCGTGCAGCTAGCGCAGGAGTCCGAAGGCGGGCAGGAGATCGGCGCGGAGCACGCGCGGGTTTGGATCCGGGACGGCCAATTGGTGATCCACGAGCTGCGCCGGCTTTCGGCATTGGGACCGATGGGAGGACGCTGGGCGTTCTTGGCGCCGGGCGAGGTCTTCACGGTAGGTCACTGCTCCTTCCGGTTTGAGCTAGCCGCGGAGGAAGGCGCTGAGCCCATGAGCCATGAGGGGTCGGGTGAGGTGCCCGATATCCTCCGGAGTCACGATCACGCCGAGGACGAAGGCGGGGAACACGCTGATTCCGGCGAGCGCGAGGTTGCGTCGCCGCCGGAAGCGGAGCACGGCGAGGAACCGGGCCCGGCCGCGCCGGTGGATAGCGACGATTCTACGCGCGCCACTCCCTGGTTCCCCGGGCAATCGCGACCACAGCCTGGGGACTAGCTCCGCCGGGCTCATCTTCTCACGCAGACCCTCTCTAGTCTTGCCACTGTTCTGCCGATCCTAACGATCAGGGAGTCCTCGCATAGTCGAGGGTCACTATCCCTGACGAGGCAGCAAGCTTATGGTAGCCGCCCTGGAGAACATCGACGAACGGACGCTGGTGCAGCGGGCCATCGCGCGTGACCGGGAGGCGTTTGCGGCACTCTACGATCGGCACGTGGTTCGCGTATACCGGCACATCTACTACATGGTGGGCAACCCGGCTGAGGCGGAGGACCTGACGGCGCAGGCGTTCCTCCAGGCCTGGGAGGCGGTTCCTCGCTACCAGATTCGGGGCGCGCCGTTCGTGTCGTGGCTGCTGCGCATTGCTCACAACCTGGGTGTGAGCCATCTCCGCTCGCGCAAGGAGGGCACGGAGCTCCCGGAGACCCTGGTGGACCATAGCCGGGACGGAAATCCGGAGGAGGTCCTCCAGCGCCGAGCCGAGGCGGAGCGGGTCCGGGAGGCGATCCTTCGCCTGCGTGACGAGCAGCGGCAAGTGATCATGCTTCGGTTCGTGGAGGACTTGGAGTACCCGGAGGTGGCCCGTATCGTAGGCAAGAGTGTGGCCGCAGTGCGGGTAATCCAGCATCGGGCGTTGAACGCGCTCCGCAAGCAAATGCGCCCGGGCGGCCCTGCGGGGGCGGCGGCTCCCAGTTGAGCCTTGTCTACAGGTTGTCTTGAGTAGAAGACCGCGTGCCGCCAGGCACATGGTCTGTGCCTCCGTGCCACGAGACCCGGCAGAGACGGCGCTACGCGGTGGTGGCGCGGCTCCGCATCGCCGGGGGCGAGCGAGCGCAGCTTGCTGCTGCACCTCTTGGCAGGCCGCGCCATCGCTGGTAGAGGAATTCCCGACGCAGCCGGCGTGCAGACCAGCGCGTTCGCGCCGAGCGGCCCGTCCTCGAACTAGTGCGTAATGCCTAGGGAAATTCTTACCAGAAGATCAGGGTTTCCCCTTCAGAGAGGGACTGCTTCTTCCGATGATGCCTAGGGAACGTACCCAGATGAACCCGCCCGGCGTGCGCGCCGGAGCCCGCGACGGAAGGAGAATGACGAATGCGGCTTCTAGATGAAGTGCTCCTGCGGCTGATGACTTGGCACGCGCCGGAGTTCCGGGTTTCGGAGGAGAAGGGGCAGACGCTGGCGGAGTACGGCCTGATCATGGCGGTCATCGCCGTCGCCGTGGTCGTGACTGCGGTCACGTTGTTCCGCGGCGCCATCATCACTGCCTTCAACAGTGCCACTGGCTGCCTCGACGGATCCTGCTAGCTCAGCACGAGGAGGACCTTCTAGCTGGGGCCGGAGAACACCGGCCCCAGCTACTTCATTCGCGCCGGCCACGGGTAAAGCATGGCTGGCGTTAGCCGATACATCTCATAGGCGCCCTCTCGGGTGTCCCCGCCCTGATCTGTCGGGGCGAGATACGCATTCCACTGGTAAGCGAGGGAATCGCAATGGCCCAGACGATGACAGGCACTGCGGCGGGTCGGGTGAATCGCCGGTTTCTCTTTCTGGCTCTTATCCTCGCCACGCTCAGCGCGGTGCTGGTGTACGCGGCAATCTCACGGTCCGATTCCGGCGGGGAAGGCACGTCCGCGGCGGATGTGCCGGTGGTTGTGGCCAAGGCAGCCATCCCTGCCGGCACGACGATAACCGCCGAGATGCTGGAAGTACGATATGTCCCGGCGGCCGCGGTCGGCGATTCGGCCCTGGACGAAATCGACAGTGCGGTCGGGGAAGTGGCCCGCTACCCGATCACGGCGAACGAGCAGGTGCTGCTCTCCAAGCTCGTGGGCGGGCCGGAAGCGGCGAGCAACGACGTGCTCAGCAACGTATTGGAAGGCGGTATGCGCGGCATGGCGATCCACGTGGAGGCCGTGATTGGTGCGGGCGGCCTTGTGCTGCCCGGCGACTACGTCGATGTTCTATGGGTGCCGGGGGAAGTCTTTGAGGATCACGAGGGCGCCGGGTTGGTCGCTGAGAACGTAGAGGTCGTGTCGGTGGAGCAGACGATCGTCGAGATCCCGCCGGCCGCGCCCGGACTAGTAGGCGATGACGGGACAGCATCACCGCCGGCGAGCGACGCCCAGCGCGTGCGAAGCGTCGACGACGAGCCGATTCCGGAGGCCGTGACCGTGACGCTGATGCTGACGCCCGAGCAAGCGGCGCGCGTGTTCTGCGCTGACGCTGGTGGTGAGCTCCGGCTCGCCGTGCGAGCCTTCGGCGACGCCACGCCGAGTGGTCTTCCCCCAGTAGCTTGCATCATCAAGGCAAAGGACCAGAATCAGGTGCAGCCGTGACACGGCCGAACCTAGAGGAGGCTGACGACCATGGCCCGTGAGCCTGAGGTCGCCATCGTCGACCCGAACCTGGACGAGAGGGCTGACACGCGGCATATGCTTGCCGCCGGCCAGCTCACCGTCGTGGGCGAAGCCGACTACGGGATAGAGGCGGTCACCGTCGCCAAAGAACATCCGCCCGACGTGTTCCTGGTGAGCATGGAGGAGCCCGTGGCCCGGGCCATCCAGACCATCGAAATGCTGGGCGGCGCCGTCCCGAGTGCTGCGGTCATCGTGTACTCTTCGCTGGCCGACGCGGCATCCGTGCGGCGCGCGATGGTGGCGGGCGCTCGGGACTTTCTGATCAAGCCGCTCAAGCCGGAGGACGTGACCCGTGCCGTCTACGGCATCCTGGAGCAGGAGGAACGGAGGCGACTGCATCAGGAGGGCGACCAGAACGTGGCGGTCGCGCGGGGTACCGTAATCACCATCTTCGGTGCCAAGGGCGGCATCGGCAAGACGACCATCGCCACCAACCTGTCCACCGCCCTGGTCCACACCACGCAGTCCAACGTCGCGCTGGTCGACATGGACACCCGGTTTGGCGACGTGGCGATCATGATGGACATCGCCGTGGAGCACAGCATCGCGGACCTGGGACGGCAGATCGACCAGATGGACAGGGAGTCAGTCAAGGAGAGCCTTGCTCGCCACCACACCGGCGTCTCCATTCTGCCGGCGCCTCTTCACCCGACGGAGTGGCGAAACTTGACACCTCAGCACATCGAGAGGATCGTAGATCTGCTGGCGCAAGGCCACGACTACGTGGTCATCGACACGCCCGGCACCTTCAACGAGATCATCGCCACGACCCTGGAACTTGGAGACATCATTCTGCTGGTGACCAGTATGGATATCGCCAGCATCAAGGATACGGCGCTGGCCCTGGAGATGCTGCGCGCCGCGGACGTTTCAGAGGACAAGGTGAAGCTTCTCATCAACCACTCGACATCCGCGAACAGTCTGCGCGATGAAGACGTGGAGCGGGTGCTGGAGTACAGCGTGACCTGGCGCATCCCGCACGACTACAACGTGTCCAGCTCAAACCAGTTGGGCATCCCCATCGTGATGGCCAAGCCTTACGCGCGCGTATCGCGCGCCATCACGAACATCGCCTATGCGCTCTCCGGCATGCCCAGAGAAAGGAAAGGTTTCCTTGAACGCTTCCTCGGGCGCGCGGTCTAGTTCAGGCGATCCAACACGGTAGAGAACAGAGGGGCAGGTCTCCCATGAGCCAGTTTTCGTGGCAACGACGGACAGGCAGCACGGAAGCGCCCGACCAGCCGTCTCAGCGGCGTGGCCAGAGCGCCGACGCTGTCAACGAACTGAAGTTCACGCTGCATCAGCGACTGATCGAGGAACTGGATCCTTCGAAGCTGCAGGGTCTTGAGGCCGAACGGGCTCGGGAGGCCGTGGTGGCCGCCGCCCGGTCTCTGATCGCCCAGGAGATGCCCGGCATCGTTGGCGCGGTCCGCGATGAACTGGTGGATGCGGTGGCGGATGAGGTGCTCGGCCTCGGACCGATCGAGCCTCTCATCGTCGACCCCGCAGTGTCCGAAGTCATGGTGAACGGCGACGACCAAGTTTTCTACGAGAAGGAAGGGCGGCTCTATCTGAGTTCCGTGCGCTTCCGTGACGACGCGCACATCATGCGCATCATCGAGCGCATCGTCGCGCCGCTCGGGCGGCGCGTGGACGAGTCGTCGCCGATGGTCGATGCGCGGCTGCCCGACGGTTCCCGAGTCAACGTCATTATTCCGCCGGTCGCTCCCAAGAGTCCGACGATAACCATTAGGAAGTTCCGGGCGGACAAGATGACGATCGAGGACCTCATCGAGACGGGCACGCTAACGAGGGATCTGGCAGAGTTCTTCCGTGCCTGCGTCCAGGTGCGCCTTAACATCCTGGTCTCCGGCGGTACAGGCACCGGCAAGACGACGTTGCTCAATGCCCTTTCCTCATTCATTCCGGACACGGAGCGCATTGTCACCATTGAAGATCCGACCGAACTCAGACTGCAGCAGGGCCACGTGGTGAGCCTGGAGGCGCGCCCGGCCAGCCTGGAGGGGAAGGGTGAGGTCACACAGCGGGATCTAGTGCGCAACTCGCTGCGCATGAGGCCGGACCGCATCATCGTCGGTGAGGTTCGTGGCCCGGAAGCCTTCGACATGATGCAGGCCATGAACACTGGCCACGAGGGCTCGCTGAGCACGGTACACGCGAACTCGCCTCGCGACGGCCTGGCCCGAGTCGAGAACATGATCTTGATGGCAGGACTGGACCTGCCGATGCGGGCCATACGAGAGCAGATCTCATCCGCCATTCATGTGATCCTGCAAATCGCCCGCCTGGCGGACGGAAGCCGGCGGGTCACCCACGTCTCCGAGATCACTGGGATGGAAGGAGACGTGGTTACGATGCAGGATCTGTTCCGCTTCGAGCAACGGGGCGTCGACAGTGACGGCAGAGTCGTAGGGGAATTCCGGGGCACGGGGCTTCGGCCCAGGTTCGCAGAGAAGTTCGAGATCGGCGGCATCCACCTTCCCCCGGACCTGTTCGCACAGGTGGGGGCGTGGTAGTGGATACGCTGGCGCTGGGCGCTGCTCTATCGATCCTGGCGGCCGTCCTGATATTCGCGCTGGCCTTCGATCCCCGCGCTGCCGCGAACTCGATGATCCGGGGTCGACTAGAGGGGGTGCTGAGCGGCGCCTCGGTAGTGGAGGGTTCCAGCGCAGTCGATCCTCTTCGTCAGAGCCGCCCGGGTCTCGGCGTGTACCAGACGCTCATCTCGGGTGCCTGGCTCCGTCGGATCAAGCGGGACCTACGTCTGGCCGACAGCCACCTGGAGCCGCTCGACTTCCTTGCCATCAGCGTCGCTCTTGCCGGGCTCTTCTTGGCGGTTCCGTACCTCTTCATCGGCGGCACAGTGGGTCTGCTGGGAGGTGTGATCGCAGGGGCGGGGGGCTTCATGGCCCCACGCATGTGGCTCAGCAGACGTCGGAAGGAGCGGGACAAGAAGCTGGAGGCGCAGCTCCCCGACGCACTTACTATCATTGCCAACTCATTGAAGGCCGGATTCGGGCTCCTCCAAAGCCTGAGCACGGCGGCCGAGCAGACGGAGCACCCGCTGTCCACGGAGCTCGCGCAGACCGTCCATGAGACGAACGTGGGGTCTAGCGTGGAGGAGGCGTTCCTGAACCTGAGCGAGCGGGGCGCCAATTACGACCTCGACCTCGTGGTGACGGCCATCCTGGTACAGCGCTCCGCGGGCGGTAACCTGTCTGAGATTCTGGACACTGTCACCGACACCATGCGGGAACGAGTACGCATCCGCGGGGAGATCAACACGCTCACGGCGCAGCAACGCCTAACGGGCATCGTCATCGCTCTCCTGCCTGTCGGCGTTGGCGGCATGTTTCTCCTGGTCAGCCCTGACTACATGACGGCGCTCTTCACGGAGACCATTGGGCGGGTGATGCTGGGTGCGGCGGTCGTTCTGCAGGTCGTGGGCGTTCTCGTCATCGGGCGGATTCTGGACATCGAGGTGTAGCGAACATGCTATTGCTCGCCGCCGCCGTGATCTTCGCCACCGTCTTCGTGTTCGTCCTGGCGCTGGGAGGCACGGAGACCACGGTACGCTCCCGACTTGAGGCCCTGCGCGGGCGTCCGCAGACGCAGCCGGCGGCGGAGGAGCGGCTTTCGCTGTCCCAGCGGCTCGTGCTGCCCGCGATGGACGCCCCGGTGCGGGCGATGAAGCGGATCATGCCTGCGAACATGTTGCAGGGAACGGAGAAGCGCCTTCTGGTGGCGGGCGAACCGATGACGGTGAACGCGTTCCTCACGCTGCGACTCGTGTGCGCTGTCACGTTCCTGTTTCTACCACTCATGCTCATCACGTCGGCCGGCATGGCGTTCGGTCCGATGGCGCTGCTCCTGCTCGGCTGCTTCGGCGCAGCCGGCATTCTGTTGCCCCAGATGTGGCTCAATTCGCGCGTCACCCAGCGCCAGACGCAGATCATCAAGAGCCTGCCGGACGCGTTCGATCTGATCACCACCTGCGTCGAGGCCGGCTTGGGGCTCGACGCGGCACTCGCGAGGGTGGCCGAGAAGGTCGAGGGTCCGTTCGCCGATGAGCTTTCTCGGATGCTGCGAGAGGTCGCGCTGGGCAAGATGCGACGGGACGCCCTCCGTGAATTGGGGGAGCGCACCGGCGTCCCCGATCTGCTTGCCTTTGTGAACGCGGTGATCCAGGCGGAGCAGATGGGCTCCAGTGTGGGTGCCGTTCTTCGCGTGCAATCGGAACAGTTGCGGGTGCGGCGTCGGCAACGCGCAGAGGCGCAGGCCTACAAGGCACCGGTAAAGATGATCTTCCCGCTGGTACTGTGCATCTTCCCCACGCTCTTCATCGTGATCCTGGGGCCGGCCGTGATCACACTCATGAGGGACTTTCCCGGCAAGTAGGCGCGCGCGGTGCGCATCCGCAACGTCACCCAAGGCACGCTGTTGGCAAGTAACGCGCAGCCCGCTCGTGGCTTCGTGCAGCGTCTGGTTGGGCTGCTGGGACATTCATCTCTCCCGCCGGGCCAGGCACTGATACTCGACCCCTGCAGCTCCGTCCACACGGCCTTCATGCGCTTTCCCATCGATGTCCTGTTTGTCGACCGGACCGGCCGGGTGGTCAAGGCAGTCTCGAACCTCAAGCCGTTCCGAGTGAGCGGAGTGCTTCGGGGCCGCTGCTCCACTATCGAGCTCGCCAGCGGCACGATCGCCAACACTGCTACTAGTCCAGGCGATCAGATCTCGTTCGATTCCTGAGCCTTCACTCTTCGCGCCGGTTCGATCCGCGGGCGGAATCAGGCGGGCAGTCTAGGCGACCCACGTCCCGGTGCATCGGCCAGCCGCGAAGAGGCAGCGAGCGGCGTCCGGCCGGGCCGCGTCAGTACGTTTGGGAGCCCGGCCTCAGGCCGGGCAGTGGATACCGTACTGTTCCACCACGATGAGGATATCCGTGACGGTGACCAGACCGCTGCCGTCAAGATCGGCAAGGGGATCGGCGCTAAAGTACACGCTGACGGTGTAGAGGAGGTCCTGCACCAGTACCTTGCCGTCCTCGTTGAAGTCAGCGCACGGCCAGGGCATCGGCGTTGGCGTGAGCGTGACGGTTGGCGTCGGTGTGATGGTCGGAGTGGGCGTGATGGTGGGTGTGTTCGTCGGTGTGGGCGTCGCCGTCGGCGTGGACTCGATCACCAGGGTGTCTTCGTTGGCTATGTTGTTGGTGACCTCGATGGCCTCAGCAGTCTTGCTAATCGGCAGGTCAACGAGCACCGTATTTCGTACCGATATAGTGGTGGAGGTATAGAGCCTGCCGGTGACGGTGATAGTGGCGGCGTCCCCGGCCGCGAAGATACCGAAGTGGCACTTGAGTTCGCCGCCGCCCGTCAGAACGCAGGAGCCGTCGAAGTCCACCGAGAAGCCTGTGATCAGAAACTCGTCGGGCAGCACGTCGATCACGTCCACACCAATGGGACGACCGTTGACGTCCACCTCCTCGCCGACCTCGCTGAACCCGATGTTGGTCACCACGATGGTGTAGTTGACAGGGCGGCCGCTCGGCACCGGGTCGACGCTGTCCGCCTTGGTCACAGCCAAGTCGCCCGGAGGCGGTATCGGCGTGCGAGTCGGCGTGACTGTGGGCGTTGCCGTGTCCGTGGGCGTCGGCGTGTACGGCGGCGTGACGACGATGGTTGACTGGGCGCTGTTGTTCGTCTCGTCGAACTCGGCCACCTGTCCATACGGGTCCACGACGACCATGTTCGTGGCAGGGCCTTCCTCTGGCACGGAGCCGGTGATCGTGACTGTCGCGCTGGCGCCTGACGGCAGGGCACCTAGGTCGCAATCGAGTTCCCCGCCGGTCAGTGAGCCGATGATGGTGCAAACTCCGCTTGTGGTCTCGAAATGCGAGTAGGTGAAGTCCGCCGGAGGCGTGTCAATGATGCGCACGGGGCTGGCGGCTTGTCCGCCCACATTGCGCACTTCGACGGAGTAGGTCATAGGCTGCTGCCCGACGACCGGGTTCGGGAAACCTGTTGTGGTCACTGTCAGGTCCGCGATGAGCGGTGTCGGCGTGGCCGTAGCCGTGTTTGTGGGCGTGGCCGTTGCGGTCGACGTGGGTGCCGGGGTGTTGGTGCTGGTCGGCGTCAGGGTGATAGTGGGCGTGCTGGTTATGGTCGGCGTGTCGGTCACCAGCGGAGTCGCTGTGCTGGTCGGTGTCGTGCTGGGCGTGAAGGTCACAGTTGGTGTGCGTGTACTCGTAGGCGTTGCGGTAATGGTTGGAGATGAGGTCGGTGTGGGGCCCAGCACCAAGGTACTGATGGTCACGGAGTTGTTCGATTCATTGGACTCAAGAACCACGCCGTCGGGATCGACAGTGGCGGTGTTTTCGACAGTCGTGTCGGCGGCGGCCGCAATGAATCCTGTAATGGTGATAGTCCCGACGGCGCTTGGCCCCGTACCGAAGGGGCCGAGGTCACAGTCGAGGGTGCCGCCGGTAATACCGTAGCGAAGCGAGCAGATGCCCCGGGTCGTGCCGAAACCGAGGTACGTGAAGTTGGCGGGTGGTTCGTCGATGACCCGCACCGAGCTGGCTGAAGAGCTGCCGATGTTCCGGACGCGCAGGGTGTACGTTAGTGTGCGCCCCGCAGGCACGGGATCGGGTGAATCGGTCTTGCTCACGACGAGGTCGGGCAGCGTCAGCGTGGGCGTGGGCGTAGGCGTGTCGGTCGGCGTCGCGGTGCTCGTTGCCGTTGGTGTGTCGGTGGGCGTCGCGGTTGGCGTGGGTGTGTTCGTTGGCGTTGGCGTGGGCGTGTCCGTCGGCGTTGGCGTGGGCGTGTGCGTGGGCGTGTCCGTCGGCGTGGCGCTGGGCGTGGCCGTGTCGGTGGGGGTCGGGGTGGGCGTCGGGGCCAACACGGTGGTGGTGATGGTGACCGAGTTGTCCGTCTCGTTGTACTCGAGGATGATGTTGTCCGGGTCGACGATGGCGGTGTTGCTGACGGAGGTGTCGACGGCGGTGGTCACGTAGCCATCGACGGTGATGGTGGCGAAGGCGGCGGACCCAATGCCGAAGGAGCCGAGGTCGCAGTCGAGGGTACCACCGGTGGCGGGGCCGACGATAACGCAAATCCCTCGGGTAGTGGAGAAGCCGATGTAGGTGAAATTGGCGGGCGGCGTATCGACGAGGCGGACGAAGTGGGTGCCGGCGGAGCCGACGTTGCTGACGGTGATGGTGTAGGTGAAGGGCACGCCACTGGCGGCGGGGTCGACGGAGTCGGTCTTGCTGACGGTGAGCTCTGGAAGGAGCGCCGTGGCCGTGGGCGTTGGTGTGTCGGTGGGCGTCGCGGTGTCGGTCGGTGTCGGCGTGTCCGTGGGCGTGTCGGTGGGTGTGGCGGTATCGGTGGCTGTCGGCGTGTCCGTGGGCGTGTTCGTCGGCGTATGGGTCGGCGTCACAGTGGGCGTGTCCGTCGGTGTTGCCGTGGGCGTCTCCGTGGGTGTATTGGTCGGTGTTGCCGTAGGCGTGTCCGTCGGCGTCGCGGTGGCAGTCGCCGTGTTGGTGGGGGTCGGGGTGGGCGTCGGGGCCAGGATGGTGGTCGTGATGGTGACCGAGTTGTTCGTCTCGTTGTACTCGAGGATCACGTCGTCGGGGT
>CAYOSF010000011.1:0-161549 GCA_964406605.1 uncultured Dehalococcoidia bacterium | reverse complement strand
GGGGAGGGGGTGGGAAGCACGACCCCAGCATGAATGCTGGGGCATCGGGGCGGGCACCGCGGATGCTTCGACGGGCTCAGCATGGCGGTGGAACGGCCTGGGCCTATGGGGTTGTGGGGGCGGGTCGCGATGCGCGCTTGCCAGGCCGGAGGGACGGACTGGTCCGCCAGATCCTTCGCTTCGCTCAGGATGACAGGAGGGCAGAGGCGGACAGGCTGTGAAGGTTGGGACAAGGGCCCGCGGGCGTACAGTTGTACGCCCCTACGAGGTCGGCGGTGGCGGGCACGGGTGCGGGCAGGCATGCTCCTGAGGCGCACACGGCGGCGGCCGCCATTTCGCAGGCGAGGGCGCTGCGCACTCCGACCGGGCAAACGAACACGATGTCGCGGTCAGCCCGGTAGCGATTCCCGGATGATCGTGCGTGGTGTCCTGCCGTGGGCGGGCTGCCCTTCGCGCCTAGTAGTTCTCGGGGTTGAACCTGCGCTCGTGCGCCTGGATGAAGCGCACGACCCTGTCCTTGTTCAGATCTCCTGCCGGAAACTTGTCGATCCGGGACCACGCGGTGAGGGCGATGCTCTCATTCTCCATATCCGGGTAGGGAGCCAGCACGATGTACTTGCCGCTTTCGAGCTGATCGCGAACGATGGCCTCAAGGTCGTCCCGTGCCGCCAGGTCCGCAGTCCGGTACCAGATGACGACGCCTCCGCGCTCCATGTTGTGGACCAGCACTTCGGCCCGCCACGGCTCACGGTAGATCCCCCAGGGCGCCGGCCCGCAGTAGAGGGGTGCCGCCGTGGGGTCGTTCGGGCAAACCGTGGAGCCCCAGAGCGGGCCACCGACGGGTGGGTTGCTGTTGCCCGCGGCGGCGTAGTCGACCGCTGCTCTCACGTGGGGGGCATCACCGGGGTAGGGACTCCCGTAGATGCCCTGCAGGTCAATGAACTGACCGGGCAGGGCCGGATCCGCGTCAGCCTCGGCCCGCACGGCAGCCGCGAAGCGGTCGCGGCCCAGCCGACCGGACTGCACGACGAGATAGGCGGCAAGACCGATGACACCGACCGCCGCAACGAGGAGGACTGCCGGACCCCATGGGAGACTGCGCATGGTTCCCGCGCGGGCCCGGGCCAGAGGCGTCCGGCTGCCTCCTCCAGACGCCGAATGGGCCCGAACCTCTTCGCACTGGGACGTCACTCGAACACTCCTCATGCTGCCTGATCGGGTACGTCATCGGGGCGGCGATGACGATGGCTACGCCATCTTCCCACAGGCCGTTGGTCGCGCTCGAGGAGCGCGTCCTCTGCCGCGTTTGGGAAGTCACGGACCGTATTGCACCGCCGGCAGCGGCCTTTGCTGGTCTCGCCGTCGGGCGTCTCGATGATCCAGTGGTGGGTGCAAATTCCCAGATCATCACGGCTCCGGACGGAGATGGGCTCTAGGGACGGGCGCTGGGCACAGTCCATGGCGGCCTCCCTAGGAAACCACCAGCTCGCCGTGCATCTCGGCCGCATGCGCGTCGTCGCGGAAGTAGTATGTGCCCGCGGGAAGCGCAGAAACGGAGAGCTCCTGCACGACCGGGCCGGCCGTTATCTCGGTCTTCGCGACCAGGTCGGTTGCGCCTTCGTCCCGGTAGACGGCGAAGTTGTGCTCGATACCATCGTCCTGGTTGTCAAAGATAACCGAGAAGGGCTCGTTTGCGGCCACGTCGATGCTTCTCGTGCTGAACGCCATGTCCTTGGCCACCACCTGGACCTCCGGCCGCGCGGTGCCTTGCTCGGTTGCCCCGGGCGTCAGAGTGCCTTCCGGTGTCGTGGTAGCCTCGCTGGTGGCCGGGGTGTTCGTTTCCTGCGCCGCCGGCGTTTCCAGCGCGGTTGGAGTGGCCTTCTCCTTCTCTCCGCCTCCGCCGCACGCGGCGAGCGCGAGGCCCGCGATCACCACCCCCGCGGCAAGGGCGGCAAGCGCGATCCGATGCTTCGTATTCATCCCTTCAGTCCCTCCTCTCTGGGTCGCAGGGAGCGCAGCCCATCCTAGGCCGCCTGGTTGCCCGCGTCGTGCCCGGCCGCGTGATGGCTGTGCACGAGCCTCCAGATAGACGCGTTTGCCGCGCGCTCAAGCAGGAGCAGATCACTGACCAAGGCGCCGGTGTGCCGATTACCCGGCGTCGGGCGGCGGCCAGCGTGCGGCCTGGTGGCGCGCACCTCGTCTTGAACTTCCTTCTGCTTCATCCAAGTCAGCTCCTCAAACGGGATCATCTCAGGCTTCCTTTCTGAAGGTCTCACCATCTCCAGCCTCCACGATAGGCGGCTCCCGTTCACGCTTGGCTGGTCTGTGGCTAAAGAACGGTGAGAATTCAGTGAGAAACCGCTTCACCGGTGTGGCCGAGCGCCGTGTGGGGCATACAATTGTCACGAGAGGAAGATGGAAGCGAAGGAGCAACGGGCCCGCCTGCTCGTCATTGAGGATGAGCCCGACATCGCGGACTTCATCAGGAGGGGTCTCCTTCTTAGGGGCTACGACGTGGACGTGGCCGAGGACGGCGGAGACGGCCTGGAGCGCGCGCACGCTCATGTGCCCGATGCGGTCGTTCTCGATCTGATGCTTCCCGATATGGACGGCATCGAGGTGTGCCGCCGGCTACGAGCGGCCCTCGGTGTGCCGGTGATCATGCTGACGGCGCGGGACTCCGTCTCGGACAAGGTTGCGGGGCTGGATGCTGGGGCGGACGACTACGTCACGAAGCCCTTCGCGTTTGAGGAGCTGCTGGCGCGCGTCCGCGCGGCTCTCAGGCGGCGGACTCCTCCCGAAGAGACGATCGCCCTCGCCGACCTGGTAATCCGGCCGGCGGCGAGAGAGGTGCGGCGCGGCCGCCGCCAGATCGAGCTGACGGCGCGGGAGTTCGACCTACTTCTGTTCCTGGCGCGGAACGCGGGGAAGGTAGTTACGAAGCGGGAGATCCTGGAGCACGTCTGGGGATACGGTTTCGACATCGAGTCCGACCCGGTGCGAGTATACGTGCGCTATCTGCGCAAGAAGCTGAACGCCGCCGGTGAGCCGGACTTGATCCATGCCGTCCGGAGCGTCGGATACATCTTGAAAGGCTGAGATGTCCTTGAGCATCCGTTGGCGGCTCACGGCCTCCATCGTGGTGGCCATCCTGTTTACCGTTGCCGTCATTCTGCTCACGCTGCGGTTCGCGCTTGAGCGCGTTGTCAGCGACGACCTCGATGGCCGTCTGTCCGCCGACAGCCGCCAGATCGAGACGCAACTCGCGACGGTAGGCTCACTCGACCGCACTGCGATCCGAGAGATCCTGGCGCCGGTCACGTTCGAAGCGGTCGTCAGGGATGCCCAGGGAGACGCACTGGCCACCACGCCCGGTTTCGATCCCGACGGGTTTGCGCTGACGGCCGAGGATCTTGCGAGGGTCATGGGCGGCGCTGTCCTCCATCAGGAGGAGCCGGTCCGCGGAGAGCTTACCCGGATCCGGACAGAACGCGTGGAAGTGGCGGGAGAGATCGGACTCGTCCAGGTAGGAGAAACGGCGAGTCACCTCAAGCGGGTGGTCGATGCCCTGGAGCTGGCGTTGATCGCCGAGGGCTTGGGCGCCCTGGCCCTGGCCGCGGTGACGGGCTACTGGCTGGGCCGTATTGCTCTGCAGCCGGTCGACGACGTCGTCGGTCTAGCGCGGGAGATCGAGGCAACGGACCTCGGGAGAAGGCTGGAGGAAGAGCACAGGCCGGCGGAGATCAGACGGCTCGCCCACACGTTCAATGCGATGCTCGAGCGGCTAAGCCGGGCCTTCGAGCAGCAGCGGGAGTTCGTCATGGACGTCTCCCACGAGTTGCGCACGCCGCTCACGGCGCTGCGCGGCACCGTCGAGGTGCTGCTCATGGACGATCGCCTTGACTCGGAGACACGGGCTCAGTTGGAGCGGCTGTCCGCAGAGCTGGAACGGCTCACCCGGCTCGTGGCCAACCTCGTCTATCTCGCCAACGCCGATGTCGGCCGAGCGATCGAAAGGCGCGCCGTTGAGCTCGATGCCCTCTGCTGGGAGGTTGAAGCCCAGGCGAAGAGTCTGCGGCCCGGCGTCGTTCTGCGCACCGGCCACCACGAGCAGATCTCAGTGGAAGGCGACAGGGACCTTCTGAAACAAGTCGTCCTGAACCTCGTGGACAACGGCATGAAATACACGCATGCCGGCGGCCGGGTCACGCTCTCGGTGTACCGGGACGGGGAGACTGCCCGGATAGAGGTCGTCGACACGGGGCCTGGGATCCCGCCTGATGAACTTGCGCGCATCTTCGATCGCTACTTTCAGGGTAGGAGAACAGGCGGGAGGCACGCGGGTGGGCTGGGCATCGGCCTGGCCATCAGCGAATGGATCGTTCGCGAACACGGCGGAACCTTGGAGGTTGAGAGCGAGGTGGGGAAGGGCAGCAAGTTCACCGTCCGCCTGCCCGCGATTGCCGCCGTCTGACTCATGTTGCGTTCCGGTTTCACGCGCTTGAGGACCGGACCATGCGCAGCACGCGACCGCCGATGGCGAAAGCATCCTCGACGGCGGCGGAAGGAGACACGGAGAGAAGAAGGGCGCGGCGGTGTTGCTGGCGGCCGTCAGCCGCCGGTCTCGATAGGGTAGCCTGCTTTGATCCAGGCCTCGATGCCGCCCTCCATGTTGTAGAGACGCGTGAAGCCGGCGGCGGCCGCCATCTCACAGGCGAGGGCGCTGCGCACTCCGACTGGGCAAACGAACACGATGTCCCGGTCAGGGCTAAGCTCGTCGCGGCGTGGGTAGACGTAGTGGACCGAGATGTTGATCGCTCCCGGAAGGTGTCTCTGTTCGTACTCTCGGGGTTCCGTCACGTCGACGAGTTGAACGTTGCCGCTCTCGATCATGTGCTTCACCTGGGCAACGGTGACCCTGGTGAACGGCTCCCCAACGTCCTCGTCAGGCACGATCTCCCTCGCAGAAATGTAGAGTTAGTAAGGCGAGTTTATCATCAACGAGCGGTGGGAGCAAGCTCCCGGATCGGATCGTGCAAAGAGATGACTGCGGCCCTCTGGTCGCGGGGTTCTCGGCGGAATCCGTCGGTCGATCTTGGGAGGAGAGCCGCGCGTCTAGCGTGATTGTGGCGCCGGGCGTTGGCCCGACCACCTCAGGTGGCTGCCGGCTCCCGCCCCTGCCCCTCTTCAGGGAACCGCAATCCGATCTCGGCGCGGATACGGTCCAACGTCCTCATGATCGAGCGGGACTCATCGAGCGGCATGATGTCGCTTTCGAGGCGTCCCTCGCGGATGCACTCATGCACCTCGACGACCTGGTACCACCAGCCGTTCCGCCCGAACGGCCGGTCCAGGACCTCCGTGCCTTCCGGGGTGGTGACGCGAAGGCCGCCGGGGCAGTGCATGGGGGCGGCCAGCCTGATCACTCCGTCCGTGCCGGTGATCCGAGCGGTCGACGCGAGTCGCGTGCGGAGGGCGGCCTTCACGACGGCCAGCGCTCCGTCCCCGTGCCCGAGAACGGCGGCCACGAGCTCATCCACTCCGGTGGATCCTATGTCGGCGACCGCCGCGACGCGGTCGGGCTCACCCAAGACCAGCGACGCGAGCTGGACAGGATAGACGCCGAGGTCCAGCAACGCACCGCCGCCTCGGCTCAGGTCGAAGAGACGGTGCGCAGTCGTCACCTCTGGAAGGACGATCCCGAAATCCGCCTCGACGAGACGCGGCCGGCCGATCCGGCCCGCCCGAAGTAGCTCGCGGAGAGTTACGTAGGCCGGCAGGTAGCGGCTCCAGAGCGCCTCCATCAGGAAGAGCTCCCGCCCGCGCGCGGCGGCGATCATCTCCGCGGCCTGACGTTCGCTGAGCGCAAACGGCTTCTCGCACAAGACCGGTTTGCCGGCTTCGAGGAAGAGGAGCACATCGTCATGGTGACGTGACTGGGGAGTCGCCACGTATACCACATCGACGGAGCTATCCGACGCAAGATCCTCGTAGGAGCCGTGGCGGTGGGGCGCGCCGAACCTGTGGCCAAAGTCATCCGCACGCCGCTGGTCTCGGGATGCCACCGCGACCAGCTCCGCTTCGGGGACTTGACGCAGGCCCTCGGCAAACGAGGCGGCCATCTGACCGGTGGCCACGATTCCCCAATGAACCGATTCGCTCATTCCTCCACCTTCGTCCGCTCGCAGATCGTCCTCATCGTCTCGCATGGCCGCGGCTCAGCCGGGCCACAAGGGCGGCGCCGTCGCCGGCAGGCGAACGCCTGCGCGGTGAGGCCGGGGAGCTCGAACCGGCCGGTGCTGTCGAATCCGGGCGCCGGCGAGCTACTTCTTGACGGCCGCCTTGCTCCGGGTTTCCTGGAGCCCGACGTGGCTGGGCCTTCGCTCGAGGACCGAACGGGAGATCTCGATGACCTCGCGCGCCTCCTCCGGAGTAGTCGTGCCCACGGTCACCATGTCCGTGTCCCGAATGGTCGCCCAGGAGAACGCGAGCCCGACGAGCGGCAGCAGACGTCCCGCCGCCATCGGTTTGATGGTCATGACGGGCTTCGCCGCCTCGCAGATGATGCGGTGGGTCCAGTCGACCTCCAAGTGCATGAGGAAGCCGGCGGCGTTGTAGATCTGGATGTACGTCTCAACGTCCAGCCCGGAACGGTCGGCGAGAATCACGGTCTCCGGCATATGCGTTGAGAGGCCGGGGATCATGCCCCGCTCTCGGATCATCTTGCAGAAGAGATCCATCCTATCGATCTGCTTCGCTCGGATGTTCACCAAGCGATCGGTGGTCGCCTGATGCGGCATCAGGACCGTGACACCCAGTTCCGCTTCCTTGTCCAGGGTCTCCTCCACCCGGGCGAGCGCCTCCGGGGTCTCATGAACGTCCAGGATCGGTGTGGAGACGAGGATCATCTTCTTCCCCGTGCGCTGCTCCGCCTCTCGCACCCCGTCATAGAGGACGGGCTGCTGCATCAGACCCATTACGGTGTCGACGCCCTCTGCCAGGAAGACCTCGAGGATGTCGGCGACGCGGCCGGCCGTCATGGTCTCCCTGATGTGCGCGTCCTTGGCGGCGCTCGTGTGAGAGAAGCCTAGAAACCAGTTGGTCCCAACGATCATGCGGGACAGTGACACGCCCCCTACGTTCGTCCTCGGGAACATCCAGAACCTCCTGCTTCAGTGCCCGGTGCTTTCAGAAGCGTACGCGACGCTCCGGCGGGCAGCAAGGCCGGCGGAAGCGAGGCCGGCGGACATGACAATTCGGGGAGCGAGAGTCTGCGCCTAGTCGCCCCCGTCGCCATCGGGCAGACTTGTGCGGAGGCTCAGTGTGGGTGGGGACCAGGAAGCACGGGCTCAACCGTGGCAAAGCCAGAAAGGCATGAGCCGGGCGAGACATGCCCCGGTATCGCTTCGCGCGGCTGGCTTGGTTGATAAGCGTGCCACACGATGGGAGCGGCGAATGAGGAAGACCGTCTCACGCCTTCTCGACAATCCGCGGTCGCGCCGAGCGCCCGGACCCGCGCTTCTTGCAGGCTGTTGCGAAACTCAGAAAGTGTCCGATTATGTATTACAGAACACTTGTGCGCTTGACAGACAGCATATAACATGCCCTATGGATGGGGCGACTATGCGTTTGCGTGTAGGAAAGCGGGAAAAGGAGGCTCTGTGGCACCTAACGGCACTCGCAGTATGAAGATCGCGGCGAGCGTCTACCCTGGGATGTTCAAGGGGGAATACCAAGTCACGATTAGTGCTGAGGGGCGAGAGGTTCATCTGAATGTCTCGGAGGACTTCGTTCAGGTTAGCGGCCAACCATCAGAGAAGGGGCTCCCCGGATTCTTGATGGTGGACATTGTTGGCGACGCGGGTGGCGACTACCTCGTGGCTTTGCCGGGTGAGCCTCAGGGCACCCCAAGTAGGGTGACCCTGGCGAGGGAAGAACTGCAAGTGGCAAAATGATTCTCACTGACCGCGAGCTTCGTCTTGAGATAGACGAAGGCAATCTCAAGTTCGATCCCGACATCGACCGACTGAAACAGATTGGCGACTCGTCGGTCGATGTCCGTCTTGGGGCGACACTGAGGATCCCGCAGCAAGACCAGAACATCGTCATTCGTCCCCAAGAGCGCAACAGGCCAGAGCTATATGGACGGGAGACAGCGATACCACCGAGCGGATACAATATCCTCCCGAAGCAGTTGCTGCTGGGACACACCCTTGAGAAGGTGACACTCCCCAACTATTTGGTTGGTCGCTTGGAGGGCAAGAGTTCTCTTGCCAGATTCGGCCTCCTGGTTCACGCGACCTCTGCCCATGTAGACCCAGGCTTCAGCGCGGTGATAGTGCTTGAGATGTATAATCTGGGCGAGAATACAATCGTGTTGGAGCGGGGGATGCCCATAGCTCAGATCGTCTTCTATAAGGTCTCTCTCCCTCCGTCCAAGTCATACAGCGGCCAATTCGCAGAACAAGAAGGCCCCTAGAACTACGCGACGTACTTCCTGATCTGCGCGGTGGCGATGTTCACCATCGCGGCCGCGCTCATCACCAGAATGCTCAGGGGGACGTGCAACCACATCCTACCTGTCGCGGCACAGCGGGGGCACTCTCGCGTTCTCCCGCGAGGCCGACCGTGCGTGCCCACAGGCAGACGGCCGCCGCCGCCCGCGCAGACTAAGGCAGCTCCACCGTCGTCGAGTAGTAGTCGTAGAATGCGTCGCCGGTCTCGGGGTCCGGATACTGGCCGATCCCCTCGAGCAGGAGCCGGTCGCCGGAACGGTGGGAGCGGATAACCGCACAGAGGTCGCCCGGAGTGGTAAGGATCTGTCCCTCCGCAGCCTGGAGCAGGTCTCCCGCCACCCAGCCCTGCTCAAACAGGGGGCTGCTCGTATCCACGCCGTAGATCACGACGGTGTCAGGGACGTACGGAATGCCGTAGTCGTACTCGAACTGCGGGTCATTCGGCACGACATTCACTCCGAGCCAATCGATGTCGTGGCCCCGTAGAAGCTGTTCGTAGACCAGCTTGGCCTCGTCGATCGTGGTCGCGTAGGCGACGTTTTCCAGTCCGGCGGAGAGAAACGCCAGCGTGATCACGCCCACGACTCGGCCCGTCTTGTCCACGAGGGGACCGCCGCTGTTGCCATGGTTCACCGAGGCATCAGTCTGGATCATGTTCTGGAGGCCGTAGTACTCGAACTGGGCGTTGAGCTTGCTGACGAGTCCGCCCGTGAGCGCCAGACGTGTGTCCTGGAAGGACTCCGAGGGCGTGCCGGGGAAGCCAACCGCGTAGACCTGCGAACCGACCTTCATGTCATCGACCGTGCCGAGCGTGGCCGGGGAGAACGGAGTCGGATCGCGGACCTCAATCACCGCGAGGTCATCGCACGGACTGCGTCCGACAATCCGGGCGGGAATCTCTCGCCCATCCACGGGGCTGCGGACCGAGAGACTGCCGGCCCCTTCGACGACGTGGTTGTTGGTGAGGATGTGACCTTCGTTGTCAAGGACGATCCCTGTGCCCGCGCTGGCGCCTCCATAGAACCCTTCGGCGACGATGAAGACGGCGCTGTCCTCGTACAACGGGATGATGTCCTCCGAGCTGACCTCTGGCAGCGAAGCAGGCGGGGACGCCTGAGCATCGGTCTCTGTGCCGGCCTGCTCATCCGAGGAACCATTGTCGCCGCCGCAGCTCGATACGGCGAACATGGCCAGGACCATGAGGCCAACCAGCATGTGCATCATCAGTCTGCGCATGTCAAGTCGCTCCTTTCGGGCTCCGTACCTGCTGCGAGCCCCTCGTCGCCGAGTTTCGACGAGGCTCAGAATGGTATCTATCGGAGTCGGCCCTAGCGAGAGCGCCGGCGACGCTGAAAGGGGCGGTCGGGCACGATTACGCCTTCGGACAGATGACGTCGCCCGAAGGGGTCATTCGTGGTTCAAGTTCTCTGCTCACCGCGTCCGCCTCTGCCGTGCGTCAGTCCGTCCTAGGCGGGCCCGCCTGGGGCGGATGGCCTCAGGGTTGGTCAAGGGGGTTCTTATCGTGACGCGCGGACACGTGACAAGCAGGCGCGGCAATTGGGTCTGTGCAAGACGGGACCCCGGTCAAGGTCGTCGACGACTTCTTTCCCGTAGGTTCCGCGCTTGCCCACTTCCAGCACCGAAACGTCACCATCAGATGTCGCCACCGTGAAGGAGGCGGCCGGCTTGCTTCAGTGAATTGAGCGCTCCGAACACGATGTCCCTGGGGGCAGAGGTGGCTTCATGAGTCCGGGAACCGTCGGCTCCTTCCGGGGGGCATGCCTACGTTTCTTCGGAGAGAGACATCCCCTCCAGAACGTCGATTACTGGCGGCAGATCGTGGCTAATGATCTCCCAGATAATGTCGAGGTCGACGCTGAAGTATCCGTGTATCAGGCGGTCCCGCGTCGCCGCCATTTGGCTCCAAGGGAGCTGGGGGTGGAGCGCCCTGGTCTCTCGGGACACGCCTCTCGCCGCTTCACCGAGGATTTCGAGGAGGCGAGTCAGCGCCAGCGCCAACACGTCGTCGGAGTCCAGATCCTGCCGGGTGCGGCCTTCGATGAGAGAGACGGCCTTGCGCGCGGCTGCCAGCATGTGAGCGAGGCGGTCGTCGTCACTTCGCACGAAACAGGATCTCCGCCTCCGCCTGCACCTTGTTCCTGAACCGGGGGCTGAGGAACTGGGGTGTGTTCAGGTCCACCCTGCGCCTCAGGATGCTGGATAGCTCCGCCTCCATGTCGAAGAACGCGAGGCCCGGCGTGTGACCGGGTTCGAACTCAACGAGCACGTCGACATCGCTGTCGGGCCGCGTGTCTCCTTGCAGCACGGACCCAAACAGGGCGAGCCTGCTGATGTGGTGACGGCGGCAGAACGCAGTCAGTGAGCCGGGCTCGATTTGGAGGGCGCGTGTCGACTTCATGCACCTACTATACACCGACCGCGTCCGCCTCTGCCGTGCGTCAGTCCGCCTCGGGCGGGCCCGCCCCGGGGCGGATGGGCCGACCGTGGTCGGCCGGGCGACATCGTCGCGGCCGGCGAACGATCGCAGTGCCCGATACCCCGAGCGGCTGAGAGCCGAAGAAGGCTGATCGGCCGTGGCCTCAGGGTCCGTTCGCGCCTCCCTACGCCCGCGCGGCCAGCTCGCTGCAGCCGGGCGCGTCCTCCTGGCTTCGCGCAAGCTCGATGATCCAGTCGGGGAAGCCTTCCTTCGCGTCCCGTCCGGCTGCGCCGAACAGCTCATCGACGACCGGCCGGTTCTGATCCGCGACGTTGGCCTCGAACGGGTCCGCCGCGGTGAGATCGTGCAGCAGTACGCCCGTCCCGTCCACCTTGCAGTTCAGCCACCATCGCTCCGTGACCACGGTGAGCGCGGATCCCCAGCCTACGGTCGCGTGATCGCGCCCGCCGGTCCGGCCCGAGGCGGCGTCGCCCAAGAACGAGATTGCGTCCGTCCCATCGGGTACGTCGACGCCGGCGGCCTCCAGCACGGTCGCGAAGATGTCGTGGTGCTGGACCCGCAGATCGGCTTGCGTGCCCCCATGCTCGGCGCCGGGGAAACGCACGAGGAGCGGGATGTCGTGCACCTCGGGGCTGGAGGGATAGGCGCGCTTGCCCATGTAGTCCCGGTCCCCAATCGAGTGCCCGTGATCGGAGGTGAGAATCACCAGGGTGTCGTCGAGCCGCCCGAGGGCGCGCAGCGATTCCATGAAGACGCCGAACCAGCGGTCGCACTGCGTGACCGAGGCGCTATAGTTTGCCTGGGTCCGCTCAATCAGCTTCGGGTCCAGGTCGGAGACGTCATCGTAGGTGGAAATGACCTGCTCGCGGCCCTGGTCCCTCAGGTACATGTCGCGATAGTGCGGCGGGACCAGCCATGGTTCGTGGGGGTCGAAGGACTCGACGGTCAGGAAGAAGCGCTCGGCGTCCCGGCTCTGCTGCAGCCAGCGCGCGGCCTCCTGCAGCACCTGCGGCGCAAAGTAGTCTTCCTCGCGAACGCGGTCGCGCATGTTCACGATACAGCGCTGGACGAAGCGGATCGTGGCTTGGTTCTGAAGCTCCTTGGGCAGCCAGTAGTCGATCTCCTCCTGGCTCAGGCGCGGGCCGGAGCGGGCGGGATCGACCTCCTGTCCGCGCAGGAACGTCCACTGGTGGAAGCCGCGCCAGAAGTTCTTGGACGGCTTGAACATGTGATACACGTCGGAGATCAGCCCCGTGCGATAGCGGGCTCCGCTCAGCAGCTCCGCGAGCGTCGCCTGGTTCTCGGGGATCGGCCCCCAGCCGGGCGCGCCCACGAAATCCCCCTTGAGGCGGAACTCTCCGTCGTGGAACGGATACACTCTGCAGCCGGTGTAGATCGCACGCCTCGCCGGCAGCGTCGGAAGAGACTCCGGGTACGCGCGCGTGATCACCACCGACTCCTCCGCGAAGCGATCGAAGTTGGGCGTGTGGACCTTGCCCCACGGAGGGGCACCGTACACTCCCAGGCAGTCCTTCCGGAGCGAGTCGAAGATAACCAGGATGATGTTCATGCTCCACCACCTCCTCGAATACGATTCTACGCGATCGACGCAAACGTCGGGACCGGCCGCGTTCCCAGCGTGTCGTGAGCCGGCCTGCCCTCATGTGGCGGCGGGTCTCGCCGGAATGCAGGACGACGCCGGGCAGCTCCGCCGGAAATTGAGGGCGTGGAAGGCTACCTACAGTACGGTCCGGCCCCACCGGGCCCTGGGTCAACGAACGCCGCAGGAGTTCTACCAGCAATGGCCCGCCACCCACACGGAAAGGGGGGCGTGTACGGGATCTGCCGGACGAGTACAAGTGCTTCTCCGAGCGATCCTGCTGCTGTATCCTGCGAGCGCCGCGGGCGAGCGTCGGTCCACGTCGCCTGCGGGAAAGGAGCGTAGCCATGACCGGGCGCAGGACGATTCTCTTGGGCGCCGCGCTGACGCTAGCGCTGATCGCGCTCGCCGCGTTCGCGGCGTGCTCCGGGAACAACGAGGGGAGCGAGACGCCGACCGCGGGAGGGACGCCGACCGTTGGCGAGACGCCGACCGCCGGCGAGACACCGGCCGGGACATCAGGCCCGACCGCCACGCCGGAGCCGACCTTCCAGGGCGGCCGCGAACCCGTCGAAGGCTCGCTGGGCATCCGCGAGGGCACGCCGCCGCCAATCGGCACACTCGTGGACGTGCGCGTTGCCGAGCACGAAGGCTACGACCGCATCGTCTTCGAGTTTGATGGCCCGCCGCCGGACTACCGCGTGGAGTATGTCGAGAACCCGACGCAGTGCGGCTCCGGCGAGCCGGTGGACATTCAGGGCAGCGCGGCCCTCGCCGTGTCGTTTCAGCCGACCGACGCGCACACCGAGGCAGGACTACCGACGCTCGGCTTCCAGTCGATCTCGCCCGGGCTGCGCTCGATCATTGAAGCCGTGCAGACGTGCGACTTTGAGGCGCACGTCACGTGGGTGGTCGGCCTTGCAGCGCAGGCGGACTTCCGTGTCACGGAGCTTGAGGCTCCGCTGCGCCTGGCCGTCGACATCGCGCATCCGTGAGCGGCGTGGCCCGCCGCCATGAGCCGCTCAAGCACGGGGCGGAGGCAGGCGGCATGGCGGGCGCCGCTGGCAGCTTGTGGGCCGGGCGGTCGTCGTGACCGCGCACCAGGCAGGATCTCCGCCTCCACCTGCACGCGGTTCCCAACCTGCGGTTGAGGAACCGGGTGGTGTTCAGGTCTACTTTACGGCTTAGGATGCGGGATAGTCCCGTCTCGATATCGAAGATCACCGCCCTCACCCCTCACCTAGATACGAATCCCGCCGTCTTGACCGCCGAAAACAACCGATGTCCGATGGTCCAGCTTGGGGCTTTCCAGACCATCGGATTCGACTCGGCGCGGCGTGTGGACAAGTTGCCATCTTGGCGACCCTGTGCCGCCCTGCGGCGTGCACCAGTCCCGGTCGGCGGGAGGGCTGCGTTCAAGGTGTGGCGGGCTGTTGTCGCCCGGTTTCGCCGCACACCAGCAACAACCGTATGCGGGGTCCCCCACATGCAGCCCGGTTTGCCCCCGCGCCTAGCGGGCCGGGTAGGTGATCGGCAGGGATTTGAGAGCGCCCTTATGCATCACATAGTTGTGCTACGGCTCGGCTGTCTTGTGTAGAAGCGCGACAAAGGCAAGAGCCGTGACCGACGGGCGGCGCCCCTTGGCAGAGATGATTCCTACCTGCGTCTCCGCGGCAAACCCCTCAAGTGCGAGGCGCTTCAGTTCGCTCCGTCCGAGATCCGCCTGCACGCAGTTCAGCGGGAGGAAGGCCACGCCGAGGTTCGCCGAGACAGCCTGTTTGATGGCCTCGATATTGCCGATCTCAAGCGTCTTTGCGGGCTCGATGCCGAGCCTATCGAGTTCGCTCTCCGTGATCTCACGCGTGCCCGAACCTTCCGGCTCCAGGACCATGGTCGTCTGACTCAAGTCGGTCGGCTCAGCTCCTCCTCGAGAGGCCAAGGGATGCTTCGGCGATGCCACGAGCACGACGGACACAGTGGTGAAGGGCTGCCAGTGCACGTCCGGCGGGACCGCGGCGCTGTCGAGAACGGCCAGATCTACCTGGTGCTGCAGGACATGTCGGGTGACCGTTGCCTTGTCCGAAACGACGACGGACAGGTCTACCTCCGGGTAGCGCTCCTGAAACGCGGCGATGACGCCGGGAAGGAGGTACGTCGCTGGGACGCAGGTCGCGGCCAGCCGGAGATACCCGTGTCCCGGCCCCTGCAGCTCTGCCAGAGCACGTCGCAGCTCCTCTGTGAGAACGAAGGCATGGGCGGCGTAGTCGTAGACAACTCTTCCTGCGTCGGTCAGTTGCACCCGTCTGCCCACGCGGCCGAACAGCGTCACGCGCAGAGCCTTTTCCAGCTCTTTGACGTGCCTCGATACGGCGGGCTGACTGATGTAGAGCTCCTCTGCTGCCCCAGAGAAGCTAAGGAGGCGAGCCACCGTGTGGAAGACTTCCAGGTGGTAGAAGTTGAGGGCGCGGGCGGGAGATCGCATAACGATTTTGTTATCCGAGGGATTATAACTTCGCACTTCTATTATATATGGCACGGTCCTACACTGAAAGCAGCCCAAGGCGCGAGGAGCGCAGAAATGATGGATGAAGCGCCTTCACCGTACTCAAAGTTCAAGCTCACCTCCTTCTCCCACGGCGCCGGGTGAGCCTGCAAGATAGCTCCTGAGGACCTGGCGCAGGTTCTGCGCTTCCTGCCCCCGATTGCCGACCCGAACGTCCTTCTCTCCGCGGACGGTTCTGAGGATGCGGCCGCCTACCGTCTGTCTGGCCGTAACGCCCTTGTTGCCAGCATCGACTTCATCACTCCCATCGTCGACGACGGCTACAGCTTCGGTGCTATCGCCGCGGCCAACTCTCTGAGCGACATCTATGCCAAAGGCGCCCGCCCGCTGTTCGCCCTGAACGTCGTCGGCTTTCCCGCGAGAAGCCTGCCCTTGAGCCTCCTGGGGGAAATCCTGCGAGGAGGCAGCGACAAGGCGGCCGAGGCCGGGATCAGCATACTGGGCGGGCACTCCATCGACGACCACGAGCCCAAGTACGGGCTCTGCGCCCTAGGCCTGGTTGACCCCGATCGCGTCGTGACGAATTCCGGAGCGCAACCGGGCGACCGGCTCGTGCTCACGAAGCCCCTGGGATTGGGGATCATCACCACGGGCATCGACCAGGGCCTGGTAGACGGCGACACCGCCGCGCAGGCGGTAGCGGTCATGTCGGTCCTGAACCGAACGGCATCGGAGGTGATGACGGAAGTAGGTGTCGACGCGTGTACAGACGTGACCGGCTTTGGCCTCCTGGGGCATCTCCGAGAGATGGCCCGGGCCAGCGGCCTGGGGGCGCGCGTCGCCCTGTCCGACGTACCGGTGCTGCCCGCCACGTGGAGCCTGATCGAAGAGAACGTGGCCCCGGAAGGCACGCACAACAACCATCGATTCCTCCGGGGCCAGATCCAGTGGGGGAGCACTGTGCGCCGGGAAGACCAGTTGGTTCTGTGCGACGCGCAGACCTCCGGGGGCCTGCTCATCGCGGTAAGGCCTGAGCGGGAGGCGCGCCTGGTGCAGGGCCTCGTGGCGGCCGGCGTTCCGGCGGCGGTCATCGGCGAGTTCATCAGCGACGATGAGCAAGCCCAAGTCGCTGTCGAGTAGCACCGGTGGCCCACGAGCGCGGGAGTCAACGGCGATCGAGAGGAGTGGATACAGGCATGGCGGCGGTGACCCAGGCGGGCACATATCGGTGCGGACGAGGGGCCGCAGCAGGACAGGAGAGAGTTCATGAAACCTCGGAGGTCTGACATTCTGACGCAGTCGCCTGCAGGAACGATGAAGGGCCACAAGTGGTTTGCGGCCACCTACGACCGCATGATGGCCGGTGCCGAGAAGTCGTACCTGGGCAGGGTCCGGGAGGAGATCGTGGGAGGCGCCAGGGGGTCGGTACTCGAGATCGGTGCCGGCACCGGCGCGAGCTTCCCCTACTACGGCGAACACGTCGAGGCGTTGGTTGCTGCGGACCCTGATCCCTTCATGCTGCGCAGGGCCGAGCAGCGGGCCCAGGAGATCGGCCACCTCATCGAGCTGAAGCAGGCCGCTGCCGAGGAACTCCCCTTCGGCGACGCCTCCTTCGACACGGTCGTGAGCGTCTTAGTGCTGTGCACAGTCGGAGACCCCGCCAGAGCGCTTGCTGAAGTACGGCGCGTGCTGAAGCCTGGAGGAGAGCTCCGCTTCTACGAGCACGTGCGCTTCGCGCACGCCTTCGGTGCATTCTGGCAGAGCCTAGTCACGCCTCTGTGGAGGTGGGTGAGCGCCGGCTGCCACCCCAACCGGGATATCGCCTGGTCCATCCAGGAGGCTGGATTCGCAATCCAGCAGCTGGAATGGCTGAAGCCCGAGCCGCCGCTGCCGCCCATGGTCTTCACGCGGCCGCACATCAAGGGCGTGGCCATACCCGAGCCGGGTCGGGCTCCTGAGAGCAGGGCAAAGCCGTGAAGAGCGCAACCATGGGCGGGCTTGCTGTTCCTCTGATCCTGCTCCTGGCGGCAGGGGCGCCGATGGCCATGCAGGGCGAAGCTGCTGAGGCGCCCATAGCTCCTCAAAACGGCGATTTCGGGTGAATAAGTGCTGATCGCACCGTGGAACTGAGCGGCTCGGCAGAGGACGACCATTACGGCTGGCCCGGTGGCTGGTGGGTGATCATGCCCATCGCAATGATCGGGATGCTTGTGCTCTGGGCGGCCGTGATTGGCGTCGCCGTGTGGGCGGTCCGTGAGATCACAGGTACCCGTCGCGAAAGGAAGACTGCGCTCGACATCGCCAAGGAGCGCTACGCCCGCGGCGAGATCAACAGGGACGAGTTCAACCGGATACGGCGGGACATAGACTAGCAGAGGCGCAACGGTGGGGCATGCGTCGAGAGAGGAGCGGTTCATGACGTACCTCCTGATCATCAACACCACGGAAACGGAGACGGTATGGAATGCGTTCCGCTTTGGTTCTGCCGCCCTCTCGCGGGGCCATGAGGTGAGCGTCTTCCTTTTGGGGCCGGCAGTCGACATTGAGAACATCGGGGACGAACGATTCGACGTCCAGACGCTACTACTCCGCTTCGATGAGCTGGGGGGCGTCGCGCTAAGCTGCGGCACCTGCCTGAATCTCCGTCAGATGGCCGCGAGCGCAGTCTGCCCCATGTCCACCATGGACGACTTGGCGCGCCTCACAGAAGAGGCTGACCGAGTCGTCAGCTTCGGTTAAGGAGGCGAACATGAGCACGAAGACGGTACTTGTTCTTGGCGGCGGCATCGGTGGCCTGACAGTGGCCAGCCACCTGCGAAGGCTGTCGTCGCCGGAGCACAACATAGTGATGGTGGAGAGAAAGAAGGCCTTCTCAGCATGCCTGTCCAAGCTGTGGGTGATGACGGGCGAGAGGAAGGATCCGGCGCAGGGCGAGCGCGAGCTATCAAGGCTGGCGAGTAGGGGGATAAACGTGGTCCACGCGGACATCGAGGCGATAGACCCCACCACGAAGACCGTGCAGACCGCGGCCGGCACGCTGCAAGGGGACTATCTCGTGATAGCGCTCGGCGCCGAGCTGAGTCCCCAGGCGGTGCCGGGCTTCGCGGAGTCCGCGCTCAACCTGTACGACGTGGATGGCGCGCTGCGCATCCGGCGCGAGCTCGACGATTTCGGCGGCGGCCGTATCGTTGTCCTTGTCACGAGGACCCCCTTCTCCTGCCCGTCCGCCCCCTACGAAGCGGCTTTCCTCATTGAGTGGGTTCTTCGCGAACGGCACGTGCGGGAACGGACAGAGATAGCGCTCTACACGCCGGAGAACCAGCCGATGCTCGTTGCGGGGCCGAACGTTGGACCTGCCCTGGTCAGGATGCTTGAGGAGCGGGGCATTGAGCTTCACTGGGAGCACATCCCCTTGAAGATAGAGGCCGCCCCAAGGAAGATTCTCTTCGAGCTGGGCGAGACGTCGTTCGATCTCCTGGTGGGCGTGCCACCGCACACTGCTCCGCGGGTGGTGCGGGACAGTGGGCTCGTGGACGCCTCGGGCTGGGTGCCCGTTGACCAGACGACCCTGCAGACCCACTACCCAGGCGTGTTTGCCATCGGCGACGTGACAGCCGTCAGGCTGGCCAATGGCATGTTTCTTCCCAAGTCCGGGGTGTTTGCCGACGGACAGGCTCGCGCGGTAGCCGAGAACATAGCGGCGAAGATCAGAGGCGAGGACAAGGCAACCCAATACAAGGGTCACGGCTTCTGCCATATCGAAGTGGGCGACGGCATGGCCGCATACGGCTCGGGGAATTTCTACGGCATACCGGCTCCCAGGGTGACCATGGAGCCGCCGTCCGAGCAGTTCCGGCGAGAGAAGGAAGACTTGGAGCGGACGCTGTTAGCGCTGTGGGATTGACGCAGGCGCAGGCTGGGTCAAGCTGTTCGCTCGGACCTGAGGGGACTCCTGGACCAGATCACCTAGAGGGTATCCGGGGAGTTCGCCTTTGCCTCACGGGTGTGCAGCCTGGCGCTGGTTTGCAGGTCTGTCTGTGGCGTGAACAGCGCGCCGCGTTGTCGGCGAGGAGCGCATGCAGATGGTACGACCTCCGCGGTCCCGCTACCAGCGGGCCTGGTGTTCCTCGATGAAACCGACCACATCGCGCAGAGTCACCGATTGGCCGCCGTCCGTCGTGAACGTCCCGCTGTACCGGCCGAAGACCTGATGGACCTCGCTCTTGACGAGCAGGAGGTTGCTGCGCGCCACGCGCTCCTTGAAGGGCGCGAACTCAAGATTGAGGCGCCCATCGTCGGACTCCATCCGCCAGGGGCGCGTGAGAGCTTGGCGATCGTACTGATATTCGATCTGGTCGAGCTTGTGGACGCGTCCGTCCAGGATGACGGCGTTATCCGGGGCACGGGCATCGCCGAAGCCGGCGCCCATGTTGAAGCCCGCCGTCTGCCCGTTCTCGAGGAAGGTGGAGGCGCTGCCCCAGATCCAGGTGGTTCGGTACGGCCACACGCCGCGTCCCCAGTCCACAGTGCCGAGGCAGCGGGCCGGCAGGACTTCGATTCGGGCGCCGCGGTGTTCGATCCATCCTTCGGCGGGGAGGCAGTTCATCTTCCGCGTGTAGAAGAAACGACGCCTTCCCATGTACGTCATCGTGACAACGGATTCGTGCTGGGGGGAGCAGCGGAGCGTGAAGTCGGCGGCGATCCCCCGGCCGGAGTCGAAGTCCGGCCAGCGCACCTGCACTCGCCGGGTTTCGTCCCCAAGCTCGAAGGCCAGACGCACGCGGCCGTTGTCGAACCAGCTCTCGCCCGCGTCGCTGTTGCGGGCGAGGTGGATTCCCCGCCCCAGCGGCACCAGCAGGTTTTCCTCAACCAGCTCGCGTGTGGCGAAGTCCAGGATGTAGACGAAGACGGAGCCGACGTATCCCAGGTGGGCCAGCGTGGCGGAGAAGAAACACTCCGGTGTGGTGACCGCGTAGTAGTCCCAACGCTTGAGACGCAGGGGCAGGGACCGGACGTTCTCCAGATTGCAGTCAAGCAACGCCCGGCGGGCCCACCCGGGGTGCGCTAATTCGCCCCGTTCGTCGAGGAGGGTGCCTGGAGCGGTGATCTCTATCAGCTCGGTCTGCCTCCTGAACATACAGCTTAGCGTTGGGCGGCGTCCCACCGCGAGATCCTGGGGATCGCCGCCAGTTCGTTCCCGAGGGCGAGCCCAACTCCGGACTTCTAGCCCTCGATCGCGGCGGGTGCGGTCTGGATCTCGCGCAGACGTTGCACGTCGAACTTCGGCGTGCGATCGAACTTGTAGATCCCGTTCTGCTCCTGGAACACATCGGTGAGTTGGGTGTAGCAGTAGCCGAACATGCTGGGGTCGTCGAGCAACACGCGGCACAGGCCCTCGAACCGCTCGTAGAACTCCTCGAGCGTCTTGGGGCGGTCCCCGTAGCCCCAGGACTCCTCGCCTTCGGCGAGGTCGGGGTTCCACCAGATCCCGCCGAACTCGCTCACGAAGAACGGCTGGCCGCGATACGGGATGGACAACTGGAGCGGCGGACCGACAGGGCGGGCCCGCTCGTTGATCAGGGGGGCGCCGTGGCGCGCGTTGGCGTGGCGCGCGCGAAACTGCTCGACATCCTGCGTGTAGTCATGCGAATCATAGACATCGGCCTCCGGGACCCGGTGGGAATAGCCGGAAGCATCGAGCACCGGCCGGGTCGCGTCCATGGCCTTGGTCGCGAGGAACATCCCCCGCGTGACATCGTCGAGCACGGTGATGCGATCGCTGATGCCCTGCCACGTCTCGTTGAGCGGACACCAGCCCACGATCGCGGGGTGGGAGTAGTCGCGGTGGAGCACTTCCAGCCACTGCGTGATGTAGTCGGGCCCGGGTTTCTGGTGCTCGCCTCCCCCGGGACCGAAGCCGCGACACCCCCAGTCCGCGAACTCACCCCAGACGAGGTACCCGAGCCGATCGGCGTGGTACAGAAACCGCTCCTCGAACACCTTCTGGTGCAGGCGCGCGCCGTTGAAGCCCGCGGCCCGGCTGAGCTGGATGTCCTGCATCAGCGCCGCATCGGTGGGCGCGGTCAGGATTCCGTCGGGGTAGTACCCTTGGTCGAGGACCAGTCGTTGGAACACGCGCTCGCCGTTGAGGGTGATGGCCTTGCCATCGATCCCCACCGAGCGGAGCCCGGCGTAGCTGGTCGCCCGATCCACGATCCGGCCGCCTTCGGACAGCACGATCTCCAGGTCGCAGAGGTGAGGGTCGCGCGGCGACCAGAGCCGCCGCTGCGCCTCCGGGACGTCCAGGCTCAGGGAGGGCGTCAGGTCGTAGTCGGTGGTCACCGAGCTCTCCGCCACGACGGCACCGTCGCTCGTCAGTTTCGCCGAGACCGTCATCCCGGGCAGGCCCCGCACGACCGGTTGCTCGAGCTGGAAACGGCCGGCGCCGACGTCGGGTGTCACGCGCGGCCGCTCGAGCCGGGTGCAGAAAGCCGGCTCGAGCCACACGGTCTGCCAGATGCCCGTGGTGCGGCAGTAGATGGCGCCCTGCCATCTGAAGGTCATCGCCTGCTTGCCGCGCGGTTGGGGCTCCGTGTGCGTATCGCGTGCCCGAACCGTGAGATCGAAGACGTCAGCCGGGCCCTTCGCGAGCTCGATCGTGAACGGGGTGAATCCGCCGCGGTGGCGCCCGACCTCGATTCCGTCGACCCAGACCGTGGCGTCGTAGTCTACGGCCTGGAAGTGGAGCAGCACGACGTCGCACTCCCAGTCCTCGGGCACTCGAACCTCACGCCGGTACCAGACGGCGTTCAGGTAGTCCTGATTGCCGATGCCCGACAGCTTCGATTCGGGGCAGAACGGGACCGTAATCTCCTGGGCGAGGGGTCGTTCGAGCAGGCCGCGATCGACGCCGGAATCGGACGCGTCGATCTCGAACTGCCAGGGGCCGTTGAGACACAGCCACTTTTCGCGCACAAACTGGGGGCGGGGGTACTCAGGTCGGGGTACGGGCAAGGGATGGCACTCCTGGAGGCGTCGGTTCTGTTTGGGCCCAGCGTACTGATCCGGTGTCCCGGGCTCAAGCGAGGCCGCGCCGAGGGAGATCCGGTCCCGGTCCGCCTCGATCAGGAGGCAGGCTTGCGGCGATACTGCGGCCCGATGCCGACCCCGAGAGCAGGTGTCGCTTGAGGGTCCCTTGGACGCACCGTCCGCCTTGTCGGTAGCTGAGCCGCCGGGTTAGTTCCCTCTCATCACGCCGGAAGGCATGGTGGTTGCGAATCGAGGCGACAGTCTCGAGGAGCTTGGCGCGAAACGAGTCCTCGCTGGGAGCTATGGAGTAGTAGATCCATTTGCCGTCTCTCCGCTCTCTAATCAGCCCAGCCTTACTGAGGGCTGCCAGGTGCTTGGATATGTTGTACTGGGGTATCTCCAGAGCGTCTGTGAGTTCGCAGCAGCAGAGCTCCTGGTTGCTCGCCAGCAAGAGATGAATGATCCGCAGCCGGGACTCATCGGAGAGAGCGCTGAACGCTAACGCATGTCTGTCCATCGCGAAAGAGCGTTACCTCAGGAGTCGCAGAGCGTTCGCTATGACGACGAGGGCGCTGACCTCATTGATCAGTAGTCCAGGGACCAGGCCGACCAAGCCCGTCAGCGCGGCGGGCACCAAGAAGGCAACAATGAGCAGCGACGCGGCGACGTTCTGACGCATGTTGGTGACCGCCCTACGGCTCAGGTGCAGCGCGTAGGGCAGCCTCGACAGATCGTCTGCCATGAGGATCAAGTCTCCGGTCTCGATGGCTACGTCGGTGCCAGCCGCCCCCATGGCGACACCGAGGTCGGCTTCCGCCATCGCCGGAGCATCGTTGATCCCATCGCCCACCATGGCCACGCTGCCGTGGCTCCGTTGCAGACTACGCACTGCCTCGATCTTGTCCTCCGGGAGTAGCTCCGCACGGAACTCGTCCATTCCGGCCTGAAGAGCCATGGCGCGGGCTGTCCCCTCGTTGTCCCCGGTGAGCATGATCTGTCGTCTGATGCCGGCCTTCCTTAGCGCCGCCACGGCATCTGCTGCCTCCGGCCTCAGCCGATCCGCAACCGCGATAACGCCAAGCAGTTCGCGTTCATCGGTCAGCATGAGTACTGACTTGCCCTGGCTCTCCAGCTCGGACAGCACACCCGCGCCCCGGTCGAGCGCGATGCCCTGTTCCTCCACCAGTCTCTTGCTCCCGACGCGGTATCTCCTTCCATCAATGGCCGCGGACGCTCCGAGCCCGGTCAGGCTCTGGAATTCGGCGGCGTGTGTGACGTCCAGGCCAGCCTCCTTGGCCTTCCCGACGACCGCCTCCGCCAGCGGATGCTCGGAGGTCGACTCCACTGACGCTGCGATGGCGAGCACCTCATCTGGGTGAGTACCGTTGAGAGGTACAACGTCCGTGACCTGGGGACGACCAATGGTCAACGTCCCCGTCTTGTCGAACACAACGGCTTGGAGGCGGGCCGCCGCTTCCAGGAAGGCGCCGCCCTTGAACAGCACGCCCTTTCCTGCGGCATTGCTGATGGCTGCGACAACTGAGGTGGGCACAGAAAGGGCCAGTCCGCAACTGCACGAAACGACGAGGACGACCAGACCGCGCTCTATCCAGACGGACCACTGGGCTCCTAAGAGTGTCGAAGGAACGACCATGACCACCAGCGCCAGCACGAACATGGCCGGCGTGTAGTAGCGCCCAAACGTGTCGCCGAAGCGCTGGTAGGTGGACTTCCTGGCCTGCGCCTCGGCGACGGCACGGATAGTCTTCGCCAGGGTGGTTTCCTGGGAGAGCTTGGTGACCCGTACGTCCAGCGATCCGCGTTGATTGATGGTTCCGGCGAATACCTCAGCGCCGGCGTTCTTGGCTACCGGAATCGACTCGCCCGTGACCGGCGCCTGGTCGACGGTCGAGGCGCCGGAGACCACGACACCATCCAGCGGGATACGTTCGCCGGGACGCACGACCATGATGTCGTCAACGTGGATCTCCTCGGCAGGCAGGGTGACCAGAACACCGTCTCTCCTCAAGACGGCCTCCTTGGGCATGAGTTCCATCAGCGCGCGTACGGCCGCGCGCGCCTTGTCGACCGCATAGCCCTCCAGGAGCCAGCCGGCGGAGTAGACGATTACGAGAACGGCCGCCTCCTCCCAAAGGCCCAACGCCACCGCGCCCGCCACCGCCACGATGAGCAACGTATAGATGTTGAGGGTGAGCGTGCGAATCGCCGCCAGACCCAGGCGGGCCGGATAGTATCCCCCCACGACGATCGCGAGTCCATAGACAGACAGCTCGGCAGCCTCGGGCACCCCAAGCAGACCCAGGATGAATGCCAGAGCCGTTATCAAGCTTGAGGCCGCGAGTAGAAGAGTGCGTGGCTCTCGGTACCACGTCTGTGATGCACTGGACTTAGTCCTCTCAAGGCTGGCCTTCATCCCGGTCTCAGCGATCGCCTTGATCACGTCCTGCATCGACGTTGTTGCCGGATCGTATTCAACGCTGACTTGTTGTGCGATTACATCGATGCCGAAGTGGCTGAGGCCCCTGAGGCTCCCCAGCTTCCGCCGGATCATCTGCGCTTCATCCTCGCAGTCCATGCCTTCCACGTGCAGGAGGAAAGAGCTCTTGGCGCCCGCCCTCGCAGCTCGATAGCCCAGCCCTGCGATCGTCCGCTCTATGTCGCCTGCCATAGCTTCGGACCGCACGCCCTCGACTATAAGCTTGCCGGTGGCGAAGGAGACGTGCGCCTCGGAAACGCCCGGCATCTTGCTCACATTCGCCTCAATAGTCCGTGCGCACTCGGCGCAGTCCATACCCTCGACGTCGAATTCGGTAGCTGTCTGCCCGTCCGGGTTCATCATATGCCTCTCGGCGCATATTATAGCATGCTTTCGGCTAGCCTCTGCTCCGGGCCGGCCAACGCTCCGCTAGCCTAAAGGGCGGTTCTGGGGAGGGCACGCCTGGAAGGGGCGTTGCCCGGTTACGCAGGTCTCCCGTTCCTGCCTTGAACGCTGCCGACCGGGCGTTCGCTTGGTCAACGGCGCACAGAGGGTCAAGAAGGTCGGGCGAAACAACCGTGTCAGCGCGCTCATCGAGACGGGGCGCACGGTGCAGGACATCAAGCGGCTGCTGATCCAGGGTGACGCGGATGTGATCACGGAGCCCGAGGAAGTCCTGCCGCTCATGAGGGACACGGCGAGGAGTCGAGGAACGCCTGAGGAGTTGGCCTGCCCGGCGCGCACCGGGCAGGCGCGCCGGCTAGCGGATTATCCCGGACTCGCGCAGCGATGCGATGTCGTCCGCGGCGTACCCCAGTTCGGCGAGGATCTCGTCGCTGTGCTCGCCCAGGGCGGGAGATGGGCCCTGCGCCTGGAGGGGCGTCTCGCTCATCTGGAGAGGCGGAGCGACCATGCGCACCGTCCCGACCAGTGAGTGCTCCACCTCGACTTGCAGGTCGTTGGCGACGACCTGAGGATCGTCCACCAGCTCCTGGATGTGTTTGAACGGCCCGGCGGGTATCCCGTTCTCGTCCAGGAGCGCCAGCCACTCGTCCGTGGTGCGCTGCCTGTACAGCCCCTCGACCTGCGCCACCAGCTTCTCGGCGTACTCCCGTGCCTCCGGCGTGGTCGTGTCCCAGTCCGGGTTGCCGATACGCTCATCCTCGAAACCAAGGGCGGCGCAGTGCTTCTTGCGCAGCGAGGGAGCCAGAGCGCCGACAACGATGTAGGAGTCCCTGGTCTTGAAGACACGATAGTGGACGTTGCCGATGGGCTGCACCGGCCGCGTCGCGATGAGCGCCTCGCGTAGAGCCTCGTATTCCATCCCCTCCTCGCGTCCCCGCGCCAGGACCTCCAGGAAGCGCTGCCGCCACTCGAGGTCCACCGAATCGATGATCTGGAAGAGGTTGGTCTGCACGGTCAGGGCGCTGGCCAGGAGCGTGGTATCGATCCTCTGACCCCGGCCGGTGCGTTCGCGGACGAAGAGCGCGGCGCAGACCGACCAGGCCATCATGGCCCCGGTGATGTAGTCGATAGTGGGGATGAGGTTCAAGTAGGGCACGCCGTCCTGGATCTTGCCCTCGGTCGCCATCACGCCGGTTACGCCCTGGGCGATGAGGTCGTACCCCGGGCGATGCGCCTGGGGACCCCTGCGGCCGAAGGCGGTGTTGTCGCAGTAGATGAGGCGGGGGTTGCCGGCGGACAGCGTCTCGTGGTCGATGCCCAACTTCGCGGCGACGTCCGGCCGGTAGTTCACCAGCACCACGTCCGTGTCGCGGAGCAGGCGGCGCACGATCTCATGCGCCTCCGGCCTGGTCAGGTCCAGTGTCAGGTCGCGCTTCCCGCGATTGAGAGCAATGAACCACCGGCTTTCCGTCGGAATGAACGGGAGGTAGGCGCGCCAGGGCTCCCCATCCGGCGGCTCCACCTTAATGACGCTGGCTCCCATGTCGGACAGGAGCATGCCGGCGAACGGCGCGGCGATGACCTCGGAGAACTCCAGGACGCGAATGCCTGCGAGCGGACCTGCCATTGGGTAGCCTCCTCCACAAGAAGCGCTCAGGCGCGCGGTGAACGTAGGCCAGTATACAGGAACCATGCGTCCATGCGACTCCGCACCACCGGGACGCTGGGCCGAGGTGGACGGAGCGTTGTGTTGGGTACCTGGCCCCCTACGTCATCCTGCGCGGCTTGGAGGAAGGCAGTCTGTCACAGGAAGCGCTCAGTGCTCTCTGAGGCCCTAGACCACCGCGGCTCTGTCGCCGTCCGCGCGATTTCCTGCCGCTGCTGCTTTGTGAGCCTCCTGGCCCTGGCCTTCCCGCCCTTGAGCCCGCCGAGCCGCCCCGGGGCCACGGCATGAGGATTCCGTGTGTCCGGCTCTGCCTTGGCCTCACCTGTGGCCTCGTCTAGAATGGCACGGGCGAGCGCGTTAACGTCACGTGGTCTGCTTGAGCGCTTGGCATAGCTCATTGCGCCATGAGGAGGGGGCAGCCGTCAACTAGGAGAACCAGCCAATGGTACAAGTGGTGGCTCTCGTCGTGGCAGTCCTAGTAACATCCGCAACCGCCTTGTTGCTTTTCGTCGTGGGCGTATGGCGCATGCGGCTCAGAGAGATCGGATTCTTGAGGGGGCTCTTGTTCTGGATTACCCCGTCCGCACTGATGGTGGCGATGGCTACCTATGCTGTCATCAGCGTCATTAGGGGATAGACGGCGCTCAAACTGACACTGCCCGAGGCCGTTGGGCCGGGACGCCGAGCCGAGATGGACGGAGCGCCGCTACTAGGGCGTTCGCACCTCGAAGTTGTCGAACTCGCAGGTGGCCGCGCCCTGGGCGTCCCAGAGGCCCGTCACCACGCCCGCCTGTTCGACGCTGCCTATCTGCGAACCGTCTATCTCACCGACTTCGTCGTCGTTGATGTAGAAGGCGAGACGGGAACCTTGAAGAATGATGGCCAAGCGGTTGAACGAGCCAGCGCGGACGGCGGATGAGGGCGTCAGGTCAATGAGGTTCTCCAGCTGGGCGCCCCCTTCACCCACGCGATAGACGCGAAAGCTACTGTCCCGGTCCGCGGCCAGCAGGGCCACGCGAGGGAAGCTTCCGGCGCCCGCAACGATCAGACCGCAGACCGCCTCCGAGCCTCCTTGCTGCTTGCGCGCATCCACAGCCGCGTAGACATCCGCTCCGACATCGACAGGAACGAGCTCCGGAGCAAGCCAGCCTCCTTCGGATTCCAGCGAAAGGCTGTAGACGCCCTCAGCGATGGCCCTGGTGCGGCTGGCGCCGCCTTCCTCAAAGCTGCCGGTAGGCCAGAGCCCGGCGTCCAAATCGAAGCCGTCCTCCAGAACAACACGCCAGGCCGGACTCAACGTGGCCTCGGGCGTCACGGCGGCCGTCGACCTGGCGGTCGGGGTATCATCTTCGCCATCGAGCGCGCCGCCGGGAGGCGTGACATTGACCGGCACAGGAGCCTGGTTGCTGAACGCGCCGGAGGCGCTGAGAGCGTGGGAGAAGCTGTCGTCACCATCCGAGCCGCCGCGAAAGGCGAGGACAGCGCCAACGATGGCAAGGACCAAGCCGACCCCGAGCAGCGCGGACGGGAGGAGAAACGGGCGCCGGCCGGCCTGGAGGCTGGGCCAGACACGCGGCGTTGGAGGCGATGTCGGCCGTGGTGGCGGCGCGGCCGGTGGAGCTCCGGGAGTGCCGGTGCCGGCAGCAATCGGCGCGCCGCAGCCGGCGCAGAACCTCTGGTCCGGCGCCGACTCCCTACCGCAGGAAGGACAGGACTGCGAGAGCGCGGCGCCGCAATTCTCGCAGAACGTCGCATCGTCGTCGGCGGTGGTGTTGCACTGTTGACAGACGCGACGGCCGGCCATCAGGCGTTCTTTCCTCGGCGGCGCATCACCGCGACCGAAGCGCCCCCGGCCATTACGGCAACGCCGCCCGCGGCCAGCAACAGCCAACCCGCGTTGACGCCCCCACCATCCGGCGGAACGATGTCTCCCTGCTCGAGCGTGACGTCGAAGGAGAGAAACGGTTCACCGTCTCCTTCGTCCACCTGCCGCCAAAACGTCTCCGCATCGATGACACCGGCGATGGCAGGCATGTACCCCTGGGCGACCACGGTCAACGTCGCGCTACCGCCGTACTGAGGCGGCGGCACCTCAACATCGACACGGCCGTCTTCGTCAGGGGCGGTGATGTAGGCGTAGCCGAGGTACTGGTTCGGCTCCGGCACCGCTACTTGCACGATCACACGGGCGTCGACGCCACCGGTGTTCACTTCGACTTTGCCCTCCGGCGGGGCCGGCAGATCACGGCGTGGAATTCTTTCGGGGAATTCACGGAAGGCAGGGTGGTCGGTGCGCCCGGGAGGCTCATTGCGGAAGCTGCGATCGCCGTCTGGGTCACCGAACAGACCGTGCGCAATGAAGACCTGGTCGATGTCGTCCATACCGTTCCCGTCCGCGTCCATGCCGCCGTACGCGCTATGGAACGCGTCGTACAGGTCATTGACGTCGAACAGGTATCCGTTGCTTTCGCCCTGGACGCTCGTGTACAGGGCGATGGTATCCCATACCTCCTGCACTGTCAGATTCACGGGGTCGTCGTCTGTGAGGAGGTCGCCGGGGCGGCCTTCAAAAGCGACAATGGAGAGGGAGTCCCAGGTGAGGTCCGGCGGCACGGCGATGGAGAAGAAACCCCGGGAACCAGCCCCGGGCAGGTCCCAGGGGATGCTCACGCCCCAGCCGACGAAGACCTCCTCCCCGTTCGCGTCGAAGAACTGGGCGGCGACCATGGTCTGCTCGCTGTAGTTGCCGTACGCGGACCTGTTCTCGACTTCGCCGACGAGGAGCCAGCCGAGCCCTCGATCGTCGTAGAGATCGTGCCAGGCAATGCGCAGGATGGGTTGTTCGCGGCCCTGAGCGTAGTCATCCGGCCCGTCCTCGAGGTCGAGGAGCAGGCCGGTGATTGCGACTTCTTCCCGCTTCCCAAGTCCAAACCACGGCCGGTAGTCGAACTCATAGTTCCGCTGGAAGCGGCCCATGCGATACAGCTCCGGCCTTGGGTCACCGTCGACGTGTTTGGCGATCATGAGCGAGTAGAACGTCGCAAACGCTTCCGTCCAGGAATCGGTGCTGGACGGGTTCTTGTAGTACCCGGCATGGTTTGCGTCGCCGGTGCTTTTCGGTTGAGAATCGCTGAACGAGTCGGCGAGGAAATGGTGGCCGAACTCATGGTACTCGCGGTTGTCGGGCCAGCCCCAGTCGCTGAGTTGACTCGTGTCGTTCCCAAAAGCGATGAAGGGCCGGTTTGAGCAGAGTGCGCCGTTCGAGTTCGCCCCGCACCAGAACGCTACGTCCAGCTTGGTGGTCGCGACACCAGTGCAGAACGCGCAGATCCGCAGCGGAAGCTGGTAGTCCAGCGGCTGGCGGAGCAGGTCCGCAAGCGCAAACCCTCGCCAGAAGCGGTCGTAGAGCTCGCCGAGGTCGTCCCAGAACTCTACCTCCAGCGGCCATACGGCGACGTAGTCGGCAGGGATGGCGTCGAGGAAGAAGTCCCGGTCCACCCGGCCGTCGTCACACTCATCCGCCAGCAGGAACGAATCCGTCAATAGGGATGACGGGGCGCCCGCCATCAGGATCTCGAACCGATTGGGCTCGTGGGCGAACTCCCTCAGGCGGAGCTGGACCTCCACAGCGTCCAGCGTGGCATCGAACCCGGGCGGCAGGTCACCATCCGAGATGGCGAGTTGATACCTCCCCTCATTGTCGGTCGCGGCGACCTTCAGCTCCCGGTCGCTCGGGTCCACCAGGGCCATGCGCACCCCGACGAGGGGGTCGCCCGTGGTAGAGGGTCCGGACGGCCGCGCGCCCGCGTCGAGCACCACGCCTTCGATGAAACACGTGCCCAGCTCCGGCGTCGCCGTACCGGGTGGCGTGTTGGTGGGCGACGACACGGCGGTCGGCGGCGCCGGGGTCGCGGGCGGACAGGCCGGGCCGTTGCTGATTCCGTGGTTCTGACCGTCAAAGGCCATCTGGGCCATCATCATGGAGGAGAGGGCCGCCCGGAATTCGGAGCCGGGCACGATGTTGTCGCAGAACGCCTTCTCCGCCTCGTACTCCGTGGGGTACGGCCCCAGCACCATGGTGATATTGACGTCGGAGAGCTTCCGGTCGGTGGCGGGATCCCCCGAGCAAAGGCCGCCGCCCAGGAGGGTGCAGGTGCGGATGTCGCCCACGGTCGCCGTGGACGCCACCAAGAGGCCCATAGAGGAGATGTCGCTGCTTGCGTCGTAGACGGCCCAGCCCTCTTGCGGCTGCTGGGCTCGACTCGGCCGGGCGCCTCCGAGGGCGAAGCCAAGCACCAAGGCGGCGACCCCGAGAGCCAGAAGGGGTTGCGACGCGCGTGGAGCGGGAATCCGTCGTAGGCAGATCACCAGATCGCGTCCTCCATGCTATCAGGCCTGATGGGGTTCGGGCGTTCACCATCTCTGCGGGGTATCTGAAACGATCGCCCGCGAGACGGGTTGGCGCACATTGTAGCATGGTCGGGAGGCCTGTCGGGGCCGGCGGGTTGCCACAAGCAGGGTCCGGCACTGGCCCGTTCTGGTTCTACGTCAGGAGATGCGCAACTTCACGTCTTCAGCCCTGCATCTTCGCGCCAAGCGCGGCTGCAGGCCCGTCGTCAGCGCAACGCTCAGTCCACGGCGGACGCGCGTCGCCGTTGGAGGCAACGAACGGAGGACGACCCGTCGGGCCTGATGTCTGGTGCGAGAACCAGTGCGGTGAGGAGAGGATTCCAACTTGATCGACGGGCGGTGGCAAGTGAGGCATCTCCCTTCTAATGGTGACCGTGCGGTTTGCTCCAGTGCGTTGTCGGAAGGCACCCGCGAATGGTCAAGTTCAGATGCACTTCGCAAGCTCGTTTCGATACGAAGCCGCCCTGGGACTCTGAGGATCCATCCACCGCAGCTTGTCTAGGTACGGGAACGGCTGATACAGAGATATTCGGTCCGCGTTGTCCTGCGCGTTGCCGTATCCCGCGGCGAATCTCTCAAAGTCGTAGTGTCGTTGCGTCAACCAGGAGTCTCGTCTGTAAGTGCCTTCATGGTCGTGCTCGAAGTAGAACCTCATGAAGAGGAACTCCAGCAGCGGGTCTCCGCCGATGCAGTCTTCGTAGTCCAACAGGCCGGTTAGCTTCCGGGTGCCGGGATCATACATCAGGTTGGCGAACCCGAGAGATTCCATGTGGAGAAGCGCCGGCGTGCCGGCGTCGACCCGGCTCAACAGGGGCAGCCAATTCGCCTTGATGTCCTGACATAGATCGCTGGTGATAGCGTTCCGTGCCCTTGCGGTCTCGAGCGCTGAACGAGATGCTGCGACCAGGAAGGATGGCCAACTGTCGAACAGGGTGCGTCCTCTGTCGTCGGCTGGCCCCCAACCGGAAGGAGTGATGGTATGCAAACGTTTGAGAATGGCGCCAAACTCCTCTTCATTGTACGGACAACCCTGCCAGCTTTCGTAGTCCGCGTCGACCGCTACACCCGGCAGCCGTCTCAGCACGGTCCAACGTTCGGCCCGGTCGGAAAGGACAATCTCGGGTGCCGGCACGCCGGCTTGTCTTGCCTTTCCGACAGCCCACGCTTGGTCGACCCACATGTGCTGGTCAACCCGGGCGGGGAAATAGGCGGTCCACCAACCCTGCGAACCCTTGCACACACGGAGGATGAGTTGCCCGGCTTCGGAATTGCAGGCGAAGATCTGGCTGTGGAGACCGCCGGTGGCAATGGGCTCCGGTTCGATTGTGTAGACTTCGAAGCCCAACCGCTGGCCCAGGTATTCCTTGTTGGTGGGGTCCAAGAGCCCTCCTATTGCCGGTGTCTTCGATGCCTTGCGCGTCCCGCTGCTCATGGTAACGGCTTTGGGGCGCCTCCGGGTGCGTGATCGATGCGTTCGTACGCCTGGCGCTCGCTCAGCGCGCGGTGTCGTGCAAGCGCCTTGTCACCCCTCTTTGACCTCCTTCGTCACGGAGGCCGAGAACCTCGTTGCGGTCTCCCTGTGTCGTCGGTTCATCAAACTCAGGTGACCGACGCGAGCGAACGAATCCTCGCACAAGTCCGTGAGGAGTGGTCGTGGCCGGCTACGCTGGCTTCCGCGCGCTGAAGCTGAAGCCGCCCGGGCGGGTATGGACACTCACGTCTGTGAAGCCGGCAGATCGGAGGCGATCGGCAAACGTGTCTGGATCAACAGGGACACACGTGTCCATGAAATGGTAGATCCGCCACCGCAGTCTTGGTGTGCTGTCGGAGCCGACGAATGGAGCGCCGGAAGCGACCGTAATCCGGCCAGGCTCCGCCGTCCCTCCGGCTCCGCCACGCGCTCAGGTCCGACCAACCTGGCGAGTTGCATCGTTCATGGGCGTCCGGGGGGCGGATGAGTTGTGAACACCGCTGCGGCGTGCCACTCCTCGCGCAAGCCCCTTTCGTAGCTGCACTGCGGCTGCTACAGTTGTGGCGCATCACAACGTAGGGAGGCCGGTATGAAAGCAGTGGTACTTATGATCTCCTGCGCGGCGTTGGTGATAGCGGCGGCTTCTTGCAGTGGGACGTCGGGGGAAGATGCCGATCCTACTGCAACTAGAACCACCACTGAAGAGCTCCCGACAGAGGCGCGCGGAACCTCCACTGAGACAGAGGAAGGCGCGGCAGAGGCCGCTGCTGATGCTACCGCAAGCAGAATTGCATTCTACAGCTACCCCAGCGACGCGGACTTCACGCCGACGATCGAGATCATAAACGTAGACGGCACCGGACGAACCAGCCTCACTGACCTTCCCGGGCCGGATTTCGTGCCGACGTGGTCGCCTGACGGCTCGAAGATCGCATTCGTCAGCGGGAGAGACGGCGTTGCCAACCCGATGATCTGGGTGGTAATTGCGGATGGCAGTGACCAGTGGAGCTTGACTAATGGGGCTGGCCCGGGCTGGTCTCCCGACGGGTCATTGATCGCGTTCACTAGAGAAGAGGCGGGACGGAACACGGAGATCTACGTGATGAACGCCGACGGAAGCGGCCAAAGGAAGATCCTGAGCCACCCGGAGGCAGACTATTCTCCGGCGTGGTCGCCCGATGGCACGAGGATTCTCTTCACGAGGGAGAACCTGGCCTTGTCTATGGCTAATCAACGCGGCGAAGCCGACGTCTACGTCATGAACGCGGACGGAACCGGCCAAGTCAATCTCACCAACAGTTCGGCCCGCTACCAACTGACGCCCAGCGCCTGGTCTCCGGACGGAGCGATGATCGCATTTGGCACTGATCGAGATGGCAACTCCGAGATCTACGTGATGAATGCAGATGGAACCGGGCTGACAAACCTAACTGAGAACGCAGCAAATGACAACTACCCAGCCTGGTCGCCCGACGGTGCGCACATAGCGTTCGCGAGCGACCGAGACGGAAACTCGGACATCTTCGTGATGGGGGCGGACGGGAGCCAGCCGACGAACATTACTAATAGTCCTTATGAGGAGATGTTCCCTAGCTGGGAGCCACTCCCGTCTCGATGAGAGAGCAGCTGCCCTCGTTTGGACGGAAAGAGTCGGCACTCGGCTGAGCCAAGAGCATCTCCCGCACCGAGCTGCGGCACCTCCGCCCAGAGAGACGTTGCCCCGTTTCCCGCCTCTACGACCGCGGGCATCTGGCTATCTAGACGCAGTAAGCTCCATGGTACTTGATGACGTAGCGCTGGGAGGGAGAGACCGATGAACTTGAAGCGCAAGCTGCTAACCCTTGGTTGCCTGCTCGCTGCAGTACTACTAGCGTGCGGCGGCGACTCTGACACGCCGGGGCCAACACCATCTCCTCGACCGGAAATGGCCACCCCCACTGAAACCCAGGTGGCTCTGACGCCACTACGGGAACCAACCGAAGAAACTCCGGCCGAGGCCGCGCTCGGTAGAATCGCATTCAGCAGCTACCCAAGCATGCAGGACTACACGCCAACGATCCAGGTCATCAACGCAGACGGCAGCGGAAGGGTGGGTCTCACCGATCTCCCGGGACCAGACTATTCGCCCGCGTGGTCGCCCGACGGGTTGAGGATCGCATTCGGCAGCACGAGGGATGATCCTGCCCACCCCCTCATCTACATCATGAACGCGGACGGCAGCGACCAACGGAAGTTGACCGACGGTCTCGGACACGATGGCGACCCGGCCTGGTCACCTGACGGTTCGCTGGTTGCGTTCTCGCGGGGGGCATCGGAGACACCGGCCAACAAGAGATCTACGTCATGAACGCCGACGGAACGAATCCACGGAACCTCACGAACCATGAGGCCCACGACACGTACCCTGCATGGTCACCCGACGGTACACGGATCCTCTTCACGAGAGAGGTGTTCAACGAGGTGGAACGCGAGATCTACATCATGAACGTTGACGGCACGGGACAGGTGAACCTAACCAACAATCCTGCTGCCGATACGGGAGGGGTGGGTGCCTGGTCACCCGACGGCACGATGATTGTCTTCAGCACCTATCGTGACGGGAACGGCGAGGTCTATATCATGAATGCGGATGGCACGGGACTGAGGAATCTCACGCAAGATCCAGCGACGGACTGGTCGCCCGCTTGGTCGCCCGATGGGTCCTGGATAGCCTTCACGAGCGACCGCGACGGGAACTCGGACATCTTCATCATGAACGTCGATGGAACCAGACTTGCCAGTGTCACCGACAGTCCCGAAGAGGATGTAGACCCATGTTGGGAACCGCTGGCTCGTTGACAAAACGCCGATCCCCGCTGACATCCACGCCATTCGGACAGTCAAGCGAAGTGGTGAGAGCAGCATCATACTGAATGGGGAATGCTGCGGCGGCGCTGCTCACGACACCGTCCCAGTTTGCGCCGCCGTGCTGACCTGTCCCCCAAATGGTACCGGACTGATGAAGGGAGGCAGGGACGGCCAGGAAACGTCACACCGCTTGGAAGATCATCAACGCGCTGGAGGAGGCCGAGATTGGCCTGGCCCGGGGCCAGGTCACCTGCAGTTAGACACTCCAAGAACTCCCTCATTATCCCCACTCACCATGTGGCTAGGGCAGCCCATGGTTAGTTCCCATAGCCGGCTATGTCGTAGTTGCGAGCAGTCTTCGGGATTTGTGTGCGGGCATAGTCTCCGGCGCGGCTGCGCATTCCAGGTGTAGCTGTGTGGTTTCCGAAGAGCACCTCCTCCCCCTCATCTTGGTTGATCATGTGGTACAATGGACGGCAGACTGGTTGGCAGTACGTCCTCCTGTCGGGCGTTCTGGCCGGGTGATTGAGGGGGAGCCCCGGGTAGCTGTACCGTCCACCAATGGCTGGCTTCCCCTCGTGGATTCGTCGTCCCTTCACTTGTTGCCGGTCTACGGAACAGTGGTGGCCGCGACGCGTCTCTAGCGCTGGTGGACCAGGTTAGCCCGCTTCTGTCCAGGCGCTACCGACCTCGTCTCACGGCCGAGCTTGAGAGGAGGAACCGTGTCGAAGTTGCTGAAGCCGCAATACATAGTCGCAAGCGGCGCCATCGCAGGCATCGCCGCGATACTAATCGCGCTCTTACTGTTGGGTCCAGGAGAAGCTCAGGGGGGCTCGCCGACCGGTCACGACGTGGAGACAGTCAGCTTCACTGGCCCCTCGTCCATGCCGGGGGCGACATTCCAGACGTACAGCGCAACTGTGCGCAACAATGGCCCGCAGACGGAGAACATACAGGTGGGATTCTTCGCGACGAGCCCATCCGTTCCCGCGGCGAGCGTGACGATGACCGTTGGCTCGCTGCCGCCGGGTGCGAGTGTCGCGATTCCTCCTAACATCTCGTTCGGTGTGCGGAGCATGGTGATTTCGGCGCCGGTCGACCCTGCGGAAACCGCAGACGTTTCGGTGCTGGTCTCGTTTCCAGTGGGCTTCACATCCGGTGAGGTTGGCCTCGAAGTATGTCACGCGGGTGACCCCGTTGATGGGGCCGGACGTGGGTTCCCTGACGGTCCGGTCGATTGCACGGGAGCGAACGATGGATTCCTGGACGACGATCCTTCTAATGACGCGCTAGTCAGCATCGCCGTCACGGAGGGGGCGGCAGGCACGCCGCCCGCGCCTGGCGAGGCCGTGGACATCACAGGGGATTGGACCGTCACCTACCAATTCGTCGGCTCGGTTGTGGCGTGCGGCTACCTGATAACGCAGACGGACTCGAGTCTATTCTGGGAAACAGGGAATTGTGGGCCCGACGCAGGATCTCTCACTGGCATCATCGATCCCCTGACGGGCGATTTCTTCGTGACTGGTCCCCACAGTCCGTGCGGTTCGTACAGCCTCATGGGATCTGCTGCTGCTGACGGCAACACAATGGCGGGAACTGCATACTGCGACGAATTGCCTGGCACCTTCACGGGTGTGCGTGCGGCAGTTCCCACGCCGACCCCCACGGTCACGGAGACGGTGACCCCAACGGACACGCCTACAGACACGCCAACTCCTACACCGGTGTCAGTGTCCGTTGTCGTGAGCGGGAGTAGCGGGAATATCAAGGGGTTTTTCGGTTCCATTGATGTTGAGCCAGTCTATGCGCTGCATGCAGATGTAACCTTCTCCAGCCCGCTTCCGAACGATGACTACGCGCTGCTACTCACGCCTATCGGCCTCACCTGCAAGCCAGTAGTCACCGCCAAGACAGCGAATGGCTTCTCATTCCAGTGTAGCCCGGGTGGTGGCGGGAGTATTGACTGGGCGGTCCTGGTTGGTTTGACGCAGCCGACAGGGCCAGGGAGGCCTGAGGAAGGACCACCAGGGAGACAATAGCCGAACCGCCCAGGCTCCGCCACACGCTCCCACGCGTGCGCCCCCGACACACCTCCGGGGAACCCGGGGGCGTACGGCTTCATCAATTTGATGGGGGCGACCGCAGGCCCTCGCTCACCGTCAGACGATCGTGCGGCTGATTCATGGCCCCTGCGGCGTCCTCAGAACCAGCGATAGGTGAGCTGCAGGATCAAACACGATTCGGGCCTGCTCGGTCGTCCGCATCCTAGCCAAGGCGTGGCGTGAACGGCTACTTCTGCGACAGGCCCTCCAACAAGCCAGCATCGAACTGCAGAACCAACGCCGCGTCTATGCTATTGACGCGGCCATCGGCATTCAGATCAGCGACGGCCGAGTCTTCGACTTTGGAAAGCGCGTCGACAGCTACGAGGACGGGGAGATCGTCGGCCACGAGGGTCAGTGGGTCCCGGGCGAGCGCGAAGGCTGGCTGCCGGGCGTCATCATGCTGAAGGGCCCCCAGGTGGGCGACGAGTACCGGCTGCAGCGGGCGTCGGGTGTTGCGGAGGGTCAGTCGAAGGTTGTCGCCGTGGACCTAGAGGTGACGACGGTCGCCGGGACCTTCACCGGCTGCATCAAGACCGAGGAGTACGACCCGATCGGCGACGTGACCAGGTTCAAGTGCTATTGTCCTGGGGCCGGCATGGTCATGGAGGAGGACGGGAACGGGCAGGCTTTGATCGAGCTGAGCAGCTTCTAGGTCCGGTTTCCTTAGCGGCTGACGGCTGACGCTCCCGGCCGCATCTGTGGAGGCATCGAGCATCTCCCGGGCGGCGTCAATCCCCTCTTGGTCGGTGGCACGTCAGGGGAGCGTCCCCGGGTCTCCGAAGCCCTCGCCGCTATGCATCATCCGGCTTGGAGCCATTCCACCCATCGGCCGTGCGGGTGGCAGTGGGCTAGATGCACGGTCCTCGTCGTGCCGCCTTCGTAGACGGTGAGCTTCAGCTCGCAGTAGGGACCACCCGCTTGCTCCATGGAGACGAAGTATACCGGGCGCGACCGGGAGAAGCTCCGCATTGCCTTCAACAGCTTGCGAAGCGCGTCGGCAGGGAATTGATAGAGCGTCACGGTGGCGAACACGCAGAGAGTGGTCCGCGGTGGCGCGCTCCGGAGAAGCTCCGGCAGCAGCTCACTGCCGTCCCCCGCCAGAAGGCGCGGCGGGTGCTCCCTCGCGACCTGGACGGCTGCCGTCAGTTGTCCCTGCTGCTCGACGTTCTCCGGCCAGACCAGGGCGCGGAGCCAGGTCACCGCGTCTTCGTCTTCGGTATCGACTGGATTGAGGTCGACGCCGACGGACCATGCTGCTCGAAGGGTGGCCGGCAGCATCGGCAGGGCTACCTCTCCCCGAAGGTCGCTGGACAGTCGCACGGGCGCCGCGTCACTTCCCCACGTCAGACCAGAGCCGTAGTCGTATCGATAGTGGTCCCAGAGGAGATTCAGGCCGGCGCTTGCTCCTATCTCAATCTGAGCGAGAGGGCGATCGCCGGCCAGCGCCGCGACGGCCGCGAACGCCGGAAGCAGACACACGGATCGGCGCACGACGTTCGTCTGCACCAGGCGCGATGAGATCAGCCGTCTCAGTTCCGCCCCATGCTGCAGGCAGAAATCGCGAAAGGCGCCGTAGGCCGTGCTCGCTGACCGCGCCGATGGTGAGAGGTCAGGGTAGTAGTCCTTGAGCGGATGGCTGACGCCGGTGAGGAGCAGATAGTGGACCGAGCCGTACAGCAGGTTGGGCGGCGGCTGTTCCGAGGGGCTCATAGCGAGCAGGTCGAGGATCTCAGGGTCCTCCGCCACGCCGTACGAGAGCTGCTCGTAGAGTGGGGACTTGACCTTGCGGGCTTCCACCTCGCCGAAACGGCGGAAGATGCTCGCCAGCTCGACGGTGCTCCTACCAGACATCAGACCCTAGGGCGTGCTGGATGCGTGGCTCCACGGCAGCCCTATTCTACATCAGGAGGTGAGCAACGGATCAGCTCAGGGGGGCTCCTTGTCCCCCGGGTCGTGTGACTACTCCGCTGCTCACCGTGTGCCCCTTGGGGGGTCCCCGTCCATCTCGGGCGAACACCCCGACTCTTGCCGACCAGGGGATTCTGTCTTGACAGGCGGGCAAACGCGTAGACGAGCAACGTGTTTCGCGAGCGTGAGGTTGACGACTCGAGACCTTTCCTGCGCTGTTCGAGATTCAACGGGTAGCTCGGCACCCCTTCTTGCGGCTGTGCTTCTGAACGCCCCTATGATAGATGCGTCGTCGGTTCAAGGTCCGGGTACTGGGCCGGGGATGAGCGGTCGCTCCGCTTCATCAGGTCGCGAGGTTGGGCAAAACCCAGTAGAATGAGCAATCGAGACTGGTAGGAGACGGCATTGGTGAGCGGGTCAATAGTCCCAAGCGAGCTACTTGCGGCTGTGGCCGATCCCGGTGGGGGCAAGATCACGCTTCTTGTTGGTGCCGGCTGTTCTACGGAGGCACCAACCAATCTTCCCCTCACTCGAGACCTGGCTCGGGAAGCCCACGAAGGGCTCGTCAACGACAACCGACTCAGGGACGGCGACTGCCCAGACCCAGAGGACCTAGCCCTGTTAGCTGATACCACTGTGCGTGTTTGCGGAGACCAGGTGCCGCTAGTCAAGAAGCTCGGCCCGCAGCGATTCCTCAAGGCTCGAGCGAACGAGGGTTACCTCCTTGCGGCGGCCATGCTGCGCGAACGGGCAATCTGGTCAGTAGTGACGCTGAACTTCGACCTAGCACTTCACTCAGCCATCGTTGAGATATGCGCAGAAGATGACGGAATCCGCGTTATCTCTAGACCAGAGGACTGCGACGAGTTGGGCGTCGTCAACGTGGTGTACCTGCACCGGAATGCTACCGCTGACCCAGCGAAGTGGATTCTGACCACGATGGCTCTCCAAGAGGCGTGGCGAGGTAGGTGGGAAGAAGTCTTGGCGAGGCGGGTTCTGACCGCCCCCAAGGCGGTCTTTGTGGGCCTCGGTCAAGAGACCAAGGTGCTCGTCGAAACAGCGAAGTCCGTGAGAGAAGTGTTGCCTGGCCCAGACGTGTTTCAAGTGGACCCTGGTGAGAAGGCATCTTCTCCTCTTGCTGCCGCATTGGTGGTCGACGACTGCCACTACATAAAGATGGGCTGGGGCGAGTTCATGTCTCACCTCGCGAATCGTCTCCTAGTAGAACACCGCGCCGAGATAGAGGCAGCATGCGGCGAGATGATGGCTGAGGAGGGATTCGAGGACGAGGACATCTCAAGTCTCCTTGATGAGATCACTGGAAAGGGCCTGCTATTCCTAGGGGCGTTGCGAGCGCGATGGACTGTCGATGACGGCAGCTACCTTCCACGAGGTGCCGTGGATCGCCATTTGTTGGCGGACCTGCTGCTTGCCATTGCGCTAGTGTGCCGAGTCTCGAACAGTGAGGCTATTCTGCTGCAGGATGGAATTGTGGAATTCCGTGATGGCCCCACGTGCCTCGGGGCTATCGTCGTAGCATCCGGTCGTGGATGGCGTGGGTGGTACGGACTTGAGGATGATATTGCGACCAAACGACGCTTCTGGGTAGGACACTCACCCAAGCCAGAGTACGCCGTCGTGGCTGGGCTCCGTGCGGCAAAGCCAGCTGACGAGCCCAGTCCGCCCTCATCTATCGCTGGTGAGAGGGACGACAACGACGTAATCGGGCCAGCAGAACGCCTGAAGCTTGTCTGGATACAGGATCTGAGAAAGGAGCCGGCGCTGGTGAAGGAGATGCTTCAGCATGGCTGAGCGCGGAGCACTCACCGTCACCAGCCTGATGGCGAAGGCCCGTGACGTTCTAGCGGACGGAGGCTACACGCAGGTCTCTGAGGAGGTGGCGTTCAGGAAGCAAGACCCGCGCTGGCCATCAGAGCGGGCCAGGCTATTTGAAGACCCGTATGGACTGGTTGCGGTGGTCGCATACGAAACCTGGCGTGACCTGGACTCTGGCTGGCTCGATGCCCAAGAGGTGTTCGTCGAGTTCATTTCCCAGCACATCAACCGTGGTGAGCCGAAGGCCTGGGAAGGCTACCTTGTCTTGTTGACCCCGGGCATAGGCGCAGGCGAGAGTGCGATGGCCATAAGGTACGACACCAGGCGCGTACGCAAGCTCGTTGCCAGCTCGAGCGATGTGGAAGCGCTTGCGGATATCGAACGCGTTCTGCTTCCGCTACTGCCAATCAAGGAGGCTGTCACGAGGGAGTGGACTCCGGCTCTTGAGATGCTGCCGGAGCTACTTGCCAACAAGGGGGTCGATGAAGCTGACGTGCGCATTCTGCTCGCCGCGTTCTTGGAGGAACGCCCGCTCGTGGAAGAACTGTACAAGCATGGTGCTGGTCAATGAGGCTAGTCCGACTTGAGCTAGCTGGCTTCAGAGCATTCGCTGGCGCTGAAGACCTAGACCTTGACGCCGACGCGATAATCATCAGCGGGGCGAACGGCCAGGGTAAGACCAGCATATTCGATGCCATTCTCTGGGCTTTGGCCGGGAACGTGCCTCGAATTGGCGGAGACGAGCATCTGGTGTCTCTGTACTCCGACAGTGGGGAGGCTCGCGTCTCATTGGAATTGCGAGATGCTGATGGGTCCGAAATAAGGATTGTCCGACGCTTCGATGGCACCGACCAGCACGTTCTCCTCGATGCGGGGGAGGACAGCCTGCGAGGAGCTCGTGCTCGCTCCAAGCTCGCGGACCTCCTCTGGACCTATGCGCGCCCATCTGACGAATCAGACACGTCGTTGGTCGAGGCCATAACCAGAAGCGTCTACCTCCAGCAGGACAGAGTTCGTGAGTTTGTTGATAGTGACGACCAACACTCCCGCTTCGAAGCCATCAGCGAACTGGTCGGCGCCGGCCGGGTGGCGGAACTCCAGGCAAGACTTGATACGGCGAGAAAACAATGGAAGGAAGTCACCAACAAGCTCATCGCAGATGTACAGAGCGTGCGTGACACCTTGGGCAGCCTGGAGACAGCGGCCGCTGGCCTAAGTCCGATTGATGACAAGCGTCGACAGGAGTTCGAGAGAGGTTGGGCCGCGTGGTGGTCGGAGGCTATGAAGCACCTAGCCTCTGTAGAGCAGGTGCCGACTTGTACCGCAGTCAACGCGCCGACTGAAATCGACACGGCCGTTAGGCAGCTCCAGTACTTAGCGAGGTCGTCCGACCGGCGACTGCACTTGACGCGCACGCTGGCCGCAGAAATAGAAGAGCAACCCCCGCCCGGAATCGCTGAATTGGAATCAGCGCAGGGCGAACTGGGTCAGCTTGACCGAGAAGCCGATGTGGCCCGGGCAGCGCTACGCGACGCGGAATCGCGGGCCGCCGAAAGGCGCCGGCAACAAGTGGAGCTGCGGGAAGCGGCAGCCGAGCTTCGTTCGCTGGCCGAGCTTGCACTCAGACACCTCGGCGAGCGCTGCCCCGTTTGCCAGCAAGAGCACGATGTTGAGAATACGCGAAGGCACTTGCTCCAGCTGGCACAGGCTGAGAGATTTGAAGAAGAAAAAGCGAGTCTCGACGTTGGCGACCTCGCGAAATCTCTGGAAACGATCGGGACGCGGAGGTCCTATGCGGCCTCGCGCGTGAATGAACTTCAACAGCTCGCGCGCGATTGGAGCGCCCGAAAGGCAGAGGAGAGGCACCGCATCGAGGAACTGGGGCTTCCTGCCGATGCAGAGCGCTCTGCGCTGGACCGGCTCATATCTGACGTGACTGCCACGGTGTCTGTGCTTGAGGATTTGATAGCCAAAGGTGAGCGACTGGCCCTGGAGCTGGCGGAGATGGGCGAAAGTAGACGATTGGGCGAGTACCAGCAACAAATCGAACAGATGAGAAGGCAGGTCCGTGAGAATGAAGAGACTGTTGCCCAAAGGGAAGCCACCAGCAAGATTGCCAATGAGATTTGGGAGGCGCTCACAGGCGCCAGTGCTGAGGTTGTGGAGGAGCAGCTAAGCCGCATCGACCCACTGCTGCGGCGCGTCTATTCGGCCATTGACCCCCATCCTTCCTTCCAGGAAGTGAGGCTGATGTCCAGGATGTGGTACGGGCGAGGGCGTGTCAGTGCCAGGCTCGAAGACACAATTGGCGGCAAAGCCACGGAAGTACCGGAGAAGATGCTCTCCAGCTCACAAGTCAATGCCTTGGCCGCCTCAATCTTCTTGACTCTGAATCTCGGCACGCCGCGCTTGCCGCTGCGATGCGTCATGCTCGACGATCCGATGCAGAGCCTTGATGACATCAACCTGCTAGGGCTAGTCGACTTGCTCCGGAGGATTAGGGAGAGCCGCCAGATTGTTGTTTCGACCCACGATTCTCGCCTTGGTGCGCTGCTCCAACGCAAGCTCCGTCCCGTCGGGACCGGCCGCGCGGTCTACGTCGAGTTGCATGGCTGGGACCGAGAGGGACCTCGCGTGACTCAGAGAGAATTGCCGACGGATGAGATGGGGCTTCGTATAGCGGTATAGGATAGCCTGGGTGTTGTTGAGCGGCCGCTAGTGCGCGGAATCGCGCCCTATGGGTCAGTCCCAGATACCAGCGGCTGATTCCGTGGCCAATCGATCACGCACAATCAGGATCACACGCGGAAGTCGCGCTGTGGTCCGACGCTGTCCAACGTCGGCTGCCGCAGAAGTAGCGGGACGCCTCGGTCGGCACATGCCTGCTTCACAATGGCAACGAACAGGGCGCCCCGTGGACTTTCGAATCTCGCCCTCGTGAACGGCTTCGCTTCACCGGACTCAGTGCCTCCAAGAGGGTGTCCTTAGGGACGGACGCGACAAGCCTGCGGTAGTACCACTCGCTCTCAGCGTCTCGGACCACCGACAGCATCTGGTGTAGCAGGTGCTCGCGTTGGCCCTCAGACGGAGGCTCCGTCCTGGGGTTGACGGACGGCCAGTGTCCGGAGGCTACTCCGGCGTGACTCGCCGTCTGGATGGCGTTACTCCTCCACCAAGGCTGAAGAGCTTCGCACCAACGACGAGCTGCCACACGGCACCCAACACCAATCCGACGAACGCAATCACGACCGGGATGCCCGCGACAACTTCGAACGAAGCGGGGAGGCTCACGATCCCGGCGGCCATCACCAGGTACGCGAGGCGCCTGTCGAACACGCCCTTCAGCATGACCGAACCGATGATGATCGACGCCAGAGAGAGCAGGACAAGTCCCATCATCGCGTAGATATTCTGCGCCTCGATAGCGGACTCCGCCGACGCAAGATATGCCGCTTTCAACGCCGGGTCGGTTGCGTCCTGGTAGCTGCCGCTGATTCGCGCGAGAGAGATGATGAGCCCACGTGAGACCAGGAACATCGCGACCGCCACGAGCCACAACGCCGCCGCCATGACCATACGCGTGGTGTCGACGCGCTTGAGGGAGAAATAGAGGCCCAGGACGCCGGGCATCAGAAGCAGCTCACCGGCCGCAGCCAACGCGAAGAGAACGGTCGGCACAGCGGGATCGTCGAGCATTTCCTCTGGAGGGACTGGAAGGGTCTGTTGCGTGATGAACGCCATAACAATGAATACGACGAGCAACCCTCCAGCCGCGAAAAGCGACAACCCTCCCCACCTGACAACGCCGTTCCAGGTCTGATCTACGAGCTCATCTTCCGTGGTCATTCGTCCTCGCTGATTCCTGATCCAGCCGCGGCTGCGCGGGCTCGTGCGGCGTACTGGGTGCGCGGTTCTATGGCGGCCACATGTTACATCATGGAGCCTCAGGCCTGCATCTAATGGTCCGACGGTGGTCGACAAGGCCCCGGCAGTAGCCTTCGCTGCCACCGTTTCGAACGATCGATGTCTAGAGAAAGGAGCAGGATGATGATCGAGCGAACACGTCGTCGAAGAGCCGGGCCCACGGGAGCACGTGGACCAAGCACGAATGGCCGCCGCACTCGCACGAGATCTGAATCACAAATCGGTGCGGGCCCGGCCCGGCGCCCACCCGGCCGGCGTTCCAACATATGCCGCCCATCGTAAGGCCGATGGCCGCTTGTGCACCCGTTGGCCAAAGCCGGCGGTCTCAGGTCGCAAGTACTCGACTGTGAATCTCCTGTGTCAGTTGCCACACTTGCCTGGTGAGATCAGCGACTTGGAGGGTGAGGTCCGTGTTCTGTTGCAGCAACGTGAGCGTTCTTTCGGAGAGCTCTTCTCTGTGCCGATAGTCGGCATCGGACCAGGCCTTGTCGCGATCGGCCTGGCGGGTCTCTGCAAGCAGTATGAGGGGCGCGGCGTAGGCTGCCTGCGTGCTGAAGGCGAGGTTGAGGAGAATGAAGGGGTATGGGTCCCATCGCAAGGTGACCACAGCGGCGTTCAGAGCGATCCAGCCAAGGACTACTACTGATTGACCAATGATGAACCTGGGCGTACCGAAGAAGCGGGCGAACATCTCGGCCAGCCGTCCGAACGTGTCTTCGCCGAACGGAAAAGCCAGGTGGGCATGCGGGGCGTGGAACCGCCGGTGATCGGGGAGTTGTGCTTCCTGCCGCATTCTTCGTCTCCTTCTGATGCTCCCTAGTGGCTGGCTGTAATGATACGACCTGGGAGGCGGATAGGGGTTACACTGTGCTGCTTTGGCCAGGAGGCTCTGCGGACCGGGGGATTACCAGTCTCTTGGTCCCTCACGACATCCTGAGGAGACGAGCGCATTGACATGGCGAGGTAAGTGAGGATATCCTCAGCGCATGAGAGATCTCTCAGTATCCGACACAGCCGCTCGCAGCACACCTCGATCGCGATCTCGGCCCCGCGAGGAACACGCCCCGGCACGCCTCCGCGCCGCAACCCGCCAGGCCATTATCCAAGCAGGGACCGCGGCCTTTGCCCAGTATGGTCTATCTGGAGCAACCATATCTCGGATCGCCCGGGATGCAGGCGTCGCGAACGGAACCTTCTATCTCCACTTCCGCGACAAAGGGGAGTTATACACCGCGATCGTGGAGGGCGTGTTGGAGCAACTCGCGATGCATATGGAACAGTCGGCTGCTGCGAACCTCGAACGTGGTGAGGCAGAGCGCAGGGAAATCGAAGCGATCGCCTCGTTCATCGAAGCTAACGAGGTTGTGTTCCAGATGATGGCCGCGACCGCCGATACAGAAGCCGGCCGCCCGGTGACCCGCATGTTCGCCGCGCGCCTGATGCGGGCGCTCGAAGAGGGCCAACGGCTCGGCACTGTTCGGGGGGACATCCGAACCGACATCGTCGCGCACGCGAGTATCGGCATGATGATTTCAGCCTTCCGATGGTGGCTCGGTGAGGGCCGCGGTACGCCACGCGATCAGCTCATTGAGACACTCACAACGCTCCGCCTATTCGGCACAGTTGCGCCGAGTGAGCGCCAGGAGCAAAGAAGTACTGAGGTCTAGGGCCGGAGAGGTCAATGCAAGGAGGTTCAAGCGATGGCCGACCAGGTTAAGAAGGTGGGATTCCTGGGTCTGGGCAGGATGGGCTCTGGTATCGCCAATAACATTCTGAAGGCCGGTTTTGAGCTGAGGGTCTACAATCGAACAGCCGCGAAGATGCAGCCGCTCGTCGAGGCAGGGGCGCGCGCTTCTGCTTCCCCCCGCGAGGCCGCCATGGGCGCCGACGTCGTCGTATCGTGCCTCTTCGATGATAGCTCGGTCCTGGACACTGTCGGCGGGGACGACGGTCTTTTGTCTGGCCTTTCCCCCAACGCCGTTCACATCGGGACTACTACGATCCTACCTCGAACTGCCGAGCAATTGGCTGCCATGCACCAAGCCCATGGCAGCCAGTACGTTGCCGGGCCTGTAATCGGTAGGCCTGACGTGGCAGAAGAGGGAAGCCTCCTAACGATTCTCGCCGGCGACGCCGCAGCTGTCTCCCGAGCGGAACCCGTGATCAAGAGCTACACGCGTGGTGTCTTCAACGCTGGCGGGCGGCAGGCTGCAGCGAACAGCGCAAAATTGGCGCTAAACTTCATGGTCGCCGTTACGATAGAACTAGTCGGCGAGGTGTACGCGTTCACCGAGAAGAGCGGGATCGACAGGGACTTCTCACATCTACTGGTCTCCTCGATGCTCGGCCCGCAACCTTTGAAAGACTATGCCAAGCGCATACTCGATGGCGATTTCGACGAGGTTGGCTTCGACCTTGTCTCCGGCTTGAAGGATGTTCGCCTTATGCTCGAGGCTTCAGAGGAGGTGGCGGTACCTCTGAGCCTCGCCGGAGTTCTCAGAGAAAAACTCATCGCCGCTATAGCCAACGGCTTGGAAGGCAAGGACTGGAGCGCATCCACCATGGCTACCCGCATGAACGCCGGCCTCCAGTGAGGGTGAAAGGAGAAGAGCATGTCGCTAACCCAGTTCGTCCCCGCCCCAAGCTTCGAAGACTACAAGGAACGATTCAAAGAACACTTCAAGCTAGAACGTCGTGCTGACGGCGTCGTTTTAGCCCAGGCGCATACGAAGGACGGCCCGATCCAGTTGAGCGTGGAGAATCACCGCGCTCTGGGTCAGCTGCTCAAGACAATCGGCGCCGACCCCGAGAACGAACTGTTGATTATCACGGGGACCGGCGACGAGTTCATGATGCGCATCGATCCCGAGGGCTTTGCCCTTGAAAGAGATGATCTGCAGCATTGGGCCTACGAGTACGCCTTCAAAGATGGACGGACGAACGTGAGCGCGCTGATCAACGATCTCGAGATCCCAACGATCGGCGTGCTCAACGGCTCCGGCGGTCATGCCGAGATTTGCCTCATGTGCGACATCACAATCTGCTCTGAGGATGCCATCATATTCGATCCTCATTTCAATATGGGAAATGTTCCCGGCGACGGCATTCACAGCTGCTTCATCGAGCTGTTGGGTGTAAAACGCGCCGCCTACGCCTTGTTCACGGGTCAGCCGATTGACGCCAGGCTGGCTCTTGAGTACGGCTTGGTCAATGAGGCCCTGCCGAGAGATCAAGTTCTTGCGCGCGCCTGGGCCCTCGCCGACCACATTATGGCCCAGCCGCGGGTGACCCGACGCCTGGCAACACAGATCGTTCGGCGCCCCTGGAGACAGCGAATAGCCAACGATCTGGACGGCGGGTTCGGGATTCAGATGTTCGCCCATCTGGCGAAGAACGAGGCGATTCACAACCAAGAGCGGGCTGTTGCGGCGGCCGCTGCTGCCGACAGACTCAAGCGGGGTAGCTCTGAATGAGGATGCGACGGCCGCGACCAGCGGCCAAGTCTCAGAGGTGAATTGAGATGGAGATGACCGGTGGAGAGTTCCTCCTGCGGAGCCTGCACGCCGAGAACGTCCGCCACGTCTGGGCGATTCCCGACGGCACGTACATGATCTTCCTCGAGGCACTGGAGCGCCTGGGCCCCGAGCTCGGCATGCAGCTCCTCGTGCCCGCGCACGAGGCCGCCGCCGCCCACGCGGCCGATGCGATGACCCGGGTGACTGGCGAGCCCGCCGTGGTCATGGCCTGCGCCGGCGCCAACTAGCGATTCGGGGAGCCCCTTTTCGGACCCCCCAAACAGGCGGGGCATCATGTGGAGGCGTAGCAGGCGAAGTCATCGTAGTCGTCGGCATCTCGATATAGGAAAGGGAGTCCTCAATGCGAACCACATCGGTTTTCCTCCGGGCCGTGCTCGCCGGGACCGTCGCAACCGCAATCATGGACGCTGCCAGCGTGATTGGTCGCAAGTCTGGCGCGGTTCCAAATGACGACCTCGGCATGAGCCAGCTCGGGCGCTGGATTGGGTACGCGGCGCGAGGCAAGTTCACGCATGAGCGACTCGCAGACGAGCCCGAACTCCCAAACGAGCGACCACTTGGACTTCTCGCCCACTACCTCATCGGGATAGCCCTGACCGGTGGCTACGTGGCGCTACTGCGCAGGAACAACGCTGCACCGAATCTGACCACGGCAGTCGCCTACGGCGTTGTGACTGTCATTCCTTCATTCTTCACCGTCTTCCCAGCCTATGGCCTCGGTTGGCTTGGTCGGAGGGCAGAGCGACCGGGGGCGCTCATCCGGACGACCATTGCTGGACACGCGATATTCGGCCTGGGAATCTGGGTCGGGACAGCTGCGGCCGGCTTTCGGGCCGACGGCACTTGAGCGAGGAGTACGCCAGGCCCGGGCCTTCTGCTAAGAGGCGGCTGGCCACGGGAAAGGGCTTCCTCTTCTCCGACCTGGGGGTGTGGTGCCCAAGGGGTTTGAGGAGCCGGTGAAGCTGTATGAGGTCAGGTGGCGGGAATGGACCTGACTGACCCCTCCATCACAACGCGTGAGGGTGACCAGGGGATTGGTAGTCCTCTCGTCTGACCCCAAGGGCCCAGGAACCAGAAGTCCAGTAGCCGACCTGGACCGCCGGACTCGTTCAGACGAGCTTCGTGCGGTGAAACGAGTCCGATGCTCTGACCTGAATCTGAGTTGGTAGGGGGGCCTGCGGCGCCCGCCTCAGGTGGGGCGGGACTGGCCGCGCGCTAGTTCGCCTAGGGCGGGTCCGCCTTCCCAGCGGACACGCGAGATCATCGAACAGGAGGTCAACTGGTCAGGGCACCTGCGGCGCCGGCGCAGTCGTAGAGGCCACCTTGATATGCCGCCGGGAGCGTCGGGTCGCTAACCGCGGTGCAAGCGCTCTGGACTGCTGCCAGTACAGCGGAGGTCCCGTAGGCCGCCGCTCCACCAAAGGTGCCGGAGTCGAAACCCGGCAGCAAGCCGTTCCCACTCGGGCCGCCCATGCCCAGCCGGGGCGTGAAGAATCTGCCCAGAACGCCATTGAGGTCACCGACCTCGCTGACCAGCACGTAGCGTACGGCGCCGGACGACACGAGGTCGGCGAACGCGGCAACGGAGATCGTGTTGTCCGAGCCGGAGAATCCCCCCAGTGACATGACGGATACTCCGTATTCAGCGATCAGCCGTGACCCGTTCTGAGAGCTGCGCACCGCCAACTGCCAGGTCGCATCGGGGTCGTTGTTCGACCGCAGCCATGCCGCCAATTCGGCAGTGCCGTCGTCGAACGCCTGTGAGCCAAACGTCCGCCCGGATGGACCTTGCTGGGGCCCGGCCTGCGGCAGCGTTGCGTTGAGCGACGCGTTCGCGGACGCGCTGACGGACCACGCCGCGGGCAGCAAGAGAAGCCCGGCGAGGGTGAGCGCAATCCCGACGGCGACGGGCCTGCGGAGGACGGCCAGGGCCACGACCGTCGCCGCACCGGCAAGCACCGTGATGAGCATCAGAGGCCGGACCCAACCGTAGAAGTCCGGCGTACGACCGGCTATCATTAGTTGCGTCCACACCGTGACGCCCACGATTCCGATCACGGCGAACAACCATCGCCGGTCGCGCCGCACGGCATCGCAGGCGGCGACGGAGCCGATGCCGACCAGCGCGGCGACGGCCGGCGCCATCTCCGACGTGTAGTAGCTGTGGAAGATGCCGTGCGCGTATGAGAAGACGCCTCCGCAGATAGCGACCCACCCGAGGAACAACACCGCGAACGCGCGCCGCGCGGCGTCTGTCCGCCAATACCAGAGCGCCAGCAGCCCGCCGGCCATTGCGAACGGCAGAAGCCAGGCGATCTGTCCGCCGTTGGCGTCATCGAACATGCGCAGCGCGCCGGGAAGGCCTCCGAAGATGCCTCCCCGTCCGGCAAAGCCACCCCCGCCGCCCGTTGTCGGCGGTGGTTGCGCTTGCCCGCCGGGCACCGGCGCGGCGCCCCGTTGTCCGTCTCCCGGGAAGCGCGAGTTTCCGCCCAGCACACCCGCCGGCCGGGCGCCTCTGCCGCCCCCGATCTGGTTCGTACCCTCCACTCGACCGAAACCATTGTAGCCCAACGCCAGATCCAACACGGTATTGTCGGTGCTGCCCCCGACGTAGGGCCGGTCGCCAGCGGGCCACGAATCGACGACGACCATCCACGATGCCGAAACGACCAGCGTCACCGCGCCCAGGACCGCCAGCCGGGCGAGCACCCAGCGAGCCGACGCCCAGGAGATGGTTCGCGTGGCAACAATGACAGCCAAGACGAACGCGGGCCCCGGTATCCAGGCCGCCAGCATCTTCGTGTTGAACGCCACACCGACGAGGAAGCCCGCAAGCGCCGTCCAGGCCCACCAGCGCCGGCTCTCCAGCGACTGGAGGGTCGCGCCCGCCGCTCCCACGAGAGCGAGGATCATGAACGGGTCCGGAAGGTTCAAGCGGTTCACGGCGACGGAGATCGGCGTGACTGCCAGGACCAAGCCAGCAACGGTCGCCGCCATCAAACCGAAGTGGCGTCGTACTATCAGCCAGAGCAAGCCTACGCTCGCAGCACCGGCGATGGAGCTCGGAAGCAGGATGGACAACGTCGAGTAGCCGAAGACGCGGGCAGACAGCGCGCCCACCCACAGGAACAGCGGCGGTTTGTCGACGGTGATGAACCCACCGGGGTCGAATGCGCCGAAGAAGAAGTTCTTCCACGACATCGTCATCGAGCGGACTGCCGCAGCGTAGTACGTGTTTCCGTACCCGGCCACGGAGAGGGACCACGTGTTCAACGCCAACGACAATGCGACAACGCCGACCAGCGGGAGCCAGGGGAGAAGCCGGGCGCGGATGTCGGCCGCAGACACCGCAAGGGCGCGCGTGTTTGGTACGGCCACTTCCCCATCGGCAACGGACATCCGTATGTCCCGTGCCGCTGCGCGCCTCGCCTCCAGAAAGGATGAGGCTGGATCACGCGGCGTGTCTCGGCCGGCCACTATGCCTCCCGGAACACCCAGAGTGTCATGGCAACATAGCGCACGGCGGTGGCGAGTCCGCCGGCCATCAGCGCGGCGATCAGCTCCGCGTCGTGCGGCGGTTGGCTCCACATGAACAGGAAGCCAGACAGCGCGGCCGAGGAGATCGCCAGCCCGACGAGGTAGAAGAAGAAGTACTGTGCCCCCTGCGTCAGCAGCCGACCGTTCTGAGCCTGAAACGTGTACGACCGATTGGCTGCGAAGTTCAGGCCCGCCGTGGCCGTCAGCGCGAGACCGTTGGACGCCAGCGGCGGCAGCCACGTCCTGGCCGTGTGATACGCCGCAACGAACAGGAGCGTGCAGACCACCCCGATGGTCGCGAAGCTCCCGAACTCTCGCCGCACGCGTTGCGCGAAGGTCGGCCGGTGGTCATCGCGGGCGACGCCCTCACTTCGAGAGGTTGCGGCGGGCAGTCCGGGCTTTGCCAACGTCACCATCTAGCGCGCCCTACCTACGTCGCGTCCGGCGTCGACCAGCAGTCATAGAACGTCTGTCCCGTCCCGCCGTATGCGGGCGGGTAGACCTCCCCGCAGCCCTGTGACAAGTAGCTCTGGGAGGGTTCTCGAGCCCTGCCGTCACCCGGCAGGAAGCCCAGATCGCAGGACGTTTCGGAAGCCCGCCGCAGCAGGCCAAGCTCTCTGGCCATGCTGATAGTCTAGTGACCCGCAAGGACCCAGTCGTTTCAGAAGTGTGACAGTTGCCGGTCCGCACGCATTGCGGCCCGGGCCCGGCCTGAGCTTGCCGAAGGAGCCCCGGTGGTCACAGCGGCGCTGACAGCAAGCCCGCCGGATGACTGCGGCCGTAGGTAGGCCAGGCACTCGACCGGGGATTGTTATCGACCTGCTGCGAACCGCAACGGGCGTGCTCCTGCTCGGAAGTGGTGTCCACCTGAAGAGCGTGGCTGAAATGCTGGGGCACAGCCAGATCAGCGTCACGCTGGATCGTACAGCCATGTGACGCCGAACATGCAGCGGCATGCGACAGAGGCACTTGAGGCAGTTCTGGGCACCCAGCACGCCCCAGAGTGTCACAGTTAGACAACCATGCTGTGCCGCCCATGGCTCAAAGGAGTTCAAGTGCCCAAGGGTGGTATAATAAGAGTGCAATAACTCACAGGAGCATTGAACAATTGGCATCCGAATATACCACGGACCGACCTGGTTCCCTAGCTGGTATCTCACTCGCCAACAGACGTCGACTGACTGCCTTGCACCGGGCAGTACGCGGTCCCTTCGGCATCGAGGAGGCTGCATCTGCTCTGAGCCTCGATCGGGAGCGGACGGCCAAGCTGCTCGCTCGCTGGACCACCCAAGGCTGGTTGACCCGGGTCCGCAGGGGCGTATACATCACCGTGCCCTTGAGCGCCCAGTCGCCTGACCGCTGGGTCGAAGACACGTGGGCGGTTCTCGCGAAGGTCTTCGAGCCGTGCTACATAGGGGGGTGGAGCGCCTGCGAGCACTGGGGGCTCACGGAGCAGATCTTTCGAGATGTTGTTGTCTACACGGCTCGACCGATTCACGCGAGGACGGGAGTCATCCAGGATACTCGGTATGTCGCCAAGACTCTGCCAGAGAAGAAACTGTTCGGCACCCGACCGGTGTGGCGGGGGGAGGTACAGGTTCGCGTCTCCGATCCAACGCGGACGATCGTAGACGTGCTCGATGATCCAACCATGGGCGGCGGCATACGCAACGTCGCCGACGTTGTCACAGCGTACTTGGCTTCGAGGCACCGCAGCGACGAGGAGCTTGTGGAGTACGTGGAACGGATCGGCAATCGGACTATCTACAAGCGGCTCGGCTTCATGGTCGAAAGGCTCGGCCTCGGCGCTCCAGAGCTTGTCGCCAGGTGTCGCTCGAAGTTGAGCTCGGGATACTCCAAGCTCGACCCCCACGGGCCGGCCACGGGCAAGCTGGTGAGGCGCTGGCAACTGAGAGAGAATGTCCACCTGCGAGGCACAGCGTGATCCGCGACGTCGAACTGAGGGAGCGAGCGGCCGAGTGGCTCCTACGTGAAGACATCGTGGAGAAGGACTACGTCCTCGGGTGGGTGCTGTGGGGAATAGCTGCCCATAGCGAGCTCAGCAGGAACTGGATCTTCAAAGGGGGCACCTGCCTCAAGAAGTGCTACTTTGAGACCTACCGGTTCTCGGAGGACCTCGACTTCACGGTGGGGCGCGGGGGCCCGATCGATCCCTCTGAGCTACTTCGGATATTCTCAGAGATCGCGGAACGCATCTACGACGAGGCTGGGATCGAAATCCCCCGGGACGCGCTGCGTTTCGACGCGGGCTCCGGAGGAGCCTACGTCGAGGGCCGAATCTACTATCGCGGACCCCGCAACCCTAGAGGCGATCTCCCAAGGATCAAACTAGACCTCGTCGCTGACGAAGTCATCGTTCAGCCGCCAGTTCTGCGTCCAATCGCCCATCCCTATCCCGACGAGCTTCCGGGCACGCCCCAGATCTACTGCTACGGCTTCGAGGAAGTGTTCGCTGAGAAGCTCCGGGCGATGGGGGAGCGAGGTAGACCACGCGATCTCTATGACATCATCAATCTGTACCGTCGACCCGACCTGCACACGGCTCCAGATCTCGTCATGCAGGTGCTGCGTCAGAAATGCGAGAACAAAGGTGTCCCCGTCCCTACGGTCGCTGCTCTCGAGGCGTCCCCGTACCGCGCTGAACTAGAGACCGAGTGGGCGAGCATGTTGGCTCACCAACTTCCCGAACTGCCCCCGTTCGAATCATTCTGGTCTGAACTACCCGGATTGTTTGCATGGCTCGAAGAGAGGGAGCGAATGCCGTCAGCGCTGCCGGCGGTGCCCGTGAGTGCGGAAGTGGAGCCAGCATGGCAGCCGCCGCCGACCGTGTGGCGCTGGGGCGCTGGTGTTCCCCTTGAGGCAATCAGGTTCGCGGGCGCAAATCGCCTGTGTGTTGACCTCGGCTACAGAGACTCGGTTCGAAGGGTTGAACCGTACTCCTTGCGCCGGACCCGAGACGGGAACTTGCTCTTCTATGCTCGCCCCGTCGACAATGGTGAGATCCGTGCCTACCGCGTGGACCGCATACAAAGCATCCAGGTCACTTCTGAGCCCTATTCGCCCGTATTCCAGGTGGAAACTTCACTCGTCCGGCCAACAGCCCGTCCGGGAAGGGCAACGCTTGATCTCTCTCCAAGCCAGAGGAGATCGCGTATGCGATCTGCGGGCCTCCGCTACCGAGTGGAGTGCGCCCACTGCGGAAAGACGTTCACTCGCCGCGACACGCGCTTGCGCCGTCACAAGGCACCCGCTTCTGCCGGGAGCTACGACTGCCCAGGGCGGACTGGCTACATCATCGATACAGTCTACGACTGAACTGCATGGGGTCGTATCTAGGACTGTGGAGTCAAGTATTGCGCGGCGCTTTACTGTCAAGTGGCCCCCGCAGAGAGCCGCGTGCCCCTGCGAGGGCTGATTTCGTATCCGTAGTGTGGGGGGGCCCGGCGGGACTCGCCGCGTCCGCCTCAGGTGGAAACCCGCGACACTCGACTTATGAGTGCCCTGCTCAAATAGCGGCCCCGAACTTGTCTGCCCGAATCTCCACAGGCAGCCCACCGACCCCGGCCGGCAAACGAATCCCCTAGTCGGCTTGCCCAAACGGCTGACGAGGGGATCGCACGTTGACTGCCCGGCTGGCATCAAGCCCTGTGGCGAGGATACGTATCGTTAGCTGAGCGTTATTGCCGGATCTTGGAACCAACCTTACAACCTGTTCCTTATTGCCAAACGCCAGATGACATTGACAACCACCATGACTACTACATATACGATGGCGACAATTCTTGCGGGCGCTTGAGTAGAAGCATTCTTGTTGACTATCACCACTAAGACAGCAAGCACTACTAGCGCTACAGCAACATATGACAATTGGAGACCCCATATGACAATTGGTATTCCTAGGAATTGGCGCTTCAGCATGCCCCTCATAGCTTAATTGTATATCTGATGAGCGCGGCCTGGCCTTTCGATGGCAGCTCTCCTTCTCGGAAAACAGATTCAGAACGGCGGTCTTGGGGGGCCCGGCGGTGCCCGCCTCAGATGGGGCGGGACTCGCCGCGTCCGGCTCTGCCGGGGCGGGAACCGGCGACCGTCGCTTGGGGAAGAGGCTACTTGGGGGGCCCGGCGGGACTCGAACCCGCGACACTCGGATTAAAAGTCCGCTGCTCTGCCGACTGAGCTACGGGCCCACAGGAGTCGCATCGGATCCGTGGCGAGGGGCTGCCGCGGAGTGTCCCACGCAGGCCGTCGCCCGTCTCCGTCGCCGGAGCCATTATACAGCACCGCCCCTCACCGGCCGAGGTTGTGGAGGGCAAGGTCGCTCCGCGGCGAGCGGGCTCCGACCGGCGGGGCCGCTACTCGAGCGCGCGGCGCATCCGCTCGGCCGTCGCCTCCGGCGGCGACACGTTGATGTAGATGCCGGACCCCAGCTCGAAGCCGGCCGCGCGCGTCAAACGCGGCATGAGCTGGAGGTACCAGTGGTGGAAGGGCCGGTCCGCCTCGAGCGCTGACGCCCTTCATGGTGCGTGCCATCTGGCGGCTGTGGCAGGAGTGTTGGCCCGCGGTCGCAGTCCCTACCTGGGAGGCCGTCTAGTCTCGAACAGAGGAGTGCCCCATCGTGATGGGAGGGAGGGATCAGCGGCTTCCGACCCCTTCCCTGATTTGGGCCTCTGCATCAGCAGTCATGGAAGTACTGCTTCACCGACGCCAGGATGTCGTCCACCCGCTGCTGGCCGTTGGGCGTTGCCAGGTTCCAGGGGTTGGCGCCGACAACCGCCGTGCGGTCGGTGTCCGTCGTGTAGTCCGGGTTGCCCGCGTCGATGAAGTACTGGCCCACCACCTTCAGGATGTCATCCACGCGGTTCAGTCCGTCATGGGTGGGGTTGAAGTAGTCCCACGGGTTGAACGGGTCGCGCAGGCCGCCCTGATCCTGGTTGTCGGTCAGCTCCTTCTTGTCCGGGCAACCGTCGGCATCACTGTCGTGGTCGGAAGTCTTGTCCGCCAGCCATCCATATGTCACCGGCGCGTCGTTGAAGGTTGGTCCTCCGACTGGTGTGCCGGCAAGGCAATTCGTCGCGGTCTGGAACGTCCAGACGTCGACTGTGCCCGTGGTCGCCTTCGCATCTAACAGCGCGGCCCAATATACGTGGCCAAGAGGGCCATACCCATCGCGGTCTTCGAAGCAGCCGTTGAGATGGATGCTGCTCGTGCCGTTGTCAAGGAAGCCCGTCAGCACGGCGTGCCTGTCCTCGACGTCCCCGAAAGGTGACGGCGGAGGCTCGCCCGGAAAGCCGTCGCCCGACTCCGGACCCGCCTCCGGGTTCACCGCGACGCCCGGCGCGTCCACGTAGCAGTAGATGCGCGCGGTCAGGTTCTTGATGGCCTGCTGAATGTCGGAACGGCAGTGCAAGTAGGCGCCGGGACTTCCGCTGGCTGGCGTGAGTGTGACGAGCAGATCGTAGATGCCGCTGACCACGCCTTGGGGTGGTGGGATGCTCTGCAAGGATACGACGGAGACTGCGTCAGAACCGGAATCGCTCACGTACGCCTTCGCATCCCCGAGCACCTCTAGGTCTGTCGGGCTGCTGCCAAGCTTCACGGTCTCTACGACGGTGTCCGTGCTCGCTCCGCCGCACACGCTGGGGACGATTCCGGTACAGATTGCGGTAAGGGCGCCGTTAGCCGCCAGCGGTCTCTGCTCAACCACGTAGGCCTTGCTGCCGTCGGCGGTCAGCTCGACCCGCACGGGGCAGGATCCGATGCCGTACGTGATATTGAAGCACGAGCCCTGCGTCAGCGCGATCAGCTTGATGATCGTGTCGGTGGCCGTGTCGATGACCTTCACGTCGTCGCCATGCTTGTTGACCAGGTACAGCTTGCTCCCATCCGGCGTGATGCGCATCGCGTGGGGCGCAGCGCCAGGCAGGCCCGCACGGATGGTCGCGATGACAGTGTTTGTGGCGACGTTGATGACGGAGACCGTTGGGTCAACCTCTGTAGGAACGCACGTGATGCCGGCGCAGCCGCGGTTTGCCACGTAGGCCTTGGTGCCGTTGGGCAGAAAGTGAATTGATCCCGGATCCCTGGAAGGCGCGAGTGGAATGGTTGCGATGACGGCATCGCTTGTCGTGGAAATCACCGAGATGCTGTTCGATGCATTTCCCTCGTTGGCGACGTAGAGCTTGGTGCCATCCGGGGTCTTGGCCAGCGCGTGGGGGGCAACGCCCACGTCGATAGTCTGGATCACGGTGTCGGACGCCGTCGAGATCACGGATACGGAGTTGCCCAATTCGTTCGCCACGTAGACCTTCGTACCATCTTGGGAGACTGACGCGGTCACAGGGCGATCACCGACGGAAACGGTCGCTGGCGAGCCAAGCGTCGTCATGTCGATGACCGACACGCTGTCTGAATCTTCATTCACGACGTAGGCCTTGGCGCCATCCGGCGTAAAGCGACTCGGGCCCGGATTGATGCCAACGGCGATCGTGCCAAGCACCGTGTCCGTCGCCGTCGAGATGACGGAGACACTGTTCGACGCTTCATTGCTGACCAGCAGCTTCGACCCGTCCTGCGAGAGCTGGAGTTGCTTGGGGACGGAGCCGACGGGCAGGGTCGCCACCACGGTAGCAGCATGTAGCTGTTCCCCATCGAACAGAGCGACGGCGAGTGCGACAGCGAAGATGAGAAGAAGCCTCAGTCTGGCCACTGAACTACCTCCTGGGGTTCGAAGCCGTATTTCGACGGCGAATGAGACGAGAGATGCTGGCTGCGATCCGGCCGCGGCCGAAGTAGGCCCCAATGCTGCCGGCGCTGGCGAGAGTCAGGACGACGGTGAGCCATGTCCAGAAGGCGGTGTCTCCTTGTCCTGTGGCCGCCGGTCTTGATCGAGCGACCGGGGGGCCGCCTGATTGCACCGCGGCGCCGGGCCGGCTGGCCGTGCGAGACGGCGTGACCGGGGGCGTGCCTGCGGTAGCGCTGGCGGTGGCCGTACCGTGGGCCACCACCTGGCCGGTGGCGGGCGTCCGAACGAGCGCCGCTCCCGCCGGCGGAGGCGCGGCTCCTGCTGGCGGGGACGTGGCTCCCGCTGGAGGGGCGACCGTGGAGATCGCGCGATCGCCGATGGCGAGAATGCTCACGTCATTGGATAGCTGGTTGGCTACGTAGGCCTTCGTGCTCTCCGGCGTGATGGCCAACGATACCGGACTGGTGCCGACCGCGATGGTCGTGAGCAGCTCACCCGAGCTGGCATCGAGCACCGAGACATCGTTCGAACCGCGGTTGGCGACATAGGCCCGAGTGCCGTCGGAAGTCATGTGGACGCGTTGCGGCGCCAGGCCCACCTGCACCGTGGCCACAACGGATGTGTCGGCAGTGTCGAGGACCGAGACGGTGTTCGACAGCTCATTGGCGACGAAGAGCCGCGACCCATCGAGCGAGATGGCTAGGCCGTGCGGAGCCGTACCAACGGCGATGGTGGCCGTCACGGTATCGGTTCTCGTGTCCAGCACACTCACACTACTCGACGACTCGTTTGCGACATATAGGTGACCCCCGTCCGGGCTGAAACGCATGGAGCCGGGGCTGAGGCCAACAGGCACCCGCGCCGCTACGGTGAGACTGGGCACATCGATGACGGTCAGCGTCCCGGAGACCTCATTGGCGACATATGCCTTGAGTCCGTCCGGCCGCACGGCAATGGTGTGGGGGGCGGTGCCTGCGGTTATCCTTCCACGCACCACGAAGCTGGCGGCATCCAACGCCCAGACGGTTCCAAAGTGCTCATTGACGACGAAGATCGTCGTGCCGTCGGGCGTGGTATCGACGGCCGCCGGCCTATCCCCCGTGCCGATGGTCGCTATTACGCTCTGGTTTCCGGTGTCGATGACGGACAGGCTATCCCCTTCGCGATTGGGGACGTATACGCGAGAACCATCCGGCGATGTATGGATCGCGCCAGGACCGGCTCCCACGTCTATGGTAGCCACGACGCCATCGCTTGACGTATCGATGACCGAAACGTTGTTGGACAGACGGTTGGAGACATAGACGTAACGGCCATTGGGCGTGATTGCGATGACGCGGGGTGAGGAGCCGACGCCAACAGTGGTGACGACTTCGTCTGCGCGGGTTTCGGCGAGAGCCACTGCGAAGGCAAGGACCGCCACCAGGACAGCCGCCCACCGGATTCCCGGACGCCCGAGGCTCTTGCGCGCGCCCATCATCTCTCGGGCTCCGCGCCGCCCTTTGTCTGCGAGAATGATGCTGGCGTGCGCAGGCCAAGGACCTCCCTTACTCGCCACACTGCGCGGTTGACAAGGCGGTTCGGCACAAGCCCAAAATACGCGTCAAACACCGCGTCTTCGCTGGGTGCTAGGATCAAGAACCGCACGGCGGGGAGTCCAAGAAGGAGCATCGCCGCGGCCACGGCGGCGAGCAGGCGGATCCGAAACCAGTCGCGGTAGGGCGCTCCCTGTCCGACCTCCGGTGTGCTCGACGGCGCTACCGGTAGGCGGTGTTCGCGCGCCAGACTGACGATATCCGTGAGGTTCACGACTGGAACGCCACGTCGCTGCAGGTGGTAGAGCAGCCCCTCGCCCTCGATGTCACCTCTTGGCGGAGCCAACGTCAGGCCCGGAGAGAACTCGTCTCCCGGGCGAACCGCGGCTGTGCTGGGCAGGCCGCCTCCGACGTTGATGAACGCCGCAATGCGCCGACCGTTCGCTTCACGGACGTAGAGATCGAGCCGCGCGCTGACGGCGTCTTGGAGATCTTTCGTGCCGATGAGGATGACGCCGTTGCGCTCAATCGCGAGCTCCGCGAACTGACTGCCCTCGGCGCTCATGGGTTGCCGACGGAAGTCTCCGCCAACTGAGCCCGCCAGGCACCGGTGGTGGAGAAGCCCCTTGTCGACCAACAGGGACTCCATATCGAGGTAGGTGAACTCGGGATCATTCGCTCCCCATGTGGAGCTGCCCACGGAGCAGGCGATGATGGGCTCCGCGCCCAGCGCTTCGACGGCGGCGACCGACGCAACATTGAGGGCTGGGAAGGAGCCGGTGTAAGAAACCGCGACCACGTCGCCGCGGCCTACTCCTGCGTCACGAAGCAGATCGACCACGACGGCGGCAAAGTTGGGGTTCGTGGACGTGATCTTGGCTCGCAGGGAGCCGGGGTCGGTGGTGATCGCGCTGCTAGGCAGGCCGATGAAGGCCGCCTGCACACGGTCGTCGGCTACCTGATCGAGAATCGTATCTTCAGGCCTGACCTCGCGCAGAGCCAGTCCTGCCGCAAGCGTCGTTTGGGCAGCGAGCACCTTCGGCTCGTAGGCGGGGCCGGGAGCGTCCAGGCCGAGGCGGGAGAAGAGCGCGTAGGTAAGCGCGGCCACCGTGGCCAGGATCACGAGGACTGCTCTCTCGGAGGCCCCGATGTACATCGCTCAGATCCTGATCTCGCTACCGAAGACGGCTATCAGAATCAGCCGGGTCAGCACCGCAACCGTGATCAGTCCTGCAATCGTCACCAGCACCCCCTGGTGATCCATCCACTCGGCAATGAGGCCGGGAATGATGAAGCCCACAGCACGGAACTCGGCATGGGTTCCCGTGATGTCAGCCCGAAGCAACTGCTCGAGGCCCAGGCCGAGAAAGAAGCCGAGAAGAATGGTGACGGCGAACCGTCGGCGCCCGTACAACAGGGTGAAGCGGCTCAACAGCTTCACCAAGAGGAACACGAGTATGCCAACGGCAATCGTGCCGGCGACCCGCTCCGGCCGGATGAGGGCCAGAGCGATATACCCTGGCACGACCATGCCGCCGGCCGTGATCCCGAAGAGCTCGCCGAAGATGAGCGCGACGATAAGTCCGGTGCCTACTGCCTGCGGTAGCATATGGGGAACACCTATCTCTCAATCATCTTGAACGCTGGACCCGTGCAGTTCTTGCATCAACGCCAGGCCGTTGCCGCCCGTGTTGCCAATCGCGAACAGGACCGCCTCGTCGGTCACCGAAGCAAAGAGTCGTTCGACCAGTTCCTTGGGGCCCAACCCGTGGCAGGAGACGAACGCATCGACCGGTAAGCCTTCCTGCAGCGCCGCCAACCGGACCGCCCCGGCGTCGTCCCCGTACAAGAAGAACCGGGCTGCGGGCAGGCGCGCCAGCAAGGTCCCGAGCTGCAGCGAACGCAGCGGGCGGTCTCTGCGCGTATTCACGAGCACGAGTAGGGGGCAGTCCCAGCGGCCGACGACGCGCTCGCGAAAGATCACTTCGGTCGAGTCGGGGTCGTTCGCTGCCAGCGCGCAGACGACGTGCAGCGTTCTGAAGCCCCGTTGGGCGTCAAAGACATCCAGAGCACCGGGATCGGGTCGCACCTTCCGCATGCCGCGAAGCGCCACGGCCCTCGGCACGCCCACCTCCTCACACACGCGGAGCGCGATCGCGAGATTCTCGCCGTGCTCGGGGTACGGCAGCATACGGAGGCTCTCTTCGCCGACGGTTCGTTCCTCCGCAATCAGTACCCGCGTCCCGCGCGACACGGCCTGAGCGCGGAGAAGGTCCACACCTGGTCCGGGGCTCATCACCAGGACGCCCTTTCGCGGAACGGTGGCGGCGAGGGCTCGTGCGATGCTGTCGAGGCTCGGCCCGAAGACTTCCAGATGGTCATGTCTAATGTTGGTCATGACGCCGATGGTGGCGCGGACGATGCCGTCCTCGGACACTTGCTGGTTGATGGGCTGGAGAGCCATGCACTCCAGTACGAGGGCCTCCACGCCCCGCTCTGCGGCCTCGCGGACAACAGTCCTTTGCTCGCTGAGGCGGGGCCCGGCGAAACGTCGGACCGGCAGATCGCGTCCCCGTTCGTCGATGATATTCGGGCGTGTGCCCGTCACTTTCGCCCACGTCTTCAGCCCACCCTCGCGCAGGCCTGCCGCTACTAGCCGGGTGACGCTCGATTTCCCGCGGATACCATTGACGTGGATGCGAATCGGGATGCGGCGTCGATGACGCCGATGCCGCAGGTACTCTGCCAGCAAGAGGCCCACGAGAAGCACCAGCAGAATGCTGAAGTATGTCACGGCATCATTTCTTACAGCGATGTAACTCCACGCCCGGCGGCCGCTCGGACGCCTGCCGCATGAACTATCGACCTTGAACCGGCGGGGCTTGATTCGAGTCACGGGTGTGACTGCATCCAATAGTATCACCTTGGGGCCCCCACCAAACAACGGAAAGTCTGTAAAATGTGCGTCAAATTCCGTCCATCCCATAACCCTGAACTGCTTTGCCGGACTCCTTGCTTCTCTCCGTCGCCGAAGCCATCACACAGCACCGCCCCTCACGGGCCGAGGTTGCGGAGAGCGATGTTGCCCCCTTCGAGGCCGCCCCCGCCGGCCGGTCCGCTACTCGAGCGCGCGGCGCATGCGCTCGGCCGTCTCCTCCGGCGGCGACACGTTGATGTAGATGCCGGACCCCAGCTCGAAGCCGGCCGCGCGCGTCAGGCGCGGCATGAGCTGGAGGTACCAGTGGTGGAAGGGCCGGTCCGCCTCGGCCTTCGGCGCGGAGTGGATCGCGTAGTTGAAGTCCGGGTCCCCGAACGCCGCGCGCAGCCCCCGCAGCGCCCTGCCGAGGACGGACCCGAAGGCGCTTGCGGTCTGCTCGGGCGCGCGCTCGAACGCCGGCTGGTGCTCCAGCGGCACGATCCAGGTCTCTGCCGGGCGGGCGGCCGCGAATGGATGGAACACCACGAAGCGGTCGTCGCGATGGACGATCCTCGTCCCGGCCCGAAGCTCGTCCTCGGCGAGCCGGCAGAGGAGGCAGCGGCCCGTGCTGCGGAAGTGCTCCTCCGCGATCTCGGCCCGGAGCCGCACGTCCTGCGGTACGACGGGCGCGGCGACGATCTGGGAGTGCGGGTGCTCCAGGGACGTGCCGGCGGCCTCGCCGTGGTTCTTGAAGACGAGCACGTACTCCGTCGAGGGACGTGCCAGCAGCTCGATGCAGCGTTGCTGGTAGGCCTCCACGACGCGGGCCATCTCCTCCTCGTCCCAGTCGGCCGGGAACCGGTTGTGCAGCGGCGTCTCCACGATCACCTCGTGGGCACCCTCGCCGGGAACGGCGACGAAGAGCGGCCCTTCCGGACCCGTCACCGGAGCGGGCGTCGGCGTCAGTGCCGCGAACTTGTTCGGGAAGGCGCGGACCTGCCAGCGGCCGTGCCCATCGGGCTCCGGGACCTCCAGGACGGCCGGCGGCGTCTGCGCCTCGTTGCCTGGGCAGAAGGGACAGCCCTCCAGGTAGGACGGCGCCCGCCTCCGCCGCCTCGACTGGGCGCGCGCGTGGGGGCGCTTGCCCCGCTCTCCGGCGATGATCACCCACTGCGCGGTCACCGGATTGCATCGAAGCTCAGGCATGGTACGGGAGCCTCATCTCGCTGTCAGGTTAGGTCAGGGAGAGCAGTAGCTTGAGCTCGTCCGCCAGCAGGCGGGTGATCAGGTAGTGGTCCCTGACGTGGGCCTGCCCCGAAGCTCCCAGCTCCCGCGCTTCCTCGGGGTCGCGCAGAAGCCGCACCGTTTTCTCCGCGCACTCCTCGATGCTGTCGATGAGGTAGCCGCCGGTACCCTCCGGCATCTGCATCGGAATGCCCCCGGCGCGGCCCGCGACGACGGGCGTGCCCTTCCAGAGCGACTCGGAGACGACAAGGCCGAAACCCTCGCGCAGTGACTTTTGAATGACGACGTCTGAGAAGCTCTGAAAGGCATTGACCTCTATGTTGCCGATGCCCTTGAAGTTCGTGAGGACGTGGACGTCCATATCGTCCGCGGCCTCCGCCTGGATGTCGGCGTACATCCGCCAGCCCTCCGGGTCGTCCAGCGCCATCTGGCCGAGCAGCGCGAGCTGCGTTCCCGGCACGGCCTCGCGGACGCGCCGGTACACCTCGATGACGCCCAGCGGGTCCTTCCAGGGGTCGAAGCGCGAGACCTGGGTGATGAGTTGACGGTCCGGCTCGATCCCGGCCCACTCGATGATCTCCCGGCAGAGGTCGGGCGGTGTGTACATGTTCTTCGGGCTGAGCGGGTCGATGGCCGGAGGGATGGTGACGGTGCGCATGTGCTTTAGGTCGGCGGGCACGAACTCCTGCATGGTGAAGACCAGCGCGTCGTAGTCGGCCAGAAACGGCTTGAGGAAGTCGAGCACCTCCTGATTGGGCTGGGAGGTATCGATGTGACAGCGCCAGACCCAGTGGGTACCCTCCGGCCCGTGCAGGCGCGGCAGTGGGGCCGGCTGCGGGTCGTGGACGATGACGCAGTCGTAGTGCCGTTCCAGGAGGTCGGCTATCTCCTGGTTCTGCCTCAGGTAGATCTCTTTCACTTCCTCGCTCAGATCGAAGTCGGCGCCCTGGAGGGCGTTGTGGAACCCCTTCGTCACCTCGAAGAACTCGGGGCTGCCCGGGATCACCAACCAGTCGGCCGCGATGTCCAGCGCCTGGTACAAGGGCAGCAGGGAACGGAGGAGCTCGGACACGCCGCCGCCGTAGGAGGTGGCATTGACGTGCGCCAGACGCCGGCCCCGGCAGACGGCCGCCAGCTTCCTCAGCTCATCCAAGCATTCCTCACCGATGATGGGTCTGTACCGGTCGAGCGACTTCGCCGCGATGTCTACCCGCTGTAGCATGTGCTGCCTTTCATGATCCCATGCCTCGGCCTGCGGCCCGTGGCTCGCCCGAGGGTCGCCATCACCGGACGATCACTCCTTCCGGCGAGGACCTTCCTTCCAGGGCCGCTATCTCCTCCGACGAGAGCAGATTCCCGCGGGGGAGGTCCAGAAGCCCGGCCGTTTGGGCTAGGATGTGGGCCCAACTGCATCCGTTCGCGTACAGCATGCCGGCGATGCTGAGCGTGCCGCCTTGGTTGTTGAAACCGAGCCCGACGGTAGACTCGCCGGTGTTAAGCGGCTGGAGCGCTCCCAGGATCGTTCCCGGCCTCGTGTGGGTCACAAAGATGCGCGGCCGCACCGAGTCAGGGTAGAGCTCGGCGGCCAGTCCGGGCGGCGCGAGGTGCGCGCGCTCTCCTTCGCTGCGAGGATTCCGGAAGCGCCCCGGCTCCAGCATGCAGACCACGGAGTGCCGCACGTCGCGCTCCGTGAGGCGGGCGGAGACCGTGAGCACCTCCTCGAGCTGGTACGCGCCGATGGCGGTCAGGATCACCTGGGCGTTCGCGGGCTGGTGGCCGGCCCAATCGAGGTGGAGGGCGCCCTGGTCGAGGAGCCGCGCGGCCTCGTCCGGAGCGAAGAGGTCCGCAACGCCGTCCGCCTTGGGGACGACCATCGTCCAGATCTGGGCATGGCTCTGGTAGACGCCGCGCATGACGGCGGCCGCCGTGTTGTGGTCGGCGACGAACAGCACTCTCGACACGTCCGAAGGCTCGCCGAGCATCGCTTCCGCCATCACGGGGTCCTGGTGCGACTGCTCGTTCTTGGCGTTCTCCCAGGCGTGGGAGGCGAGCACCAACGGAACGGACAGCCAGCGCTGCTCGCGTCCAGCCTCCTTGTGCTGGTGGGCGAAGATGATCTCCTGGCGAACCACGCCGTGCATCTTGGCGCCGAACGCCTCGTAGGTGACGATGATGTTGAGGCCGCCCTTGTTGGCGAGCGCGGCCGCGGCCACCGCCTCCTCGTTGAGCGCGGTGATCACGGCCCCGTGGACGTCCTCCGGGATGCCGGCCTCGGGATCGCTGACGCGGAACTTGAGCGCTTCCAGCGTCTCGATCATCCGGTTCGAGCGCATCTCGTCGGGGTTGGCCACCCGGGGCCGGAGGTGCGGGTTGGCGCGCACCGTGGCCAGGTACATCGCGTCGACGGCGTGCATCGGCGACGTCCGGGTCCACGTCGAGCGGTCGAGGCGGTCGGCGGGCACGGGGCGGGAGACGGCGGGCGGGGCCTCGCGCAGGCCCACGTCGCGATGCGCCAGCGGGTGGTCCCGCTCTCGGGGCCGGCCCGACGCCTGATGCCGCTGGAGCTTGTCGAGGGCGTCCTTCAGCTCCGGCAGGGGCACCCAGAGCCGGCGGGCGCTCTGGTTGAAGTGCTGCGCCGCGACGGCATCGGTATGCGGGTTGTCGCCGAGGGGGAGGTTGTGGGCCAGGTTCGTGCCTTCGCCGTAGAAGCCGGCGCCCTTGGGGGCGACAGCGATGCCGTAGGGCAGCAGCACGGGGTAGCGGTCCCCGCGCGAGCGTATCGCCTCCGCCTCGGCCTGGAGCTGGGTCTCCATCTCGAAGACCGCCCAGGCGAAGGCCGCCGGATCGCGCCCGTCGAAGACGAACGGGTCGAAGCCGTTGAGCCGGAGGTGTCGGACGAACCAATCGGTGCCGCCCTCCTGCGACATCGTCGTCCGCTGGTCGATCCGGCGGCCGTTGGCGATCATGATGGGCGTGACGAGGCCGCTGTCGTCGGCCCGCCACCAGCGAGGCGCCCAGTCGCTCCCGCGCTGTTCCTCGAACGCGCCGTCGCTCAGGAAGACGACCAGCCGCTCGCCTGGGAGTGGCATGTGGACGTACTGCAGCTCCGTGAACCCGAGATAGCCGCCCTCGGCCAGCCCACCCGCCGTGTGCGTATTGACGTGGCTGCCCAGCGGCGAATCCTGCTTGCCGTCCTCGCCCAGGCGATAGGAGTAGAAGTCCCGCACGTAGCGGGTCAGCCCTTCGTCCGTCAGTGAGTAGCGCTCGGCATGGGCCTCCGTCATGTTGTTCAGCAGCAGGTTGACCGAGTCGACGGCGGCGACGGTGTGCCCCTGGCCCATGATCCAGGAGCGGGTGTCGCCGGTGACGGCGTTGATCGCCATGTAGCCGGCGTAGGCGGGGACCATGTTGAGGGCGCCGCCGGTGTGCCCTTCCGGCTTGGGCTTGAAGTCGCCGGGTTCCAGGTCCCGGCCGTCGAGGTAGACGTTGTGGGCGTAGGTCTCGTGGGCGACCAGCCACATCGCCGCGCTGGCGGTCCGGTCGACCGCCGCGAGCAGGTCGAACAGCGGCACGCCGTCGCCCCGCACGCCCTGGGCCGCCAGCGACTCCGCCATCGCGAAGACCCGCGCCTGCGTCTCCACCGAGTGGCTGATCGCCCCGTAGCCGGTCGCCCAGCGGTCCGCCTCCGGGTGGCTCTTTCGATAGAGGGCAACCCGGTTCTCCTGTCGGATGGCTTCGGCGTGTTCCGTCTGGTTCACTTGTTCCTCCCGGCCACTGGCCTTTCCCTGCCTCCGTCCCGAGGGCTGGATGCCCGCTGCTACGATGCGTCTCGGAGACAGCGCTCCGTGTCCCGGGCGATCACTAGCTCCTCGTCCACCTGGATCACGTACGCCTGCACCCGTGAGCCTTCGGCGCTGATCGTTCCTTCGGTGGCCGTCGCGCGCGCGTTCCGGTCAGGATCCAGCGTCAGGCCGCACCAATTCAACGTATCGCAAATGCGCGACCTGATCAGGGGCGCGTTCTCGCCGATGCCCCCACCGAAGACCAGTGCATCCGCTCCGCCGAGGGCGGCGAGGTAGGCGCCGACGTACTTGCGCGCTCGGTAGCAGAACATCTCGACAGCCAGCGCGGCCCGCGCGTCGCCGCGCTCTTCGGCCTCCAGAAGCTCCCTCATGTCCCGGGAGCGGCCGGAGACTCCCAGCAGGCCCGACTCCGTATTGAGCCGCCGTTCGATCTCCTCGGCGGCCACGCCCTCGCGCTGCGCGAGGTAGCCTATCACGCTCGGGTCGATGTCGCCGGAGCGGGTCCCCATGACGAGGCCCTCCAGCGGAGTGAAGCCCATGGACGTATCGACGGGACGGCCGCCCTCGATCGCCGCGGCTGAGCAGCCGTTTCCCAATTGCAGCGTGATCAGCTTGGTCTGCTCGACAGGCCTGCCGCTCATGGAGGCATAGCGCTCGGCCATGTAGCGGTGCGCCAGACCGTGGAACCCGTAGCGGTAGACGCGGTGCTTCTCGGCCAGCTCCGGCGAGATGGCGTAGCGAGAGGCCCGCTTGGGCAGGCCGCGGAAGAACGCCGTGTCGAAGGTCGCCACCATGGGGATGGATGGGCCGAGCGTCGCGCGGGTGGCGCGGATGGCGGCCAGCGCCGGCAGGTTGTGGAGCGGCGCCAGCTCGCCGAGCGCCTCGATCTCCTCGATGACTCGGTCGTCGATGAGCGTCGGGCCGAGGAAGCGATCCCCCCCGTGGACGACCCGGTGGCCCACCGCGTCGAGCTGAAGAGGGCCGCCGCCCGCCAGCACCGGAAGCCAATCGAGCACGAGCCGTGCCGCCCGGCCGTGGTCGGCCGCCTCCACTTCCTTCCGGATCTTCTGCTCGCCTCCGGCGGCGAACTCGATCGTCGTGGGCCCGCCGATGCGGTCCACGATGCCGGCGGCCAGCCGCTCCTCCCGGGCGCCGCCGTCGCCAGCCGCCTCCACGTCAAACAGGCGGAACTTGAGCGTCGAGCTTCCGCAGTTGACGGCGAGCACCTTCATTCCGTTCACACCCACGATTGCGATTATCTCCCTTTGGCGGCGTGGCTTCCAGGGGGAATGCGCATTCGGAGGTGGGCCTTTGATGCCGATGCTGGAGGCATGAGGCGTCACGACTACGTCTGGGACGCGGGCGCTTCCCTGCCCGTAGTGCTGCAGGAGACAACCGGAAGTGCTGCAACGTCCTATGTGTACGGCCTGGATCTCATCGCAAGCGCTGAAGGGTCAACGCCCATCTTCTGCCTCTACGACGGGCCGGAACCACCGGCGGGGGCGCCAGGAAGGGAGCCGGCTTGGGGAGAAAGGTGGGGCCTCGATGCAAAGAGCTGGTGAGACGACCTACCGCGGTCAGCGCCAGGAGCGCGCACACATGCGCGATCACGACTCTCGCAGGTACTGCATCTTACTGCTTTCAGAAGATCGCGCCTATGGCGGTTGACAGATGTCTGACATGATTGGTGGTGATTCGATGCTGCAAGGGAGAAGGGCGTATCTGGTCGGAGGGATCTGGTGTGTCGGCTGTGGCATCTTCGGCACGGTCTTCCGGATATGGGAAGTCGCGTTTGGTGGGTACTTCTTTGGAGGCTGGGTGCTGCTCATCGCTGCGGGCGGTGTTTCGGAGAGGCTCAGGTGGGCGGCGACTCTAGGCAAGAATGCATCGGACGTTCAGGTTGTCGTTTTGTCCCTGGTTCTGCTGGCGATCGGGGGGTTCCTCGGAGGCCTGCATGTGGGCTGGCTCAGAAGTCTGCTCTTCTCGCTGCTGCCGCTTGCAACGATGCTGGGGTGGTTCACACTTCGCTGGTTCAGGCATGCTGATGCGCGCGAGGAGGACCAGGATGGGTAGCCAAAGGTGACATTGGCAGGGTGGTACGCTGTGGCGTTGCCGGAACTGGCGCCGGCACTGGCCTTGTTGCAAAGACCATGGGCGACTGCCTGCTTTGGTGACGTCGGCACATGAAACTGTATCCCGCGCCATCATGGCTGGGAGCCGCGTTGGTGGTACTGGGCCTCTTCTTGCTGATCTTCTCCACGGTTCTGCGGTTGTGGCTTGTGGTCGCGGGATCAGCGGTGATACTTGTCGTCTTGGTAGGCGATCCGAGGTTCCAGGCCTGGGTGCTGCAGATTGTGAAAGGAGGGGAGGTTGGCGGTGAGGCGCAGACCCGGCCGATGCCGGCGATGTCGTCAGCACAGCGCGTCGCTCTGCTCGCGGCGCTCTTGGTTCCGTTCATCGCCTGGCAGATAGTCATCTCGGACCCCCTCCGGGCTGGCGTCCTGGCCGCGCTCCTGACCATTGCGGTTGGCTGGCCGGTCTTCCTAGTCTGGAGGGACGGCTGGTCAGGGGAGAAACGGAGGTAGCCAGAGGGGTGGGGTGCGGCATGCGCACGGCGGTTGTGCTCTTCCTGGCGCTCCTCGCGCTCAGCTCAGTATTGCTGCCCGGCGCGCGCGCCGCCTCGGCCGCCGGTGTGATCGATATCGCGGCCGGGAGCGCGCACGCATGCGCCATCACGACTCTCGCAGTTACTGCATCATTCTGCTTTCAGAAGATCGCGCCTATGGCGGTTGACAGATGTCTGACATGATTGGTGGTGATTCGATGCTGCAAGGGAGAAGGGCGTATCTGGTCGGAGGGATCTGGTGTGTCGGCTGTGGCATCTTCGGCACGGTCTTCCGGATATGGGAAGTCGCGTTTGGTGGGTACTTCTTTGGAGGCTGGGTGCTGCTCATCGCTGCGGGCGGTGTTTCGGAGAGGCTCAGGTGGGCGGCGACTCTAGGCAAGAATGCATCGGACGTTCAGGTTGTCGTTTTGTCCCTGGTTCTGCTGGCGATCGGGGGGTTCCTCGGAGGCCTGCATGTGGGCTGGCTCAGAAGTCTGCTCTTCTCGCTGCTGCCGCTTGCAACGATGCTGGGGTGGTTCACACTTCGCTGGTTCAGGCATGCTGATGCGCGCGAGGAGGACCAGGATGGGTAGCCAAAGGTGACATTGGCATGGGCTACCGGCAGCGGCGAGCGCGAACCGAGGTCTCATTGGCGTCGCGGGCTCACGATTCCTCCAGTTTCAAGCGCACAGCGCCTGGCAGCCTTGACAGCACTCGCCGCGCCGATCGTGGTGTGGCGCATGCTCGCGGCAGGGTCGGCGCAGGCAGCGGGTTTGTCCGCTCTCCTCGCCTTGGCTGTCGGGTGGCTCGCCATCGTGATCTGGAGGGACGGCTGGTCAGGAGAGAAGCGAAGGTAGCCATGGGGATGGGCTGCGACGCCCGAGGCTGAGGAGAACACGCGCAGGGAGACGATCCGGCACGCAAGGCAGTATAAGGGGGTGCGCCGTCACGACTCTCGCAAGTACTGCAACATACTACTTTCAGAAAATCGCTCCTATGGCGATTAACAGATGTCTGACATGACGGGTGGTGATTCGATGCTGCAAGGGAGAAGGGCGCCTCTGGTTCTAGCGATCTCGTCTGTTGGCTGTGGCATCTTCGGCACGGGTGACTACACCAAAGTAGCGAAGCCTTGGGAGTGGAGACCTTTCTAGACACATGGAAGTAGCCTTTGGGTTCGCCTTCGTGTTCGCAATCACTGTAGGGACCGGCATCGGGGTCTTGCTGCTGGCCAAACCTGAACGCGTTCTCTCCGTCATCGCAGAGACAGTATGGAAAATGGACAACGTCAACTTGCGCTGGGCGCTACGGATGCTTGCCAGAGTTCCGGCCTACAGATGGGCCCTGCGTGGCGATTCAGTGGAGACCTTTCTAGACACGGCACCCGACAATCCACGGGTATACAATAGGATGGTAGGCGGCATTCGCGCCGTTGGAGTTGTCACGGTGGCTTGCGGTCTGGCGGTTTGGATTACGATGGTCGTGCTTGTACTAGCCGCCTGGCTCGGCGACTAGAGTAAGACCGTGGATTGTCCGCGCGCGGTAGACGGGCTCGCGCCAAATCATCGCACACGCTCAAGAGCGCTGCGCCGTGGGTCTCGTACGTTGGCCAGGAGGGCTTCGCTTGTGGGCTGCCTTGCGGAGGCCGGAACAGATCGATGCCAGAGAGAAGTGCACAAATGACACGGCGCGGGTTGGGACAGGTGTGAGTTAGGCAGGGCAACCCGCGGCTCTGATTCGATACGCAAGCAAGGAGGTGCGCATGGCATGGAAAGGCATCCTCGCACTTGTGCCGGCGGGCATGATTGGGGCGTTGGCACTGGGCCTGGCTGCAGAGACCATGGGCGAATGCCTGCTTTGGTGACGTCGGCACATGAAACTGTATCCTGCGCCATCATGGCTGGGAGCCGCGTTGGTGGTACTGGGCTCGGTACCGCGGCACGAGCGCCAGTGCGAGCTGCTGGGTGACACGCCCTGGGTCACACACGGTAAGAGCGCATGAGCTTCGTTGCTCCTGTGCCTCGGGAGCTTGGATGACTATGGCAAATGCGTGCACGACTCAATCATCCTTGAAATCCTGGCGGACTAGTGTTGGCGTTCCAGCAGTCTTGCTGACCCTTGCGTGTATGTGGCTGGTGGGCGCGGTGGCATGCGATCCGGGCCACGACGTGACCTACGTCAACGGGACTAGCCAGACGGTGAAGTTCTACCTAGGAGATGGGTTGGACGACTATGACGGGACACTCCCTCCCGGTTCCAGTCAGACCGGGTTCACCGCGGAGGTGGTGTGGGAGGATGTCGTCGTGATTCGCGACGTGCAAGACAATGTGCTGTATCGTGAGGAGCTCACGTGGGAGGAGTTCAAGGAACGCGACTATCGCTTCGTAGTCACGGAGGACATGATTGCAGAGCCACCGAGCAGTGGCCCGTAGGGCGTCGTGTAGTCCCCCGCTTTGGATGAGGAAAGGCCCCATCACCTCGGAGGTGGGAGCTCATGCGGGGGTGCCAGCTTACACTAGCGGAGGCGCCAGTCATAGGCATCACGCGTTGGGGGAGATCATGACCCGCATAACCACTCTTCTGTCGACTGCCGTGACGAATCATGTCCGTGACGTGGACCGGACGCTCACGGAGACGCCTCGAGTTTTCCTGTTCGGTCTGATTGTGGGGATCAGCTTGACGCTCTTCTTTGCGGTACTTCCCTTCCCGGTCTGGGTGTGGGGCATTCCAGCGGCCATCACCGGCCTTGAAGTCCTTCTGATGATAGCGGTCTGGGTGCGTCAGAGGCTTGGGAGGCGGCGCGGTGGACAGGACCGTGCGTCGTAGCAGGGATTGATCCATTGAGGGAAATCGGGTGCTAGGTCTGGACATGGCTTCCACGCAACGTGGGAGAGGAACCCAACTGGCACTTGCGCTGGGGAGAAGACCAACAAAGGGCGGGCATCTACGGTAGTCATTCTCGGAGCGGGCCCCGGGACTCCTGATCCGGCGCTGGCTGCGGGTACGAGATGAACTCTCGGTCGTGCGTCTCCGCACATTGCCGCTCGTGCCCCGCACACCGGGCTGACCGATGCGGCAGGGCGGGATTCCCGCGCTGGTGCTAGAATGATCCAGGCAGGATGAGTGACGCGGCGACTCCCTCGAAGGCGCGGAAGCGGCGCGCTGATGGCGAGCCAATTGAGCTGCCAACCGAGCGCGGGCCGGTTCACTGTCTCTATCATAAGGGCCGGCGCGGCGCGGGCGCTGTCCTCATGGTGGGCGGCACGGACGGCGGCTTCGACGGTCCGGCCGGCCAGATCTACCCGACTATCGCGCAGGACCTGTCGCGCGACGGCATCGCCGCGCTGCGCCTGAGCTTCCGCGTTCTCCGGGCGCCGGGGCCCATGGGAGAAGGCGTGTTCGACGTGCTGGCCGGGATTCGCTTCCTGCGCCGGAAGGGAGCCGGACGCATCTCGCTCGTGGGGCACTCATACGGCGGCGCCGTCGTGATCGAAGCAGCCACCAGATCCCCGGGAGTCACGGGCGTCGTGGCGCTCAGCACCCAGACGGCGGGGGCGCAGCGCGCCGGGCTCGTGTCGCCGGCTTCCCTGTTGCTCGTGCACGGCGCGGAGGACCGCCGCCTCCCACCGTATTGCTCGGAGCAGGTCTACTCCTGGGCCCAGGAGCCCAAGGAGATCGTCATTCTGGAGGGAGCGAAGCACAGCCTGCGTCAGCGACGCGAGGACTTGCGCCAGCTACTGGTGGATTGGCTGCGCCGCCGCTGCGCCGGCGTCTAGATCATTGCCCACAATTCGGTAACAGACGTACGCGGCATCCCTCCCTCACCCCCGATCCTTCGCTTCGCTCAGACATGCAGGTCCGTTCCCTCGAAGGCATGGCTCCCTCACGGTGTGTCGTGCGGCGGCCGCTCCGGGGCGCTAGAATAGTGCCGGAATGACCGTACTCCCAAGAGCGCTGCGGGTCGCCGCCCTGCCCTGCATCGGCCTGGCCGGGCTGTTTGCCTATGCCTGGTACGCCGTTCGCCGGTTCGAGGACCTGGACCCCGAATCGGCCGGGGCGCCGGGGACGTTCGTGGAGGTGGAAGGTGTCCGCATTCACTACGTCGAAGCGGGACGAGGTGAGCCCGTACTCCTCATCCACGGGTTCAGCGCTTCCACATTCAGTTTTCGCTACACCATCCCGGAACTCGCGCAGCACTACCGGGTCGTCGCCGTCGACCTGAAGGGGTTCGGCTACTCGGAGCGGCCGCGCGGCGGCGATTTCTCACAGACGGCGCAGGCAGCGTTGGTCGAGCGCTTCATGGAGCGGATCGGCATCGAACGGGCTGCGGTGATCGGGCACTCGATGGGAGGGGCAATCGCGATGCGCCTGGCCCTGAACTACCCCGAGCGGGTATCGCGGCTGGTGCTGGTGGACAGCGCGGGCGACCGCGAGATGCGCCTCGGGACCGGCCCCGCGACGTACCTCCGGCACTTCCTTCCTCTGGCCGCCCTCTTCACGCTGCATCGACCGGCGTTCCGGCGCCTCTCGTTGCGTTCGGCCGTCCACGACCCGGCGCACCTGACCCCGGAGGTGGTGGAGGGGTACTTCCGCCCGTCGCGAATGAAGGGTCATCTGCGGGGGCTGGGTCTGCTCTTCGCCCATCACGGGCGCGATGAGCCTCTTGCCCCCGAGCGCATTCGCCAGCCGACTCTGATCCTCTGGGGCGAGCACGACCGCTGGTTGCCGCCCGAGCGCGGCCAGGACCTGGCGCGGCGCATCCCTGGCGCGCGTTTGCTGCCGGTGCGCAGCGCCGGCCACATGCCGCTCGAGGAGCAGCCCGAGTCCTGCAACCAGGCGGTGTTGGAGTTCCTGCGCTCGCCGGAGCCGGACGCCCAGCCGGTCACGCCGGAACCGGCGCAGACCGTGGAATCTCCAAACTGAGCAGCGCCGGCCGGGGCGCGCCGCGCGGCTCGAGACCCCCTTCCGGGTCCAACTCCGTCGCTTTGGCGGATCATTGACGTATTGCCTTGCGGGGCATCTCTTGTTCCTCTGCCGCATATTCGCTTGCAGGTGGATCAGCGCCGCTGGAACGGGGCGCAAACCGCCCATGCTGCCCTTGCCTCGCCCGGTGGACAGGCCCGCGAGCAGGGCGGTCCCGCCTCCTCCATCACCTCCCGAACAGGGCGCCGTCGGGTGGTTTACGACGGGCTTGCGCCGTGGTTTGCGGATTCGCACCGCCATGGCCTTCGGCGAAACGAGTGTGTACAATGAGATCACCGGCTTGCGTGTGACTCGTGGGGTCGCACACGCTCCATGGGACCCGCGAGTTCGGGCGAATGTGCAGGCTACTGGCAGCCCGGCGCGCGGGCAGGTGCTCTGGCCGCGGCGGGGCCCGAGAGGTGCAATCCAATGAATGCCACGGTTCGCGCAACACCAAAGCAGAGACTGCCCGATCTGGCGAGGAAGGGACTGACGCAGGCGGAGGCCGCCAGGGAGCTCGGTGTGTCCCGGCAAAGGGTCGGCCAGCTCGTCGCCGAGCTGGGGCTGGACTTCAGACCGTGCTACCCGAACGTGTCCAAGGCGCAACTCGAAGCGCTGGCGAAGAAACATCTTACCCAGACGGAAGCTGCCCGAGAGCTGGGAGTCTCCCAGAAACGGGTGAGCAAGCTGGCGGCAGAGTTCGATCTGTCGTTCGCTACCGTGTGGAGCAGGCCGAGGCCAGCCACGACGCCGTTCGGGAAGATCTTCCAGGCGGCGCGTTTGGAAGCAGGCTGCAGCTATGGAAGGCTTGGCGCGCTGACCGGCCTGCACAGGGAGCACATCAAGGCGATAGAGCGAGGACAGGTCCGGCGCCCGAGGGAGAAGACCCTCCGGGCGCTTGCGAGATGCCTTGAAGGGCACATCACCTTCGACAAACTCGCCGAAGCCGCCTGGGCCGGCCGGCCGCCCATCACGGGGGAGCGCCTTGAGGTGCTGGCTGAGAAGGGTCTGACGCAGAAGGAGGCGGCGAAAGAGCTCGGCGTGTCCCAGAAGCACGTGAGCAAGCTCGCGTCCAGATTCGGCGTCTCGTTCCGCAAGGCGTGGCGCAAGCCGAAGCCGGCCGCCACGAAGTTCGGCAAAGTGCTCCAGAAGGCCCGGCTGGCCGCCGGCTACAGCTACTCCGGTCTCGGCGCCGCGGCCGGCCTCCACCGTCGCCACGTCATCGACCTGGAGCGAGGAAGGGTCCGGCATCCCAGGGAGAAGACGCTGCGGGCGCTGGCGGGTTGTCTTAGCGGCCACGTCTCCTACAAGGAGCTGGCGCGCGCCGCCGAGGAGACGGCCGCCGCCGGGCGCGCGAGGCCCCGGGGCAAGCGTCGTCAGACACGCGCGCGGCGCGCGAAACGGTAGCCGGTCAGGCCTCCCGCCTCTCTGCCCTCAGAGCGACTACTTCGAGCCATCATGATGGGCCGCGGGCCATCGTGTCCGCACGCAGAAGGGCACGAACATCGAACCGCGCGCAGAATGCCATCGACAGAGGAGCGTGCGTGTCCTATCATGCCAGCAATATGATCGCCTCCGGGGGGAACTGGGAATCCGACCAACTTGAGAAGAGCCTGTCCCGCCGCGTCAGGGGAGGCTTCGGCGCCTACTGGGTCGCCGGCTCACGCCCCCAGGAGCCGCCGCCGGTACCGCCGATTGCGCTCACGGGCGGCATCCCCGACCCCGATACGCTGCCGATCGAGGAGCTGATCGAGACCTCAAACCGCGTGCTCCGCCGCGAGGGGCCTGATGCCCTCCGGTACGGCGGCCACCAAGGCTACCCGGGGTTGCGCGAGTGGTTGGCGGAACACACAGGCCGCCAGCAGGGTCTCCAGCTCACGGCCGACAACTTCACGATTACCAACGGTATCTCCGGGGCGCTGGTGAACGTTTGCGAAACGTTTCTGGATGAAGGCGACGTCGGACTGGCCGAGTCGCCTACGTTTCCCGGTGGGGTGGGCGCCATGGAGAACTGCCTGGGCGAAGTCGTGGGCGTTCCCTTGGACTCAGAAGGCCTCATCCCCGAGGCCCTGGCCGATACGATTCAGAGACTCGAGGGGGAAGGGCGTCGGGTGAAGCTCCTCTACACCACCCCCAACTTCCAGAATCCGACGGGCATCACCATGACGTTGAGACGGCGTCAGGAAGTGGTGGAGATCTGCCAGCGGCACGGCGTGCTCATCGCGGAGGACGACGCGTACGGGGACATTCGGACTGACGAAGCGCGACTGCCGTCGCTCTTCGCCCTCGCCGGCGGCAAAGGCGCCGCCTACCTGGGCACGTTCAGCAAGACTGTGGCGACCGGCCTGCGGATCGGCTGGGTGCTGGCAGACCAGCCGGTGGTAGAGGCGCTGTTGCAGACGCGCTTCGACCTGGGCGTAAGCCCCTGGCTGCAGCGAACTATGCTCGAGTTCGTGACGAGCGGTCTCTTGGAGCCTCACCTGGCGAAGGTCAATGACGTGTACCGCCGCAAGCGGGACGCCATGCTGGCCGCGCTCGACGAACGTTGCGGCCGGTATGCAAGCTGGAACCGGCCCCAAGGGGGGTTCTTCCTCTGGCTCAACCTGGCTGAGACCGTCGATCAGGAAGCCCTTGCGGACGCGGCCCGGCGTCTGGGTGTGGCGGTTGTGAGCGGTCAGGCATTCCACCGCGACGGCGGCGGCGAGCACGCTCTGCGGCTTGCCTACAGCTTCGTCCAGGAGCGAGAGATCCCGGAGGCGATACTCCGCCTGGGCCGCGCAGTCGAAGAGGCGGCTCGGGCTTCGTCCGAGTAGGTGCCCGGACCGGCGCCACGGACAGGCGCCCAGGGGAGAGTCAATGTCCACATGCATGGTTCCCTACTCGGGCGGCGAGAGCACCGCAGCTTAGCTCACCAGCGATGGAGGAGATGTGATGACCAACTGGTGGGAGCGACCAGGATACGTGGCCGCCCTGGCGTTCGTAGCCGGCGCAGTCGTTGTCGGCGTTGTGCTGTTCTTCGTGCTGAGGGGCGATGGTGACGACGATGGTACCCGACCGGAGGCGGCGGCCGCGACCCAGACAGCATCCGCCGGCGTATCGGGAGAGACGCCGGCCGCGCGCCCCACGAGAGGCGCAACGCCGTCGCAGAGCCCGATATCCACGGGGACCCCGGCCGGCTTCGACGATCCGGACGAAGCGCTGGCCGCCTTCGTGCGTGACGAACTGGACTCGGAGCACATCGGCGAGTGTCCCAGCGACCTGGCGCCGGGCGAGGAGCCTCCGACAGGCATCTGTTCGTTCGAGCTCTACCGGAGCGAGGAGCTGGTGACCTTTCTCCTGGGAGTGCCCTTGAGCGAGGGCATAGGTGAGGCTGTGATCACCCGCCACGAAGACGGAAGCTGGTCGGTGGAGTTCATCCAGGCGCCGCCGCTCGGTGAGTCCGACATCGCCGTCGGCTCGCAGGCGGTGGTCTTTGGCGCCGGCGATTGCCTGAACTTCCGCCAGGCGCCCAGCCTCTCGGCTGAAATAGCGTGGTGTCGAATGGACGGCACCAGGGGTGCTGTGGCGGAAGGGCCCGTCGACGCCGACGGCGTCACCTGGTGGCGGCTGGTGGATCTGGGCTGGGCCAGCGGGGAATACCTGGTGCCCGTGTCTGAATGATCGGTCTCAGCCCGACTCCGTTTGCGCTTCGCTTCTGAGGCGGAACAGAGATGTGTGTCGGTTACGCACGATCTCCCTGCCGCCCTCATCCACCGTCATCGTGTCCAGCACGGCGTAGGAATTCCCCTTTCGTTCGTAGACCTCGGCTACGCGGCCGTACACCGTATACTCTCGGTCGGCCCAACCGACGTTTCGGTACTCGAGGTCGGTGGCAGCGTGGATGGTCGCTTTGCGCGCGAAGTTGTGGCGCAGCAGGCGGATCGGGTCTCGGGCGAAGATGGCGGGCTGAGCGATGGGCTGCCCAAAGGTCGAAGCTGTTCGATACCATAGGTGCTCGTCGTTCGCCTGCTCGGCCCACGCAAGCGCCTCGTCCCGCGACAGCTGGTAGGTGAAGGGAACGAGCTCCTTGCCGGGTACCACGGTCTCGGGACTTAGCGGCGGCAGCTCGCCGGGAGGCGAGCTGCGTGGCGGTTCCGCCACCGGCGGCGCAGCGCGCCGCCGCGCCGCTTCCCCCACGAGGCAGACCGCTTCCGCCTCCACGCAGGTAGCTCCGTCCGGGCGCTCCAGGCGGCACTCCACCGTGACGTCCGCGCCGCGGCCTCGATCCTCGCTCCGGACCACGCTCGCACGCACGGTGATCGTCTCACCGTCGTATGCCGGCCGCAGGAAGCGAGCCCGCAGACGGCCCCGCTGGGGCCACGCTTCCCCGAAGGCCTCGACGAGCGAGGTCGTGAGATAAGCCAACAGCGTCACGCCGGGCACAAGGCCGCCCTGGTAGCCCACGCGGGCGGCGTACTCGTCGTCGTGGATTGAGCCTGCCTCGTCCGCCGCCGTGTTGCGCGCGATGACGCTGCGAAGCGGCAAGTCGTCACCGGGACGGAGGGAACCGATCATCGGCGCAAGTCCTGGCCTCCGCTGTGGCGAACGCGTTCTCGGATGCTCCACGTTGAGCTCTCGCCTGCAGCCGCGGTTCCTGTATACTACCCTACGTCTGCCGTGCGCGTCATCAACGATGAAATCCTGCTTCCACCCAGTCGCAGCAGCGGTGAGACCGCCTCGCCGCACGGCCCGGAGTTGATCGCCTAGCCGATGCGCCAGAAGCTCTCGTTCCAGGGCACCTTCCTGCACGACGATGTGGACCTGCCCTTTCGGTACCTGCCCTTTGAAGTGCCGGCCGGGGCCACCCGGCTCGAGGTCTCATACCACTTTGAGCGAGCCGAAGAGGAAGCGAACGATGTGGTGGACATGGGCGTCTTCGATGAGCGGGGCACGGAATTCTTGGCGGGCGGCTTCCGAGGCTGGACTGGAAGCGCTCGCAGCGTCTTCTTTATCAGCGCGCAGGACGCCACGCCCGGCTACGTCCGTGGGCCCCTCGGCCAGGGGCTCTGGCACCTGCTCCTCGGCTGTCCGCTGCGGCACAGCGACCGGTGCCGGTACTGGGTGGAGCTCAGCCTCGACATCGACCCCGAGGCGAGCGGGACCGAGGCACGCGAGACCACTAGGGAAGCGCAAGCGGCGCCAGCAGACCCGCACCGCTCGGCCTCTCGCGGGGGAACGGGGCGCTGGTACGCCGGAGATCTGCACTGCCATAGCGTGCACAGCGACGGCTTCAACACGATAGACGAGTGCGCCGCCGAGGCGGCACGCCAGGGTCTCGACTTTCTGGCGATCACCGACCACAACACCATCGCTCATTTCGAGGAGATCGCCGCCCGGCCCCGGGACGGCGTGCTGCTCATCCCCGGCGAGGAGGTCACCACCGCGTGGGGTCATGCCAACGTCTGGGGCCTGGGCCGCTGGGTGGACTTTCGTGCCACAAACGACGCGGCGATGCAGCGGACCCTGAATTTCGTCGAGGAGCAGGGCGGCATCTTCTCCGTGAACCACCCCAAGCGCGGCTACCCATGGGAGTTCGCCGGAGTGGAGGATTTCCAGGTGACGGAGGTCTGGCAGGGGGCGTGGCGCTTCTTCAATACGGAGTCCCTCGACTTCTGGGAGCAACGCCTCAGAGCCGGTCGCCGGCTGGTGGGCGTAGGTGGCAGCGATTGTCACTCCATCCCTCCTGCAAAAGAGATTCAGCCGTGGCCGGTAGGCAACCCCTGCACCCGCGTCTACGTCGAAGGCCCATTGGCGGAGGAAGGTATCCTCGGCGCCATACGCGCCGGTCACGTCTTCATCTCTGAAGACCCCACCGGGCCGTTCTTGGAGCTTACCGCGACCTGCTCGGACCGCTCGTACCTGATGGGCGATGCTGTCCGGGCGCCGCTCGGAACGCCAGTGCGCTTCCTCCTGCGATACCGCGGGCCGGCGGAGAAGAAGCTGCGTTTGATACGCAACGGCGACCTGTGGCAGGAAGCTGTCGCGGAGCGGGAGGAGACGTCGCTGGAGTTCGAGGCGCCGCTGGAGGAGCCGGGCTACGTGCGCGCCGAGGCGGTGGGTTTCCGCGGCCGTCCTGAGCGAGGCGAGGTAGTTCACGCAATGACGAACCCGCTCTACCTCCTGTCGCCGGAGGCCGGCTAACCGTGGCGCGGAGCGAGGCGCGGCCGGCCGAGGGCCGGTCCGGCTCCGAACGCTGGCGCCTGATCCTCGTTCCCCACACGCACTGGGACCGCGAGTGGTACTTCACCTTCCAGCGTTTCCGCGGCCGCCTCGTGGCCTTCTTCGACCTGCTGCTGGAGATCCTCGAACGCGACCCGGCGTACCATCACTTCCTGCTGGACGGCCAGACGGCCATGATCGAGGACTATCTGGAGGTTCGGCCGGACCGGCGGAACGCGGTCGAGCGCTTCGCGCGAGAGGGGCGGCTTTCCGCCGGCCCATGGTACGTTATCCCGGACGAGTTCCTGCCCGGCGGCGAGGCGCTGGTCCGCAACCTGCTGCGCGGGCATCGAGAGGCGGCGGATCTGGGCGGCGTTATGCCCGTCGGTTACCTGCCGGACACCTTCGGCCACATCGCCCATCTGCCGTCCCTGCTACGCGGCTTCGGCATCGAAAGGTGCGTCATCTGGAGGGGCACCGATGAGTCGCTGACCAGCACCGAGTTCGTCTGGGAGGCGCCGGATGGTGCGGAGGTGCTAGGGAAGTACCTGGCCGGCGGCTACGGCATCGGCATGCCGCTGCCGGTGGAGGGAGAGGAGTTCGTCGACGGCATAGAGGCGGTCCGGCGGCAGCTCCAGCCGCTCGCGCGAACAAGCGTCGTGCTTGTGATCTGGGGCTTCGACCACGTCCCGGCCCAGCCGGAGCTGCCTGGCCTCATCCGTGCGTTCAACTCCCAGGCGGCGGATGCCGAGCTGGTCCACGGCAGCCTCGTGCAGGCCTTCGATGAGATGGAAAAAGATCTGGACGGGCGAGACTCGTTGCCGCGGTTTCGGGGCGAGTTCCGCAGCAGCCAGCGGTCCAACCTGCTGCCCGCCGTCCTCTCGGCGCGGCTGTGGATCAAGCAGCGCACGTTCGATTGCGAGCAGACACTCACCCGTTGGGCGGAGCCGTTCAGCCTGTGGGCCGGTCTTCTGCGTCAGCGCCTCGGCGAGGCGTGGCGGGATCCACCGGTTGTGGGCGGCCCTCGCACGCCCTACGCCCACGACCCGGCCTCCGAGGCGGGCCTCCTCAGCCGAGCGTGGCGATTGCTCCTCTTGAACCAGCCGCACGATTCCATCTGCGGGTGCAGCATCGACCAGACTCACGACGAGATGCGCCCGCGCTTCGACCAGTGCGAGCAGATCGGCGAGGACCTGGTTCATGAGGCGATGCGCCGCATCGGCGCGCAGGGACCGGCGGAGCGGGTCTTCGTCTTCAACCCGCTGCCGGGCCCGCGCAGCGGCTTCGCGACGGCCGTCGTCCCGGCTCGCCGCGGCCTCGTGCCGGTCGCCCTCATCGATGACGCCGGTCGACGCTGGCCCTGCCAGCGCGTTGAGGCTGAAGAGGGGGGCGTACCGATGCTGCCGGGCCGCACGCCGGTCGGTTTCGTAGCCGGTGACGTGCCGGGCTTCGGCTACCGTACGTACGACGTCGAGTACGGCCCCCGGCCCGAGTCCCGCCGCGGGACTCCGTCGGGCACGCCCCGGATCGAGAACGAGTTCTTCGCCGTTGAGGTGGACCAGCGCGATGGCACGCTCGTGGTCGACGACAAACGCAGCGGGCGTCGCTACCAGGGGCTGAACCGTCTGGTCGACGGCGGCGACCGGGGCGATGAGTACAACTACTGCGCGCCCGAGCCGGACGCGCTGGTGGACGCGCCGGAGGGGCAGCCGAGGGTGCGGCTGCTGGAGGAAGGCCCGGCGCGACAGACCCTTGAGATCCGTATGACCTACCGACTGCCCGCGCGCCTCACCGCCACGCGGCAACGGATCCGCCGCACGGTACGCTGCCCGGTGCGCGTGCTGGTCAGCCTCTCGCCCGGCGTGCCCCGCATCGATATCCGGACCGAGTTCGAGAACCGGGCGGAGGACCACCGGCTGCGCGCCCACTTCCCGACCGGTGTGGCAAGCGACGTGTCCCACGCCGAGCAGCACTTCGGCGTCGTCACGAGGCCCGTCGCGCTGCCGGAAGCCGACGAGAGCTGGCCGGAGCAGCCCGTGGGCACCCATCCGCAGAAGGCGTTCGTGGACGTGAACGACGGCGCGCGAGGCATCCTCATTGCGAACCGCGGCCTGCCGGAGTACGAGGCGCTCGACACGCCGGGTGGGCTGACCATCGCGCTCACCCTGCTCCGTTCCGTCGGATGGCTCTCGCGCGATGACTACCCCGCCCGAAAGGCGCACGCCGGGCCGCCCCTGCCCACGCCCGGCGCCCAGTGCCTGGGCCGGCACGCCTTCGAGTACGCGATCATCCCGCACGAGGGCGCTTGGGAGCGCGCCTACCCGGAGGCGCATCGCTTTGCGGCGCCGCTGCGCGCCCGTTGGAACCCCCAGGGGTCGGGGCTGCTGCCGACCCGGTCCTCGCTCCTCGAGGTCGAGGGCGACGGCGTGGTCGTGACCGCGCTCAAGCGCGCCGAGAACGGCGGCGGAGTAGTAGTACGCGCCTACGATACCCTCGACAGTGGGACGAAGGGCCGGGTGCGTCTGGCGGAGCCGTGGCGCGAGGCGCTGGTGGTGGACATGAAGGAGGACGCGCTCGGCCCGGCGGAGGTGTCCGATGGCTGGGTGCGCCTCTCGCTCAAGCCGAACGAGATCGCCACGCTGCGGTTCCAGACGCGCGGCTCGTAGCGCCCGTCCCACCCTGAATCGGGGCTTTGGGGATTCGGCAGTCTGCCCCGAGCGCCGATACCTCTGTTGATGGACCTCCACGCGCTTCTCGTGATCATCGCGGGCACCGACGGAGTGCTGCTCATCATGACCGGTGTGTGGGTGATGACGCGCCCGCGCCGGCTTTGGAGCTACTGGTTCGGTTTCGAGCGGCGCTGGCGCTCGCGGCGCTTCGACGGCGGTTGGGCGCATCTGGAGCGCTCTCTCCGGCGGTGGGGCTACTTCTGGATACCCCGCGACATCGAGCTGCGGACCCCTGACGATCTGTATGCCTACGCCCTCAGCGACCGCTTCTGGCGCTCCGGCTACGCCTGGTTCGTGAAGGGACTGTGCTGGTATGCCGGGCTGCTCATCCTCTTCTTCGGTTTCCTCGTCCTCGGGTTGGGTCTCCCCGGCCTGCCGTAGCGCATAGGCCTCCTCTCGCTCGCCCTGTGCTATCATGCCCACACTGACCCTCTTGGGCAGGCCGACGGCCCCTCATGCCGGATGACAAGGATCCTTCCATGTCGGATGTGGTAGAACGCGAGTTTCGCGACGGCATCGCCGTTCTGCGGATCAACAGGCCGGAGAAGCGCAACGCCTTCAACCGCGAGCTCTCGCTCGCCGTCGCCCAGGCGATGGAAGCGTTCGAGGCGGATGACGACGTGCGCGTCGTCATCCTCACCGGCACCGGCGAGGCGTTCAGCGCCGGCGCGGACATGACCGAGACGCTCGCCTCAGTGGAGGGCGGCAAGGGCAACGTCCAGATGGCGCAGGCGGTCGTGCGGGTGGCCCGCTTCCCCAAGCCCATCATCGCCGCGGTGAACGGCTATGCCTACGGAGGAGGCGCCGTCCTCGCCGTCGGCTGCGACATCCGCATCGCCTCGGAGCGGGCCAGCTTCCGCTTTCCCGGCGCCTCCTACGGGCTCGTTGTCGCCGCCAGCCAGCTCGCACGCATCGTCGGCCTGGCCAGGGCAAAGGAGCTAATCCTCACCGCCCGCGTCGTCGAGGCCGCGGAGGCGGAGCGGATCGGTCTGGTGAACCGCGTGGTGCCGCACGACGCGCTCGATGAGGCCGCTTGGGAGTTGGCCCAGCAGATCGCTCAGAACTCGCCCGCGGCCGTCCGCTGGTCGAAGGCGGTGATCGACGCCGCGACCACGGTGGAGCGCGGCGAGGAGCTGGAGATCGAAGCGAACCGCGCGCTGCGCGGCACACCGGATAACGTCGAGCGCTTCCGGGATGCCACCGAGCGCGTGGCAGGGCGCGGGAGCGCAGAGTAGGCATCGCTCTCGAAAAGAGGCCGCGGGGAGGGAGCGGACGATGACAACGATTCCGGACGAAACGCGGGAGCGCGTGCTCTCGTACATCGCCCATCAGGCGGTGAAGGAGCCGGCCTCGATCAAGGGCGTCGTGCAAAAGGGCCACGACCAATTCCTGGGCGCGCTCGATGGTCTTTCGGAGGAACAGGCGCGCTTCAAGCCCGGCCCCGATGACTGGTCCGTCCTCGAAGTGCTCCAGCACGCCGCGCCCGCCAAGCGCTCCGTGGCCCGCCTCTGCGCCGCCCTCGCGCGGGGCGAGACGCCGGAGGGCGGCGGCGGGGGGGCGACGTACGCCTCGCTGGACGAAGCTCGGGCCGACCTGGAGGCGGCCCACGAGGAGATGCTGGTCTCGATCGAGGCGCTGTCACCCGACGCAAACATGGAGAAGCGGGCCGAGCACCCGTTCTTCGGCGAACTCAACTGCCGGGAGTGGGCCGTGTTCCAGCGCATCCACGACGGCGATCACGCCCAGCAGGTCGAGCAGATCAAGGCGGCCACAGGATTCCCGGCATCCCAGCCGGGCCCGACGCCGGCCGAAGTCGAGCGAGAGCCGCTGCCGGAGCCGCGGCAATCCCTCCGGGCGCTCGCCAGGGCGTCCGTCACGGTGCGTCGGGAGCTGCACCGCCACCCGGAGCTGTCCAACAAGGAGCACCGCACGCAGAAGTTCGTTCTGGACAAGCTCCAGCGCATGGGACTTGAGGACGTGCGGGCTATCGGTGGGACGGGCGCGACCGGCCTCGTCCGCGGAGCCCGCGAGGGCCCCAACCTGCTCTGGCGCGCCGACATCGACGCCCTGCCGATCAAGGAGGAGACCGGACTGCCCTTCGCCTCGGAGGAGGAGGGCGTGATGCACGCCTGCGGCCATGACGGCCACGTCGCCATCGCGCTTGCCCTAGCCGCGGCGCTCCAGCAGGCCCGCGATTCGCTCGCGGGCACGGTTCGCCTTGCCTTCCAGCCGGCCGAGGAGTGGGTCGGCGGCGCGCAGCGGATGATCGAGGAGGGCGTGCTGGAGGAGCCGAAGGTGGACCGCGTGTTCGGGCTCCACATCATGGCCAACTATCCCATCGGAGACGTGCGCGTGGCGCCGGGGCCCGTCTACGCCGCCGCTACCCCTATCGGGATCACCATCCGAGGCCGGGGCGGGCACGCCTCCGCCCCGCAACAGACCGTCGACCCTATCGTGGTGGCCGGACACGCCATCGTGGCGCTGCAGACCGTGGTCAGCCGCAGCGTCCGGCCCTCAGACATGGCCGTGCTCACGATCGGGACCATCCAGGCCGGGGAGCGGCCGAACATCATCGCGGACGAGGTGAAGATGTCGGGCTCCATCCGCACGTTTGAGCAGAACGTGCTCGAACGGGTGCTGGCGCGCGTCGAGGAGATCCTAGTCGGCGTCACCGTAGCCTTCGGTGCGGACTACGAGTTCAGGCACTCGACGATCCCGGCCGTCGTCAACGACGCCGAGTGCGCCGAGATCGTCCGGCGCGTGGCCTGCTCGTATCTCGGTGAGGACCGCGTCGCCGAGGACCGCCTTGCCGGCTCCGATGACATGGCGTTCTATCTACAGGCCGCGCCCGGCTGCTACTTCATGCTGGGCGGCGGGAACAAGGACAAGGGCATCGCCCATCCCCATCACCACGCTAGGTTCGACTTCGATGAGGACTGTCTGGGGCTGGGCATCGAGGTCGCCGTCCGCGTGATCGAGGAAGCGACCGGCTCCAGCCTGGGCTGAGGCCTCCGGGCCTCCTCCTCGTAGTGTGACTCCAGTGGACAAGGTACTGATCACCGGAGGGCTCGGCGGCGTGGGCTATCACGTCACGCGCCGCTTCCTGGAGGCCGGCGTGCCCGTCCGCGTCTTGGAGCTGGACGCGCCGCACGTGCGGAAGCGGCTCCGATCCCTCCCGGCCGCGCCTGAGGTCGCCTGGGGCGACGTCACGGACTGCGGCGACGTCGACCGGGCGCTGGAGGGCGTCGCCACAGTCGCGCACCTGGCGGCCGTCCTGCCGCCGCGCGCCGACGCCGAGCCGGAGCTGACGCGGCGGGTGAACGTCGGCGGCACCCGCACCGTGGTGGAGGCGCTCCAGGCCGCGGGCCGCGCGGTCCCGCTCGTGTACACCTCGTCGGTCGCCGTGTTCGGCGAGACGCGGGACCAGACGCCGCCGCTGCACCCCGACCGCAACCCGATGAACCCCGCCTCGCCCTACGAGCGGGCCAAGGCGGAGGCGGAGATGCTGGTGCGGGAGTCAGGGCTGGATTTCGTCGTGCTCCGCCTCGGTGCCAACCCCCACCTGGAACTCGCCCTCTCGATGTTCCGCGACATGTATATCCAGCCCTACGACTCACGCATCGAGTTCACCCACGTCCAGGACACGGCGACGGCCATCGTGCATGCGGTCGAGCGGTTCGATCAGGTGAAGGGCAAGGTGTTGGTCGTGAGCGGCGGGCCTGCCAACCAGATGTACTACCACGAGTTCGTCACCCGCGCGATGGGGGTGCTCGGCCTGCCCTGCCCGCCCGCCGAGAAGTTCTCGAAAGGCCCCGCTCACCTCGACTGGTACGACACGACCGAGTCCCAGCGCCTGCTGGAGTACCAGGGCCGCACGCTGGACGATTACCTAGGGGACTTCTACCGCCCTATCCCCGGCCCCATCCGGCTCCTCATGCGCCGCGTCATCGGGCCGCTGTTCGGGCGGGTGATTGCTCGGTTAGTGTGAAGGGGCGCAGCGCAGGCACGCGCCCCATCCGGCCTTCAATCCAGACCGAGCCCCAGGTGCGCAAGGAACTCCTCGGCGAGTTCTAGCTTGTCGGGCGGCAGTTTCCAGCCGTAGGCATTGGCGTGCCGGCTTATGTCCTTTGGAGATGCTTCCCGCACGCGCGCTCGTATGGTTGCTGCTTTTGCGGCGATTGAAAGCAGGTTGAAGTCGGCTGCAACCGGGTGGCTGTTGATCTTTTGGAGTGTCTCGTGCCATGGTCGGGCATCCGTTTGCTGGTTTACCGATTGGAGGAGCGCGGCTCCCTCCTGGGTGATCTTGTATGAGTGGCGCCTGCGCTCGCCGAAGACGTTGCCCTCGGGGAAGACCTCTACCTGTTCTTCGAGAAACCGATTGGTCACCAGCGAATCGGTGGCATCTGCCACTTGGCGACTGTAGGGTCCGTAGTAATGGGGGCGAAACCCCAGATCCTGCCCGAGGAGGACACACGCGAAGTAAAGCTTCTTCTGTAGCAGGGTCCTTCCCACGATGACGCGTTGTTCTTCCTCGTCCACTGCTATCAGAACCGCGTGACTCGTTTCCATAGCACCTCCCTATGCGGCTTGGAGAATGAGTTCCTGCGTGCGACTCCTCAACGCCTCGCGTTCCTCGTACCTCCGATCTTCTGGGTCGCGCCAGTGGTCGCGGGGCGCGAAGACACGGATTGTCTCTCTGGAGGCGGCTGCCTTGTTGAGGTTGAATACCAGGTCCGGGAAGTCCGCAATGGGCCGGGGCGTGCCGCTGTCATCCAGGACTATTATTTCTTCTTCGCCCAGCATGTGGGAGGGTGTTCGGAATGTTGGGTTCTTGATGCTCTGTCGGGTCACCACGACGTAGTCTGGATCTAGGCTCATGTCCTCCGCAATCATCGCCTCAAGTGCGCGAGTTTGCTCGGACTCGGGGGAGAGGCGCGACAGGCGATCTCTGCGTATGCCGTCCGCAACGTCGTGAACTGGGAATGCGCAGATCTCCTTGAAGATCCTACGCGCACGTAGTCTTGAGAAGACGTCTCGGATCTTCTCGTGGGCACAGACGGACAGCAGACCGAGAACCGAGTCATCGCAGTATTCAAGGTAGCGGCGCACGAAATCCGGGGATCCGTCGTACCGATACAGGACGTCAAACGGTGGCACGCTGTCCCTGACAGCCATGGAGAGCCCTCGTACCAACATGGCGTCCGTGATTGCCCGTATGCGGTGGAAATAGACTTGTTGGCTCATGTGATACTTGGCTAGCACTAGCTGCTCCAAGGCGTAGATACCCTCATGGTCAAAAGCCAGGTAGGTCTCATCTCCACTCCCGTACACCCTGCAAACATCGATGATCTTCTCCAGGTCGAATTGCCCGTACTTCACTCCGGCGAAGTAGCCGTCGCGGAGCAGGTAGTCCATCTTGTCGACGTCCAACGAGCCGCTAAGGATGTCATGCTCGAAACGCCGCGGCCTACTATCGGACAGGAGTCCAACGATGTGGCGGCGGTCTTCGTCGCTCAGGACTGACGCGATCTCATCGTCCTGCAGGATGATATGCGCGGTTACCTTTTCGTGAATGCTATCCGTCGGGCCTATTTGCCCCACGGCTGTGGGATCGTAGTGCCGATCTAGGAGGTACTCGGAGACATGGCTGAAAGGACCATGACCCACGTCGTGGAGCAGTGCCGCAAGCCGAATGAGTCTCATCCCGGCGTCATCGATGTCACCAAAGTCTTTGAGGCGCGTACAGATCCTACCTGCCAAGTGCAGCGTCCCCAGCGAGTGCTCGAACCTGGTGTGCATCGCGGAAGGGTAGACAAGGTGTGCCATGGCCAACTGCCGAATACGCCTGAGCCGCTGGAAAGTCGACGTGTTCATGACTCTGATCTCATCTGGCTCCCGCTCAATGAGGCCATGAATTGGGTCTCTGATTGGCCGCCTTGGGTCCTCGACCATCCCGGAGCCATCCTATATGACTCGAGAGAAAGGCACAATGGCTTAGCCCTTTAACACTCAAGACGTACCATAGACGAACATGTGTGCTATGTCAAGGGCTGCTTGCGCGGAAGCGCACGTTTGTTCGCCTCGGCACTGCATTGCTCGTTATCCCTAGGTGCTCCTGCTGGTACGACCACGCGTCGTGCGAAGACGACAAGGGCATGACGCTTTGCCACACGCCGCCGGGCGCGACCCTTCGACAGGCTGAGGGTGGCATCGGGCGCGGCGCTCCGCCTCACTCACTTCCGACCGCGTGACGCCTGCCACTCCTCGTGCGGGGGCACCTCCTCGCCCACGACGTAGAGGAAGTAGTAGCAGCCCATCTCGCCCAGGAACTTGAACTGCTTGCGCAGGTCCGCGACCGTCGCGTCGAAGCCGCCGTGGGAGCGGAGGTACTGCCGGAACGAGCCGTGCTCGGCCTCCAGCTCCACCATCCGGTTCGCGTTGCCGACGATGGCCTCCAGCTTGCGTCGGTTGCGGATCACGCGCGTGTCCTGCGCAAGCTCGTTGACCTCTCGGTCGCCCATCGCGGCGACGGCCTGCGCGTCGAAGCCGCGAAAGGCCTCGCGGATGCCCGGCCATTTCGACTCGACCACGCGCCAGGACATCCCGCTCTGGAACACGGCCTTGCTCATCACCTCCAGGTAGTCGCCCAGCGACTGCGGCTCGATCTGTTCGGGTGGCCCCTGCTCCGGCATGCGACCGCACCTCCTTTTTCCCTCATGATAGGGCACTCCGCGCTCCAATTGCCTCCCGGAGCGATCGCTCGCGGTTGCGGGGCTTTGAGTAGGTTTCGAAGCGCTGTCATCAACGTGCGGATTGCCGGTGGCGACCTGAAGGTCGCCGCCACGAGGACGGATAGGTCATTTGACTCGCAGCCGCAGACTTGGAGCTCGTACGGACAGCCCTTGAGGTCTGTCCGCGCCGGGCTTCTGCGAGGGGCGGATCCATCCATGCCGCGGAGGTCGGCTCCTGCGCTGGCCGATCCGCGTGCAGGACGCCGGCCCATGTCACCCTGAGCGAAGCGAAGGGTCTGGTGGTGTAGCATGGTCTCACCCTCACCCCAAGCCCCTCTCCCGCTCGCGGGCGAGGGCCCACCGGCAGGCCGGGGTAAGAGTGGGAGGTCAAAGGTTGGGCCGGACGGGCCCCAAGGTCCGCCGCTCCGAGCGATCTCTCCCAATCCCGCTTTCCGCCTGTCACCCAAGCACCACGCCCGTTACAATGAACCCCGCCATGACCCAACCCGAGCAACCACAGATCCAGGCCCCCGAGTTCCCGGCCGGCATCGCCTGGCTCCAGGGCACTCCCACCAAGCTGGCCGACCTGCGCGGCCGGCCGGTGCTCATCGATTTCTGGGACTACACCTGCGCCGACTGCCTGCGCACCCTCCCCTACGTGCAGGAATGGCACCGGCGCTACAAGGACCACGGCCTCTTCGTCGTGGGCGTGCACGCCCCGGAGTTCTCCTTCGCCCACAACGCCGACCACGTCCGGCGGGCCATCGCCGAGCACGGCCTGGAGTATTCCATCGTCATCGACAACGACTACGCTTTTCTCAAGGCCTACGCCAACCGCTTCTGGCCGGCCGAGTACCTCATTGATAGGGAGGGGAACCTGCGCTACTACCAGTTCGGCGCGGGCGGCTACGGCGCGACGGAGACTGCCATCCAGACGTTGATACGCGAGGCATTCCCCGAGGTCCTCCTGCCCGGCCTCGTCGAGCCGGTGCTGGACATGGACGCTCCGGGCGCCGTCTGCTATCGGGTGACACCGGAGCTGTACCTCGGCTACCGCCGGGGCCGCATCGGCAACCCCGTGGGCATCGTCCCGGACAGGCCCGCCACCTACCGCGACGTCGACAAGCACGCCGAGGGCTACTTCTACCTGGAGGGAGACTGGCAGTTCACCGGCGAGAGCGCGGCGCGGCCCGTCGGCGCGACCGGGGAGAGCAGGCTACACGTCCGCTACATGGCGAAGGAGGTGAACCTGGTCATGCACCCGCCGCTGGCCGGCGGCGACGCCCGCATCGAGGTGCTGCAGGACGGCGCGCCCCTGCCCGCCGAGGACGCCGGCGAGGACGCGCGGGTGGAGGAAGGCCGCGCCGTGGTGACGGTCGACAGGCCGCGGATGTACCGCATCGTGAGCAACCGCGAGATCGACACCCACGAACTCACGCTGGTCACCAGCGATGACGGCGTGGCGCTCTACGCCTTCAGCTTCGTGTCCTGCCTGGTGCCTGGGGCTCAGGCCGAAGCCGAAGGCGAACCCGGATCCCCCTAGCCCATCTCGCTGCCGCCGGTGACGTTGAGCGCCTCGCCGCTGATGTTCTCGGCACGGCAGAGGAAGACCACCGCCTCGCCCATGTCCTCCACGGTCTGCGGACGGCCGAGCGGCACACGGTCCTGGATCCACTTCTGCCACGCCTCCTCCGGCGTTCCCCCGCCCAGGCTGAGCGCGGGCAGCAGGTGTTCGCGCCACATCGCCGTGTCCACTTCGCCCGGGCAGACGGCGTTCACCGTGATGTTCGACGGGCCCAATTCGCGGGCGAGCGACTGCGTGAACCCGATGATGCCGAACTTGGACGTGCAGTAGTGGGAGATCGCCGGCTGGCCCCGCTTGCCCGCCTGCGACGACATGTTGACGATCCGGCCCGAGCGCCGCTCCGTCATGTGAGGTATCACCGCCTTGCTGCAGAGGAAGGTGCCCTTGAGGTTGACGGCCATCACCAGGTCCCAGTCCTCCTCGGCCAATACAACCACGGGGGCGACGCGGATGACGCCCGCGTTGTTCACCAGGATGTCGAGGCGCCCGAAGCGGTCCAGCGTTGCCTGCACCATCGCCGACACCTGCGACCATTCTCGCACGTCGCAGTTGATCAAGATGGCCTCGACGCCCTCCGCCTCGGCCAGCTTCTTGGTCTCTTCCATATCCTCCTGCACGGACGGCAGGTCGGCGATGGCGACGTTGACGCCCTCGTGGGCCAGGGCCTGCACGACTCCCCGCCCGATCCCCCGCGCTCCACCCGTGACCAGGGCGGTCGTGTCCTTCAGTTCCATGCCTCTGTTCCTCCTCTCATGTTCCTCTCCTGTGGGCAGTCTTGTGGTCGCGAATGACTTGGCTTCACGCGCTGTTGAGCGATCGCAGGCAACTGCATCGTTTCACTTGCGCCGGAGAAGGTGCCCTCGCCGCTTGCACTACGAGTGGCGACCTGAAGGTCGCCGCTACGAGTTGCGGACAAGCCATTGGGTCTAGCACTATCAGCTTGTCGCCGTCGGGCTCATCGGCCCGGTGTCCAATGCGTTGCTCAGTAGCAGTCCGGTAGGGCGGTCAGCCGCCAGACGCCGTCCGTTCCCTGTTCCAGGTCCCAAGTCCGTTGGACAAGCTCCTCCTCCCCATCCCGCTGTACGCTCAGGCGCACCATCACGGTGGCCTGCTGATCCTCCGTCTGGGGGACGGTCTGGCTGAGCAGCCTCACGTCCGATCCGCGGGCGAACAAGGCCTCCAACTCCTGCTCCGGAACCGGGACGGCGACGAAGCTCCGCAGCCGGTCGCCGTCCTTCTCGCGACACGCCAGAACGACGTTGCGCACCGTCACGCCTGGGTCGCCGCCCGGCGGGGCGGGATTCGCCGTCGGCTCCCGAACCATAGTCGGCGTCACCGTGAACGCGGCCGACTCCCCGTCGCCGCGCTCGGTGCAGGCGATGCCGGACAGCAGAGCCGCGCCGGCAACGGCCAGCAGGGCCGCAATCGACCACTCGCGCCTCCCGAACATCATTCCTGCGTGCCCAGGGCAAGGCAGATCCGCGTGGTCTCCTTCCGCGTCACACTTGGAGCGGCGCGTCGCCTGCCGGGACCGCGCTGCAGGCGAGGATTCGTCCGCTTTCCCGCGGCCCCACTACGATTCCTTCCTCTCGGAGTGTCACCAGCGTAGCGGCGGGGACGCGCACGGACAAGCCGCGCGGCTATTCGGAGCAGCGCTCCCTGTTGCCTGTTGGCCCCGCCTGCTCCTATCATGAGCCAATGCACGGACGCGGACAGTTGGCATCGGAGCGCTAGGGCGATGGCTGGTCGCTCCGTTCGTATCGACCTGAGAGCCGCGCTTCCAGTCGCAGCGCTGGGCGTGGTGGTGCTGGTCATCATTTTCGTTGAGCTGTGCGGTCGCGAGGAGGTAAAACCGCTCGCCCAGTCGACGCCTGTCGAAGTGGCCACCGCAACCCCGTTCACGCCGGGGCCCACGTCCACGCCCGGGCCTTCCCCGACGATCGCACCGGAGCAAGCGACTGCCACCATGGCGGCGCTCACCGGAGACGCCGACCGCGATGTGATCCGCCTGCAGGATCTGGCGAAGATCAAGGAGGCGCTGGAGGTGTACCGTGACGAGCACGGCGGCTACCCGAATACCCAAGGCAATATCCAGACGCTCTGCGCCTTCATCGGCGCCGATGAGGGCTGTGCTCTAAAGGAAGTGCTGGACCCGCTGCCTGAGGATCCCCTGGGAGATCCGGGCACGAACGGATACTGGTACGCTTCCAACGGCGCGACGTACACGTTGTATGCGGTGAGAGAGGCGGAGCAGCTCGAGGAGTGTCCGGAGCACCCGGACCATCTGAAGGATTTCCCCTCCATCATGTGCGCCCAGGGCCCGTAGGGGCCCACATCTCTCCGTCCTGCACGCGGCCGAGCATCATCGGCCGGACGCCGCCCACAATGCTTCCTCAGATACGCCCAGCGGCCCCGTCGGCCTCTGAAGCCGCGTCCTAGCCCGTATGCCGGCCGCGCGTGGGGCATGCCGTCTCCCGCGCCACGCCGACGCAGCGGAACATGACGCGTCCTTGGTCCGCGATGGCGGCCGAGACCGCGGGGAGAAAGAAGGGCGAATGCAAGGGGTTGACAGTCATCCAAGCCAATGCTATCGTTGCTTCAGAACACTCGTTCCGAATAGAAGATCGGAGGGAGAAGGCATGAAGGGTCTGTCAGCCAAGCAGCAAGCCATCCTGGATTTCCTGCGTCGGTTCATTCGCGAGAAGGACTATCCGCCCAGCATCCGCGACATCCAGATCGGCTGCAAGATCAGCTCCACTTCTGTGGTCGACTACAACCTGAAGGCGCTCGAGCGGCTCGGCCACATCAGGCGCGACCGAGAGGTGTCGCGTGCCATTGAGCTGCTGGACGGCAGCGGCCGGCGCCCGCACACGATCCCGGTGCCGATCATCGGTACCATCGCGGCCGGCCAGCCCATTCCGGTGCCGACACCAGACACATGGTCCGGCATCGACTACGGGAACGTGGTGGAAGTGACGCAGGAGATGACCGGAGGCAAGGAGCAGGTCTTCGCGCTTCGGGTGAAGGGCACCTCCATGATCGACGCCCTGGTGAACGACGGCGACATCCTGATCATGGAGGCGACGAGCTCCGCCGATGACGGGGAGATGGTAGCTGCCTGGCTGAAACGAGAGGGTGAGGCAACCCTCAAGAAGATCTTCACGGAAGACGACCGGGTTCGCCTGCAGCCCGCCAACGTCACGATGGAGCCTATCTACACCGACCCGGACAACGTTGAGGTCCAGGGCCGGGTACTCACCACCATCAGCCACCGGGGGTAGGTCGCAAGCGTCTCTCCCCAGCCGGCTGCCGCTATAATATGGCAGTGTTGTATTGAAGGGGCGGCACGTCTGCTGGCCCGCGGTTCTCGCGTCCCACTATTGTGAACGACCCTATCCTGGAAGTCCGCGACCTCTGCGCCGAATACGCCGGCCGCTCCAAGCTGGTGAAGGCGCTGGACGGCGTCAGCTTCTCTCTCCGGCCGGGCAGCGTCCTGACGCTCGTGGGCGAGAGCGGCTCCGGCAAGACGACAGCGGCCCTGGCCATCCTCGGTCTCCTGCCCTATCCGGGACGGGTGGTGCGCGGCGAGGTTCGCTTCGACGGAAAGGACATGCTGTCGCTCGGCGAACGGGAGCTGCGCCGGCTCCGCGGACGGGAGATCTCGATGATCTTTCAGGACCCGGCAAGCGGCCTCAACCCGGTCCTATCCATCGGCGAGCAGGTAGAGGAGATCATCACCGCCCATACGAGGGTATCGAAGAGGGAGGCGCGTCGAATGGTCTACGATGCGCTGGAGCGCGTGGGCCTGTCCGGCCCCGAGCAACTCACCAGGCAATACCCTTTCCAGCTTTCCGGAGGCATGAGTCAGCGTGTGATCATCGCCATCGCGACCGTGCTCAACCCCAGGGTGATCATCGCCGACGAACCCACCTCCGCCCTCGACGTTACGGTCCAGGCCGGCATCCTCAGCGAACTGGAACGTCTGCGTCGGGAGCGGGACATCTCCATTCTCCTTATCACGCATGACCTCGGGATCGTGGCCCAGATGGCCGACGAGGTGGTCGTGATGTACGCCGGCCGCGTCGCGGAGCGCGGCCCGGCTCGCGACGTCCTCCGGGCACCTCGCCATCCCTACACGTGGTCGCTGATGGCCGCTCTGCCGCGCGTCGACGAGGCCAAGCGCCCGCTGGAGCCGATCAAGGGCTCGCCGCCCGACATGACGGACCTGCCGGACGAATGCGCCTTCTTGCCGCGCTGTCGAAAGGCGATCAGCGCCTGCCGGAACGGGCCATCGCCGCCCCTTGCTGAGTTGGTCCCCGGCCAGCATGCGGCCTGCTATAACCCGGTCTATCATCCTGACGGGTAGAACCGCTTGGTCGGTGCGTCCCCGCTGAGATCGCCAGCTCGAAGAGGAGGAGCTGGAGCGCCGTTTCATCGTCGTAGACGCCTCGCTTCACGCTTAGGTCCGCCTCCAGCAGCCGGCGGTACGCCTGACGCAGCCGCTGGATCGTATACGCGGGCGCCTGCTTGAGCAGGCGTTGAATGACGAAGCCCTGCACCTGCAGGCGGCCGCTGATCTCGGGCGGCCGGACGCGCCGTTCCAGCAGCTCCTTGGTCAGAATGAGCAGCCGGTACTGGCGGGCGACCAGCATGAGAAGACGCTGGGGTGCCTCGCCGTCGGCGAGCAGACGCTGCAGCAGATCGGCTGCGTCCCGCACCCTTCCTTCGATCACGGCATCCGCCATGGCGAACACGTTGGGTTCGCGGGCCAGGCTGACGAGGGAGCGGACGTCCTCCTCGGTAACCTGGCGGTCCCCGGCGTACGTCGCCAGTTTTTGGATCTCGCTGTCCAGCGTCCAGAGATGATTGCCTACGAGGCCCGCCAGGGCCGCGATGGCTCGGGCCTCCAGCGCCACGCCGGAGCGCTCAGCCCGCCGCCTTATCCAGCCCGCCAGCTCTCCCTGCGGAAGAGGCTTGAACTCGCGGGTGTCGGACAAGGGGCGGAGCGCCTGGAGCAGCGGGTTGTCGGCGCGTAGCTCGCCGTCCAGAAAGACGAGCGCCGTGCTCTCCGGAAGCTGCTTCAGGTCGTCGACGAACGTCTGCCACGGTCCCAAGTCCGTCTTGCGCGCCCTCCGCCGCCGCCCGCGGACCGGAGCCTCGAATCGCGCCAGGAGCCCGCGCACGACGATGAGGCGATGGGCGCCCAGGAACGGTACCGTTTGGCAGAGCACGAGCAGCTCGCCCGGGCGCGAACCGGCTCCGTCGACCGCCACGGTGTTGTCCGCGAGCATGCCGTCGCTGTCGAGCTCCTTGGCGAGGGCGGACAGCGCCTCGTGCGAGGAGAAGTCATCCTTGCCGAAGAAAACGGCTATCATCGTTTCACGTCTTCCTTGTGGCCCCGGCCGGCGTGGAGCCCACCGGGCGCCGTGCGGCCTCTTGCGAACTTGCTGGTTCGACTTCCATACGCGCTCCCGGCAGGAGCTAAGCCCCAGGCGCTCGCGTGAGTCGCTTCCTGCGACCGGTACGCAGTCTGCGCACCGGCCACGATCGCGCCGCGAGCCGTGGGTTCTCGGGGCGTCTCGCTCGCTTCGCTGCGCAACACCTGGTAGAGGGTAGCATGCGTGCGTCCTGCCGGGCGAACCGACGCCCGCATGCACGTCAGGGACGCCGCAGAGGGGTTCGATCGGCCAGTCCGTACGGCTGAAGGCCGCTTCATGGTACAATGTGAGATGTGAGTAAGGGCTATTCCTTTGTTGTGTCCCTGAATGCGGACTTGCGTCCTCTTGTTGGCGCTCTCAACCGGGAGCTTGCCAGCCGGGGAGACGAGCCCGTGCGCAAGGAAGAGCTGCCTGACATAGACGAGATGCTGCAGCAAGCGCTGGTCAGCCCCGATTCGGAGATTACCCAGTGCCCGCGCTGCCACGGATATGTGAGCATCGATCTGGATGGCGATCTCACCTGCCTCAATTGCGCGCGTCCGGCGGTGCCCCGCCGGGGGCTGGACGACGTGGTCGAGAACATAGCGCAGAAGCTGGTTGCCTCCCGGGCGGGGGTACTGGGCAAGGACGGAGCCACCCCGGCGCCTCGTCGCGCGCTGCCTTCCCGCCGGCCGAACTAGGCCGGAGCTCGGGCGAAGGCCACACCCACTAGCTGCAGGCCGACGGCCTCAGAACGTAGGCGCGCTCCATGAAGGCGCCTCGCAGGAGGGCGTGGCTGCGCACCGGTCTTAAGCCGCAGACGGCGAACTCCTGCTTGAGATCGCTCGGCGAGGCGAAGTACCGCGGCACCGGCTTTCGCAGCAGCAGGTGCTGCTATGCGAGTAGCGTGTGGAAGTCAGCGCGTTTCTCTCCACGAGACCAGCGCCTCCACCAACTCCTTGCTGGCTGGACTCAGGTAGCCTCCCTGCCTCGTCAGAACGCCGTACGATAGACTCGGGAGCGGAGGCGTGATCTGCCGCACGACAAGACGCGCGTCGCCCCAGGCAACGAAGCGTGGGACCACGGCTACGCCGAATCCCATGCCGACGAATGCCTTGATCACCTGCCAGCGCTCCAACTCCATCGACGCCTGCACTGGCAGGCGTTCCTCTTGGAGTGCCCGCTCGATAACCTGACGAGTCGATGACCTGCGGTCCGGCAGCAGTAGCGGGTATGGGCTCACATCGGCGAGGCGGACAGGACCTCGCCTATCGAGGTCGTGGCCGCGGGCCGTGATTAGTACAAGGCGGTCCTGAAGGATCTCCCTGAACCGCAGCCCCGGCGGAAGGCCGAATCTGCTTGCGATCCCGAAGTCAACGGTGCCCTCGAGAACCTGCGCTTGAACCCGCTCCCGAGCGCCACTGCTGACCAGGATTCGGATATCGGGATGGTGGCTCAGAAACGCTCTGAGTGCCGGGCCTACGACGTCCAAGAGCAGCTCCTGTCCCGCTGCGATGCGCACTTGTGGGGCGACGGTCAGAGAGCTCTGTTCGAGGAAGTCCTGAGGTACATGGTCCATCCGCTCGATCATCTCTCCAAGGAGATCCAGCAGGAGTCTTCCCTCTCTCGTGAGCTGGGCACCTCGGCGCCGGCGGTCAAACAGCCTTGAGCCGAGACGGGTCTCTAGCTGTTTGATCCGTCGGCTGATCGCGGGTTGTCCGGTTGCCAGTTGACTTGCCGCGGTGGTGAAGCTGCCGTGAAGCGCTGCGTAGTAGAAGCAGCGCAACTCCTGCAAGTCGACGCTAACGGGGGAGACGTTCGCGATAGGATCTGACATTCCGATATGGAATGTTTAGCATAACCAATCATAGGGTTGCAATATGGATGGAAACGGCCGATACTGAATCAGGATCACTCTCCGGATCTGCACAGGTGCTTCCCCGCCGCCTGAGCGACGGGGATTTCTCTTGCGAATGAGCGATTGACGAATGAGTTTGACGATCTGGTTCACTGGCCTCTCGGGTTCTGGCAAGACGACCATTGGCCATCGGTTGGAGGAGGTGCTGCGCAAACGCGGCCTGAAGGTCGAGGTGCTGGATGGGGACGTTGTCCGCACGAACCTGAGCAAGGGCCTCGGCTACAGCAAGGAAGACCGCGACACCAACATCCGCCGTATCGGGTTCGTGTGCAGACTCCTCGCCCGCAATGGGGTTGTCGCGATTGTCGCTGCAATCTCTCCGTACCGGGCCGCCCGGGATGAAGTGCGTGTCCAAAATGGAGACTTCGTTGAGGTGTACTTGAAGTGTCCGTTGGAGGTGCTCTGTCAGCGCGACCCGAAGGGGCTGTATGCGAAAGCGATGCGTGGTGAGATCCCGCATTTCACGGGAGTATCCGACCCCTACGAAGAGCCGCTACACCCGGAGGTGGTACTGGAGACGGGAGAGGAGGCGGAGGAAGAGAGCCTCGCGAAGGTACTCGCTAAGCTCGAGGAACTGGGCTACCTGGCGCCAGCGCGGGGCCGGCTCAGCCGTAGCCGTATCGCGTCAGAAGCGGGTGGCCAGCGATCTGTTCGAACCTCGGGTCGGTGAGGCGCGCGGCAACACGGGTGGAGTCTATGCTGAGGGCAATCGAATCGAGACTGGCTGACGGTGTGAGCTCTGCGAACTGGAAGAGGCGCCGCAGCGTGTCGGTCGGTGAGCCCACTAGGTCTTCATAGCGCACGGTCAGCTTGCGTGAGTCGGTGACACTCTCCAGCGCTCGCTCCGCCCGAGTCGCGTAGTGTGCCCAAAGCTCAAGCCCGAACACGGGATCGAGTTCGTCTCTGTCGGCCAAGCTCAGCGCCACCGCCCGCCCATCGCGTACAGCATGCAGTACGCGCGCGTTCGGATAAATGGAGAGCCAGACCGGCAGCGTGAGGCAGTTGCGCGGATCCTTCCACCCCCAGACTGTTTCATCTCCTCGCTCGGCGAAGAAGACGGATATGGTGGCGGCCGCCCGCTCGGCGTAGGCCCGTCTGGCCTGGATGAACGCCTCCGTCTTCGGCGCGGTCCACCCGTAGTCGTGCAGCATGTAAAGACCTTCGCCGATCATTGCGCGATTCGCCCGTGTGAAGTGGATAGACTCATGGTGCTCGTCAACCCAGGAGCCGCCAACGTACATCCCGCCCTGCTGCAGCAGCCGGGCGAACAGCGACGTGCCAGAACGATGCATGCCGGCAATGATCACCGGCGATTCGTCGCTGGCGACACCGCGTCCAGGCGATGGGCCGCGTCTCAGTAGTAGACGGCCGATCGCTACCGCGGCGGCGCTCATGACATCACGCGGACCTGGCGCGCGGCGAGCGCGGGCTTTGAGAGAGGCAGGCAGCCGCCCGCGAGCCTCCGGTGCCTTGCCCTGGCGAGAGCTGTCTTCCTGGTGCTTCATACCGTCTCCGAGCCTGGATCGGTCGTCAGCCGTTCGCCGTCGCCCGACAGAGCCGCCTGTGGTGCCGCACTCTCCGCCACGACTTGCTGTGCCTGAGCGGCGTCGGAGGGACGCCCGCTGCCGGTGACCGCGCGCCGCAACCACTCGATGGCCCCCGGGGTGGAGCCGACCGCCACGACCGCCAGGACGAGGAGCCCGAGCGCCACCGCGGCGTCGGTCGACTTGTCGGCGGCGTCGAAAGCGAGCACGAGGATCGCTTCCCGCGTGCCGATGCCGTTGACCGAGATCGGCAGGAGCAGAGACAGCGCCACGATGCCCCAGACCGCGACGATGAACGGGTACGACAGGCCGACCCCCAGCGACCGCGTCAGGAAGAAGAGCATGGTCGCCTGCACCAGCGCGATCGCGAAGGACCATCCCAGCAATCCCCCGACCACTCCACGGTTCAGCGAGACGATCTCGTGCGCCGTCTCCGATCGGTCTCCTGCGCCGCCTTCGCCGGGCCCGGGTGCCCTCTCGATCAGCGCGGCGGCAATTCGGGCCAACCTGCCGCGGCCGAGATAGATGCCGGCGCCCCCGACCAACGCCACGAGCGCCAGCCCCACCGCCCACCACACGAGGCCGGCGAAGATGGTCGCCAGAGCGATCGCCCCGTATACGCCGAAGCCCACATAGGCCAGAAGCTCCAGCAGCTTCTCCAGCGCCGAGCCGGCCGCCGCCCGTCTCGCCTCGTACCCGTCCTGGAGAAGCAGGACCAAACGTGAGAAGGGGCTGACCACCTGGGGCAGGACCAACGTCGCGATGCTGGTCGCGTAGGAGAGCCGCAACTGGTAGCCGAAGGGCGCTCGGGGCAGCCCGAAGGCCTTGTGTATGCCAATCCAGCGGAAGGTCCGGAGCAGGATGATGAGCTGCACCGCCCCAAGGGCGGCGAGCGCCCAGGGAAGGCGCATGTCGCCGACGATATCCCCGAGCTCTGCGTAGTCGACGACGCGCCAAAGCAGGATGACCAGCAGGACCGGCCCTGTGGCCCGCAGCGCCCACTGACCGAGTCGCCTCGTTCGCGGGCCGGGCGCTATACGGTTCATCCACTTCATCCTTTAGACCGAAGATACAGCGCGTCCCCCACGCCGTCAATGTAGCGGCCGACGTGTGCCGCCTACGTCATGATCGGACGTTTCCGCCGTCCTGACACCGGGCAGGCGGGGTTGTGCACGGTCCAGCCCATATGATTTCTTACATAACATCTCGCATGATTGTGGTAGGATGCTCCGGAGTTGATGGTGATCCCGGCACGGCGGTGCGTGGCCCGTGGTGGACCGCGCGACCGGGGTCCCATCACCGGCCGTTTCTGCGGGAAGTCGCGCTACGTCTTTGCGAGGGAAGTGCGCAGCATTGGGGGGCTGGGAGATCGGGTTGCGCGCGTTTGCATGCTCTGTAGTCTGGAACGAGTCACGGCCGCCCGCCGCGGACGAATTCCATGTCACGCGCGCGAGCACGGTAACAGCGCCCAACGCGGCCCCGTTCACCATAGTAGCCGGGCCATATAGCCGGCGGAGAAATCGCTCTGCCCCAAGAAGGCGGAGCGCTAGCATCCCGTGTATGACACGATCCATGCCGGAGCTTGCGGAGGACCATGAGCGATCAGACCGCTCCTGAGGCGGGACAGGAGGTTTCCGCGAGTTCGGCTTCCGCCGGCCGCTTGTCGGCGCTCGTGCGGTCAGGGGCGTTGACGGGCGGGCGGGTGCGTTCGGCGGCGCTTGCGGGCGCCGGCCTGTTCGCACTGCTCGCCCTGCTTCTCTTCACGCACGTCCTCTCGTTGCTCCCCGGCTATCCCGCCGTGCTGGTCGCCTTCTTCGTGTGGGCGGTGTTGCCGGGGTGGCTGCTGCAGAGAGCCGTCTTCGCGACGCGTGAGACCGGTCCCATCGAACGCGCAGTCGTCGCCTTCCTGATGAGCATGGCGCTGGCGGCGGCGCCGGGCCTGATCGCGCTGCAATTGCACTGGAGCCTCCAAGTATTCGCGCTCTCGTACGCGGGTCTGGCTGCCGTGGTCAGCGCCCTGTCGCTCCTGTGGCAGCGAGGCGAGGAGGATGCACCGGCTCGGGAGGAGCCGCACCGAGGATCGAGCAGTATTCTCCTGGCCGCCCTCCTTGGGCTGGCGGTTGTGGCGGTCCTGAGCTCTCCCTGGTGGGCCGGCGACCGAGTCCCGCGCGACGGCGATGACCCGGTCTACATGGGGTACGTGAACAACTACATGAAATCCGACGCGCTGGACGCCTCCAAGCCGTTCTTGGGCACGAAGCAGGGGGGCTTTGGGCGGATGGATGTCAACGGGTGGGTCGTCACGGAAGCGCTCGTGGCGGAAACCGCCGGTGTGGAAGCTTTCGGCCTGCTCATGGACTACCTGCCACCTCTCATGACAGTGCTGGCTGTGGGTGCCATGTTCGCCCTGGCCCGGGGCTTGTTCCGCAACACCACGGTAGCGTTGCTTGCCGCGGCATTCGTATTCGCCTTCGCCGTCCTGGATCTGTCGCCCCATGATGGGTACGGCCGCAACATCTTCCTCCGTATCGCACAGGACAAGATGGTCGCCACGTACATCCTGCTGCCGGCCGGCCTATTGCTGGGGGCAAGGCTCCTCTCCCGCCCGACCGTCAGTGCCTACTTGGCAGCGACGCTCGCGGTGATCGGCCTGTTCATCGTTCACCCGATGGGCGTGCTGTTCTTCGTCTTCGGTTTTGGCTTCCTGGTTCCTGTCCGGGCATTGAGCGAACGCTCCCTTGCGCCGGTTCGGACCGGTGGCCTGCTGCTGCTTCCTTGGGCGGTGCTCGGCGTCGGCTTCTTTTTGCGATTCTGGCTGGTCGAGGGTTTGGACGCCGACCCCCTCCAGCGGACCCTGAGGTTTCGCCGGGAGTTCTTCCTGGTGGATCTGCCCGGCGGTTTCGTCATCGGCAACTACCACTTGGTCTTGCACCCGTTCATGATGGCCGCTATAGTCGCCGCGCCATTCCTATGGCTGGTCTCTCGGCGGGCGATCGGCAATCAAGTGGTGTTGGCGACGGTGCTGGCCGTCGTGTCCCTGTTCTTCGTCCCCGTCTTGGCCACTCCCCTTTCGGAGGTGGTGAGCGACCACGCTCTGTGGCGCCTTCCTCGGCTGATCCCGGTGCCGCTCATTTTGGGCTACGCCACGTACCTGGCGATGGACAAGCTCTTGACAAGCGAGGCCGGAGCTGTCCCAGCGAAAGCCTCCTCGTTCCTAGCAAACACGTCGCTGGGGTCTGTCTGTGCGCTTCTGCTGGTAACAGCGGGCGCCCTTGTGGTGCAGGAGCAGTACGGCATGCTGGACAATGGTGCGTACTATGATCGCTTCAGCGACACTGCGCTGCTCCCTTGGACCGGGGGCTCCGTTTTCGTGGGAGGCTTCGAGCACGCATCTTTGACCGACGCGAGACCTACTGCCGCCGAGGCCGACTTGCTCGAATACCTGAGGGATCAAGCCGCGCCCGCTTCGATAGTGCTCCTTCCATCGTCCATAAGCAGCCGGTACTTCGCGGGCGTTCTTGATGACGTCCGCCCCATCGACTACCGGGGCGCACCCGACCTGAACTGGCGGGAGGGGCTGGCTGCTGCATTCTATGAAGGCTCCCTCACCGAATCGGAAATCCGCGCGATGCTAGAGGAGTACAGCGTGGATTTCGTTGTCGCCCCCGCCGGTAACTCTGAGAACGATTCCTACCATGTCGTGTCTGTAGACGGCGACAGGAGGTCAGTTCTTGGACCGGCCGCTGACGGTGACAAGTCGCACTCGACGGCATACCTTGGCTCGTTCTTCGCGGATGATTTCATGGTTGCCAGCGGCTCTCCCATTCTGGTCACCGGCGGCTCGGCCTGGGAAAGTTACAGGGCGTGGCAATTCGACGGCACAGAGCTTGGAGTCATCTCGCTGAAAGGAGGTCTTCGCGTCCCGGAGGATGCGGCCGACGGAGAGCTGGTCTTCAAACTGCAATTCTCACCTACTGCAAGACAGGCTCTGGGCAGCGTTCAATGGGGCGTCTGGACGTCGGGCAAGGGGGGAATCGCGTTTGGCGACAACTACGACTATGGCGCAGAAGGCGAAGTTGATCGTGCCAGGTTCACCTACTCGAGCTTCGAGTCTTCGGGAGAGAGACTTGAGCTTGCGATTCCCACCACGACGGGCGACAGCTTCGTCGCTGGTGATCTGATTCGTTTCGCTGTTGTGCGGAAGGGTGACGCTACTCCGGACACCAACGACGATGCTGCCTCGCTGCTTCAAGTGGATGTGTACTACAGGATCGATCGCTGAGGCATGAGTATGGGCCAAGGTGACTGTCGCTTCTCACGAGCGAGCGTCGGGGACTAGTGCGCTTCATGCTGGCAGCACTCCGCGCAACCATTGGCAGCAACAAGCATCTCTGTGTAATCGCCATGCTTGCTCTCGCTGCGGCACTCGTGCCCGTCTTCGCGGAGCGCAGGGACGCCGACGACTGGACGACAATCGCGTACGTTCAGGAGTTCATTCTTGAGGACGGGAACGTTCGGGATCCCTTCTTTGGGACGGACAACACCGTCGATCCGCGCTATCTGATCAGCGCGTGGCCACGCGTTCTTGCCGGCTTGAGCAGTCTTTCGGGCGTCGGGCCTGTCGTGATGGTGCGCGAGGTGCTGCCTCCGGTTCTGACGGCGCTTGCCGTTCTGATCGCGTTCGCGTTCTTCGCGGGCATCAAGCCCCGGGACAAGTGGGTGCCTGCAATAGCCACCGCGCTGTTCGTCTTGTATTTCGCTACCACAGCGGCGAACTCCACAGAGCGACAAGGAGAGGCCTTCTTCCTCAGGCTTGCGCAGGACAAGTTCTTTGTTGCATTCATCTTGGTGCCACTGTCGGCCATGCTCCTCATGCGCGCGGTGAACGGTGGCTCACTTGTCACAGCTGCTGCTGCGACCATAGTGGCCGTAGTTGCCGCAAACATCCATCCCTTCGCGCCCGTGCTGCTTGCGTTGCTGGTGGTGCCCATCGCCGTCGGGCGTGCGTTCGATCGCGAAGCATCAGGAAAGGTCGCGAACTGCTCCATCATCCTACTTGTTGTAGCGGTGTCGGCAATTCCAGCCGCCATGCACTACTGGCTCGCAGACTCCACACAGACCAGTGCCATGTTCACGGCGTCCGAACTGCAGGCGCCCAGTCCGGAGACGATGAGTGCCGAGGAGCTACAAGTAGCCACACTGGCCGGTATGCGTTATGACAGGCTGCCCTTTGGGCTGGCTGTCGCCAATCGGAGCTTCGTCGTTCACGGAATGGCGGTGCTGGCTGGGGCATTCCTCCCGCTAGTGGCGTTGTCTTGGCGGAGAGAGCTGGCCGCTCGCTACTCCATCGTGTTGTTCTCCATGGTGATCGCACTCCTTTACCTGCCTCCCCTTATGCGGGCGGAGATATCCATACTGACGGCGTTTCAGGCTTGGAGGGTGTCGTTTGTCCTGCCCTATGCAGTTGCGCTCGTCACAGCAGTTGGCGCCGCTGAGCTTAGGCACCGCCTTCGTTCCCTTGGTTGGGGGCGTGTGGCCTGGGCACTGCCACTCACCCTGGTTACGGCAAGCGTCGTACCGGGGCTAGTCTTCAGCATGCGGTGGCAGATGGAGAGTGGTTCAGAGTCGCTCTACCTCGCTCCCAGTGCCTCCGAAATCCGGTTGATCAAGTCATTGGACGAGAGCGGTGATTCCAGGTTGGTGGTTCTCGCGAGCAGGCTGACCAGCCGCTTCGTTCCGTCCTACGCACCCCGGGCCCGAGTAGTCGACTTCCGCGACGCTGCGCTCGCCTTTCCGCCAGGAGAACAGTGGAACTGGCACCAACGTCGCACCGACGTGGTGAGTTTCTTCGAACAGACGGAAGTCGACGATGCTGTGGTTGAGATACTGCGTCGCTACGGCGTTGGCGTGGTGATCGTGGACAAGTCCGCTCCAGTTCATGAAGCGATCCAGGCTTGCCCCAGGCTCTTTCGCGTCGAAGGGGAGAGTGTAGAACAAGCTCTGTATTATGTGGTCAAGCCGTTCTTGGCGGGCGGTCCTGCAGAGTGCTCTGTCGAAGCTGCGCCCGGCGCTAATCCGACCTCATACGTGGTTCCGGTGCCTGACGCGCCGAACGCGGACGCTTCTCGTCAGCGGTGATGAGGCGAGCTGACGCGGAGCCGTCGTGCTGTGGTTAGAAAGCCGGGAAATCTGCTCACGGGCACGGTGCGCGAGCTAGCGGACGGCCACTCAGGAAGCCTCCCGGTGGCGCAGCGCGCGGGCTGGGCCTTGGCGGCTGCGTCTTGTGTTCTGGCACTGCTGCTCGCCGTGGACCGGGGCGAGCTGCTGCACCGTTTGCCCGCCTACCCCGCGGTTGTTCTCGCCTTCCTCATCGTTGTTGTTCTACCGGGGCTCATCCTCCAACGAGCCGTCTTGACCGGAGCGGGGATTGATCCTCTTACCAGGCTGGCGGTCGCGCCTGCGCTTGGGCTGGCTCTCACGGCAGTCCCCAGCTTCATCGCGCTGGAGATGCACCTGGAACTCCAGGACTTCGCCGTCATGCACGCGGCCGTCGCGGCGGCAACGTGTGGTCTGTCGCTGCTGATCCCGGGCCACGCCCAGGGAGCTCCCGCTCAGAGCGCAGACCTGCGTGGAGAGAGGGGCGGACCATTGCTGGTGGCCATGCTTGGGGTCGTGCTTGCTGGCGTGCTCACCACGCCGTTCTGGGCCTCCGATCGCGTGTCGGGTGACTTCGACGACTGGACGTACCTGGCCTACGTGAGGCAGTACCTCGATACGGACCGGATGAACGCTGAGGAGCCGTTCCTGGGCACGGGCGAGTCCGTCAACCCGCGCATGCGCAGCAACGTGTGGGTGGCGACACAGGCTCTCCTCGCGGACGTCACCGATGTCTCGCCGGACGATCTGCTCTTCGAGTATCTCCGTCCCGTGCTGACCGTCTTCGCTGTCCTGGCGACCTTTGCGCTCACCCGGACCTTGTTCCGGAACACCACCGTGGCTCTGCTCGCGGCGGCCTTCCTGCTGGGATACGCGTTCCTGGATCTGGCCCCTCATGAGGGCTTCGGCCGCAACCTCTTCCTCCGCATCACCGAGGACAAGATGGTCGGGGCTTTCTTGCTCTTTCCCATAGCGCTGGTCTTCCTCCACAGGTTCGCGGTCCATCCGTCCTTGGCGCCATTCGCCGGACTTGCAATCGTCGTCTTGGCGCTGTCCGTCGTGCATCCCGTACCGCTCGTATTCCTCGCCGCCACTATTCTGTCCTTGGGCGTCCTGCGCTCGTTTGTGGAGCGTTCTACCAGACCGCTGCGTCCGATGGGGCTGCTTCTTGTGCCGGTCGCGCTCGCCTCGATATGGCCTTTCGTTCAACGGCAGCTCCTCGCCGGTGCCGCTCCCGACCTATTCGGGACGGGCTCGAGCGCCATCACCTACCGGGACGAGTTCCACATCGTGGAGTTGGGCGCCGGGCTGCTGATGGGCAACTACCACATGATCCTTCACCCGTTGATGATCGCGGCCATTCTCTCGGCGCCGCTCGTCTGGCTAGCGGCGCGCCGGGAAGTTGGCAACCAGCTTGTGCTGGCGGCCACTGCAGGGGCGCTCATTGTCTTCTTCGTCCCATTGTTGGCAACGCCCCTCGCCGAGGTGATGACGCCGCAGACGCTGTGGAAGATGCCGTGGATGGTGCCGGTGGCGCCGATCCTGGCCTTCGTCACATACGAGGCGGTTCGACGCCTAGCCCGGCTACGCCCGCTGCGATGGCTCGAAGGCTCGTCCGTCCGCTCGCGACTGGCCTACGGCTTGCTGCCCGGACTCATGGTGGTCGCTGCGCTGGCCGTCGCGTTGGCGCTGCAGGAGCAGTACCTCCGTCTTGACGGAGGAGCGTTCTATGACTGGAAGAGCGAGGAGTCCGTGATCCCTGGGACGGAGCAGTCGATCTTCCTGGGCGGTCTCGACCGGGCCTTCTCAGCCACGTGGCGGCTCAATCCGTACGAGGAGGATCTGCTCACCTCCATGGGGCAGTCCACCCCGGAAGGCTCAGTGGTGCTTGCCGATTCGCGGGACCTGAACCATGTCATTCCGGGAGTGCTGACCGACATCTACCCGGTCGACTTCGGAGGCCTGGCCGGTGAAGGCCGGCGTCGAGAGGACGTAGCGGCGTTCTCAGAGGGCGCTCTGTCTCCCTCAGACTTGGAGGCCGTCGTGGATAGCTACGGCGTGACGTACATGGTAGTGACAGAGGTGAGCGCCGCGAACGAGTCCGTGCGCAACTTCTCACGCGCCGAGTGGCTGGAGGAAGTAGGCCCCTACGAGATCTACCGGGTCCGGCACTAGCGCACCGGCGAGGTCTGAAACGGGTGGGCGGCTCCCGCCGTTGTAGATGAATGATCGCCGCCGCAATTGGCAGCGGTGGTTGCTGTGTAGGAGATGGGTTGCCCAACACGTTTGGGGCTCCCCACTTGACGGATTCTGTATAATGGCCGGTAGCTCGTCGCCTTCGGACGGTCCTACCGGCGCGCCGGCTCAGCTACGCGTGGGGAAAGGCGCGTAGCCGTTTGGTCCGGTGCGAGAAGGCCAGTTGTGGGAGGGAGCTGAGTAACGGTCGGGAAATCATCGGAAGCGGCCGAGGCGGCTCGGGAAGAGGAATCACCGGGGCGCCCACCGGCTGAGCCGGCCGAGATCGACGTCTCGGTCGTGCTGCCGTGCCTCAACGAAGTGGAGACGGTGGCGTCATGCGTCCAGAAGGCGCAGACGTGGTTCCGGCAGGCCGGCGTTCGCGGAGAGGTGATCGTTGTCGACAACGGGTCGACGGACGGGTCGCAGGAGGAGGCGCTGCGGGTAGGGGCCCGCGTTGTCGCGGAATCGCAGCGCGGCTACGGCGCGGCGCATCTCCGTGGCTTCGCCGAGGCGCGCGGCGCGATCATCGTGATGGCCGACGCCGACGACACCTACGACCTCCTCCATCTCGATCCCTTGATCGAGCCGCTGCGCAACGGCGCCGACATGACGGTCGGCAACCGCATGCAGGACATGGAGCCCGGCGCCATGACGTGGAGCCACCGGGCGATCGGCACGCCGGCCATCACCTTCCTGCTGAGTCTGTTCGCGGGCTCGCGCGTGGGCGACAGCCAGTGCGGACTGCGCGCCTTCACCCGAGAGGCGTACGAGAAGATGGAGCTGCGGGCGCAGGGGATGGAGCTGGCCTCCGAGATGATCCTGAAGGCGTTCCGGCGCGGCCTCAAGGTTGCCGAGGTGCCCATTCCCTATGCCGCTAGGAAAGGCGAGAGCAAGCTCAGCACGTTCCGGGACGGCTGGCGACATCTTCGTTTTCTTCTGCTGCACACGCCGCTCTATCTCTTCCTCATCCCCGGCATTTTTCTCATGGTGCTCGGCCTGCTCGCTCTGGCGATCACGCTGAGCGCAAGCAGCGGTGTCACGGTAGGCACATTGACCTGGCAACCTGTCTTCGCAGGCGGCATCCTGCTCATCGTCGGCACCAACGCCGTGATGATCGGGATCTCCACGCACGTGTACGCCGCCGCTCGAGGCATCATCCCCGAAGATCGGCTCACCGACTTCTTCCGCGAGCACGTCACGCTGGAGAGGGTGCTGGGACTGGGAGCGGCGCTGTTCGCGATCGGTGTGGCGCTGGATGCCGTCATCTTCTATGAGTGGCTGAGCGGCAACGATCTGGCCGTCTCCACGGAAGGGTTGGCGGCTCTCGCTCAGACGAGCGTCATCGTGGGTGCCAACGTGGCCCTGGGCGGGTTCTTGATGGCGCTCATGGACATCGAGTAGCCGCTCCAGCTTTCGCAGCACCGGCCGGGTACGCTACAAGTCGTGGTATGACCCAAGGGAACGAACGGGACGGCGCGCCTTCGGCTGGCAACGGCGATCGCCCGGTGGCCAGCGTGGTCGTCCTGGGCTACAACGGTCGGGACTATCTGGAAGGCTGCCTGTCATCCGTGCTGGACCAGGACCTGCCGCTCGATCGATACGAGGTGCTGTACGTGGACAACGCCTCACGCGATGGATCGGCGGCTCTTGTGTCGGAGCGCTTCCCGCAGGCCCGCGTCCTGGCGCTCGATCGCAACCACGGCTACGCGGAGGGCAACAACATCGGGTTCGGGGAGACCCGAGGCGATTTCGTCGTCTTTCTCAACCAGGATACGGTGGTGCACCGTTGCTGGCTCCGTGAACTGCTCGGAGCCGTCGCTTCTTCGCCCGACATCGCCGCCGGGCACGGTAACGTCATCCAGCCCTGGTATCCGGAGTTTGCCGGTCTCGCAACGCGTGCCGATGCGGGAGCCGCGTACACGTCCGAGGTGAGCCGCACCGGATACGTCCGGTACGGGCGGCTGCCATCGATGGAGCAACCCGCGGACACCTTGTTCCTCCACGGCGTCTGCATCATCATTCGTCGGAGTGTGGCTGAGCAGCTCGGCTACGTCTTCGATCCCGACTTCTTCGCCTACGCCGAGGACCTGGACCTCGGGCTGCGCGTGAGAGCGCTGGGCTATCGGTCGGTGGCAGTGCCCAAGGCGGTGGTCTACCATAAGCACACGCTCCAGACCGAGCTGGGCTGGGGCACGATGGTGAAGACGGTGCGCATCATTCGCAACCGGTACTTGGCCTTCTTCAAGGTGATGTCGAACTGGGAGTTCGCCCTTATGGTGCCGCTGATGACCGTCGGGGCGCCGTTCAACGCCGCCGAGTTTGGGCTGGATCGCGTCCGCACGGCGCTCTACGGCCTGGCGCTGGTGCCCGCGACGGCGGCCGCCCTGGGAGCCGCGCTCTACCAGCTACCTCGATACGTCCCGAAGCGGCGTCAGGTACGACGTAGCGCCGCGAGGAAGGGCGGTTGGTGTCTCCGCGCTCTCTGGAGCGGCAACGTGTCCAAGTACCGGACCCGGTCAGCCGGGCCCTCCTAGCGGACCTTCAAAGCAGTCGAGGTCACGCCACCCGCCGTCCTCGTCGACGAGGGCTTCTTGGAAGGTCTGTGTTTGTGTTCGCCCGTCAGCGAACTCGAATGTCGCGGTCAGGATGATGTAGGCGGCGCCACTGTCGATGACGATGTTTTGGTCGAGCAAGTCAACGTCGGCTAGCTTGAACGGCTGCTGTTCGAAGCTGGCGATGAACGCATCGCGCTTGTTGGGCTGCCTGCAGCGGGCGGCCGAGAAGTCGTCGAACAGCCTCCCATAATCACCCCCGTTCATGGCCGCTCCAATGGCCGCAACGGCGTTTCGGACATCCTGCTTGCCGCTGCCGTCGCAGGCGGCGAGCAGCGCCGCTGAGAGAGCGGCCATGAGCAGCAACCAGCACAGCATGGCCGTCCCCCATTTGGTCCGCGCTCGCTGGGATGCCACGCGATCCCGGCCTGACTTCACGATGGGCTTCACCCTACTCCTCGGTCTCGATCCGTGTCAACCTGAGCCGTCTAGTACGGCGTGACCCGGATCGCCACGTTCTCAAGCTTCGGCTCGCCGCCTGCGACCGGCCCCGAGCGACGCTGTACCGAGAGGATCGTCCCGCACCGCGGCGATTCCCTCTCGAACTGCTGCACAATCTCCAGGGTGTGGCGGCCCTCATCCAATGTTACGCTCGCTCGGAGCGTGCGTCGTAGCTGCAAGGACGTATCGTCCATTGCCACCGGCACGCCGTCGACCAGCAACGTCAGCGTGCCAGCCCCGTCCGCCGTTAGGGTGTAGTCACCGGGCTCGTCCACCTGCCATACGCCGCTCCAGCGCTCCTCGGTCAGGAACGGCCCGGATGCGCCATTCTGCACCTGGAGTCTAAGGACATCCGCCGATGCATAGTGCGGCGCGAAGTCTAGCCGTTGCGTGACGATCCGGTGTCGGTCGCCCGCGTACCCCAGCGACCGCTGATGAAGCCAGCCGTCAAGCTCGGCAAGGGGGAACAGGTCGTCCGGCTCCACGACACGCCGCACCCCACTCGCCGCCGCCTTCCAGACCAGCGCAAACGTTCCCCCGTCGTGCTGCTTCTCGAGCGTGATCTCGACTGGGTGCCAGCCAGGGACGAGCTCGACGAACGTCTCTTCCGTCTCTCCTCCGCGTGTGCTGTAGACGACCTGGCCGTCCAAGCGCACTTCCACGGGCTCGTCGGTCACCGCTTGGAGCCCCGACGTGTCGGCTTCCGCAACGTACACGACGCCTCGCCAGCGGACTGAGAAAGGCGGCGCCAGCGGCGCCTCGTCTTCGTCCCAGCTCAGATCCTGGACGGGATCGATGCGAGAGACCGTGGGGCTATCGTCCCCTGCCTGGAAGTAGTCCGCCCACAGACCGTATCGCGCAAGCTCCTCGGCGCTTGCGAACTCGTAATTGACGAGCGTGAAAGAATCAGCCGGCCCGTGCTCCACTCGGTCGGGCCGGCCCAGACCAGGGTAGGCTCGGTTGAGTTCTTCAATCAGCTCTTCGGTCGTGCCGAGAGGATCCGCGAAGGCCAGCGTGACCGGGCCGGCCGGTATGCCTCGCAGCGGCCACGCCTCTTCGGGGGCGGGAAGAGCCGTGCCTTGCAGGTCGTGGCAGACCCAGATGAGGTCGCCCCATGCCCATTTCTCCTGCTGGGTGGTGTCACGGGAACCCGCGAACCCGGCGATAGATTCGACGCTGCTGAATGCATAGGTGTAGTTGCCCTCGCCTCTTTCGCGTAACGAGTCGCAGAAGTTGTAGAGCAGGCTCGGGTCTCCGCCGTAGCTCTGTTGGACCTTTGCGTCCACCTCGTTGAACAGCGTGTCCGCGTTCCACCAGAAGCTGAAGGCGGAGCCGATCACCAGGATGCCACCGAGGGCGAGTGCGCCCGGGCGGCCGAACCCGGCCACGACGCGAGTGCGGACGTCGTCGACGAGAAGCGCCGCCAGCACGAGCGCGACCGGCACCAAGCCGAAGAACTTCCACGCCGCGAAATCCTGCAGCTGCAGTGCTCCGGCCGACAAGCTCACCGCCATCCAAGAGACGAACAGGAGCCGAAAGCCTCGAAAGAGGGACGCCACCCCGGCCAGCAGTCCGGCCAGCACGAGCCAGCCTGCCACAGGGTCGAAGAACCGGGTCCCGGCCGCGTCGCGCGGCGGGGAGGTCGGGTATTCCTGCGGCCCAACCGGCAGGAAGATCTCCGCTGTCCATTTCACCTGGTCCCGCCAATCTTCTGCCAGGAGTTCACCACCGCGGGTCTGCTCGCCTCGGTGTACGGAGGTGAGGTAGAGGTCTTGTCCGCGGTGGGTGCCGATGATCATGGGCACGAGGACAATGCCGGCCGCCATGAGAAAGATCAAAGCGGGTCGCCAGGCTGCTCTCAGGAGCACTACCGCGCGGGCCTTCGCGGCGGAGAGCCGGAAGGGGCGGCGGAGCAGCACCTCGCGCGCCGCCGCCGCGCCCACAAAGCCGGCGGCGATCATGGGCACGACACGAAACGGCTCGTACTCGTACGACATCAGCCCGGCGATGACGCCGGCGCCCAGGAACATGAGCGGGCTCCTCTTCTTGAGACCTCGTACCAGGAAGAAGGCAAAGGTCATGCTGTAGATCGTGCCCTCCGCCGGCAGACTGCTCCGCAACGAAGGCCACCAGGCCGCGGCATAGAGCGCCAGCCCGAAGAGCGCGGCGGGTGCGCTCACAAGCTGCCGAAGCAAGAAGTAGAACGCGATCAGCGTCGCGATGCTCATGACGGGGAAGAAGAAACGCAGTCCCAGGGTGTTCTCGCCGAAGAGCAGGAAGCCGGCTGCCGAGCCCCAGCGCACCAGCGGAAACAGGAGCGGCCGGTCTCCCTCCAACGCGCTGTAGGCGACACTGCCGTTGATGTGCTCCTCGCAACAGAGCCCATCTGCCGGCGGGAGAGTGTCGCCGAAGCGATACACCCTCATGAAGATGCCGAACGCCAGAATGGCAGCGAAGAGAACTGCCTCCACCCGGTGCGCGCGCCAGAAGCTCAGGAGGGCAGCCCCGCAGGACCGTGGGGAGATGTGCGGCAATCGAGGCTTCTGCCAGGCCGCCACGAAGGTAGCGAGCAGGGCCAACCCCAGCCATGGCGCGGCTTGATCGAAGTTGTCCAGGATGGCCTGCGCCCTGCGCGGGCTGTCGTTCAGGATGCGAGCGCCGTTGTAGGCAAAAGCGGCCGCCGCGAGCAATGCGAGCGCCTGGACGGCTGACCAGCTCTGCAAACGTGCCGTTGACGCTATGGCTTGCTGGAGGATGCCGCGGGGGCCTCGGATGCGACGATCAGCCACCGTGGATCCGAACGAGCACGCAGCGGCCGCTGCTGCTGCGGGGCGCCCTCCGCTCCTTCAACGATACTCCCCGGCCGTGTGCATGCGTCAATTATATTCGTGGGCCCCAAGTCCTGCGCAAGTGGTGGAACGGAGGCGCTCTGCCGGCCGGCCCGGCGCCGCCCTTCCTGCGTTCGGTACGCGGCCTTCCCTTCTGACCGCGGGTCACTCGCCGGCCTCCGCGATCTGGTCTCTGGTCACCGCGGTGATGGTGCCGGCCTCGTAGTCCGCAAGGTAGAGATTCCTGCCCTCGAACCGGTCGACCAAGATCAGGTCGTCCGGCGTCCCCAGCCGTCTTGCCCAGACGACATCGTTGTCCAGGTCCGGTGAGTTCGTCCAGAAGACGCTCCCGTAGCACCACCACGGCACGCAGTCTTCAACCAATATGAGAGCGTTCTCGATGTTCATCTCGGCCGCCCTGTCCAGCAGCCGGCCGTCCGTGGAGTTGAAGCCTTCGAGCATCGACATCTCCTGGGGGACGAAATCGATCCCGGACCACGCGTCGTGCCTGCCCAGCATCCAGCCGTAGGCGCTGAACGCGATCAGGCCGGCGACGAGGATGAACGTCGCGACGTGGGTCAGCCCCGGCGCGGCCGCCTGCGGTTGTTGGAGGACGCGGCGGGCGAGCCAATCGCCCGTGTCAGACGCGGCGCTCGTGAGACGCTGGACGCCCCTGGCGCTGAGAAGCATGAGGAAGGGCATCATCTCGTAGAGATAGCGGGGGCCGTGCATGACGCCTGCGCCCTTGTAGAAGACGGTTGCGGCCGCGATGGCGAGCGCGGAGGCGGCGAAGAAGTAGTCCCATCGATTCCTGGTGCCGAGGACGAAGGGGAAGGCTGCCAGGAAGAGCCCGATCGCGATGGGCCAGCCGTTCGCCACCAAGACCAGGAGGGAGAGCAGGACCTGCTCGTTCTGGAGTCCGAAGGCCACCGAGTGTCTGCCCCCGAATCCGAGCCAGTCTGAGGTATCGCCGAAGGTGAGCACCTGCGGGGACTTGTCGAACGCGCCGGTGGTCGCATGGTTGTAGCCGAAGTAGGCCAGCAAGAGAAGGAGGGCTCCTGCGGCGAAGGCGAGGTCCTCGCGGAGGATCCTCGTGCGATCGGCACCGGCGCGAAGGAGCTCGTACCCCAGCAGGGACCCCAGCGCGGGGATGAACGCCACCGCGGTCAGCGGTCGGATATTGAACAGCAGGCCGAGGAATACGCCGCTGACAAACATGGAGAGCATCCGGCGTTTGGTGGGACGGACCAGGAGGAAGAGGCAGGCCAGGATCGTGAAGGCGGCGGTGTTGTGGGACATGAAGTTGCTGGCGGTCATCTGGAAGAAGGGGGAGAAGAGGAGTAACACCGCTGCCAGGATGCCGACGGTGGCTCCGTACAGGTGGCTGCCCGTCCTGTAGATGAGGAACACTGAGGCGGCTCCCAGGATAGGCGGGACAAGCCAGACGGCGTGGAAGAGCTGACCGATCGCAAGGAACAGGGGGTGCCCGAATGAGTACTGGCTGAACCAGCGGCCGTCCACGACGTGGAGGAAGTGCGGTTGGAAGATGGAGAAGCTCTCCTGCACGGGCGGTGGGTCGGCGGTGAGACGGAAGGAGGCGAAGATCTTGGCCTGGAAGATGTACGCGACAGAGTCGGGGACGTGGGGCATCGCCTCCCCCACGATGTAGATGAGATACCAGAGCAGGACGAAGGCTCCGGCAGCCAAAACGACAACGAGCGGTGTGGCGACCTGCGGGATGGCTCGCCCCAGCGTCTGCAGGCGCCGTTCGAGCAGTGCCGGCCGCGCCACGTACGCGAAGATGATCGCCGCACCTGCCAGGAGCGCCGGCGCCAGGAACGGCCATTCCTCCCACGTCCGGCCCAGCGCGAACGCGTGGACGCCCTCTCGGTACCAGAGGCCGAGGGCGAGCGCAGGCGCGACCAGCAACAGCCCCCGCCATGGTCGCCCCAGCCGTGGTCCTGCCGCCACGACGATGATGGTCGCAACGATGGCCAGCGCGAGGGGATATGGCCGCAGTAGCATCGCCGCGATCGACCGCAGGGTCTGTCCTCGGTTCAGCTCCAACGGCGCTCCGGCCGTCCTCTCGACTACCTCTCCACCCTCGATCCGGTCCAATCTGCTGTCGTACCTCTGGTACGGCCACAGCTTCAGATCCAGCGCCGTCGCTCCTCTCCGCACGCGGATGGAGGCCTGGGTCAGGTTCCGGAGCTTTACCTCCAGGACATAGTCGCCCCACTCGGCGAAGTCTGCGGCCAGCGATGTGTAGCTCGGCCCCGGCGGAAGGACGCCGTCCCCGACGTCCGGTTCACCGGCCTGGACCCTCCAACCTTCCTCAAGCGGCCCGCCGAAGCCGTCTTCGAAGATCACCTCCCCGGTGGCGGGGTCCGTCACCCGAACCGAGTCGACGCCCGAGGGCTTCGGCAGGGACGGGACTGCGCCCTGTCCGGAGAGGCCCAGAGCTATGCCGCCTTCGCCGGTTCCTTCGAACCGGGAGGACGCGATCAGCTTTCCATCGACGTACGCCCGGTACGCCGAGCCGGCCGTCTCAATCCGCACTTCCGTTGTGCTCCCGCCCCTGCTCCAGAGATAGAGAATGGCCAACAGCACGTTGACGGCGAGGGCGATCCAGAGGGCCGGAGGCTTGCCTGACAGCGCCGTCCTGACGAGGCCCCCCAGAGACCGTGCGCGTCCCGCGATCCCACCGCGAGAGGTGAGATGAAGTGCGTTGGGAGGCCGCTGCCCGCTCTCTGCCGCGTCTTCGCCCCGCTTGGCAACCACCCAGGACGCCCGTCTACCTTGGGGTTTCAGGGGACCTCGTATGGCTGGAGCTTCGGCTCTATCCGGCCTATCCCCGCGGCCGTCTCGGAGCCCTAGCCGGAAGCGGGCGCGGCGAATGGCGCTGCTCTGCCTCACTGATCGAGGCGTGCCTGCCGCGATCCAGGAGGCCATGTCAGCGCTCTCGCCGCTGCCACCACCAGATCAGGCCCCGCACTCCCAAGAAGCGCAGGGGCTCGGGCGGCATCATCGGTGGCAGAGAGTGCTCGAGCGCGTAGCTCAGTTCCGGCGACCCGTCGCCGGCATACATCTCGGTGATCAGGCGGCCGGCCAGGGTGGCGCTCGCGATGCCGTGCCCGGAGTGCCCAGCCGCATAGAGGACGTCGCCCTCCCCTTGCGCTCTACCGATGGCGGGGTAGAACGCCCGCGTCATCCCCATGACCCCGCTCCAGCGGTGCGAGATGCCGACCGACCGAAGCTGTGGGAAGCGGGCGTGGATCGCCTTCGTCAGCCGCGCTTCCGCCCCGGGCAGGTCGAACGGATTGACCCCGTCGTTGAACTGGTAGTGGAGCGTCCCCCGGCAGACCAGCCGGTCGTTGGGCGTGAGGTAGAGCGTGCGACCGGTCTGGCCGGCCTCGAACACGACCTGTCGGCCTTCCCAACCCAAGCTGTCGAGTTCCTCTTTCGATAGCGGCTCCGTGGCCACCGCGCAGGTGTGGAGGGCGAAGATGCGGCCTCGGAGGAAGCCGAGCCTCGGTGTGTAGCCGTTGGTCGCGAGCACGACGGTCTCGACGTGCACCTCGCTGCCTGAGGCCAGCCGGAGATGCGCCGGCTTCGTGGAAGGCAGTTCGGTTACGGGCGACCGCTCGAATACGCGGACGCCCAGGCTCTGCGCCAGACGCGCCAGCCCGACGACGTACCGGCCTGGGTTCAGCCAGTACGAGGGGGCGCGCACGCCGGCCGCATAGAAGTCCTGCCTGACGAACGTACGCAGCTCGTCCCGCGCCAGGAAGCGGCCCTCCTTGCCCAGCCGGCGCATCGCCTCCGCCTCCCGCTCTAGCTGCGGGACGTCGCGCTCTCGGCCCACCATGAGGTACCCCGGCGAGCCCAGGTCGCAGTCGATCCCCGCCTCCTTGACGAGCTTCATGACTGTCTCCACGCCGCTGCGCTGGAAGGCAGCTGCACGGTGGGTCTCCTCCTCGCCGTCGCGGTCAAGCTTGTACGCCCACTTCCGCTCCGGGATGTCGGTCAGGGCCCCGCTGGAGCGCCCGGAGGCGCCGGACCCGACCCGGTCCCGCTCGAGCACGATGACGTCAAGCTCCGGGAAGCGCTCCTTCAGGTGAAAGGCGGTCGAGAGGCCTGTGATGCCGGCCCCGATGATCGCGACGTCCGCCTTCAGCCGGCCCTCCGCCCGTGGGAACTCGAGGCCGGAAACCCGGGGATCATCCAGCCAGACGGAGTCGTCTCTCATGCGCCGTCTCTCGCTGCTGCAGACCGCTTCGTCGCGCGGTGGCTCCTCGCCGTTACCCGCCCAGCGCGACCTTCGCCACGGCCCGGATGTCCCGCGACGACGCTCCGATGAGCAGATCGAACTCGCCCGGCTCAAGCACCCAAGGGCGAGGCGTCTGCGAGCGTCCGTCGGTCCGGGTCGGGTCGTAGAACGAGAACGCCCGCCGGCCAAGGACGATCCGCGCCGTGGCCTTTTCACCCGGCTCCAGCGACACTTTAGCGAACCCTTTCAGCTCCTTCGGCGGCCGAGGCACGCTCGACTCCACGTCCCGGACGTAGCACTGCACCGCCTCCCGCCCGGCGCGCTGCCCCGTATTCGTCACGTCTATCTCAACCGAGACGGTGTCCTCGCCTTGGACGCTGACGGACGGTTCGCCGTACTCGAACGTCGTGTACGAGAGGCCGTGCCCGAATGGGAAGAGCGGCTCGGTGTCGCGGGCGTCGTATCCTCGGTAGCCCACGAAGACGCCTTCCTCGTAGGCGACCTTGCCGTTCTCACCCGGGTAGTTGCCGAACGCGGGGCTGTCCTCGAGTTGCTTGGGGAACGTGGTGGGCAGCTTGCCTGACGGGTTCACATCGCCGAACAGCACGTCCGCGAGCGCATTCCCGAACTCCTGCCCGGGGAACCAGGCCTGCAGCACGGCGGGCACCCGATTGAGCCAATCCATCGTGACCGGCGCGCCGGCGTTCATCACCACCACCGTCTTCGGGTTCGCCGCCGCCACCTTCTCGATCAGCTCCCGCTGCCGGCCCGGCAGCTCCATGTCGAGGCGGTCGTTGCCTTCGGTCTCCCACTCCCCGTTCGTGCCGACGACGAGCACGGCGGCGTCCGCGCCTTTCGCGGCGGCCACCGCTCGCTGCATCAGGTCCTCCGGCACCGGCGGAACCATCCCGAACTGCAACCCGGCGTTCCGAGGGCGGCCGCCTCGACTGTACTCGACCGCAAGCTGGTAATCTTTCCCAGCCTCCATCTCCACGCCCGCGGTGACCTCCTCCGAGCCCATCCCGTAGAGCCAGGTCCCCGGCTTCGGGTCCGTCCAGTTGTCGAGCACCTCGACGCCGTCGACCAGCAGGCGTCCCAGGCCGACGGCGGTCAGTCCGAAGGTGTGCGTGCCCGTCGTGTCGGGCGTGAACGTCGCCGTCCACCGGCAGGAAAAGCTCTCGGCGTCCGCGACGCCCGGCACCGGACCCATGAAGCGGATGCCGATCTGTCGCACTCGGCGTCCGTAGACCGGCTCCCCGGTGCAGTCGGGGCTGTCGAAGTACTCCACGGCAACGCCGCGTCCGTCCTTGTCGGCCCCCGCCGCGTAGCGCGCCTGGTCGACCTCCGGCGTGAACATGTGGGTCAGACAGCCGCGTTCGTGCACGACCGAGACCTGGTCGCCGCAGCGCTCGCGGATCGCCTCCAGCGGGTGTACGACGTAATGTGGGTTCACGCGCGAGCTGCCGCCGCCTTCGAACACCCCCACCTCCGCGTTCGGCCCAATGACGGCCAGCGTCTGAAGTGATGACGGGTCGAGCGGCAGGATGTCCCGGTCGTTCTTGAGCAGCACCATCCCCTCGGCCGCCACGCGACGCGCCAGCGCCCGGTGCTCGGGCCGGTCGTCGGAGCGCTCCGGTTTCTCCTCGGGGTCGTCCAGGCGGCCCGACAGGATCGTGATCCGCAGCAGCCGCCGTACGATATCGTCCACCGTCGCCTCGTCCACCGCGCCGGAGCGCACCTCATCGACCAGCTTCGCGCCCATGTCGCGGGCCGGCCCGGGCATCTCCAGGTCGAGCCCCGCGTTCGCCGCCGTGGCCGTGTCCTCCTTCTGCGCGACCCAGTCGCTAACGACGAAACCGCGGAAGCCCCACTCGTAACGCAGGATCTCAGTCAGCAGGCGGTGGTTGCCGCAGGCGTAGACACCGTTGACGCGGTTGTAGGAGCCCATCACCGTCCAGGGGTCGGCCTCCTTCACCGCCATCTCAAACGGCAGCAGGTAGATCTCCCGGAGCGTGCGCTCGTCCACCTCCGAGCTGATCGTGAAGCGCTCGAACTCCGAGTCGTTACACACGAAGTGCTTCACGGACGTGCCGACGCCCTGGCTCTGCACTCCCTGCACGAAGGCCACCGCCATCCGCCCGCTCAGATAGGGGTCCTCCGAATGGCACTCGAAGTTCCGCCCGGCCAGCGGGTGGCGGTGGATGTTCACCGTCGGCCCGAGGAGCACCTGCGCGTCCTTGCTCTTCGTCTCCTCGCCCAGCGCCGATCCCACCTCGCGGATCAGCTCAGGATCCCACGTCGCGGCCAGCGCCACTCCCACCGGGAACGACGCCGCCGTCGTCCCGCTCGTCCCGTCGCCGCGGGCCCCCTTCGGTCCGTCCGTCATCTTGATGGTCGGGATCCCCAGCCGCTCGACGCCCGTGCTGTGCCAGGCGTCCGTCCCGGCTGTCATCGCCGCCTTCTCCTCCAGCGTTATCTGCCCCAGCAGCTCCTCAATGCGCCGGCTTACCGCTTCCTCATTCGTCATGTCTCATCTCCCGGTGCTTGCCCTGTCTCAACCGAAGCTAAGGGTACGCGAGAACAGCCGGGTGCGTCTACGGGAGGGCCAGTGTCCGCTTTTCATGAGAAGACCAGGGGTGGGCGCCACGCGATGATGCCGTCATCGTGCAGAGCGGGCTCAGCCAATTGTGGATCGTGCCGGCGGACCCGGCCGCGGCGCCCTGCCGGCTTGCGCACGGCCGCGAACCCGTTTGGCAGCCTGCGGTAGCACCGACCGACTGACCTTGCGCCCCGAAGGCGGGCGCGCCGCCGATGTCGGCGTGGAAACCGGCCATGGGAGAGTCTGGCCGGCAAGCGCGCCCAGCCGGACTCCACGTGCTTTCGCCGGAGCCGCTTTCGGCCTATTTTATGCTGCCCCTGGCCCCGCCTTGACGTAATCTTGATGCAATATGCCCTCTATCGTGACATTATGCAGATGTGGCTAAGCCGCCGACGTGGTGCCTGGATGCGGTCTCCATCTGCAACCGGCGCGCCGTTGCCCGCCGGCGGAAGGCTGCTTATGACCCACGCCCCGGAGCGCTATGACCGTACCACCGTTTTCCGTCTTGCGTGATCCTTCCCCCGGCAACGACTCCTGGCGGCCCCACGTGCTTGTGGTGGACGACGACCGGGAACTGCTGGCCGCTCTGGAGCGAGGCTTGTCGCTAAGCGGCTTCGATGTCGGTGTGACCCGAGATTCGGGTGAGGCGCTCGTCTACCTGAGGGGCCGGCGCCCGGATATCATCGTCTTGGACATCATGATGCCCGGCATGGACGGGCTCAGTCTCTGCCGGCTGCTGCGGGAGAGCGAGACCATTCCCATCATCATGTTGACGGCTCTGGATAGTGTCCGCGATCGCATCGCCGGCATCGAAGCTGGAGCGGACGACTACCTGGTCAAACCCTTCGTCTTCGACGAGCTGGTGGTCCGCATACAAGCACTGCTCCGTCGAAGTTGGCCGACACCCCCGCCGAAGGAGCGCCTCTCCTACGCCGATCTGACGCTCAATCGGGCGACCTGGACCGCCACGCGCGGAGAGCACCACCTACCGCTGACCGCGACGGAGTTCCGCCTCCTGGAGCAATTCATGCGAACCCCGGAGCAGGTCCGGACCAGAGAAGAGTTGCTGCTGGGTCTCTGGGGCGAGGATCCCTCCGTCGAGGACCATGTTATCGACGTTCACGTGGCGAATCTGCGTCAGAAGTTGGAAGCGGCAGGCGGCCCCCCGCTTATCCAGACGATCCGCGGCGTGGGCTACATGCTGAAACAGGAGGAATGAGTGCGGCTACGGCTTCGCCTTACCGTCGCCTATCTGATACTGCTGGCCGGGTCTCTGGCGGCGTTCAGCCTTGCCGTGTATATCGCCGCGGCTAACAGGGTTTCCGACAGCGTGGATGAGAAGCTCAGGCTGAAGAGCGAAGCTATCGTCACCGCTCTGGAACCCATAGACTCTTCGCTCTCCTCTCAGACCATGCGCGTCAACCAGCGCATTAGGCTGGACGAGGAAGCTTCCTCCGGTGTCCTCTTTCAGGTGCGTAACCTCGAAGGAAGCGTGGTCTACTCGTCTTTCCCTTCCGGCAGTCTCAACCTTGCTTTGCCCAACATGGCGACCTCAGACGAGCCGACCTTCGCCACCGCCGACGTGGCAGGAGAGCGCTTTCGTATTCAGTACCTACCGATTACATCCAGCGATGGGATATCAGGAAGCGTGGTAATAGCGCAATCGTTGAAGGACTCGGGCGATTGGCTGAGCCACATGCGCACAATCCTCATCTTCGGGGGTGTGGCCGTTCTGCTCATTACGAACGTGCCGGCCTACCTTGTGGCAAGGCGTGTTCTTGAGCCCGTGCGGGCAGTTTCTCGGCTGGCGCGGGACATAGAGCAGACAGCCGATTTCAGCCGTCGCGTCCGTGCCTTCGCCGGAGGCGACGAGATGGCGGAGCTAACCGCCACCTTCAACTCCATGATTGAGTGTGTGGAGCGAACGCTGGAGACGCAGAAGGCCTTCCTCGCTGAATCCTCTCACGAGTTGCGCCGGCCTCTCACAGTATTGCGCACGGATGTCGACGTTCTGCGCAGGCCGGGCCTGCCGAAGGAGCAGCGCGAGGCTTGTCTGGGGCAGATGATTGCCGAGCTGGAGGCCATGAGCGCTCTCCTCTCCGATCTTGTCCTCCTTTCTCGAGAAGGGCGACACGAGTTGGTTCTGGCGCCCGTTGATTACTCCGCGGTGTGCGAACAAGCCATGGCGCGCCTTCGGGCTCAGGATGACCAACATGAGCTAACGGCTGAAATAGCCGCCGGTGTGCGTGTCCAGGGCGATGAGAAACGGCTGGCGCAGATGCTTTGGAACCTGCTGGAGAACTCTGTTCAATATACGCCCAAGGGGGGCGAGATTGAGGTACGTGTTCACGCAACGGACGGCCTCGCCCGCCTGGAAGTCCGAGATAGCGGCACTGGTATCTCGGAAGAGGACCTGCCTCACATTTTCGATCGCTTCTATCGAGCGCGCGGCGCTCGTGACGCTCGCAGCGAAGGGAGCGGCCTCGGCCTGGCCATCGTGAAGTACGTGGCCGAGGGGCACCATGGCTTCATCAACGTGACCAGCCGGCCGGGGGAGGGAACTGCCTTCGTCGTGGATCTTCCTCTTGCCGTGCCATCGGACTCCTGAGCGAGCTTCTCCTCTAGCCATCTTGGCCGATCCGTGATCATATTGTGCCGATTTTGACAGGCACTTGACCTCAACTTGATGCGTCGCTCCGTCCATTTGTGAGATTCTTCATTAGTAGGAGGCCGTTGGTCGCATTGATTAGTGATCAAGCGCGCGACTTAGCCCGGCATGCAGCAGCGCCGAAGCCACAGTGTGAGGGAACCCGAGGCGGCGAGGAGGCATGCGCATCTCGGCAGGTCAGAGCCCAGGCGCTCACCGGCCGCAACTGTCCGACCGGGTTCGCGATCAACTAACGGGGAGAAGGCGATGCCTGGGTCTGTGATAACAACAGCCGAAACCGACGAACTCACCAGAGAAGACCAGGCATTCATCCGAAAGGGTGTTGCCCCAGGCATCGCGGGCGGCCTCCATGTCTTGCAGCCCGTCGCCCAGGCGCTGGGTCCGCGCGGTGCGCGACTTGTAGCGGGGGCGATCGTGGTGCTCGTGGTGCTGGTCGGCTTGGCAGTGAGCCCGATCCACTTGTCCGATCTCTTGACGACGACGGTCTATCTACCGGTAGCGGACAACAGCATGCCCGTCATCGCTGTGGTGGGCATCGGCTTCGGCGTGGGCATTCTCTCCGGGATGACGGGCGTGGGCGGCGGCTTCCTGATGACGCCGCTGCTCATGATGATCGGGGTCCCCTCGGCCGTGGCGGTGGGCACGGACAGCGCGCAGATCGCGGGCACCGTTTCGTCGGGGGCGCTGGCCCATTCCCGACTTGGCAACGTGGACCTCAAGATGGGAGCGACGATCCTGGTCGGGACCTTGATCGGCGGTACGGCCGGCGTGCAGCTCGTGAGGATACTGCGCGAGGCGGGCAGCTTTGACTTCTGGGTGCGAGTGGTCTACGTCGTCATGTTGGGCAGCGTGGGCGGCCTGATGTTGCGGGAGTCTGTGCGGACTTGGATACGCAGCTTCCATACTCGGGCTATCCAAAATCTGGTGGATGAAGGGTTCAAAGAGCTGAAGGTCAAGCTCGCAGAGGATGGGAAGCCGAATGAAGAACAGGGGTTTCGCCGGTTCGTAACCAGGCTGCCGCTGCAGACGGAGTACAAGAAGTCAGGCGTACGGATGTCGTTGCTCCTTCCTCTCGGGCTCGGCCTAGCCATCGGCGTACTGACCGCCATCATGGGCGTGGGGGGCGGCTTCATCATGATACCCTCGATGATCTATGTGCTCGGCATGCCAACGCACGTCGCCGTGGGGACGAACCTCTTCCAGGAAGTCCTCACAGCGGCCAACGTCGGGTTCCAGCAGTCCATTGTCAACCACAGCGTCGATGTCCTTCTTGCCGTGATACTCATGATCGGCGGTGCTACGGGTGCGCAGGTGGGAGCGCGCCTGAGCGGCCGGCTGGAAGGGCACCAGTTGCGAACGATCCTGGGTGCCATCGTGATGCTTGTGATGGTCAAGCTTCTGGTCGATCTCATGCTGGAGCCGTCGGGCTTGTTCCAGGTGGCTCGGCTGGGTGGAGGAGGTCACTGATGCGCGCTGTCGTCGCCGTTGCCGCGATTCTTCTGATCGCGCTCGTCGCCGCCGGGTGGACAACCGCATGGGCTGACGGGGAGCCGGGGTTGGTGGTGTCGCCCGAGACCATCAACATAGGGCTGAACTTTTCTGGGGCTGAAGTGACCATCAGTGGGACGACGCCTGAGGGCGCGGATGTCGTGCTGGTTGTAAACGGCCCCGTCGACCCGGTCAAGATGAGGAAGGAAGGCAAGGTGATGGGCCTCTTCTGGATGACCGTCGACCAGGCCGAAGTGGAGGGGATGCCCGCCTTCCACGAGGTCTTGAGCTCCCAGCCCGTAGAGCACCTCCTAGACAGAGAGCAGCAGCTCAGGCTTGGTGTGGACCCTGAGTCCAGCAACATCCTTGATCAAGCCGAGGCGGTGAATCCCAACGACGAAAGCCCGCTCTCTGGGGAGAAGCAGACGGAATTCGTAACGGCGCTGCGTGACGTGTACATCACGGAGGGTCAGTACACGCCATGGAGGTGCTATCACGAAACCGAAGCGGCAGACTGCGATGCCGCAGCACGGACCGGCGCGACCATCCAGCCTGATAGCGAGGGCCACTGGGGAACATCTCTGAGCCTGCCCTCGGATGCGCCCACCGGTGAGTACAGCGTCCGCGCTCATTACGTGAAAGACGGCCAAGTCGTGAAATCTGACGAGGTGGCATTCAGCGTTGAGAAGGCGGGGTTGGTGAATGCGCTCGGGAGCATGGCTCAAGACAACGCCGTGCTCTATGGCGCAATGTCGATTGCGATCGTGATCGTCGCAGGGCTTGCAATCGGGTTCGCCTTCCCCCGTCGGGGTGGTCACTAGCGGGGGTCAAGCGGTGGAGGAGATGCAATAGAGACACATACGAGCGGCTGGCCGCCGGCCCGCTCCAGCAAGTGGGTGTGACGGGCCGTGAACAGCCGAAGGAGACGCGATCATGTCCAACCTGACAATACTCCAAGAGGACAGAGTGCAAACCGCGACCACCTTTGATGAGGCGGCGATAGTGGAAACGCCGGTCGAGGTGAACGAGAGGGGCTTCATGATAGATCCTTCTCGATGGTCCCAGGAAGTCGCCGTGTTCCTGGCGCGCCGCCAAGGGCTCAAGGGTTGGCCCCGCGAACTGGTGAGCGACCACTGGCGCGTGATCGACTTCACGCGGACCTACCACCAGGCCACCAACAACGCACCGTCGCTGCGTTACACCTGCAAAGCGCTGGGCATGACGAAGAGGCGCTTCTCTCGACTCTTCCCCGGCGGCTTGATGACCGTACGCCGCATCGCCGGTCTCCCAGGCCCAAGGAGGGTCGCCAACAGACACGAGCTGTCCCTGGCCCGGCGGCTGATGACGCGCAATTGGTGGGCCCGGCTGACCGGCGCGTGAATCCCCGACAGTGCCAAAGCTGAGATCGGCGGTTCCCCTTCAGCATCGCCCGATTCCCGGCCGACGCTAGCCGGTACACAGGACTCCGCTGCCTCGCGGTATCTGGCTCATGTGCGGATGGCTGGACGGCCAGACGAGGCCCACTCCTCGCGCCGCGCCGAACGCCCGGAAACCCACAACGAGACGAGCTACAACCCGCCACTGGCCGCCAACCTCAGGCGAGGGTTCAGCCCTGAGCGACTCCCCGCCATGCCAGCGCACAGGGGCGCTTTGCGGTTCGCTTCCGCACGGGTCTGAGCAGCGTGAGGATCTGTGATGCGAGAATCTGGCTGGCGTGGGAGGCGGCCGCCGGGCGCTGGAAGGGGTGCTAGCCGTCCAGGCTGCGCAGGCGTTCCTCGATCTTGGAGAGGCGTTCCCTTGCGGCAGTATCGAGTTCCATACCGCTTGGGAACACGTCTTCCTTCATGCGTTCGCTCTGTCCGGCTGCTTGCCGCTCGCGTTCCTCAAGCTCGCGCAGGCGTTCTTCGATCCTGGACGGCGGCCTCGGCAAGTCGCCGTCGACCGTGCTCTTCTTTCCAAACGGGCCTTGATCTTCTGGCGCGGTCTGCGCCGCTTCGGGCGCCTGCTCCCCAGCCGCAGGCTGGTCTTTGGTCGCAGGCTGGCCCTCGGTCGCAGGCTGGCCCTGGGTCGCAGGTTGGTCCTGGGTCGCAGGTTGGTCCTGGGTCGCAGGCTGGTCCTCAATCGCCGCCTCGTTTCCGCGGGTCATGAGCAGCAGGTTCGTCATGACGAGAAGCGGCTTCTGCAGGGTCGCGATGCCGGCGCTCGCCTGGGCAAGGCCCATCTCGATCCGCTTGATCGCAGCCTCGAGCTCCCGCTGCAGGGCGGTTGCGGCCATCGGGTCCGGTCGGTTTCCGGTTTCGGTGTCCATGCTTGACCCCTCTACCGAATTCTCGGCCTGCCGGACGCCACTCTGAGCCCCTGCCGCACGCCTTCTATGGACATGTCGCGAGCTTCCCCCGCCGCGTCGGAGGCTGTTCGGCGGCAGCACGTGCTGTCTCGTGGCGTGCCATGTGCCGGCACACGATCCTGGGGGCGGGTGCAACCGGGCCTCGACCCCCTCCTTGCCAAGGAGGGGGTCAATTTGGCGGTTCACCTCAACACGCGGGGGACCCTGTCGTGTGCCGGCACCCGACCCGCCGGCCGGGTCATTGAGCGCCTGCATGTCGGGGAGCGTCTGTGGCACGCGGTGTCGCGGCTTGCCGTGGCGTGTCACGGTCGGTTAAAGTTCATACTAAGCACCGATAGCGTCCCATCTCAATGTCCGTCTCGGGGTGGGAGCGCTGATTACCGCGACTTCAGGAAAGGAGCGACGCAGCCATGGCTAATACGCAAGCAGGAGTGGCGCCGAGCACGCAACGGCCGGCGAAGGAATCCACGGAGGCCATCCTCGATCATCACCTCCAGGCATTTGGCGCCGGAGACCTGGCCGGCCTCCTCCAGGACTACACGGACGGCTCTGTCATCATCACTCCGGAAGGCGTCCTGCGCGGCCGGACCCAGATCACCCCGTTGTTGAAGGCGTTCCTCGCCGAGTTCGCCAAGCCCGGCGCGTCCTTCCACCTGGACCGGCGGGTCGTCGAGGAGGAGACTGCCTTCATCGCCTGGTCGGCTGAGACCGCCGACAACGTCTACCGCTTCGCCACCGACACCTTCTGGATCCACGACGGCAAGATCCTGACCCAGACCTTCGCCGCCATGGTGGAGCCGAAGTAGCAGCCGGGCGGCGCCCGGCACCCAAGGAGACAGCATGAACCCGATAGAGATCCTTGCCAATGAGCACGGCCTGATCAGGCAGGCCCTCCACCAGTTCCATCTGGCCCGGCGTGGCCTCGAGGAGGGAGAGAACCCGCCGGTGCAGTTCTTCGACAAGGCGGTTGAGTTCGCCCGGACCTTCGTTGACAAGCGGCACCACTTCAAGGAGGAGTACCTCATGTTCGGCAAGCTCGCCGCGAAACAGCACAGCGAGCTCGACGGCGAGGTGGAGGCGCTCAGGAACCAGCACGATCACGGCCGCCGGTACGTCAGCGAAATGGCCAACGCCCTCGACGGCTACGCCCGGGGCAAGGACGCCCAGGTGACCATCATGCTGGAGAACCTCGCCGCCTACACGACCATGCTCAGGCACCACATCCAGCGCGAGGACCGCGTGTTCTATCCCATGGTGGAGGAGACGCTCTCCCAGGAGGAGATGGACGACCTCGCTGAACTGTACGCGAACGAGGACGAAAAGGCCGGGGACGCTGCTCTGGAGCGGGCGCAAGAGCTCGTCGCGGAGATGACCATGCTCCTGCCTCAGGCGAGCGCTTCCGCCCGGCACGCCTAGGCCCGTTCTGACCGCCTCTTGGACCTGCCGAGGGCGCTTGTGTCGCGTTCTTCCCGGCCGCGCGCTAGGCGTGGTCACACCGGCAACCTTCGGGTCGCCACAGGAATCCAGGTGTCAAGAGGGCGCCTCCTCATCGGCGCGCGGGCTTTGGTGAGGGCCGATGGCGCAGTTTGTCGGCTGGGGGTGTGCTGGGCGACGATTCCCTGGCGGGGATGAGGCTAGGCGGCGCGGATCTCGGGAGCGTCCGGCGGCTGCTCCAGATGGAGAGAGCCGGGTTCGGGAAGGTACCTGCGAAGCGTATCCGCCTGGAAGCCCACGTCCAGCCAGTCGAGGACTTCTCCTTCCTCTCTGCACGCCTGGTAGGTCCTCAGCAGCACCTGCTCGTCCAATCCCGATTCGACCAGCCGAACCAGCTGGTTCTGCACGAGCTCGTGGGTGTAGATCCCCTTCGACTCCCGGTACCAGAGCACCCTGGCCAGGTAGGCGGACTGACGGCGGGTCTCAGAGTCGGTCGGCGCGGCTTCCTCCGCCTCGCTCAGCACGAGCACCGGCTTCGAGGTCGTCGCCATCACTGCGGCGGCGATGCTCCCCAGCACGAACTTGCCCAGCCCGCTCCGGCTCCTGCCGCGGGTGGCCATGACGATCAGGTCTGCCTCTGCTCTGTGCGCCACCGACACGATCACCGCTGCCGGCGGTCCCCGCTCGACGGCGCCGTTCGCACTCACGCCCTTCTCGCGGATGCCGCCGACGACGGCCTCCACGTAGGCTTCTGCCTGCCGCGTCGAACTGGGCACGATGGACTTGGACATCGGCACTGCCCTGACCAGCAGGATCGAGGCATCCAGCGTCTTCGCCATGCGGGCGCAGTACGGCAGGACGATCTTGTCTCTCGGCGACTGGTCGACCGGCGTGAGGATCTTCATGGCCATGTCACCGGCTTCCCGACGGGAGCCGGCGCCTTCTGACCTCCGTAAGGGTGTATTCGGACGGGATGGCGTGCCGAGGCAGAGGGGTTTCCCCTATACCCCGCGGGGTCTTCCACGGGCTGCGGGCATCAGTCTGGGACCGCGTGGTTCGACGTGGTAGCGCTGCGGTGAGGAGCTGGCGGGAGTGCATGGGAGTCGAACCCACCTGGGACGGGTCTACCGCCCCACAACGGTTTTGAAGACCGCGGGGACCACCGGGCCCCATCCACTCCCGCGCCGTAGTCTACGCCGCCCAGCGGCGGGAGAACAAGCGCCCGCGGGGTCTGCTCCCGGGTTCCGTGCCCCCGCGCCGGCCGAGGCGCCGGCCTGCGTCCCCGCGTGCTACTCCTTGAAGGTATCGGTTATGTACTGGTCGGCGCGAATGGCGGCGGTCGCGCCGTCCCCGGCAGCCGTCACTACCTGTCGAGCCGAGTTCACCCGCACGTCCCCCGCGGCGAAGAGCCCCGGGACGTCCGTCTCCATCCACTCGTTGACGAAGATGTGGCCCCCTTCGTCCATCTTGACTATCCCCCGGAGGTAGTCGGTGTTGGGGTGCAGGCCGATGAAGATGAAGACCGCGTCCGCGTCCAGCGTGCTCTCCTCGTTCGTGGCGACGTTGCGGAGCTTGAGCCGTTCCACGGCGTCCTGCCCCTCGATCTCGGTAACGACGGTGTTCCAGACGAACTCTATCTTGGGGCTGGAGAAGGCCCGCTCCTGCAGGATCTTGCCGGCCCGCAGCTCGTCGCGCCGGTGGATGACGTAGACCTTGGATGCGTAGCGGGTGACGAACAGCGCCTCGTCCATGGCCGCGTCGCCCCCTCCGACCACCGCGCACGTCCGATCCTTGAAGAAGGCCGCGTCGCAGGTGGCGCAGTAGGACACGCCCTTGCCGACCAGTTCCTCCTCACCGGGCACGCCCAGTTGGTTGTGCTCGGCGCCCCCCGTGAGGATCACGGCCTTGGCAGTGTAGTCGCCGTCCTTTGTGTGGATCACGTGCAGGCCGTTGCGGCGGTCCAAGCCTGTCACCTCGGTGTAGCCCATCTGTGCGCCGTATTTCTCCGCCTGGCGCTGCATCATCTGCCCCAGCTCAAAGCCGTCCACCTCCTCGATGCCGGGGTAGTTCTCCACCATGGACGTGAGCGCGCTCTGTCCGCCTGTGACTTTGCACTCCAGGACGAGCGTGCGCCGCCGAGCGCGGGCCGCGTAAAGCGCCGCCGCCAGGCCGCCCGGCCCGGCGCCGACGATCACCACGTCGTAGTGCCGTTCGTCCGTCATGGCGTCGCCTCGGACCTTTGGTTGCCGCCCCGCCCCAGCCTATGAGACGACGGCGTCGAGCCGTTTCTGCAGGTCTGCCTTGGGGCGGAAGCCCACGATCTGGCCCACGGGTTCGCCGCCCTTGAAGACCAGGAGTGTCGGAATGCTGCGGATGCCGTACTTGGCGGCGATGTTCGGGTTGTCGTCCGTGTTCAGCTTGACGAACTCGACCTTACCGTCGTACTCATTCGCAAGCTCCTCAACGATGGGGGCCACCATGCGGCAGGGGCCGCACCAGGGAGCCCAGAAGTCGACCAGGACTGGTTTGGTCGCCTGTACTACCTCTTTCTCGAAATTGCCGTCGGTAACCTCTCTCGGCTTCGACATGCTGCCCTCCTTCTCGGACTTGACTTTTCCTGTGTGTATGCTAGCATACCCCTAGGGGGTATGTCAAACAAGGCAAACCATGGCTTGGGAGCCATTCAACCTCGGAGCTGATGTCATGTCTGAACACGATCTCATCCGACAGGCGAAGACCCGTCTCCGTCGCATCGAGGGCCAGGTGCGCGGCATCGAGGGCATGCTGGATCGCATGGCCCAAGACCCCGAAGCGGAGGAGGGCGTCCGTCGCAGCGTGTGCGACATGCTGGCCGAGGGCACGTCGCGGGCGCAAGTTGCCCGGACGCTTGGCATCAGCCGGCAGCGCGTCTCGGACATCGCCGCCGGGCGGGGCGAGCGGAACGGCGAGCCGTGCGACAGGTTGCTCACGCAGATCCTCGCCGTGCACGCCGCCGTGGAGCAGGTCGGGCTGCTCGTCATGGAGCTCCACCTCCAGCGATGTGTCCTCAACGGCCTCTCTGTTGACGACGAAAGGCTGCTCGACCTACACGAGTCACTCAAGCTCTGGTCTCGTCTGAACTAGGCGGCGAGCCGGTCGCCACGGCTTTCGGACCAGAAGGCCTCCGGCCGAGAGCGCCGCGCAGAGCGTCCAGCATGCCGCTGCTCGCCGCTTCCTGGGCCGTGCGGAGGGCGTTCTTCATCGCCTCAGGGTGCGCTCGGCCGTGGGCGACGATCACGACGCCGTCGACACCCAGCAGCGGCGCGCCGCCGTACTCGCCGTAATCCATGCGGCGTCGCATCTGAAGGAGTGCGGGCCGCAACACGAGTGCGGCTAAACGATACGGGAGGCGGCTCATGATGGCCGATCTGAGCTGGCCGAAGATGTAGTCGGCGGTGCCTTCGGTCACTTTCACCGCTATGTTGCCGGTGAAGCCGTCGGTGACGAGGACGTCGGCGAGGTCGTGGTGAACGCGGTCGGGCTCGACGTTGCCAATGAAGTGAAGGTTGGACTCCTTGAGACGCTCGTACACCTCAAGGGTGAGCTCGTTTCCTTTCGTCTCCTCCTCGCCGATGTTGAACAGACCGACGCGCGGCCGCTCTACGCCGAACACCTTCTCCATGTAGATCGCTCCCATCTGGGCGAATTGCACCAGATAGGAGGGCTTGCAGTCCGCGTTGGCCCCCACGTCCAGCACCAGCATCCCCGTGGCGGTGTACGGCGCCATCGTGCCGAGCGCGGGTCGCTCGATGCCTTTCACGCGGCCCAGGTTGAGCAGTGCGGATGCCATGACGGCCCCGGTGTTTCCCGCCGAAACGACGGCCCCGGCGAGGCCCCGCTTTACCAGGCCCATGGCGACGTTGATGGATGCCTCTCGCTTCTGGCGCACGGCCTGCACGGGAGGCTCATCCATGGCGATGGCCTCGGCCGCCGCTACGACCTCGATGCCCGACGGCGTCGGACCGTGGTGCCCCAGCTCCTCTCGCACCATTTCGGGGGATCCGACGAGCGCTACCTGCAGCCCCAGCTCTCGGTTGGCGAGCAGAGCGCCCTGGACCGCGTCGGCGGGGGCCCGGTCTCCTCCCATGGCATCGAGCGCTATGATCATGATGATTCCTTCGTTGGCTTGCGGGCGACCGTTATCAAGTACTCGCTGTAGTCGTCGCAGGGCGAAAGGTCGAAGTCGCCGTAGAACCGGTCGAGTTCCAGGCCTGCTTCGCGCAGCAGTCCCTCCATTTCGTATCGGGTGTTGAACCGAAGGTCAACCTTCGCAGTCAGCCGATGCAGGGTCCCGTCAGCCGAGAGGCGGTCGAAGATGTGCGTCTCGTGCTGTATCTGCCGCGTGCGGTCCACGTGTACGGAACGGAGCTTGATCACCGATTCCCCGGTGCTCGGCAGGACGCGGGTCCAGTCATGAAAGAGAGGCGTGCTGGTGCCCGTGTCCCAATCGCTGTGGTAAAGAGGACGCTGGTCGCAGGCAAACAGCCCGCCCGGAGCCAGATGATGCTGGACGCGGCGGAGGCACGCAATCTGGTCCTCGTAGGCCAGCAAATGGTGGAAGCCTCCCAGCCCGGCGAAGATCAAATCGAATTGGCGGCCCAGGTCGAAGTCACGCATATCGCCGGCCAGCAGATGGAGCTTGTCGGCCAGCGACGAATCGGCCTTGCGGCGCGCGCGGGCGAGCATCTGGTCTGAGCTGTCAATACCCCAGACCTCGAAGCCCGCGTGGGCCAGGGGGATAGCGACGCGTCCCGTGCCGACACCGAGCTCGAGGATCGGGCCTTCGCAGCGCCGGGCCAGGTTCTCGTAGAGGGGAAAATCGTCCGCGAAGCCGCCGCAATCCAGGTCGAACAGCTCCGGCAGGTCGACGGAGTGATCAGCCATCGGCCCCGTTTTCGGCCTCGAACGCCTCTCGCATCTTCCGTCGGAGGTCGGCGTCCGCGAGCACGTCGACGGCCGTCATGGCGAGGGCCGTTGCCGCGTCCAGGAGGCCGCGGTGGCCCTCCTCCGATGCCGCGCAGCGGGCGAAGTCCGGCGAGTGTGCGCTCACCTCCCGCGGGGCGATCGCGATGATCGGGTGAATGGCAGGCACCAGGACACTGACGTTTCCCATGTCGGTGCTTCCCATGGAGCGCCTGGACGTGTCCTCCGTCGTCTCGCGCCCGACCGCCGCCAGGTTGCGGGTGTATGCGTCGGCCAGGGGGCCGTTCGTTCGCATGGCTGCGTACGTCACCTCCGCCCAGCTATGCTCAAGGCGTGCTCCCGTCGCCTGCGCGCCGGCCTCGAAACAGGCCATCGCCCGGCGTTTCATCTCCTCCAGATACTCGTCGTCCTCCGCCCGGACCAGGAACCTCGCGGCGGTATGGCCCGGGACGATGTTGGGGGCCTCGCCTCCCTCCGTGATGATGCCGTGGATGCGTGCCGTTCCGCGGATGTGCTGGCGGAGGGCGGCGATGCCGTTGAAGGCGATGATGAGGGCGTCCAAGGCGTTCACGCCGGCCTCCGGCCGGCCCGCCGCGTGGGCCTCCTTGCCGAAGTACTCGACGTTCAGCTCCACGCAGGCGAGGGATCGGTCGTAGGCTCTGTTGCGGGAGCCGGGGTGGCAGAGCATAGCGGCGTCCAAGTCCTGGAACGCGCCGCGTTCGGCCATGAGCGCCTTGCCGCCGTATACTTCTTCCGCCGGCGTTCCGATCACAGCAATGGTGCCGCCGAGCTCCCTGGCGATGGTCGCCAATGCGGCGCCGGCGCCCGCGGACGCGCTCGCGATAATATTGTGGCCGCATCCGTGGCCGATGCCGGGCAGCGCGTCGTATTCGGCGAGGAAGGCGACGCGCGGGCCGCCTTCGCCGACCTCGGCCCGAAACGCTGTAGGCAAGTCACAGATGCCACGCTGCACGCGAAAGCCGTGGCCTTCCAGCCACTCCGTCAGCCACGCGCTCGCCTGCTCCTCCTGGAATCCCGTCTCCGGATGAGCGTGGATGCGCAGGCTTAGATCGATGAGCTCCTGTCGGAGCGAATCTACCTCAGCGCTGATGCGCTTCTTCAGCTCTTCTGTCGTGGCGGACATGGTTCGGTCGTCCGGGTGCGGCCCTAGGATTCTAGGCGTCGAGGGAAGGGGCCGTCAAGGCAACGGGATTCTGTCGGCGTCGCGAAGCCCGTAGACGCTTCAGGCACAAGAAGCAGGTCTTGGAGGCTATCTTAGCGCTTGACAAGCGCGGCCGTTCCGTATACATCAAGGACATTCAGCGGACGGCACGCCGGTTCGGAGGCGCCGGCCGTGCCGTTGCCTGTCGTGTCTGGGGCTTTGGAGAGGAGACACCGATGGCACGTGTCCGTGACCGGTTCCTGAAGCAGCGTCTGAGCCGCCGCCGGCTGCTGGCCGGCGCCGGCGGAACGGCCCTGGGCGCGGCGGCACTCGCGGCCTGCGGGGGCGGCGAGTCAACCGTCACCTCGCGCACGCCGGCCGCCGGCGGTACCCCCGATGAAGGCGAGGTCACCAAAGACGGCGTCCTCCATGTGATGTTCAGCGATATCCTGCCCACCGTGGAGCTGTTCGGCGCGGCGGCTTTGGCTCCGAACCTGGCCTTCGGCTACCACGTCTTCGACCACCTCTTCTACACGCCGCTCGACACGCAGAAGCCTGAGCCGATGCTCGCCTACGAGTGGGAGAACCCGGACGAGCAGGGCCTGGAAACGATCTTCAAGATGCAGGAGAGCGTCTTCCACGATAAGCCTCCGGTCAACGGCCGCGCAGTGCTGGCGAGCGACGTGAAGGCGAGCTATGAGGCATACGCGGCGGATGACCTCGCGCCCGGCCTGGAGTGGCACCACGACATCATGGAGGGTGTAGAGGCGCCGGACGACCTGACGGTGGTGATCAAGCAGAACCGTCCCTATGCCTGGCTGTTCCACCCGGGCGGCGCCGGCAGCATCACCTCGTCGAACATCATTCCCGTCGAGGCCCTGGTGGACCCCCCGGAGTTCGATACGTCCAAGGACCTGATCGGCTCCGGCAGGTCCGTCCTGGTGGAGAACAGGAGCTTCGAGTACTTCAGCGGGGAGCGGCATCCAAAATGGCGGATCGAGGGCGAGCCGTACATCGCCGCTTGGACAAGCGTGTACATCGGCGAGAGCGCTCAGGCGCAGGCGACGTTCAGAGCCGGGGAAATCGACGAAGTCGGCCTGGCGAACAAGCTGGAGGCGGACGAGATGGTGCGTCGGCTGGGCGACAAGGTCGTCATCGTGTCCGAGATCAACCGTGCCTACAATACGCTGATGTTGAACCTCGACCGTGTACCGGCCTTCCAGGACGTCCGCGTGCGGAAGGCGATCAACCGTGCGATCAACCGAGCGGAGATGATCCAGTTGGTGGAGCTGGACGCGGACGGCGGGGTGCCGGCGGGCCCGGTGCCGCCCGCGCTGCTGGCGTATGAGCTTCCCGACGACGAGCTGGAGGAGTACTTCCGCTACGACCCGGAGGAGGCGAAGCAGCTCCTGGAGGAAGCGGACTTCCCGTTCGACAAGGAGCTGACGCTGTACTTCCCGGCGGACGCGTCGGGGGAGCAGCAGAAGCGGGCGCAGTTGTTGAAGGAGCAGTTCGGGGCGGTGGGGCTGAAGGTAAAGATCGTGGACCAGGACCTCTTGTCGGTGTGGCTGCCGCAGACGTTGCCGAACGGCGGCTTCGACATGACGAGCTACACGCAGCTCCCCTACGACGACCCGCACTACCCGATGAACTTCTACACGACGCACTCCCCGCTCGGTGACGCGAGCGACGCGCGGGGCAGGAACAACATGGCCTTCTTCGACGACGAAGTGACGGCGGCGGTGGACGACGCGGAGGCGACGCTGGACAGCGAGCTACTGATCGAGAAGGTGAGGGACGCGGTGCGGCTGATCATGGAGAAGCAGGCGCCCATGATCAATCTCTACGCTCCCAGGACCTATGTCGCCCGTTGGTACTGGTATAAGGGGCATTGGCCACCGGGCCGCGGCGTCTACGCGGCGTTCAACGGCCGGACCTGGATCGACACGAGACTGAGGGGGTCCTAGGTTCGCGCGCGGTGCTCCGGCGCCGATGCGCAGGATGCGGCGCTCGGCCGGAGTGGTTCTTGATAGGGGAGAGGTGCGGGTTCAGGTCTGGCGGCCTCGGTCCGCCCATGGCGCAGTGAGGAGGCAGCCATGGCACGTGTCATTGACCGGTTCATGAGGCAACGCCTGAGCCGCCGCCGGCTTCTCGCCGGCGCCGGCGGAACCGCGCTGGGCGCTGGGGCGCTCGCGGCCTGCGGGGGCGGCGAGACGACCGGCACCCCGCGTACGCCGGCCCCGGGAGGGACCGTCTCGGACGAGGAGATCACGAAGGACGGCGTCCTCCACATCTCCTTTAGCGAGATCCTGCCCACCGTGGAGCTGTTCGGCGCGGCGGCGCTGGCCCCAAACTTGTCCTTCGGCACCACTGTCTTCGACCACCTATTCTTCACGCCGCTCGACACGCAGAAGCCTGAGCCGATGCTCGCCTACGAGTGGGAGAACCCGGACGAGCAGGGTCTGGAGACGATCTTCAAGATGCAGGAGAGCGTCTTCCACAACAAGCCTCCGGTCAACGGTCGAGCGGTGCTGGCGAGCGACGTGAAGGCGAGCTACGAGGCGTACGCGGCGGATAACCTCGCGCCCGGTGTGGAGTGGCACCACAGCATTATGGCGGGTGTAGAGGCGCCGGACGACCTGACGGTGGTGATCAAGCAGAACCGCCCCTATGCTTGGCTGTTCTTCCCTGGCGGCGCCGGCAGTCCCTCCTCCTCGAACATCATTCCCGTCGAGGCCCTGGTGGACCCCCCGGAGTTCGATACCTCCAAGGACCTCATCGGCTCCGGCCGCCAGATGATGGTGGAGAACAGGAGCTTCGAGTACTTCGGGCTGCAGCGGCACCCGGGGTGGCGGATCGAGGGGGAGCCGTATCTGGCGGGGATCACCAGCGTGTACATCGGCGAGAGCGCTCAGGCCCAGGCGACGTTCAGGGCCGGCGGGATCGACTCTGTCCTCCTGGCCAACAAACTGGAGGCGGACGAGATGGTGAGCCGGCTGGGCGACAAGGTCGTCATCACGTCCGAGATCGCCCGGGCGTACCATGCGCTGATGCTCAACCTGGACCGTGTGCCGGCCTTCCAAGATGTCCGCGTGCGGAAGGCGATCAACCGTGCGATCAACCGGGCGGAGATGATCCAGTTGGTGGAGCTGGACGCGGACGGCGGGGTGCCGGCGGGCCCGGTGCCGCCCGCGCTGCTGGCGTATGAGCTTCCCGACGACGAGCTGGAGGAGTACTTCCGCTACGACCCGGAGGAGGCGAAGCAGCTCCTGGAGGAAGCGGACTTCCCGTTCGACAAGGAGCTGACGCTGTACTTCCCGGCGGACGCGTCGGGGGAGCAGCAGAAGCGGGCGCAGTTGTTGAAGGAGCAGTTCGGGGCGGTGGGGCTGAAGGTAAAGATCGTGGACCAGGACCTTTTGTCGGTGTGGCTGCCGCAGACGTTGCCGAACGGCGGCTTCGACATGACAAGTTACACGCAGCTCCCCTACGACGACCCGCACTATCCGATGAGCTTCTACACGACGCACTCCCCGCTTGGTGACGCGAGCGACGCGCGGGGTAGGAACAACATGGCCTTCTTTGACGACGAGGTGACGGCGGCGGTGGACGACACGGAGGCGACGCTGGACAGCGAGCTACTGATCGAGAAGGTGAAGGACGTGGTGCGGCTGATCATGGAGAAGCAGGCGCCCATGATCAATCTCTACGCCAGCCGGACCTACACTGCCCGCTGGTATTGGTACAAGGACTACGTCATCGGCCGGGGCTGGTTTGGTGGCTTCACCGGCCGGAGGTGGATCGACACGAGACTGAGGGGATCTTAGGGAACCATGTGGCGCTTCGCCGTCCGCCGTCTCACGTTCATTCCGATCATCGCCATCGTCATCTCGGCCATCGTCTTCTTCCTGCTCCGCGCGTTTCCTGACATGACGGGTGACCCCGCGAGGATCATCTGCGGAATGAACTGCCCGGACGAGCGCTACCAGGCGATCCGCGCGGAACTCAACCTGGACAAGCCGATCATCGTGCAGTACGGCGACTGGATGAAGGACGTGCTCACGGGCAACCTCGGCACCAACTGGTACGGGGGAAACGACATCCTGGACGAAGTGGTGCACCGCTTGCCCATCAGCATCGAGATCATGATCCTGACGCTCGTCTTCGGGGGCACAATCGGCATCAGCTTCGGCATCTTGTCGGCGGTCATGAGGAACACGCCGCTCGACTATGGATTGCGCTTCCTGGCGGTCTTCGGGCAGTCCATCCCGGACTTCTTCCTGCTCGTGCTGCTCATCGTCATTCCCTCCATCCTATGGAACTACGCCGCGCCGGTAGGGGGCTACGTCGCCCCTTGGGAGGACTTCTGGACGAACGTCCGCATGTTCGTGCCACCCACCCTTGTGGTCAGCGTGGGAGGAGCGGCCGGGCTGATGCGGTTGACGCGCAGCACCATGCTGGAGGTGCTCCGCAGCGACTACGTCCGCACGGCGACGGCAAAGGGCCTGCACCCGCGGACAGTGATCATCCGTCACGCCTTCCGCAACACCCTCGCCCCGATCATCACCCTCCTCACCTTCACGCTGACGATCGCCTTCAGCGGGATGGTGATCCTGGAGGTGGTGATGAGCATCGACGGTCTGGGGGCGTTCTTCTTCCGTTCGGTGATCACCCGCGACCTGCCCGTGGTCCAGTTCATCGTGCTCTACACCGCTCTGATCGTTATTCTTGTCAATCTGCTGCAGGACATCTCTTACGCGTACATCGATCCGAGAGTGAGGTTCCGCTAGCCATGGCGACCGCGGCAGTCGCGCTACCGGAGGAGCAGGCGTTTGCGCTGCCCCAGAAGCGGCGGTGGCGCGCACTGGGCAACGTCGCGAGACGGAACCCCTTCGGCGTGATCGGCCTGGTCATCGTGGTGGCATTCGTCTTCGTCGCCGCCTTCGGCCCCTTCATCGCCCCCTACGATCCAACCCAGTATGATGCGAAGGCGCAGCTTTCGGGGCCCTCGCTGGCGCATCTCTTCGGCACCGACACGCTCGGACAGGACGTGCTGAGCCGCGTCATCGCGGGCGCCCGGATATCGTTCGTTATCGGGGCGTTCGCGGTCGGCATCGGCGTGACGGGCGGCGCGCTCATGGGGGTGATCTCGGGCTACTTCGGCGGCGTGATCGACAGCTTCATCCAGCGGACGGGCGAGGCGGGGGCCGCCTTCCCGGGCCTGTTCCTCTATCTGATCCTGATCGCGGCGCTGGGCCGCGGAGAGAAGACCATCATCGTCGCCATCGCCCTCGGCGCCGTTATCGGAGGGTCGCGCGTGCTGAGAGCGCTTACCATCGTTATCAAGAGCAGCGCCTTCGTGGAGGCGTCGCGTTGCATGGGCGCCACCGAGGTTCGGATCCTGCTGACGCACATCATCCCCAACGTCATCCCCATCGTCATTGTCGTCGCCAGCTCCGCCTGGGGGGGCGCCATCCTGGCGGAGGCGGCGCTGAGCTTCCTGGGCATCGGCGTGGAGCCGGGCACGCCGTCCTGGGGGATGGACCTCCAGGACAACTACCATTTCGCAGGAACCCTGGGGTACTGGCACCTGGTGGCCTTCACCGGGGGCGCGATCAGCCTCGTCGTCCTCGGCTTCAACCTGCTGGGGGACACGTTGCGCGACGTGCTCGACCCACGCCTGCGCGGCCAGTTGCGGTAGGCGCAGGCGAGGGGGTTGGTGACCGCGCGGGGCAGAACGAGGTTCACCGACATGTTGCGGAAGCCTTCGTATCTCGGTCTTCTGAGGACGCCAATCTCATCCCGGAGGTGAGGGTCGTCACGGGGCCGTGGCCCTGCGCGAAGACAGGGGACTGCTTATCCCCAGTCGGACATGCCTGGTGTCTTGAGCGGGACCCCGGAGCTCTCCGTTCCTCCCTCCTCGGGGATGCGCTGCATCGACTCGGCGATGCGTAGCAGAACGTCGTCCGAGAGCTGGTCGGCGCTGATCGTGATCGTGAAGTCGCCCTCCTTCCAAGCGAGAACGGTGGTACCGTCGACTTCGTGGTCAAGCCACGCCTCCCCACCCCGCAGTTCGATCCGCGCACCGCGCTTCAAGGTGTCCGGCATGTCGCCCTTGAGCAACTCCTCCCTCAGTGTCAGACTGCCCTCTCCAAAGTCCGACTTGAGCGTGCACTCTCTGGTTTCCCTTACTTCCAGTGTGGTCCCTTTGTCCTGAGTGCTGCCTCCGCCGGCGTACATGCTTGCCAGTCCGTAGTCCTGAGGAAGCCAGGTGGGGGCCAGCATGCCCGGGCTCAGCCAGGTATGGACTCGCTGAACGTTGTCACGAACGGAGCCAGGCGGTGGCGTGAACCGGAGCAGATCGTCGTCAATCTCCACATCGAACTGGATGTCGGTGAACCGGAGCTCGAATGTGAGCGCTGAGAATGCGGACTCTCCCTCTTCAGCGACGAAGTCAGACTCCATCCGGAGCGGCAGCAGGTACTGCTTGTCGAGCCAGACGCGGAAGCTCCCTCTGCCGCTCTCGCCCTCGATCACGTAGGTGTGCCTGCCGAGGATAGTCTCATCGTCTCTGAGAGACACGTCTTCTTCCGGGTACTCCTCCCGCAGCGCGGTGAGGATTCCTTCCAAGTCGAGAACGCCCGGCCCGAAGAGGAGTTCTGAGGGGTCGAACCGGTCCTCGCCGGAGCGCTCGGTTCGTGATTGTGGTTGACGGTCATAGGTGCCGGACAGCTGGTTGTAGGTCCAGAATGTCTCCCCATCGCCGACCGACACCGTCCGCCTCTCACCTTCCGACGAAGATCCGGATTGAGTCCCCTCCAACTCGTGTCGAAACCGGTTCGGCGTCTTGAACCAGAACCGCATGATGCCCTGAGCTTCCACGTCTTGTTGCCTCCCTGCCAGCTCCAAGCGGCTCGATCCGGCATACTCCGCCTCTCCCACGTAGCTCGTCAGCCCCACGCTCTCCGGGTCCTCCGCCGCGTCTGCAGCGCGCGCCAGAATGTCGCCGACATCCATCTCTCCGTCTCCGCCGATGGTCGGGAGCACAAGTGTGACGAAGAGCAGGGCTGCCGCACCGACGCCGGCCAGGGCCGGAATCGTCAACCACCGACGCCTGAAGGACGGCCGACGCCAGGCACCCGACTTCTGCTGTAACGCGGCCCTCACCCTGGGCCAGAGATCGGCCGGTGCCTGCATTTCGTCGGCTTCCTGCTGGAAGTGGGTCCTGATTCTGTCTTCGAGCGAGTCTCCGCCTTCCTCTGTCATCTCATCTACCTCTCATCCATCGGTTCCAGCAGCGAACGCATTCTGCCCAGAGCTCGGTGCAGCCGCGACTTCACAGTGCCCTCGCGCCAACCGGTCGCCCGCGCGATCTCCGGCACCGACAGCTCCGAGTAGTAGCGCAGCACTAGGACATGACGCTGGTCATCCGGCAGTGACGCGAGAGCACGCCGCACTTCCTCCCGCGTTGCGGCTGACTCAGCGCGCCTTTCGGGAGACGGTTCGTCGCTTGGCGCTCTCGTGTCCGCGGTTGAGAGCGGCATGGAGACAAGCTGTCGGCGTCGCCTGTGACTCTGAACCCGATTGATAGCGATGCGGATGAGCCACGGCCGGAACGGTGAGCCGATACGGAAGCTACGAATCCCGCGCCAAGCGTTGACGAAGGATTCTTGCGTCAGGTCCTCGGCAAGAGGCCGATCGTTCGTCATGAGGCACACGATGCGAAACACAACATCCCGATAGCGCTCCACGAGCACGCCGAACGCTTCCTGCTCTCCGGCTTGGCAGCGGGCAAGAATATCGTCTTCTGCAGGCGCGTCCGCCGCCCATCCGGCACCGGCATCTGCCGCCTCGAGGTTCATCCCGCTGGATTATACGCTGTCTGGGGAGAGATCGTTCCAGTGGCGAAGGGAAACCGCCCGGCGCGGGCGTGGTCGAGCTCGACGCCCAGCGGCGCTCCCGGGCTCGCCTACCCCTCGTACAGTTTGACCACCCGCACCATGCCGGGAGGCGCCGCCTCGACGCAGAGGTCGCAGAGGACGCACTCGTCCTCGTTCTCCTCGACCACGCGCGCGCTGCCATCGGCCGCCTGCTCGAAGATATTCACCGGGCAGACCTCGACGAGCTTCCGCGCCAGCTCCCGGTCAGCAGCGGCGCTGGGGTCGACCTCCAGGTGGACGAACATGGGCATCAGGCGGTCTCCTTCAGCCGCTCCTTGACCAGCGCTGGGATCTGCTCGATCTCTTCGGCCACGCTGATGCCCGCCTCCCGCAGTTGGCGGATCTTCTCGGCGGCCGTGTCCTGCCTCCCCTCGACGATGGTGCCGGCGTGGCCGAATCGCATGCCCGGCAGAGCGTCCATGAAGCGCCCCGCCATGAATGCCACGACGGGCAGACGGCAATCGTGATCCCGGACGTACCGAGCGAGCTGCGCCTCCATCGGCCCACCGGGCTCCGAATAGACGACGACGGTCTTCGTCTCCGGGTCGGCCTCGAAGAGCGGCATGAGCTCGGCGTAGGTGGAGCCGATGATCGCGTCGCCGCCGATGGCGATCGCCGTGCTCTCTCCCAGCCCGGCGGCGGTGATGGCGTTGGCGATCTCCGTGGTCATGCCGCCGCTCCGCGACATCACCCCGACCGCCCCCGGCTGGTACGCCTTGCGCGCGTCCTCTGCCGGGCCGCCGACACCGCCCATCTTCGACTTGCCCGGCGAGATGATGCCGAGGCAGTTGGGACCGATCACCCTCGCTTCGCGCATGCGAGCCAGCTCGATGATCTGGCAGACCTCCCTGCGGGGGATGCGCTCCGTGACGATGACCAGCAGCTCGATGCCGTTTTCGATCGCCTCGAAGGCCGCATCCCGAACGAAGGCGGGCGGCACGGTGAGCACCGAGCCGTCGACGTGATGCTTCGCGACGGCCTCGCGCACGGTGTCGTAGACCGGGACGCCGTAGACGTCCCTGCCGCCGCGGCCCGGCGTCACGCCGCCGACCACCTTCGAACCGTAGTTCAAGCACTCCCTGGTCATGTTGACCGCCTCGCGGCCGGTGATCCCCTGGATGATGAACGTGGTGTCCTGGTCAACGAGGATGGACATGGCTACGCTCCGGCACCCTCCAGGTTCTCCACCGCCCGCCGTGCCGCCTCTGATATCGACACGGTGCGGTCGCAGTATTCCACCCCGTACTTCTCCAGGATCTTGGCCCCTTCTCCCTCCCAGGCGCCGGGGATGCGGAAGACCGCGATCTTCTCCGCCGGATCGAACCCGGACTCAACCACGCCTTTGATTACTCCACGTGCCACGATGTCCACCCGGGTGTTGCTCACGACGTTCATTATCACGGCGATCTTCTCGACACCCGGCTTGCTCAAGATCAGCTTGGTCAGCTCGCATGCCTTGAGGACGCTGGGGTTGCCGCCGATCTCGCAGTAGTTGGCCGGCCTGCCTCCGTGCCTCTTGACGGCATCAAAGATGGTGAGGCTGCCGCCGCCGCCCCCGATCACCAGACCCAGGTCTCCTTCGAATTCCACTACCCGCCCGGCGACTCCTCGTGGGTCCACGGCGTCGACCTGCGCCCCTCGGCGCTCGAAGTCAGACGGCGGGCGGCCCTGGCGCGTCTCGTCCTCGCCCACGCCCAGCTCGGCCAGTACGTCGCGCTGGCGGCCGCGTGCCTCGTCCTCCATGTCCAGGTGGCAGTCAAGAGCGACGAACGATCCGTCTTCGAGCTGGGCGAGTGGATTGATCTCGGCCAGCGTGAGGTCGTACCGAACGAACGCCTGCGCCAGCCGGCTCGCGACACCGGTGAGCGCTGTCAGATCGCGGCCCCCGACACCCAGCGAGGCGACAAGCTCCTTCATCCGGAAGTCGCTGAGCGGCAGGAGGGACGAAAAGCACGCTCTTGCCACGTGCTCCGGGTGGCGCTCCGCCACCTCCTCTATGTCGATCCCGCCCATGTCGCTGAAGATCGCCAGCGGCAGCTTCTCCAGCGCGTCGTAGGTGACGCCCAGGTAGTACTCTTGCCGCACCGGCGCCTTCGCCTCCACGAGGACGCCGCGCGGAAGCTGTCCTCGTATCTCGAGCGCTAGGATCTCGTCGGCGGCTTGTCTCGCCTGCGCCGGCGTTTCGGCGAACCTGACACCGCCCGCCTTCATCCGCCCGCCGGCCAGCACCTGCGCCTTGAGAACGACGGGGCCGTCAAGACCGGCGGCGATGCGCTCCGCGTCCTCGGGCGTGTCCGCGACGCCGCCCTCTGGAGCCGGCACGCGCTGCTTGGCCAGGAGTCGCTTGGCTTCGAACTCGTAGAAGCGCATCTCTCGTATTGCCGGCGCACGTGGGATGTAGACGCGGCGTTTCTACCCTACGCGCTGCATGACCTCCAGAACAAGCTGGCGCAGCCCTGCGCGGCGTCCGTCAGGCCCTCGCCGCGAGGTCCGGCCCGACCTTTCTACTGCGCGTCAGTCGGTGCCCGGGATGACAGGGCCGGAGGACCGTTACGATCTGCTCGGCCGGCCATCCCGGCGATCGCCGCCCCCGGGGCGTAGCAGCCCCACGACTGACCAGCCGGCAGGCAGGGCCAAGGCTGCCGCGACGAGCTTCGCCAGGTCTCCCGGGATGAACGGCCAGAGGCCCGCCTCGAACGTGTTGATCCGGTAGTCCATGATCGCCGCCCAGCGGTTCAGCCAGATGAGGCCCGGCACGTAGATGACGGCGTTGGCCACCAGCATGGGCAAGAGGATCCATCGGGACCGGTCCCAGCCTCGTTCGGCAAACCATCCGACGATGAAGACGGCCGGCACGAAACCGAGGAGATAGCCGCCCGTGGCCCCGGTGAAGGTCGTGTAGAACCGCGACCAGTCGGCGAAGACCGGCGCCCCCGCCACTCCTGCGGCCAGGTACGCCAAGATGGAAGCGACGCCCAGCCGGGAGCCCAGGAGAGCACCGGTGATGATGACGGCGAACGTCTGGCCCGTGATGGGCACGGGGTTGCCGGCCCGTGTTTGGATGAATGGGTAGTCCCAACTCGTCTGGGCCGCCAGCGCGATGAAGACCACGGCGCCGGCTACGAGCAGCACCCGGCGCAGCAGGGTCTCGCTGGGGAAGAAGGCTAGCCCGAGTGTGGGAACCGTGGCACTTCGCTGCATGTCCGCACTCCGTACTGCCGCGGTACGGCGTCGCCCGAACCGCGGAACCTGTATCCGACGACGTGCCTCGCATCATACACGATCCACGCTCCGTGTCCAGCGGGCTACTGGCGTCCACACAAGAGGGGACCGCTGGCCGGCCGGACCAGCGGGCGTCGGCCGCGCCCGGGAGGGCTGCTCAGAGGGTGTGTAGCGTCTGGTTCTTCCGCCCTCCGCCGCGCCGAAAGGCGAGGGCCGGGATCGCTCCCGGCCCTCTGCCGCTCTTCGACTGAAGGGATATGCTTACTCGTATGGTGACGGTACCGTCTCCAGCTTGTCGAGGCTCAGCTCGTCCACCGGGACTCCCTCCCAGGAGTAACCGTCGCCGAAGGGTACCCAGATACCGTTCTCGACCTTCGCCAGCATCACCGTCTGTGCGGGGTCGTGGTCGGTCTTGCTCATGCTGGCCGGGAACAGGCAGACCGAGCACGTGAAGTCGCTAATAGACTCGGCGCCCTCAATCAGGCCCTCTCGGGTGAGGTTCGGCCCGGCGGCCTCGAGCGCCGCAATCATCGACTCACCTACGACCTGACCGTAGACGGTCAGGTAGCCGGGCTCGATGTCCGCGCCGTAGTTCTTGAGCATCTCGATGTGCGCGGCGATGCCGGGGTTGTCGGTCTCATACGCCTGGTGGATGGCGACGGCCCCGATGTTCCCCTCCATGTTGCCCTCACCCGCCAGCGCGATGGTCAGCTCGTTGATGCTGACGGCGCTGATCAGGAACGGCACGTCCCAGTTCAGGTCCGCGCGGGCGTGCCTTGACGCTGCCGCCGCCTGCGTGGGCACCGCGAAGACGATGATGACGTCCGCGCCCGCCGCCTGCAGCCGGTCGACTTGGGAGTTGACGTCCGGGTCCACAGCCTCAAACCACTCCGGCTCCAGGATCTCCATGGCGTCGCCGACGCCCCTCTTGACCCCGTCAAGGCCGTCCTGGCCGAAGTCGTCGTTCTGGCCAATGAACCCCAGCTTGCCGTCCGGATACGTGTCGGACGCGTACTTGCCCAGGACCATACCCTCCCCGACGTAGTTGGGGATCATGCCGAATATGTTGGGCCGGGCCGCCGGGTCCTTCACCCACTCGATGGCGCCGGTGCTCATGAACATGTCCGGCACGCCTCGCTCGAGCAGATAGTCCACCACTGCCATGTGGGTCGCGGTTCCGAGCCCGTTCAGTATGGCGAAGACGCCGTCCTGCTCGACCAGCTTTCTGACCGCGCTCACCGTCAACGAAGGTGTGTACTGGTCGTCCTCTATCAGCAGTGTGATCTTGCGCCCGTTGACGCCGCCCTCCGTGTCGTTGATGTAGTTGAAGTAGGCCTGGGTAGTCTTCGCGATCTGGGCGTAGACAGCCGCAGGTGACCCCGAGAGCGGCTGGTGCGTCCCGAGGAGGATCTCGGTGTCGGTTACGCCGGGCACCTCACCCGTTTGGGTGGCCTCAGCGGTACCGCTGGGCTCGGTGGCCGTAGCTCCTTCTTCCTTCTCCTCCCCGCCGCCGCAGGCCATGGCCACGAGCATGGCCAACGTAACCAGGAGCGCTAGGGGCCACAATAAGCGTGAGTTTCGCATGCGGTCTCCTCCCTGAATCATCCTTGTCCGTCGTGTCCTATGGACTTGCGCATTGCGATTGACGACCTTTCATCACCCCCTTTTCTCCTCACCCCTCTGTTCTTCTTCAGCTTGTGGCGTCTCTGTTGATCCCGCTACTCGTAGCCGCGCCGCAACGAGGCCGAATCCCGAGGCGGTTCCGGCACGAGCGCGTTCCCACGTCGACTTCCACCTAGGAAGGCTGCGGACGAACCCAGCCAACCCCCTGGGCAAGAATATCATCATGCCGACCAACAGAAAACCGTAGATCACCCCGCGCATCCTATCAGCCTCGGGTATGATCCTGGCCAACTCGCTGATTAGCTCCGACTGGAAGGTCATGAACAGCGCCCCGAAGATGGAGCCGAGGATGGTGGCCAGTCCGCCCACCACGATCGCCACGAGGAACAGAATCGAGTCCAAGAAGCCCAGACTCTCCGGGGCGACAAAGGCCTGGACCATGAAGTAGAGCCCTCCCGCAACGCCCGCGTACAACGAGCTGACGCCGAAGGCCATGGCCTTATACAGGCGTACATTGACGCCCATCTGCTCCGCCCCGATCTCGCTGTCCCGGAGAGCGATGAAGGCCCGGCCGATCCGGCTGCTGGTGAGGTTCCATAGGAGGATCGTCATGATCACCGCCGAGACCATGGTCGCGTAGTACAGCCACTGGCGCTGGTCGAGGAAGCCGTCGACGAACCCGGGCGGCTGTATCTCTGCCACAGGGATGCCCATGGCCCCGTTCGTCCAGCGCGTAACGGACTCCAGCTTCAGGATCTGCGGCATGGTGACGATGAGCGCGAAGGTGGCGATGGCCAGGTAGGGTCCGGTGAGGCGCACGGCCGGGATACCGATGATCACGCCGCCTACCACCCCTGTGAAGAGACCGGCTATCAGGACGGCCAGCGCCAACGGTACGCTGTACTGGTCGAAGAGTATGGCGGTGGTGTAGGCGCCCACGAGCATCACCCCCGCATGCCCCAGGGAGATCTGCCCGCTGTAGCCGGTCAAGAGGTTCATGCTCAGCACGACAAGCAGCCACACCGCGAACATCGTGGCGTTGAACGTCCGGTACTCGGTGATGAACCCTCCGAAGAAGGGCCAGTTGTGGAGGAAGGGGAACACAACCAGGAACCCACCCAGAAGCGCGAAGCCAAGGGCCCGCGGCCCCAGTTGAGCCCTACTCACCGCTCACACCCTCCGCACCACCCGCTGTCCGAACAGTCCGGCGGGGCGAACCATCAGCACCAGTATGATGACGAGGAACGCGACTGCCACATCGATGTTGCCTACCCCTGAGGGGACGTACGTCCCCGCCATGTTCTTGACGACGCCGATGGTCAGGCCGCCGATGATAGCCCCCACCGGGCTATCGATGCCGCCCAGGACCGCCGCGGCGAAGGCGAAGATGAGCACCGTCGACATCAGGCCCGTCGTGAGGCCGAGATTCTGAGCCACCAGGACACCCGCCACGGCGCCCACCGCCGCGGAGAGCGCCCAGCCGATGGAGAGCATGCGGCCCACGGGAATGCCCACGAGCCGGCTCGCTGTGCGGTTCTGGGCCGTGGCCCGCATCGCCAGTCCCAGACGCGTCCTCTGAAACAACAGGAACAGCGCAACCATGATCACCAGGGCCACGACCAGTATCCCCACGTTCAGCCTTCCCATGCAGACGTCGCCCGCGCACACCGCTGAGCCCCGGAAGAGCGGCGCACCCCCGTAGATGGGGAAGGGGCCGAAGGTCTTGGGGAAGCCACCATAGATCCACAGCGCCAGACCGTTGAAGAAGGTGAACAGCCCCAGCGTCACGATGACCGCGTTGAGAACCGGCGCTTCCTCAACCGGTCGCAGGACCAGCCGTTCCAAGGCGGCGCCCAAGGCCGCCGCTACGACGATGGTCAAGAGAAAAGCCGGTAGGAACTCCATTCTGGTCATGAACGTCCAGCAGATGAACGTGGTGAACATCGCCATTTCGCCCTGGGCGAAGTTCAGAACATCCGTGGACCGATAGATCAGCACGATGGCCAGAGCGAGGACGGCGAACAGGCTGCCGCTCGCCATTCCGCTCAGGACCTGTTGCGCGAAGAGATTGGGGTCCTCCCACGGAGAGGCCGCCAGGATGGCCGGCGAGCCCAAGTAGGCTCCGACGGCCGATGCCACTGTCTCCATCAGCACCGGCCCTTTCTAATACCCCAGGTAGGAGCGCCGGACCGCCTCGCTCTGGCGCAGACGCTCGGGCTTATCCTCCAGGACGACAGTTCCCGATTCCAAGACGTAGCCGTAGCCGGCGATGCCCAGCGCCAGGCTCGCATCCTGCTCCACCACTAGGATGGTCAGCCCCTCGTGTTCGTTGATCGCCTTGATGATCTGGAAGATCTCCCGCACCAGCATGGGGGCGAGCCCGAGGGAAGGCTCATCGAGCAAGAGCAGACGTGGCTTCGCCATCAGTGCGCGGCCGATCGCGAGCATCTGCTGCTCGCCTCCGCTGAGAAGGGCCGCCTGTTGCTTCTGTCTCTCCCCCAGCACCGGGAAATAGGAGAAGACGCGCTCCAAGTCTCGCTTGATGCCGCCGCTGTCGCGTCGGGTATAGGCGCCCAGCCGCAGGTTCTCTATCACGCTCAGTTCGGTAAAGATCTGGCGCCCTTCCGGCACCTGGGACACGCCCAGCTGCACGATCTTCTCAGGTGGGAAACGGTCGATACGCTGACCGTTGAACTCGATGGTGCCGGTGGTCGGATGGAGGAGCCCGGAAATCGTGCGCAACGTCGAGCTCTTCCCGGCGCCGTTGGCCCCCAGCACGGCGACGATCCCGCCCTCGGGCACTTCGATCGTGACGCCCCGCAGAGCGGAAACGGGACCGTAGGAGGCGTGGATGTCGCGAACGCTAAGCATCGGAATCCCCCAAGTACGCCTCGATCACCGCCTGGTCGCGCTGGACCTCGCTCGGCGTTCCTTCCGCGATCTTGCGGCCGAAATCGAGAACGACGACCTGGTCTGACGCGGCCATGACCAATCCCATGTGGTGCTCAACCAGGAGGACCGTCACCTTGAACTCATCGCGCAACGATCGAACGAGGTCAACGAGCGCACCCACCTCTTCGTGATTGAGACCGTTGGCCGGCTCGTCTAGGAGGAGCAACCTGGGCGAGGAGACAAGAGCGCGGGCAAGCTCCACGCGCTTCTTGAGTCCGAACGGCAGCCCTGCCACCGGCACGTCCCGGTAGGGCTGCAGGTCCAGGAAGTCCAGGACCTCATTGCACCGCACCTGCGCTTGCCGCTCCTCCGCCACGGCCCGAGGTAGCCTGAACGCGCACTCGATTGGGTTGCCGCGCATGCCGGAATGCTGGCCCACCAGCAGGTTTCCCATCACGCTCATCGAAGCGAAGAGCTCCAGGTTTTGGAACGTGCGCGCCACGCCGGCAAGAATGATCTGGTGCGGCTGCATCCGGAGTAGATTGCGTCCTTCGAACATTATCGATCCGCTGTCCGGGTTGTAGACGCGCGTGATACAGTTGAAGATAGTGGTCTTGCCAGCGCCGTTGGGCCCGATGATGCCCACGATCTGGCCCGGCTCGGTCTGGAACGACACGCCGTCCAGGGCAACAACGCCGCCGAACCGGATGGACAGGCTATCGATGTCGAGTAGCGGCATTACGGCACCGAGGCGCTCGGCTCCTTCTGACTGCTGTCCGATGCGTGCAGAGTAGCATTGGAAACCCCAGGGAAGGTCTGGTGCATGATAGACGATCCACGCTCGGTGTCAAGGCCGGCTCGCATGAAGCCGTTCATGAGCGTGCCCTTCCAGCTATGATTGTGGCCTACGCCGGCAGAGATCTCGTTGACGCTCACGGGCTGAAGATTGAGTGCCGCAGGATGCGGCCGGAGACGTCCCAGCAGCCGGTAGACGGGTCCTTCGTCTCCCGCGGGTTTCCTGCCGTTTCGTGCGCCGGGGGCTATCGTTCGCGTGTCGCTTAGCGCGAGCACGCGCGCGTAGTGCCCGGCCTGAAGCGGCCAGCGATACAATACACTAGCAGCGACAGTAACAACGGCTACGGCTGAACAGGGACAGAAACGTCGCGGCCGGCCAGGAGCCGCTCGCGGGAAGACAGAAACGACTCTCGTGCGGTAGCCGTGGCGTCGTCAGGTGGGGCTCTGAGTGATTGACCCGGACGCGACCGCCCGGCCCAGGGACGGATGTGGTGGCGGGGCATCCGGTTCAGGGCCGGGCGGTTGGAGGGGAGAGGAGACTAGAAGAAGGAGCGCGCTCCAAACGCGCGCGGGAACTCGCAGATAATGGAGATGATAGGAAGACGCCCGATCCGAATCTGGGACAGGGCGCTGCGGGGTGTCGCGCCCCCTCCCCGGCGCTTGCGCGCCTGGCGCTTCCTTGCCTGGCGCTGGCGTCGGAGCTTGGCTGCTTCTCGCATCCGTTCCTGTATCTGCGCCTGCGCGAGTTCCTCGGTCAGCATCCTACGACTGCCTCTCCTGTATTGGGTCTCTCATCCCACTGATACCAGCATAGCCCTGGAGCGGCGGGCTTTCTGTGAACTACTTCACACAACGGCGCGCTCCTGGGAAAATAAGAGGGCGCCCCGGCGCTTCGATGGAAGATGAAGAGACACGAAGACCTTATTCGCGACGTGCCGCTGCTGGCCAGGCTGCCGGAGGCGGACTTGCGTGCCCTCGCCTCAAGGGGGCACGTCCGAGCGTACGACGCCGGGGACACCATCTTCCGTGAGGGTGCCCCGGGCGATTCGCTCTATGTCGTCATCGAGGGGAGCGTTCGCATCGCGCTGCATTCCACCGAGGGGGAAGAGGCGACGGTAGCGGTACTGGGCCCCGGCGAGTTCGTGGGCGACCTCGCACTGCTGGACGGGCGGCCTCGCTCCGCCAGCGCCATTGCGTCCCAGCCCACGAAGACGCTCATCGTGACGCGCCACGACTTCATCGAGTGGCTTTCCGGACGCTCGTCCGCGGCGCTGGCCCTCCTCGAGGCGCTCAGCCTGCGGGTGCGGCGCACCGACGAGGCGCTAACCGACCTGGCTTTTCTGGACCTTCCTCATCGTCTGGCCAAACGCCTTCTGCGTCTGGCCACTCTCTATCAGGAGACGCAGGCCCCCGGCGTGGCAGCGGGCAAGGTGCGTCTCCGAGTCACCCAAAGCGAGCTGGCGTCGATGTTGGGTGTGAGCCGGGAGAGCGTCAACAAGCAGCTCAACCTGTTTGCGCGGGAAGGATGGATCGAGTTGGGGCGCGGCTCTGTGACGCTGGTGGACAGCGAAGCTCTCAGAACCTTTGCCTAGACCTCGATCCGGCGCGAGCTCTTCCTGTTCGGATATCCGTCGGACCGGACCTTCCGGTGGTTTCCGGTAGCATCTGGCCGGGGTGCGAGGTATGCTTGGGGCGATGAGGCAGCGAGCTTTCCGGCGCTCTCTCCCGGGCTACCGTAGCCGGCGTTGACGAGATGCGCCTGCTGACCTACGAACGCGATGGCGCCCCGCGGCTGGGCCTGCTGTTGGGCGACCGAGTCGTTGACGCAGCCGATGCCGGCCTGGCATCGGGCGCGGCGGTCCTCCCCGACGACATGTTGGGCTTCATCGAGCAGGGGGCGGACGCTCTGGAGCGGGCCCGGCGGCTCGTCGAGGCGTTGTCGGCGGACCGGACTGAACTGGAGCGCACCTCTCGTTCCCTGGATGGCTGCCGCCTGCTTGCTCCTATCCCGAGGCCGGCCCGGAATCTCGTCTGCATCGGTCTCAACTACGCGGAGCACGCAGCGGAATCCCGGGTCACCCAGGGCCTGCCGGAGCACCCCGTGTACTTCACCAAACCGCCGACCACTGTCATCGGGCCGGGAGCTCCCATCCCCTGGCATGGGCACGTCTCGCGGCGGATCGACTGGGAGGTCGAGTTGGCGGTGGTGGTCGGCCGCCGGGGACGGGACATTGCGGAGGAACAGGCGCTTGGGCACGTCTTTGGCTACACAGTGGGGAACGATGTCACGGCGCGTGACCTTCAATCTCGCCACCAGCAGTGGTACAAGGGCAAAGGACTTGACGGGTTTTGCCCGATGGGTCCATGGATCGTCACCAGCGACGAACTCTCGGAGCCCCAGGAGGTGCGCCTCAGCCTGCGGGTGAACGGCGAGACCAAACAGGACGCCAGCACGAGCGACATGATCTTCAGCGTCGCCCGCCTCATCAGCGTCCTGTCACAGGGGATGACACTGGAGCCCGGCGACCTGCTGATGACGGGGACGCCATCCGGTGTCGGCTTCGCCCGCCGGCCTCCGGAGTACCTGCAACCGGGCGACGTGGTGGAGGCGGAGATCGATGCCATCGGCCTGCTGCGCAACGTCGTCGCGGGCGAGTGATGACCGGGCCTGCTGCCCGGAGCGGGCGAGCTTCGTATCGATTGGCGCGCCCCTGTGGCCGCCTGCCGGAGCCGGGCGCGGCGGAGAGCGTTCCGTGCTGCGTCTAGAAGCCGGCAGGGCAGTTGGAGGAGATCTCGGGAGGCGCTCATGATCGTTGGGACCGTGCGCGAGCTGAAGACGGCCGAGCACCGCGTCGGGTTGACACCGGAGGGTGCGGATACCCTGGTGCGAGAGGGCCACGAGGTCCTCGTGGAGAAGGGCGCCGGCCTGGGCAGCGGTTTCGAGGATGGGGCGTACCGCCGCGCCGGCGCTGAGATCACCGATGGGGCGGAGGGCGTCTGGGGCCGCGCCCAACTGCTCGTCAAGGTGAAGGAGCCCATGCCGGAAGAGTACGGCAGGCTCCGCTCGGACCTGATAGTCTTCACCTACCTCCATCTGGCGGCGATCCCTGAATTGACGCGGGCTCTGGTGGACGCCGGCACGGTCGCCGTCGCTTATGAGACCGTACAGTTGCCCGACGGCAGGTTGCCGCTGCTCGTGCCGATGAGCCAGATCGCAGGACGCATGGCTACAGAGGTGGCCGCGCAGTGGCTGCGGAAACCCGGGCCCGGGCGCGGACGGTTGCTTTCCGGCCTGCCGGGCGTAGCGCCGGCCCGAGTCGTCATTCTCGGGGCCGGGACCGTATCCACGAACGCCTGCGCCGTCGCGGTCGCCCTTGGGGCGCAGATCACCGTGCTCTCGCCGGACCTGGACGATCTGCGGGCGATCGAGCGGCGCTGGCCGGGGCGGGTGACCACGCTCATGCCCACGCCCTACGGGATCGGCCGTGCTTTGGAGGCGGCGGACGTGCTCATCGGGGGTGTCCTCGTCGTGGGATCTCGGGCGCCGAAGCTGGTGACCCGGGATCAGGTGCGCAGCATGGGCCGCGGCGCAGTCGTGGTGGACGTGGACATTGACCAGGGAGGGAGCGTGGAGACGGCGCACCAGACCACGCACGACGACCCGGTCTACGTTGAAGAGGGAGTCGTCCACTACGGGGTGGCCAACATACCGGGCGGCGTCCCCCGGACATCCACCGCCGCTCTCACGGCGGCCACGTTCGCTTATGTGATGCGCCTGGCGAACGGCGGGCTCGCCGCGCTGCGATCGAATTCCGCCCTCGCCGCCGGCGTCAACGTTGCGCACGGGCGCATCATCAACCCCGGCGTGGCGGAAGCGATGGGCGAGCAGCCGGTGCCGCTCGCTGAGGCTCTCTAGCGGGCCAGACCTTCCTCGTGGCGCAGCATTCCCTTAGAATATCCGGTGGAATCGGCTTGACAGAGCCGTTTCTGCATGCCCAAAATGGCTAAATTGATACCACATTAGACCATAAAGGGTTGACACAGGGATCATCTCATGTTCAGAATGGCTCAATTGGGATTGGGCAAGCCACGTTGATGAGGCAAGGGAGTGGCTTGACCCAGGTGTTTGCGTGTGCTGCAATGATTCCGATGGTTGCCCAGGAAGGTCTATCGCAGCAGATGGACCAGAGAGGGTTGACATACCCATTCCTTTATGCTGCAATCGGCGCGATAGCTACCCAGGAACGCCCCGGGGAGGGACCTGGGCGGGGGGCATAGCCCTCGTAGTGAGAAGACGACGGAGGAGGTAGAGACAGTGCACACGACAGGAAGTCGAAGATTGCTGGCGGTGCCACTCACGGTGCGGTTGATAGCCGTGCTGGCCATCGGGTTGGTAGCGACTGTTGCATTCCTGGCGCTCTCGAGCGGGGGTGCTGAGGGAGGTCCTGCCTTCGTCGTGAACACGTTGAGCGACGCGAAGGACCGGGATCCGGGCGACTTTCGCTGTGAGATCCAGCCATCGACGAGCGGGAAGTGCTCGTTGCGGGCTGCGATCGAGGAGTCGAACGCGTTGGGTGGCGGGCTGATCACGTTTGACCCGGCGATCTTCCCGCCGGGAGCTCCGGCGACGATACCGATCAACGGGCCGTCGGTGGACGATGCGGACCCGTTGGGGGTAACGATGGAGCAGAACGGCGAGCTCCCGTTCATCTACGTTGGTGTGACGATCAACGGGACGGGCGCGGGGGTGATCATCGAGCCGTGGGCGGGCAACGCGAGCTGGCCGTACGACGAGTTGGAGTACGGGCTGTTCGTGTACGAGCTGAGCCCGGTGACGCCGACCAACTTCAACCTGGTCGGCAACAGCTTGACCCTCCGGGGCTTCGCCGAGGACCCGGACGGCAGCGTGTTCCCGGAGGCGGACGGTGACGGGCTGGTGATCTGCGGTGACAGCACGCCGGCTTCTCCCACGGCCTGTGACGGCCTGGCGTTGGTGCGGAACATCAGCGTCACCGGCGTGAGCTTCACGAACTTGTACGCGGACGGCATCGACATCCAGTCCGACGGTGTCGAGGACACCGCTCTCGTCAACAACACGATCTTCGCCGTGGGCAGCGGCCCCTCGGGCGACGGCATCGACATCGACTCGAGCACGGACGCCGTCCGCGTGCTGATCGACGGCAACTCGATCTTGAGCAACGGCGATGACGCCATCAACATCGACGGTGGCGACAACTGCCGGGTCGACATCACCAACAACGGCGCGATGACCGGCCAGGGAGACGGCGTCTACGTCGACTGTGGTGACGGCAGCCGGATCAACATCGACGACAACGGTCCGATCACCGGCGTCGAGGACGACGGCGTCTACGTCGGCGTGACGGGCGGGAGCCCCACGATCAGCGTCAGCCGCAACGGCGATATCAGCGGCGGCGACGACGGCGACGGCGTCGACATCGAGGCTGAGGACGACGCGATGATCGATGTCGTCGATAACGGGGATATCGACGGCGAGGACGACGGTGTCTACGTCTCGGTGGACAGCAGCGGCATCGTCACCATCAGCGGCAACGGGCCAAACGGCTCGATCAGCGGTGGTTCCGACACTGGTGTGGACCTCGATCTCGAAGAGGGCAACCTGGTCACGATCGAGAACAACGGTCCCATCCACGCCGCCGACTACGGCATCTATTGCAGCTGCGACTACGACGACAACACCATCAATATCCTGAACAACGGCGACATCTGGGGCATCGACGACTACGGCATCTACTGGTACGGCGATGCGGACAACACGCTGCTGATCGACGGCAACGGCGACATCTGGGGCGGCGACTACGAGGCCATGGACATAACCCTGGGCGATGGCGCCGACCTGACGATCAGCAACAACGGCGACCTCACGGGCTCGTACGATGAGCCGGCCCTCGACCTGGACATTGCCGAAGGCGGCATGGTCACCGTGCAGGGCAACGGGGAGATCTCGTCCGGCTACACCGGCGTTGAGATCGATGTCGATGACGGCAGCGACTTCCTCATCGCCGATAACCAGGACATCTCCGGCAGCGAGTACTTCGGCATCGACGCGAGTGTGGGCGACGGTTGCGAGGCGACCGTGAGCGGCAACGGCGATATCTGGGGCGGGGAGGAAGACGGCATCGAGCTGGACGGCGGCGATTCCGTGCAGTTCACCGTCACCGGCAACGCCGACATCTCGGGCGGTGATGGCTACGAGGGTATCGATGCGTACTCCTTGGGTGACGCGGCGGTGGTGGAGGTCACCGACAACGGGGAGATCACCGGCGGCTACTCGGGCGTCTACGTTTCGGCCGGCCAGGCGACGGAGGTGACGATCACGGGCAACAGCCCGAGCGGGTCGATCATCGGCGTCGAGGAAGAGGGCATCGAGCTCTCCATCAGCGACGACAGCGACGTTCTGATCGCGAACAACGGCCACATCTCGGGCGGCGGGAGTTACGACGGTATCTACATCTCCGGCAGCGACATCCTGGACGTGACCATCGAGGACAACGGTGACATCGAGGGCGGTGACAACGGAATCTACATCTATGCGACCGAGCTGGTGTTCGCCATCAACAACAACGCGGACATCAAGGGTGAGCAATCCGGCATCGACATCGGGGATGACGTGCTCGACGGCACCGTCCTGGACAACGGTGTGATCAGCGGCGGCGGGCCTGACGACGATGACGCCGGTGTCTCGATTGTTGGCACGGGCGCGGCCAGCCGGGTGAACAGCGTGGAGATCGCCCGCAACACCATGGACGGGAGCCAGGAGAGCGGCATTCTCCTCGATTGCCAGACGGCCAACACCTGCACGGGCTACGGCAACTCGATCCACGACAACCTGATCCAGTTCAACGGCGAGGAAGGTATCCAGATCCTGGGCGATGACGGGAGCGAGTTCCGGAACGCCACCATCGGCACCAACCAGATCATGAACAACGGCGGTCCCGGCGTCCACATCACGGACTCCAACAGCAACGTGATCGCGGGGAACGTGATCACCGGGAACGGCAGCGTCTCGACCGGTATTCTGATCGACTGCGTGAATGACAACGCCACGAGCAACACAATCAGCATGAACTCCATCTACAACAACCTCGGCCTGGGCATCGACCTCGGCTCGACGAGCTGCGTCTCCGGCGGTGACGGCGTGACGGAGAACGACGCGGGTGACCTGGACACGGGTCCGAACAACCTGGTGAACTTCCCGGAGAACCTGACGTTCAACTCGGGCGCCAACACGGTGACGGGCAGCTCGTGCGCGTTCTGCCGGGTGGAGGTCTTTGCGACGGACAACCCGCCGGACCCGACGGGGCACGGCGAGGGCAAGATATTCCTAGGCGCGGCGACGGCCGACGGGAGCGGGCACTTCAGTTTGGACCTATCGGGTGCTACGTGTGGCGTGCCGGCGGGCTCGTTGACGGCGACGACGACGGACCTATTGGGGAACACGTCGGAGTTCTCGGAGAACGAGGGTGGGTTCACGGGTACGGCGGCGTGTGCGACGCCGACGCCGACGGCGACGGCGACGCCGACGATAACGAACACGCCTGTTCCGACGACGCCGGGGCCGACGAACACGCCGACGAACACGCCGGTGCAGCCGACGCCGACGAACACGCCGGCGCCTGTGAAGGCGTGCGGT
>CAYOSF010000010.1:0-212794 GCA_964406605.1 uncultured Dehalococcoidia bacterium | reverse complement strand
GGATAGAGGGGGCAGACCCACCCCAGCCTGAAAGGCTGGGGCATAGCGGGCTGTTGGGCGAGGGCGCATCGCGATGCGCCTCTACACGGGTGGCGGGGTGAGAGGGCGCATCGCCATGCAACACAGCTACGCGGCGGACCGTACCGACCCAAGGGTCCGTCCCTACGAGGTCGTCGGCGGGGGAGACGGGGAAGGGTGGGTCTAAGACCCGCCCCTACGCGGCCGTCACGCGGTCCGGCGCGGTGGGCGCAGGCCCGGCTACCGTCGGATCACCATTCCGCCATGACGGAGCGCAGGTGGCGACCTGAAGGTCGCCGCTACGAGGCTGCCCGTTGGTCGTGACCGTGCGGACGAAGATGTGCTTGAGGGGGAGGGGACAAACCCACCCCAGCCTGATGGCTGGGGCATAGTGGGCTGCCGGGGAAGGGCGCATCGCGATGCGCCCCTACGAGATCGTCGGCGGGGAGCGGCAACCCCAACGCGCATGGAATACACCGTGGCCGGAAGTGCGCGAGGGGTTGCTGGGACCTGGGGGCGCACAGCCGTGCGCCCCTACACGGGTGGCGGGGCGAGAGGGCGCATCGGAATGCGACACAGCTACGCGGCGGACCGTACCGACCTGAAGGTCCGTCCCTACGAGGTCGTCGGTCAGGGAGGAGCGCAGGTGGCGACCCGAAGGTCGCCGCTACGAGGCTGCCCATTGGTCTTGACCGTGCGGACGAGGATGTCCTTGAGGGGGAGGGGGCAAACCCACCCCAGCCTGAAGGCTGGGGCATAGTGGGCTGCCGGGGAAGGGCGCATCGCGATGCGACACAGCTACGCGGCGGACCGGACCGACCCAAGGGTCCGTCCCTACGAGGGTATCGGTCAGGGAGGAAAGCAGGTGGCGACCTGAAGGTCGCCGCTACGAGGCTGCCCGTTGGTCTTGACCGTGCAGATGAAGATGTCCTTGAGGGGGAGGGGACAAACCCACCCCAGCCTGATGGCTGGGGCATAGTGGGCTGCCGGGGAAGGGCGCATCGCGATGCGCCCCTACGAGATCGTCGGCGGGGAGCGGCAACCCCAACGCGCATGGAATACACCGTGGCCGGAAGTGCGCGAGGGGTTGCTGGGACCTGGGGGCGCACAGCCGTGCGCCCCTACACGGGTGGCGGGGCGAGAGGGCGCATCGGAATGCGACACAGCTAGGCGCGGACCGGACCGACCTAAAGGTCCGTCCCTACGAGGGTATCGGTCAGGGAGGAGCGCAGGTGGCGACCTGAAGGTCGCCGCTACGGGGCTGCCCATCAATCGTGGACCGCGCCCACGAGGGCGTCCTGGAGGGGGAGGGGGCAGACCCACCCCAGCCTGAAAGGCTGGGGTATAGTGGGCTGATGGGCGAGGGCGCATCGCGATGCGACACAGCCACGCGCGGACCGAACCGACCCAAGGGTCCGTCCCTACGAGGTCGTCGGCGGGGATAGAGGGGGCAGACCCACCCCAGCCTGAAAGGCTGGGGCATAGCGGGCTGTTGGGCGAGGGCGCATCGCGATGCGCCTCTACACGGGTGGCGGGGTGAGAGGGCGCATCGCCATGCAACACAGCTACGCGGCGGACCGTACCGACCCAAGGGTCCGTCCCTACGAGGTCGTCGGCGGGGGAGACGGGGAAGGGTGGGTCTAAGACCCGCCCCTACGCGGCCGTCACGCGGTCCGGCGCGGTGGGCGCAGGCCCGGCTACCGTCGGATCACCATTCCGCCATGACGGAGCGCAGGTGGCGACCTGAAGGTCTCCGCTACGGTTTGGTCGCGGCCAGCGACGCCGCGTGGAGAGACGGCAACAGCTACCCGCGATAGGCGTTTCTAGTATCGTGGTGGGGTCCCTATCCGTCAGGTTCCTCCAGCTCGCCGGCTCGAAGCTAGCGATACTCGCCGTTGCGCTTCTCGCTCTCGGGACCGTCGTCACCGCGCCCGGAACGATCCTCGATCGCGGGCGCGGCTCTCCCTTCGTCTACGACTACGCGGCATTCGACACGGCCGGCACGATGGCGCGCGAGGGCCGCGCGGGCGATCTCTACGACATCGATGCACAGCAGCGGACGCAATCGCGTCGCACGGGCGACCGCGAAGATGCCCCGTTCTTCGTGTTCCTGTACCCGCCGCCCGTCGCCCGTCGCAGCGGCGTTCGCGCCGTTCTCGTGGCTCGGCATCGGCGACGGGTACCTGGCGTTCGCGGGAGCGCTGCTGGCCGCGCTGGCGGCGATAGGCTGGCTCATCGCGCGGCTCGCCGCGGACCTATCGAGGACGAGCCGGTTGCTGCTCGCCGTCTGCGCGCTCGGCTCGACGGCGTTCTCCATATCGGTCCTCATTGGGCAACTGACGCCGCTCTTGCTGGCGGCCGTTCTGTGCGCGCTGGCGCTGCTGCGTGCGGGTCGCGCCGGGCAGGCGGGCATTTCACTGGGCCTGCTTTTCGTCAAGCCTCACTTCGCGCTCGTGGCGCTGATCGTCGCTCTGGCCGCGGGGCAGCGAAAGCTCTGCGCATGGATGGCCGGCGCGGGGGCGCTACTGGCCGTGGCGTCCGTGGCGGTCGTCGGGCTGGACGGCGCGGCGGACTACGTGTCCCTCGCGAGAGCGGCGACGAGCCGGCCATCCACGCTGCATATCCACGTGGCGGCCGAACAGAACCTGTACGGACTGGTGGCGACCGTCTCCCACGTCCACGGAGGCGCTCCCGCCGCGATCGCGCAAAGCGCGACCGGCCTCGTGGCGCTGGCTCTTGCCGTGCGCGCCGTCAGGCGCAGGCCCTACGCGGGAACGGAGGGGCTCCTGTACGCGGCGGGGGTGGCGAGCCTGCTCGTGCTGGTTGCGGCGCCCCACGTTCAGTACTACGATCTGGCGTTCCTGCTGGTCCCGGCCATGTTCGTTGCGCATCGCGCCGAGGCCGCTGAGGACGTTGCCCTCCGTGGAGCGATCCGAGGGCTGCTGGTCTGCTCGGCCGTGTTCGTGGAAGCCGGTGGGATGCTCGCAGCCGTCAACGTGTCGATATCCGCCCCGGCGCTCTTCGCGCTGCTCCTGCTGCTCTGCGAGTGGTGGCGGTTCGAGGGCTATCTGGCGCGCCATTCCGCAACCGCGGCGCTCGAGTTGCCGGTGCTGCGTTTGGCCGGCGAGGGCCGCCCGGCCGCCTAGGGGGAAGGGTGGTCAGCCGTCGAGAGGCGCAGCAGGCGCAGGACGGGATGGCGGGAGCGGAAGCTCCGGCAACGCGCTCCCTGATTTTGGGGGCCGAGGAGCCTCAACCTTCGCCGCAAGGCGGCAGAGCGGGCAGTAGGTTAGGTGGAACCATGCGCTACTGCTGCAGCACTATGCGACAGGAGGTATGGCTCTGGAGGGCGACTGCTGCCTGGGAGCATGGCTTAAAGCGACTAACCAGCCTGTCGATTCTAGAGTCAGGGAGTTCGTGGGGCAGTTCTACCCTTCGTAGCGTATACTACATCCCCGACGACAACCCGTTTCGGGTCCGGCTGCTGACTAGCACCGAGAGAACCGTCAGGACGCAGATACTGATGCACGAGAGCAACTGGCTCGCGACGTTCCGTCCAATAGATGAGCATCTGGCTCCTCGTGCACGGCGGCTCATGCCTCGGAGCCCGGAGATGATGGTCCTTCCAGAGGCCAGGAACAAGAACGCCACGCTCGACCTGGCCCGGTAGGTCACTTGTGTTAAAATGATCGCGTATCTCTTCAGGTTCAACCCATACGACAGTGGATGGCCAGGGAACGGAGGATAGGGTGACAGCTCCAGAAGACATTTTCAGAATCACTCTTGACTACATGGACGGTCGCTCGACCCTAGACGACGTGCAAGAGTGGCTCGTGCCCATACTTGGCCTATTCCTGGCGGATACCACGTCAACAGCTTCCGAGCTCGCAGGGCTCTGGGAGCTCGGTTTCGCGGACGTCGCGGCAGGCGAATATGGAGAGCCGGAACTGCATGATCTGCTGGGTGACTTCCTTAGGGACCATGAAGCCATCCAAGTGAACATCGGGCACTCAATCACCTCGGCCGCAACTAACTCCATCGGAATGGTTGGCCCCGTGCAGATTGGTGAGTCCGCCCCTAGCTGGTCCTTGCCGTCGCCCGTTGGTAGATAACCCTAAACGGCATCCTCGTCATTAGCGTGTCGTCCACGTACACGTCAAACCAGTAGAGCCCTTGCTGGTTGAAGGTCATGTTCACAGGCCCGTAGATCCCAGCGCCTCGCTCTTGACCTTCCAGGTTCACCGTCATGTTTAGGAGAGGATCGGTGTCTCGGATGCCCGATGGTGGCTCCCTTATGATCTTGATTTCATGGCTGCCGCGGGCCTCGCCGGATTTCAGCGTGATCGCCAAGAAGGCAGTGTAGTTAGTAGTGGGCATGTCTGTGGGGGGGCTTGGACCTGAAGCTGTGACTGTGAGTCTGTCCACCTGCCTTATGAACGAGACGACATCGTCCGCCTCACGAAGGACCCTCTCGCAAAAGAAGGCATGCTGAAGGTACGGGCCTCCAGCAGGCGCAGCCACAGGGCGCGGTGCTTCTCGTGTTGGCCCGGCGGGCTGCTCCGATCGACCTTGCCTCCGCTGTCGTGGCATGGCTCCGCCTCCTACTCAGACTAGACGCTTGGCTCCTGGCCTCGATCTTCTAGAACAACCGTACTGGGCAGGGGCAATACTGTCAAGACATCACCCGGACTGCTGACACGCTTCGCCTGAGCCGACACGCCCTAGCCGTCCTAGCCGGGCACATGCCCGCCTCACCCCAACATCCCACGCCCCCGCGTTGTAAGGGGCGCATGGCCATGCGCCCATACGTGCCCGCTGCCGCCCGCATGCGCCCTAGGCCGGCGTGGCGCGCCCGAGCGTGTGCGGACTAGACGCGAGAGCGATCTCCCTAGAGGTCGGAGCCGGGATAGGAGCCGGTGGGCGGTTGGGGGCGCGCGGGAAGGGGTCCAACGATCTGCGTGCCCGCGATGTTGGCAGGGTTGATGTCTACGTTACTGTCCTCTTGGAGCTCGTGCCAGGTGAGGGGCTTGGCCGAGAGGACTCTTCGTGTGATTGGCGATTGGGGGATACTGGGGTCTCCGGTGTCCTCCACGGCGATGCAGGCGACCGGGGTCTTGCTGTCGGCCGTGTTGAAGTAGACGGGGTGGATGAGGGTGCTGATGATGGTGGTCATGGGATGTCTCCACAGGTGTGATGGGCGGAGTGTAGCAGGTGGGCGGGAGGCCCTCAACACCCGCGAGCCCCGCCGGCCGGGCACTCGCTTGACACGGCCCGACATTCCGCCGCCCCCGCGTTGCACGGGCGCATCGCGATGCGCCCCTACGTCACCGATGGCGGGTCCCGCGTTGGCTGGCTGTCACCGCGCGCACGCTCATAGAACGCCACCCCTCCCCTCGCCACGTCCGCTGGATTTGGTACAGTAAAGCAATTGTATGCCACCAAGATCGCCTGCGGTGACCCGGGAGCGGGCCCGACGTGGCACTGCCGCCGCTATCGATGGCCTGTGAGGAAAACTTATGTCACGTTGCGCGATAACCTGCAGGCGAGTTCCGTGACCGGGCTCCGCGGAGGAGCCGGGGAGATGAGCCTCGAAAGGGGGATGAGCTGATGGCCGAGAAGACTGGGGCGCTCGCGGAGCTGCTGGAGCCGTCGCGCGCCATCCCCGGCTCCCAGGTGAAGGAATGGAAGGAGGCGGGCGGCAAGGTCCTCGGCTACTTCTGCACCCACGTGCCCGAGGAGATGATCGCGGCCGCGGGGATGCTGCCGTTCAGGATGCGGGGGACGGGGAGCACCGAGACCAGCCTCGCCGACACCTACCTCAGCGCCTACAACTGTACGTTCACTCGCCACTGCCTCGACCTGGCGTTCAGCGGCGAGTACGACTTCCTGGACGGCGTGGTGGTCGTCAACGGCTGCGACCACGTCCGCCGCCTCTACGACATCTGGAAGCGGAAGATGGGCACGCCCTTCCTCCACCTGCTCACCGCGCCCCATACGTCGGGCGACGACCAGATCGCCTACTACCGGGAAGAGCTGGGCATGTTCAAGGACGCCCTGGAGACGCACTTCGGCGTCGAGATCACGCCGGAGAAGCTGCGGGACGCGATCCGGCTCCACAACGAGACGCGAGGGCTGCTGAAGGAGCTGTACCAGCGCAGGAAGGCGGCCTCGCCGCCGATCACGGGCGCCGAAACGTTGGGCGTCGTGGTCGCGGGCACGGCCATGCCCAAGCAGGCCTACAACGACCTGCTGCGGCGGCTGCTGGGCGAGCTGGACGGCACGGACGGGGAGTCCGGCTACAAGGCCAGACTGCTGATCGCCGGAGGGATGCTCGATGACCCGTCCTACGTCGAGATCATGGAGAACCTCGGCGGGCTGGTGGTCATCGACTCGCTGTGCTTCGGGACGCGCGAGTTCTGGCACCGGGTGGACGAGGGGGACGAGGACCCGCTGGACGCGCTCGCCAGGTACTACCTGCGGGAGCGCATCCCCTGCGCGCGCATGATCGGCGAGCATCCGAGAAGGCTCGATTTCGTGAGGGAGATGCTGGAGGAGTACCGGGTCGACGGCGTCGTCCTGCAGCGGCTCAAGTTCTGCGACCTCTGGGGCGACGAGAACTACCTGCTCCGGCGCGAGCTGCGCGAATCGGGCGTGCCGGTCCTGGCCCTGGAGCGAGAGTACCTGCTGAGCGGCGAGGGGCAGCTCAAGACCAGGGTGCAGGCGTTCCTGGAGAGCATTGCGGGGTAGTCGATGACGGCCGCAGTCGTACCCGACTGGATCCAGGAGTACGCGGGACAGCGGAAGGGGATGCTGGGCCTCCTGGAAGCCGCGCCCAGCAGCGACACCGAGGTGCTGGCCACGGGGCTGCGGTGCGTCGTCGAGCACCAGAACAAGATGACAGCCGCCATCGAGGAGGGACGGAAGCTGGTCTGGGTACACCTGGGGCTCACGCCGGAGATCTTCCTGGCCATGGACCTCGACACGTTCAGCCCGGACAGCTACAGCCCGACGATGGCGCGCGCGCGCAAGGAAGGCACGGCGGAGTTCATCGACGTCGCTGAAAACGCCGGGCTCCCCACGGAGACCTGCTCGCTGATCAAGGGGGAGGTGGGAGGCATTCTGGCGGGCGAGATGCCGGCGCCCTCCCTGTACCTGACCCAGTCGCACCCGTGCGACGCCATGACCGGCGGCGTTCAGGTGGTGGAGAACCTGATAGGAGTGCCGACCTTCTTCTTCGACGCGCCCGCGTGGCACGACGACCGCACCATCGAGTACTACGGCGAGCAGGTGAAGCAGATGGTCGCCTTCCTGGAGGAGCACACGGGCAAGAAGCTGGACCACGACCGGCTGCGAGAGGTGGTGGAGGAATCGAACCGGGCGATGGAGCTGCGGCTGGCGGTGAACGAGCTGAAGCGGGCCATCCCCTGCCCCCTCGACAACCTGCACTCCTTCCTGGCGTACTCGGTGTACATGGTCACGGCGGGGACTCCCGAGGCGACAGAGTTCTTCTCCCAGTTGCTGCGCTATACCGAGGAACGGGTGAAGGCGGGCGCCGGCGCCGTACCGGAGGAGAAGATCAGGGTGGTCTGGGGCGGGCCGCCCCTGTTCTACGGCACTATCAACGTCTGGATGGAGCAGGAGTGCGGCGCGGTGACCGTGTCCACCATGATGGGGTACGAAGCGTACAACCACATCGATACGGCCACGTACGACGGCTTGGTGCAGGGCATCGCCCGCAAGATGCTTGACCAGGTGATGGTGCGGGAGTTCCACGGGCCGTTCGAGTACTACCTGGATGACTTCCTGCGCGCCTACCAGGAGTACAAGGCCGACTGCCTGATATTCCCGGGCAACATCAGGTGCAAGACGCTTCAGGCCACGATCGGCATCCTGCGGGACGCCTGCCGGGAACGGGAGGTCCCGCTGCTGGTCCCCGAGTTCGACTGGTTCGACGAGCGGGTGACGTCGGAGGAGGCCGTGAAGGCGCAGATCGAGCAGTTCTTCACCACCACGGTGCTCCAGTAGGCCGATGACCGCTCGATTCCGAAACGACCAATGGGCCGGGGCGCGAGGCAGCGCGAGACGAGAACGCAGGCGTTGCCCAAGAGCATAGCGGAGTTGGACTTGATGACTGTCAAAGTGCCGGATTGGGTTCAGGAGTACACGGGACAGCGGAAAGGGCAGTTGGGCCTGCTGGAGGGAGCAACCACCACCGACATGGAGGTGCTCAAGGCGGGGCTCAGGTGCGTCGTCGACGCCCAGCAACGGACGACATCGGCTATCGAGGAAGGGCGCACTCTCGTGTGGACCCACCTGCTGATGACGCCGGAGATCTTCCTGGCCATGGACCTCGACACGTTCGCGGCCGACATGTACAGCCCGACCATGGCGGGCGTGCGCAAGGAAGGCACGGCTGAGTTCATCGACGTGGCCGAGAACGCCGGGCTGCCCAACGACACCTGCTCGCTGATCAAAGGGGAGGTGGGAGGCATTCTGTCCGGCGAGATGCCGGCGCCATCCCTCTACGTGACCCAGTCGCAGCCCTGCGACGCCATGACCGGCGGCATTCAGGTGGTGGAGAACCTGATCGGTGTACCGACCTTCTTCTTTGATACGCCCATCTGGCACGACGAGCGCGCGGTCGAGTACTACGGCGAGCAGGTGAAGCAGATGGTGGTCTTCTTGGAGGAGCACACCGGGAAGAAGCTGGACCACGACCGGCTGCGAGAGGTGGTGGGGGAATCCAACCGGGCGATGGAGCTGCGGCTGGCGGTCAACGAGCTGAAGCGCGCGGTCCCCTGCCCGCTCAACAGCCTGTATTCTCTCGCTGCCTACCAGGTGTACCTGCTTGCCGCGGGCACTCCCTGCGCTACCGAGTTCTTCGGAAAGCTCCTCGCCTTCGCGGAGGAGCAGGTCAAGGCGGGCAAGGGCGCCGTGGCGGACGAGAAGATCAGGCTGATCTGGGGCGGCCCGCCGCTGTTCTACGGCGGCATCAACGGCTGGATGGAGCTGGAGTGCGGCGCGGTGACGGTCAGCACCCTGATGGGATACGAGGGCTATCACTACATCGACACGGCCACGTACGACGGCATGATGCAGGGCCTGGCCAAGAAGCAGATGGACCAGATCATGGTGCGGGAGTTCCACGGGCCGTTCGAGTACTACATGGAAGACTTCCTGCGCGCCTACGACGAGTACAAGGCCGACTGCCTCATCCTTCCCGGCAACATTCGCTGCAAGAGCCTCCAGGCCACCATCGGCATCCTGAGGGACGCCTGCCGGGAACGGGAGATCCCGCTGCTGGTCCCCGAGTTCGACTGGTTCGACGAGCGGGTGACCTCGGAGGAGGCGATCAAGGCCCAGGTCGAGCAGTTCTTCGCCACCACGGTGCTGCAATAGGCCGCCCATGTGCACCGCGGAGAGCAGGCGCCCCGTTGCAGCGATGGCAGATGGAGATGAAGGAAAGAAGGTGACCCAGAGATGATCGTAGGGGGATGTGACGTAGGGTCGGCGACCGGCAAGGCGCTGATCATGAGGGACGGGGTCACCGTCTCCTCCACCATCATACCCGCGACCGTGAGGCCGGAGAGAACGGCCGAGATGGCCATGGACGAGGCGCTCAGCAAGGCCGGGCTGGCCTCCCGGGACGAGCTGGACTACGTCGTCGGGACCGGCTACGGCAGGGTGCGGATCCCGTTCGCCAACGAGAACATCTCGGAGATCACCTGCCACGCCCGCGGGGCGTTCTCGCTTTCGCCGAGCATTCGCACGGTGATCGACATCGGCGGGCAGGACTGCAAGGTGATGTCGATCAGCGACGCCGGGAAGGTCCTTGATTTCGTCATGAACGACAAGTGCGCGGCCGGTTCCGGGAGGTTCCTGGAGGCGATGGCCAGGACGCTGGGAATCGAGCTGCAGGAGCTGTCGGAGCTGTCCCTGCAGTCGAAGAACCCGGCCACCATCACGACGCAGTGCAGCGTGTTCGCGGAGTCGGAGGTGATCACGCTGCTCAACTCCGGCGCGGAGGTGGTCGACGTGGCGGCCGGCATCCACATGTCCATCGCTCGGAGGGTGAACTCCCTCGCCAGGCGCGCCGGCATCACCGAGGAGGTCACCGTGACCGGCGGCTGCGCGAAGAACAAGGGGCTCATCGTGGGCCTGGAGGAACGGCTCGGCGTGGCGATAGGGACCTTGCCGGAGGACCCGCAGGTCGTGGGCGCGCTGGGGGCGGCGGTGATCGCGGCGGAGAAGCTGGCTTCCGGGAACGGGAAGGCCGCCGGTTCCGGCAACGCCGGCGCATGACGCCGGTAGGAGAGCGGGAGCCTCGATTTGGCGATCTTTGACCCCTACTTCGAGCAGGTACGGAGCTACCTGGCGGGAATGCGGGCCAATCACGGCCCGCTCCGCGAGATGCGGTGTCCCACAGCGGCGGGCGACGCGCTCGAAGGGCTGCCGGTCCGCGTCGGGCCGCGCGCCAGCAGCGGCATCATCCTGAGAGAGGACACCTTCGTCGAGCTGGGGAACCCCAGCACCGCCTCGTGCGCTTTCGTCCTGTGGTCGGACGATCCGGCTCTGGTCCGGGATGGAACGATCACGCTGATCGGCCCGGACGTGGGAGAGTCGGAAGGGCAGAGCCTTCCCTTCGCGCAGGTCCTGATGCTCGGCGGCGCGCTGCAGGAGGAAGACCAGGAGGCGCTCGACCGCAGCCAGTACGTCTTCGACCAGATCGAAGGCTACATGCTGCGGAGCGTGCCCCAGCGGGCGTGGAGCAGAGTGAGCAAGGCGGCGGCGGAGAAGGGCTTCGGCTTCGAGACTCTGGGCCGGGCCTTGATCGGCATCTGCAAGGCCCGGTCGCCGAAGGTCGAGGCGATGGAGGTCCTGTTCGTCACGTCGTGCAAGGAAGACATTGCGCCTATCGAGAGCATCGCCGCGCAGGTGACGAAGATCAGCCGCGACATCCGGAGACAGCGCTTCGTGCGCAGGCTGGACGGTACGTACGAGTGCACGATGGACCTCAACTGCGACACATGCTCGGACAAGCCGGTCTGTGACGACATACGAGAGCTGGTCGCCCTTCGCAAGAAAGAAGGCCGCCGCCCCGCCCGGTCTCGGACCCGGAATCGCGGTCCCGCGCGGTAGGGTGATGAAAGGACCACCGCTTCCCCAGGATCGCGAGGGCATGCCGGATCCTTCTACACCCACCACGATGTCAGTCGCGGTGTGCGGCAAGGGCGGCACCGGCAAGACCGTCCTCACGGCGATGATGGCCAAGGTCCTCCGCGAGAGCGATCGGAACCTGAAGATCCTGCTGGTCGACGCCGACCCGGCGATGGGCCTGGAGAGCGCCCTGGGGGTGAACGCGGGCAGGACCATCGGCGAGATACGCGAGGACGTGATCCGGACGGCGAGACGGGCGAACCGGGAGGAGACCATCGAGACGGCGGAGATGCTGGACTACATGGTCCTGGACGCCCTGCACGAGATGGACGGCTACAGCCTTCTGGTGATGGGACGGACGGAGGCGGTCGGGTGCTTCTGCCCGGTCAACGAGCTGCTGCGGCAGGCGATAGAGGCGCTGTCGGAGAGCTTCGACCTGATCCTCATCGACGGCGAGGCGGGCCTGGAGCATATCAACCGGAAGGTCGTCCAGGGGCTGGACACGCTGCTCATCGCGACGGACGCCAGCGCGAGGGGACTGCAGACCGCGGCCACGATCAAGCAGATGGTGGAAGTGGACGAAGTGATCGAATGCCGCCGGCTGGGGCTGGTCTTCAACCGGGCCTCGATAGAGCAGGACCCAATAGAGCGCAGGGCGAACGAGATGGGCCTGCAGTTGCTCGCCTGCATCCCGGAGGACGCCAACGTCACCCGCTTCGACCTGGAGGGAACGCCCATCCTCGGCCTCCCGGACGACTCGCCCAGCATCGTCGCCGTCAAGAAGCTGGTGGAGACAGTGCTGGACGGAGAGGCGGCTGCGGGCACCACCCCAGCCTGAAGGCTGGGGCATCCTCCTGCGGCGGACTGGCGAGCATCATCGGTATCACGCACACCCCGGTAGGGGCGACCGGGCGGGTCGTCCCTACGGAGACGTTGCGGGATCCGTAGGGGCGGGGGGACCAACGGGCGCGGAAACCGCGCCCCTACAGGCCGGGAAGACGCCGCGCATGAACCACGAACCTGAACGGCACCACCGCCGGTCCCTGCGCCTGAAGGGCTATGACTACGCGCAGGCTGGCCCGTATTTCATCACCGTCTGCACACACCGCCACGAGTGTCCGTTCGAGGGCCTGGCGGGTGACAAAAAGCGGTTGAACCGGTATGGCGAGATTGCACGCGAGGCATGGGACGATCTGCCGCGTCATTACGGCGGCGTGGGGACGGATGCCTTCGTGGTGATGCCGAATCATGTCCATGGGATCATCGTCATTACCGGTGAAAGGCCGGTCATCGTAGGGGCGGCGTCGCCCTGCCCAACGGGCGCGGAAACCACCACGGGCGCGGAAACCGCGCCCCTACGGGCCGAGAAACGACCGACGCTGGGACGGATTCTGGTTACGAACACATCATCCGCGACGAGGCTTCCCTCGACCGCATCCGCCGGTACATCCTCGACAACCCGGCACGCTGGCGTATGGGGGAAGCGTTTCGTAGGGGCGACCCGGCGGGTCGCCCCGCCCAACGGGCGCGGAAACCGCGCCCCTACGGGCCGGGAAACGGCCGACGCTGGGACGGATTCTGGCGTATTTCAAATACCAGTCCACGAAACGCATCAACGAACTGCGCGGAACGCCCGGTGCGCGTGTCTGGCAGCGCAACTACTACGAACACATCATCCGCGACGAGTGATCGCCGGGGAGCGGCAGACGAACGAGGTGCTTCGTGCCCTACACGCATGCCCGGCCCCGACCGGTTTGACAAGGTCCCGAACTCTTCCTATGCTCTCACGCGGGCGTTCTGTTCCGCTCCGCAGACCCGGGACAGCATCGATGCGCCGGTAGGAGGAGGGGTAGCGTGACTACGACAGCAGAGCCGATTGTAGAGACCACTCTCGGAAAGCTGAAGGGGACGACGGACGACGGGGTGCTCGTCTTCCGAGGTATCCCGTACGGCGCTTCGACGGCAGGGAAGCGACGCTTCCTGCCGCCCCTGCCACCGGAGCCGTGGACGGGCGTGCGCGAGGCCACCGAGTTCGGGCCCATCTGCCCGCAGCAGGGGGCGGTCGCGGACCAGGCGCTCACGGACGTGCGGGTTATCGGCGAGCTTCCCAACCTCCCGCTGAGCGAGGACTGCCTGGTCCTGAACGTCTGGACGCCGAGCGCCGAAGACGGCAAGCGCCCGGTCATGGTCTGGCTGCACGGCCGGGGCTACGCCGCCGGGGCCGGGTCGGAGACGTGGTACAACGGCGCGGCGCTGGCGAAGCGCGGTGACGTCGTGGTTGTGACCATCAACCACCGGCTGAACGTGTACGGCTACCTGCACCTGGCCGACATCGGCGGGGAGGACTTCGCCGGGTCCGGCGTCGCGGGCGTGCTCGATACCGTGCTGGCGCTCGAGTGGGTGCGCGACAACATCGAGCGGTTCGGCGGCGACCCGGGCAGCGTCACGATCTTCGGCGAGTCGGGCGGCGGCATGAAGGTGAGCGCCCTGCTGGGGCTGCCGTGCGCGGAGGGCCTGTTCCACCGCGCCGTGATCCAGAGCGGGCCGGGCATCGGCGGCATCAGGGCCAAGCACGCCACGGATTTCGCGGAGCGGCTGCTGGCCCACCTCGGCATCAAGTCGAACGAGCTGGAGAAGCTCCAGGAGATGCCGCACGAGCAGCTCACCGCCGGCCTTACGGAGATGGCGGGAGGGAGCGGTCCGGGCACGCAGTCCACCATGCGTCTCGGGCCGGTGGTGGACGGCACGTACCTGCCGCGACACCCGTTCCACCCGGACGCTGCGCCGACGGCGGCGAACGTGCCCCTCCTCATCGGTTCGAACAGGGACGAGGCGGCGCTCTTTCTGGGCGCCGACCCCCGGCGGCGACGGCTGGAAGAGCACGAGCTGATCGAGCGTCTGAAGCCGATGCTCGGCGAGCGGCTGGACGACATCCTGGGCGTCTATCGCCGCACGCGCCCGAACGACACGCCGTGGGAGCTGCTGATCGGCGTATCGAGCGAGCGGATACGGCTGGGATCGATCATGCTGGCGGACCGCAAGGCCGCGGGCGGCCCGGCACCCGTCTTCATGTACCTCTTCACTTGGGAGGGCAACTTCCTGGGTAACCTACTCAAGGCGTCCCACGCCATGGAGATCCCGTTCGTCTTCGATCATCCGGACATCGCGCCGATGACCGGCGACGGCGCTGACCGGTACGAGCTCGCCGCCATGATGAGCGGAGCTTGGACCGCGTTCGCCCGCACCGGCGACCCCAACCACGAAGGCCTGCCCGACTGGCCCGCGTACGACGCCGACAAACGCGCCACCATGATCTTCAACGTGCCGAGCTACGTCGAGAACGACCCCGCGCGGGAGGAACGCCTCGCCTGGGAGGGCGTGCCGTTGCGCCAGTAGAGGAGAGCGGCGCGGGATCCGCAGGGGCGGGTTTGAAACCCGCCCCTGCGCGCAAATCAAGACGCCACGCGTACCGGCACGTGGCGCCTGCTGTTGCCCGAGGGCAGGTGGCGACCTGAAGGTCGCCGCTACGGGAGGCCGAGCGCTCCCGGGCGGACGAGGCGCTTCTCGGGCCTTTCTCACCAACCGAGACCCGGCCCCAGACGGTCCAGGAGTTCCAGGAAGACCGGATCGGCTCGCGCCTCGTTCTCGTCAAGCTTCGTGACCTCATCGCCCAGCGCGGTGAAAAAGAACAGTTCTTCCCCCGTGCAGCCGGACGGGCAGTCGCCCCAGGCGTCGCGGAAGACGGCATACCAGGTCTCCCCAGAACGCATCGCCTCTATATCCGGGCCGTCTCCAAAGGCAGCATTGGGGGTCGCGGACCATACCCCGTCCAGGTCACGGTACGCGGCAGCGGCAGCAGGCACGTTGAGATGATCGTCGAAGCAGAGAGAGAGCAGGAGGGTGTTGATGCTCCTTAGTTTGAGGCGGTGGATGCTGCGGAGCCCCAGCCGCGCGTTGAGGTCGTCGAAGGCGCTGAACCCCGTGACGAAGGTGACGAGACCCCTGTCATCAGGGATGAGGGCCTGGATGGCATCTCTCAGAGCCGGCTCGGGAGTGACTACTACCATTCCGGCGATGTAGGACTCCCAGACCCGGATATGGGCCACAGCAGGATAGGCATCCCTGATGCGCGCCAGGACTCCCTCAAGCTCCTCGCTCAAGGCGTCCCGCTCGTCACGGTCCAAGTAGAGACTGCTGGAGCTGCGGGTGAGGGTATCGTTCGCGATGAGGGTGGCGTCGGAGAGCTGCCGCCAGCCACAACTCTCGGGGATATCTCTGAGAGCGATCGAAGGCGGCGGCAGGGTGCCGATCAGCCCCGCAGCGAACTGCAGGACCAGGACGGCGTCCACGGCCGTGACGGACGCATCCAGGTCCACGTCCGCGTTCTGGAGACACGGCAGCGAGTCAATGAGGCCCGCATGTCGCTGGAGGATGAGCATGACGTCTATGGTGTTCACCGCCGTGTCACAGTCCACGTCGCCCATTGCATCGTCGGCCAGTGCGGGCTGACCGGTGCCCGGGACCGCCAGGGCCACAACAGCCGCGAGAGCCACCGCCGCCAATAGCACTGTTCGTCGTCCCATGGTCGCCACCTCCTGTTTGCCGTTGCGGTCGAATTGTACCACCGCGACAGGCACCTGTGTACGAGCGTTCTCACCCAGTCGTGCGACCCGGTCGTACCGCCAAAGCTCCAGCTCCCTCCGGGCCGACCTCAAGGTCGGCCCCTACGAGGTTGTAGGCCCCCACTAGGCACGAGCCGCCTAGCCGCCGCGCGCACCAGGACGTGGCGCCGGCTATTGCGGTGGGCAGGTGGCGACCATAAGGTCGCCGCTACGGGAGGCCGAGGGCTCCCGGGCAAACGCGCTGCGCGGCGCCTCTCGACGCGGGGGCGCCGCCGGTGTATGCTGTGCCCCGATTCTGGAATCCAAGGAGGAGCCACGTGCCATCGAGTAAGACGCCGTTCTGGACTCGCGACGTGAGGGTGAACCGGCGCGAGGTCTTGCGCCATGCCGTGCTTGCCGGCGCAGGCCTGCTGGCGATACCGCTGGTCGGCTGCGGCGGCGATGAGAAGCCGGACGAGGAGGAGACCCCGGTACCCACCACCACGCCGGTACCCTCCTCGGGGACGTTCGATTCCGACGGCGTGAAGATCCACTACGAGACGTTCGGCCAGGGCGCTCCCATCGTGCTGGTGCACGGCTTCATGGGAACCATACAGAGCGACTGGGTGGATACCGGCCTGGTGGAGGCCCTTGAGCCCGTGCGCCGCGTCGTCGCCCTGGACAACCGGGGCCATGGGGAGAGCGACAAGCCGCACGACCCGGAGGCCTACAGCTTCGACATGATGGGGCAGGACGTCGTCAACATGATGGACTATCTGGGCATCGAGAAGGCCGACGTCTTCGGCTACTCCATGGGGGCCGCCATCTCCACCTGGATGCTCATTCATCACCAGGAGAGGCTGAACTCCGTGATACTCGCAGGCACGGGCAGCAACCTCGAGCCCAACGACCCGGCGCTCGCAAACAGCCTCTACGACGCCCTCATGGCGGATGACCCCTCGACGATCCAAGACCCAACGATGAAGGTCGTTCGCGACCTCGTCGACCAGACGCCCGGGGCCGACCGGGAGGCGATAGCCGCCTGCGCGATCAAGTTCCTCCCCTTGGAGGACCACTTCGAGGTCTCGGAACTTGCCGGCGTGACCGTCCCCGTGATCATCATCGTCGGAGAGGAGGACAGCGCAACGGAAGGTGTCGAGGACCTCGAGGCCGCCATACCCGGCGCCAGGCTGGTCACGATACCAGGGCCGGGCACCGATCACCTGGGCGTTCGCACGACGCCGGAGTTCAGGGAAGAGGTGCTTGGGTTCCTGCAGGAGCAGTAGAGATCGGGTTCCTCCAATCGTGGGACTCGCTGGCAGGGGGGCGGCAGCGCGCCCGCAGGCTGAACGGCTGCGCCTGCCAGGCTGCGGGAGTCTTTCCCGCCCGGCAAGAGGGAGGAAGGGTCTAGGTCGTTCTGACGCGCCGGATGCCTCGCGGTGCTCGGCATGACAAGCCCCCCGTTGCTCATCGGGGGCGACGACCATTAGGAGAGCAGAGGGTCGGAATGGGAAGACCCAGGGAAACGCTCAGGCGGGCTCTTGCCGGGTTCGTCACCGGTGGATCTAGATACCCGGAGATTGTGAAGAAGGAGCGGTTGTAGGAGCCACGCAAGGAAAGGAGAGACGGATGGAGATCAGCGAGGACACCTGGCAGTTCTTCCAGCAGCACCTGGGCTACACGGACGAGCAGATGGCCCTGTTCCGTGCGAATCCTCGCAACGTCGACATACTGACGACGGGCCCGGCGCTCATGGAGAGGACGATCATCGCCGAGGTGGTGGAGGCGCACGGCTGCAACAGCCAGCACAAGGTGGGTGACCGGTTCATTTTCGACGGCGCCGGCAACCTACTGACGGCCAGGAACCCCGACCGCATCTGCCTGGGCGCGCTGGGTCCGCTGGGACCCCTGGTGTACGCCGTGGCCGAGCTTCACTACGCCGGCGCCGACCCGAATGGCCTGCGCTTCAACCGGACCAACTGCTTCGACGTGGGCGTCGGGTGCGGCGGCTGGGGACGCCTGATCATGGAGGTACGCGTGGAGTAGCGCGGCCGGCGGCCGACGATCAGTCCCTACGGTGGCAGCGTGCCTATCAGGCCGGCCGAGAACTGCAGGATCAGGGCGGCATCGATCGCGTTGACCGCGCCGTCCTTGCTGACATCGGCGCCGTCCTGGCACGGCAGCGAGCCGACCAGCCCCGCTCCAAACTGGAGCACGAGGGCCGCGTCGATGCTGTTCACGGTACCGTCGCAGTTGACATCACCGGGTTCGCCTTCAGGTCTAGGTGTCGGCGTGGGAGCTCCAGGGCCGGGCGTATCGGTCGGCGTGGGAGTGTGCGTCGGCGCGGCGGTCGGCGGCGATCCGTACAGGACATTGACCGCGCCGGCGCTCTCATCGCCGCCGACCGCCTCGCCGGGCACACCGACGGCCAGGTCATCAGACCCGTCGTCATCGAAATCCCCGGCCGCCACGGAGGTGCCAAACGCATCGTTCGCTTCGGCACCCCCCGGCACGCCGCCGCTATCCTGGTGCCACAACTGGGCACCCGTGCCCGTCAGCCCGCCGCCGGTGCCGTAGAGCACGTTGACCGCGCCCGCGGCGGCCAGCCCGCTCATCCCCTCGTCGGGCACGCCCACGGCCAGCTCATCAAATGCATCGCCGTCGAAGTTCCCCGTCGCTAGTGCAGTGCCAAACGAATCGTTGGCCTCAATGCCCCCGGGAACGCCTGGACTGTTCTGGTGCCACATCTGGTCGCGGTCGGCCGTCAACCCGCCCCCGGACCCGTAGAGGACACTGACCGCTCCCGCGCCCAGGGTGCCGTTAATCTCCTCTTCGGGCACGCCGATGGCTAGGTCGGAGAACGCGTCCCCGTCGAAATTGCCTGCCGCAAGCGCGTTGCCGAACAGGTCGCCTGCCTCAGCGCCGCCCTGGACCCCGGGACTGTCCTGATCCCAGATCTGATCGCCGGCGGCTGCCAGACCGTCGCCCGATCCGTAGATGACGTTGACCGCGCCGGCGTTCCCGGCGTCGCCCACGTCCTCTCCCGGCACGCCGGCGGCGAGGTCGTCGTAATTGTCACCGTCGAAGTCCCCGCTCGCGAGTGCAAAGGCGAAGAAGTCGTTCTCCTCGATGGCCCCCTCGATCCCCGGGCTGCCTTGGTCCCAGATCTGGTTGCCGGCGTCCGTCAGGCCGTTCCCCGACCCGTACAGGATGTGGACCGCGCCGGCATCGTCGGCACCGCCGATGTCCTCAGCGGGAACGCCCACGGCGAGGTCGTCGTGTCCATCGTGATCGAAATCACCGCTCGCAAGCGCCAACCCGAAGTGATCGCTCTCCTCGGCGTCCCCCAGAATCCCATCGCTGTTCTGGTGCCAGAACTGGTTGCCGAGATTCGTCAGGCCGTTGCCCGAGCCGTAGAGCACGTTGACGGCTCCCGCGTTCGAGAAGCCGCTGACGTCTTCGTACGGAACGCCGATGGCCAGATCGTCGTCTCCATCGCCGTTGAAATCGCCGGCCGCCAACGCTGACCCGAAGCCGTCTCCCGAGTGCACGTAACTGAGGATCCCTTCACTGTCCTGGTCCCACAACTGATTCCCGGAGTCAGTCAGGCCGCCGCCAGCCCCGTAGAGAACCGCTACGGCGCCGGCGCTCTGGACTGAGCCGACATCCTCGAAAGGAACGCCCACAGCCAGGTCCTCCTCGCCGTCACCGTTGAAGTCTCCCCCTGCCAACGCTGATCCGAAGGCATCCATCGGCTCGGCGGTGCCGCGAATGCCCGGACTGTCCTGATACCAAACCTGGCTGCCGCTTCCGCTGAGCCCGGCAGCGCCCTGCGTGCTTGCGCTGCTACCGAAGCCGAACAGCGCGATCAGGGCAACGATCGCCAGCGCGCCGCCTCGAAAGTGCCACGTCATCTTCGCCTTCATCACGATGCCTTCCTTTCATCGGGATCCGCGCTTTCACCCCTAGCGAAACGGCCGAATGAGGGCGACGCGTGCCGTCTCTCGCGTTTTCGTTCAGCCTAATGACTGCTCAGGCAGAATGCGAGTGCCGAACGGCCCCCTTCGGGCGTCCGCGGAGGTGCCGCCTGGCAGTGGCGCCTCCTTGCCGGGGTTCTGCGACCGTAGTAGTCTTGGCAAGAGTTGGGAGACGGCGCTGCCAAGGTATCGACCTTTGCGGCGCCGGAAGCAGGGAGCAAGGAACATGCGAGGAGTCCGAGGCGTGAAGCTGGTGGCCGTGGCCGCCATCTGTTGCGTGTGGCTGGCGACAGCCGCGTGCGGCGGCGACGACGGGGAAGAGTCGGTGGTTTCCGAGACGGCCACAAGCGAGCCCGCGCCCTATGCGGGGTACGTGAGCGAGACGTACTCCGACGTCGGCAACTGGCTCTGCCATCCGGATGCAGACGACTTCTGCGACGAGGACCTCGACGCGACGGTCGTCAACGCGGACGGCAGCACCGAGATCGAGCCGTTCGAACCGGCCGAAGACCCGCCGATCGACTGCTTCTACGTCTACCCCACGATATCGCCGGACCCCGGGGAGAACAGCGATCTCGTGCCCGACCCCGCCGCGGAGGGCCAGGCGGTGCGCAGCCAGGCCGCCCGCCTCGCCTCCCAATGCAGGCTGTACGCCCCGATGTACCGACAGATCACGCTCACGGCACTGCTGGCGTCGCTGACCTCCGGGGATGAGTCCGCGTTCGGACCGGAGGCGAGCGAGATCGCCTACGAGTCAGTGCTGGACGCCTGGAAGCACTATATGGCCAACTTCAACGACGGTCGGGGAGTGGTGCTGGTGGGTCACTCCCAGGGATCGAGCATGCTCAGCCGCCTCATCCAAGAGGAGATCGACGGCGACGAGCAACTCCGCGGCCGGCTCGTCTCGGCGCTGCTGATAGGGTGGCCGATCGGGGTACCCGAGGGCGAGGACGTGGGCGGTGACTTCGCGAACATCCCCCTGTGCCGCGACGAGTCGCAGACCGGGTGCGTGATCGGCTACTCGTCGTTCAGGGACACCGCGCCGCCTCCTCCGAACACCATCTTCGGGAGGAGCGATGAGGGAACGGCGGCCTGCACCAACCCTGCCAGCCTCAGCGGCGGTCCGGGCACGCTGCGGCCGTACTTCGAAACCGGAGCAGGAGGAGGCGTCCTGAGTGATTCGCTCAGTACCACGGAGGAGCCCTGGGCGGCCGGAACCGAGATCACCACACCCTGGGTAACGCTGCCCGACTTCGTAGAAGCCGAGTGCGTGGTCAAGGATGGGTTCTCCTACCTAGAGATCACGGTGCTGGCCGACCCGGCAGACCCACGCATCGACGATATCGGCGGCGACATGCCGGCGTTGCCCTCGTTCGGACTGCACATCGTGGACGTCAACCTGGCGATGGGCAACTTGGTGGAGATCGTCGGCAGGCAGGCCGAGGCGTACATCTCGGCCGCGGCACGGTAGCCGTACTCCGCCGCGGCGGGCGGCGGCCGGAGATCAGCCAGGGCGCGTCGCGCCTAGAAGTTGACGATCTCGCTCAGCGTTTCGCCCTCGTCCGTTGCTTCTCTGACCAGGCCGACGTTGGGGCAGTAGTACTTGAACTCGGTCACGTCTCCGAGCGGGTCGAAGTCCTTGGTCTTGACGCAGCCCGAGAACGAGCCGGCGGGCGTCGTGACGCTCTCGTCGACCGCGACGACCTCCGAGCGGTCCTCAGCCACTCCGGGCGCGCGCTCCTGTTCGAACTCGTCGCCGACTTCGGGGTCCGCCGGCATGAAGACGCCAGCGAGATTGTCGCCCTCACCGGCGAGCCACTGACCCTCGTGTCCTACGATCTCGCCGCCTTCGTAGTTGTCCACCCGCTCGCCGAAGTAGTAGACGGCACCGTCGCTGCGCTGCGCGTAGTAGTCCCGCGTTACCTCGACCAGCTCCCCGTCCTCGAACTCCTTCACCTCGACGACGGCGACCTCCACTCCGGCGACGACGTCGGTCTCGGCCAAGACCGTTGACTCAACCCGGGTTTTGACGACCTCTCCGGTATCAGGGTCCACCTCTTCTCCCTCGTAGACCGCGGGGCCCGGCGAGGTGAGCGGGAAGAACGCATTGTCCACGGTGGACTGATAGTCCGCCGGATCGATCGTTGAATCCTGCGGTGTACCGTTGCCATTGCCATTGCCATCGCCGCCGCAGGCCGTCAGCCCGAGAGCCACCAGCAAGCCGATACCGAGAACGTACCACTTCATGTTTGCCCGCTCCTCTCCCGGTGGCCGCGCCGCCGCCACACAGACCGTTCTCCGTCGTCTACTCACACGTTACCACGGGCGGGCGGGGGACGCATTGTGACGGGGGCCTTGCTGCACCCGGGATCCCGGAGGTGACAGGTGCCGCCACCCTTGGCCCTCTTGCGCCGCCCGCGGCCCCGCCCCATACTTGGATGCCTAAGAAAGGAGGAGACCCGATGAACCTGCTCAGCGAATTCAAGCAGTTCCTGCTCAGAGGCAACGTCGTTGACCTGGCGGTGGGCATCGTGATCGGCGCCGCCTTCGGCACCGTCGTCGATGCCCTCGTGGCGGACTTCATCACCCCGATCGTCGCAGCCATCTTCGGTGAGCCGGACTTCTCCGCCCTCACCTTCACCATCAACGACAGCACGTTCAGATACGGCGATTTCATCAACGCGGCGCTGGCCTTCGTCCTGATCGCCGCCGCCGTGTTCTTCTTCGTCGTGGTCCCTGTCAACGAACTGGTGGCGCGCTCCCGCGGAGAAGAGCCGGAGGACCCGTCGGTCAAGAAGTGTCCGGAGTGCCTGAGCGAGATCCCGGCGGATGCCCGCCGTTGCGCCTTCTGCACATCCGAGGTGGGAGCAACCGCCTAGAGGGGCACTTCAGGAATCACGATCGTGATCGATCACCGGTAGCGCCCCGGGATGCTCTGTGCCTGGCGCTAGCCCTTGTTGAACCGAAGCTCGCGCGTGAACTCACGGAACCCGACCGACTCGTACACCAGCTTGGGTATCGGGTAGTCGGCATCGCCGCGGCAGGCCACTATCGCCAACTCCGCGCCCGCATCACGAAAGCGCTGCAGCCCGAAGAGGCTGACCGCTCGGGCCAGGCCGCGCCGGCGGTGGTCGGGGTGGGTCCCAACCGGCTCGAACTCGCCGACTCGGTTCCGCTCGTCGTACCATCCGAGGGCCGACGCGGCGAGTGAGCCGTCGGGCGCCTCGACCACGAAGTCGAGAGCGTCGCGGTAGGGCCAGGTATTCATCACGTCGGCGTAGCTCGATTCCGTCACGCTTGATGGCTCCCATGCGGCTCGGTGGACTGCCACGCGCCGGGAAAGGTCCCCAACCTCGCGCATGGTCCTGAGACGGTAGCCGGCCGGCAGGGCGGGCTCCTCGATATCGCGCAGACCGCGCGTGCAGAGAAGATCCCAGGGCGCGCCCAGATCGCGCTCGTAGCCGTGACGCAGCAGCCTCTCCAGCGCATCCGCGTCGGCCAGGCGCACCGTCGTTTGTCGAACGACGCCAGGTGTCTCAGCCTCGAACCAGTCAAGTACCTCATCAAAGAGCTCGGGGTGTTCCGGGTCCACCTGCCACACGAGCCTCGTCGGTTCCGATCGCGTGTCCGTCGCCGAAAGGATTGTCGTCATAGGGTCGAAGATCCAACCCCATGCGACGGTGCTCCCGTCGTCGGTCCAGAGGCGCTGCCTCCACGCCGATCCAGAGATTCCGTGCTGGGTACCCCAGACCCACGCAAGCTCGCCGACGGTCGCATCCGCGTTCACCAACGCCGGCTCCCGCCTCCACAGCTCCTGCGCAAGACCCTGCATCGCCCTAAGAGCAGTCTTTTCCATACGAGAGTTGATAGCAGATCGCGCCGCGCCGGCGCGAGAGCAGACCGAAACGCTCGGGAGGTGGAAGGCCAGGTCCCCTTTCCCGGTACAGAGTCACTCTCCCCGCGGCCACGTCGCCACTTCGGTTGCCCGGACCAGATACGGCCGGTATCTTCGATCCATGAGCCGAGCACCGGATCCAGCCGAGACGGACGCAGTGGTACGCGCCGCGATGCACCGGAACAACACGGTCGCCCTGGAGCGGGTCGCGCACCTCAATCCCGATGCGGCGACGGCAACCCTGGGCCCCTTGTACCTCGTCGACGCGGCAACGCCGGAAGCCCCGTTCTTCAACCAGGCGGTGGCCGCCAGCGAGCCCGGCCACCCTTCGCACCTCGAAGCGATCGAGCGCTGGTACTCCTCCCGAGGAAGCCCGTTCCGCCTGATGCTACGCGAGGACCTGGACCGCGCCCTTATCGATGCGGCGACGGCCGCCGGATACACAACCGACTACACGGAGCCCGCGCTCTTCATGGAACGCGACCTGACCGTCGCGGGGAGGCCGGACGCGATCGTCATTCGTGAGGTGGAGAGCCAGGCGGACCTCGAACTCTACGGTCCCATCGGCTGGCAAGCGGACAGGCTGGAGCACATCGGTCTGGGCATTGCGTCCACCGCGCGAGATCTGGGGTTCGCGATGCTCCTGGGCGAAGTCGACGGTGAGGCAGTGGCCTCATCGATGGCCGTCGTGACGGACGGTCTGGTCGGCATCTACAACGTCGCAGTCGAGATACCGTTCCGGCGCCGGGGCTTCGGCACGGCGATGGTCTGGGCCGCGATCGAGGCCGGGCGCCGCCGCGGCGCAACCGCGGCCTGGATAGGCTCCACACCGATGGGCCACGGCGTCTACGAACGCATGGGCTTCCGGCAGAAGTACCAGTACGCGGCGTTGATGGGACCCTAGCCGGCCGGCGTCACGGGCGCCGGTGAGAACGCGCCGAGCATCAGGCGAAGTACCGGACCCGGACCTTCTTGTACTCCTTGCTGCTGAACAGGATGAGATAGTCGCTGATGCCCGTTCTGTGCGATATCTCACGCACGATCGCCTCGCATCTCTCCCGCGTGCGCGCGTGGACCGTGGTGAACAGGCCGTACGGCCAGTCCGGGTACGTGGCGCGCTCCAGGCAGTGGCTCGTCTCCGGGAAGGAGGCGGCGATAGCTCCCACCTCCTCCAGCCGCCCCTCCGGAACGTTCCAGACCGCCATGCCGTTGCCGCCGAATCCCGCCTGACGGTGCCGCAGCACGCCGGCCACCCGGCGGAGCCACCCTTTCTCGATTGCGTCCCGCGCCCAGGCCAGCACCGCCTCCTCACCCACCCCAAGCCGGTCCGCCATCGGCGCGAAGGGGCGAGGGACGAGCTCGAAGTCACGCTGGAGCTCGCGCACGAAGGCCCGGTCCCGCTCGTCCAGAACGTGCCTTTGCACGCCCTCTTCATAGCCGGGCCCCTGCGCTGTCTCCGGCCCTTCCCCGCCGTACTCCATGTCCAGCTTGACGCCGATCTTGAAGATACGCAGGGCGGGGAACAGCCGGTACTCCAGGCCGCCCACCTGTTCGTCCAGCGCCTTGACGACGGCCTCCACGCTCTCCTCCGGCGGGACCGCCAGAGTGAACCAGAGGTTCCATTCGTGATCGCGGCGATAGTTGTGGCTCACCCCGGGGTGCCGGTTGACCACGGCGGCAACCTCGTCGACGCGCTCCGGCGCCACTCTCGCCCCGACCAGCGTGCTCCTGTAGCCCAGGCGCCGGCTGTCGAAGATGGCGCTGATCTGGCGGATGACGCCCGTTCCCTCGGGACCCTTCAGCCGCCTGATGCGCGCGATCACCTCGTCCTCGGCAAGGTCCAGCTTCTCGCCCATGGCGAGGAACGGCCTCGATACCAGCGGGACGTCCTCCTGGAGGGCGTTGAGGAGCCTGCGGTCGGTGGTGTCGATGTCCCGCCCGGCGCGCGCCGGCATCTCCATCACGGTCTGGCGCGATCCGCCTTCGGACCGCGCGCCCCTCCGGGCGGTAGGATTCGCGGGACGCATGCTCGCCTCTTGGCGCCGGGGCTCGTGGAGACAGAAAGGTTCCTCGGCCAGGTAGTCCCCGCTGATCCCGAAGGCGCGCGCCCGGCACCCGCCGCAGACGTTCTTGAACTCGCAGGGGCCGCACTTCCCCCGCAGGAGGCCGGGATCCCGCAATTGCCTGAACACGGCCCCTCCCGACCAGATCCCGGCCAGCGGCTCCTCGCGAACGTTGCCGGCCCGCACGGGCAGGTAGCCGCAGGGGAAGACCTCGCCCTTGTGCGAGACGAAGCAGACGCCCGTGCCCGCCAGGCAGCCCTTGGTCGCCGCGTGCAGCCCGCCGGGGTGGCCGGTGCCTCCCGAGGAAGCCACAGCCTCACCCTCGGGCTTGGCCGGCGCTTCCTCCCTGCGCTCCGCCGCCCTCCGCTGCCGCGCGATCCGGAAGTAGTGGGGCGCGCAGGTCGCCTTGAGCTCCAGCCGCCCCTCCCGCTCCCGGTCGTAGAGCCAGTTCAGCGTGTCCTCGTACTCCTGGGGCGTGACCATCTGCTCGTCCGCTATCTCCGTGCCGCAGCCGACCGGCACGAGCAGGAAGAGGTGGAGGGCGTCGGCTCCCAGGGAGAGGGCCAGATCGAAGATCCGGGGCAGCTCATGGATGTTGTGGCGGGCCACCGTGGTGTTTATCTGCAGGCTCGTCCCCTGGGCCTTGAGCAGGCGAATGCCCTCCAGGGCCCGGTTGAAGGCGCCGGGCAGGGCGCGGAAGGCATCGTGGGTGGCGGGGACGGCGCCGTCCAGGCTGACCGCCACCCGCGCGATGCCCGACTCGGCGATACGCCGGGCCATCGGCCCGTCGATGAGGGTGGCGTTGGTGGCCAGGGCCACGTGCAGGCCACGGTCGACCGCGTAGCGGGCTATCTCGAGGATGTCGGGGCGGAACAACGGCTCGCCTCCGGAGAGGATCAGGATCGGGCGGCAGAAGGCCACGATCTGGTCGACCAGGTCCTTCGACTCCTCGGTGGTCAGGTCCTCCGGCACGAGCTGATCGGCCACATCGATGCGGCGGCAGTGGGTGCAGCGCAGATTGCAGCCCGCCGTCGTCTCCCAGAAGATGAGCCGGGGAACGGAGTCGCCGCCATCGCCCTGTGCAGGTCTCGCGCCGTCTGTCATCTCCTCGCCTATGGCGACGCCTCCTTTGGCAAGCGGGCCATCATCGTATCAAGGCGCAGGAGCCGCTCTCGTCACGAACGAATATCGGGCAAGAGGCCACGGCTACGCCCTCGCGCCCGCCTCAACGATGCCGAGCTCCTCATCCGTCAGGTAGCAGGCTGGGTCTTCGGCCCAGGGGTCGCCGTAGTAGGATTCGGCGCGCGCCCGCAGGTTGCCGTTGCAGATCTCGAAGTACGGGCAACGCGAGCATCTGCCCCCGATGTGCCCCCTGCGGTTCTTGAGAATGCGCATCCTGGCATCGGAGGTATCGGTCCAGATCTGGCTGAACGGGCGCTCCCGAACGTTCCCGAAGCTGTAGTGGCTGCTGAACTGGTCGGCGTGGACGTCCCCCAGATAGTCGATATTGGCGATGGCCACCCCCGACTGGTTGCCGCCGTTCCAGCGCAACATCTGGTAGACGTCGTCCGCCCGCTCCGGCTGCTCGTCCCGCACCTTCAGATACAGATAGACGCCGTCCGTGTGGTTGTCGACGGTCAGAATGTCCTTGGTGAGCCCGCGGCGATGGAAATCGACGGCGCGCCGGAAGATCACGTCGACCGCGTTGCGCGTCTGCTCGTGGGTCAGGTCGTGAGCGACGAGCCGGCTGCCGCGTCCGGCGTAGGCAAGGTGGTAGAAGCACGCGCGCGGGATCTCCTCCTCCTCGATCAGGTCGAACAGGTCATCCAGAAAGGGGTAGCTGTACTCGGTCAAGGTGACTCTGAGCCCCACCCGCAGGCCGGCGTCGCGGCAGCGGCGGATGGCCCCCAGCGTCTCCTGAAAGGCCCCCTTCTTGCCCCGAAACCGGTCGTGCACCGCCTCCGGCCCGTCCATGCTGATGCCAACGTAGGGTAGTCCGATCTGGCTGAGCCTGCGGGCCACATCGACCGTGATGAGCGTGCCGTTGCTGGAGAGCACGGTCCGGATGCCACTACTCTGGGCGTGGCCGATCAGCTCGAATAGGTCGCGGCGCAGCAAGGGCTCTCCGCCGGAGAACAGGACGACAGGCACGCCGAAGCCGGCCAGGTCGTCGATGACCGCCCGGGCTTCTTCGGTGCTCAGCTCCCCCTCATACTCGCGGTCGAAGGAGTCGGTGTAGCAATGAGCGCAGTGGAGGTTGCAGCGCCGCGTGACGTTCCACGCCACCACCGGCTTCTTATCCTGGGAGTAGTGGAGCAGCTCCGGGCGCAGGCCGCTCGCCTTCCTGCCGAAGCGCAGGGCATCGCCGGGGGTCACGGTACCGCAGAGCAGCCGTGTCACTCCCAGCACAGCATCTTCTCCGCTGCGGCCTCAGAGCCTTCGTCCCGCTCCAACCGCTTCTTGGCGGTCAACTTGCTCATCCAACCGGCCTTTCGCACTAGCACGTTTCATGCTAGGCCGACTGCTAGCAAACATGTAAAGAGGCAAACGGCCCAATGACGGCTGAGCGTCGCGTCAAACCTCACCAAACCTGGGCAAGGCGGCCGGATTTCCGGTCGTGGTTGGAGACGCCGCACGGGGTACACCGCCCCACGCCGGCTTGGGCCATTTGATCTGAGAGACGCCATCTCCTAGGATTTCGCTGCAACGAGAACATGGACGCGAGCCTAATTGCCAAGACAGCCCGAGGTCTTCTCCTCGCCTCAGTGCTCGTATTGTCCGTTACGCCGGCCGCGTGCGGCGGCAGCGAGGCGGACGGCGAGGCGATCTATCCGGAGTCGGAGTGGGTTACCGCGACCGCGGAAGACGCCGGCCTCGATCCGGCGAAGGTCGACGCACTCATCGAGAGGGCCGCGAAGGCCGATTCGAACTGCCTCGCGTTGGTGCGCGGCGGCCGGCTCGTCGTCGACGAGTACTGGAACGGGTTCACGGCTGACGACGACCAGGAGATCTTCAGTGCAACCAAGTCCGTGACGGCAACTATCGTCGGCATCGCCCAGGACCAGGGCTATCTCTCGATCGATGATCCGGCCAGCACGTACCTGACCGAATGGGTCGGCACTCCGAGCGAAGAAGTCACCATCCGACAGCTTCTCACCAACACGTCGGGCCGTTTCTTCGACTCGGAAGCCAAGTCTCAATGGTTGGAGGCCGAGGATCGCTCGGCCTTCGCGATCGCGCTCGAACAGCAACACGAGCCCGACACGGTCTGGCTCTACAACGGTCCGGCGATCCAGACCCTCGAAGAGGTACTGGAGCGGGCCATCGGCGAGGACGTCGGCGACTACGCGCAGGCCAACCTCTTTGGGCCGCTCGGCATGGACGTGCACTTCATGCGGGACACGTCCGGTGCTCCGCCCGTGGCCTTCGGCCTCCAGGCAGGCTGCCTGGACATGGCCCGCTTCGGGCTCATGGCGCTCCGGGGCGGTCAGTGGGGCAACGAACAAGTTGTCTCGGCTGACTACATGAAAGCCGCGACCTCCACCTCAACCGACCTCAACGGCGCCTACGGTTATCTCTGGTGGGTCAACAGCGACCCACCGTGGATTGACGCAGATCAGACGCTTGAGACTTCAGGTCGGTTCATGCCGAACGTCCCCCTCGACGCATATGCAGCACTCGGCATGTTCGATCAGACGGTGCTGATTCTCCCTACGCAGAACATGGTGGTCGTTCGCTTGGGACCGGCGTACGGGGCCCCCGTTAGCGAATTGTCAAGGGATCTCGCCCGGCTCGCCGTCGACGCAGTCGTGGAGTGAGCGGGCGCCGGGAACAGGCGCCGCAGGCTCCACCACCTAAGCCCGGCAGGTGGGGCAACCGAAGCAGGTTCTGCTCCAATAGCCTGCAAGTGCGATTGTACGACGTTGCTGACCACTGTTGGGCAGCGGGGCACAAGGTGTTCTAGGGCACACTAGGAGCGCGCGGCCGGAATCCGAGCGCATCACCCTTTGAGGTGGCCTGGCTATAATCAATTCGGCTCGTACAGCATCGGACGGGGCGTGGAAGACCGTCATGAGCGACCCGGCCGCATACGGCGCGCAAACAACCACCGACGAACTCCTCGACGGGGTCGATCTCACCGGTCGTCGCGCGCTGGTCACGGGCTCATCGGCCGGGCTCGGCGCGGAGACAGCACGCGCTCTCGCGGCTCACGGCGCGACCGTCATCATGGCCGTCCGGGATCTCGACAAGGGGGGGCGTGCGGCCGACGCGATCAGGGCCCACGCCCCTTCCGCTCTTCTTGACCTGCGGCAACTCGATCTAGCGTCGCTGGCGAGCGTGCGCGCCTGCGCTGACGAGCTGCTGGCGGAGGCGTCGCCGCTCCATATCGTCATCGCCAACGGCGGCATCATGGCCTGCCCGCTCGGAACGACGGCCGACGGATTCGAGATGCAGTTCGGGACGAACCACGTCGGCCACTTCGTGCTCGTGAACCGCCTAGTCCCACTATTGCTGGCGGGCACTGCGGCGCTGCTTCGTTGCTGCCCCTGCTGGTGCGAATCGTGGAGCGTTATCCAGAGATACCACTCCTGGCAGCAGGCGGCATCGCGAGCGGCCGGCCCCCGGCCCCGACGCTACCCGCCCCAGCAGTCCGCATTTGAGTGCTGGCGCAAAAGAGGGGGGTGTGTTTGTGTATCGGGGGAGCCGCGAGTATTCTGCGGGATTTCCCACTCCTCCCACCGTTCCGACAGTGCGGTGTTTAGTGCTTCACGGAGCGGCTCGAGCGTTTCCTGCCAATGCTCCCAGATGACGTCGCTCCCGCGGGCGCGTCGTACCGCGGTGAACGTGTCGATCATTGTGCCAAGGCCGTTGCGCGGGTCAAATCGGCCCAGGAAGAGAATGTTCTTGCGACCGTCAAGGAATTCGGGGAAGGGCTGGGCCTCAGGCGTGAAGCGAGCGTTGTCTATGCCGTTCGGAATGACTGTGTATTCGAATGGGAAGTACGGCATCAGAGACTGGATACACGGCTCGGAGACGACGATGCGGCCGTCGAGACGCGCGATGGACGGCCGCATCAAGGGAGAAAGCACGTCGAACAGCAGGTTTCCAGAAAAGACTGAATGAAAGGTCCCGATTGTCACGCTCTCGGGAGGCGCCACGAATGCTGGCACCTGCACGATACTGGGATTGTAGGGCGCGTGCGAATGAATGATGTCGAAGCGCGGCTCGTGGAACAGGCGCTTGAGCTTGCCAAACATCCGCGGATGAAGGGTGTGCAAGGTCTGGGAGCCGTTGCCGAACAAGGGAAGGGCCTGCCCTATCCGGATGACCTCGAACGGAACATCCTCGTCGGGCGCACCTTCCACGGGTATCAGGCGAGCTGAAAGGGCTGCGGGGTGCCGCCGTCATAGCGTCGCGGTAAGATTGTGCTATGCCCGCCGGCGGAACCCTTCGTCGGGTGCGCTGCTGGGCCATTGCCATGACCGGAATCGAAGCTTCGACCTCTCCCCCTGCCTTGCCGCGCTGGTTTGGACCTAGAGCCAGCCCAGATGATCCGGCCGTCTCGGCCCTGATCGACCGCGTCGCGCGCGGGGCCGGATGGGCAGACATCGGCGGTGGGTTCAACCTCAACGTGCGGATAGACGTTGAGCCGCCGGTTCTCCTCCGGGTTCATAGGCCCTGGACCCGCCGCGGCCGGGTAGCGGGACTGCGGCGCCTGCGGGAGCGGCTCCAGCGGACGCAAGTCCGCGTCGCTCGGCCGATTCGGATTTCCGGCCGCGACCTCGTGAGGGTCGCTGATCGTTGGGCTGAGATTGAGGAGTTCATCGATCACGTCCAGCCACGGGCGGACGAGGACTCCCACGTCCGCGTATTCGAGGAGCTCGGACGCGTTCACACTGCTCTCAAAGCAGTCTGGGAGCCGAGTCCGCCCGAACCCCTCGACGATCACAGAACCTTCAGCCAACTGCGTTACTCGGTCGGCTTCACACGCCGAAGGCTGGGACCCCGCAGCGAGCCGGTCGTGCATCGGATGCGCCAACTGACTGGCGAACTCTCCAAGCTCCGGAAGGAGGTCGAACTGCCATTCGCCCCGATTCATGGGGACTACAAATTGGGCAACGCGGGAGAACTGTCAGACGGCTCATGGGTCACCTTCGACCTGGATTTTGCGAGGTTCAGGGAGCGGCTGTACGACATCGCCGGCAGCCTGCACCATGTCTCACAGAGCGGCGAATTGCTAGAGCCGAGACGACTGCTCGACGCCTACGAAAGCACGGCTCCGGAACCGCTGACTCGCGACGAGCACCGTTGGCTCCCCGGGGCTCTAGCCCTCATACCCTTGCACTGGGCTGCCACCGCGGGGCTCGTGGGCGACGGCATCCGCGAGGCCGAGAGCGCGATGACCGCCGCCGAGGCCTGGTGGTCGCGCCGGGCTGAACTCTCGTCGTAGTCCGGCGGCCGCGCTCGGGGACTGGAGTTCTCGGCCGAGCCCCGCCGGCAGCGAAAGCGTCTCACCCGTTCAGCTAACTTGGAAGGGCACTAGCATGCCGGTCGTCAATGAGGTAGCGGCAGCGGGGTCGCAGGAGGTCTTGTTCATCCAGCCAGAACAAGCTTTCAAAGGCATAAGGAAGACGGAGGCCACGCTATCGGAGTTGCGAGGTGAAGTGAGAGTGTGCGACCCATATGTAGACCCCAGAACGCTTGACTTCCTTGACAAGTGTCGAGACGCTAAAGTCATACGTCTTCTCACCGTGAATGTCAGAAGCCCGAGCGCCCTAAAGCGAGACCTCGCTGCCCTCAATCGACAGCACCATGGGAAGCTCGAAATCCGAGTCGCACAGGATAGAGACCTTCACGACAGATACATCATTCATGACGACGGTCTGGTTCTGTTAGGGACGAGTCTCAACGGGCTAGGCGGAAAGCAAACGTTCGTGGTCGCGCTAGGCTCGGATGTGCGTAACGACGTGCTGGGGCTGGGTTCGAAAGGCGATGGTCCGCCTCTTCGGTGATCTAGACGCGACGGCGGCCTTTAGCCCAGCCTCCCTCACCCTTCCAAGGCGCCGGACCGAAGAGCCTCTCTAATGTCCCTGTAGCCGATGAGGTGGATGGCCAGGCCTTCTAGATAGGAGCGCATGGAGCCGTCGCGGAAGAGCTCGTAGTCTCGGACGCGCCCAACGACGCGGGCCCAGCTCGCGGCGGCGATCTTTGAGTGGCTCGAGGCCTGGTACAGCATGCGGCGCCGGCACACGTCCATCGACAATCTCAGCCCGGTCGACTACGAACGCCTGTACACAACGACGGAAGGTGCGGCATGATCAGCCAAGAAGCAAGCAGTCCGGGAAACCCGGTCAGGGTCAGGAGCGTGCCAACATCGTGATACGTGTACCAGACGTGGTCCGCCGGAAGGCGCTGGACGTTGGCGCGGCGGGATGGCTCGATGATCTGCCGGTGCTGGTCGCAAGTCTCGAACGCGACTGGTCTCTTGCCGTCGGACGTTCCCTGACCGGCGGACATGAAGCGTTCGTCGCCGAAGCCACGCTCGCCGATGGCACGCCGGCCGTCCTGAAGCTGCTCATCCCACATGGCGCAGACGGGGCGAGGAACGAGATCGCGTTCCTGCGAATGACGAAGGGAGAGGGTTGCGCGCTCCTTCTGCGCGACGATGCCGAACGCGGCGCTCTTCTTATAGAACGACTTGGCCGTTCCTTGTTTGAGCTGCGGCTGCCCTTGCAGCAGCGGCTCGAGATCTTGTGCTCAACGGTCGAACGTGTGTGGCGTCCAGCGGCGGGTTGCGGTCTGCCGACGGGCGCGGAGAAGGGCCGCTGGCTCGTCGAGTTCGTTGCGACGACCTGGGAAGCCCTCGATCGCCCGTGCTCGGAGCGCGCGGTCGCCTACGCGCTCGACTGCGCTCAGCGGAGAATCGCCGCACACGATGACGAACGTTCCGTGCTCGTCCATGGCGATGTGCATCAGTTGAACGCGCTCGGAGCTGGCACCGGATTCAAGCTCATCGATCCCGATGGGCTGCTTGCCGAAGCCGAGTACGACCTGGGCGTGCTGATGCGCGGGGACCCGGTCGATCTGCTTCAGGGCGATGCGCGTGAGCGGGCGCGGTGGCTCGCCGTGCGAACTGGACTAGATGCGACGGCGATCTGGGAATGGGGCGTGATCGAGCGCATGTCGTCGGGACTGCTGTGTACCAAGATCGACTTGCAGCCCCTTGGACGCAAGATGCTCGCCGCTGCCGAGCATGTGGCTGAGTAGTCTGCCTTGTCGTCCATGGCCACATCGAGTGGCACGAATAGCCCTCTTCTCGATACGAAGAATGGTCGGGGAGGTCGGATTCGAACCGGCGATTCCCTATCCCCCAGACAGGTGCCGTCGTGCTGAGGTGATCCGACACGATAACTGAGCACGATCTGCGACATCGCTAGATACGAATCTGAGATTGCGATCGAGGGATAAGGAGGCTGTGGGGGAGTTACGGAGTGGACGAGGTGACACTAAGTGGGGATAGTGCAGCCTTCATCGCCCAAACAACACACCGGCCGAGAACCCGCCCGCGCCTGCCCTCCGTCGTGCATGTGCGAATGCACGACCCTACCGGTCAACAAGCCGATGCCACCTCAAGAATCCAGAAGTAGCCCGCGAACCTGTGCTGTTGGGCGGCCAAGTCGTGATGGCTCGCCCGTACAGGCTCAGGGCGACGAACGATCGCACAGAAACATGCCGCTGCGGCGCCGAATCCGCAGTTCGCCACCGCGAGCAAGCACTTCCCGAGCGAGGCGCACGAACTCTGCACGGACAGCTCGCTGCTCGTGCTTCTCCATCATGGGTGGCTCCCACGGCTGCCAGAGGGCCTCGACGTCATTCGGATCCACGAGCACCAGCTCACCGTCCCACCGGCGCACCTCGACTCTTGAGAAATGGCGAGACAGACTTGCGGCTCCCGTCGCCAAGTCGAAGCGATGCCCCACGTCGTGATCGGGCTCTTCGCGCCCGAGCGCCAGGCGGATCGCCTCAGAAATCAACTCGCCGACCTCCAATTCGTGGTCGGGCGCGTTCGTTGCTGCGATGAGACGGCCGCCCGGCTTCAGGCAGCGTTTGATCTCCTCCAACGCGATGTCGATGTCTCGCATGAAATAGAGAGTCCAGCAGGTGGCGACTACGTCAAATGCGTCTTCCCGGTACGGCAGCCGTTCCATATCGCCGATCAGAACGCGCGCGTCGCTGCGGTGCTCTTGGTAGGCCCGCCCGACGAAGCCCAGCGACATGTCGAGTCCGTGAAGCTGCGTTTCCGGCAGCTGGTCACGCAGCGCTTCCAGTAGCCAGCCGGACCCGAAGCCGAGCTCGACGACACGGCTGCCTGGTCCAGCCCGCTCTCGGACGGCATCGATGAGGCCGGCAAGCACCACCGGCGGGTCGGTGGCGCAACGCGTGACGAGGTCGAGGGCCTGCTCACCCCACCTACGGCTGGCGAAGCGCTTTTGTGCCGCGATCTTCGGGTCTTTGGTGCTCATATATGGGTGAGTGCCAGTCTAGGACGCTCAGCCACACGTATCGCAAGAATACGTCATTCCGGAAGTCATATGCCATCCGCTGGAGGATACCTTAGTCGGAGGTCAAGGGCGTCCAAGTGCGATTGTACGACATTGGCGACGGCCAAACGGTGCCGTGGTAGCCCGCCAAGGCCGGATGCACTATCTACTGGGGCCGATGACGACGGCACGGTGCTAGTCATTTCGTTCTTCGCGGGGGTCGGAGGCCACACGATGATGAAAGGGCGCAATCCCGCTCGCCGACCCAGCCCTAGCACCGCGACCGCACTCAACTGGATTGCGGAACACACCCAACTCTCATTCGGCGGCGGTGCGCTTGACACGTACGCTTCAGCCGTCTAGTGTGAGGCCATCCTGGGACAAGGACTCCACCTTCATGCGCACGCTCACATCGCTCGTCGCTCTGGGCCTCGCGGCCATGCTCATACCCGCCGTCGCTATGGGCCGCCCCGGCCCGGCCTCGGCCACGGGCGTCGAGAGCGTATCCACGGGCGCGGACCACACCTGCGCCCTCAGCAGCGGCGGTGGCCTCACGTGCTGGGGCGACAACGATCAGGGTCAGCTGGGGGACGGCACGATCACCCGCAGGAACCTGCCGACGAACGTTTCGGGTCTTAGTATTGGCGTCGCGGCCGTTTCGGCAGGCCACAACCACACGTGCGCCCTCACTGGCGAGGGCGGCGTCAAGTGCTGGGGGGACAACCTCGCTGGCCAGTTGGGAGACGGGACGAACACGGACAGGAACCTGCCGGTGAACGTCTCGGGTCTCAGCAGCGGCGTGCAGGCCGTTTCGGCAGGCCGCATCCACACGTGCGCCCTTACGGACGAGGGCGGCGTCAAGTGCTGGGGGAGCAACGATTACGGCCAGCTGGGCGACGGCACGAACACGAACAGCAACTTGCCGGTGAACGTCCCGGGCGTCAGCAGCGGTGTGCAGGCTGTTTCGGCAGGCTACAGCCACACGTGCGCCATCATGACCGGGGGTAGTGTGAAGTGCTGGGGCAACAACAACGACGGCCAGTTGGGCGACGGCACGAACATGCGAAGGACCGTGCCGACGAACATCTCCGGCCTCAGCAGCGGTGTCCGGGCAGTCTCGGCAGGGATGCGCCATACGTGCGCCCTCACTGGCGAGGGCGGCGTCAAGTGCTGGGGAGGCAACGATCACGGCCAGTTGGGCGACGGCACGAACACGAACAGCAACTTGCCGGTGAACGTCCCGGGCCTGACCGCCGGGGTCCAGGCGATAGGAGCTGGATGGTTTCACACCTGCGCCGTGACGGCTGAGCGCACCGTGAAGTGTTGGGGCCTCAATTCCTACGGGCAGTTGGGAGACGGGACGAAGACCGACCGCGACCTGCCGGAGGCGGTCTTGGGCCTGGGCAGCCGCGTGACGGCCGTCGGGGGCGGATGGTTGCACACCTGCGCCTTGCTCACTGAAGGCAGCGTCGCGTGCTGGGGCGACAACATCTTCGGCCAGTTGGGGGACGGCACAAACCTCAGGAGCGACGTGCCGGTGAGCGTCTCCGGGGCGAAGGCCATTCCCGTGGGTGATGCCAACTGCGACTACACTACCAACGCCATCGACGCGGCCCTCGTCCTGCAGCTAGTGGCATCACTGGTGGGTTCGCTGCCCTGCGAGCACAACGCGGATGTCAACGCCAGCGGCAGCACCGACGCAATAGACGCAGCACTCATCCTGCAATACAGCGCCGGCTTGATACCCAGTCTGCCGCCGTAGGCGCGCCATCTGCAGATAGTCTGACCTCAGGACGCGGGCGTGACCGCCCCGCGCCGGGGTGCCGGCTGGGCCGCGCTCCGGGCCAGGATTTCAGCCTGCCTGCCGGCAGGACTTGCCTGAGCGGGCAACAGCGTATTCCATTGTGTATGAGCGTCCCGCGCAAACGAGGGGCCCGCGCGAGACTGATACCGAGGTCTTGTTTCCGTGCCGTATTCGTTGGTCTACTACGATGGTCATATACACACGACTCACTCCGATGGTACGGGGTCAGTGGAAGACGTCAAGGCGGCGGCGCTTCGTCGCGGCCTCAGCGTCGTCATCATTACCGACCACTGCAGAGAACACCTAACGAGGGCCAAATGGGAGGCGCTGGCCGCCGAAACCGCTGCGGCGTCGGATCCCGGCACCTTCCTTGCCCTTCTCGGTGTCGAGATCACAGGCAGCGAAAGCATATTCAACCGATCACACATGCTCGGGTTCAACGTCGAGAGCCCCTTTGTCGGAGATGCGGCGAGCGAGGTCTGTCCCGAGGAGGCGTGGCCGGATCCGCCCAACCCGGCCGGCACCGGCCCGACGGATGCGGAGACGCTGGCAAAGTGGGCCGCCCACATTCACGCCAACGGCGGCATTGCTGTCCATTGCCACACGTCGGGTACTACGCGGCTCGAATACGGCGTGGACTGCATTGAGCTCTACAACCAGAGCCACATCGATGACCTCTTCAGCTATGCGAGGCTGCTGGGGTATGTGGACGAAGAGGCGCTGGCGTTGGCGAAGACGCTGAGCGACCTCGGTCTCTACGGCGAGAGAGACCTGAACACGCCCGCGCTCCTTGGGGGCCAATCGGTTCCCCTTAGGGTTGGCGTCCACTCCGCCACCAAGCTGCTGACGGGCGTCGGACAGTGGCTCGGCGCGCCCGAGGCACCTCTGAATTCGTGGGACCAGCTTCTCATGGCCTACGTTGACGGCAGGGCCGATAGGCCCATCTTCGGTGTCGCCAACAGTGACGCCCACAACACCGGCGACCCCGACTCGAACGTCGGCGTGGCCAAGAACGGCATCTACGTACGGGCCCTGACCACGGAAGAGGTCTACGAGGCGATCAAGGCAGGCCGCGGCTTCGCCACTACCGGACCGTCCCTCGCTCTCGAGGTCAACGGGGAGCTGATGGGAGGCACCGTCCGTGTCCCCGCCGCCGGCGGGCGAGCCAATCTGAAGCTCCACGCCAACTCCGAGAGCCCCACCGCCGTGCTGGTCAAGATAGACATCATCAAGAACGGCGAGGTCTGGCGGACGATCAGCCCTATGGAGCCGGCATACGAGGACACGTTGGCCGACAGCGGTGTGACTGAATCCGGGTACTACCGGGTTGAGGTTGCGTCTCGGGACCTGCCCGACGGTCCCGACCGCTTCGCCTGGTCCAATCCGGTGTTCTTGAACGTCGAGTAGCGGGGCCTAGCCAGTCCGCTGGAGCGCCAAGGCGCCACGGAGCAGATCAGCCCGCCTGGGCGCCGGCCGGTGTCACGAGGCGACGGACTGGACGGACTGCCGGCACGCCAGAGCCACCGCCGCTGTTGGCTCATACGCGGCCACCGTTGGGGTCGTCGTCAGGTCCGTCGTCCTCGACGTCGACAGAGACGATGGAGCGGCCCGTTATCAGCCTCAATATCCGGGTGGTGGGGTATCGGTGAGGCGATCCAAGGGCGTCAGCGTAACGTACGGAACGCACCCGACATCGTCGGCATCCTCCAGCGCCCGCTCGACGTTCTCCGGCTCTCTGGCGTACTGAACGCAGAAGGTCGGGATGCCTTCGGCAGCGTAGCGCTCGAGCACGCCAAGGAGGTAGTTGTGGTACCCCTCGTCCTGCGGGATGTCTCCGGAGTCCGGGCCATCCCAGCCGGTGTCCGCGTCTCCAAGAAACGAGAGGTCTTCCTGCGCCAGACCGTCGATGAGATCGAGGTACTCCGGGTGACCATCGAGCAGATCCGCCCCGTTCTGGGCCACGATCAGGAATCCAGGGTGCCTCTCCTCCGCGAACTCACGCATCTCTCGGATGAACGCGACCATCTCCGTTGCCGCGTCTACGCCGTCTTCCTCCGCCGCATCGATCACGCTCACGTCATCATATGCCTCTACCCAGTCAAGATAGATGCCATCGAAGCCGTCGGCTATCGCCGCGTCGATCAGGCTGTCGTCGTCGTAGATGACAATGTCCTTCCACCGGCCGTCCCAGAACGCAACCGGATAGTCGCCGGACCAGCCGTCGGGATCAGGCGCGACGAGGAAGTCGGGGTTTCCACGCCCATCTCCTGAAGGCGCGCTCCAAGCGTCGTCCCAGTACGTCCGGTAGTCCTCAGCTTCTCCGATGTCGATGTACGCCAGCACGATCTTCCGCCCGTCGCCGGAACTGTTGGCGCTCGCTTTGATGCGCGCGACGGCGCTCGCCGTGTCGAACCCCTCGTTGCCGGCGACCGTTCGGGTGGGCTCGACAACGATCAGGTCGTAGTGAGAGTTCGCGAGGTCGGCGATGGCGTCCCCTCGATCAAGGCCTTGGATCTGATACGCCCAGAATTGGACGTCCGACAGCGCCGGTGCGGGGCCAATCTCAGATTCCGTCTCTGCAGGCCCGTCCACAGAATCCGTTCGACCGCAGGCTGCTCCGACGGCTACAAGTGAGGCAACGACTAGCACCCGCAGGAGAGCAGACATCACGTTGGCACAGCGTACCTGATCGGGCCCTACAGGCTAAAGGCGAAGGAGGACGACGCGCGGCGCCAGGGGCTGGTATTGCCGGCCCGCTGCTCGCGAACGAGACGCTGGGCCAGAAGCCAGTCCTCAGGCACCCGCGGGCACGTGCGATCGTGCGATCTTGGCGGTCGGCTTTCGCCCGCTACGGCGGCAGGTGACCGATGAGGCCCGCGGTGAACTGCAGGATGAGCGCCGCGTCGATTGAGTTGACGGAATCGTCCAGGTCGGCATCCCCGGCAATCTGGCAGGGCAGGGATGGGACGAGGCCGGCCACCAACTGCAGGACGAGTGCCGCGTCCACGCTATTGATGGCTCCATCACAGTTCACGTCCCCAATACGCACAGCCTTGGCGAGTAGGACGTGCACCGGTGCGCGCCGATCGATCGTGGTGCTGTCCCCCAGCTGGCCGTTGCCGTTGCTCCCCCAGCATCTGGTCCCGGTCTCCATGGTCACGGCACAAGTGTGCGTGTAACCGGCATCGACGCTGGCTACGTCCTCTAGGGGGCCGGCGCACGTCGCGTCGGCGCACACGCCTACCGCTCTGTTCTGGCTCACCGTCGTGCCGTCCCCAAGCTGCCCGAACCCGTTCCAACCCCAGCATCGAACGCGGCTGCCGGCGGTGACGGCGCACGTGTGGCTGCCGCCGGAGGCCACGGCAGTCGTGCCCGCCGGCAGGCCAAGCACGCTGACCGGTGTCGGTCGGGGGGTCCCGGTGCCGTCCCCGAGCTGGCCGTGGTCGTTCCGCCCCCAGCACTTCACGTCACCGCCCGTCGTGAGCGCACAGGTATGGAGAAACCCGGGAGCGATGGCGGCGACGCCACTCGTCAACCCAACCACGTTGACCGGCGTCGTTCGGTCAATCGTCGTACCGTCTCCGAGCTGGCCCTGGTTGTTGCGACCCCAGCACTTGACGCCCCCCGCCGTCGTCAGGGCGCACGTATGGTTGCCGCCGGCCGCGACAGCGGCGACGCCGCTGCCCAGCCCGGTCACGCCTACGGGCGTGGGACGATGCGTCGTGGTTCCATCGCCCACTTGACCGAAATCGTTCCGCCCCCAGCACTTCACGCCTCCGGCGTTCGTCAGAGCGCAGGTGTGGTCAGACCCCGCGCTCAATGCCGCCGCGTTTGTCAGACCCACCACGGTCGACGGCGTGAACTGCTGGGGCGCACCTGACCCATCTCCCAACTGGCCGTAGGTGTTCGATCCCCAACACCCCGCCGTGCCCGACGGCATCCAGGCGCAGGTGTGTTGCTGCCCCGCAGTGACGCCAGCAACCCCGCTTCCAAGACCCACCACATCCACGGGCACGCTGCGGTCAGTGGACGTCCCGTCCCCCAATTGGCCGCGGAAGTTGTCACCCCAGCACTTCACCCGACCCGCCAAAGTCAGAGCGCACGTATGCTCGCCTCCGGCCGTCACCGACACGATTGGGCCCGACGCCCAGCCCGAATCGGCGGCCGGCCACAGCAGGGCTGTCCCCACGACGAGCGCTGCGAGAAGAACACCAAGTCCTGGAGGGGTAAGTCGCGTGAGCATGCAGCCTCCGCTTTCGCTGCTCTCGTGCCTTCGTGGCCGCAAGCTAGCACGGCGCGCGTCGGCGTGCAACCGGGCCGCCGGCTTCCGCCGGCCGGCCGCGGATACGGCGAACCACCGCGGCACATCGCTCATGCGGCGATGACCCTGCGGGCGCATCGCGCGAGTTGCCGGCCAAGTGCGATTGTGCGACGTGGGCTTGACCGGGCGCGGGTCGCTATCGGCGAGCCGGTCGGCCATGCGAACGCGTCACCCGCTCTCGCGCGACATCGGGCGGCGCCTTTTCGGCCTTCTCAGCGCCTCCCGAAGCTGCACCGACAGATTGCCTCGTCGCGCCGCGCTCACGTCTTCGAGCCGGAGCCATTCTGCCATCAGCCGAAGCTCGGTAGCGAGTTCTCGGGCGACGACGGGCGGGTCTTCTTCGCGTTCGACGAACGCTCCTTTCACGAGCAGGAGACTCCTCGCACGGTCGGCCTTGAGATCGACGCGCGCTGCCAACCGATCTCCGAGTAGGTAGGGGAGCACGTAGTAGCCGTACTGGCGTTTCCTCTCCGGTAGATAGACCTCAATCCGGTAGTGGAAAGCGAAGAGCCGCTCGGTGCGACTGCGCTCCCAGATGAGGGAGTCGAATGGCGAGAGCAGAGCGTGCGCAGCGACCGAACGCGGCAGCCGGGCGTCTGGGAGCATGTAGGCCGGCTCCCGCCAGCCTTCGACGCGCACTTCGCGCAGCGTTCCCGCGCTCGCCAGCTCGCGGAGCAGCTCGCGAGCGCGTGGAAGCGGCAAACGGTAGTAGTCGGCGAGGTCACGCGCGATACCGACGCCGCACGACCGCGCCGCCAGCAGCAGGAGCGCGCGCTGTGCCTTGGCCTCGTCGAGCGCGTCGCCGACGAGCACGCGCCGAGGCAGGATGCGCTCTGTCAGGTCGTAGACGCGCTCGAAGTTGCGTCTGTCGTGCACCATCACGCGCCCCTTCCGAAAGTGCCACTCCATCGCGTTCTTGCCCTTGGACCAGCCCCACCACGGACCTGCACGACCGCCTGGATCTTCCAGCTCGGCGGGTGAGAGCGGGCCCTTGCGCCGTACCTCGTCAAGGACCGCGTCGATGTAGCGTCCGTTCCCCTGCACCCACCGCCCCAGGCGCTTCCACGGCACCCCGCCGTCCATTCGATATCGCAGCAGCGGGTAGACCTCGACGGGCACGAGCGAAGCCACATGGGCCCACGTCTCGAACAACTCCCGGCGCCGGTAAACGGCGTCGTCGAGCAGGGACACAGGGTAGGGACCGAGCCGTGAGAAGAGCGGCAAGTAGTGCGACCGCACCAGCACATTCACCGAGTCGATCTGCAGCAGCCCGACACGCCGAAGAATCCGCCGGAGGTGCCGGATATCTACCCGTCCAGCCGGTCTTGGATCGGCAAAGCCTTGCGCCGCCACCGCGATCCTCCGCGCTTCGTCTCTCGACAGGTCGGTCATCGGAAAAGACTGCGTTTCCTTGTGCGAGGCTTCGAACAACGCCAGGACCATACGGCCCTGGTGATGCATGATCGCCAGCGCCGGCGGTGGGAGTCAAGTCGATCGACGGACACTCGGAGCGGCTGTTTGAGATCCGATCGCACGAGTCAGTGGAACGTTCGGCGCTGGCGGTGCGAAGCCCCCGTGCTAGCACGCTCACGCAGACCGAGCCTATCATCAACCAGATGACGACACCCGACCTCCATCTGCGCACCCTGTACGCCCTCGACGAGCGCGGTCGCATCGCAGCGACCCGAGAGCCCGGCCCGAACTCGCCACCGCTCTTCTGCCTCGTACGCAGCGTCGCGGCCTGCGTCTGGGCCGTCCGCGCCGACGTGCCCGACGGAATCGCGGCGGAGATCAATGCTCTCGCCCGCAGCGAACGGCCCGCGGCTGACCTGCGCGAGCAGCCGGTGCACGCCGAACGCTATGAGTCGCTGCTCGGCGGCCGCGTCTCGTCGGGCCCCGCCTTTTCGTTTCCCGACGCCCTGCCGGACCCCGGCCGGGTCGTCCTCGTCGACGACATGCGGGCGCTCGAGCGCTACTTCCGAGGCTGGACCGAGGAGGAGATACCCGGCTGCTCGCCGGTGGTCGCAGTGCTCGAGGACGGTCACGCTGCAAGCGTGTGCTTCTGCGCCCGCCGCTCCGGGGAGGCCGCCGAGGCCGGTCTGGAGACCGCGGAGCCCTTCCGCGGCCGCGGCCTTGCCCCGCGCGTCACCGCCGCCTGGGCGCTCGCGGTCCGGGCGACCGGCCGCACCCCACTCTACAGCACGTCCTGGGACAACGGCGCGTCGCTCGCGGTGGCCCGCAAGCTTCGACTGCACGCCTACGCGTCCAACTGGAGCGTCTACGGCTGAGGACCCGAGGGCGCCGTCCAGGCCCTGGGTGCCTATCGTGTCCCGCGGCCGCGCAGACTGACCTTTGCCATCGCATCCAGCGCGGCTTCTGCCGCCCACGGCACCTCCAGCGACGGCTCGATGTCCTCCAGCGCAGTCAAGACCGGTCTGACGACCTTCTCAAGGTTGCCCCTGGCCAGGTCGCGGAGCACGTGGTGGGCACCCTCCCGCAGCCATGCTGAATCAGAGTGCTTGACCAGCGCCTGCAGCAACGGCTCCAACCCGCTGGGCCCAAGGGCGATCAATCCCTCGGCGGCCAGCCAGCGGACACCGGACTGGGCATCTCGCAGGGCTTCCACCAGCGCTGGGGCTGCCGCCGGATCCAGCATCTCGCCTAGGATTTTGACCGCCTCCCACCTCACCTGTGTCCTCGAGTCTGCCAGTGCTTCGGTCAAGGGAGCGATGGCCGGTCGACCGATCGCGACCAGAGACCCCCGCGCATTCGCACGCGCCCGTCCATCTTGACTAGCTAGGTCAGCAGCCAGCGAGGTGATGCTGGTCGACCCGCCGTGATCGCCTACGACTGAACTGCCTCGATTTTCGATACCTTCCAATCTGTTCATCAATCCGTCCCCAATCTGTTAGGCGGAGTGTGCGCCGTCAAGCCAAGGGCCCCCACCCTCTACAGCACGGCGTGAGCCGTCGGCGGCATTCGGATGTTCCGCGCCGCTTCCCGGTCGACGCCTCAACGGCGCTCTCCCCTCGACGGCGATCCACCCGGTCGCTTGCCGCGGGCGCCAGCGACGATCTAGCTTGACAGCGCCGTACCCCTCCACCCGACGGCACCGGAAACCACGGCGCCATGGCCGCGCTCTGCCGCTCCACGGCCCGCGGCCATGGCTATGGCAAGCGGCGCCCTAGGTCGAAGCAGTGACGCCCTCCGGCGTCTCAGCCATGGACTTCGAGTACTTCTTCTCCTCGACGTCCTCCACGAACCAGACCTGCGGCGGTCCATCCACCCCGGCTCGCTCCATCGCGGACCGCAGGTCTTCGGACGCGGCAAACGCCTTGGCCCGCTCCAGGTCCCCCGTCTCAAACACGAGGGTTATGTCATTGGGATCGTCCGTCCCCTGGTAGAGCTCATGAGCGGTGATGCCGTACGCTCTCCGGGTCGGCTCATGCTCGTCAAAGATCGGCTTCCAGGTGGCGAAGTCCCTCACGTGGTGCCTGACGAATATCCTTGCCATGTCATCCTCCTCCTCGATATTAGTGTGGGCTAATGCCTATAGGTAGTATAGCATAGTTCAATCGTCCGCCTAGCCCAATCTGCGCGCACCGACGCCGGCCACGGGCGCTGCCCTAGGCTCGCTCGGCGGAAAGGCGGCGCCGGCCCCGACGGCATGCGTGCCGCCGGCTTCCCGCGGCCCTGCCCTTCCTCAGTACGCGAGCCGATAGACGTAGTCGGGAACTTGGGGTTCCTCCGTGGGGCGGTCGTAGGGCGGATACCAGGGCTTGACGTCAATAACGGGACTGCCGTCGATAGCATCCAGACCATTGACAACTAGTGTTGCGCCTCGTCGGGACGCCAGTCGCACCGTGCTCAACCCGACCGGGTTGGGGCGGTCGGGTCACCGCGTCGCCAGGATGCCGAGCACAGGCACGTCGTCCCGCCCCTGAGGCCGACGTTCGGGCGTGCACGCGTGGATCCCGGCGAGCCAGTAAAGAACGTTCAGGTGTGAGAAGTCCTCGATCCCATGGAGCAGTGGTTCGAACTGAGGCTCCAGCACAATCTCGCTCTCCACCTCGAGGAAGCCGCCCGTCTGCTCGTGTTGGATCGGCGAACGCACGTACCCGATGGGACGGATCTTGATGTTCCCCTGCTCATCCACTGGGTAGATTGGGTGCACGGCACTGCCTCCTGTCCACGTGATGGCACATTGTACACGAGCCGGGTCACGCGGGCCGTCAATGAGCGGCGGTCGGCGCAGTCACCGGAGGATGGCCGCTCGCGCGATCCTGAACGACGGGACACCATTCCACGAATGGCGCATGCCGTCAGCCGGTATCTTCACTGGGAAGTGTGTGCAGGTGCGGATGTGCGACGTCGGCGGGCGCTGGAGGGCAGCACGGGCACGTTGGAGCTCAGGCAGGCGGGAACAAGAGTTCGCCGGGACACAGGGAGAGACCGGCCCGACCTCTGCGCACTGTCGAGACTTCTATCGGGGGAATTCCGACTCGCTGCGGGTAGCGCGCTGTTTGCTGCCAGTCTTCGACCGTGCCCAGAGACGCCAGAGAACGGTCAGCCCAGCGCCCACGGCGGCCGCAATCGCGTGGGCCAGCGCGACATCCAGTTGCTGAAAGGCGAACGCGCTCGACAGGAACGCCGAGAGCCCGATGAGAGCCACCCAACGCAAGGGCGGGGAAAGGACGATAGCCGCGGCCACCGATGCGCCGAAGGCCGCCGCCGACGGGCCGGTGTCCGGGTTGTGAACGAGTCGCTCCGCCGTGGACGAACCCGCCGTCGCCAACCCCCAGAGGGCCAAGATCGTCAACGGCGAGCCAAGCCAGTCGGAGAGAAAGAACGTGACGACGGCGCGCAAGCTGCCTGCGACATATTCCAGCAAACCAACGGCGACCAGGACGAAAAGGGCCAGGTGCCACTTGATGCCGGGCTGCGCGGGAATCAGCGTTGCCACCGGTATGAACCAGACCCGGCCGGCCTTCAGCGCCTGCAGGTCCAGTCCGACGACGCCAATGATCGAGTGGTGGTTGCTTCGGAAGACGGTCCCGGTCAAGATGCCAATCACCACGACGGCAGCAGTAATCGTGATGCTGCTGCGGAACCTACACGGCAGCGATCTGAGTACCGCTCTCGCGCGCCCCTCTCTCCGGGCTGACATCGCCGCGTCCATTACCCCATCCCTCGAACACGTGCTATGAGCGTAGCCAAGGGGGCGCCGTGCCGTCCCCGGCCGCCCAGCTCGCCGGCCCGTGCGACGGCGAGCGCGATGCCCGGGAGCTGAAGATCGCTCCCGTAGACCAGGTAGCGCGGCTCCCAGGCCGGCGCAAACTTCTCTTTGAACTCACGCAGCCCTTTGTAGCGAAAGAGGAAGTCACCGCGCTCGTAGAGGAGGCGCATCGCGCGTTCCGCCGGCGACGAAACGCCGCCCTTGGTGATCCCGCTGAACGGCGCGAGCCCGAGGTTCATCCCGGCGTATCCCAGCCGCCGAAAATGACGGATCAAGGACACGTAGAGAAAGTCCGCCACGCCGCCCGGCTCCCGGCGATAGCGCACCATGTCGAAGTTGGCCGTCCGCGATCGGTAGGAAGGGATGATATTCGCGAAGCCGACAGGCGAGCCGCCAGGCGTTCTCGCAACCATGATCTCGCATGTTTGCAGGAGCGCTTCATCGAAGTAGCCCAGCGTGAATGTCCGTTCGCGATGGCCGCCCCGCGCGAGCCATTCATCCGAGATCTCACGCAGGGCCACGATCAGCGCGGGCGAATGGGGCGGCGCCAGGACCTCGGCCTGAAACCCTTCCCGCTCAAAGTGGTTCATCCGCGAACGAAGCTGTTTCATCGCGTGGCCGGCCAGGCTGAATTCCTGGACGCGCACGGTGCCTTCCTCCCCGATCTTCAAGGCAGCGAGCCTGTGCCTGCGATACTCCTCCAGGTACCTGGGCGTCGCCTGATGGAAGGCCACGGCCCAGCCGTTCAGCTCACAGTGCTCCTGAAAGGACTCGACAAGATTGGAGAGGGCTGCTTCGTCTCCTATGGGGTCGCCCATAACGACGGCGTTTCCACCAACGGCTTTGAATGCCAGGACCGCATCGCCCCGTTCGGCGAAGAAGTAGGTCTTGTCCGGCAACAGCGCGAAGAACGCGATGGACGAGTCACCGTACCGCTCCAGTAGCTTGCGGACCCGCCCACGCTCCGCGGGGTGGATGCGCGTTCGGTCGATGACCGGGCGCAGCAACTGCGCCAACCCGAGCGCCAGCACGAGCAGAACCCCGGCGCGGACGGAGTCGATGAACCAGACGCCGTGGTGAGTAGCCGGCTCGGCCGTGGCGGCGGGGACAATGAACAGCAGCGTGAAGCTGTCGCGGAGCGCCGAGCCCAGCGGCACGGGGTGCCGGAAGTCCGGGTCCAGAAGGTAGAGGCCGGCCGTGCTGTACACGAAGACGGCGGCGAGCCCCACGACCAGCGTGAGCACGCCGCGCAGCGCTGTCGGTGGGTCGCTGCGCGCGGGAAACTGCGCCCTGGCGCCGATTAGCACGCCCGCCAACAGCATGCTCGCGCTCGTACCCCACAAGTCAAGGTGCTTGAACGGGTGGGCAAACGCGGATCCGGCGCAGCACGCGAGCGCCATCGCCCAGGCGAAGCGTTTCCCATGCCAGAGACCGGGTGCCGACTGAAACAGCAGCATCCCGAGCACCAAGAGAACGAAGCGGCTCCCATTGACCGCATCCCTTGGCACGACGTGTCGGATCTGGCCCACGCCGGCCAGCGGCGCCGGCAGCATGGTGAGGACGACGTCATACGTGGCGAGCAGCACCGCTCCCACGGCGATCGCGTGGCGTTCAAGGGTGGGCCGGGGCGCCCGCCTCACGCCGTGGGGCCCTCCGACCGGCCGAAGCCGCGACGCACCCACCAAAGGCTGATCGCGCCGAGCAAGACCGGGAGCCAAAACTCGAACAGGCGATAGCCAAGGGCCGTGGCTATCGCGTCTTGTCTGGGCATGCCGAACGAGATCAAGAGGACGCTCAGTGACGTCTCAACGAACCCAAGGCCCGATGGCGTGATCGCGATCATGGAGAAGAGGAGTGAGATGGCGTAGGCGGCCAGCGCGGCCTCGAAGCCCAAGTTCCCATGAAAGGCCCGGGCAACCGTGTACAGCAGGAACGCGCTCAACAGTTCCACCGCAAGGGCATGCCCGGCCGGGAGGACGAACCTCCCAGGCCGGCGCCGGATATGCATGATGGCATCGTAGAGCTCGGCGGCGGCACGCCGGGCGGAGGGTCGCTCAACGAACGGCCGGCGGCCCAGAAGCCGCGCGAGGACATTGGGGGGGCGTGAAGCCACCATGAAGAGGCGCTCCAGTAGCGCCCGGTTTCGCAGACTCATCGCTACGCCAACAGCGATGCCTATGATAAGCGTCAGCATGATTCCCGACGCGACGAGCTCCACGGGCTGGAGGGAGCCCCGCAAGTACAACAATCCGAGCGCAACGGCGAGCGTCAGGACGTACGCCCCGTAGCCCAACGCGTAGACCGTCATGTAAGCGGCGGTGACGCGCGCGGCCGGCTCGCGCCTGCGCCGTCCCTCCTCAAGAAAGAGCGCGATGCCGCCGAGGCCCCCCGTCTTGGAGACCAGGTTAACGAAGTTGGAAGCGGAGGAGAGGAGGACGTAGCGGCCCGCGCCGGCGGAGATGCCGCTTGCGCGAAACGTGTTCGCATAGAAGAAGCCCAAGTTCACGAGAAAGAGCAATTCGACAGCTGCAGCGAGTACGACGGCCTGCCAGCGTGCGTCCGCGAGTGCGCCGGCGATCTTCCGCAGTTCGCCCACGTTGGTGAACACCAAAGCGCTGACCGCAACGAGCAGGGCCAGCCACACGAAAGCACTGATCGGCCACCGGCGCCGGGCGGCCACCTTTGGGGGCTGTGTCATACTGGAGCGATCCTTCTGCGGCCGGCGACGCTTTCGCCCCGCGTTGGTATGCGACTCCAACGCTTCGCGCACTGTAACTCGCCTCCGACGTCTTGAGGCGGTAACGGTGTCACCAAGATCTCGCGGACTCATTCTACCGTCCGGGGCGCACTGGGGCTCACGCGTTTGTCGTTCCGGGCCCGTAGTTTGCCGGCAGACGGCCAACCTTCGCCGAGGCCCGCCGAGGGGCGATGCCATGGACGCGGCGCTGGGGGCGGTCCCGTGGTTCGTGCGAAGCGCGGAGCACCAGGACGGGGGCCGAATCGCCTTCACTCTCCGCCTCGAGCAGATGCGCCAGGAACGGCAGGCGGATCAGGTTCCGCTCATTCTGCATGGTGAAGACGTGCACTGGGCCGTCCCCCGTGTGCTCAATCATCGATATCTCCCTTGCAGGGCATGCTGCACCATGCAAGCCTTCATCTCTGACCAGGCTTCCACAAGAGTGAGGCCCCCGTAGCGAGCTCGCGCACAACGTGACCTGCGCGGCCACACATCCTGAGCCCTCCAGCTTGCCGTCACCCAACCGATTCTTATGTCAGGAGGGCCGCATGGCGAACCCACGTCTCTCGGGTCCCATCCATGCCGCAGGACTCGCTGTGCTGGCGCTACTCGCCGGTGCATGCCTGTCAACCTCGAATTCGACGCCGCCGCAGTCATCAGCGGCCACGGCGAGGCCGCCTACGCCCACGGCCAGGCCACAGCTCTCGCCCGAGGAGCGCTACGAGCGCATCGCCTGCCCGTACGAAGTGCCGATCGGGCGCATCACCGAATGCGGCCAGCTTACGGTCCCGGAGAACCGCGCCGACCCCAACAGCCGTGACATCGTCATCGCGGTGGCCGTGGCGAAGAGCAACAACCCCGATCCGCGGCCCGACCCGATGGTCTATCTCGAAGGCGGGCCGGGAGCCAGCACGCTAGAGACGATGAAGCTCTCGTTCGACAGCTTCTTCGGCCCATTCGTCGCCGACCGCGACGTTGTACTGTTCGACCAGCGCGGCGTCGGCGAGTCGCAGCCGGCGCTCGACTGCCCGCAATTCAAGAGCGCGATCCTCCAGTGGATGGAGCGCGATGTCCGCAGGGAGCAACTCCAGTCCCTCATCACCGCGTCGTTGACGGCCTGTAGGCGAGACTTGGAGGCCTCCGGTGCGGACCTCTCCGGTTACAACAGCGCCGAGAGCGCAGCCGATCTGAACGACCTGCGCCAAGCGCTCGGCATCGAGGAGTGGAACCTCTACGGTATCTCCTACGGCACGCGTCTTGCCCTCACGATAATGCGCGACTATCCGCAGGGCATTCGCAGCGTGATCCTTGACTCGAGCTATCCACCACAGGCGGACCTGTACGGCGAGATGCTGCCGAACGCCGACCGTGCCTTTAGTGCGCTCTTCGCCGGGTGCGCCGCGGACCCCGCTTGCAACGCGGCGTACCCAGACCTGGAGCGCGTCTTCTTCGAGCTCGTCGATCGCTTGAACGATACGCCGGCCGATCTCGAGGCTTACCAGTTCGCGATGGACAAGACGATCCCAGCCAAGATGAGCGGCGACCTCTTCATAGATTCGTTCTTCTCCGAGATGTACTCCACCGGCAGCATTCCGTTCTTGCCAGCCGTGATCTACACGGCCTACAACGGGGACACGGAGGTGCTCACACCGCTCCTCGGAGACCTCTTCTTCACGCACGAAACGACCAGCACGGGCATGCACTACTCAGTAGAGTGCCGCGAGGAGTTCCCCTTCAGCTCCGAAGACGCGTACCTAGCATCGCTCGAGGCCTACCCCAGGATCCGTTACGGCTTTGATGCCGCGCCGATCATCGACATCTGCGAGCTGTGGAACGTCCCGCCCGCGGACCCGATCGAGAACCAACCAGTCGCGAGCGACATCCCAACGCTCGTTCTCGCCGGCGAGTACGACCCGATCACGCCGCCGCATTGGGGCGAACAGGTCGCGCAGGACCTCTCGCGCAGCTACTTCTTCACCTTCCCGGGCGTCGGCCACGGCGTCAGTATCGCCGACCTCTGCCCGCTCGAGATGACGCTCGCCTTCCTCAACGATCCCGCCGTGCCGCCCGACAGCTCATGCATCGCCGGCATGGAAGGCCCCTACTTCTTCACCGAGCCGCCGTAGCCTCTCCTCGAACGCGCGACGCTCTGTTTGGGAAGCGAGCCACTCTGCTACGGGGGCAGGAAGGGTATCAAGCCCGCCGTGAACTGCAGGATGAGGCTGCACCCACCTCGCACCATCTCTACATCGTGCAAATGGCAGCTGTCCGCCTGCCGCGTTGGCTACTCGGGTACAATCCTCGTGGGTCACTTTGTCGGCGCAGGGCGGTCCGCCAAGGGACAGCGAGGAGGATCGAATGTCTGTCGTAGTGGTTACGGGCTGCAGTTCAGGAATCGGGAAGCTAACAGCGCTGGAGTTCGCCCGGCGCGGCAACACGGTCTTCGCGACGATGCGGAATACCGGGAAGGACGGCCCTCTCCGTGAGGAGGCGAAGGCGGCAGGCGTTTCAGTGGAGGTGCTGCAGCTGGACGTGAACGACGGCGGGTCAGTCGAGGGTGCGGTTGCGGAGGTTGTCAGACGAGCAGAGCGGATTGATGTGCTGGTGAACAACGCCGGCATCGGCACGGGGGGTCCCGTTGAGGACTTCGATGATGACGAGGTGGCGGCAGTCTTCGAGACAAACGTCTTCGGCGTGATCCGGACGACGCGGGCCGTGTTGCCGCAGATGCGCGCCCAGCAGGACGGCACCATCATCATCGTCGGCTCCCTGGCGGGAAAGGTGACGGCGCCATTCTCGGGCATCTACTCCGCCAGCAAGCACGCTGTCGAGGCGCTGGCCGACGCGCTGTACTACGAATTGCACCCGTTCGGAATCCGGGTTGTGATGATAGAGCCGGGCGATTTCGAGACGGAGATGTCCAACAACTCGGGGCCAGCTCGACGGTTCACAGAGAGATCGCCCTACGCTGAACTGGAGAAACGATTTGCGGAGGCGCGTCTCAAACTGCCTGGAGGTGGCGAACTGGCCGACGCGCAAGTAGTAGCGGACGTGATTGTCGACGCAGCGGCCGCGGAGCAGCCGAGTCGGCGCTACCTCGTCGGTCAGGACGCCGAGTTGCTGGGCGGACTGCACAAACAGATGTCCGACGAGGATTTCGAGAAGGCGATGCGGACAACGCTAGACTTCTGGGACTAGGGTCCAGAGGCGTTCGCCCGCTCCACGAAGCCACACTATCTGCCGATAGTGAAGCGCCGGGCGTGACCTACCGCAGTGGCGTCGCGTTGGGTGCCAGCGGCGCTGTGGGCGTCGGCTTCACGATCCCTGTCCCGCAGTCGTGGAAGTACTGCTTCACCGCGTGCACAACGTCGTCCACCAGCACCTGCCCGTCCGGCGGACCCAGGTTCCAATCGTTCGGCCCCAGATAGCTCCGGTCGTACTTGCCGCTCTCGTAGCCCGGCTCGCCCTCGCGGAGAAAGTAGTGGTCCACCACGGCCAGCACGTCATCAATGCGGTTCAGCCCGTCGTTTGTCGGGTTGAAGTAGTCCCACGGGTTGAGCGGGTCGCGGCGCCCGCCCGCTCGCCCGTCGTCACCCAACTCCTCCTCATTCGGGCATCCGTCACCATCGAAGTCCTCTCCCGGTATCAGTTCGGCCGGGACGAACAAGGACAGGTCGGTGACCCTGCCACAGATCCGGTTGATGTCCGTGTCCAGGAAGGTGGTCACGTCCACCCAAGCAGAGTCTTCGCGATGAAAGAGCCGCAGGCTTTTTTCGACGCCGGGTGCGAAGGCAGAATCGTCGTAGTCAATGCAGACCTCGATGCTTCCTGTGTAGGTTGCTGTGGTGGAGATGTCGTAGTACGTTGGCGGAGAGCCCAAGCGGAAACCCTGCGGCGGTGGCGGTCCCGGCTCACTCGTTGTCAGCGTCGTATTGCCAGCCTGTGTCACCTCGTCAAAGGTGACCGTAACCCCGACGCCCAGCGGCACCTCTACCGGCGCCCCGACAGGAGTATTTGGAGTTGGGGTTGGGGTTGGCGAGCTGGTCACGGTAGGTGTATGCGTGTTGGTCGGCGTGTTTGTGGGCGTGGCCGTGGCCGTTGGCGTGGGGGTATCGGTGGGCGTGGCCGTGGCCGTTGGCGTGGGGGTATCGGTGGGCGTGGGCGTGTCCGTCGGTGTGGCCGTGTAGGTTGGCGTGGGCGTTGGTGTGGAGGTCGGTGTGATCTTGACGCCGGCGCAATTGGGGTCGCTGCAATGCAGCACCCTGAGGGCGTGGCCGGTGTCGTTGCGGTAGCTGACCACCGGGTTGCCGCTTGAGTCCAGCGCCAGCGATGTATACGACCCCACCCAGCCGGGCGTGTCGGGCCAGGCGAAGCTCTCGTCGCCGCCCGAGCAGTCGAGGTCATTGCAGTGCATCACCATGAGGTCGCCGTAGCCTATGTGGTGGTAGCTGACCACCGGGTTGCCGCTTGAGTCCAACTCCAGCGAGGTGTCTCCACCGACGTTGTCGTCGGTGTGAGGCGAGGTGAGGCTGTTGCCCGACGTGCAGTTGGCGTTGCCGCAGTGCAGCATCTTCAGGTCGTGGTTGGTGAAGTCGTGGTAGCTCACGATCGGATAGCCGCTTCCGTCCAGCTCCAGCGAGGTATAGTAGCCGACATCGCCCTCCGTGTCGGGCGAGGCGATGCTTTCGTCGCCGCCCGCGCAGTTCGGGTCGTTGCAGCGAAGCACCTTCAGGTCGTTGCACAGACCTCCCCCGAACTGGCAGTAGCTGACGACCGGGTAGCCGCTTGCATCCAGCTCCAGCGACGTGTACCCGAAGTCGAAGCCTGAGTCGGTCGAGTTGATGCTCTCGTCGCCGCCCGCACAGTTTGGGTCGTTGCAGTGCATGACCTTCAGTTGAGTGTTGCCGCAGTAGCTCACCACCGGGTTGCCGCTTGAGTCCAACTCCAGCGAAGTGTACTGGCCCACGATACCGCTCGTGTCGGGCGAGGTCATGCTGTTGCCTGATGTACAGTTGGCAGTGCCGCAGTGCAGCACCTTCAGGTCGCGGCCGGCCTTGTCGTAGTAGCTGACGACCGGGTTGCCGCTTGAATCCAGCTTGAGCGAGGTGAACGTGCCTACGTCGCCCGTATCGGGTGTGACGATGCTCTCGTCGTCACCTTCGCAGTTGGGGTCGTTGCAGTGCACCACCACGAGGTCCCGATCTCCCCCGCGGTAGAAGCTGATCACCGGGTTGCCGCTTGAGTCCAGAACGAGCGAGCCGGACCCTTCGAAAGCGCCAGCCTGGTCCAACTGGGTGATGGTGTTGCCCGTCGCGCCGGTCGGCTCGGCCGTCGGCCAGGGAAGCACGGCTACTGCCGCGAACGCCATGACGCTCAGAACGAGGGCCGTTCGTCGCGACCGGAGCGCGAATCTCTTCCATGCAGACATGGGTGTTCACCTCTCTGGGGACGCCAAGTGCCGGGTGGGGACAACCACCAGGCGCCTGCAAGTCGGGTGGAGGAATGCTCCACCACCGGTCGGGGCTACGCTACCACATCTGGGAGAGACAGTGCATGGGTAGGATCAAGTATCTCTCAGGCGATTCGCTGGGCTTGTGTCTTGATCTCCACAGCCACGCATCACTTACCCGTGGCAGGTGAAAGCCCCGCAAGGCCACACTATCTGTCCTCAGTGTTCGGGCAAAGCTCGGCGCTTCTGGGCCGATCCCCATGGTCAAGATGGGCTGAGCGACCGACAATCAACCGTGTGGGGGCAGGAAGGTCAATCATGGCTCACAGGAACAAAGAGAACGCGTCACTTGCAGTAGATGGCAAGGAGTTTCACGCCCGGCTGGCGGAAGAGGTCAAGCGGTCACGGCGTTACGAACACTCGTTCTCGGTGCTCTTGCTGCGTCCCCCGATGGGCTCAACCGACCGGGATGCCCTCGAATCGCCCTGGTTTGACTCCTTGATATGCGCCCTCAGGGGAGGGTGTGATGTGGTTGCCGTCTTCGACGATGGGCCCGTCGTCGCTGTGCTGCTCCCCGAAACGGCGGTAGCCGGGGCATGTGCTCTCCTCGAACGCCTCGGTTCGGCGATCGGGGACGCGAGCAGCGAGTGGCAGTGCGCCGTCTTCGAGTACCCGCACAACCGCGAGAAGATTGAGAGCTTCTTGGCGCAGGCGGCATAGAAACCGCTGGACCTCCCCCTACTCCCCCAGCCAACCGGGGTTCGTGACGAGGAGCTTGTCGCGAACGGTCCGGCGGACGTGGGCGTAGACGCTCTCGCGGGAAGGGCCGCGGTCGGTGTCGCCTTCGCGGATGCGCTCCCAGCCCTGCTCGGATTCCTCGACCGCGCACAGCTTTGTCGCCCGGTGTGAGCCTCGTAGCCCGGGCGAGGCCGTTCAACGCTGGAGCACGGCCTTCTTCAGCAGTCTTGCGGGGCACACGCCGTTGGCACTGGAGGCTATGTCCTTGCGAACTCTGCCTGGGGGGAGCCGCCACGATGGCAAGAGGGCGCACTTGTATCTGTCCAGAAGCAGACAGGGCGCATCTGCCTCCGGTTCAATGAAGAGGGACGGCAAAAGCACCGATACTCCATTGGACTGAAGACAGCGCCGGCCGTGCGCGAGATGCTCGCCGAGCCGGCAGTCCAGGCGCGGGTCCGCAAGCGGCCAGCACCGTCCCGCTGGTTGGAGCAGGAAGACCTGCGCTCCTTGAGCGTGGGCAGCGCGACACTGCACGAATGATAAGGTTGCCAGGAATCAGCATTCCCCGTCTCCGGTGGGCCAGATTGCCCCTGCCTTCCTCGACGAAAGGACGGATCATTGCCAGCAACGGCCTGCTCGTCCTTGTCCTGATCGCGGTGGTAGCAAGCGCCACGCTGATGGAGCGGCACCACGATTCCCACCTTGCCACCGCAGCTTCTTACGAACGGACAGCACTAGCCCTGGAAGACGCCAGGTTCCAGAGCGCCGTCGCCGCGTGGCTGCTCGAACGCTACATCGTTACTGGAGACGAGGCGCTCGCTCCCATTCTCCGCAGGAGCATTGCGGATGCGAAGGACTCCCTCAGTCTGGCGCGAGCACTGGAAGAAGAGCACAGCTCCAATGGGCAGTATGAGCACTACAGCGAAGAGGAGTCCGCCGGGCTGGACCTCATAGCCGAGGGGTTGGCCAAGCTCTCAGAGACGGCGGAGGTAGTGATCGGCTTACGCCAGACCGGCGACATTGAAGGTGCAAGAGCCGCTCTCGAACAGCAGGTCTCGCCGATGACCATGATCGGCGTGCAGCTCAGGGACGCAGCCGACTTCGAGCGTCAGGAAGCGGCGAGCCTTCGAGGCCAGGCCGACCATGCAGGCCAGATCGCCCTTTGGCTCCTTGTCGGTTTCGGCGCGGCCGGTGCTGTCTTGGGTACCGCAGCATCCGCCCTGATGGCGCGCTCCATCCTGAAGCCGCTTTCGTCGTTGGAGTCGACCACCCTGGCCGTGGCGGATGGCGATCTCGAGGCTCGGGCACCCGCGACAGGCCCGCAGGAACTCGTCCGCTTGGGCGCCTCCTTTAATCGGATGACAGATTCGCTGGTCAAAGACATCGCCAGACGCGAGCGGGCGGAGGAGCAGTTGCGGCAGAGCGAGGAACGATATCGCGACCTGTTTGAGAGCACAAGCGACATCATCCAGAGCGTGGCGATGGATGGGTCCTATGTCTATGTCAACCGCGCCTGGCGCGAGACACTTGGGTACGGCGAGGAAGAGATCCGCAGCCTCAACATGCTTGACATCGTTCACCCCGATAGCAAAGAGCATTGCATGGCCATGTTCCAGCGTGTGATGGCCGGCGAGAGCCTTGACCGAATTGAGGCCGAGTTCGTGACCAAGCAGGGCAGGAGTATCTGGGTTGAGGGCAGCACCTTCGCCCAGCTGCAGGACGGAAAGCCGGTGGCCACCAGGGGCATCTTCCGCGACGTCACAGAGCGCAAGCAAGCGGAGGAGGCTGTCAGACACCTGGCGTACCATGACCCCTTGACCGATCTACCCAATCGCACGTTGTTCAGGGACCGTCTGGATGTGGCGCTGGCCCAGGCGCGCCGTCACAGCCGACTCGTGGCAGTGGCTTTGCTCGATCTGGATCACTTCAAGGTGGTGAACGACACGGCCGGCCATCCTGAGGGAGACGATCTGCTCCGGACCATCGCCGCGCAGCTCAGGGAGCTGACAGGGGAGGGGGACACCGTGGCCCGGGTGGGGGGCGACGAATTCCTGCTGCTGCTACCAGCCGTCGAGCGGATCGGCGACGCAATCGAGGTCGTCGAGCGGGTCGTGGAGGAGTTCCGGCGGCCGCGCTTCCTGGGCGGCCACGAGTTTCGCATCACGCCCAGCATCGGCATTGCCGTGTTCCCCAACCACGGCGACGACGCGGAGACCTTGCTGAGGAACGCCGACATCGCCATGTACAGCGCGAAGGAGCACGGGCGGAACAACCACCAGCTCTTTAGCCCTGCCATGAGTGCCAGCATCCTCGATCGGCTGGCCCTGGAGAACGACTTGCGCCACGCGCTGGAGCGAGAGGAGTTCGTCATCCACTACCAGCCCCAGGTCCATATCCAGAGCGGGCGGATCGTCGGCGTGGAGGCCTTGGTGCGCTGGCAGCATCCGAAACGAGGGCTGGTGATGCCTACCGAGTTCATCCCGGTAGCCGAGGAGACCGGCCTGATCGCACCGCTCGGGGAATGGATCTTGCGCACAGCCTGCGCCCAAACCAAGGTCTGGCAGGACGCAGCGCTCCCACGAGTCCGCGTAGGGGTGAACCTCTCGGCGCGGCAGTTCCAACAGCGCGATCTGGTGGAACGCGTGCGGCAGGTGCTGCAGGAGACCGGCCTCGACGCCCACTTCCTCCAGTTGGAGATCACCGAGAGCGTGGCCATTCAAGACGTGGACTACAGCATCATGATGCTGCGGCAGTTGAGACAGATGGGCATCGAGATCGCCATCGACGACTTCGGCACCGGCCAGTCCTCCCTGAGCTACCTGCGCCGCCTGCCCATCGATGCCGTGAAGGTCGATCTCTCCTTCGTCCGGAACGTCGCCACGAACCCGAGAGACGCGGAGATCACCGCCACGGTGATCCACATGGCACACAACCTCAAGCTGGGCGTGGTGGCGGAGGGTGTGGAAACCGAGGAGCAGCTCGCGTTTCTCGAGCGCGAGCTGTGTGACGAAGTGCAGGGCTTCCTCTTTAGCCGCCCGGTTGATGCCGAGGAGCTCGAGGAGGTGCTGCTGCGCACGTGGTCTGAAGCAGCCTAGTATGCTGGGCTACTCCATGACCGGCGGGCCCTAGAAGAGCGGCCGGCCGCCCCGGATTCCGGCTCAGGACTTCGGCTCCCCTACTCCCCCAGCCACCCGGGATTCGTGACGAGGAGCTTGTCGCGAACGGTCCTGCGGACGTGGGCGTAGACGCCCTCGCGAAAGGGGCCGCCGTCGGTATCGCCTGCGCGGATGCGCCGGCACAGCTCCTCGTTGCGGTCGGTGAGCGCCTCCAGGAACGCGGCGCGGGAGGGCGGGCGCTCGGCGGGGCCGAGGATCTCATCGAGGCCGGTCCATTCTCGATCGAGATGCTCTTCCTCGTTCGCCAGCTCGCGACGGACGATGCGCAGCACGTTGGCGGCGACCCGGGCGTGGAAGCGACGAGCGCCCTCGATGTTGGCGACGATCTCGTCGTCGAGGAAGCGCTCGACGGCGGAAAGAAGCTCGTCATACGTGGGACGGTCTTGCATGGGTCTAGCGGCCCTCCACCAGGTTCAGCAGCTCCCACTCCGTCTCGGCGATGCGACGGCCGATGCTGGCCAACTCCACGCTGGGGCTGCGCCCGTCGATGTAGGTGCGCGACTGGCTGATGCAGATGATCCCCCAGCGCAGGTTGCCGAACGTCTCCCAGAAGCGCACGCGCTCAGGCTCCACGGCCCGGCCGCCCGCCCCTTCGTAGGCGCGCCAGAACTCCTCGCGGGTGCCGACGCCGGCCACGGGCAGATCGTCGTTGCCGAAGCGCCACGACCGCACGCAGATCCAGCCCAGGTCCTCCATCGGGTCGCCGATATGGGATAGCTCCCAGTCGAGCACGGCACGGACCCCCTCCGGCCCGACGATCATGTTCCCGATACGGTAGTCGCCGTGGACGAGCGCGCGCTCCGTCCCGGAGGGGAGTTGCTGCTGCAGCCAGCGGAACGCCAGCTCGAAGGCGGGATGAGGCTCCAGGGCGATGGCCCGGTAGACCTGCTGGAAGCGAGCCAGCTCCTCTTCCGCCGGCCGGCGTCCCGGCGCGGGACCGGGGAGGATATCGAGGCCGCTCTCGTCCACTGGGATGGCGTGAAGCTTGGCCAGGATCGCTCCGAGCTGCCCGGCCATGTCGCGCCGGGCCCCGGCGTACTCGTCATCGCGGAGGATCCGGCGGGGGATCGTCTCGCCCTCCACACGCTCCATGATGAAGAACGGCGAGTCCAGCGAGTCGTCGCCCATGAAGTGGACCTTGGGCACGGGCACCCCCGCCTGCCGCGCGGCCACGAGCAGGCGATACTCCGAGTCGCGGTCCAGGGCCGTGGGGCCGCGGCTGGGGTCGGTGCGCAGGACCAGCGGGAGCGTGCTTGACGAGCCATCCTCGGCCTCGACGGCGGCGTCGAAAGACCAGGTCTGGCGCGAGGCGCCCCCCGTCAGCAGCCGCAGGCCATCGACCCGGACCTGCCGCGCATCGGTAGCGCGGCGGAGGAACTCGGCAAGGCGCTCCTGTAGCTCTTCCGGCGTCATCGATCTCGCCGGGCCGGTGCGGCCTACTCCACCTGGTCCAGGTACTCGGAGATGCCGAACCCGACGCGGTCGAGGCAGGTGTAGCGGGTCATCCCCTCCCCGATGTGCGTCACCATGCCCTCCCGGCGGTTGCGGAGGGGGATGAAGCCCTTGACCTCGCCCTCCACCGTCAGCTTCTCCCCGCCCTCGAGGGCAAGCCGGGCGGTCATGCCGGTGTGATAGGGCGTCCCCTCCGCGAAGCGCGACTCCAGCTCGAAGCCGCTGACACGCTGCGCCGCGCCGTCGCGGATGACGATGCCGGTCCGGTTGCTCGCATCGGGCTTGGGCGTGACCTCGGACACCATGATGCAGAGCTCCGGGCCGAATGCGCAGGTGAGCCAGCGGTAGGAGTGGATCGCCTGCCAGTAGCGCGGCCCCCACGAGTGGTCGCGCAGGCCGGTGCCGTCGACCTCGAAGGTCTCGTCGTCGACGCGCAGCGTCCCGCGGGCGCGCATGTGCTGTTCGTAGTGGGCGCGGGCGAATCCTCCGCCCTCCTCGCCCGCCCGCTCGCCGGCTCCGCTCGACCCGTAGGCGGGGCCGAGGGCCTCGTGGTCGAGCTCGACCGAGATGCGCTTGCGCGGGTTCTCGCGAAAGGCCGCACCGGGGTCGGCCATCTGCGTCGGGTCGGTGAGAAAGACGGCCGAGCCTTCGTAGGTGGTGTGGTGCTTCTCCAGCGGCTCGACGATCTCGAAACGCATGCCGCCGGCGTCCATGGCGTCGTTGCTCGTGATCTCAGGGCGTTTGTAGTTGAAGAGCACCTCGCCGCTGGGCAGGAAGAGACAGAGGGTCACCTCCGCGTAGCCCTCGTTCGCCCGGTTGCCCATGCGTAGGAAGCCGCCGTGCCCGCTGGCCTGGTCGAAGAAGTTGAAGTACATGCTCTCGTTGAAGTTCTCCTCCGGGCCGAGGGGATGCGTGTAGTCGTCCTGTGCCGTTATGTCGCCTAGGACAGTGGCCATCGTGCTTTCCTCCTCTCGTGAGGCGGCCGTGTCGATGCGCCGATTGTAGCACGCGGCCGACAGTCCAGAGCGGCGCTCTTTGACGCCGCATCGGGCCGGCGCTAGCATGTTGCTCACCGGAAGCGACTCCCGATGAAGGGCCGTCGGTCCACCGACGAACGCCGGCGAGGACGACTGGAGGAATTTCCATGAGCGACCTGGTGACGCGCCACGACGACGACGGCCTGTGCACGCTCACGCTCAACCGGCCGGAGAAGCTGAACGCGCTCAACGTGCCCATGTTCGTGCAACTCCGCGACCACGTCGATCAGATCGCGGGCGAGACAGAGACCGTCGGATGTGTGGTGCTGCGGGGCGCCGGGCGGGCCTTCTCGGCCGGGCACGACCTGAAGGACATTCAGTCGGGCGAGCAGCCGCCCCATCCTCACTTCCAATGGGAGACCGTGTCGCACCTGGCCGGCCTGCCCCAGCCGGTGATCACGGCGGTCCACGGCCACTGCTACACCGGCGCGCTCGAGCTGGCGCTGGCCGGGGACCTGATCATCGCGTCGGAGGCGGCGCGCTTCGCGGATACCCACGGCAAGTGGGGGCTGACACCGATCTGGGGACTGACCCAGCGGCTGCCGCGCCGGGTGGGCGTGGCGAAGGCGAAGGAGATGATGCTGACGGGCCGCCTCTACACCGGCGAGGAGGCCGTGGCGATGGGGCTGGCCAACCTCTGCGTGCCCGACAATCGATTCGACGAGGAGGTGGAGCGGCTGGCGCGCGCCATCCTCGAGAACTCGTGGCTCAGCAGCCGGACCAGCAAGCGCCTGGTCGACGAGACGGACGGCATGTCCCTGCCCGACGGCCTGCGCTACGAGATCGAGCACAGCCCGGGGGCCGCCCCGGACGCGCTGGAGCGGATGTCCAAGTTCGGGAGCGGCAGGTAGCGCAGGCGGCTGGAGAGGAGCGACCGGCATGCTGAGCCGCGAGAGGGTGCTCACGGCGCTCAACCACGAGGAGCCGGACCGCGTGCCGATCGACTTCGGCAGCACGGAGGTGACGGGCATCTGCCTCCACGCCTACGCCGACCTGCTCGCCCGCCTCGGCCGCTCGGACCTGGAGGTCAGCGTCGCGAACATGCTCCAGCAGTTGGCGGCCGTGCACGAGGAGGTCTTCCAGGCCCTGGAGGTGGACTTCCGGCCCGTCGACGCGAACCCGCCGGCCGGCTTCCGCTATGAGGTCCGAGACGAGGGCGAGTACGAGACCTACTACGACCAGTGGGGCGCCAAGCTGAGCCGGCCCAAGGCCGGCGGCCACTACTTTGATTATGTCGAGTCCCCGATCAAGGAATCGACGCTGGAGGCCCTGGAGCGCTACTCGTGGCCCGACCCCGACGATCCCACTCGCTACGCGGGGCTGCGCGAGAAGGCACGGACGCTCCGCCAAGGGACCCCGTACGCGCTGGTGGGCAACTGCGGTCTGGGCGGGGACATCCTGGCCAGGCCGCAGTGGATCCGGGGCTACGCCGAGTCCATGCTCGACCTGGCGGCCAACCCGGAGTTCGCGGAAGCGCTGCTGGAGCGTCTCACGAGTATGGCCGTGCGGGCCTGGGAGCGCTTCCTGAACGAGGTGGGCGAGTACCTCGATGTCGCCATGTTCGGCGACGACCTGGGTGTGCAGGACGGTCCCATGATCTCCCCGGCCATGTATCGCCGCCTTGTCAAGCCGCGGCACGCCCGCATCGTTGAGACGATAAAGGCGCGGACGAAGGCGAAGGTAATGCTGCACTCCTGCGGGTCGGTGGCCGCGTTCATCCCAGACATCATCGAGATCGGGGTGGACATCCTGAATCCCATCCAGGTCTCCGCCGCCGGGCTGGGGGACACGGCCGAGCTGAAGCGTCGCTACGGCCGCGATCTCGTCTTCTGGGGAGGCGCCTGCGACTCGCAGCGGGTGCTCCCGTTCGGCACGGTGGCCGAGGTGCGGCAGGAGACCAAGCGCCGCATCGCAGACCTGGCGCCCGGCGGCGGCTTCGTCTTCGCCCCGATCCACAACATCCAGAACGACGTCTCAGGCGAGAAGACGCTCGCGCTGTACCGGACGGCGCTTGAGGAGGGGCGGTATCCGATAGGGTGAGGGGCGCAGGCGCGCTCCCACCCCCCGGCCCCGACATCGTAGAATGTGACACAGCCGGTCGCGATCGATGCCTCCCGTTGGGCGCTCGAGGCATCGATATGCGGCGATGACACGCGTGTGCCCGAGCCGGGCGGTTGGTAACAGGGAGGGAGGGAGAAGCGTGACGAGGAAGAGCTACTGGCAGTGGTTTCAGCGTGAACGCATCTCGCGTAGGCGGCTCCTGGGCGCCGCGGGGATCGGCGCCGCAGGCCTCGCGCTGGCCGCCGGCTGCGACGGAGGCGACGGCGACGAAGCACCGGGGGCCGGCGCGACGGGCACGGCTCCCGGAACGGGGTCAGCCGGGGAGCGGCCGAACATCCTGGTGATCATGGCCGATCAGCACCGCGCGCCCGCCATGGGCTGCGAGGGCAACCCTGTCGTCCAGACGCCCAACCTCGATCGCCTGGCGGGAGAGGGCGTGCTGTTGAGCCACACCTACTGCCAGGGGCCGCTCTGCATGCCGGCGCGCGCCTCGTTCCTCACGGAGCGCTACGTTCGCGATCACGGCGTGTTCGAGAACAAGTGGGAAGTCCCCGTCGGGCTGCCGACGTTCCTGCAGAGCCTGCAGGAGGCGGGCTATTACACGAGCTGCGTGGGGAAGATGCACTTCTACCGTCATGCCGGCGTCGCCGACACGCGCGACCGAATCGACTACATCAGTTCCCTCGGCTTCGACGAGCCGATCGAGACGGTGGGCAAGCACGCCGCCGCCAACATCCGCACCGAGTACAGCGACTACCTGGAGAGCCTGGGCCTGTACGAGACGTACCAGGAGTGGATGGCCTACAGGCGCTACGGGCGCGGGCAGGTGGAGATCAACGGCGAGCTCGTCGACCGCCTGCCCATGTGGCACACCGAGTCCCTCCCGCTGCCGGCCGACGCCTATATCGACAACTGGACGGGCCGGCGGGCGGCGGAGTGGATCGAGAGCTACGACAGCGAGCAGCCGTTCTTTCAGTGGGTGGGGTTCCCCGGCCCCCACGATCCGTGGGATGCGCCCGACGAGTACGTCCAGCGCTACCGGGGCAGCGACGTCCCGCTGGGGACGCTCACGCCGCCCGAACTCCCCGACTCCGGACCGCTGCGCATCTTCATCGAGGCCTTCCAATCCTATGGGCACTCCGACACGCTGACGAAGGAGATCGTCGAGGAGGTCCGCCGCTTCTACTACGCCAACGTGACGCTCATCGACGAGCGCATCGGCGACATCATCGCGGCGCTGGAGCGCAAGGGTATCCTCGACAACACGTGGATCTTCTACACCAGCGACCACGGCGAGATGCTCGGCGATCACCTCATGCTCACCAAGATGGTGTTCTACGAACCGTCCGTCCGCGTGCCCTTGATCGTCAGGCCGCCGGGCGGAATGGAGGCCAAGGTGATCGACGATCTGGTGGAGCACGTCGACATCCCCGCGACGATCCGCGAGATCGCGGGCGCTCCGGCGCTCAAGGGGAGCGAAGGGATCTCGCTTCTTGGCCGCGTGACGGGGTCCGCCGGCGGGGCGGCCCGCGAGTCGGTGCACAGCGAGAACTACGGCTTCGCCATGTTTCGCACGGAGCGCCACAAGCTGCTCGTGTACGAGGAGACCAAGGCGCCCGTCCAGCTATTCGACCTCGATGAGGACCCGGACGAGGATCACAACGTCGTGGACGAGCCGCGGTATGCCGGCGTCGTCGATGAGATGATGACCGAGCAGGTCGTCCCGTTCCTCAGCATCCAGCCCAGGCGGCCCGGGCCGGGCGACATCATTGAGGCCATACAGGAGGCGGAGGGCTCACCCACGCCGGTCCCGTAGGGCCAGCCCCGAAGGGCAGAGTCAGTGTAGCTGGTCGTCGTGACGCCCCTCGCGGCGTCGTATGCTGCCCCACGGAGCCCGTCGTCCGCTTCCCGTATTTGCGTCGCTGTGTCCCCCGACCAGCTTGGACGGGCCTGGATTCCACGTCAGAGGGAACCGATACAACATTTGAAGGCAGTCGGCATGGCAGAAGGACACCACGACAGGCAGTCCGGGCAGCCGGCGGGCAACGAGATTCTGAGTCGCCGCGAGCGGTCCGGCTCGGAATCCGCCGAGGGAATACAAGCGGACCACGTCCGTCGAGCAGACGGAGAAGGTCTCAGGCTTCTGTGCGAGGCGGCTACTGAGGGGGTCTTCATTCACGATAGGGGCACGATTCTGGCCGCCAACCCGGCTCTGGCTGCGCTCTCGGGATATGAAGTCGCCGAGCTCGTCGGCTTGGACGGGCTGACTCTTGTCACGGAAGAATCCCGCGCCACTGTCTGGCGGAACATCGTGTCGGGCTGCGAGGAGCCGTGCGAGGTGCAGGGCCTTCGAAAGGATGGGACTGAGATCCCCCTGGAGATCAGGGGCAGAACCGTCTTGTACGAGGGCCGGTCGGTGAGAGCTGTCGCGGTGCGCGACATCGCCGAGCGCAAACAGGCGGAAGAGGCGCTCAGGGAACAGGAAGCGAAGTACCGGAGCTTCTTCGAGAACGTCCGGGACGTCTTCTACCGAACGGACATGGAAGGCATCATCACGGAAATCAGCCCTTCGGTGGAAGGCTACGGATACGCACGCGACGAGCTGATCGGCACGCAGGTGCTCGACATCTACGAAGACCCGGAGTCCCGGGCACACCTCGTGAAGACGCTCGTGGAGAACAGGGAGGTCATCGACTACGAGGTCCGCCTCAAGACGGGCGACGGCCGGGTGGCAGACGCCTCGGTGGGTGCCCGTCTCGTGCTCTCGGAAGACGGCACGCCGGTGGCAATCGAAGGTTCTTTGAGAGACATCACGGAGCGGAAGCGAGCGGAACGGGCGCTGCGCGAGAGCGAGTCGCGCTATCGGACGCTCATTGAGACGTCCCCCGACGCCATCACGCTCACCGACCTGAGCAGCAACATCGTCATGGTCAACCGTCAGGCAATAGCCGTGCACGGGTGCGAAACCGCGGACGACATGATCGGCAGGAGCGCGATGGAATTCGTGGACCCGCAAGACCGCCAGCGGGCCGCGGAGAATGCAGCCGCCGCCCTGCGAACCGGAAGCGTCAGGAACATCGAGTACCGCCTGCTGAGGAAGGACGGGAGCCGGTTCCCCGCCGAACTCAGCGCCTCGCTCGTCAGCGATGGGGAGGGGAACCCTGAGGCGTTCATCGGTGTCGTGCGGGACATCAGCGAGCGCAAGCACTTCGAGGACCGCCTCGTGCACCTGGCGAATCACGACCCGTTGACTCGCCTGTTCAACAGGCGGCGGTTCCAGGAGGAGCTGGAGACGCAGCTGGCTCTGGCGGAGAGGTACGATACCGGGGGCGCCCTGCTGTTCCTGGACCTGGACGACTTCAAGGACATCAACGACACTCTGGGCCACCTGGCCGGCGACGAGCTGCTCGCCGGGCTGGCCCGGCTGCTCCGAGACCGGCTGCGCGACTCCGACATCGTGTCCCGGGCAGGCGGGGACGAGTTTGCCGTCTTCCTTCCCCACGCCGACCGCGAGCAGGCCCTTGAGGTAGCGGGCATGCTCCTGAGCTCCATCCAAGGCCACATCTTCCAGGCCGGCGGAAGCGCGGCCCGGGTGACCGCCAGCATCGGCATCGCGCTGTACCCAGAGCACGGCTTGATACCCGAGGACCTGCTCTCCCGGGCCGATCTGGCCATGTACCAGGCCAAGGAACAGGGGCCGAACCGCGTCAGTGTCTGCGCCGGCGGGATGGACTGGCACGCCGAGGTCGAGTCCAGGCTCGGGTGGCAGCATCGCATCCGGGACGCCCTGGAACACGGGCTGTTCTGCCTCTACGCGCAGCCAATCCTGGACCTCCATAGCGGGAGCGTACCCCAGCATGAACTGCTGCTCCGTCTGCGCAGCAAAGACGGCGTGATCGAAGCCGACTCGTTCATCGGAATCGCGGAACGCTCAGGCATGATCAACGCCATCGACCGGTGGGTGATCAGCCAGGCCGTCCGCCTGATAGCAGCGCAACGTCGAGCGGGACGAGCGGTGCGGCTGGAGGTCAATCTGTCCGGCAAGGCCTTTGCCGACAACGATCTCTACGACTTCATCTCCCGGGAGCTGGAAGCCAGGTCGGTCGAGCCGACGAGCCTGGTGCTGGAGGTCACCGAGACGGCCGCCATCGCCAACATCGCCCAAGCTCAGAGCCTGATCGCTCGACTGAAGGGGCTGGGCTGCCAGTTCGCACTCGACGACTTCGGCGTCGGCTTCTCGTCCTTCTACCACCTGAAACACCTGCCCGTCGACTACCTGAAGATCGATGGCTCGTTCATCCGTGACCTGCCGCACAGCCCGGTGGACCAGCACCTGGTGCAAGCCATCGTGCAGGTGGCCACGGGGCTGGGCAAGAAGACCATCGCCGAGTTCGTCGGCAACGACGAAACGGTGCAGCTATTGCGAGAGCTCGGCGCCGACTACGCGCAGGGCTACCACATCGGCCGCCCCCGAGACGTGGCGGAAGGCCTGGCTATCCAGGAATCAGCAGCATAGCAGCGGCGCCGTCCGGCGCTCAGCCCCGCCCGCCCCGCTTACCGCGCCCTGAGCCTTGCCCCCTCCTGGACGGAGAAGGTCGCGTTGCACCGCCGGCACGTATAGTGGGTCACCTTCTTTGGATTGCCGATGTCCCCGATGCTGTCCCAATGGGGAACGAGCGCCGCGTGCGGACAGGGCGGCTCAGATCGCTCCGCCTTGGTGTTTGGGGAGTCCTTGCGGCGCTTCAGCGCCCTCTTGGGAGGACCCATGGCTTGCCTCACGCACAGGCGCAGCCGCGGGGCGCGCGACGACGTCAGCTCACGGCCGGATAGGAGTACCAGACTGCCGGCGCGCCCGGCTGCTCTTCGCGGCGTCCGGCTACCCGGCGGGCCCCACGGCTAGGCCAACGCGGCCTGTCAAGTTGTCGGGGTTGGTAGAGGACGTGAACGTGATCGGTACCGCATCCATATGACGCTCCTCCCACTCCTGGCTCCCACCGCCCAGCAGGTGCGCTCGGTATAGCGCACAGGATGCCGCGCCGTCAACCGCCGCGAAGGCGGCCGTGCCTTCACGCTGGAGCGCGCAGGGGCACGCCTTGACGAGGCTCTGGATTGCACGTAGCATGGGGTGACTTTCGACGTCAGTCACAGCACACCACACTGGGGCAACGATATGGCAGAGCAGGAAGACGCACGCGCGTATCTCTCGACGGTCCTGCAGCGCCTGGAGGGGGAAGGCTACGAGTGCGCTCGCGACGTGGTCCACGGGGACCGCACGTTCGCCAGCGCGCCGCGCATTCCAAGAGCGCCAGCTTCTGGTAGCGCGCGGTTGCGGACAGAAATGGCACGTGAGGACTCTCATAGCGTGCTCCAATTTGGTGGTCAGGCAAGCATGTGATAGGATTGTCATTCCAGAAGGCAGGCGACCGCACGTTGGGAGTGACTCTTGAAACTGGAGGGATCGATGGATTGTTGGCGCCAGGTACTCACTAGTTTAGCGATCCTCGCCGTCGCTGCGGCGGCGAGTTTGTTGCTGCCGGGGGACGTGGCGCGGGGAACCGGAGGGAACACAATTACGGTGCCCGACAGCGATGGTGTAGTTGGCACATCGCCCTCGCTGGTTCTAGATGTCCTTGGGAACCCGGTTGTCAGCTACTTCGACGAAACCGAGAACGCACTCAAGGTCCTGCACTGCGGCAATTCGACGTGCTCTGCCGGGAACTCAATCGCCACGCCGCATTCCGCCGTCCTCGCGATTGACACCTCTATCGAGCTAGATGCTGAAGGCAAGCCGGTGGTCAGCTATGGCAGCCAAAGCGACGGCTCATTGAAGATCCTTCATTGTGGCGACGCCAATTGCACGTCCGGAAATTCCCTAGTTACGGCTGATACCGGGGGAGTAGGCGGATACTCCTCACTTGAGTTGGATGTGTCCGGGTACCCTGTGGTGAGCTACTATGACAGCGCGAACCACGTTGTAAAGTTGCTCCATTGTGGCGATCCGAACTGCGCGAAAGGAAACATTTCGAGTTCTCCAGGCGTCGCCGCGTCAGGCGGAACGACTGATCTTCGGCTGGATTCCGATGGCAATCCTGTCGTGAGCTACGTGGGAGAGGGCGACGAGTCAACAGATGCCGGCCTGCGAGTGCTGAGTTGTGGGGATCCCAACTGTGCTTCTGAGAATTCCATCGCATCGCCCGACCCGGATGGAAATCATGTGTGGGGGGCAGGTACGGCGATGGCTCTCGATGGGAGTGGAAACCCAGTAGTGGCATACGGCTTCGGTGCGCTGAGAGTAGTGCACTGCGGAAACGCGGCATGTACGTCCAAGAACGTGATCACCTCGCCCGACACCTTTGGACCTACCGGGGGCAGTCCGTCTCTCGCTCTTGACGCAGCTGGACGACCGGTGATCGCATACCTGTTTGTCCATAGTCCACCGTTCTCGGTCTCGGGTGAGCTACGAGTACTCCACTGCGGCGACACCAACTGCGCAGCGGACAACACGATGATCGCGGTGGACGAAGGGGAGTTCGGATCTCCATCGCTGCGACTCGATGATCTGGGCAATCCTGCAATTGGCTACTTCGACGGTACGACGGGACCCTTCGTCCCACTTGAAGAGAGCTTCTCCTTGAAAGTACTTCGTTGCGGGGATTCCTGGTGCACTTCGGGCAACCAGGTGAGCAGACCCGACCTGGGTGGCGCTACCCTTGGATTCGCGAGCTCACTCGTGCTCGACGAAGATGGGAATCCGGTTGTGGGATATGGACACAGCCCAGAAGGAGGTTCGCCGGAGATACGGGTGCTCCACTGCGCCGACAGCAATTGCAGAGACGGTACGATCGTTGGTTTCGATGGTTCGGGACCGTCGCTGAAGCTCGACTCCCTAGGAAACCCGGTCGTGGCGTACAAAGCGGATGGTGGGATCAATGTTCTGCACTGCGGCGACCCATCTTGCAGCGGGAGCAATACAATTGTTGCGCCGACCGAACACGAACTTGGCAGTGGAGCTTCACTTGAACTTGACAGATCCGGGAATCCCGCGGTCAGCTATGACGATGGCCTTGGCGGACTGGTGCTACTGCACTGCGGAGACCCCACGTGTTCGAGTGGCAACACCATCAGTCCACTTGGAGCTGGCGCGCTAAGTTCGCTGGCAATCGACCAAGATGGGAATCCGGTGATGAGCTTCACGCGATTTGACGAGGGTGACGGCGACTTGTACGTGCTTCATTGCGAGGACCCCAATTGCACTGGACCGAACGAGGCGATCGCGGTAGACGAAGGCACCAACGTCGGGTTCTCGTCCCTAGCTCTGGATCCGCTGGGTATTCCAGTAGTAGCGTATTATGACGTTGAGAATGAACTGGTCCGTCTACTGCGGTGCGGTGATGTCACCTGTGAGTCTGGGAATCAGTCTGAGACCGTCGTGGCTGGAGGGGCTGGGGGTTTCTTTATGAGTGAGCGAGGCCTGTCACTAGCCCTCAGTTCAGGAGGGAGACCTGTCATAGCAGTCCATGAGCCAGGAGAGGGAGATCTAACCATTGTGTCGTGCGGTGATCTGGCGTGCGCTTCGGGCAATATCGTTGAGACGCCGATTACGTTTGGTTCCGTTGGGTTGGGGGCCTCCCTAGTGTTGGACTCGAATGCAAATCCCGTCGTTGCGTTCGGCGACCGGGCCAACAACTTGGCCCTGGTCATCCTCCACTGTGCGAACAGCACGTGCAGCAGCGGAGGGAAAGGAGAGCAACCAACAGCGTCTCCGACCGCAACTGTGACCCCCAGTCCCAGCGCGGGTGCGACGCAAACGGCGACCCCGACTGCCACTGCAACGCCAATGGTCGTCTATGGCGATGCAGATTGCGACGAAGACGTATCGAGCCTGGACGCCTTGGCCATCCTTCAGTATGCAGCTGGACTAAGAGGCTCATTGGCGTGCCAAGCCCAAGCCGATGCAAATCAAGATGGTGTCGTCAACGCACTAGATGCCGCCTTGGTGCTACAGTTTACCGCTGGCGTGGTTCCTCGTCTGCCGGTGTAGCATGGGACGGTTGCAGTCCAGGGTCCGGGAGGAGGACCGCGACAATGTGATTCAGGTCAAGACAAGGGCGCCATGAGACAGCCATTGGAATTGGAGTGGTCATCCCCCTCGGTGGCTAGGGCTCCTATTCTCTGATTGCGAATTGAGGTCAAGACCGAGGCCCCTCCCAAGCACATGTCCTCCGCCGAGATCGCCGTCGTATTCGACCCGGCCTCGCGGAGCCTATCCTATTTCGAGAAGACCCAGATATGGGGCGCCGCCTACTTCGCGGGCATCAGGAAGACCATACAGGAGATGCTCGCGCCGTAGCGGGCCGCCCCGGATAGCCCGACATCCCGGTCCACCATCGCGGCGGCTCGGACGCGCAGGGCCCGCCCCCGTGGGAGCGCGTCGCCTGGGGACCGGCGGCCGGCATCGGAGGTATCGAGATGAACCGAGCGACAGTCCTCTCCGAACATCGGGACGGCGTGGCCCTGCTTACCATGAACCGGCCCGACAAGCGCAACGCCTTCAACGACCAGCAGTACGACGACCTGCGCGACGCGCTGGCCGACGCCCAGGCCGACGACAGCGTCAAGGTGGCCGTGATCACCGGGGCTCCGGGCGCCTTCTCGGGCGGCCAGGACCTGAGCGAGATGGGCAACACGCCGGCCTACGACGACGGGCAGCCGCACGGCTTCGGCCCGTTCATCGACCGGCTGAACACCTTCGACAAGCCGCTGCTGGCGGCCGTCAACGGCGTCGGCGTGGGCATCGGCCTCACGATGCTCCTGCACTGCGACGCGGTCTACGTGGCGCGGTCGGCGCGGCTCCGGGCGCCCTTCGTCTCGCTGGGCCTGGTGCCGGAAGCGGGCAGCAGCTACCTGCTGCAGGCGATCGTCGGGCCGCAGCCGGCCGCGGAGCTGCTCTACACCAACGCCTGGATCGACGCGGAGCGGGCGGTGGACCTGGGCCTGGCCGCGGCGGCGTTCCCCGACGACGAGCTGCTGGGCCGCACGCTGGAGCTGGCGTCGGAGATCGCGGGGCAGCCGCTGTCGGCGCTGCGCCGCACGAAGCAGTTGCTGCTCGATACCCGCGCGGAGGCGCTGGTCGCGGCGCGGAGGCGGGAGGAGCCGGCGATGGCGCTCTGCGTCGGGTCGCCGGCGAACAAGGAGGCGATCCAGGCGTTCCGCGAGAAGCGCCCGGTCGATTTCACGGGGTTGTAGCGGGCGGGACGCGCGATGCGGCGCACTCGGCAACCAGCAGGAGGCCAATGCCTGGCAGGCGCCTCTGAACGCGCTGGATGTGGCCCAGGAGACGATCTGCCCGGAATGCTGCTAGCTACAACCGAGATCACATAGGTGCTATGGCAGGTCTGTTTCTCTTGATCGGCTGGGTAGTGATTCCGGGGACCTGCTTGACACTCCTTGCGTGGCTAAGGCGCCGCAACCTGCATTCCGTCAGGTTAGGAACGGTCTTGCTTGCCGGAACGGGCACGGGGATGGCATTCTTCCTTTTTCTGGCAGATGGCGCACCGGTGGCCGAGTCCCTGGTGGCCGGCCTGGTACTTGCAGTAGGAGGGGCACTGTTCGCACTTCTTCTCTTCGTCGCAGTCAAGGCGCTGGGGAATGACATCCCGTGGTAGGCTGGCCGCCGTGGGGTCGGCCGCTTCCTGCAGCCGGACACCACGGTGCCGGACCCGATGGTCCCGCAGTTGTTGAACCGGTACACGTATGTGCTGAACAACCCGTTCCGCTACACCCACCGCACCGGTGGGTAGTCGGAGTCGCGACCGGTGGCGGCTGAGAACCCTAGCCGGCCTTCACCGCGAACAGCGCGGCCGTCCGCGCCACTGTCGATCAGCGCGGGTCATGCGGCTGCCGTCGCCGGCCAGCCGGGGCGCGGAGGGAGTGGGTCCTCCAGTCGGCACGACGAGGATCCGGTAGACGGTCAGAAAGAGGATCAGCAGCGTCGCCGCCGAGTACGATGCCCGCATCCACAGCTCCTCGCTATCGGTCCCGGCGAAGACGCCGTGGAGCAACATCAACACGAATGCCCCAAAGGTGACGAAGTGGAGCGCGCGCCAGGTGAGGCGGCCCAGCCGCGTCCTCAGGTAGAAGCTGGCCGTCGCGATGAAGCCCGTGTACATCGCCAGCACTCCCAGGGCGACGGCCTCCGGCCGGTAGGCGGACGTCCCGGGCACGAGCAGGTCCACCACGCCGAAGTCCGTCCAGGGATCCGGGAGGAGCACCGCCATATGGAGCGCCACGAACAACAACGCCATCAACGAGACGACCTTGTGCGTCTCGAACACCCAGCCGCGCTCCAGCAGACCGTCCCAAAGGCGGGACGACGTGCTGAGGCCGAGCGCGGTCGAAAGCGTCAGCAGCCAGAAGGCGACGACGCCCGACGCACGCGCCATGTACCAGTAGAAGTGAGCATCCAAGCCTCACGTCCCTCTCGTGCGGGTGACGGGAGTCGGCTGCTGCGCCACGGGCCCGCCGGCGTTCCCATCGGCCGTTTGCTCGGCGACGACCGGGCGAGTCAGCGCCGGCTCGGAAGGCGGCTCCCGGCTGCTGATGAAGGCCGTGAGGGCGGCGAAGGCGAGGAAGCTGCCGCAGACCACCAGCAGCTTCGTGCCCTCATGCCTAGTCGTGCTCTTCTTCCCCCTCGTGGCCATCGTCGTGGTCCCCGTGGGATTCTTGCTCCTGCTCCCGCTCGCGCCCGCGGTCGTCGTCATCGCCGGCGCCCGGCTCGCTGGTGGCGACGCCATCGGGCGCACCCGGCGTCCCTTGGGTCACGTCCGCTTCCTGGGTACCGGCGGGAGCGGCCTGCTGAGTCTGGGTAGGCGCCTGGCCGGCCTGTTCGCCATCGCCTCCTCCCCTGAAGGCGCCGGCTCCGATGGCGAGCAAGAGCGAGCCGACCACGACGGTCACGGCCAGCGCTACGACGATCGCGATCCTTCTGGACATCTTCATCCTCCCTTGCCGGATCGCACGGCCATGGGGACCTCCATCCATCGCCAGAGGGCGGTGCGAACGGCATCGACCGGCGTCACGAGCAATGCGGGCAGCGAGCGGCGGTCCAGCCAATCGAAGGCCTCCTCGCACCCCAGGATGAGCGCGGTCTTCGCGTACACGTCCGCGGCCGTCGCCGTCGGCGCCACGACGGTCACCTGTGACAGACCGGTGCGCGCGGGACGCCCGGTCCTGGGGTCGATGAGATGGTGCATCCAGCAACCGTCCCGCCGCCAGCGACGCCGCATCACCGTCGAGGTTGCGATGGCGGCGTCCTCCAGCCGCACCCAGCACCGGTCCTCCTCGGGCCGGAACGGGTCGGCGACGCCGATGAGCCAGCCCGGCCCGCCGTCCGGCCCGTGTCCGCGCGCCGCCACGTCACCGCCGATGTCGACCAGGAACGGGCCATACGGCTCGAGGCGTCGCGCCAGTCGATCGATGATCCAGCCCTTGGCTATGCCACCCAGGTCCAATCGCCCGCCTTCGGGCAGCCGGACGCTCCGGCGCGCGACGTTGAGCTGCACTTCTCCGAACGAAGGACGCCTGCCCGCGGGCGGGGGAGAGGCGGGCTCGGCAGATGACGCGGGGACCAGGGCGAAGCTCCGGTCGTAGCCGGCGGCCTCAAGCTCGGATCGGACCAGGGGGTCGAAGAGGCCGCCCGTCTCCCGCCAGAATCCCATGGCGAGGTCCAGCACCTCGAACAGATCGTCCGACACCGCGACTTCCTCTCCGGTGCGGCAGGAGAGTCTCTCCAGCTCGCTGGAGGGCCGGAAGCGGCTAAAACGCTGCTCGTACTCCTCCACCAACGCCCGCAGCTCGCCGCCCAGCTCGCCGGCCGCCGCGGAACACACCAAGACCTCCGTCCCCAGCGCCTCGAAACGAAGCGTACGCACACCCGCCGCAACAGCATTCTTCATGGTGCCCACAGTATACCCGCGGTGGGCTCAGCCCGTGATGCAGTGGAGGTCCTCCCCGGACCACACGACCGGGCATTCTCCTGGGGCAGCGCGGGGGGGGCGCCGCGCCGACCGCGACCGCGCTATCGCTGCGGCCTGCACGGCGCTGGAGGAGAGCGCCGGTCGGCTGGACATCGACGTCGACCTGGAGTGCGCCGGGCGGTAGCGCGAGCGGAAGCGATTGCGCTTCTCAGCTTGCGGCGTAGCTCCTCACCGCCAGGTCTACGAACTCCACGAATAGCGGACCGATGGTCCGGCCGGCCAGCTCGTTGGGGTGACCGTCCTCCTCGTCGACCTGGTAGTCGGACCGCAGCATGTTGGTGGAAGCGTCCGCCAGCAAGTCGAAGAAGTCGAACGTGAAGACGTTCGGGTGGCCGCTCAGGTACTCGTCTGAGGACAACCAGTCGCTGAACGCCCGCGCCCTCGCGGCCGCCTCGGCGTCTGTGCCGCCGGCCACCTCCGGCGGCGGGGTGAACACGATGAAGATCTTGTCGGGGTACTCATCCATCCGGTCGCGGATGGAAAGATAGTACGACTTGTAGTCGGCCAACTGCTCATCGCTGTCGATGTTGCTCGCCGGATAGCAGGACTTGAACGCGATGACCTCGTACTGCATCAGGTAGCTGAAGGTATTGTCCGGAGGGTCGTGCAGCGGCTGCGCGAAGATGTCGGCGAACCCGTCCGGATCGGTATTGTCGTCCGGGACGTCGAAGTCGGTGCCGGTCCAGGTGCCGTCGGCGAGGACGAGGCCGTCGTCGTTGTAGCCGTGATCGAAGAACTCGTAGCCCAGGTCGCTCAGCCCCTGGCGGACTTCCCCGTTCTCGATCAGGTCGGCGCCGACGGAATGGTGCAGGAAGATGATGCGGCGGAAGTCACTATCGGACGGCGCGCCAGCGGGGTAGTCGGCGTCCTGCTCCGGAAGCGGGGTCTCAGAGGCGACGGACGGTTCGTCGCCGCCCGTGTCGGCGGTCTCCTTCTCCTCTCCGCCGTCCCCGCAGGCCGCGGCGGCGAGCGCCAGGGCGGCCAGAACCAGGACCGCGCACCAAAGAAATCTCTTGCCTCGCATCGCTCCACCTTCCCGGGCGGTCATGCCCGCACCCTGCCGTCGAGGTCGCACGCGGAGGGTAGCATGCCGGGCGTGCGCCATCCAGGGAGCTTCATCCTTGCACCCTCCAGACGTGTATCAGAGACTTGTCGCCGTCGGCCAGATCGGCGGGATCGTAGAAGAGCATCTGCCCGACGAAGGTGTCTGACCACCAACCTCTGTCCTCGCACTCGCGTAGACCAAGTCTCCGGTCCGTACCCCGCTCATCGCGGGCCCACAGCAGCAACGAACCCACGGCAGCGGAACGCCAGCGCTTCATCTGCCCTTCATGTCGTAGAGCTACGGTAGATGCAGTCACTGCGCACTAAGGAGACATTCCCTTGCAAAACATTGGATCGAAAATCGCGCTCTCGGTTGGCCTCCTCGGGCTGGCGCTGTTCGTGGGATGCAGCTCGGGCAGGTCAGGCGCTCCGGCGAGGACGGCGGACGTCACCTCAATTCCCGGTGCTGTGGCTCAGGCAAGCCCGGTGGCGCCGGAGACAAACCCGCCCGGCGACATCCCCGATTCCCAGGCGTTTGTTGCATACCGCTCGACAGCGGGCGGCTACAGCATTCAGGTTCCTGAAGGTTGGGCGCGTGGGGAATCCGGCCCGAATGTGAGCTTCGTAGACAAGCTCGACAGCATCACCGTGGATGTCACCGCCAGCGACGCGGCGCCGACGGTCCAGACCGCCACGACTACCGATGTACCGCACCTCCAGCAGCAGGTCGAGGCGTTCGAACTGGTGGAGGTCGACGCGTTCGATCTCCCGGCCGGCCCCGCGATACGGATCCGGTACCGCTCGAACTCGGCACCCGATCCGGTCACCGCCAAGCAGACGCGGCTGGAAACGGACCGATACGAATTCTTCAAGGACGGCAAGATGGTCGCGCTCTCGCTGTCCGCGCCCGCGGGATCGGACAACGTTGATGTCTGGAACTTGATCTCGCAGAGCATGACCTGGGGCTGATGGACGCCGTCCTCGAGGCCCACGATCTCTATCGCTTCTATCACACAGGCGACGACGAAACGCTTGCTTTGCGCGGCGTCTCACTGATGCTGCGCGAAGGTGAAACGGTCGCCATCATGGGCCCATCAGGCAGCGGCAAGTCAACGTTGATCAACTGCCTGTCTGGGCTGGACGAGCCTACCGGCGGCTGGGTGGCTATCGTGGGAGAGCGGATGACGCGTCGATCAGAAGCGGTCCGAACGGCGATTCGCGGCCGCCATATCGGCATTCTGCTGCAGTCGGGCAATCTTCTGGAGCATCTCTCTGCCGCAAACAACACCCGGCTCGCAACTTGTCTCAGGACAAAGGCGGCGCACTCCGACCAAGCGGAGCGAGCGCTTCGGGCCGTTGGTCTGGCCGGTCGCTCGCACGCGCTGCCGGCCCACCTCTCCGGAGGTGAGCTGGCGAGGGCGGGGTTGGCGGTGGCTATGAACGGCGACCCGCCGGTTCTTCTGGCGGACGAGCCGACGGGTGAAGTGGACGCGGCGAACGAGGCGCGCGTGCTGGATGTCCTTCGCGATCGGGCGCGCCGGGGCGGCGCGAACTTGATCGTGACGCACAGCCAATCCGTCGCGGCAATGGCGGACCGGGTTCTCCACCTCATCGATGGACGGCTGGAGGATGGTTGAGCCCCTGGTGCTGGCCGTCGACATCAGCCGGCGTTTCGGCTCGGGAGCCAGCGCGACGGAAGCCGTGCATCCGGCCTCCTGCATGATCTACCCAGGCGAGCGCATCGCGCTCGTCGGCCCGAGTGGGAGCGGCAAGTCCACCCTCTTGCACCTGCTCGGCGGCCTCGACAATCCCACGTCGGGATCCGTTTCTTGGCCCTCCCTGGGCCCGCGCGAGAGTCTTCGTCCGAGCCAGATCGTGGATATCTTTCAAGGTCCCAGTCTCCTGCCACCACTTTCGGTCATCGAGAATGTCCGCCTCCCGCTCCTGCTCAGCGGTCTTTCGGAGAAGCGCTCGAACGCCGTTGCCGGCCAGGCGTTGACGCGCTTCCGGATCTCCCACCTGCAAGACAAGTTCCCGGAAGAGATCTCCGGGGGTCAGGCACAGCGCGCCGCCATCGCCCGCGCGCTCGCGGTGGGGCCGGCATTGCTCCTTGCGGATGAACCGACGGGCCAGCTCGACTCCGCCACGGCACAGGAAGTCTTGTCGACGTTGCTCGAGGCGCTGCGAGCGGGCGGAAGCGCCGCGGTGATCGCCACGCACGACCCGCTCGTAGCGACACGCCTCGACGCGGTTTGGCGCATGACCGACGGGTACCTGGCAGTCAGCGACGCATGCTCTATCTGATCTGGCTACGCGGTCTGCTGCGGCATCGCGCCGGACGGCTCGCCGCAACTACGGCAGGCATCGCCGTATCGATTGCGCTCGTCGCCGTCCTCGCCGGCTTCTTCGCATCGACGAGGGCCAAGATGACCGACCAAGCGATCGCGGATGTCGCTGTCGACTGGCAGGTCCAGCTCGGCCCACAGGCCAATGCGGAGCAGGCGATCGCAGAACTCGGCCGCTTGCCGGGTTACACCAGTCTCTCCCGGGTCGGCTATTTCGACACGCCTGGATTCGAGGCGCGCACGGGTGCGACGGTACAGACAACGGGGGCCGGCAAAGTTGTTGGGTTGCAGCCGGGCTATCAGGCAGCGTTTCCGAGCGAGGTCCGAACTCTGGTCGGTCAGGGCGATGTGCTCCTCGCCCAGCAGACCGCGGCCAATCTACACGCGCAACCCGGCACGGTGGTCTCCGTCAAACGTCCGGGGTTGCCAGCCATCGACCTCACGGTCGACGGCATCGTCGATCTGCCCCTCGCGGACTCCTTTTTCCAGCAAGTCGGTGCGCCGCCTGGCGCCGGCCCGCAGGCACCGCCGGACAACGTCCTCCTGCTCCCCCTTGACCGCTGGGAAGCGCTCTTTGCCCCCAGCGCGCAAGCGAGCCCCGGCTCCGTGCACACGCAGCTCCACGTCGCGCTCGTGCACGACTTGCCCGCCGACCCGGCGAGCGCGTTCACGACCATCCAGCGGCTGGCGCGCAACTATGAGGCGCGGCTTGCCGGTGGCGCGACGGTCGGAGACAACCTAGCGGCACGGCTGGACGTGGCGCGGTCAGACGCACTCTACGCGTTCGTCCTGTTCCTGTTCCTCGGCACACCCGGCGTCCTGCTGAGCGCACTGCTAACGGCGGTGCTCATCTCTTCCGGGGCAACCAGAAGACGGCACGAGCAGGCACTGCTGCGCGTGCGCGGCGCGTCGGTCGCCACGCTCACCGGGCTGGCATCCATCGAGGCGCTCTGCGTCTGGCTGGGAGGCGCGGTACTGGGTCTGGGCCTCGGCAGCCTGGTAGTGCATGACACGTTTGGGCGATGGGGCTTTGGGAACGGAGCGCTGGGGACGCCCCTGTGGGGCGGGATCGCCGCCGGTGGTGGCCTCGTCCTGGCGCTGACAACCGTGCTCCTGCCCGCGTGGCGCGACGCCGTCGGCGTGAGCTTCGTACGTTCCCGCGCAGCCGTTCCGCGGCGCCGCGGGGCGCCGCTCTGGGAGCGGTTGGGCTTAGACTTCCTGTTCCTCGGACTAGCGGCGCTCGCCTATTGGCTCACAGCTCGGAACGGCTACCAAGTCGTCGTTGCCCCGGAGGGCGTACCCAGCGTTTCAGTTTCGTACACGGCCTTGCTGGCACCGCTCTTCGTATGGCTGGGAGCGTCGTTGCTCTGCATCCGCCTGACGCGCATGCTGCTGGCGCGAGACGGGCGCACCGATGTCCCCCTCATTCGTCCCATTGCGCACCGCCTTTCGTCGCTGGTCGGTGCCTCGCTCTCTCGTCAACGGATGCTTCTCGCGACCGGCGCGATCTTGGTCGCGCTTGCCATCGCGTTTGCCATGTCCACGGCGATCTTCAATGCCACGTACCGCGCCCAATCACGCGTGGACGCCGAGCTAACGAACGGCGCGGACGTGACAGTCACTGCGCCGGCGACAGCCAACCTGGCAGGTCACTTGCCAGACATCGCCCGCGTAGACGGCGTCTCCGCGGTAGAGCCGATGCAGCATCGGTTCGCGTACGTTGGAAACGACCTGCAGGATCTCTACGGCATCCGACCGGGAAGCATCGGCCGCGCGACCCGTCTGACTGATGCCCTCTTCGCCGGTGGCAGCGCGGACAGGACTCTCGCGGCGCTGGCGACGACGCCGGACGGTGTGCTGGTCTCGGCGGAGACCGTACGTGACTTCCAGCTGCAGCCCGGTGATCTTGTCCAGCTCCGCCTACAGAGTGCGGCGGACAGTCAGTACCGCGTGGTGCCGTTCCACTATCTCGGCATCGTCCGTGAGTTCCCGACTGCGCCGAGTGACTCATTCCTGGTCGCCAACGCCGACTACGTAGCGCAACAGACAGCTTCTCCAGCCGTGGAGACGCTGCTGATACGGACCAACAGGACGCCGGCGGACGTCGCCGCCGCGGTGCGTCAACTGTTGGGTCCAACATCGGGCGCCACCGTCCGCGACATCGAAGAGGCGCGCCGTCAAACGAACTCCAGCCTGACCGCCGTAAGCTTGCACGGCCTGACGCGAATTGAGCTCGTGTTCGCGGTGGTTCTGGCCGCCGCCGGGTCCGGGCTCGTGCTGGCCCTCGGCCTTGAGGAGCGCCGGCGAACCTGGGCGATCGTCGTTGCGCTGGGTGCGCGGCCGCGGCAGCTCGGTGCCTTCGTTTGGAGCGAGGCCCTGGTCATGCTGATGGGAGGCGGCGTGTTCGGAGCGGCGCTTGGCTGGGCGATCGCGCGCATCTTGGTGAAGCTGCTGACCGGCGTGTTCGATCCACCTCCCGACCATATGGTCATGCCCTGGCCGTATCTCGGTGCAGTCGCGCTGGCCGTCGTCCTCGCCGCGGCCGGTAGCTCGCAGATCATGACGCGATTGGCTGCCCGATCGGTGCTGGAAACCATCCGGGGGCTCTGAGGCTCCGAGTCACCTCGCCTCGGCTGGCCCGGGACCTCTCGTTGGATCTGCGATCCGGCCGCTGCCTGCAGGCGATTCGCTAGGCCGACCGCGCGGCTTCATGATGGCTTCATGTGCGTCTGTCACACTGGCCCGAGAGGTATCGACGACGTGACCAGCGCGATTCTGGAGGCGCATTCCCTGGCTCGGTCCTACGGTTCGTTCACGGCAGTGCGCGACTTGTCCTTTGACGCGAACGCCGGTGAGGTGATAGGGCTCCTCGGTCCGAACGGCGCCGGCAAGACGACCGCGATCCGCGTTCTCACCACTATCCTCACGCCCACCCGGGGCTCGTTCCGCATAGCCGGCATACCTCACACCAAGGCGGCCAGCATCCGGCAGCGGGTCGGCGTGCTGCCCGAAAGCGCGGGCTATCCCCTCCACCAGACAGGCGAGGAATTCATCCGGTACCACGGGCGCCTGTACGGACATTCCGCGAAGCGCGCGAACGAGATCGCTTCCGCCCTCCTCGCCGAAGTTGGCCTCGAGGAGCGAGCCACATCGACGATCGGAACGTACAGCCGGGGGATGCGCCAGCGCCTCGGCGTCGCGCGGGCGCTCGTCAACGAGCCGGAAGTGATCTTCCTCGATGAGCCGACCCTCGGCCTCGACCCGGGCGGGCAGCGCCAGATACTCGCGCTCATTCGCCAGGTCGCCCAGCACCGAGGCGCCGCGGTGATCCTGAGCACCCACTTTCTTGACGAAGTGGAGGGGGTCTGCGCGCGAGCGATCATCATGCACCGGGGCGCCGTCGTAGCGCAGGGGACCATCGACGAGATCAAGCGGGAAGCAGCGACCGGAGGAGCCAACGTGCGCGTGCCTCGTGGTCTCCATGAAAGGGCAGCGGCGGCACTGCGCGCGGTCAAGGGGATCCTGGTGAGGCCCGGAGAGGAACGCGACGTGTTTGTCATCGCGTTCGATGGCCGCGTGACCGACGCGGACAAGGCGGTTGCCGGCAAGGACGCCCTGAAGGCGCTGCTGGAGGCGGATGTGCCCGTGCTCTCCTACGAGCTCGAGGGGGGCCGGCTCAGTGACGCCTTCTTCGCGCTCACCGGGGAGGCGAATTTGTGACCTCGCTCAGTATGGCTGAACCGCGAGATCGACCGATGTCGGCACCACGGCTCGGCTGGCTCATTGTCGCGGGCCAGGAGCTGCGCGACTTGTGGCTGTCCGCGCGCGGGCCAAGCATTGCCCTTGGCTTCAGCTTGCTGTTGAGCTTCCTCGCCTATCTGGCGGCGAACAACAAGGACCTGAACATCATCGATCAGCGCGACACCGTCAACCTGATCGTGCAGATGACGTTGGGCATCGGCGTCGCGGCGAGCCTTCTGTTGAGCGCCGACGCCATCAGCGGAGAACGAGAGCGCGAGACGATGGAGACATTGCTGCTTACGCCCCTATCTCGTCGGCACATCGCACTGGGCAAGCTGATCGCCGCCGGTTCCATCTGGCCGGTGCTGATGCTGGTCGCCTTCCCGTACATCTGGGTGCTCGCGCGGGGACTGGGCATCGTCCCGGAGACGATCGTGGTGGCGGTCCTCACGGGCAGTCTCCTGACAATCGCATTCTGCGCGCTCGGTCTCATCGTGAGCATCTTTTCCAGTTCGAACCGGTTGAGCCTGGCGGTCAGCTTCTTCGTCTTCGTCGCGCTCGCGGCGCCCACACAGCTGACGTTCAAGGGCTGGCTGGGAGGCCTACTAGACCGCGCCAACCCCGTCACGGCCGCCGCCGAATACGTCCGAGGGATCGTCGTCCGCGATCACACATTCGGACAGGGCCTGGACTGGCTCTGGTCACCGGCGATCGCCGCGGCTCTTGGTATCGCGTTGGTCTTCCTGCTCGCGAGCCAGCTCAGACTACGTGGGGGATTTCGCTCATGACCGGCTGGATCGGCCGTGCCGTCCTGGCCATCGTCTTGCTGTGCGCGTGCGGTTTCGTCAGAGTACGTTGGGCAGGCTCCGCGGCGGCGCAGCAGCCCCCGCTCGGCGACGTGACCGTGTCGCTCGACATGTCCAGCGTGTCAACGCAACTGGGCGACAGCTTTGAACTGAGCGCCACGATCTCGAACAACAACGACTCCGCGACGGGCACATTGATTGCGTCGATCGAGCTCGTCGCGCTCGACCGCACGACGTACGTCGACCCCGAAGACTGGGCCTCGGACCGCAAGATCGAGGTGGGCTCCATCGCGCCGCATTCGTCGGCGGTCCGGTCCTGGACCGTGAAGTCGGTGGTGAACGGTGACGTCGGCGCGCACGTTGTCGTCCTCCCGAAATCGCCGGAGCTGGCTGCTTCCGGCCCGGCGGTGTCGAGCCCCGTGATGCATATTCATGTCCAGGAACGCAGGCCAATCAACCCCGGCGGCGTCCTGCCTGTCGCATTCGCCGTGCCGGCCGCCGTCGTGCTGGCCTTCGCCGGGCTACGGGTCGCGCGGAGACGCCGTTAGGAGGAGGCCTGTGAGGATCCTTGCCATACCCTCCATCCTCGTCGCTTCCGCTCTTCTGGGCCTTGGCGTCGCCTGCAGCTCGAGCGGCGGAAGGAATGCGAAGACGTCGCCGGATGCGTCGGCGACGGCGCGCCCGCGGCGAGCGCCAGGGCAGCCAGCACCAGGACCGCGCACCAAAGAAGTCTCTTGCCTCGCATCGCTCCACCTTCCCGGGCGGTCATGCCCGCACCCTGCCGTCGAGGTCGCACGCGGAGGGTAGCACGCCGGGCGCATGCCATCCAGGGAGCTTCATCCCTGCACCCTCCAGACGTGTATCAGAGACTTGTCGCCGTCGGCCAGCGGTTCGAAGACGTACAGCAGACCCCGCTCGCGGTCGAAGCCCGCCGCGCCCACGTGATGCAACTGCTGGGTGGACTCCACGTGATACAGGTACTCATCGATGCCCAGCGTCGCGTACGGCTGAGGCTGGTAGCTCTCCTTTTCGCCTGCGGCCACCGCGGCCAGATCGGCGGGATCGTAGAAGAGCATCTGCCCGACGAAGGCGTCGGACCACCAGCCTCTGTCCTCGCAGTCGAGACACGGGCCGTCCGCGTTCCCGTACCAGCACTCCCCCCGTCCTTTGGTGCCGACGAAGATCACGGCCGACTTCTCGCCCGCGGTGAGCCATGCGCCGCCGGACCATTCGTCGGAATGGTGGTAGCCGTCCAAGGTGTACCCATCAGCGGCGGTGACATCCGTGTACAGGAGCAGCGGGACGGCCGGAAGCGTGCTGCCCGGCGCGGGCGGGTCGCCCTCGTTCCACGGTCCGTAGGCGAAGAGCGACGGTCCCCGCGCGCCCTGGCCGCCGTCGCGGAAGCGGCCCGTGGCGAGGTACATCCCCGGCGTATTGACGTCCGCCCAGTCCTGGGGAATGGCGAAGATGTAGTCGGTGGTGACGTAGTTCCAGTAGTCTCCGATGCGCCATGGCCCGGCGCTCTCGGGGTCGGAAAGGTCGAGGTTGCTCCAGCCATGGGAAGCGTTGGTGTCGCCCTCGCCCATGTGCTGCGCCCAGCAGAAGTAGAGCTTGCCTTCCGTCTGCCCGCCCTGCGCCAGCAGGTACTCGAGCCCGACACGCGGGATCTCGAACTCACCGAACAGGTCGCCCCGGATGTCGTGGAAGTCCTGCAACGTGGTCGCGGTGTTGAGGTCAGCCACGTCCTTGTCCGGCGAGAGGACGGGAACGGGGATGCTGATCTCCGAGACGTACTGGTTCCAGTCGTGCCCGGTCCCGAAGATCGAACCCGGGTAGCCGTCGGCCGGGCCGTCCGGATCGCCGTCCGGGTAGTAGGTCATGGCGGCGCCGCTGTAGTACCAACCGATCTCCTCCGGCCCGTCCGGCAGCCGGAACGCCCCCACGTACACCAGATCGCCCGGCTGGATGAGCCGCTCCGAAGCGCTCTGGCCGGCGCGCGCGTCGGGGGTTGCCGTCACGACCGGCGTCCCGAGCATCGTCGGAGCGGTCTGCTGTCCCCGCTGTTCCGAGTCTCCGCCACATGCCCACAGCAGCAACGAACCGGCCGCCGCAGCGGCGACAAGAAGCGCTGTGACCGGAAAGGACTTTCTCATGCCCGGCGATGGCTCCCTTCGGCCCCGGCGACGGGCCTATCGAGCAAGGCCAGCCCGCCGGCAGTATACCCCTGCTGACCCGGGCCCGCCCGGGCGGGCAGACTGGAAGCGCTGCCACTCCTTAGTCAAGGACGGGGGTCTCGCCTGTGCACGCTCACCTCAGCCCCGGCGCCTGCAGCTCGGCGACGGTGTCCTTGCGCTGAAGAAAGTTGAACCAGCGACCATCCTCGTAGAGCGAACGGGCCTCGTACCGCTCCCAAAGACGTGGATCGGTCATGAGCGCGGTCTTCGCCGGGAGTCCGCCGGGCCCCGCGGACCTGCGGCGGAGCTCCTCCGTGGTGAGCGGCCCCAGGTCCGCGTCTCCCGTAACGATGATCTCCGGGCGCACGTCGTCCAGAACGTAGTCCACGTTGTATTTCTCGTGCCCGGCGATACCGGTTCCGAAATCCGGCACATCTGAATGGGCAATAACCGCATCGTTGATACCCAGCAAGTCCAGCATGTTGCGGTCGCTGTGGTACGCGATGGAACCGACGGCGAAGGCGGCAATGGTGTAGTCGGGCGGCGTGTACTTGCCCAGCCAAAGCCCGAGGACGCGCCGGTCAGCGTGATCCTCACGAACGTCCGCAAGGAAGGGATTGTGGGATTCCCGCAGGAGCATCAGGCCGGCGATGCCCAGCACGACCGTCGCTACGAGCGCGCTCTGCTTCGGCTGCAGCGGCAGCCGCTGAAGCAGCATCGCCAATCCGGCCAAGCCGCCGACGTAGAGCAGCGGCAGCAGCGGCGCGATGAAGCGCCCATGGCCGAAGGAATCCCCTCCTTCCACGGCGACGCCGGTTAGCATCGCCACGATCAGGACCACAAGATAGGCAGCGTCTTGACGCAGGCGGCGTCTGGTGAAGAGCACTGCCACGCCAGCGAGGAGGGGAAGGAGATGGTACGTCAGAGCCGCAGTGCGGACGTAGTCAAACCCGCGGGCCACGACCGCCCTCGTCGGGTCCGCCTTCGCGTAGAACGTATTCGGCAGCAGTTCGCCGTAGTAGTCGTACCGCCAAAGGAAATACGAGCCGTAGATCAAGACGAACAGGCTGCCCCAGGAGACAACACGTAGAAGTGCGCGGCGACGGTTCGCCATGCCGGCCGCATCCACCAGTGTGAACGCGGCCGTGACGGCCGCGGCGATCATACCCTCGGGCCGGGTCATCGCCGCCGCCGCAAACACGACCGCTGACCATGGCTGCGCGGCGCCTCGCCGCTCAAGGAGGTAGAGATAAGCCCCGGTCGTAAGGAGGAACATGAAGAGCGGGGTCTCCATGCCGGAGAAGCCCCAGTACGCGATGCCGTCGGTGATCGCGACGGCGAGGAGCACGGCCGCGAGCAGGACCGGACTATCGATGGCGGAATGTCCGTCGTCCTCGTCCGCCCACAGCTTCCAGATCCGGTAGACGATGAAGAGCGTGGCAAGAAGGGAGCCCCAGGCCAGGAATCGCAGGCCCGTTACCAGATCAAGCCCCAGCTTGTTCAGAGCAGCGGGCAGTACCATCCAGAGGAAGCTCGTGTAGCCCTCCACCCTCCCTTCGCTGTTCCAGTTGGGCCCAAGCCCGTCAGCCAGGTGCTTGGAGTACCGCAGTGTGATGTAGGCATCGTCGACGGGAAAGTGGTGGAAGAAGACCGGACCATGGAACAGGAGGAGCCCGGCGGAACCGGCGAACGCGGCGAGGATCGCCGCGCGGCGCCAGCGTGAAACGAGCAGCGTCGCGCCTACCGTCGTTGCGGCCACGGCCGAACTGATGACGACGAAGAGCGGAAAGGACACAACCGATCACCGACTACCCGGCGACACGAACGAATCGGAAGCGACGGGCGCGGACTTCCGCCGCGCCGATGCTCGCTGACGGGCCTGTCGGAGGAGCTGCCGTTCGCAGCTACCTGACCCCGGCGGTTCGGCTCTCACAACCTCGACCGGACGTACACGGCCGAGAGCCCAAGAACGACCATCGCAAGAGCGATGCCGACGGCGTATGGCAGCACACCTGCGCCCGGTGTCGGCCCGTTGCCCGTATCGGGAAGCTGGAGCTGCGGGGTCGGTTCCGGCGCGGCGGCCGCTCCGCATTCCGGTTCGCCCTCCCGGACGTAGTCAGTGAACTCGACCGAGATGCGGTGCTCGGATGAGGGCCAGTTCGGGACGTTCACCACCTGCATGTGGCTCTCATCGCCTCTCGGCGCGTTCGCGAAGCAGATCGTCCCATCGGGCGGCGCCGCGGGAATGTAGATGTCCACGCCGGTCTGGAACGGCAGCGCGATGAAGAACGCGTCCGGCTCGCTCAGGTCGGTCACCCCATCGGAGCCCTTGTCGAAGGCATGGATCCCGATGGTCCGGTTCGAGATCGGGCTCGTCGCCGCGTTGATCACGTTCGTCCCGTTGATCTCCAGCGTGTCGTTGCGGCCGCCCGGATCGTCGCCCCACCACTCCTTGTACCTGATGATCGTGGCGTCGCTGTGGCGTTCGCTGCCATCGGCGTTGAGCACGATCGGGGAATCGGGTGCCACCGAGAGCAACCGGATCAGGTAGTTGCTCCTGATGAACGGCTGAAAGTAGATGTGATGGTCGAGCGTACCGTCCTCGCGGATCAAGACCATCTCGTAGTGCGCCGTCCCGTCGGCCGCGAAGGGCCCCCACGCGCCATCGGCTCCCAGGACGTACGTCGCCTCCGGCTCGCTGCCCGTCCTGGCCCCTGTCAGCGCATCGACGTCCCAGATCTCCAGCGTGGCGCCTTCGATTCCCACGTTCTGCGGAAACAGCACCGCCCGCCCGGCGAGCTGGACGTCCGCCTCGGGCACGATGTCCGTCGTCGCCGGCGGCTCGCCCGTGAAGAACTCGTATTGCGCCGCGAACGACTCCGGCGAGGTCACCGTTTGCGTGTGCGTCTGGTCGGGGAGGTACACGTTCTCCGCTCCCACGACCTCGACTTCCGAGTGGCCCATACCCCAGATCGCCAGGGTGGGCACCCCGCCCGGCAGGGAGTCGGCCGGGGAGCCGTCGATGTTGACGTACTTGGCAACCCGCGCGGCGCGTTCGGGCGAGCTGTTCAGGTACGACTGCATGACGCCCGTGCCGAGCGAGTGTCCCAGCATGTAGACCTGGTCGACATTGAACTCGGCGAGGACACCATCGATGAGCGCGTCCAGGGCCGGCTGGACGATCTCCGGCGCCGGGTTCGACGAGTCGTAGTCGAAGACCCGGATACGGTCGGCCGGATAGCCGTTGCTGGCGAAGCGCATCGCCTGCGACTGGTACTGCGCACCCGAGCCGGCGCCGCCGTGCACGAAGATGATGGGAACGAACTCGGTCTCCTGGGCGCTGCCGGTCGTCGCGCTCGACGAGCCGAAGAGCATCCCAAGAAGCAGGATGGCAGGGATCACCGTCGTGGTGAACAGTCTCGGCATCTTCTTCACTCCCTCCAAGTCGGGCTCACGCGCGGTGAGCGATCGGGGTCAGTTTCTCTGAGTACGTATCATGGGGGAGGACAGCCCGTGCGCGCAAGCGGGCCTGAAGAGGGCGGGTGCGCGGGCCATGCCCGCACAATCAGCACCGCCCGGATGGCGCCGGCCGGACCCGTCCTACCTGCGAGAATGATGGAAGCGATTGTAGTCCCGGCTCTTGAGACGAAAGCCGAGCCCACGAAGTGACCCAAGACCCCGAGGCTCCGGCTGTGGCTCCCCTTCGCTAAGCTGCTGAGCCGACCGTTGTGGGGGCCACCGTGCGCCGCCTCGCGTTCGTACTGAGCGCCGCGGCCCGCATCGCCGCCCGACGCTTCCTCTGGCTCCGCCCGTCAGCCATGCTTGCACGGCTGACGACCCCAGGATGGTAGCGCCGGCGGGGCCGACGCGATATCGCCTCCGTACCTGCCGGATCTAGCGGGAAGAAGTGCCTCGTTGACCGGGCCCGGTATCGCCGTCCATCCCGGCCTCAAGAGCCAGGCCCTGCGCCATCTTTCGGTATCTGGCAAAGGCAAACAGGAGCAGGACCACCGCCGCCGGCACGAATATCCACCCGACCACCTCGACCGCGAGAACGTCGAAGAACCGGACGAAAGATACTCCGGCTACGAACAGCGCCAGCGCTGTCCGGACGGACGCCAGGAGAGTCCTTTCGTTTGCCAGGACGGTCCGATAATGGGCCAGGCTGTCACGCACCACGGATGCCGCTTTCGGCACGCTCACAGAGCCGATTCCGTGTGCGGCCCCGTTGCTACCGCCTCTGTTCGGGGACTCGATGAGGGGCCGGTCAGGACGGGAGTCCTTTCTCAGCGTGCCTGTTCCCGCCCCTGCATCCGGCCGGCTGAACGGAGTCTCGCCCTCGAACGGGCTCGTCTTGTCATCTAGTGCTTGACCAGGGTGATCCCGGCTGCTCATGTCATCGCCATAATCGTTCATTGCCATCAATCTGTTCTATAAATAGTATACGACACACCTGTTACGAACGCAAGCGGCGCGCGCTCAGGGAGGTTCGGCCGCGGTGCTCCGCGTCCAGTTTGTAGTCGCGGGCGTACCGAGCGGGCGGCGCTCCCGGGCTTCCATCCCGCCACCGGCCCCTCTCGCCGGCTCAGGCGACGAGCCCTCGGATGCCCTGTCCCACCAACAGGACACCGAAGACGGCGAACAGCGCCGCCATCACCGTCGCATTGTGTGCTGTCAGCCAGGCCTTCCAACCGTGGAGCGTCTCATCGGCGCGTTCACCCAGCGCATAGTAGACGGTGATGGGGGCCACGACGCTCAACGTAGCGATGCCGATGAAGACGGCAAGCGTCACCGCCGACTCGCCGGCGCTCAGCTCCGCCTGCGCGATGGAGACCGCGGCCAGAACAGCGAGCGTCGTATCCTTTGGGTTCATGCCCGACAGGATGGCGCCCAATCCGAGCGCCATCGCCGGGTTCACCGACTCCATGCGCCGCACCCAGCGCGGCATCTCGGGCTCCTCGCCTCTCTCGGGCCGCCTGCGCCACTGGCGCCAGACAAGGAGGAAGAGCAGCACGCCCACCGCCGTCCTCAACGCCGAGGGGCCGGTCGCTCGCTCGTCATAGGTCGCTATGTCCGCGCCGCCGAAGATGAGCAGCACGATGACTCCCACCACAGCCAGGCCCGCGACCCACCCGGCGAGGAACGCCGGCGCGTTGCTCTTCGCCCGCCGGGTGAGGAGCATCAGAATCACCGCGACGATCGGAAACGGGCTGATCGCCACCCCGATGCCGAGAGGCAGGATCTCACCCACCGCTGAGCCCATTACCTCACCCCGTGACCATCCACGGCGCCGCGCCGATTTCGCCTCATCCGACCCGTGCCGGCGAGGTCGCGCCTTCCCCCAGAGACCTTGACCTTCCCCATGGATCTCACCATCCGCCATGGTAGCCAATTCGCCCGGATGGCGCGTCCCTTCGCGCGCCGACGAGGTGTGCGAGCGCAACAGGGATGCCGGCCCCGGCCGGACGCGTTTGTTCAGCCTATGGCAGGCTCTTCCTTGCCCTAGCCTCCGGCGCCAGCGAGCGTGGCTTCAAGACCACGAACGAGCGCCTGCCGCTCGGCAGACGAAAGCCGCGCGCTTGAATGCAGCAGCTTGTACTGCCAAGGGGGCATCTCGCCCTCGTCCACAACCTCGGCCGCTTCGTGGGCTTCAGCGTGAGACCGATCCCACTCCGAGAAGTTGAGCTTGTCGCGGCCCTCGTCGACATCGTGCTGGACAAGCCATGATACGGGAGCTATGTTGCTGTACCACGGCCAGTGGCTCTCGTTGCTGTGACAGTCGAAGCAGGCGGCGACCGCGAGAGCGCGGGTCCCCTGGCTGTCCCAGCCAGGCTCCGTTCGCGCCTGCGGGTTCCCGTGATCACGGCCGTACGGTACCGCCTGGATCACGAGGAAGACCAAGACCGCGCCAATTGCCCCCCACTTGACCGATCTCTTCAGCACACGAATTGCCATGGGCTTCCTCCCAGTCCGGCCTCTCCGTGGACGAGGCCACCGTCCAGTCTGAAGGCGGGTGCCGGCAGAGACTACCTCCTCGACACGGCCGGCACGGCGCTCGCGATCAGCGGGCTGTCCGGCGACGGCGCGCCGCGTTGCGCCGCTTTCCTACGCCCTCCGGCGTGCCCGCAGCTTCTCCAGCAGCTCCTCATCGGTCGCTTCGACGTCGAACCCCTCCGGGAACGGGGGACGTGGCGGTTCGCCGATGCCTTCCAGGACGCGCGGGTGCCCGTAGTAGGCCGGGTACAGATACCGCAGGATGCCGATGATGAACAGGGGATGGGCGGCGAGCTGGGCTTCGATCACCTTCTCGCCGGCCTCCGGCGTCATTGCCGGAAGGCCCTCCGCGTGCTCGGAAAGAGCCGCCTCCCGTAGCGCCTCCACCCCCGCCTCGACCAGCGGCCCAAGCGTCGGATCGGCCTGGAGCGCCGCGACGACGTCTTCCGAGAGGCCCAGGGCGCCCGCCCCCGGAAGGTCGCCGGACGCGCTCGGCGGGATCACGAGGTCGAGGAGCGCCTCCATGAAGTCGGGATCGTTTAGGGCCGCGCGTGTTTCGGCCATGACTAGTCGAAGAGCGTTTCCATGTTCTTCTTGATGCGGTCCGCCACGTAGAGCGCGAACGCCTGGATCGTCGAGGTGGGGTTCGAAGCGCCGGCGGTCACGAAGACGCTGCCATCGACGATGAAGAGGTTCTTCACGTCGTGCGCCCGCCCCCACTCGTTGACCACCGAGGTCTTCGGGTCCCGCCCCATGCGGGCCGTCCCCATCAAGTGCCAGCCCGCCGCGCGCATCAACGGCTCCGCGAATGTCTCTACCGCGCCCGCGGCCGTCAGCGCCTCCTTCGCCCGCTCGACCGCGTGCGCCAGCATCTTCCGGCTGTTCTCGCTGAGCCGGTAGGTGACCTTCGGCGCCGGGATGCCGTGGGCGTCGGTCAGGTCCGGGTCCAGGGTGACGGTGTTGGTTTCCTCCGGCAGATCCTCGGTGATGCCGAGCAGCGTCGCCGTGTGGTCGTAGAGCCGGGCGAACGCCTCGTGGTGGTCCCGGCCCCAGGGAAGGCGACCGTAGGCCATTCCCCACAGCGCGGTCTGCGCCGGGCCCAGGCCCCGCACCCCCTCGAACGAGTACCCGCGCACGAACCCCCGCGAGCGGTCGGTCCCGTAGAACTGGTGGCTCCAGAACGTGCAGCCGAGAGGTCCGCAGCGGCCCTGGAGCGGCTCCTCGAAGATGCCCGTGATCATCGCATACGGATGGAACATCAGGTTCTTGCCCACAAGGCCGCTGCTGTTGGCCAGCCCATCGGGGTGCCGGCTGCTCTTAGAGTTGAGCAGCAACCGCGGCGTGCCGATGCCGTTGCACGCCAGCACGACGATCTCCGCCCTCTGCTCCTGCAGCCGGCCCTCCTCGTCGTGGTAGAGGACCCCGTCCGCCATCCCATCCTCGCCCACGGTGATCTCACGCACGCGGCAGCCGCTGCGCACCTGCACGCCCCTCCGTTGAGCGGCCGGCCAGTAGGTGATGTCGGTGCTGGCCTTGGCGCCTTGCGGGCAACCGCTCAAGCAGGGACCGAGGTTGACGCACGCCTCGCGCCCCTCGTACTCCTGCGACAGGATGGCGCTGTCGGAGGGCCACCAATGCCAGCCGAGCTTCTCGAAGCCCCGGGCCAGCGTGTTCCCGACCCTCCCGAGTGGCAGCGGTGGCAACGGCGGCTCGTGATACGGATACGCCGGGTCGCCGGCCAGCCCCGAGACGCCCATCATCCGGTCGTTCAGGGCGAAGTAGGGTTCGAGGGTCCGGTAGTCGATCGGCCAGTCATCAGCGACTCCATCCTCGCTCTTCACCCGGAAATCACCGGGCGCAAGCCGGGGGAAATGCGCCGCCCACAGGATGGTGCTCCCGCCGACGGCGTTGTACATCAGGGGCGAGATGTCGGATTCCTGCTCGTTGACCGGGTAGTCGGCGGGCAGCCCGCGCACGTTCGGGCTGGTTGAGAACTCCGCCATCATGCGCGCTTCGTAGTCCAGCCCGTTGCTCGGGTAGTCTCGTTGCTTCATCCAGGGGCCCTGATCGAGGCAGAGGACGCTCATGCCGGTCTCGGCGATCCTCCAGGCGAAGGCCGCCCCCGAAGCACCCGCTCCGATCACCAGCACACCGACCGGCTCGTTCGGCATGGCGATACCCTACAGCAAACACCCGCGCCGCGCCACATCCCCGGGCAGCGCGAACACGCACGACGTCGCGTTCCCGCCGCGAGCCCGGGCGGCCCCTCGCCACTATTCCTGGCGGTGCTTCCTGGTGTGTGGATAGAATGACGCGACATGCGGGGCATACTGGTACAGGTGCTCGGAGCGGCTCTGCTGCTGCTCGCTTCGGCCTGCGGAGGAGCAGGTGAGGACGCTGCGGCGACTCCCACGCACACCCCGCCCGCGACAGGCACCGCCGAGGCTCAACGCACCGTCACGTCGGCGCCACCCGCGCCCACGGCTACGTTGCAGCCAACCGAAACACCGTTGAGCGATGCTCAACCGGAGGCGGGTGGGCCGCAGTTCGACCCGGCTGTTACGTACTGTGTTGACACTCCGAACCCGACCATCGACCGAACCTGGCAGGTTTCGGCGCCGCGGGGAGTGCCCGGTCCTGTCCGGCCGGGCGAGGTCGTTGAGCTCGGACTTCGAAACAAGTTCGGCGCATCGGACGAGACCTATTGGGCGGGGGCGCGGGTGATCTGGCCTGACGGTACTTCATTCGTGGCGGCAACCTCGGTGATCGGAGACGAATGGGGGAATGTCGTCTATCCCAGCGACTTCGCCGGGGCCGTTCCGCTCGCCGCCGGCACCTATACCGTCATTTGGGAGATCGACGGCGGCTTCATCGCGTGCGACGGATTCGTCGTCGAGGCATACTAGCACCGCCCTGCGCCTCCTTCCCTGTACCACGTTTCAGGCCTTCTCGCAGCGGGTGAGTCCATTCCCGCCACCACGTTTCGCGGAGCCTTAGGGGCCGGTCGACGCTGCATGTGCCGCCAACTTGCTAAAGAAGTCCCGAAAGATGCCGTCCCGGCTGACCCAGTAGGCCTGCCGGATGAAGTGCCGGTCCTTGCTGTAGGTCCAGGTCGCGTCGTCTTGCGCAATCGGCGCATGGACAAGCTGCGTCGGGACCCACGCCGGGTCGATCAGCCAGGCCACCGCGGCGATGTCCCAGATCACCTTGGACCGGCCCCGGGTCGGCTCGCGCGCGGAGCTCATCACAAGGTCGCAGAGATAGTCGCCGATCGCCCCCTGTCCCTTCGCGTATCGCTCCATCTCGGCCACCGTGGTCAGGAGGTGGGACGCTACGCCCAGGCACGGCACGTGAACGAGGGGGACGCCGGAGCCGAACAAGACGCGGACCCCGGGGATGTCCTGCGCGTGGTTGAACTCGCGGGTGTGAGGCCACCAGGGGGCATGACTCCCCAGCCAGACGACGACGACCTTACTCGTGATGTCCGGGGCCCTCAGGATCGCCGAGGCCACGTTCGTGATGGCCCCGATCGCCAGGACGTAGAGGAGGTCCTCGCCCGAGCGAGCCCGCGCGATGAGATCGTCAACGGCCTGGCTGCCGGGGGCCGGCGTGGAGTCGTCCGGCAGGTACTCGGTGGATCCTCGGTGGACGCCTCCCTCGGGGGAGATCCCCAGCAGGCCAAGCACCCGCAGGATCTCCTCATAGGACTTCTCCATGCCGTCCGCGGGACCGGCGGAGCGCCGCGAGGACTCCCAGAAGAACGGGGCCGCGTAGATCGCTTCCACCCCCAGACGCTCCGGTGACAGCAGCGCGTAGGTGATGGCGAACTGATCGTCGATCTCGTTGTAGGTATCCGTGTCGATGACCGCGCGTGCGCGACCCGGCGGGGGCGGCCTCAGACGTGAGAGCCGGCCGGGCTCATCGAGCGGGGCCAACGCTTCTGCCGTCTCGTCTTCATCCATGCATGGGGAAGGATAAGCGGCGGGCTCCGGGCCGGCAACAGTCCTCCCGGACTGCGCTCACCGCACGGCCCTGGGCGACCACCTTGGCTCCCGCTGGGCAGGCCGGGCGATTGCCCGGCGCTTGGCGTTTGGCGCGAAGATCGGCCCGAGAACAGCAAGAAGGGAGCCCTTCCTTGGAAGGACTCCCTTGCGTTCTTGTCGGCGGGCCACGGGGCAGGCACCGGGGCCTGCCCCTACGATGCGGCCGCTACTTGGGTTCCAGGTCCGGGTCCACGAAGGTACCGCCGGAGCAGTCGTGGAAGTAGGACTTCACGGCCGCCAGGATGTCGTCCACGCGCTGCTGGCCGTTGGGCGGCCCGAAGTTCCACGCGTTGGAGCCGGTCAGCGACGTCCGGTCGGTGTGCTTCGTGTAGAGCGGGTTGCCCTTGTCGATGAAGTACTGGTTGACCACTTTGAGGATGTCATCCACCCGGTTCAGCCCGTCCAGGCTGGGGTTGAAGTAGTCCCAGCGGTTGAACGGGTCGCGAAGGCCGCCGTGGGCGGGGTCGTCGCTCAACTCGTTCTTGTCCGGGCAGTTGTCGCCGTCCGTGTCTCGCTCGACCGTGCCGTCCGACTGCCGCGCCATCTGCAGCAGGATGGTTGCAAAACCCGTGCCCGGCGTGAAGGGCCCCTCGCCGCAGTCGGTGCCGCCCGGGTTGGCGCCCAGCCACACCTCGACGAAGCCCATTCCGGTGTGCACGTCCAGCGCCACCGTCCGCATGTAGATGTTCCCCACCGGGTTCTGGCCGTCGCGGTCCTCGAGGCACCCTTCGATGTCGATCGTGTTGTCCAGCTTGTTCAGCACGCCGGTGAGCGTTGCATGGCGATCGTCCACGTCACCGAACGGCGGAGGCGGCGCGGGTCCGGCCAGGCCGTCTCCGCAGTCGGAGGGATCGGCCACGCAGTCCCATCCCATCTCCATGTTCACCGGGACCTCCGGGTTGTCAGCGTAGCAGTAGACCTTCGCGTCCAGCTCGTTCGTGGGGGCAGAGTGCTGGAAGTCTGCCAGGCAATGGAAGTAGAAGCCCGGGATCAGCTCGTCGGCGATCTTGTCCCAGTCGGCCGGAATCGCCGTCACCGTCATGCTGTAGTTTCCGCTGATGTCGTCCGCGTAGGCCGGGCCGTCGTACGGGTTATAGGGGTCGTCGCCGCACTTCTCGATGCCCTGCTTGTCCAACTCTTGGTAGTCCGTGCAGCCGTCATCGTCGAAGTCGGTGTCGTTGGGCGTGCGCCACGGCGCCTGTACGCAGTCTCCTCCGGGGCACTCGGGGCGATCCTCAATGGGGTACAGGTTGATCGGCACCGGGTCGGGCACGGGGTGGCCGCTTACGTCGGGTGGTATGCTGTAGCACTGGGCGTTCGACATTTGGGTATACAAGTACAAGTTGCCGGCCTGCTTCCCGGTGGCGAGAAGCTGGGCCTTGACGCCTACCACTACCACGTGGCCGATGATGTTCGGCCCGTCCACACCGCCCGTGTTGGAGAAGCAGCCGGCGATGTCGAGCGTGTCGCCGCCGGGGTCGTAGCTGCCGTAGAGCTTGGTGGGCGCTGCCACGGTGTAGGGCGGCGGCGGCGGCGGGCCGGGTATGCCATCAGGTCCCTCGCCCGGCAGGATGGGCACGGCACTGTTGGGGTCGTCCACGTCCTGGTCCCAGTAGCACTGGGCAGCTACTTTGACGCTGTTGGTGGTGCCATCGTGGTCCAAGCGGGTGATGCAGTGCTGCAGGCCGATCGACTTGGCGCCCTCGTGGACCAGGAGGTCGTAGACGCCGGTGAGGTTGCCGTCCTGGGGCTGCTTGGGCGTGGCCTCAGGCCCGGCCAGCGCGACCGGCACCACCATCATCAGCCCCACCAGCGCGGCGCTCAGCAGGACTAGCTTCATTCTCATTGCGTTTATCTGTTACCTCCTACCGTTCTTGCTTGTTGCATGCGTCCTTTGCCGTCGCTGTGTTTGCGCGTCTTCTCCCGTCCCCCTCTTCACATGCAGCCATCGTCCTTCCCTGTCGGGAAGGACTCCATGAGTCCTCCAGTCGGTTGGGTGCGAGTGGTCCGAGCCGCCAGGCATGTAACCACAATACCTTTCTCCTAGAGGCACGGCGTCGCCGTTCGGGGCCGGCGTTCGGCGGGGTTGCGGACGCCGCGGCGCCACCAGGACCGCGGCGGTCTGATCCTTCTCCGGGAGCGCCCTCACGGCGTGCGTGGCGGGCGCTGCCATTCCCTTGGCGGCGGGCCCCCCGTTAGGACGGGGCAGCCCGCTCCCAGACGCTACTCATAGTAAGCGGCGCCTACCCAAGAGTAAACACCTAATAGTGAGTAGTTGAACCTGAGAATCCGGGGGATTTCACGCTTTGGGGCGGCATCTTGGCGCGGACGGGGCCGCTGAGGGCGTGTCATGCCCTCTTGCCCCGCGGGCAACGGCCTGGACCCTCTCGACCGCCGTTTCTACGCCCTGGAGCTGAGGCCTGGCGTGCGCCTTCCCGCGCCCGTTGACAAATGCGCCCGGGCCGGCCCCCAAACACCGTGCCGCCTCCTCGCGGACAGCCATCCCCGCAGCCGTCGCCGACTTCCGCTAGAACACGGCGCAGGTCACGGACAGGATGGGCGGTAGCGTGCCGGGCAGGCGCTCCCAGCGGTCCCCACCGTCGGCGCTGGCGAAGAGCTGACCGTTGCTGGTTCCCACGTACACGCCTTCGGGGTCGAGTCCGTCGGTATCCAGGCCCTCACGATAGACGCTCTGGTAGTCGCCGGGCCCGGGCAGCCCGTCCGTCAGCGGTTCCCACGTGGCCGCGGCATCTCGCGTCCGGTAGACCGCGAACTGCCCCGGACAGACCCGGAAATTGTCCGCGCCGTAGTCCAGCGGGACGACGAAGACGGCATCCGGCTCCCGGTGCGTGACGGCGATGGGAAACCCGTGGAACGAGGGCAGGCCGCCGGTAACGTCCTCCCAGGTGGCGCCGCCGTCGTCGGAGCGGAAGACGCCCCAGTGCGCCTGTCCCCACAGCCGATCCGGATTCTTAGGATCGAGCCGCATCTTGTGCAGTTCGTCCAGACCGGCCGGGTCCTTGTCCGGCGGCAGACCGGACGCCATCTCACCGCCGAACTGGCTGGCCATCTGCGCCAGCACCTTCTTCGCGCCTGGGTTCGCGACGGTCGCGTTCTGGGAGAAGAGCTCCCAACTGTCGCCGCCGTCCTTCGACTCGTACGACCCGCCGGCTCCGACGGACAGGTAGACGTGCTTCGGATCGCGCGGGTCGACCTGCACCGAGTGGATGCACGAATCGCCGCCGCCGGTGCCGGTCCAGAACTGGCGATACGGGTGCCGGTTGATCGCCTCGACCGGCCGCCAGGAGCGGCCCCAGTCCTCGCTGCGGAAGAGGCCCGCCGGCTGCGTGCTGGCGTAGACCACGCCGGGCTCGCTCTCGTGCGCCGCGCTGACGCTCCATACGCTGCCGATCGTGCCGGGCGCCGCATTCTGCCACTCGCCCGGCGCTCCGTCCCGTCCTCCCGGGTTGGGGCTCTCCATGTCCGGAGGAAAGGCCAGCCCTTCGCTCCGGTAGTCCCACGTCTTGCCGCCGTCCGTGCTCTTGGCGACGGACGGCCCCCACGCCCAGTGGTTCGCCGCGGCGTAAAGGCGAGGCGCGCCATCGCGCAGGTCGGCCGACATGTGATGGATCGTCCAGCCCGGCAGGATCGGCTCCGATTGCTCCCAGCGCCGCCGAGCGCTGTCAGACGTGTAGATGAACCCACCCTTCCTGGTTCCGACGAGGACCCGCACCACATCCGACATATCGAGTCTCCTTTCTCATGAAATAGGATACTCCTATCATACCGCGAAACATGGGTGGGACGCCTAGCACGCACACGTCGCCGCCCCGCTGATGCCGTCGGGCGGGTTTCGAACCCGCCCCTACGGGAACCGGCCGTTCTTCACGTCTCTGTGGCTGCCCGCCGTGCCCGCCTTCCGCCGGCGGGAGGAAGCTCGTGTCTCACTACGACGCGCTCACCGTCCGCCCGCCCGATCTACCAGGGGCAGACCGGGTTCAAGAACGGACCGCGTCAGGCGCAGCCTGCTACCCTACCGTTCTGGGGAGTGCTCCGCCTCCGCCTCCTGTTCCATCTTCTCCAGCCGGACGTAGTAGTCGGGGAACTCATTCAGATGGGCCAGTGCGATCTTGCCCGTCACGATGGGATCATCGTGGGTGACATCGGTAATGGGATCGTGCGTGCCGTGTTCCAGCTCTACGTGCAGCCCCACCCGGAACTGCTCGACGTCGAACTCGCTCGTGCTCCAGTCGATGCCGATGGATTCGCCGATCTTCCTGGCGTCCTCGACGCTGAAACGTTCAGATCTTGTCATGAAACTCCCCTCTCCTCTCTGTTGCACCCCAATGCCGGCGCGTCTAGCACTCGCCTGCATGCTACTTCGGCGAACGCGGGTGAAGATAGGCGCATTCAACCCGCCCGCCGCCTGGACCCTTTCGACATCCGCACCTGTCCTCCCTCAAGATCTGCGGCGGCGACCATCCCGAGCCCAGGCAGGTCCGCCTCTTGGCGGGTGAGCGCGCCTCAGGAGCAAGGGCGGTCCAAGCGTCTTGGCTAGCCGAGGAGACGCCGTCTCGCGCGCCAGATCGTACCGGCCACCCCGACGGTAGCCGCTACCGCGAGTGCGACGATTGCCCAGGCCGGCGCGCTTCCACCGCCCCGACCGACGTCGCCCAGGTCGGTCTCGGGCAAGGCAACAGCGACGACGGTGGCCGTTGGTTCCGCAGTCGGCTCGAATGTCGGTGTCGGCGCTGGTATGACGGTCCTTGTCGGCGTCGCGGTCGGCGCGGGCGTGGCCGTTGGTTCCGGGCCGACCCGTGGCTGCCAGCTAGGGAAGCGATCCATACCGCTATGATCGGTGAGGCGCGTCTGGCTGCTGCCGTCCGCGCTCATCACGTAGATCTGCGAGTCGCGCTCGAAGGCGATCAGGCCGTTGGCACCGGGAAAGGCCGCGCCGGCGCCCGCCGCGCCCGCCACCATCACCAGGCCGGCCGCGAACGCCACCATGAATCGTTGCAGTCGCATCTCCCTCCTCCCGCCTTACGCTTCGCCTTCGCCCATCCGTGGATTGAAAGATGATGGTATGCCGATGCCCGGCCGGCGTACAGTAGGCGGCGGCATTCGTACCGGACGCGGCGGTTGCGGCCCGGCCTCAGAGTCCTATGAGACCGGCGTCGAGCTGCAGGATGAGCAACGCATCGATTGCCGTGATGATGCCGTTAGCGCTCACGTCCGCGCCCCCCTCGCAGGGCAAGGAGCCGACGAGTCCCGCCACGAGCTGCAGGACCAACGCGGCGTCGATAGCGTTGAGGACTCCATCACAGTCGGCGTCGCCCCAGTCCCCGCTCGCGGGGTACCTCGAGTCCCCCAGTCCATAGTCGTTCCCGGCGACGGCGCCGGCGTCCGAAAGGAGCTCCACCAGCAGCGCGTACTCGCCGGTAAAGACGGCGGTGTACGTTATCTTCTCGTTGTCCGTGACCGAGAGGGACGACGCTACCCCCATACCGCCCGGATCGAGGAGATAGATGTCGATATCGCCCTCGGCGTGCTGGAAGCCGACATCGATCTGCACCCGCTGGCCGCTAACGAGGGGAACCGAGAACCAGTCTTCGTCGCCGGGACAGGCATGGAGGGGCGGACCCCAACCGAAGCCGGCCGCTCGCGGGTCCGCCAGCCCACTCACTCCCACGTCACCCGGCAGCTGAACAGCGGTCGCCTGTGTGTCGTTTTCCTCGAAAGCATCATCCACGCAGAGAACGGCGGGGCCGCTCAGCGTCTGGGCCGCGATCTCGGGTCCACCGGTCAGGAGCCCCGTCAGTACCACCAACACGCCCAGGATCAGCCCCGCTTGGATAGAGCGTTTTCCCATGTTGCACCTCCTGCGGAGCCCGCCGCGCGCCGCGAGCGGCTCCAACGGTCACACCCGATGTCAAGTCAACCCGGTGAGCCCCGACCGGCACCGTGCCTGCTCGACGGCATGCTAGATCGGGCCCCAGTCCGTGTCAACGTCTTCCCCTCAGGCGGCGGCCTTCGCGGCGCTACTACTCCGCTGCGCCACAGTGGGAAGCCGCGTGGGGCGGGTTCCGAACCCGCCTTCGCCTCGCTGCGTGCATCTATCCCACCCGACCCGCCCATGTCATTCCGAGCGCAAGCGAGGAATCTTGCCCCTCGCCGGAAGCCCGCCGAAGAGCCGCCAACCCGTGCCGTCGTTCCCCGATCCCCGACCCTCGCCCTCTGGGCTGTGTCCGCCTTCGGAGGAAGACGGCTCCGTGCTGAGCTAGCCGAAGCAGTCGCCGTCAGGCGGGGGTGAGGGCCGAGCGCGCCGCCTGCCGGTTGCGTCAGTCCGGCAGGATTCTGGCCCGCCCTCCCCTGGCGCGAGCGATGTTACAATGTTCACCTGATGCGCGTGAAGTTCGGTTCGCAACTGCACAACAACAGCACGTCGTGGGAGGACATCCGGGCCACGCTCGCGGCGATGGAATCGGGCCGCTGGGTGAGCGCCTGGTTCTACGATCACTTCATCCCACCGTTCAGCAGGACCGACGAGGTCCTCCCCCATGATTCGATCTCGACCTTCGAGGGCTGGTCGCTGCTATGCGGAGCCGCCGCAATCACCGATAGGCTGCGGCTCGGCCTGCTCGTTGCGGGCAACACGTACCGGAATCCGGCGTTGCTGGCCAAGATGGCGGCGACGGCCGACCACATGTCGAACGGCAGGATCGAGGTCGGAATCGGCGCCGGCTGGAACGCCCGAGAGCACCAGGCCTACGGCTGGGAATTCCCATCGCCGAAGGAGCGATCCGACCGCCTGGAAGAAGCATGCGAGCTGCTGAAGACGCTCTTCACGGCGGACGGACTCGTGGACTTCCAGGGCAAGTACTACACATTGAAGCAGGCACCGTTTGCGCCGAAGTGCGTGCAGCACCCGCACCCCCCGATCGTCGTCGGCGGCTTGGGAGAGAGACGAACGCTTCGTACGGCGGCCATGTACGGCGACTGCATGAACGTGATCGCGGGGCCCGAGGAGTTCAAACGATTGGTCGGCGTGCTCGAGCGCCATTGCGATGCCGTCGGTCGCGATCCGGCGACCATCCGCAAGACCGTGCACGTTCAGATGCGCATCGTTGCGGACGAGTCCAAGGCCGCGGAGCTGCGAGGTGGCGAAGACTGGAACATGATCGGCCCGGTGCCGTTCGTGATCGATCGCGCCAACGACTTCATCGAGGCGGGCGTCGACGAGTTCATGCTGCAGATGATCCCCAACAAGCCCGCAATCTACGAGGAGCTCGACGAGGAGATCCTGAGCGCCTTCGAGTAGACGACCGACGAACGCGCTCACCTGGCGCGCGCCGCGAGCCGGGCGCCTCAATCCGGCCGGGTTCTAGCGCACCCAACCCGGATCGTCCTGAGCCTGCCCCGAGCCTGTCGAGGGGCCTGTGGAAGGACCCAGAGGTGTTTGGCGGATCTCGGGAACACCCAAGACCCCCCGGCAGCGGGCCTCCGCAGCTTCTTCCGCTTCCCCACGTCTCCACGCCTTACACTTGAGTTCTGCAACTCGTTCAGCTCACCCTGATCCTCCGCGTCGCTGGGCCGCCCGTCGAGGCCATGGCAACAGCAGCGAATGAGTGGTACCATTTGCGCGGCCAGGTCGGGGTGAGTGGCTGCTGCATAAGAGAAGCACATGCGCCAGCAAGAATGGCTCTCGGAGGCCACACGCCGGCTGCAGCATCAGGTGGCCGGTTCGCCGCGGATGCTGCAGGTGCTGTGGCTCAATGCCACTTCCGCCGTCAAAGGTTTCCAAGAGCGCACAAGCGGCCCGCCCTCCGTCCTGCTCGTCCTCGCAGCAGCTCTGGGTGCGCATGCGGCGTTCATATACCTTCCCGAAATTCGGGGCCTTCCAGAGCCTAATGAATCTCAGGACTTTCTGCTTGTTCTTTGGCAGGTGAGCGCTGCCATACTCGGCATTGCGTTCGTCATCCTGATATTCATCATCGAGACGATTCACCGGACGGCTCAGGGCGAGTTTCTATGGCAGCGCTTTTCGCGCTCCAGCCGCCTATACATCGCGACCGGTTTCATACTCGCGACGATTATCGCCATTGGCGCCGGGGCTTTTCTCCTCCAACCATCTTTCGGCAAGTGGCCTCACGCCAGCCCAATCAATCTGGTCGTTCTTGACAGCCTCCTCTTCACCACCGCTCTTCTGCTTGTTCTTTGGCTGTACGCAGAGGTCTTCCGTCTGCTGAACCCCGCCTTTGTCCAGGAACTGGCGATTGGGTCTCTGCTCGACGCAGTCCGGGACTCCGTGGCAAGAACCGTTGATTTGAGGCTAGCCGACCACGTCCTTGGCCGGCAATGCGAGGCGCTGGACCTACAATTCTATCGCGGCATCACAGACTGGCCAGGGATGCAGCCAGTCCCCCTGGAACGACACGGTACGGTTAAGGATGTGAACCTTCGCGAACTCGCCAAGCTGGCCCGACTACTGCCGCAACAACCAAGTCCGAGGGGTGTTCTAGCGCTGAGCATTAGCGGGGCTGTGAGTCCCGGTAGAAATGCAGCCTTGTTTGTTCGTGAAGAAGCGCTGACAGACGCCGTGTCGTCGCAAGCGCAAAAGTGCTTTCGCGTGTCGCGGCGCGTGCAGAAGCGCGAACGCAGTCTTGATGAAGCCTTCAGCTTCCTGACAGAACAGGCGCTAATGAGCATCAATGCGGGGCGTCTTGAGCAACTTGCCCGCGTGCTGGAAACGCTCCGCGAGCCCATTCGAGCCGCTCTTGACACGCTCGAGGCGTACGGCCTAGTCCTCGACGCTGAGACCGCACAGAATATCTTCAGCTTCGAGTGGCCGGCTTTTGACAGGCCGTTTCGGGAGTACGTACGGATTGTTGAGGCGGCGGCCCGCTCAAGTGATGCGGAAATGGTGACTAGAGCGGCTGGCTGGCCCTATAGTGTCGCGCGTCTGTCCATGCAGAAACGGGACCACTACTTCTTCCGGCAAGCAGTTCACTACTTGCCGTATCTGTATCAGGTGTCGCGCACTGGCGCCTCGGCTCGGGCAAAGCAGCTATTGTCAGACCGAGCATGGAGGCACCTGAAGGAGCTCGGCTCTGTCCTAGCCTGGGAAATACAGCGAACCAACGAGGTTGAACTCCTCGCAAGTGCTCCCGCCTACGCAAACGAACTTCACTCAGCCTTCGCAAACCTTCTCAAGGCGGCTATCGACGCGAACGACAAGCCCTTTCTGGACAAGGCCGCTCAGGGCCTCTGGCAAACGATCGACATCAACATGGTAGCGTACAGGCTGCAGCTCTCTGAGGACACGCTTGAATCGGGGTTCATGCTTGAGCGCCTAAATGGTCTGGATAGCGCTCGCGCTGAGGCACTCCGCCACATAGCTGACTTCCGCAACGCTGTCTGCATGGCCCTCGGAGGCTGGGTGTGCCATCGTTGGAGCGGTTCCGCGCTGCCGGCCGAATTCGCTGCGTACTGTTTCGGTCTGTCCGCTCAACACTTCGGTGAGTTCAGGCGTCTCTGGCGAGCCCTCGACTCCGCGCTTTCGCTGGAGTCAGGCGACCGGCTACCTCTCTCCGACTGGCTCATGAGGGAGCAGCCCGAGGGCGTGGTTGTCTCACTGCGGCCAGAAGCCCTGGTCGCGCTCTTCTTCACTCTCGTTGCCTTGAGAACTGTGCCTGAGGGGATAGAGGAGCGCGCAGAGACATTGACCAGATTGCGACAATCCAACTGGGCAAAGACCCAGGTTGAAGGGGCATTGCAGGACATCCGACGCGACATCGGACGCTGGGAGGCGATCGCAGGAGACCTTGAACAGTTGCGCAAGGAACCTACGATTGTGGCCCTGATGGATGCTTCCGAGAACGCGGAGAGGCGCCGAGAACGCATCCGCATGATGGAGCAGCCGTTAAGTGAAGCCAAGCTCGCAGATTTCAAAGCGGACTTCCTTAGCGCTTGGGTGAGGAACGCGCTATTCCGCCGCCTTTTCGGTGACATAGGCGCCCTTGAATTCTCGCAAGACTCCCCCTCGGCAGCGCGCGTCATGGCAGTCCGCACGATCATGCCGAAGGGTCCATTCGTTGAGGAGCCAGGCAGCGTCCATTTCCTGGGTGGTGAAGGGGGCGACTTTGGCTCGGCTATGGCGAGAGGGGAAGACACGGCGATTTACGGTCAGTTGGCCAAGCGGGCTCGCCGTCACCCGCTGGGTCGCTCATCCTTAGCTCGCAAGCTCGCAGATATGACCAAACGCCTGCGTGAAGATGGCCTGCGTCCAGACGCAATCATCCTTTCCGGCGGCTATGAGATTCTGAGGGGCCTCGAATCGTCCGAGAGCTTCATCCCCTCGTATCGATTGCCTGGCGAGCACCCGCCCGACTTCCGAGGAACATTCGAGGACGTGCCAATATGCCAGCACTGGCCTCCACAGAGTGAGATTCTCGTGCTTTCACTCGGGGGGCTCGGAGGGATCGTTCAGTATCTTGGACAGAGCGACTCAATCTTCCGACTCTTCGAAGTCAAGGGCTACAGTGCTGAGGAGGCGCGTGAAATAGCTGCTGGTGACCGCTCGCGGCTACCTCAGGAGGTGCGCGAGCTGGGGAACGATGAACTCGTAGAGTATCTTCGGGAGCATGTCAGCGTGCGGATAGAAGAAGCGCTCTACCTGCGGCTAGACAACAACAAGGCCGCCAGGCGCTTGGTAATCCCCACAGAGGCGGGCGACTCGCAGTAGGGCCACTCCTGTCGAAGGCGCAAGAAGCCCACCAGCGCTACCGAGCGGCGCGCCTGCGTCGTAGAATCGCACTTCGGCGTACTCAGAACCAAGCGGGCTCTGACAGCAAACTCGAGGCGGCGCCTCGCCCGCCTCCTAGCCACGTGCCACCCACCGCTTCGCGCTTTCCCGCCCGCGCCGTATCCTAGGCCCATACGAGCGGCCGTGTGCACGCCCAGACACGCAGTGGCGTGGCAAGTGCCTGCTCTTCCACAGGTAGGGTGCGCCCAACACGCCTTGGACCTTCTGCTGCGCCCGTGCTACGCTCTCGCTCTTGTGACAGGACCGATGTGTGCTCCTAGAGTCTCGTCACCTCTTCTCGTCCACGCGGAAGCCGATGGGACGGCGCTTGGGCCCCGGTGGTACCATGAGCCGGCGGATCGCCTCAAAGACTGCCTTGAACTGAGCATCGTACTTCCTCTCCAGCGCGTCCAGCTTCCGCGAGAACTCCTCATGGGTCGCCAGTATCTGGCGCAGCCGGACGAAAGCGCGCATGATCTCGATATTGACCTGAGCGGCCCGCTTGCTCCGCAGGACGCTGGAGAGCATCGCCACCCCTTGTTCAGTGAAGGCGTAGGGCGCGTAGCGCCGGCCACCCCAGCCGGGAGGACTTGAGGTCACAGTTTGTGACCTCAAGTCGGCGAACTCCTCTCTTGTCAGCTGAAACATGAAGTCCTCCGGGAAGCGCTCTCGGTTCCGCCTCACAGCCTGCACCAAGGCTTTGGTCTGGACGCCGTAGAGATCGGCGAGATCCGCATCGAGCATGACCTTCTGACGACGCAGAACGACAATCCGCTTCTGGATCCGTTCCGCTGGAACGATTGATCTCTCACCTACCATGGCCGACCTCCACTGCGTTCCGACAGACGAACAACGGTGCCCGCTGGCCCAGCGTTGCCTATTGTACCCAAGTCTCGCGCTTGCGCGCCCCCCCGTGCCACCCGCCTCTTCGTGCTTTCCCGCCCGCACCGTATCGTGGGGCGGTGCAAGCCATTGTGAGCGCCCGGGCGCGTAGTGACGTTCGGGTGCCTGCCCTTCCGCGGGTAGGCTACGCCCAAGAAACGACACCAAATGCGAATCGGCGTAGACAGAAAAAACGCGATCTTGCGAAACAATTACCTCGTGGACCCGTAGGGGCGACCCCCCGTGGTCGCCCCAGGCATCGCCACGATCGAGGGCAGGCACGGGGGCCTGCCCCTACGGTCGCTCGGTTGTCGTTGCCGGACGTCGTGCATCGATTCAAGACGCTGACCACCAAACAGTACGCCGACGGGGTCACACGACAGGGCTGGTCCCCTCGCCCGTCTCAGCATCAGCGCGCCGCCACTGTCATGAACATCTCCCCGCACCCGCGACCCTCGACCCCCTCCCCCCGTCCCCCCCCGCCTTGACACGCCGTGCCCGCGCCCGTAACAATCATCGACGCCATGATCGCACCGTCGCTCACGGCCGACATCAAGCGCATCGCTATCGAGGGCGGCGCGGCCAAGGTGGGCATCGCCAATCAAGAGAACCTGGCCGGACCGCCGGAGGCCGATACCGACCACGTCCTGCCGGACGCCCGCACCGTCGTGAGCTTCCTCGTGGTCGAGCCCGAGGAGGCGGTGCTCAAGTACCTCTCGAAAGAGGACCCGCAGCCCTACCGGAGCCACTTCTACGGGAACATCCAGACGCTGGGACGCATCGGCCTGGCCGTCGCGGAGCGGCTGACGCAGGCGGGACACCGCGCGGTCGCGCTCTCGCCGAACGGCGTCTACCGGCCCGGCTCGAACTTCGTGAACAAGCTGATACCGCCGTTCTCGCACCGCTACGCCGCCGTCGCCGCCGGGCTGGGCCGCATCGGATGGAGCGGTAACGTGATGACGCCGGAGTACGGCGCGCGCGTCTACCTCTCGTCGGTCGTCACCGACGCGCCCCTGGAGGCGGACAGCCCGCTGGACGAGAGCCCGTGCGACAACTGCAACATCTGTCTCCACGCCTGCCCGGGCGGGTTCATGAGCAAGACTGAGTCTGTGACGTTCACGCTGGGCGGGCGGGAGATCACCCACGCGAAAAAGGGGCTGCACGCCCGCTGCGGCATCAGTTGCGGCGGCTTCTCCGGCCGGGGCGAGGGAGCGAAGTGGGGCACGCTGGCCCCGAGCGAACCTCCCATCCCCAAGGACGACAACGAGCTCGTCGCGCTCTTCGGACGGCTCGCCCGGGAGCATGTCCAGCGGTCCCAGGAGCACCCGGAGCTGCCCAGCTTCGTCCGGCTCTCGATGGAGGTGCCCGGCTACGACCAGCCCGGCATTCTGGCCCGAAACGAGTTCGACACCGCCGTGACCTGCGGGAACTGCGCAATCGTCTGCTTCGAGACGCTCCAGAAGCGGGCGCGGGCCTTGAAGCTGTTGCGAAACTCCGGCATAGTCGTCGAAGGCGACGGAGGCGAGATGAAGGTAGTGAGGCCGCCGGGCCGAGAGCCGGCCGCGACGGAGGCCGGCAGGAGAGGTTGACCGTGGCACCCAGGGCCAAACGAAAGCAGGCGACCGGGAAGCTCTCGAAGGACGAGCTGGTGCGGCTCTACGAGACCATGTCGCTCATCCGCGCCTTCGAGGAGCGGTTCGTGGCGCTGGTGGGCCAGGGCAAGTTCAGCGGGGTGGGCCACCTCTACGTCGGCCAGGAGGCGGTGGCCGCAGGCGTGTGCGCCGCGCTGCAGGAAGACGACTACGTGACCTCCACCCACCGCGGCCACGGGCACTGCCTGGCCAAGGGCGTCGCCCCGAAAGACATGATGGCGGAGCTGTTCGGCAAGACGACCGGCACCTGCAAGGGTAAGGGCGGGTCGCTCCACATCGCCGACTTTCGCCTCGGGATGCTGGGCGCGAACGGGATCGTCGGCGCCGGGCTGCCCATCGCATGCGGCGCCGCGCTCACCGCCAAGCTCACCAAGTCCGGTCGCGTCGCGGTCGCCTTCTTCGGCGACGGCGCCGCCAACATCGGCGCCTTCCACGAATCGCTGAACCTGGCGTCGGTCTGGAAGCTGCCGGTCGTGTTCGTCTGCGAGAACAACCGCTACGGTGAAGCGACGCCGTCGGAGTACGCCCTGGCGGCCGACCACGTCGCTGACCGCGCGGCCGCGTACCGGATGCCGGGCTTGATCGCGGACGGCCAGGACGTCCGGGACGTCTACGCCAAGGCGCGGGAGGCCGTCGACCACGCCCGCTCCGGCAAGGGCCCGGTGCTGCTGGAGTGCGAGACGTACCGCTACTACGGCCACTATCTCGGCGATCCCGCGCGCTACCGGTCGGAGGAAGAGCTTGAGTCCTACCGCTCCCGCGATTGCATCGCCCAGTTGGGCGGGGTCCTGAAGAAGGCGCACAAGGTTTCCGCCAAGAGCCTGGAGAACATGGCTGCCGAGGCGGAGAAGAAGATCGACCAGGCCGTCGCCTTCGCGGAGGACAGCCCCGACCCGACGCCCGAGGACATCACCGCCGATGTCTACGTGAGGTACCCGTAGTGGCAGAAGAGCGAGTCATCACCTTCCGGGAAGCGATCAACGAGGCGCTCCGCCTGGAGATGCGCCGCGACCCGTCCGTCATCCTGCTGGGCGAAGACGTGGCGGGCGGGGCCGGCCGGGAGAAGGAAGGTCTGGCCGACGCCTGGGGCGGCGTCTTCGCCGAGTACAAGGGACTGCTGGGCGAGTTCGGCAACGAGCGCGTCCTGGACACCCCGATCTCCGAGATGGGCTTTCTCGGGGCCGCCGTCGGAGCCGCCGCCACCGGAATGCGGCCGGTGGCCGAGCTCATGTTCGTCGACTTTCTGGGCGTGTGCCTGGACCCGCTGATGAACCAGGCGGCCCTCTTCCACTACGTCTCCGGCGGGACCGCGAACGTGCCGATGACGCTGATCACGCGCATCGGCGCGGGGATCGGCATGGGCGCGCAGCACTCCAAGGTGCTCTACTCCTTCTTCGCGCACATCCCCGGCCTGAAGGTGGTGGCCCCGTCGACGCCCTATCACGCGAAGGGCCTGCTCGCCGCCGCGGTCAGAGACGACGACCCGGTGATCTTCTGCACCCACAAGCTGCTGCTGGGCCGGTCCGAGCACGTGCCCGAAGAAGCCTACGAGTTCCCGATCGGCAAGGCCCGGATCGCCCGCGAGGGGAAGGACGTGACGCTCGTCGGCGCAGCCTTCACCACGAACGTCTGCCTCGATGCCGCCCAGGCGCTCCAGGAAGACGGCGTCGATGCCGAGGTGGTGGACCTGCTGAGCATCTCGCCGCTCGACGAGGAGGCGGTGCTGGCGTCCGTCCGGCGGACCCGGCGCGCGGTCATCGTCGACGAGGGCTTCCCCCGCTGCGGCCTCGCCGCCGACATCGCCTCCCTCATCGCGGACCAGGCCTTCGACGACCTGGACGGCCCGGTCAAGAAGGTGACCGCGCCCCACGCGCCCACACCCTTCAGCCGGCCGCTGGAGATGGCCTACATGCCGTCGGCGGCTCAGGTGCGCGCCACCGCCCTCGAATTGTTGTAGCCGAGCCTTTCCAGGCTCGGCGGGTGCCTCGCGGGGAGTTGCTCGCTAGGCGAAGGCGGAGACGCCGGTCTTCGCTCGTCCGATGATCAGCTTCTGGATCTCGGTGGTGCCGTCGGGGATCGTCATGGCGCGCGCATCCCGGAAGTACCGCTCGATTGGCAGCTCCTCGCTCAGGCCCGCCGCGCCGTGCACCTCGATGGCCTTGGAGGTGACACGGACCGCCATCTCCGTGGCGTAGGCTTTCGCCGCGGCGGCCTGCCAGGTGCACTCCTCAGCGTGGTCCAGCAGATCGAGGGACTGATAGGCGAGGAGGCGCGCGGCCTCGGTCTCGATCACCATGTCGGCGATCATCTCCTGGACCATCTGGAAGCGCGCGATGGGCCGCCCGAACTGCTGCCTCTCCAGCGCGTAGCCGACGGAAGCATCGATGGCCGCCTGAGCGATACCGGTGGAGATGATGGCCAGCATGCTGCGGGGCGTCTCGAACGCCCAGGGTCGCCGCTCGTCCGCTAAGCCGCCGAGGCCCGCGACGCCGACGTTCTGGCGGGGAACGCGACAGTCCTGGAAGCTCAGCTCCCCGTTCGGCCAGGCGCGCAGACCCAGCAGGTTGTTCGTGCGTGTCGAGGCGTAGGGAGAGGCCTCTTGCTCGACGAACACCCACTGCACGCCGGCGCGGCCGGCCGCCTTGTCGGTCTGAGCGGCGACGAGCACATGGTCGCAGACGGGTCCATTGGAGATCCAGGCCTTGGTGCCGTTGATCACCCAGTCGTCCCCGTCCGGCGTGGCGGTCGTCTGGATGGCCGAGGCGTCGGAGCCGACGTTGGGCTCGCTGATCGCGCCAGCGCCGATGGCCTCGCCCGCGCGGAACCGCTCCGCCAGCTCCCCGCGGCGGGTCTCGCCGGCCGCGGCGACGGCGCCGCTCCCGCCGGCCAGCCAGACCATCCCGGCCAGACCGGCCCAGACCCGGGCCAGCTCTTCCGTGAGCAGCCCGACAGTCTTGTGGTCGAGACCGCTCCCGCCGAACTCAGGAGGCAGGGCGCCGCTGTAGTACCCGTACGGGATGAGCTTCTTGATGTAGTCGACGGCCTCCTCTCGCGTGAGAGGCCCCCGGCTGTCCCGTTCCTGAGCGGCCGGCGCGATCTCCCGGTCCAGGAACGTCCTGACGCTCTCCCTGAGCAGCCGTTGCTCCTCCGTCACTTGGAAGTCCATTCGCCTTCTCTCAGGCCCGCTATCACCGAACCCGCTTCAACGCGCGGTGCGCGCTCTACTCGTAGATCTTCTCCTCCACCTGATCCGCCTGCGGAGCGTCGGCCTCCACGTCGCGGCCCGGGGTGGGAAAGCCCAGCTCGCGGTAGTACTCGTGCTGGATGACCAGGTTCATGATCTCGTTGGTGCCCGTCCAGATCATGGCGAGCCGCACATCGCGGAGGAGCCGCTCGATCGGGTAGACGTTGGTGTAGCCGATGCCGCCCATGATCTGCATGGCGTGGTTGACGATCTCCCAGGCGGAGTCGGTCGCGAACTTCTTGGCCTCCGACACCTTGCGGCGGATGCGGCCTCCCTTCCCACCGGCATCGATGTCACGGGCCGTCGCCTCGACCAGAGAGCGCGCGGCGTCGAGCAGCGTGATGCTGTCAGCAACCTTGAAGCTGACGCCCTCGAAGGCGCGGATCTCCTGGCCAAAGGCCTTGCGGCGGCTGCTGTAGCGGGCCGCGATCTCGAGGGCGGCTCGAGCCGTCCCTATGCAGCCCGCCGCACTGGTCATTCGCTCCGGGATCATCATCTGGTAGAAGACCTCGGCTCCGCCGTGCTCGCGGCCGACGACATTCTCCCGCGGCACGCGGACATCGCGGAAGACCACGCGGCCGGCGCCACCGCCCCTCGTGCCGAGCAGCCCGTAGACGTGGTGCACCTCCACGCCCGGTCCCCTCTCGACGATGAAGGCGCTGAGCGAGTCGCGGGACGGCGCATCGGGCTGCGTCTTGGCGTACACGAAGAAGTAGTCGGCACCCTCGGCGCCGACTACGAACCGCTTCTGGCCGTTGAGGACGTAGCAATCGCCGTCGAGCCGGGCGGTAGTCGTCGCGCCGAAGAAGTCGGAACCGCCCCGCGGCTCTGTCAGAGCCTCGGCCACCGTCAGCTTCCCATCAAGAGCCGGTCGAAGCCACCTGGCCTTCTGCTCCGGCGAACCGAAGACGTTCAGCGCCTCACCGACAATGCTGACCAACGAGTAGAGGCAGCCCAACGACATCCCCAGCACGCCGATCTCCTCCAAAGCCACGACCTCCTCAGCCCAGCCGAGGCCGCGGCCTCCGTATTCCTCGGGGAAGCGCAACCCGAGTAGACGCCGGCGGGCCGCCGCCTCCAGGTACTCGCGAGGGTAGTTCACCCTCTCTCCGTCCATGTCGAGGATGAGCTGGCGGGGCACGTCGTCGCGGACGAAGGCCGCTACTTCCTCTCGCAGATTCTGGCGAACGTCCGTGAGCACAGCGCTGTTCATGGTCAGACCTCCTTGGCTCGTCAGAGCAGGGTACCAGTCCCCTGGCGATTATCACCCACGGCACGGTCTCGCCGCAAACGCGGTGGACTCGCGTGGCGCGCCGGCCTGGAGCGAGAGCCCCGCTGGCGCTCGGCGTGCCCTGGAGCTGGCCGCCGCGTGATCTCCCCCCGATCAGTAGGTATTCTTGTCTAGGTACATCTGTCACCTCTGCGCACTCCAGTTACCGGGTGTGAGGGGCCGGTTGGCCCTTGTTTCATGCTTTCTCCGCCAGTAAGAATGAATAATAGGAGAGAAAGGCTGGCCGGATTGCGACGGGTTCGTGCGCGGTCAAGGGGACCGCTGCGAGTAGGGACCGGTCGACTTTGTGTTCTATGGAGACGACTCTGCTTCGCCAACCCTTAGACAAGTCTGTCATCAAGATCCCCAGAGGGCAGACCTACATCATCCCCCAGCGCTGCAAGGGCTGCAACTTCTGCATCGAGTTCTGCCCTGAGGACGTGCTGGAGGAGTCACCCAATCTGAACGCCAAGGGCTATCACTACCCGGTGGTGGCCGCAGACAAGCAAGAGGCGTGCGTGCACTGCGGCTTCTGCACCATGATCTGCCCTGAGTTCGCCATCTATACCCAGGAGATCGAGGAGGAGGTATCGCCGTGACGACGCCCACAGACCAGCGGGTCTTGACGGGCACGCACTTCATGGCGGGCGACATCGCTGTGGCAGAGGGTGCGATGGCCGCCGGCGTCCATTTCTTCGCCGGCTATCCCATCACCCCTTCCACGGAGGTGGCCGAGCGCCTCTCCCGCCGGATGCCCCAGGTGGGAGCCCACTACGTCCAGATGGAGGACGAGCTGGCCAGCATGTGCGCCATTCTGGGCGCTTCCTGGGCGGGCGCGCGGTCCATGACCGCGACCTCCGGGCCGGGCTTCTCCCTCATGATGGAGAACATCGGTCTGGGCATGATCACGGATACGCCCTGCGTCGTGGTCAACGTGCAGCGGGGAGGCCCTTCCACCGGACTGCCCACGCTCACCGCGCAGGCGGACGTCATGCAGGTGAAGTGGGGTTCTCATGGCGACTATCAGCCCATCGCCTATGCCCCATCCTCCGTGCAGGAATGCTTCGACTACACCATCAAGGCCTTCAACGCCGCCGACAAGTACCGCACGCCCACCTTCGTCATGGGCGACGAGATCGTGGGACACATGAGTGAGAGGGTGGTGATCCCCGAGGCCTCGGAGATCCCGTACGTCGGCCGCAAGCGACCCACGAACGGCAAAGAGACGCTTCTCTATGAGACGGACGAGTCACTGATCCCGGCCATGCCGTTCGCCGGTGAGGGCCACCGCGTACACGTGACGGGCCTCACGCACGACGAGCGCGGTTACCCGGCTACGTTCCCCGAGCCCCACGACAAGCTGGTGCGCCGTTTGAACGACAAGATCCTGTCGCACGCCGACGAGATCATCGAGGTGGAAGAGTGGGAGCTGGACGACGCGGACGTCGCCGTGGTTTCCTTCGGCTCCACCGCTCGGACGGCCCGCCACGCCGCGGCGATTGCCCGGGAAGACGGAATCAAGGCCGGCCTGCTCAGGCTCATTACTCTGTGGCCGTTTGCGGAGAAGCAGATCCGGGACTTGGACAAGCGAGTCAAGGCCTTTGTCGTGGCAGAAGTCAACTTGGGGCAGATGATCACCCAGGTGGAGAGGTTCACCGCCAAGCCGGTGCTGCCCGCCCAGCATGCTGGAGGAAAGATGATGTCACCGGAACCGATCATGGACGCCATCCGAGAGGCCAGCCATGCCGTCTGAAATTACCGTCGATTCTCATCCCCTGGACGAGCTGTTCCGCGCCGACCGTTTGCCCCACATCTGGTGCCCCGGCTGCGGGCTGGGTCCCATCATGGCCTGCTACGGCGAGACGATCCTCAATTCCGGGATCCCCCGGGACAAGCACGTCGTTGTCGCCGGCATCGGTTGCACGGGACGTATTCCCGGGTACGTCAACATAGACTCGTTCCACACCACCCACGGGCGGTCCATCCCGTTCGCGACCGGGATGAAGGTCGCCAACCCGGAGCTTGAGGTGACGGTGGTCAGCGGCGACGGCGACCTGTTCGCCATCGGCGGCAACCATATGCTGCACGCCGCCCGTCGCAACGTCGGTATCCACGTCATCTGCGTCAACAACTTCAACTACGGAATGACCGGCGGCCAGGGCGGACCGACGACACCGATGGGCGCCCGCACCAGCACGACGCCCTACGGCTGCTTCGAGACGCCGATCAACATCCCATGGCTGGTGGCCGCCCTAGGGGCCGAATTCGTGGCGCGCTGGACGGCGCTCCACGTGCGTCAGCTCAAGGACGCCATGGCCCGGGCGGTGCAGAAGAAAGGCTTCACCCTCATCGAGGTCCTCTCGCCCTGCCCTATCGGCTTCGGCCGTCCCAACGACCTGGGTGAGGGCCTCGATGAGATGCACCTCTACCAGGAGGAGTGCATCGTGGATGATAACGCCGACCTGGAAAAGACCGGCATCGACCTTCGACAGAAGGAGCCCATCGTCCTGGGCAACTTCGTGGATAGGGAGCGGACGCCGTTCACGACGGTGCCAGAGCAGTTCCGGTGACGAGGTAGTAGAGCCATGCGCAAGGAGATCCGTTTCGCAGGTTTCGGCGGTCAGGGGATGATTATGGCCGGCCACATCGCAGGGATGGCGGCAGCGGTGTACGACGGCAAGGAGGCGGTGATGACTCAGTCGTACGGGCCGGAGGCCCGCGGAGGGGCTTCCGCAGCCGAGGTGGCGGTCGACGAGGAGTTCATCGGCTACCCCCTGATATCCGCGCCCGACTTCACCGCCATCCTGTCCCAGGAAGCATACGAGAGGTACATAGAGGAGGCCAAGGAGGGCAGCATCATCCTCCTAGAGGAAGATCTGGTCGATAGCCCGATGCAGGGGGACAACATCTATCGCATCCCCTGCACCCGCCTGGCCGAGGATCTGGGTAGAAAGATCGTGGCCAACATTGTCATGCTGGGCGGCTTCACCGCCGCAACGGGCATGATCAGCAAGGAGGCCATGCTGGAGGCTGTGCGCGCGTCCGTGCCCCCAAAGACCATCGACCTGAACGTGAAGGCGTTCGAGGCCGGTTACAAACATGTGGAGCAGCAGAAGGAGGCATCATGAGAGACACGGTGCTCGTCATTGGCGGCGGCATAGCGGGCGTCCAGGCCGCACTTGACCTTGCCGAGTCCGGCAGCAAGGTGGTCTTGGTGGAGCGCTCTCCCACCATCGGCGGCAAGATGGCCGCTCTGGACAAGAACTTCCCTACACTGGACTGCTCCATATGAATTGAGATGCCTAAGCTCTCCGAGGTCGGAGAGCACGCCAACATCGAGATTCTTTCTCCCGCCCAGGTAGAGACCGTTGCGGGGGAGGAAGGCAACTTCCAAGTAACGATCCGGGAGCGCGCGCGCTTCGTCAACGAGGACTGCACCCGGTGCAATCTGTGCGTGGACGTCTGCCCTGAGAGCGCTCCCAACGAGTTCGACGTGCGGATGACGACCCGCAAGGCTATCTACACTCCGCTGGCGCAGGCGGTGCCCGGGCCCTACATCATCGACACGGAGCTGTGTCTGAACGACCCGCCCAACTACCTGCCATGCGGGCGCTGCTCAGAGGTGTGCGCGCCCAAGTGCATCGATTTCAGTATGCCCGCTGAGCGGGTGGTGACGCGCCAGGTGGCCTCGATCATTGTGACCGTCGGCTTCGACTTGATCGAACCGACGCTCCTGCAGCAGTACGGCTACGGCAAGCACCCGGACGTGATGACATCGATGGAGCTGGAGCGCATGCTCACGCCGATGGGACCGACCGGCGGCGAGATCCTCAAGCCGTCCACCGGCGAGCATCCCAAGAACATCGTCTTCGTACTCTGCGTCGGCTCTCGCGACCGCAACTTCTACCGCTACTGCTCCCGCTTCTGCTGCATGTACTCCATCAAAGAGACCTACCAGGTGATGGACCACGGCATCGAGGACGTGACCATCCTCTACATGGACGTACGCGCGTATGGGAAGGGGTTCGACGGCTTCTTCGACAGGACACGCCAGGGAGGGGCCAAGTTCATTCGGGGCCATCCGGCAGACATCAGCCCGAACGGCTCCGGCCTCATCGTGCGGTACGAGAACACCGAAACCGGCAAGATGGAGAAGACCGAGGCGGACATGGTGGTCCTGGCGACAGCGGTGCGACCTCCCGACGGACTGCAAGAGCTGGCGGACATGCTTGGCATCGAGGTCGGCGAGGACGGATTCCTCAAGACCGCAGAGGCTGAGGGAGGGGCGGTCAGCACCTCCCGGCCCGGCATCTACACAGCCGGCTGCGCCACAGGCCCCAAGGACATCCCCGACAGCGTCGCCGATGGGAGTGGGTCGGCCGCTTCCGCACTGACCCACATCGACCACAGAGAATGGCCCGAGCTGGAGAAGGGCGAGCCCATCGAGGACGTGGAGGAGCCGCGCATCGGCGTGTTCATCTGCCACTGCGGCTCGAACATCGCCGGGGTGATCGACGTCGAGAAGGCTGTGGAGTACGCCAAGACGCTGCCCGACGTCGCTCACGCCCAGAGCCAGATGTTTAGCTGCACGGCCACAGCCGCGCAGGAGATAGCAGGGGCGATCCGCGACAAGCAGCTCACGCGGGCGGTCATCGCCGCCTGCTCGCCCAAGACCCACGAGCCGTTCTTCAAGCGGGCGTGCGGGCTGGCCGGCCTCAACCCCTACCTGCTGGAGATGGTCAACGTGCGCAACCAGGACACCTGGGTGCACAAGAACTACCCGGAGGAGGCCTACGAGAAGGCCGAGGACATGATCCGGATGGGGGTGGACAAGGCCCGTCTGTTGCAGCCGCTCGAGATCAGCAAGCAGCCCATGGAGCAGCAAGCGCTGGTCATCGGGGGCGGCATCGCCGGCATGACCGCGGCCGCCAACCTGGCAAGCCAGGGCTTCAGGACCCACCTCATCGAGAAGGGGCCGGAATTGGGGGGCCTGCTCCGCAAGCTGGACGTGCTGGCGCCGGGCAACGTGAATGCGGCAGACGTCCTGGAAGAGAAGCTCAAGGAGGTCAAGCGCTCCCGCGTCAAGGTCCACCTCAATACTGAGGTGGAGCAGATCGGAGGACACATCGGCAACTTCACGGCCCGGCTCTCCGACGGCAAGGAGGTCAGGGCCGGGGCCATCGTCCTGGCGATGGGAGCGGCACCCTACAAGCCGACCGAGTTCAGCTACGGGCAGGACTCCCGGGTGGTCACGAACCTGGACCTGGAAGCCTTGGAGGACCCGCCGGGCGAGCACGTGACCTTCATCGGCTGCGTGGGTTCGCGGCGCAACGGCACCGGCTGCTCGCGCTACTGCTGCGAATCGATGATCGCCCAGGCCACCCGCCTCAGGCGGGCCGGCAAGAAGGTGCGCGTCCTCTACAAGGACATCCGCACCTACAGCCGCCACGCCGAGGAGGCGTACGAAGAGGCATGCCGCGAAGGCGTACAGTTCATTCGGTACGACCCCGACAAGCCCGCAGAGGAAGCGGTGCGCTGGGTGGATGGCCACGCCGTGGTCCACGACGAACTGTCAGGCCGCGACCTGCACATCCCCACAGATCTGCTCGTTCTGACCGCGGGTCTCCGCCCAATCGAGCAGAGCGTCACCGAGCAACTCAAGGCGCCGCTGGACCCGGAGGGCTTCCTGCTGGAGCGGCACCCGAAGCTGGGTCCGGCCGAGGCGCCCGCGCCCGGCATCTACTTGGCGGGCACGGTCCAGTACCCGAAGGACGTCCAGGAGAGCATATCGCAGGCGCTGGCCGCAGCTTCGAACGCGGCGAAGATCCTGTGTCGAGACACCATTGACAAGGAGCCCATCACCGCTCACCTGATCGAGGAGAAGTGCTCCGTCTGCGGCATCTGCGTCCCGGCTTGCCCATTCGGCGCGATCGAGCTCGTCGGGAAGGTGAAGGAAGGTACGGTCAACTTCCTGGAGGCGGCCTGCCAGGGCTGCGGCAACTGCGCCGCCGTCTGCAACTACGATGCGATCGTCATGCCGTACTTCACCAGGGAGCAGATCTTGGCCCAGGTCGACGCCGCCCTGGCGGACAAGCCGGAGGAGAAGTGCGTCGTCTTCACCTGCAACTGGTGCTCCTACCCGGGGGCCGACCAAGCGGGTATCGAGAAGATCCAGTACCCTCCGTCGAGCCGCCTCATCCGCACCATGTGCTCGGCGCGGCTGGAGGAAGAGTTCGTCACCCACGCCTTCGACAAGGGGGCCGGCGCGGTGCTGGTCACCGGCTGCCGATTGACCGAACGAGGTTCGGACTGTCACTACAACTACGCGAACGAGGCCACCCAGAAGCGCTTCAGAGTCTGGCACCGCAAGCTCACGCGCAAGGGCCTCGAACCGGCCGAGCGGCTACAGCTTCACTGGAACTCGGCGTCGGAGGGCAAGGAATTTGCCGCCAAGATGCGAGAGATGGATGAAGTGGTGAAGCAGTACCTAGCGAAGGCCCCAGCCTAGCAGGAGTCCCGCGTTATGGTTCAAACTCAAGAACCGATCGTACTAGACGACGAAGTCTGGGAACGTGTGATCAAGGTCACCAACGGGGCGGCCGCTCCGTGCTACCAGTGCGGCGTGTGCACGGCCATCTGTCCCTGGGGGCTCGTGAGGGACGAGTCGATCAGCGTCCGCAAGTTCATCCGGGAGGCCCAGATGGGCACTCCAGGCTGGGACGAGGCCATCTGGCTTTGCACGACCTGCGGCCAGTGCGAGGCACGGTGCCCGCGTGGCGTTCCTATCACTGAGGTCATCCTGGCGTTGCGCAACCTGGCCTGGAAAGAACGGCGGGAGCCTCACGAGTACCGCGCCCTGTTGTGGGGGGAGTACTGGGACAGCAACCCGTGGGGACGCCCGCCCTCGCAGAGGACCGCTTGGGCAGCCGGCCTGGATCTGCCCGAGTTCTCGGCTGACAAGCACGAGCTGCTCTACTACGTCGGCTGCACAGCATCGTACGACCGGCGCATGCAGAAGCTGGCACGGGCCATCGTCTCGCTGCTGCGGGGAGCGGGAGTCAGTTTCGGCACGCTGGGAGAGAGCGAGCCGTGCTGCGGCGACGCGGTCAAGAGTGTGGGCCACCGCGAATACGCGCAGGAGATCGCGGCGGCGAGCGCTCAAGTGTTCCAGGAAGCAGGAGCGGGCCCCCTGATCACGACATCGCCTCACTGCTTCGACATGTTCGCGGAGCAGTACCCTCGCTACTCAGAGAGCTTCCAGCCCCTGCACTACACGCAGTACCTGGCTCAACTCATCGAGGGAGATCGGCTGCACCTGGAGCAGCCGGTGAACATGCGCGTCACCTACCACGACCCCTGCTACCTGGGACGCCATCACCAGATCTATGAGGAGCCACGTCAGATCCTATCGAGCATCCCCGGCATCGAGTTGGAGGAGATGGAGCACAACCGCGAGCAGGCCCTCTGCTGCGGCGCCGGAGGGGGTCGCATGTGGACGGAGACGGAGGCCAGCGACCGTTTCTCGGACATCAGGGCCAAGGAGGCGGCCGAGACGGGGGCGGAGGCTATCGTCACCGCCTGCAGCTTCTGCATCTCCTGCTTGGAAGACAGCGTCAAGGCTACGGGCCACGATGAGATGCGCGTCCTAGACGTGTCCGAGGTGGCCGCCATGGCTTTGAAGGAACAGCCCGCCTAGGGCGCGGGCGCAACCACGAGGAGCTAGCCGTGTTCGAACCGCTCTACAAGCCCGAGGAAGCCCGCGGCATCTGGGTCTACCTGGAGCAGCAGGCGGGCAAGCTGGAGGGTGTCTCATTGGAGCTCCTGGGCAGGGCACGGGAATTGGCCGATGAGGCCAAGATACCCCTGACAGGCGCTTTGGTGGGGCACGAGGTCAGTAGTCTCGCCGAGGAGGCGATCGCCTGCGGCGCCGACGAGGTGCTGGTGGCTGACGCCCCCGTGCTGGCCCAGTATCGGACCGACCCGTACACACGGGTCGTCACCGAGATGGTACGGGAACGCAAGCCGGACATCTTTCTGCTGGGCGCGACGCCCGACGGACGCGACCTGGCAGGGCGGCTGGCCGTGCGCGTGCGAACCGGCCTCACCGCAGACTGCACCGCCATGTGGCTCAGGGAGGGCACCACCATCCTGGAGGCGCAGGTGACCGGTTTCGGAGGGGGCATAACGGCCGACATCGAGTGCCTGCAGCACCGGCCGCAGATGGCCACCGTGCGGCCCGGTATTTTCGAGGCCGCCGAACCAGACCCGGCCCGCAAGGGGACCGTGACGCAGGTACCTGTGAACGTCCCCAAGGAGGACGAGCGGGTGGAGGTAGTGGAGCGCGTCACGCAGGAAGGCGTCGATATCACCAAGGCGAAGGTGATCATCGCCGGCGGCCGCGGCATCCGCGGGGAGTGGAATCTCCTAGAAGAGCTGGCAGCTCTCCTGGGCGGCGAGATCGGCGCCACCCGCGTCGCCGTCGACGAGGGCTGGATAGGTCGCGACCGCCAGATCGGCCAGACGGGTCTGGTCTGCAAGCCGGACCTGGCGATCTGCTTGGGCATCAGCGGGGCCATTCACTTCACAGTGGGCGTCGAAAAAGCAGGACTGATCGTCTCGATCAACACGGACGGCGAGGCGGAGATCTTCGAGCATTCAGACTATGGGGTAGTGGAAGACATCTTCGAGGTCTTGCCTCCCCTGGTCGAAGAGCTACGCAAGGCAGCACAATCATGACAGCGAAGCGGAACAACGGCAAAGGTCTGAACATCATCGCGTGCATCAAGGTGGTGCCGCGTCCCGAGGAGGTCGTCGTCGACAAGGAGACGGCCACGCTCGACCGGGCCAAGGCCCGCTCGCTGATCAATCCCCCCGACATGAACCTGCTCGAGGTGGCCCTGAGTCTCAAAGACATCCACGGCGGCCAGGTGACGCTGCTTTCGATGGGGCCGCCGATGTTCGAGCCGTACATGCGGCTAGCGTTGGCGATGGGCGCGGACCGAGCCGTGCTCCTCAGCGACCGCGCGTTCGGCGGCGCCGATACGCTGGCAACCTCGTACACCCTCGCAGAGGGAATCCGCAAGATCGGCCGCTACGACCTCATCCTCTGCGGTGAGGAGTCGTCGGACGGCGCCACGGCGCAGGTGCCGCCCGGCATCGCCGAATGGCTCGGCATCTGCCAGGTCACCTACGCGGGCGAGATGGAGATCGTCGACGGCAAGCTGCGGGCGGAGCGGGAGATCCGCGGCGGCCACGAGATACTGCTGGTACCGCTGCCCGCGGTGGCATCGATCCGCGTCGGCATCAACGAGCCCCGCTTCATGGACTACGACCGAAAGCCTTGGGCGGAGAAAGAGGCCGAGGTCACCGTCTGGACGGCCGAGGACTTGGCCGCCGACCCGGAGAAGATCGGGCTTGCGGGGTCACCCACGACGGTCTCGGGCCTCGGTCAGGCCGAGGCGGTGGAACGCAAGAGAGAGATCGTGAAGGGCACCCCTGCGGAACAGGCGCACGTCCTCTTCGAACAGATACGACAGTTTCTGCGCAAGGAAGCATAGCGAAAGCCTCTAGGCAGCAGACGCAGAAGCCGCTCCAGTGGAGCGGCTTCGCCTTTCGGTGGTACAGTCCATCTTCGGCCCTGTGGCATCGCTGGTACACTGACGCTCATGAGCGGCTGCTCCGTTGTTGCCTGCCCCGCTGAAGACTGGAAGCCTCATGCGCGAAGGCCGGGACATGGTCGCGCGCGCTGAGGAAGCGGGCGCGCCGGGCCTGCACTATGAGGTCCACGATGGAAAGGGACCGTTTGCCCTCCTCGTCCACGGGTTCCTCTCGAGCCGGGCCCAGTGGCTGCCGAACGTCTCCGCTCTCTCCGCCTTCTGCCGTCCCGTCATCGTGGAACTGCTGGGCCACGGCCGCTCCCCCACGCCGGATGATCCCGCGTCCTACACGCCCGAAGCCTACGTAGCGGCGTTCGAGCGGATCCGGGCAGCTCTGCGTTGCGAGCGCTGGGTTCTCTGCGGCCAGTCTCTCGGAGCAGCCCTGACGCTCCGTTACGCCCTGGACCACCCGGAGCGGGTGATCGCCCACGTCTTCACCAACTCCAACTCGGCGCTGGCGGAGGAGGACTGGGCGGAACGGACACGCCCGGTGATGGAGGCCCAGGCACGAGGGCTGGAGGCCGAGGGCCGCCGCCTGCTGGAGCGGCACCCGTTCAACCCCGCCCGATCCCGTCGCCTGCCCGCCGAGGTGCGTCGGGCACTGATGGCCGACTACGAGCTGCACACCATCGAGGGCGTTGCCCGTACAGGCCTCTTCACTGTTCCGGATTCGTCCGTTCGGGGGCGCGTTGAGCACAACACGGTACCCACGCTCCTGGTGGTGGGAGAGCGGGAGGAACGGTTTGCGGCGCACCGACGCTTCGCGGAGAAGACGATGCCACACCTGCAGGTGATGGGCGTCGATGCCGGCCATGCGGTCAACCTGGAGGCGGCTGCGGAGTTCAACGAAGCGGTGGCCAACTTCTCCCGGATCTGGTCGGGCTAGAGCCACGGAAGCGCACCGTGGCGGATCTCACGCCGCTCAGAACGGATACGCATGACGCTACCAGCGCTGCCAGTGACCGGTACACTACGGGCGAAGCCCCGCCGGGTGAACCTTAGGATGGCACAGGGTGGCCCGGGGCGCCGTATCCGGAAAGGAGTCAGTCATGCCGGAGTTCAGGTACATCGAGAGGCAACGTGAGGATGGCGCACTCGTCGCGACGCTCGTCAACCCGCCTCGCAACCTACTGAACGCCCCAATGGTCAGCGAGCTTCGGACGCTCGCTGAGGAGGTAGAAAGAGACTCCGAAGTACGGTCGCTGATCCTCACCGGCGGAGTCGAGGGCATCTTCATCACCCACTACGACGTGGGCGAATTGTCCGAGGCGGCCGAGACGGCGACGCAGGGGGGCGCGATCGGCGCCGGGCCGGAGCTGCACGACATGCATCAGGCGCTCTTGAAGCTGGAGAGCCTCCCCAAACCGGTGATCGCCGCGATCAACGGGACGGCAATGGGGGGTGGCTGCGAGCTGGCTCTCGCCTGCGACTTCCGCTACATGGCGCGGGGCGGTGTGATGGGCCTTCCGGAAGTGCGAGTGGGCATCCTGCCGGGAGCAGGAGGTACGCAGCGGATGACGCGCCTGCTTGGGACGGCGAAGGCGCGGGAACTGATCATGCTTGGAAATGTAGTCGACGCAGACATGGCGGAGCGGATCGGGCTCGTTCATCGCGCCGTCGAGCCCGACCGCTTGATGCCGGAGGTGCTCGAACTGGCGCGCGAGCTGGCGCAGCGGCCACCGCTGAGCGTGGGGTTGATCAAGCAGTGCATCGTTCAGGGCAGCGAGTTGCCCCTACTGGAGGCCCTGCGGCTGGAGCAGGACGCTTTCTGGCAGACGATGCGCTCGGATGACGCCCGGCGCCTCATGCGCGAGTACGTGAGGGGCGACCAGGCGCCAAACGAGGCCTAGGGCAGCGTCCATCGACCGTCGGAGTGAGCACACGCCGTGCGAGTCCGGCAGTCGAATGCTAACCTGATAGTGAAGGGCACTACGATTGCGGCCCGCCGCCCAGCGTTGAAGACTGCCGCCCAGGACTCCGCGCGGGCGCGGCATCCGCCGGGAATGAACCACACAGAATGAGATCGAACGCAGCCGCTGAGAACTGTGCGACAGGCCCAGGTCGGAACGCCGAGGCAATCGAGCTTATGGACTTCCCCTATCGGCAAACGCCGGGGCAGCCGATATTCCTCCAGTTAGAGCTAGCGGCAGGAGTGACGCACCAATGACCACAGGAAAAGGACGAGTAGGGATCCTCGTGGGAGGCGGCCCCGCACCAGGCATCAACAGCGCCATCAGTGCAGCCACGATTGAGGCATCGAACGCGGGTTTCGAGGTACTGGGCCTGTACGACGGCTTCCAGCACCTGGTGCAGGGGCGCACGGACATGTTGAGGCCGTTGATCATAGCGGACGTGTCCCGGATCTACGCACAAGGCGGCTCGATCTTGCGCACTTCGCGAACAAACCCGGCCCGGAGCCCAGAGGACCTGCAAAACGCGATCAAGTCTCTGAAGAGCCTGGGAATCGCCCATCTGATCACGATCGGCGGTGACGACACCGCCTTTGGGGCGCGCGAGATAGCCAAGGCCGCCGAAGGCACGATCAGGGTCGCTCACGTGCCCAAGACGATAGACAACGACCTACCCCTTCCGGCCTCAATGCCGACGTTCGGCTTCGAGACTGCCCGCCACGTAGGCACCAATCTCGTGCTGAACCTGATGGAGGACTCGCGGACGACGAATCGGTGGTTCTTCGCGGTGGTCATGGGAAGGCGGGCAGGCCACCTTGCGCTGGGAATAGGGAAGTCGGCCGGCGCCACGCTGACGGTCATTCCGGAGGAGTTTCCAAAGGAACGGGTGAGCCTGGACGAGGTCTGCACAGTGCTGGAGGGGGCGATCCTGAAGCGACGGATGATGGGGCGGAGCGACGGGCTCGCGGTTATCGCGGAGGGGGTCGGCGAGAAGCTCGATCCCGAGGAGCTGGCCAAGATACCGGGGGTAGAGGTGCGGCACGACCCCTACGGTCACATCAGCCTGTCCGACATCCCGCTGGCCGCGGTCCTGCAGCACGAGATTGAGAAGCGCTTCAGCGACCGGGGCGACCCGATTCACGTTGTCGACGTCACGCTGGGGTACGAGCTGCGTTGCGCGCCACCGTGCCCATTCGACATCGACTACACACGAACGCTGGGCTACGGAGCGGCCAACTTCCTGGCCTCGGAGCCAGCCGACGATGACCTGCGTGACGGGTGCTTGGTCTGTCTGGAAGAAGGCTTCCTGCGAGTCCTGCCCTTCGACAGTCTGCGAGACCCCGAGACGGGGCGCACACGCGTCCGCCTGGTGGACATCCGCTCCGAGCACTACAAGGTGGCCCGCGAGTACATGATACGACTGGAGCGGGAGGATCTAGAGAACCCCGACACAAAGGCGAGGATCGCGGAGACGGCCAAGATGCCTGTGGGGGATTTCGAGCGCAGGTTTGCCGCGGCGATAGGCATCGGCGAGCTGCCCAAGCGCCAGACCTCGAATCCCGGAACGACAAGGAGGAACCAAGTGACTGTGCAGCCATCCCCAGCGAAGTGGCACCGGCTACGCTCGCTGAGCGACGAAGAGGGACGATTCAACATGCTGGCGATCGACCAGCGAGGGTCTCTTGAGAAGGCCATCGCGAAGGCGACCGGCAAGGAGCCAGGAGACGTTACCGCCGACGACCTAACAACGGCGAAGCGGGTCGTCACGGAGACGCTGGCCCCGTACGCAACGGCGGTCCTGACCGATCCGGAGTACGGCTACGTGGACTCGGTACGACACATACCAGCGGGAGTCGGCCTGCTGCTGGCCTACGAGCAGTCCGGGCACGAGGGCGCAGGCCATGAATCGAAGGAGCGCAAGACGCATCTGCTGGAGAACTGGTCGGTTGAGAAAGCACAGCGGGCCGGCGCGGACGCCGTCAAACTGCTGATCTACTACCGACCGGACGGCTCAGCCGATGTGAGACGCCATCAACTGGAGTTGGTGGAGCGCGTCGGCGCGGAGTGCGAGGAGGCGGACATGCCATTCCTCTTGGAGCCGGTCAGCTACCCGATCCTGGAGAAAAGCGCCGACTCTCCTGAGTTCGCCGGCAAGAAACCGGAGCTCGTGATCGAGAGCGCCGCCGAGTTCAGCCAGCCCCAGTACAAGGTGGACATCCTCAAGCTGGAGTTCCCTGCCGATCTGAAGCACACAAGCGAGTACTCGAGCGGCGCCTTCGATGGCAAGGAGCGCGAAGCGGTCTACAAGCTGGAAGACGTGCGCGGGTTCTGCCGCCGGCTCAACGATGCCGCGGCCAAGCCCTGGGTGATCTTGAGCGCCGGCGTGGACATCTCGGAGTTCCTCACGCAGGTGGAGCTTGCTACGCAAGCGGGTGCGAGCGGATTCCTCTGCGGACGGGCCATCTGGAAGGACGCCATCAACCTGTATCCCGACGTGGCCCGGATGGAGGAGTGGCTACGCAGCGAGGGCGCCTACAACTTCGTTCGCGCCAACGCCTACGCCCATCGCGCTCGGCCGTGGTTCGAGCCCCGCGCGTCGGCCTCGGTTCGATCTGATACCGCCGCCTAGACCTTCGCCTTAGCGGCGGGCACGCGGCCGAGGACGCAGCGAGAAGGACCGGCACGAGTCCCAGCAGGAGGCTACGCCGGGCCGCTGAAGCCGCGTCCGAGCTCAGGCGTCCCGCCGGCGAGCAGCACCGTCACCGTCCTTCTCGACAGCGCCCGTCAGCTTCTTCGTGACGTGCGCCTTCGCCTTGGGTAGCACCGCCACGACCACGCGGTCGCCAGGAGAAAACGTGACATCACCACGGGGAATCACAGCCCGGCCGTCGCGTACGATCGAGATCACAACACTCTCGCGAGGGAGATCCAGGCTACCCAGGGTATGGGCGACCGCCGGGGCATCCTCGCCAAGCAGCAACTCCACTACTTCCATACCGTAGGCCTCGAGCCCCATCAGCGGAGCTCGCCTGGACCGGCCTGTGCCGATCGGAGTGTCGGCCGCCGCTTGGCTGTATGCTGCGAAGACATCGCTGCGCCGCAACACGCCGAGCAGGATGGCACGGTTCCCCCTACTCACGATGGGCAGTTGCCGCAGCGACCGGTCGCCCATGCGGCGTACGGCTTCATCCAGCGTCTCATCGGGGTATACCGTGACAGGGTTCTTCGTGGCCACATCTTCCACCGTCTGAGCGGAGCTCTTGCCCTCAACGACCTTGTCCAAGTCGCTCGGGGCCACAACTCCGACGAGACGGCGCTGATCGTCTACTACCGGGAGCGCACCCTCGCGGCCGGCCCGGCCGGAGAAGACTTCCATCAACTCCTCGAGCGGCGTCGCCACGTTGACGACCTCGAAGTCCGGGCGCCACGCCCGGCCCACGGCGATCCTGGCGAGGACGGACCGCTCCCGCGGCTCGCCAAGCTCGATACCTCTTCGACTGATCTTGAGGGTGTAGATGCTCTCACGCATGATAAGCTGTGCGACTACGGTCGAGATGACGACGGCGGTCATCAGAGGCAGAATGATCGAATAGTCGCGGGTCATCTCAAACAGGATGATGATGGCGGTAATGGGAGCGCGCGCTCCTCCCGCGAACACGGCCCCCATGCCTACCAGCGCGTAGGCTCCCGACGGACCTGTGTTCCCCGGCCAGACGGTATTCACGAAGGACCCGAAGGCCCCTCCGGCCATCGCGCCGATGAAGAGCGACGGAGCGAACACGCCGCCGGAGCCGCCGGAGCCGATGGTGACTGATGTCGCGAGGATCTTCAGGCCCGCCAGCGCGACGAGCACCTGGAACGTGCGGTCGCCTTCCAGCGCGCTTGGAATGGCGAGGCCCCCAGGCCCCGAACCGTAGCCAACGCCCAGCACATCGATGAAGGCCACACCGAGCAGCCCGACGCCGATGCCTCCGACAGCCGGTTTGACCCACTCAGCGATGGGCACCGCATCGAACAAGTCTTCGCACTTGTAGAGCAGCCACACGAACAGCACCGCGGCGAAGGCGGCAATGACGCCGAGGACCGCGTACAGGGGGTACTCGAACGGACTCTCCAACGTGTACTCGGGTATGAGGAAGGCCCGCTGGTCGCCGAAGCGGGCGTGGGCAACGGCGGTTGCCACGACCGAACTCAGCACGACCACTCCGAAATTGCGCGCATTGAACCGGCGCAGGATCACTTCCAGCGCAAAGAAGACACCGGCAATGGGCGCGTTGAACGTGGCGGAAATGCCGCCGGCCGCGCCAGCGGCGACAAGCAGGCGAACGTCGTCGTCGGATAGGCGGGCGATCTGGCCTATAGTTGATCCGATAGCGGACGCGATCTGCACGATGGGGCCCTCGCGCCCGACGGAACCTCCGCTACCGATGCAGATGGCGGAGGCAACGGACTTGACAACCGCCACCCGCGGTCTTATGCGCCCCCGTTCGGCCTCCAGCGCGAGCATCACCTCAGGCACGCCGTGACCCTTGGCCTCGCGCGCGAAGAAATAGATGATGGGACCAACGAACAGGCCACCAATCGCCGGGATCAGCACCACCCGCCAGTCTCCCAGACCTCCAAGGACATCGTCCGCCAGCCAACCGAAAAAGAGCCGGTCAAAGTCGGCAATCAGCTCGCGGAAGACGATGGCGCCGGCGGCCGCTCCAGCACCGACGATGACGGCGAAGGCGTAGGGCGCGGCAGGCTCCGCCCTGACCTTCAACACCTCCAGTTGAACGCGCAGGTTCTGCGCTGCCTCACGAATGCGTTGCACGGTCCTGTGTCGTCTGCTCTCTCCTCATTTGGTGGAAGTCCACGTTGAACCTAGTGGCGGCGTCTTGCGGCTCTTCCGACTTGGAGATGTAGCCCGCTTGGCGCCCGCAGCCTGCGTCATCCAACAGCATGTTCGAAGCCGTATTCTGGGGTCGAGCACAGTCTATCGCACCGACGCAGTTCGCGCTAAGCGGGAACACCCTAACGGAACGCTGGGCCGCCGTAAGGCGTGCATGCACATTCATGGCGGCGTGGTGTTGGCTCGTCCGGCGCGCGCGTCGTCGCGGCAGGGCTTCCCCGTTGGGCCAGCGAACCGGGCCGGCCAGCGCGGCCCACCGGCAGCCGCAGGCTCAAGCGATGCGTGCTGCCGCGCCGAGGTTGGGCTAGAATGTGCCGGGCCTCGGCAAACGTGCAGAGGGAGGGAGCGGGGAGGAGATCAGGCATGGCAGCGGAGAGTACGAAGTACGTCCTCGCCGTCGACCTCGGCACGGGCGGCCCGAAGGTGGCACTGGCGACGACCGACGGTGAGATCGTCGGCCACGAGTTCGAGAAGACCGAACTCCTGCTCCTGCCCGGCGGCGGCGCGGAGCAGGACCCGGATGATTGGTGGCGCGCCATGAGCACGGCCACGAAGAGGCTCCTACAGAGAGGCCTCGTGCCACCAGAGAACATCGTGGCGATCAGTTGCACGACGCAGTGGATGGGCACGGTGGCGGTCGACCGCGACGGCAAACATCTCATGAACGCCATCATCTGGATGGACGCGCGCGGCGCGAAGCATGCCGAACGTGTGACCGACGGGCTCGTCAAGATCGCCGGCTACGGCGTAGTCAAGCTACAGCGGTGGTTGAGGGTGACCGGGGGCGTGCCATCGCGAACGGGAAAGGACTCGCTCGGCCACATCCTCTACATTCAGAACGAGCTGCCGGCCGTCTACCAACAGACGCACAAGTTCCTGGAGCCGATGGACTACCTGAACCTACGGCTCACGGGAAAGGCCGCCGCATCCTTCGATACGATCACAGGCCATTGGCTGACGGACAACCGAGACCTGTCCCGCGTGGCTTACGATGACAAGCTGATCGAGCTTTCCGGGGTAGACAGAGAGAAGCTGCCGGACCTCCGGCCGACGGGCGCGGTGCTGGGACCGGTCACGCCGGAGATCGCCAGGGAGTTCGGGCTGAGCGAAGACGTTCAGGTCGTGATGGGAACGCCGGACACGGAGTCGGCGGCGGTCGGGTCGGGCGCCGTTCGGGACTTCGAGCCGCACCTATACATCGGGACGTCGTCGTGGCTGACGTGCCACGTGCCGTTCAAGAAGACGGACGTCCTCAACAACATCACGTCGCTGCCGTCCGGCATCCCGGGACGGTACCTCGTCGCCACGGAGCAGGACACGGCAGGCGCCTGCCTGACGATGCTGCGGGACAGTATCTTATACGCCGACGACGAGCTGTCGGGTGGGGCCGCGCCGGACGACGCGCTGGACACGTTCAACCGGATGGCGGAACGTATCCCGGCGGGCAGCGACAAGCTGATCTTCACGCCGTGGCTCAACGGAGAACGGACGCCCGTCGAAGACCACCACGTCCGGGGCGGGTTCTTCAACCAGTCGCTCAGCACGACGCGGGCGCACATGGTCAGAGCCGTCTTCGAGGGCGTGGCCTACAACACCAGGTGGATGCACCAGCACGTGGAGCGGTTCGTGAAGCGACGCCTCGACGCGATCAACTTCATCGGGGGCGGCGCCAACTCCAGCTTGTGGTGCCAGATCCACGCGGACGTGCTCGACAGGAGTATCCGGCAGATGAAAGAGCCCGGGCTGGCGAACGTCCGCGGCGCGGCGTTTCTCGGGTCCCTGGCCCTTGGATACATTTCCGTCGACGACATTCCGGAACGCGTGCCGATCATCCAGACATACGACCCGAACCCAGAGCACCGCAGTACCTACGACGAGCTCTTCGCCGAGTTCCTGAATATCTACAAGAACAACAAGCGCAGCTATGCCCGCCTGAACGCGGCGGCGCAGCAGGAGCAGCAGCCAACAGCGCTTCCGCCGCCGAAGCCAGCAGAGGAGGAGATGCCATGACTCAAGATGAAGAGGGCGCCGCCACCATCAAGACGTACAGGCAACGCTTCGAGACCCACGCTCGGATCCCGGAGCGAGGCCGCGGGCGCGACGACATCCTGGCCGAGATGGAGCAGATGAAGTCGATGGAAGCCGCGCGGTGGGGCAAGGGATACGCTTCCGGGGCGGTCTATCACGGAGACGAAGAGCATATCGACTTCCTCAGCAGGGTCTACACCATCAACTCGCAGTCCAATCCCCTCCACACGGACCTGTGGCCGAGCGCCGTGAAGTTCGAGTCCGAGATCGTGTCGATGACGGCGAACATGTTGGGCGCCGCTCAGTCGGGTGCGGAGCCCGGCACCGCGGACGAGATCTGCGGCACGCTGTCGTCGGGGGGGACGGAGAGCATTCTGCTCGCGATGAAGGCCTATCGGGACTACGCGCGCGACAAGAGAGGCATTACCGAGCCGGAGATGATCGTGCCGACGACGGCGCACGCCGCGTTCGACAAGGCGGCACAGTACTTCTGCATCGAGATCATCCACATCCCGGTCGGCGGCGACTTCCGGGCAGACGTGGCCGCGACGGAGAGGGCGATTACGGACAACACGGTCGTGATCGTCGGATCGGCGCCGCAGTTCCCGCACGGCGCGATCGACCCGATCGGTGAGCTATCGGAGCTGGCACGCGCACGCGGCATCGGTTTCCACACGGACGCATGCCTCGGAGGCTTCGTCCTGCCGTGGGCGGAGAAGCTGGGCTACGACGTACCGCCGTTCGATTTCCGGCTACCCGGCGTGACCTCGATGTCGGCGGACACGCACAAGTATGGCTACGCAGCGAAAGGAACGTCAGTCGTGCTCTATCGCGGGCACGAGCTGCGCCACTACCAGTACTTCACGACGACCGAATGGCCCGGCGGACTGTACTGCTCTCCGTCATTCGCGGGCAGCCGCCCGGGCGCGTTGAGCGCCGCCTGCTGGGCAGCCATGGTCACGGTCGGGGAAGAAGGCTACCTGGACGCCACGAGGCGAATCCTGGAGACGGCGGCGAAGATCAAGAATGGCATCCGGGAGATCCCGGAACTGGAGATACTGACCGACTCCCTCTTCGTCATCGCATTCGCCGCGAAGGAGATGGATATCTACAAGATCATGGATGCACTGACGGAGCGCGGCTGGAGCCTGAACGGCCTGTACAAGCCTCCCTGCCTCCATCTCTGCACAACACTCCGCCACACACAGCCGGGAGTGGCGGAGCGGTTCATCGACGATCTGAAAGCGTCGATCGCTTATGTCAAGACGAACCCGGAGATTGCAGGCGGCATGGCACCGATCTACGGCATGGCAAGCACGATCCCCGACAGGGGCGTCGTTGCCAACGCCATGAAGGAACACATGGACAACTGGTACAGGCTTTCCTAACCGCCGCCGGCCATCTGCCGAAGCGTGCGAAAGCCGGACAGCGCCAGCACGTCGTTCGCGCCGTCCTCGATCATGGAGGCGCGGGCGTCCCGCATGAACATCTCCACCGGCGTGCCTTTGGTGAGCCCGATGCCCCCGTGGATTTGCATCGCGTCGGAGGCGACCTGGAACGCCGTCTCCGTACAGAAGACCTTGGCGGCGACTGAGTAGTGGAGCGTCGGCTGGCCGGTCGCCAGCCTGCGGTTAGCGAGCTTGGACAGCGAGCGGGCCGCCTCCACCTTCGTGAACATCTCGAAGAGCTTGCGCTGCACCAGTTGGTGCTCCGCCAGCGGGACGCCTCCCTGGATGCGCTGCTCCGCATAGCTGAGCGCCTCTTCGAGCGCCGCGCGGGCCACGCCACTGAAGTTGGTGCTCATGCCCGCGTTGGCCCCCGCGAGGACGTTTTCCGTGCCGCCGCCTGCCCCCATGCTGGGCACGAGCATGTAGTACGACGGGATGCGAACGTCGTCGAAGAAGATCTCGCCCTGGTTGAGTCCGCGCTGCCCGATCTTGTTGAGGGGCTTGCCCTTGGTCACTCCGGGCAGGCCGAGCGGGATGACGGCAACGCCGGTACCCGACATGCCCTGTGAAGGATCGACGCACAGGAACGCCAGCGTGTGGGTGGCGATCGTGCCGTTGGAGACCCAGGCGGACTTCTGGCCGTTGATCACCCACTCGTCGCCGTCGCGGCGGGCCATGCAGTCGAGGTGGATGTCGGGGCGGGCATGCTCACCGGTATACAGGATGGCATCGGAGCCGTGGTTGGGTTCTGTGGCGCACCAGCACCCGATGTACTTGCCCTCCTTGTCCTCCACGTAGGGCATGACGATTTCCTTCATCAGGTCCGGGTTATTGAGCATGGCGGCGTAGCGGAAGGGCATCGAAGTGACGCCGAGGCTGATGGAGAGACCGGAGCTGCCCCAGCCGAACTCCTCGCCCACGACCCAGGCATCCATGCCGGTCAGGTTTGCGCCGCCGAGCTCCTGCGGAAAGCCGCGCAGGTGGTAGCCCGTCTGGTACGCCTTCCTGAACACGTCCCAGAGCCGGGATTCCGGCGCGATAACCTCCTCAGGCGAGAGGTCATCCAGCTCCAAGGCGGCGGGCCGCATCACCTCCGCAGCAAACCGATGCGTCTCCTCCCGCAGCCGGATCTGGTCAGGGGTAAGACCTTCGTTCACGTCGATGGCAGGCATCTGCTCCTCCTCCGCTCGCTGTGAGTCGACTGGCGCGGGCCGGAAGCGAGGATAGCCCACAAAGGAAACGCTCCTCCCGCGCGTTGTACCGTATGCCGATAGCCGGGAAAGCCACAAGGGCCTTTCGACCCCTTTGTCGCTGTCATGTGTCCCCTCTCGCCAGCCACCGTCCTCCCATGGCCGGCACCTCTTTCTTGCCAGCGCGTGACCACACCGAATCGGAGGATGGACTATCTCACAAGATCGCGCCCGATCACCAACCGCCGGATCTCCGAGGTGCCGGCGCCGATCTCCAAGAGCTTGGCGTCGCGGACGAGCCGCCCCAACGGGAGGTCGTTCACGTAGCCGTAGCCACCGTGGATCTGCATCGCATCCAGGGACACTCTGGTCGCCATCTCAGCGGTGAAGAGAATGGCGGCCGCCGCCTCCTTGCTCACCGGTCCCCGTTCGGCGTGAAGGGCTGCCTGGTAGACGAGTCCACGCGCCGCCTCGACCTGCGTGTACATGTCAGCCAGTTTTGCCTGAATAAGCTGGAAGCTGCCGATGGGCTGGCCGAACTGGTGACGCTGCTTGGCGTACTCGACGGAGAGTGCCAGCGCCTCCTCCGCGATCCCCAGCGGCTCCCCAGCCAAGAACACGCGCTCAACGTCCAAGCCGCGCATCATGATGCCGGCGCCCCCACCCTCCTTGCCCAGCAGACCGGACCTGGGCACGCGGCAGTCATCCAGCCGCAACTCGGCCGTGGGCGACCCTCTGTGTCCGAACTTGTCGAACGTCCGCGAAACCGAGAAGCCGGGGGCATCCTTCTCAACGATGAAGGCGGTGATGCCGCGGGCGCCCCGGACGCCGGCCGTCCTGGCGTACAGCACGAACACATCGGCGATGGAGCCGTTGGTGATGAACGTCTTGCTCCCGTTGAGGACGAAGTCGTCGCCATCGGCCACGGCCGCCGTCTTGATGCCGGTTGCGTCCGAGCCGGCCTCCGGCTCCGTGAGAGCGAGCGCGCCAACCCGTTCGCCCGAACACAGGCCGGGCAAGTAGGCTCGTCGCTGCTCCTCGGAGCCATTGGCGCAGAGGTTGTTGACGCAGAGGTTGGCGTGAGCCCCGTAGGAGAGCGCAACCGAACCGGATACCCGCGCCAGTTGCTCGATGGCCAGGACGCCGGACAGAAGGTCGGCCCCGGCCCCACCGTACTCCTCCGGCACGGTGACCCCGAGGATGCCGAGCGCACCCAGTTGCGAGAACAGGTCCGGCGGAAAGGCGTCGGTCCTGTCGATCTCATCCGCGATGGGTGCGAGTTCCCGCCGCGCGAAGCTCAGAACGGTATCGCGGAGCAGCCGGTGCTCTTCCCTCAGAAGGTCGCTTTCCACACACTCGGTATACGCGGAGCGGTTCGCTACGGCAAGGAGATGCGGGCCGGTATGGCGCGCCGGACGCAACCCGCTTCGGTCCTGGCAGCAGAGTGACAGGATCAGGCCCGGCCAGCGCCCGTGGCTGCCTTCGCACCACTTTGGACTTTCGACTCCGGGGCCGCACCTCCTAGAGAAGCGTGAACCACCCGGCAGTATCAGGCCGCGGGTTCATTCTTGTTGGACGATGACGGGACACACCGCGAGCTCTGTGGCATACTTTGATGTGAGAACACGTCCGCTGGAAGAAGACAGCACCACCATGGGGTCCAGACAGGTGCCGAATCCGATGTTCATCCCGATGCGATGACCTCGCTAGCGAGGAATAACCATACATGGCCGAAAGCTCCTCCGAAGGCGGCGGGAGTACCGTAAGAGATTCCAGCCGAACGCCCGGACGCGCCGAGCCGCTCCTGCCAAACCTGGTGCTGCAGGAGATGCGCAAAGGGAGAAGGCCGGGCGACCGCTATGTCCGTCTCGCCCCCCGCGGCCAGCAGCCCTTCCGGCGCGTCAGCGCCAGCGGATACGTGGCCACAGAGATAGCCATTCGGCCTCGCTCGCCGTTAGAAGCGCTCTGGAGAGGGCTCAGGCACGCAGCCGTCGGCGCTCCACTCGCGACATCGAGGCTGATCGAGGAGCGGATAACCAAGGTGAAGGGCTTGGCGGTCCTGGCCTCGGACAACCTCTCGTCGAGCGCGTATGCCACTGAGGAGATCCTCAGGGTGCTGCTTCTGGCGGGTACCGGTGTGCTCGGCGCCTCGCTGCCGATTTCGGCCGCGATCGTCCTGCTGATCATGGTAGTGGCAGTGTCCTACAGCCAGGTCATCCGCGGTTATCCCGGTGGCGGAGGTTCATACGTCGTCGCGCGAGAGAACCTGGGACCGCTTGCGGGCCGGGTGGCCGGGGCCTCACTCATAGTCGACTATACGCTCACCGTGGCGGTGAGCACGGCTGCGGGCGTGGCCGCCATGACCTCGGCGTTCTCGGAGCTTTACGAGTACCGCGTTGAACTCGCCGTCGGGCTGGTGGCCATCATCACATGGACAAATCTACGGGGCGTGCGCGAGTCCGCCACGATCTTCGCAATCCCCACCTACATCTTCGTCGTGAGCTTCGTCGCGCTCCTTTGCACGGGGTTCGCAAGGATGGCCCTTGGCCACGATCTGTCAACAGGCGCGGCCCCGCATCCTCTGCAGGCAGGGAACCAGACCCTGAGCCTGTTCCTAATCCTGCGGGCCTTCTCTTCAGGGGCGACGGCCCTTACCGGCATCGAGGCCGTCTCGAATGGAGTGCCGCTGTTCAAACCACCGGAGACAAAGAACGCAAGCATCACGCTCGGGTGGATGGCAGGCATTCTTGCGTTCTTCTTCCTTGGCCTCACAGCTCTGGCCCACCAACTGGATGTGAAGCCATCCGAGACGACGACCGTGGTAGCGCAGGTTGCACAGGGCGTATTCGGCAAGACGCCGCTCTTCTACGTGGTCCAGGTCTCGACCATGATGATACTGGTGCTGGCAGCCAACACAAGCTTCGCCGGGCTGCCCAGGCTAGCGTCGGTCATGGCCCGCGATCGCGAGCTGCCGCGGCAGTTTGAATTCCGCGGCGACCGACTCGTCTTCACGAATGGAATCCTCGCGCTTGGCTTGGCCTCGGCGGCGCTTCTCGTCATCTTCCAGGCTGAGACACACTCTCTGATCCCTCTCTACGCTGTGGGCGTCTTCATCGCCTTCACCCTGTCACAAGCGGGATTGATGGTTCACTGGCGCCGGCAGGGCTCGCGGGGGGCCAAGGCGAGCCTTCTGGTGAACGGCGTGGGCGCCGTCGCCACGGGGACTGTCGCCACGGTCGTTGCCATGACGAAATTCACGGGCGGGGCATGGATCACGCTCATAGCAATCGCTCTCGTAGCGTTCTTGCTCACCCGGATCTCTCATCACTATCGGCGGGTCGCCGAGCAGCTTCAGGTAGCACCGGCCAGGGCGCACACGAGAAGACCCAGGCCACAAGAGCAGCGCCAGAACCTGGTGATTGTTCCCGTGGACGAGGTGAACGAAGCGGCACTCCGCGCCGTGGAATACGCTCAAGGCATCTCCAAGAACGTCACGGCGATCCACGTCACCGAGGAGTTGGCCGAAGGGGAGAGGCTGCAGGCGCGCTGGCAAGAGCTCGCTCCTGAGATACCCCTGATCATCATCGAATCGCCCTACCGGTCGTTCATCGCGCCCATACTGACGTACATCGATGCTGTGGATCGGTCGACGCCGGGCGGCGACATCACGGTCGTTCTGCCGGAATTCGTCCCGGCACACTCTTGGCAGGGCCTGCTTCACAATCAGTCCGCCCAGCGGCTCAAGAAGGCTCTACTGAACCGGCCGAACACGGTCATCGTCGATATTCGGTACCACCTATCGTCCTAGATTCGCCGTGCGCGAAGGTTCACGGCAGTCGACGCGATGGCCACCCCAGAAGTGGACACCTGGCCGAGCGGCTGCCACACGGCCTCAACTAGCGACTCACCAGCAGGGTAACCACGACCCCTTCTTCGAGCCTCGTTCCAGGCGCTGGTGACTGTCGAAAGACCGTACCGGAGGGGACGTCATCGTTCTCGACTTCGATGACAATGTACGGCAGTCCCGCGGCGAGGAGAGCGCCTGTCGCCGTGAGCCCGTGCCGTCCCTCCAAGTCGGGTACGATACCCGGCTCAGGAGTAGGCGCTGGAAGGGCCCATTTCCATCGACCAGCCGAGAGGGTTACGCGCCTGACAGTGTCTTCATGGAGACTATTACTTCCGCCGCTGCAGGGGACCCCGTAGCCAGCGGCCGCCGGCCTCCTTCGTCGCCGCAGGCGCGGCCGTCGCAACATGGCCCAGGTAGCCCATCAGCTTCTCGGTCTCCAGGACGAATGGCCTGACGCGACTTGCCTGCCGGCGTCCCCAGGTGATCCAGCGAGCGGCCCAGAACCACCAGATCGCGCCTGTCAGAACGAAGGCCATGAAGCCGAGCACGGCGAAGTAGGCCCAGGAAACGCCCAGCTCGGGCATATTCTTGAAGTTCATACCGTAGATCCCGGCAATCAAGGTGAGCGGAAGGAAGACCGAAGCGAAGATCGCGAGCACCTTCATCGTCTCATTCTGACGGATCGCAAGGACGGAGAGGTACGTGGTCAGGGCAGTGTCGGCCTGCTCCCGCAGGGTGTGCAACAGGTCTTCGATTCGAACCATGTGATCGTAGACATCGCTGTAGAATATCCTCACCTCATCGCGCACGATGGCGTATTGGCCACCGGCGATACGGCCCAGGAGATCCCTCTGGGGAGCGAGGACCCTGTGCATACCAAGGGCCGACCGCTTCAATTTCAGGACGGCCTCAAGCGTCTCCTGGCGAGGATCTCGGATAACCTCCTCCTCGATGTCGTCCAGCACATCTTCCAGCCTTTCAACGGCAGGCAAGATGTTGTCTATAAGGGCATCCAGCAGCACGTGAGCCAGGAAGTCGGCTCCTTGGCGCATGGGCTGGCCGTCCTCTTCGACGAGCCTCCTAACCGAGGCAACACTGAGCACCGGGACGGCGTGGCTGGTCACGACGAAATGTGGCCCTATGAAGAACGCAACCTCCGTGGTCTCGACGACATCCGACTCGGACGTGTAGTCCACCGCGTGGACGATGATGAAGAGGTACTCCCCGTAGTCGTCGATCTTGGGCGCGTGCACGTCCTTCGACACGCAGTCGCCCAGAGCCAGGCTATGGAAGCCGAAGACGCGCTCCAGCGTGTCGATATCCGCATCCGTTGTCTCTTCAACATCCACCCACAGGAGCCCGGTCTTGGACTCGAAGGCTTCGCGTACTTGCTCCTCGCTCAGATCCCGATCTAGCTCGCCATCCGGCCTCAGATAGTAGGCAGTGAACGACATGGCGCACCTCCAAATGCGATCTTACGCAATCATGCGGGCCCGGTGCATCCAGGGACCGGGGCGCGCCCCGGCGGTCGGGACGAGGCGAGCCTTGACAGCGCCCACGTTCCGATCTAGCATGCCACTATGGAGGAACGGCTTAAGCAGTTAAGCCGTTGAGGCAATGCACGGGGAAAGGAGGGAGACCCAGTGGCAGAGGAGCAAGGCATCATAGGTTCTGTCAAGAGCGGCATCGTCTCGGCCATCAGGGGCGTGGGTGAGATCACGGACGCCGTGGTCGACACCGTGAGCGGCAGCCTCGTCAATGCGATCAAGAGAACGGGAGAGGTGGGAGGCGCGCTGACGTCCGCGATCACCGAGGTGGCTCGAGGAGCGATCCAGGGGGCGGCGGAGGTCGGCGGAGACGTGGGCAGCGTTGCCAAGGGCACCGTCATCGGCGTGCTGCGCGGCACGAAGGAGGTCGGTGGCGAGGCGATCGAGGCGATCGGCGCGACGGCAGGGGCCGTGGTCAAAGAGACATCGGAGGTGGGCGGCGACCTAGGGGCAGCGGCCAAGGGCGCAGTGGAGGGGGCGATCGAAGGCGCCAAGGACGTGGGTCTCAGCGCGGAGGAGGCAGCGTCCGCCGCCGCATCCGGCGCGATCAGGGCAGCGGGTGAGATCAGCTCGACCGCGGTCGACCAAGTGCGCAAAGCGCTGACAGGCACCATCGGCGGTGTGAAGGACGTCCTGAAGGAGCCGTTCAAGGGAGAGGAGAAGCAGTAGCGCCCGCTTCCATTCTGCCCAGCACCCATGACGGGACCATGTAGAACGCGCGCAGCAAGCGAGTGGGTCACCTGAGCGAAGCAGACCGAAGCTCCACACGAGGGCGGAGCAAGGCACACAATTGCTGGGACTCACCCAAAGGAGGCCAGTATGGACCCCTCCCTTCCTGATTCGCAAGCTCCGGAGTCGGCCGGCAGACGGCTTCTTGCGCGACTGCAGCAGCCGAGAGTCTTGCTGTTCCTGCTGGCCGTTTGGGCCGCTATCGGAGCGGCGAAGGAGTTCTTCACGTCAAGCAGGCTGTTCCTCGACCTCCACGGGCACGAGCTGGACGGCGCCCTGGCAGGGCGGGCGCTGGGGTGGGAAGCTATTCCGCTTGCGGCCTTGTACCTCTACGCGATCCGGGACCCGGAGCGATATCGCGGGGTGTTCTGGATCGCGTTGATCGAACAGTCGGCGGCCATCTTCGCGAATATCTACCACTGGAGCAGGGGGGACCTCGGCTTTGAGAGCGTCATCCTCCCGCTGGCGGTCGCTGCAGGCCTGGACATCTTGGTTTTGCTCCACCTCTTTGGACGGGGAGAAGCACAAGCGGCCGTGCCCGCCGCCGGCGAGAAGAGGTGACCGGCATCGAGTCGCCCGGTTCGTCCGCGTTGGATGCGTCATAGCCGCAACCTTGCCCTGAGGACTGGGCTCCGCGTCGTAGAAATCCGCGTCCCGGCCGGGGATGCGACGGCACGCCGGCAAGATCGATGGGCAACCACGCCGACCAGCCGGCCAGAGCACCGAGACCGAGTATAATTCCTGCAACAGCAGCTTGGAGCAAGCCAGGTGACATCAGAAAGGCGAGAGCCCGCTGACAGCGCACGTGTCCCACCGTCCTCAGCCGCTGTGAGGACGGCATCATGATCGACAAGATCGTCGCCTCGCCGGACGAGGCGCTGCATGACGTGTTCGACGGGGCTACCATCATGTTCGGCGGTTTCGTCTCGGCGGGATCGCCCAGCAACCTGATCATGGCGTTGCAACGGCGGGGAACGAAGCGGATCACCGGCATCGCGAACAACATCGGCCTGGGCGACAAGCTGGACATCCTGTGCGAGCAGCGCCAGCTCGCGAAGTTCATCGCCACGTTCGCGATCCGAGCATCAGGGGCGCGGCAGAGCCTGTTCGAGGAGCAGTACCGGCGCGGAGAGGTGGAGCTTGAGCTTGTGCCGCAGGGCACGTTCGTGGAGCGCATCCGCGCCGGAGGGGCGGGCATAGGCGGGTTCCTGACAAGGACCGGCCTGGGCACGCTGGTGGAGGAAGGCAAACAGGTGATGGAGGTCGACGGCGCCAGCTACCTGCTGGAGAAACCGCTCCGGGCCGACTTCGCTTTCCTCAAGGCCTTCAAGGCAGACCGGCTGGGGAACCTCGTCTACCGCCTGGCGGGCCGCAACTTCAACCCCGCGATGGCGACGGCCGCCGACGTGGTCATCGCGGAGGTGGAACACGTCGTCGAGGCGGGAGAGCTCGACCCGGAGTCCGTTGGGACGCCGGGCCTGTACGTCGACCGCGTCGTGCAGTGCGAGCCGCAGCCGATCCGGTGGTACGGATGAGGCGAGCATGACGACGGGGTTGAGCCGAGAGCTGATCGCGCTCAGGGTGGCCAAAGAACTTCACGAGGGCATGGCGGTGAACCTGGGCATCGGCCTGCCAACGCTGGTCTCGAACTTCCTGCCGCCGGATATGGAGATCCTGTTTCAGGCGGAGAACGGCATCCTAGGCTACGGGGGCATCAGCGAGAGCGACTTCGATCCCGACCTGATCAATGCCGGCGGTCAGCCCGCCACCCTGGTGCCGGGCGCAAGCTTCTTCGACAGCGCCGTCTCGTTCGACATGATCCGCGGCGGCCACATCGACGTCGCCGTGCTGGGCGGCCTCGAGGTGTCGGAGAAGGGCGACCTCGCGAACTGGTACCTGCCGGAGCGCGGCGGTGGCTCCATCGGCGGCGCGATGGACCTGGCGTTCGGAGCCCGCCGGCTCATCGTGGCGATGTCGCACACGACGCGCGAGGGCAAGCCTCGCATCCGCGAGCGGTGTGAGTACCCGCTGACCGCACCCGGCGTGGTCGACCTGATCGTGACGGACCTGGCGGTGATCGAGGTGCGGCCGGATGGGCTGCTGCTCACCGAAGTTGCGCCCGGCATCGACCCGGGCCTCGTCGCCTCCCACACGGAGCCAACGCTCCGGCACTCTCCTGACCTGCGGGAGATGGAGCTGTAGAGGGCGGTCCGGACGACCGCCCGCGACTACGAGATGGGGATGGTGGGCCACCGGCGGCCCGCCGGCAGGCCCGCCGGGTTCAGTGCGTCGTCCTCGTCGAGCGAGCCGTCGGGTGCGCTCTCCAGGCGTGTCCCCAACCCGGTCCCAGCGAGCCCCGCGCCATGATCCTTGATAGAGGTGCGAGCCCCGGCGACGGCCGGCAATGCGACCGAAGGGAAGTCCGTCGAGATGCTCTCAACACCGATGCGGGTAAGCTCGGCAATGCGCGAAGCGTCATTCGTGACGCCGCTGTGGAGCTGAAGCTCGAGCTCGGCCGCTTCAACCACCCAGCGATGCTCCACGTAGTCGCTCTCGAGAAGTACCCCGTCCAGCTCGTATCGACTCGCTTCCTCGAGCAGCGGGCGCACGCCAGCCCGGTCGATCGCCGCCGGCGTGCAGATCCGCGACACCATGGCCCAGCCCGGCAACGCAGCACGAAGACTCCGCGCCACTTCGGGGTCCGAGGCCCAGACCCAGCAGGGGCCGGCGTCGCACTCCTCAAGCAGGGACCGCAGGGACGTGTGCAGGCCGGGCTGCTTCACATCGATCACCAGGCACGTTCCTCCGGCCGCCTCTTCGATGGCCTGCCGCAGCGTGGGCACCGGCTCGGCCTCCTCGCGGGTGCGCGGATCTCTGAGCAAGATCGAGCCAAGCTCGCCGCTGCGAACCAACGTCACCGGGCGCCTGTCGCCCGTGGTCCGCTCGAGCAGCTCGTCGTGCATCAAGACGAGCACACCGTCGGCGGTCGCTCGCACGTCCACCTCGACACCGGTCGCTCCCTCGGCGATCGCCGCCCGCAGCCCTGCCAGAGAGTTCTCCGGCATCGTTCCGGAATTCGTCCGGTGTGAGACGACAAGGGGCATTGGAAGCGGGATGTCCGCCGCTGGGCGTTGGATGGACACAAGAGACGATGGGTGCGGCACCGCGTCGGGCTCGGCCATCGGGCGTTGGCCTGTGCTCAGCATCAACGAATCCTCTCATTCCTACCGGCGGGAAACCGGCCTCTGAAGACTCCGCGCATGCCAGGAGCGCGTCAGAACAGTGAGCTTATTGCGAGGCAGTCCCGCCCGTAGAGCCGGGCCGGCGACACGTGCCGGCAGCCATCGGTCTGGACGAGACGAGACGGGGACATCGGCAGGTGTGGGTGGAGGGTGGGGAGCGAGAAACCAGCTCATCCAGGCGGGCCCCTAAGACGAAGAAAACCTCACTCCGTTGTGAGGCCTTTCTCACGCCTGCGGGCTTAGCTATCGGTTCGGGCTGAAAGGCTTGCCCTACCCGCAATAGCGGGATTCACCGACTGACCTGGGTCGCCCGCTTCCGTTCGCTGGAATTCGGCGGCTGACCTTGATGACTCTAACCACAAGCTACCACAGGAAGAAGCCAGCGTCAAGTCGACTCTCCGGCTGCGTTTCGCATGGCGGCCCATGGCGTGTGTCCGCCCTCCAGTGACGATCCCCAAGCTGACCAGGTGAAACCTGCCCCGCCGGCGCCGGCCGCGCCCGTCGGTCCGGACTGAAGGCCGAAGAGCTGTGCGGCCCTCCGGCGTCTGGGATACCGCCTCAGTTCAGGTCCGCATCCTGCTCGGCGAGTGCTTCCCACATCTCCTTCGCCGTAGTGCCGGCGGTGGATTCGATGATCCGGGCGGCGGCGCGGGAGATCGATGTCAGGCTGGGTCGATGGATCTTGTCCAGGGTGTCCTGCGAATCGAACAAGTAGAACGGCGCCGTCAGGAAGCTGACGAGCGGCACCCCGGCTCGATGGAAGGCGGCACCGTCGGTCGGCGGGTTGGAGCCGAACGCGGTGGGCGGCAAGATCAGCGACCGGCGCAGGTCCTCGGCCTCGATAGCCGATTGCACGGCCGTCTCCAAGTGCGGGATGCGGCTCGTGAACCACCAGCGGGCCTCCGGCTGCCCCGTGGGCCTCAGTTCACCGTTCTCCTCCACGCATTCGTTGGCAGCATGCTCCAGGTGCACCTCCAGGACGATGCCGGGCAGCTCGGCCGCGTGGCCCTCGACAAAGGCGCGGGCCCCGGCGCCGCCCGCCATGTGTCCGGAATTCAGGAGAAAGAGCAGGCGGTGCGGCCGCTCCTCTTGGGGCACCTGGGACCAGTATTCGGCCTGGGCCAGTACCAGAGAGATGCCGGACCCGTCCTCGACCGCCGAGGACCAGGGGCCGTCGTGATGAGAGCCGACGACGACGAGACCGTCGTCCGCGCCCGGCAGCTCGCCCACGACGTTGTAGCAGGTGACGGTCTCACTGGTGGCCTCCACCGTGAGCCGGGCCCTGACGGGCCCCGCGTCCAGCATCTGCCGCAGCCGGCCACCACTACTGCCGCTGACCCAGACGCCGGGGATGGGCCGGGACTTGGCGTCGTAGGGGACGTAGTACTCGTAGGAGTCCGACGGATAGTCGTCGAGCACGCCGACGAAACCCACCGCGCCGGCCGCGATGGGCGAGTCCATGACGGCCTGGCGCTCCATGGCGAAGGGAACGACGTGCGTGGCATCGACGAAAGTGGAGTCCGGATCATAGGACCAGGCCGCCACGCTCTCCTCCAGAAAGAAGGGGATGCGCATCAGGGGTGCGCTGTAGAGAGCGATGCCGCCCACCGCCCGCTCCGGCGACTCGGCATCGAACGGGATGAGCTGAGCTTCGAGCCCGGCCGCGGGCGCCGAGTAGGGCAGCGGGAAGCAGGGCAGATCCAGCTCCTCGGAATCGCCGGGCGCGTCGCTGCGTACGGTGAGCGACCACCGGCCCGGCTCCCAGGACAGGAGCTCCACCGGCTCTGTCCGCACGTTCTCCAGGCCGAACTCACGGAAACGCTCCAGACAGAACTGCTCCGCCCAACGGTCGGCCGGGTAGCCGGGGCGCCGGACACCCTGTGCGAAGACCTGCTCGATCCAGCCGTAGATCCTGTCCTCAGAGGGGATCATTGCCTGTCTCCCGAGAAAGCCTCCCGACGGCGCGGAAGTCTCTGTTGGCCCAGGCACTTCATCCCCAGCCTCCCCGCATGCAGCCAGGGCAAGGGCCGCGGCACCAAGAGCGGTGGTCTTGAGCAGCCGTCGCCGCGAAAGCCCTCTGCTCGCCAGAGTCTGCCAGTAGCTTGATGGCATTAATTGCTCTCCTCCCCCTCGCACCGCGGGCCACGACACTGGTCCTCGCGGCGGCATGTCGAACACGCTGGTAAGACAAGGTCAAGCCCGATACCGTTCATCCGCGGCGTAGCGGCCCTCAAGGCCGATCAGGGCGTTGAACTCGCCGAACGGCATGAGCGATTCCCCGATCCGGTCCGTTCCGCCTTGAGCCCTGATCTCCGAGTACGTGCGCTCCAGGGCCCTCGCAGCGGCGTAGAGCCCGGACAGCACGAAGCCAACGCTGAAGAAGCCCATCTCGGCCAGTTCCTCCAGCGAGCATAGCGGCGTCCGTCCCCCTTCGATCAGGTTCACCGCGAGCGGCCCCGGGAGCTCCCGGCCGATGCGTCGCAGCTCGTCGCGGTCCCGCGGCCCCTCCACGAAGAGGACATCGGCACCGGCCTCCTTGTACAGGAGGGCGCGTCGAATGGCCTCGTCCAACCCGTGGGTCTCCAGTGCGTCCGTCCGGCCCACGATGACGAAGCCGGCATCGCCGCGGGCATCGCAGGCGGCGCGCAGCTTGGCCGCATGCTCCTCGGCATCGATGACCTGCTTGTCCCGCATATGCCCGCACCTCTTAGGCCAGCGCTGATCCTCGAGGATGACGCCCCGCGCGCCCATCCGGATCAGCTCGCGCACCATGTGCTGCACGTTCAGAGGTCCGCCGTAGCCGGTATCACCGTCGACGATGACCGCGATCTCCACGGCGGCGGTCACCCGGCGAGCGACATCCAGTACCTCGGTCTGGGTGAGCAAGCCGAAATCGGGTTCGCCGAGGTGGCTGGCGGCGACGCCGTAGCCCGTAAGCACGACGCCGCGGAAGCCTACGCGCTCGGCTATCTTCGCCGAGAGCACATCGTAGACCCCCGGGCTCACCACGATCCTGCTCTGGGAGATGAGTGGGTGAACCTGCGATCCTGCTTCTGTCATCTGTCGCCTCTCGCTTCCTGTGCCTGACGCACGGCGATTATAGCTCCCGCAGGATTCGGCCACCACGAGCAGGACGGTAGGCGGGCCGACCGTCTCAACCACGCCGGGAGCGGGCGAGGCAATCGTCGCCGGGCGGCAGCGGGCTCACAGTTCACTTCGTTGCTGTTCGGTGGGACAAGGCGTCAAGAGGGCCGTCGCGCTTCCGCCAAGGAACGGCCCTCGCTAGACTGAGGTGTTACCGCCCCGCACGGCAAACCGCGACGCGATGACCGAAGAGCAGCTCGACCTACACGCCGGCGCCTCGCTGATCCTCTACCACTTGCGGCGCCAGTGGCTGCGGCTGGGGATCGCCCTGGTCGCCGCGCTTGCCTGGACGGGAGCGAGGCTCAGCATCCCGCTCCTTATCGGGGCGACCATCGACCGCGCGATCGACGTGGGCGAGGGCGCTTCCGTTGATCTCGACCTGCTGCTGGTGCTGTCTCTCGGGGTGATAGTGGCGGCGGCGGTGCAGGGGGGTGCGGCGGCGACGCGCCGGTACTTCGCGATGCGCACCAGCCACCGGATCGAGGCGGACGTGCGCGGCGATCTCTACAACCGCGTTAATCGCCTCTCCTTCGACTACTACGACCGGACGGCGACCGGCCAGCTCATGTCGAGGGCAAGCACGGACATCCACGAGATCCAGCAGCTCACGGTCAACATCCCCATCAACACGGCGTTCTTGCTGATGGCGATCGGCGCGTTCATCGCGCTGCTACGGGTCCACATAGTCCTGGCCTTCCTGGCGATGGCCGTATATCCTCTCGTGACGATCATCACCATGCGGTTCTTCAACCGTCTGTTCCCCGCCACGGCCAGGGTTCAGCAGGGCCTCGCCGACCTGACGGGGGTGGTGGAGGAGAACATCGCCGGCGCGCGCCTGGTGCGCGCCTTCGGCAGGGAGCGCCATGAGATCGGCAAGCTGACCCACGTGGCGGATGAGATCTACGAAGACCAGATGGAGGTCGCCAGGCTGCGCACGATCTACACACCGCTCTTCTACCTGCTGCCAGCCGTCGGACAGCTCGCAATCCTCTCGTATGGCGGCTGGCTGGTGCTGGAGGGGCAGGTGAGCGCCGGCGAGTTCGTGGCCTTCTTCCAGTTCCTGAATATGCTCGTCTGGCCGGTCCAGGGGTTGGGAGAGCTGGTGGCGATGGGACAGCGGGCGTTCACTTCCGCAGCCCGCGTTTGGAACGTGCTCAAGGAGGAGCCGACGATACGCCAACGGCCTCGGGCAATGCCCCTGCCGGAGGGACAGGGCGAGATCCGCTTCGACGATGTCACGTTCTCGTATCGACCGGGACAGCCCGTGCTGCGAGGGTTCTCCCTCAGGGTGCCGGCCGGCACGGCGGTCGCGCTGGTGGGACCGACAGCGTCCGGCAAGTCGACGGTCGCCAGGCTGCTGCCCCGGTTTTACGACGTCGACTCGGGAGCAGTCCTCATCGACGGCGTAGACGTGCGGGACCTGAAGCTGCGGGACCTGAGACGGAACGTCGGTCTCGTGTTCGAGGACACGTTCCTGTTCTCGGACACTATCCGCAACAACATCGCCTACGGGCGTATGGACACGTGTGACGAGGAGATCCGGCGGGCGGCCCGGCTGGCGCAGGCGGCGGAGTTCATCGAGCGGACGCCCGAAGGGTACGACACGATGATCGGCGAGCAGGGGTTCTCGCTGTCGGGCGGGCAGCGGCAGCGCATCGCCATTGCCCGTGCGATCCTGACGCAGCCGCGAGTGCTCATCCTGGACGACGCTACGTCGAGCGTGGATGCGAGCATGGAGGAAGAGATCAGGAACGCGCTGCGCCAAGTCATGGAAGGCCGAACCACGATCATCATCTCCCATCGGCTCTCCACGATCTCGCTGGCGGACCAGGTGGTGCTGATCGACGAGGGACGGGTGGTGGACATGGGCACGCACACCGAGCTCACGCTGAGCTGCCCGCGATACGGGGAAGTTCTGGGACAGGTGGCCCTGGCTTCATGAACGCGCATCAGGAGCGGACGAAGCACGGCCGGCGGGCGACGCCGGCGCACAGCCTTCGCGGAGCTGTGAGAATGCTGGCCCCTCGCTGGCCGATGATCCTGGTGGCGACCGTCTCGATCTGCCTCTTCGCCGGCGCGGCCCTGGCCAGGCCCATCGTCATCCAGCGGGCCATCGACTCTGGCCTGATCGACGGGAACGGCCATGCGCTGGTCGAGGCTTCGGTCATCTTCATCATCCTGGCGGTGGGCGCGTACGTCTTCCAAGGGATCAGCACGTACAGCGTGGCCTGGGTGGGACAGGGATTCATCCGCGACCTGAGAGTACGGCTGTTCGCGCACCTCCAGCGGCTGTCGCTGTCGTTCTATGACGGCGAGAACTCGGGACGGCTGGTGTCCAGGATGACGGCCGACATGGTGGCGCTGACCGACGTGCTGAACAACGGCTTCCTCATGGTGGTCCAGGCGATGCTGCTGCTGGTGGGAACGGTCATCATCCTGTTCATTTTGAGCTGGCAGCTATCCCTCGTCAGCCTGGTGGTAGTACCGCCGTTGGTGGTGGCGACGGCGATCTTCCGCGCCTACTCGGAACGGGCGTACGAGGCCGTGCGCGACCGCATCGCCGACGTGCTCATCCACATGCAGGAGTCGTTCGCGGGGATGCGGGTGGTGCAGGCGTTCGCGCGCGAGACGCGCAACATCGAGCGGTTCGGGGAGATCAACGAGGCGAACTTCGCCGCCAATGTGCGCACCGTGCGCATCTCATCGATGTACGTGCCCTTCATCGAATGGCTGGGTGGTGTCGGCGTCGGCATCATCCTGTACTTCGGCGGCCGCGGGATCTTCGGCGCGAACGTCAGCGTCGGCACGATGGCCGCCTTCATCTTCTACCTGAACTTCATCTTCCAGCCGATCCAGCAGCTCTCGCAGGTCTACGACCTGCTGCAGAGCGGGTTTGCGGCGTTGAACAAGATCTTCGGCCTCCTCGCAGTGGAGCCGGACGTGCGCGAGCCCCCGCAAGCGATGGAGCTGCCGCAACCCGTGCAGGGGCGCATCGACCTGGAAGGGGTGACCTTCGCGTACGCGCCAGACACCCCGGTGCTGCACGACATCAACGTGGCGATCGAGCCGGGGCAGCGAGTGGCGCTGGTGGGAGCAACGGGGGCCGGGAAGTCCACGATGGCCAAGCTGGTCATGCGCTTCTACGACCCGACCGACGGCCGCGTGCTGCTCGACGGGTGCGACCTAAGCGAGCTTCGGTTCGCCGACCTTCGCCGGGCGATCACACTGGTGCCCCAAGAGGGCTTCCTGTTCAGCGGCACGATCCGCGAGAACATCCTGTTCGGCAGACCGGAGGCGAGCGAAGAGGACATGATGCGCTCCTGCCACGCTCTAGGCGTGCACGACTTCATCGCGTCGTTGCCTGAGAGCTACGACACGATGGTGAGCTACCGGGGCTCCCGGCTCTCGGCCGGCGAGAAGCAACTGGTCTCCCTGGCCCGGGCGTTCCTCGCCGATCCGCCGGTGCTCATCCTCGACGAGGCGACGTCGAGCCTCGATCCAGGGACGGAGGCGCTGGTGGAGTCCACCATGCGGCGGCTGCTGTCCGGCCGCACGAGCATTGTCGTCGCGCACCGGCTGAGCACGGCCGAGCAAGCGGAGCGGGTGCTCGTCGTGGACGGCGGGAGGGTGATCGAGGATGGACCCCACGGCGAACTGGTGGCCCTCGACGGCCACTACGCGGCGCTCTACCGACAATGGCGGCCGGACCGGAGCCGCACGCCGGAAGAGGTCGCCTGACCGGCGGCGCCCGTTCGGACACAGCCTCCCGACCGCAATTGCCCGCCCGCGCAGAACGGCGGGTAGAGCGTGGCGAAGAACGCATTGCCTGCGGCGATCGCGTCCGCGTCACGGGCGATGGGTGTGACGCGCGGGCCGATGCCTACCTAGCGTCAGGAGCCTCGCATGAATGACGCGCGGATCGAGCGGCCGGTGAGTTTCCGGTAGGCAGCCTCCAGGCCGAACGCCAGCACGACCATAGCCACCAGAACCCAGACCTCCGCAAATGACGTCGTGATCCGGTTCCAGACCAGGATGCTTAGAGCGGCCAGGCAGAGCACGGCAGCCAGAAGGGACACCCACGAGCGACTGCCTGTTCGCGAGGCGAGGCGCACGTTGGCGACGTTGACAGCCGCGAAGATCAAGAGGAATCCCGCGCTCCCCATCATCGAGATTCTCGACAGGTCAAAGAGGTTCGCCACGAGCAGCGTCGCGCCCGACATGATCAGCAGGCCCTCGACTGGACGGTGCCACACCTTCCTTTCCAGCGCCTCGGGGAGTTCTCCCTCCTTGGCAATGACATAGCTCGTCCGCGCCGCACCGTAGAGCGTAGCGTTGATGGCGGAGCCCGTCGACAGCAGAGCAGCCACCGCGATAAGAACGAAGCCGAAGCTCCCGAGAAACGGTTTGGCGCTCTCGGCCAGCGCGTAGTCTCGCGCTGACACGATCTGGTCGATGGAGAGGTTGCCCACGGTGACCAAGGAAACGAGAACGTAGAGGATGATGACAAACCCAACGGCTGAGTAGTACGCGCGCGGCAGCGTCTGCGCCGCGTTTCGCACGTCCTCCGCCGTGTTTGCGATCAGCTCGAAGCCCTCATAGGCGAGGAAGATGATCATGCCGCCGGCAATGAGTACCGGCGGGCTGGGCCAGGTGGCCGGCTCGAGGTGGTGGAAATTCACGCTCCAAACCCCGACCCCCACAAAGAGCAACAGGATTGCCACCTTGAACCCGACGATCACTTCCTCGAACCGTCCAACCACCGCCGCGCCCGCCACGTTGAGCCCTGTCAATGATAGAACCGCGGTCGAGATCAGGACATGCTTCCAGACCGATTGAGAACTCTCAGGGAAGAAGCTGGCTCCATAGCTTCCGAATGCGACCGCATACAACGAGAGCATCACGATGTAGCTCAGAATGAGGAGGACGTTCAGCCCGCCGGAGAACACGCCCTGTCCGAAGGCTCGATTGAGAAACTCGACTGTTCCGCCGCGAGTGGGAAAGGTCACCGAGAGTTTCGCGTATGAATATGACGTCAGCAGAGCCACGAGGCCAGCGACGGCGAACGAGAGCGACGTCCCGCCCCGGCCGAGCTGGGCCGCGAGGCCGAGGACGGCAAAGATGCCCCCGCCGACCATTCCCCCGATACCGATCGACACCGCTGACCAGTACCCGATGGCGGGGTCCACCTGCGTCTTGCTGCCGGCCATGCTCTCATCCATCCCGGGGCCTGCGTGAGGACCCTTTTCGGTCTGACTTAGTCCCACGAACGATACCACTTCCCATGTTAGGTCCGACCGGGGCCGGACCTCCAGGAGCAGCAACTATACTGCCGGGCCGGCGCACGTTGGTCCCCGGCGCCGCCGCCGGGCGGTCCACCGAGCTGTGCGCACCCACCGTCCTGCACACCACCCGCAGAAGACCCTAGCCCCGAACGCCGCAGCAAGTCATGCACCCCAGGACGTCGTCGCCGCGATATGCCCCGCGACGCCGGCGAGCAGGGCCTCGTGGACGAACGCGTCCGGTGTGGTCAAGAGCCCGAGCGGTCGCCGCCGCTCGCTATACTGGGCCCGGAGAATCACAATCAAGTCAGTCGAGCAGGAGGTGCATTTCGATGGCGATTTCTCTGTCTGACGGCGTGCGAAAGCTGCTGGACGCGCCCAACTTCGCGCACCTGGCGACCACCATGCCTGACGGCTCGCCGCAGGTCACCGCGGTGTGGGTCGAGTACGACGGCAAGCACGTGCTGGTCAATACCGCGGAGGGGCGGCAGAAGCCGCGCAATCTGAGGCGCGACCCTCGGGTAGCGTTGAGCATCGTGGACCAGCAGAACCCGTACGCCTCAGCGACCATCCGGGGCCGCGCGGTGGAACTGACTCACGACGGCGCGGACGAGCAGATCGACAAGCTGGCGAAGAAATACCTGGGCCAAGACAAGTATCCGTTCCGCCAGCCGGGCGAGCAGCGCGTGGCGATCAAGATCGAGCCGGAGCACGAGAGCCTGATGGGCTAGAGGGCGGCGGCGCGACCACGTAGTTTGGTACCCGCCGCGGCGCCTGAGGAAGCTCCGCGCTAGGCCTTTTCGGTCACCTTGTACTCCAGGCGCTTGCCCAGTGCGAGCCGAGCCTGAGCATCGAGCGCGGGCAGAGCGCCGAACAGGAAGGTGACGGCGGCCATTAAGAACCACTGGGCAAACTGCACGGGGTAGAGCCAGATAGGGAAGCTCCGCGGCCGCTGGGGACGCATGAAGGTGTCCAGCCCTACCATGACGGCCAGGGGCAGGATGCAAGTGAACAGCATCTTGGTGGACGCCACGTCGAACCATACCGGCATGGTCTTCACGCCGAACAGGTAGACCGCCACGGCCGGCACCATGCGGCCGACGGTGATGAGGAACCACTGGCTAGACCAGAGCAGGTGGTTCTCGAAGAGGCTCCAGGTCCGGCGCAGGCGGCGGAGGAGGGGGATCTCAGGGTGGGCCAGGAACTGCCGCACGGCGAAGGGGATGTCGGAGACGCCCCAGGCGTGACGTCGCGCCTGCTCGTAGTGGGACACGAATGTCTTCAAATAGCTGTGGCTGCGCACGCCGTCATTGCCCACGGGAAGGAAGATGGGCTCCACTTCGGCCTCTCCCTCCAGGTGGAAGAAACACTTGAGGAACATGTGCCAGTCTTCTGGAACGACGTCGACATCCCAGTAGCCTACGTCGTCCGCCATGCGCAGGCTGAGGCTGTACGTTGATTGCGGGAACAGGACGCAGTACTTGCGGGTCAGCCGGGCGAGGTGGTTCAGGGTGCTCAAGGCGTTGGGCAGGCGCAGGGGGGCCGGCACGTCCCAGATATTGTTGTAGAGGAAGACGGGCGCCTGCCAGAAACGCCGGTACCGCTGGGGATGGGTAGCAAACTTGTGGGTCAGGCAGTTGAAGTAGCGAGGGTGGAAGAGCGTGTCGGCATCGCAACTGGTGACGGTGAGATGGTCGATGTCGTAGCCCATCTCGTCGACGAGTTTCCGCTTGATGTGCGCGCCCGCCCATGCCTCGTTGGAAGACTTGCCCTTAACCTCACCGGGTATGCCGGCCGGATGGAAGGTCGCGAACATAGCGGCGAAGCTCTCGTGGAACTCCTGGTAGAGGCGTAGCGCTTTCTTGCGGCATCCCGACTCAGCTTCCTCGAATGCAAGCACGACGAAGATCTGCTCCTCGGCGATCTCGGACTCGGCCAGCTTGGAGAGGCTGGCACTCAGCTTCGCAATGCTTTCCTTGTACGTCGGGATGATGATGACGTGGCGAATGTCTTCCCAGCGCAGAAAGGCGTTTCCGGCGGCACGCGCCTCCTCATAGCAGGCACGCCAATCCACCCCTGCATCCTTCCTCAGCCGGAAGTAGCCCTTCACACAGTGAAAGGCCGTGTTGTAGGAACGCCACACCCAGTAGCAGTCGAAGGCCAGCAACATGAAGGTGAGCGGCAGAGGAAGCCAGAGCGCGCCCCAAAGCAGCGAACTGATCAGGAACACGGCTGCAGCGAGGGGGAGAGTCTCCAGGAACCGCTCCAGGAGCCGGTCCCGGGGCGAGGTTGGGACATGCGTGGCGATCGAGGAAGGCAGGCGTGCGGCCGGCGGGGGCTGTACCTCCCGTGTCGCCGGCAGCGCAGTCGCAGTTTCAGGCAGAGTGGCCACCGGCGCATGGGCGCCAGGGAGCGCAAACGCCGGCAGGGAGAGCGCCAACGGCTCTGCCAGATCTGGTAGACCGGGCACCCGGGCGCCGGCAGGTCGGGACAGGCCGTGGGAGAGAGGTCTCGGCGGGCGCCCTGAGGGCTCCGGGTCCCAAGGCGCGAGGTAGCCGCCTCCGCCACCCGCAAGCCTCACGGCGTCCCCCTGTACCGCCGCGCCGACACTCCTGCCGCCCGGCACCTCATGGGTATCAACAAGACGCGGATAGCCGACAAGAAAAGGCCGCTCCTTCTGGAATCGACCTTTCGTGGGCCTACGGGGTTAGCTGACGGGTGAGGGCGAAAGGTTACCCCTCCCGGCAAAGCGGGATGAACCCCAGATCTAGCGGTTCCCCCGTCTCCCGCGCACTCGATCGCGGGAGTTCGGCACTCCTTGCTCAGGTACCGACCCGATAGTACCTTGATCGAGGAAAGCTGTCAAGGGTGTGTACTCGTCCAGGACACCGCCGAGAGTACCCTATCCCTTGTGGCAGCGTTCCGGCAGAGGGGGCGAAGCGCAGCCGGTGACCGCAAGTCGCATGCCTGGGCCGTCCGGATGGACGGCGAGAACCGACAGACCGGCCCCGTCCAGGCTGGTGCGGGTCCCAGCCGGCGTTATACTGATACCGAGCGGGGGTAGCTCAGTGGTAGAGCTCCTGCCTTCCAAGCAGGTTGTCGCGAGTTCGATCCTCGTCCCCCGCTCCAGCTTCATTTCTTGCCTCCGGTTCGAGTGACGCGATGGCAAACAGGACGCCCAAGAAGTCGGGGAATGCGGCAAAGGCCTCCGCCAAGCAGGTCGCCGCGAAGCCGGCCAAGCGTCCGTCGAGCGCCGTCAAGGAGAAGCCCGCTTCCCGGCTCATCGACCAGATGATCCGTGACCTGGGGGGATGGCGCGGGGAGACCTTGGCCCGTATGCGGGCGCTGATCCTGGAAGCCGACCCCGAAATGGTCGAGGATGTGAAATGGGCGAAGCCGTCGAACCCGATGGGGGTCCCGGTGTGGTCCCACGACGGCATCATCTGCACGGGCGAGACCTATCGGGACAAGGTGAAGTTCACCTTTATGAAAGGAGCCTCTCTCGAGGATCCCGCCGGTCTCTTCAACGCCGGCTTTGGGGGCAACACGCGACGGGCGATCGATATCCAGGAGCGGGAGAAGGTCGATGCAGGCGCGTTCAAGGCGCTCGTGAAGGCCGCCGTGGCCCAGAATGGCCCACCTGCGAGGAAGCGGTAGACCCCACAGTGCAATCTAGCCAGCCCCGGTCCGGCGTTCGAGAAGTGACGCCCGCAGCCTGAGTCTGGCCAGCAGCGACTCGGACGCGTAACGTGCCCGTAGGGTCACTCGAAGACGACTCTAGGGGAGTGCACGTTTCCCCACAGTGATTCGGGACAGCCCGACATCCCGCCCGGGGACGCTGGGATAGGTCGAGCTTCTGGGGCGCGTCTGGATACTCTGAATCGCCGCGGGGGAGCTTCGAAGCAGCCAATCGCGGATTCGATCCCCGTCCCCCGCTCCAAGCCCAGCCATTGAGAGAAGGCCCAGGCGGCGCGAAGGGCTAGTCCAGAAGTGCCTATCAGTACCGCGGCACAACAGAGCCCTGGGCGCCCGCCGCGGTGTGGGCGACCAGCGACGAAGGCGCCGCCTTGAGTAGGGTGTTCCGGCCCGTCCAGCAGCGCGTCTCCCAAGCTGGGATAGCCTCTGGCCAATTGGCGGGCTGCGCATCTGAGCGGGTCGCGGCTAGAGCAGCGACTCAGCACCAAGCTCTCGCGCGACCACGAGCACGTTCCTGAACAGGCGCAGCCATGTGTCCTCGGGGACGCCCGCAGCCCACTGCCGAATGGGCACGGTTACTGCGTAAAGCACTCCCTGGCGATACCTCTCGCAGGTCTCCCCGAGACTCCGAGACACTCCAGCTTCGTTCAGCCCCAGGACATAGGATTCGAGCAGTTGCGCCTCCCATCGGCGGGCAACCTCGGGGGGCAGATTCAACGCCACGGCGTGGGCAAGATCCATCTCGCCAAGACCGAGGCTGGCCTCTCATTTCCGGTCCCTACAATGGCGCTTGCCTCCTGGCCAACCGGCGTCCACGGCGCCGGAGTACCGGAATGCGAATGCGGTAGGCGCAAGCACGTAATGTGTCAAGTAGCTATCGCCGGGATAGGAAACGACGAACGGCCTTGCGGCTTCGGAAATGGAAGGTGCCAGTCCGCCCAGCGGAAGGCGCGGGTTCTCAGCATCGGCCAATGGGCAGGGTACCAGGGTCTGCCTTTCGGTCAATGTACAGCCCGCCTGGGCCCTCCGAACATTGACACGGAAGGCCATAGCCGGGGAGTACAGGAGATCCACCGAGTGCCGAATCGCCGTCACGCGCCGAACCACGCACGCGACCCGACGAACTCCGGACCGCTCCGGTCGGGCGTCGCAGTTGGGGTTGCGCTGCTGACCGAGGGCATGGTCAAGGACGGTGAGGATCAACGCTGACATGTTTGGCTTGAGATCAGCCAGGTCGCGAGTCGTTGCCCTGCTGCTCATGCTGGTCGTCGTCCTGGCGGCGGCAGTGGCAGTGGCAGTCTGGAGCGGCCGCGATATGGACGCGCGCCACCAGAGGCTGATCGATCGAAGCGAGGTGGTAGCCGCCGTCCAAGACGCCCGCGCCGAGGACCTGACCGGCTCAATCTCGTTCATGGCCGCAGCGTTCACGGAGGACATGGCCTCAGTTGTCGACTTCTACCGCGAGAGGACTGCGGAACGAGACGAGGCCCTGCGTCGGGCTCGGGCGGGCTTGGCCGCCCTGAACGACGCCGATGCCGTCGCCGGGCTTGATGAGCTAATTGAGATGGCGGAGCAGGAACGCGAGGCAACCGAGGAACTCATCTCTCTCGCCGGTGCCGTCAACGTGGACACCAGGGTGACGCTGGCCCAGGATCTGTACCCGCAGATGTGGCCGGATTACCAGGAATTCGTGGCGAGATTGGACGGGGTAGTCACGGAACAGTCGGCGGCACTGGATGCTGAGGAGGCCGCTGCTGACCGCGCCTCGCACATCAGCCTCGGCTCGCTGATCGGGGCCAGCGTCGTCGCGTCCTTGGGAGCGGCCGGAGCCTTCACCGCCCTCGTCCTGTCGGTGGTGCGCCCGTTGGCTTCCTTGCGGACAGCAGCCCGAGCGGTCGCCACGGACAACGCAGAGACAGTGGAGAACGTGGGCGGGCCAGAGGAGGTGGCATCTCTCGCCCGAGACCTGAACGAGATGGTGAGAAGGCGCAAGCAGGCAGAGCAGGCGGCCCGAGAGCAAGCCGACTACCTGCAGAGCACCCTGGACGCTCTGGGCCTTCCTTTCTACGTCATCGACGCCGACGACTACCGGATTAAGATGGCAAACGTGGCGGCGCGCCCGCCCGAATCACTGAGAGGCAAGACCTGCTACGAAATCACCCATCGACGGAGCGAGCCCTGTTCGGGTGACGCGGATGTCTGCCCGCTCCAAGAGGTGAAGAGAACCAAGAGGGCGGTGACTGTTGAGCACACCCACTACGACGCGGACGGCAGCGCCAGGATCCATGAGGTTCACTGTCATCCAATGCTCGATGCGGATGGGAACGTCAAGGAAGTCCTTGAGTTCGCCCCTGATATCACCGAACGCAAGCGGACGGAGGAGGCGCTGCTGGAGAGCGAGAGCAAGTTCCGCCAAATCTTCGAGAACGTGCAGGACATCTACTTCCGCACCGAGCCCTCCGGCACCATCGTCGAACTCAGCCCGGCGGTGGAGCGATTCGGCTACACGCGCGATCAACTGATCGGAACCTCGGTGCTGGACATCTACGAGGACCAGGGCGAGCGGACGGCCTTCATCGAAGAACTCCTCAAGCATGGAGAGGCCGCTGACTATGAGCTCCATCTCAAGGCGGGAGACGGCCGCGTCGTTCCATCCTCTGCCAGCGCCCGAATCCGCCACAATGCGGATGGAACCCCAGCCGCCATAGAGGGCACACTACGAGATGTCACCGATCGGAAGCGCGCGGAGGAGGCGCTGCGGGAGAGCGAGGAACGCCTGCGCACGGTAGTGAGAAACGCACCGGTCGTTCTTTTCGCCCTGGACCGCGAAGGAGTCTATACCCTCTACGAGGGGAAGGCCCTAGCAGCGCTCGGGTTGGAGCCCGGCGAATACGTCGGGCGTTCCGTGTTCGACGTGTACCGCGACAGAACGGACGTGCAGGAGAACGCGCGCCGCGCGCTCCGCGGAGAGACGCTGACAACTGCCTTCGAACGGGCGGGCACCCTGTTTGAGGTTCACTTCTCTCCGATGCACGATCAGAACGGCGAAGTTTCCGGCGTAATCGGTGTCGGCACAGACGTCACGGAGCGCCAACAGGTGGAGGACATGCTGCGCAGGCAGGCCACAAGCGATCCGCTCACGGGCGTGCTGAATCACGGCGCGATCGTCGAAGAGCTGCGGACATTCGTGTCGGAGGAGGGCAAGCCCGCTCGCTGCGCCGTGGGCACCATCGATGTGGACGGTCTCAAAGCCATCAACGATACCTTCGGCCATCAGGTCGGTGACGCCGTGCTGATAGCAGTGGCGAAGGCGCTATCGCACGACGGCACGTTGGTGGGGCGATACGGCGGGGACGAGTTCGTGGTGGTGCTTCCCAACGCCGATCGCAACGCGGCCGAACGTTATCGCGATGAGGTCCTGAAGGCCATGGACGGTGCAGCCCTAACCGACCCGGAATCAGGCGTCGGCGTACCCGTTCTCGCCAGCATCGGCTTTGCGATTTGTCCGGAGGACGCCACAGAGGTCGCCGAGCTCGTCAAGCTGTCCGACAGCGCCATGTACGGCGCGAAGCGGCAGCGGCCAGCAGGAAGGCCCGGCCCGCAGCCGGTCCTGCCGCTGGGCCGGGACCGCGCAGCGGAGATGGTGGGACAGATCGTGCCCCTGCTCACCTCTCCGGGCGACCTGGAAGACAAGCTCAGGTTGGTCGGACATCGCATCGCTGCGGGCGCCGGCTACGACGCGGTGAGCATCGACCTTCGGTCGCGACCCGACGCGCCCCCAACCATAGGCATCACGTTCGCCGAGAACCCACCTGAGATGCTGGAGGCCTGGCAGAGGGAGGCGCGCCCGTTGGGAGACGATCCCTTCACGGAACTGCTGACGCGCACCCGGCGTCCCATCATCATCGAGGACCCGCAGAACGACGAGCGGCTTACGGAACCGCAGCGTCAGGTGTTGCGCACCGCGCAGCTCGGGTCGGCGGTAGTGATCCCCCTCTTCTGGCAGGACGAGCTGGTGGGGATCCTTTCGGTCGCGAGGGAGCGGGAGGGTACCTGCGGGCCGGGCGACGTTCAGTTCCTGACCACCATTGCCGGGCAGGTCACCGCCATCATACGCATGGCCACGCTCGTCGAGGAGCTGGATTCGACCTCCAAGCGCCTGGTGCGGTCTCACGACGACACGGTGATGATGCTCGCGGCCGCCGCCGAGGCCCACGACCGGACCACCGGCCGCCATCTGCGGGGCGTGCGCGCCCTCACCCGCGCGCTGGCACGCGAGTTGGGCACCGGCGAGCAAGAAGCCGCCGACCTGGGCATGGCCGCCGTCCTCCACGACATCGGCAAGGTGCGCGTGCCCGACATCATCCTGGCCAGCACGGGACAGCTCACGGATCACGAATGGGAGCTGCTAAAACAGCACACCGTCTGGGGCGAGGAGTTCCTCCGGGGAAGGCTGGGCTTCGAGCAGGCGAGCACGATCGCCCGCTCCCATCACGAGCGCTGGGACGGGAGCGGCTACCCGGACGGGCTTTCCGGCGACCAAATCGCCGGGGCCGCCCACATCGTCGCCGTGGCGGATGCCTTCGACGCCATGACGCACGATAGACCCTACCGGGCCGCCCGGGACATAGAAAGCGCCATCGTCGAGGTAAAGGCGAATTCCGGCGCGCAGTTCAGCCCGGAGGTGGTCGGCGCTCTGCTCCGCCTTTGTGAGGACGGCGGGCTGCCCGCCCTGGACGAAGTTGCCCTCGATCAAGAGGCCGCCGCCTGACGGCCGTTCGCCCGCTCGATCCTCCTAGATGGCTGTCCGTGATTCGGAAACAGCGTATGCAATCTGGTCACTTTCGGTGCTCCCTCACCCCAGGCCTCGCCCCACCGAAGCACGAAGGCCCTCGCCACTCTCCCTCGGTGAGGGAGAGTGGCCGGTCCTGAGTGAAGCGAAGGAGCGGGGGTGAGGGAGAGATCCCGCGTACGTCTGTCACCGAATCGTGGGCAATGACTTAGATCCCTGACGGGTCCGCCGTATTGGGAGCCGAGTACGGCATACCTGAAATTAGGTATGCCACGCCCAGAATCGGTGCTGCGGGGCTCCTGTCCGGTCGGGTATTATTACTTCAAGCAAAGGAGCCCGAAGGGACGGGGAGATGATCGGGAGCAGGGGGTGGCAGGGCATGGGAAGGCGCAACCCGAGGTCTCCTTGCCCACCATTCTCTTTGGCGGGTATGGCGCGTGAGCTCGGTCATCGTCGGTGGCGCTTCGGCGTACGGCTCATCCGTACCTGAAGGGAGACACACCATGACGTGGTCAGGCGTCGGGCAGGCCGGCGAGGTGGCGCCTACACCGCCGCGTCCAGCGGAAGCACGCATCGTTGCCGTGGGCAGCGCCAGACTCCCCAAGGCCGTAGTCGGTGAGGGGCCCGGCGCCCTGATGGTCGAACTCGTCATCGAAGCGGGAGAAAGCTCGATCGTCGATGTCGCGACGAACCTTGGTCTGCCGGGATGCAACGCCTTGCTGCGCACACTTCTGGTCGGGCGGACGTTGGACGACGTGGGCAAGGTGGTCGAGGAGCTTTCGGAGCGTCTGCGCGGACCGATCGCGAAACCAGCAGCGGCCGCCCTTCTGAGAGCGGCTGCCAGCGCCAGGAACGGGGGTGCCGCCGATGAGGATGCCCGCGTATCGTAGCGCCTCTTCGCGGCGGCGGAGCCGCGCAGCCGCGATCACAGTCAGGCGGGTGTGGCCTGACGCAAAGAATCCTCTCGCGTCCCTCCCTATCTTGGGTAGCCACCCTCATGCATCGCAGCGACTAGAGGTGCATGATCCGGAAAGAGAACCACGGGCCAGGGACGTGACGGCGCGCCGTGTCCGGGCCTGGCCCATCCCCTGCACCTTGGAACGGCGGCCGAACGCAGCAAGGGAGAACAGGGCCCGACTTCCAACGGCCCAGGGAAGATGCGGTCCACGCGGTCGAAGGGCCGGGCAGGCAGCAGCCGCCGGCAGGGCGATCGAGATGGGCCTCTTGGGTAGCAGGGTGCACGGACCCAACGCTGGCGTTGGCGGCGGTCCAACTGAAGACACTGGAATGTTCGACACTGGTTTGTGGCAGACGAAACGACGGGATGGGGGAACACAGCGCAAGGAGCCGGGGCGAAGTAGCTACAGCGCCTGATGCCCGGGCCCAGGCCTTCTTCGGGTGATTGGGGAAGGAGCCGGCAGATGGCAAGGGAGAGCAGAACAGGAATCGGAGCCCGGATCCCACGGTGGCTGCGGATCCACCACCGTGGCGAGGCCGAGCGAGAACGCGACGCCATCCTGACGGCATTGCCGGAAATGGCGTTCCGCATAAGCCGACACGGCGTCTTTCTCGACTTCATCCAGGGAGAAGGAACCGCTCCGTCACTGCCCCCGGCCGAGTTCCTGGGGAGGACGGTGCAGGAGGTGATGCCGGCCGACCTCAGCGAGCGGATCGTGGACGCGGTGGAGCGCGCCCTGCAGACGGGCGAGATCCAGCTTCTCGGATACGAGTTGCCTCTTCCGCTGGATAGCGGCGAGATGAGGAGCTTCGTGGCCCGGATCGTAGCCCTGGTGAGAGATGAGGTCCTCGCCATTGTTGGCGGCGTTACGGAGCGCAAGTGGGCGGAGAAGGCATTACACCAGAGCGAGGAGCGTTTCCGCGAAGTCCTGGGGGCGACAGGTGACGTCGTCTTCAGGCGCAGCCTCCGGACCGACGCATTCGACTACATGAGCCCGGCAGTGCTGCAAATGACGGGATTCACCGCCGACGAATTCGTCGCCATGGGCAGCGAAGGAGCGGACGAGAGGATCCATCCCGACGACCGGCGGACATTCGACGAGCACACCGAGCGGCTGCTGAGCGACGCGGGCGGGACCCACAGCATGGCGCCCGTGGAATACCGCTGGAAGGGTAAGGACGGCGAGTATCGATGGCTGAGCAGTCACCGCGTCCTGGTCCGGGATGAGGGAGGTCGGCCGGCGGCCATAGTGGGCACCGTCCACGACATCACGGAACGCAAACGGGCGGAGGAAGCGCTTCACGAAAGCGAAGAGCGCCTCCGAACCCTGGCCGACGCGGCGTTCGAAGGCATCGCAATTCACGACGGTGAGACCATCCTCGACGCGAACGGCGCCTATGCGAAGATGCTGGGTTACGAAGGGGCCGAGGTCATTGGGATGAGAGTGATGGATATGGTGGCACCCCAATCGCGCGACCAAGTGGAAGACATCCTCGCTTCACGGGACGAGAGGCTCTATGAGCCGCTGGGCCTCAGAAAAGATGGAACGACGTTCCCGGCGGAAGTTCGGGGCAAGGCCATGCGATACCGCGGCCAGACCGCGAGGGTGGTGGCCATACGCGATGTCACGGAAGGCAGGCGCACGCAGGAGGCGCTACGGGACAGCGAGGAACGGCTGCGCGCCCTGGTCGCGAACACGCCGGTGATCCTGTTCGCCATCGATCGAGAAGGCGTGTTCACAGCAGCGGAGGGAAGAGGCATGAGTCCGCTGGGACTCCGCCCCGAGGAGCACATCGGCTACTCCATCTTCGAGGTGTACAGGGACATGCCGGACGTGACGGACGTGGCGCGGCGTGCGCTAGGCGGCGAAGCATTCACGGCCATCGTGCAGGCGCGAACGCTGACCTTCGAGGCGCATGTCGGTCCGGTCCGGGACGGGAACGGCGAGGTCACGGGCGCCATCGCCGTCGCCACCAACATCACGGAGCGCCAGCGGGCGGAGGAGGCGCTGCGCATCCAGCGGGATCTCGCCACCGCCCTCAGCAGCGCCGCTCATGTGGACGAGGCGCTGCGTCTCACGCTCGACGCGGCAATCCGCCTCTCGGGCATGGACTCCGGCGCCGCCTATCTCATCGATGGCGCATCGGGCGCCCTTGACCTGGCGGCACACCGGGGGCTGTCGGACGCGTTCGTGAAGAGTGCATCGCACTACGAGGAGGACCATGCCAACACGCGGAAGATCGTGGCCGGCAAGCCAACGTACACACCCTTCGCCGAGCTGCCCGCGCCCAAGGACGAGGCCAGGCGCAGGGAGGCGCTACATACCATCGCCGTGATTCCCATCCGGCATGAGGGCTCCGTGATCGGTTGTCTCAACGTTGCCTCGCACACGGTCGACGACATCCCGGGCGCCGCCCGGCACGGACTCGAGGCGGTAGCCGCTCGGCTGGGAAGCACCGTCGCCCAAATCAGAGGCACAGAGGCGCTGCGGGAGAGTGAGGAACGGCTGCGCACGCTGGTCGCGAACGCGCCGGTCATGCTATTCGCGGTCGACCGCGAGGGAGTGATCACGACAGCGGAAGGTAGGGAAATGCGCACGGTCGGGGTCCGGCCGGAAGACCACGTCGGGCGCTCTGTGTTCGACCTGTACGGGGACAACCCGGAGGTGATTGCGGGCGTGCGGCGTGCGCTCGCCGGCGCGGAGTTCACGAGCGTCGTCAAGCGATGGTCGCGCACCTACCACGTGCACGCCCTCCCGGTGCGGGCCGCTGACGGGACGATCGCCGGTGGCGTCGCCGTTGCAACCGACACCACAGAGCGCAAGCGGGCGGAGGAGGCGCTGCAGGAGAGTGAGGAGCGGTACCGGACGCTGCTTGAGTCGACGTCCGACAGCGTCTACGTCCTGGACCGGGATTGGCGGCACATCGTCGTCAACGAGGCAGCGGAGCGCTTCGTCCACAGACCTAAAGAGGAGCTGCTCGGCAACAGCCTCCTCGAGCTCTTCCCCGGCGTCGAGGCGACCACATTTTTCCGGACGTTCGCGCGCGTGATGGAGACGCGAGAGCCCGCTGTGGTCGTGGACGAGTACACGTTCGCCGATGGGCGCAAGGGGTGGTACGAGGTGCACGTGGACCCCGTTCCGGAGGGGATCCTGTGCATCTCCAGGGACATCACAGAGCGCAAACGGGCCGAAGAGGCGTTGCAGGCCACGACCAGGCAACTGTTGAGAGCTCAGGAGGTCGCCAAGATGGGCTTCCTGGACTGGAATCTCAAGACGAACGAGATGTTCTGGTCGGATCAGATCTATGAACTCTACGGCGTCGACAGGCAGGCCAACGAGGCCACCATAGGGTTGACCATGGACCTCGTCCACCCGGACGACCGCGCGTTCGTAGAAGAGAACCTGGACATGGCTAAGAAGGGGGAGAAGCCGTACGACATAGAGCACCGCAAGATCCGCCCGGATGGTCAGGTGATCTGGGTTCATGCACAGGCGGAGCTAGTGCGGGACGCTGATGGCAACCCGGAGAGCTTGCTCGGAATTGTGGTGGATATCACCGAACGCAAGCAGGCGGAGGAGGCGCTGCAAGAAGCGAGGGAGCAACTGGAGCGGCGGGTGGAGCGACAGGTGGGGACAGGCGGCGCCTACGGACTGTCTTTCCGCGAGCTGACTGTGCTGTACCTGGTAGCAGACGGGCAGTCGGACAAGGAGATCGCCGCCGCTCTGGGCATCAGACCGATGACGGCCCAGAAACACGTCTCGAACATCCTGGCGAAAATGAAGGCGGGGTCCCGCACGGAGGCGGCGGCGCGCGCGCTCCGCGAAGGGCTGCTTACTTAGCTTGACTAGGCTCCAAGAGAGACACCCCTCAGCGTATCTTCCCTTTCTTGGGTAGAATCCCTCATGTGCCGCAGGGCGGTACGGCGCAGAGTGGACACGGTGGCGTGGGGGTGAGCGTGCGGAGGATGTGCTGCGAGTGCCTGCCGCAGGGATGCGAGGAGGGAGGCCGCCCTTGCTGAGCGAGAAGAAGACCCGACAGGCCGGCGGGGTCTCGCGGGGGCCGGGGACAGGACGCGCTGACGAGGGGCGGCGGCGCACCGACCCGCAACTCGAATCTGTGCTGAGGGCTATTCCCGGCATGGCGTTCCGCATGAGCGGCGACGGGGTGTTTCTGGACTTCGTCTCGGGGAGCGGACACCGTCCGTGCATGCCCCCTGCCGAGTTCCTGGGCCGCAAGGTGCAGGAGGTGATGCCGCCCGCGTTCGGCAGGAGAGTCATGCGTGCAGTGGAGCGCGCTCTGCGCACGCGCGAGATGCAGCTCCTCGAATACCGATTGGCGCGCCCCTACCCAGAAGGGGAGCAGAGGGAGTGTGAGGCCCGCATTATTCCCTCGGCGGAAGAAGAGGTGCTCGCTCTCGTCAGCGACGTCACAGAGCGAAAGCGAGCGGCGCAGGCGCTGCGGGAGAGGGAGAAGAAGTTCCGGACCCTGGCGGAGACAGTCACCGCCGGCACCTTCATCACCCAAGCAGGGAGAATCCGGTATGCCAATCCGGCCATGGAAACGATCTCGGGCTACACCCAGGATGAGTTGCTGGCCATGTCAGTGAACGATCTAGTCCATCCCGACTCTCGTGAACTCATAGACGAACGGGGGCCGGCGCCCCGGCGCGGAAGAGAGGCCCCGCAAAGATACGAACTCAAGGTCCTGACCAAGGGCGGTCAGGAGAGGTGGGTTGATTTCAGTGGGACCGTCATCGAGTTCGAGGGTGAAGCAGCCGTCCTGGGAACCGCCTTCGACATCACGGAGCGCAAGCATGCGGAGGAGGCGCTTCGGGAGAGCGAGGGGCGGTTCAGGACATTGTCCGAGGCGTCTTCGGAAGGCATCGTAGTCCATGAGAGCGGCAGGATCATAGCGGGCAACGCGGCACTCGCGATGATGTTCGGATATGAGCTCTCCGAAATGGTAGGCGGGCACATCCTGCACTTCGTAGCGCCTGCCTCACGCGACCTGGTGAGCCGGAACGTCGCTCTGGAATACGAAGGACACTACGAAGTGGTCGGCGTAAGAAAGGATGGAACAACGTTCCCATTCGAAGCCCGCGGTGGAGCCGCGACCTACCAGGGCCGGACGGTCAGGGTAACCGCGCTGCGCGACCTGACGGAGCAGACGCGGGCCGAGGAAGCGTTACAGATCTTGCGGGAGCAGATCGAGTGGCGGGTGGAGCGCCAACTGCAGACGGGAGGCGCCTGCGGGCTGACCTTCCGCGAGCGGACTGTGCTCTATCTGGTTGCGGACGGGAAGTCGGACAAGGAGATCGCGGCGGCGCTGGGTATCAGACCCATGACGGCGCAGAAGCACGTGTCACACATCCTGGCAAAGATGGAGGCCGGTTCCCGCACGGAGGCGGCAGCGCGCGCGCTGCGGGAAGAACTGCTCACCTAGTAGACGGAGGGGCCCGTCTACTTCTGCCCTTCTTCTCCATCGATGTCGCAGACCACTGTGCTGCCACCTGGATGCCCGGATGCGCCGTACCGGGAATCCGGTACCGGGAGTACCGCCGATTCGGTATGGACACGTGGCATGCGTCTTGGCAAAGTCAAGATAGCGATAGCTTACAACGTTGAGGAGCACGGCGAAACCGTGGGACGTGTTCGCCGCCGGGAGCCTGGGGCGCCGACGACCGGTCCCATGGGAGCCGTGCTCTTCAACAGTCTATAGCGGTGCCTAGGAACGTCCAATACTCAATATTGACTATTAGCCCGTTCTCGGAGCCCGATCCCCACCTACCTGGACGCTCAGTCGCGGTGCCCACATCCGAGGTGCGAGTCCCCCCATCGATTCGGGCTGACTCCCCGGTCAAACACTCCTAGTTGGACGCCCTCGGTCGTTCGTCCTCCCTCCCCTAAGTCCGCCTGCGTGACTCTTCCCTACCCTGATAGTGCTCCTTCCTAACGGTGCGGGAGGCCGGAAATGCAGGTCGCTCCGAATGGCGACGGTCCGGTCTCCTAGGGCAAGCTAGAACAGAGAAGGCTCCGCACCGATTCAGGGAGGGAACCCATCGATACCAACGACCTAGGTCAGCCAAACGACTACATAGATGCTCTGCGCCGCGTCCTCGCCCGAGTAGAGACGGACGTAGTCGACAGGATCACGGAAGTCCTGTTGGAAGCCCGCGAGCGAGGACGCACGGTCTTCATCATCGGGAACGGCGGAAGCGCCTCCACCAGCGCCCACATGGCCACAGATCTCTGTAAGATCACCGCCGTCGACGGGGAGCCCGGCGTGCGGGCAGTGTCCTTGTCCGATTGCGTGGCGCTCCTTACCGCGTGGTCCAACGACGCCGCCTACGAGTACAGCTTCTCCGGGCCGCTGCAGGCGTACATCGAGCCGGGGGACGTGCTCATCGCCATCTCCGCAAGCGGTCGCTCCGCCAACGTTCTGGAGGCGACGCATGTCGCCAACCGGGCCGGGGCGACAACCATTGGTTTGACAGGCTTCGGAGGCGGCGAGCTGGCCAGTGTGGCGCAGATCAGCCTGGTGATCGACGCCGATCACTACGGTCTGGTCGAGGATGCCCACCTGGCAGTCAACCATGCGCTGACGGCGGCGGTTAAGGCCAGTATCAGCGATCACGTCGAAGCGCAACGCGCGAAGGCGGCAGCGCGGGCGGCTCTCGACGCTCCCGTCGCAGCGGACCAAGCCAAGGCGGCCTGATCCGCCGGGCAGCGGACTGACAACAGTGGAGATGAAGGCAGCGCTCGTACACGACTACCTGGTCGAGCGAGGTGGGGCGGAGAAGGTGCTGGCTACGCTCCTGCAGACGTTCCCGCAAGCGCACATCTACACCTCCGTCTACAATCCGGAGACGACGCTCGATGTCTTTCGAGACGCCGATGTCCGCACCTCCTTCTTGCAGCGACTCACGGCGCATCCGAGACGCTACCGGGCGCTGCTCCCGCTGTACCCTCTGGCCTTTCACTCCTTCGATCTCAGTTCGTACGACCTGATCGTTAGCAGCGCCTCCGCCTTCGCGAAGGGGGTGCGATGCGGCGGGGATGCCCGCCACGTCTGCTACTGCTACACGCCACCTCGATTCGCGTGGGGGTATCAGAACGCGAATTCCCAGGAGCTCTTCAATCCCCTAGTCCGTCTCGGTCTGCACGCTCTGGGTCCCGGTCTGCGCCGCCTCGATCGCGCGGCTGCGGCCAGCGTCGGCCGCTTCCTGACCAGCTCCGATTTCGTTGCGCGGCGCATCGCCGCCGTCTACGGGCGCGAGGCTACGGTCGTGCCGCCACCGATCAACTGCGCCGAGTTCGCCCCGGCTTCCTCACCGCGCGACTTCTTCCTCGTCGTCTCACGCCTGGTGCCCTACAAGCGTATCGACATCGCCGTCGAGGCGTTCAGCGTCAGCGGAATGCCGCTGCTGGTGGTAGGCGATGGGCGCGACCGGAGGCGGCTGGCGTCGCTGGCACGAAGCGAGAGGATCCGCTTTCTCGGCCACAGACCGCAGAGCGAGGTCCGGGAGCTGCTCGCGGCGTGCCGGGCGCTGGTGGTAACGGCACAGGAAGACTTCGGGATGGCCGCGCTTGAGGCGAACGCGAGCGGCCGGCCGGTCATCGCGTACGGCTCCGGCGGGGCCCTTGAGACCGTCCGGCACGGCGTCACGGGTCTTACGTTCCAGGAACAGACCGTGGGATCGTTGCTGGCCGCGCTGGACGAGTTCCAGCGCTGCTCGTTCGATACCGAGACGCTGCTACGTCACGCCCAGCGGTTTGATACGACCGAGTTCCAGCGCCGGATCGAAGAGATCATCTTGCAGGAGATGCGGCCGGCGATGAACGGACAAAGGAACGGGCGCACTACGCTGCGATCGGGAGAGGTCCGCGTCTGATGGCGGCGTACCGGCCTCTGGATCTATCTGGGGTAACCACGAGGCCCGTCGCGACGCGGACGCACTTGGTGCACATGGAGGACTTCGGCCGGCCGCTTGAGCCCGGGGCCACGTTCGCCGAATTCGTGGCGGGGCTGCCGCGTATCCTCACGGGAAACGACCTCCGTGCCATCGTCGATGCCTTGGCGGCATCGGTGCGGCAGGGGAAGCCCGTCATCCTCGGGCTGGGCGGGCACGTCATCAAGTGCGGGCTGGGCCCAGTCATCATCGATCTCATCGACAGGGGGATTGTCTCGGCGGTTGCTCTGAACGGCGGCGCGGCCATCCACGATTTCGAGATCGCTACCCTCGGCGCAACATCCGAGGACGTGGAGGCGAATCTGCGCGACGGCCGCTACGGGATGGTGGCAGAAACAGGCCGCTGCGTACAGGAGGCCATGGAGCAGGCCGAGGGCGCCCCTGACGAGCAGCGCTGGGGGTTCGGCTGGGCGCTTGGCCGCTGGTTGCGCCGGACCGAGGCACCCTATGGACGCCTGAGCATTCTCCAGGCGGCGTGCGACGCGGGGATTCCCGCCACGGTGCACGTGGCAATCGGGACCGACACACTGCACATGCTCCCGAACGTCGACGCGGGCCGCATCGGCGAGCTCAGCCACCGAGATTTCCGCCTGCTGGCCGCTGTTGTCGCCGAATTGAAGGAAGGCGGCGCGTACGTGAACGTGGGCTCGGCCGTGGTCCTTCCGGAGGTGTTCCTCAAGTGCGTCACGCTTTGCCGCAATCTGGGGCACGCCGTCGGCAGCTTCACGACGGTGGACCTGGACATGATCCGCCACTATCGACCATCCACCAACGTGATAGCGCGCCACTCGGTGCTGGACGCGCGCGGGTACGCGCTCACCGGCCACCACGAAATCATGCTGCCGATCATCGCTCTTGCGCTGATCGAGCGGCTCCACCAGGACCCGGTGCCGGTGGGCGTGTCGCCGGACGGACACGAGGAGGGAGTTGGCACTTGACTGACATGATTGGGGCCACCGATGATCGCTGGCCTGCGCTTGTCCAGGCCATGGCGAAGCAAACGATCCTGGTCGTCGGCGACGTGATGTTGGATCGCACGGTTGTCGGACGAGCGCACCGGCTCAGTCCCGAGGCCCCGGTACCCGTGCTGATGGCAGAGGAGGAACGGTACGGGCTGGGAGGGGCAGCCAACGTAGCCCGGAACCTGTCGTCGTTGGGCGCGCGGGCGCTGTTGGCAGGCATCGTCGGGCCGGGGGAGGACGGGTCGCGCCTCCTGGATCTCTGTCAAGAAGCATTGATCGACACCAAGGCGGTCCTAGCCGTCCTGGGGCGAAAGACAACCGTCAAGAGCCGTTTCATCACCGAAAAACAGCAGGTCCTTCGCGTGGACAGCGAAATCGCTGAGCCCCTGGCCGCTAGAGATGAACGCGACCTGATCGCGCAGATGGGCACGGGACAGATCGGCGCGGTCGTCATCTCCGACTACGCCAAGGGCGTGATCACCGAACGCGTTGTCGACGCGGCGCTACTGCGCGCCGCCGTCAACGACGCGCCTTCCGTGGTCGATCCCAAGGGCGTCCGGTTCGAGCGATACGCGGGCTGTACCATCATCACGCCGAATGCAACCGAAGCGGCCGCCGCGACGGGCCGCCGGGTCGATGATGACGAAGACAGTGAGACGGCGGCGCGCTCTCTGCTGGATACTGTCGGATGCCGGGCGGTGGTTATCACCCGGGGATCGAAAGGCGTGAGCCTGGTGACACCCACCTGCGCGCGCCACCTGCCCGCCCACGCTCAGGAGGTGTTCGACGTGGCAGGCGCCGGCGACACGCTGGTGGCCACACTGGCCCTGGCACTGGCCTGCGGCTCCTCGTTGCCGGAGGCCGTGGACCTGGCAAACACGGCCGCCGGTGTGGTCGTGCAGGCGAGGGGAGTGGCCGCCATCACCGTAGACGAGCTTGAACGCGGGCTGGCCGGACGGCAGCGCCCGTTTGCGGATGACGCACAGGAGGAGGAGAAGGCGGCCGCATGAACGACAAAGTGCTGAGCCTTGATGCAATCAGCGAACGCTGCCGGGCACTGCAGGAGCAGGGAAAGAGGGTGGTGCTGACAAACGGCTGCTTCGACCTGCTCCACGTCGGCCATGTCCGATATCTGAGCAAGGCCCGAGAGCTTGGCGACGCACTGGTCGTGGCGCTCAACAACGACGAATCGGTGCGTGCGCTTAAGGGCCCCGGCCGCCCCATTGTCCCGGAAGGCCAGCGGGCAGCGGTACTGGCGTCGCTTGCCTCCGTGGACTACGTTGCCATTTTCCCCGAGGCAATGGCGAGCCGGGTGGTAGAGCGGGTGCGGCCGGACATCTACGTGAAGGGTGGAGACTACGATACCGGTCCGAATGCTGTGCCCGAGGCACAAATTGTGGCGGGATACGGAGGCTGGACCGTGTTCGTCGATCTCGAAGCCGGCGGCAGTACGACCGCGATCATCGAGACCATTCTACGTCGCGAGCGGGAAGGCCTGCTCCCGCTGGAAGCGGAGGCGTCCGCGGCAGGAGGGCGGTGGCGTTGACAACCGGAACGGGGACGCTGGCAGTGCGAGGCACCCTACCCGCGCGAGGAGCGTGGGAGGGGCCGCCGATCGCCGGTCCCTGGCTGGTCATTGCCGGACTGCTGGCTGTGGGGCTCTTTGGGGCAACGGTGCCGCAGCTCGGCGCCGGCACGGCCGTGGCGTTGCTCGTAGGGGGGACGGCGCTCATCGCGGCGGCCGCGAGCAGCTACGCGGCGCTCGGTCTGCTGATCGTCCTGATCCTGGTGCCGCTGGATGCCGCGGGGGAGTTGCCCGCGCACATCAACGAAATCGACACCGTCTACGGTGCTGCGCTGATCGGCCTGTCCCTGCGTGTGCTGACCTCGCGCCAGCCGCTCGTCTTCAGCCCGCTCGGTCTCGCGCTGGCGGCCTTCATGCTCGTGGGTCTGCTGGCGCTTACCGCGGGCGTGCTCAGTGGAGCCGAGACGGCGACAGCTTTGGGACAGTTCCGCGGCCTCTTCGGCTATGCTCTCATCCCCCTCCTGGTGCTTTCGCTCGACCGTCAGGCGCGCGAGCGGCGCCGGACGTTGGTCTGCCTTTTGTGCGCGGTAGGGGCGGCGACGGCCGCGCGCGGGGTGCTTTCGTGGGCGGACCTCAACGGGGTGGTTCAGCTTAGCGGCCTGCTCCACCGCATCGCCTCGCCCGACTCGGAAGACGTCGTCGGGGCCGTGCCCGCGATATCAGGCGACTTCGGCTATCTTCGCGCTTGGGCCGGCAACTTCGAAGGGAACACGCTGGGCGCGTTCGTCGTGCTGCTACTGCCGGTCACGGTCTACTTGACCATGTCCGGCAGCAACACGGTGACGAGAATCGGGTTCGGCGCGGGGGCGGTGCTGCTGACCGTGGCGCTTCTCGTGAGCTACTCACGCGGCGCGTATCTTGGGCTGGCCGCGGCCTCGGTGCCGGGCATGCTCGCGCTGTGGCGACGTCACCCAATGGGGACCGTCGTGCTGGCATTGACCGGGGGCGCAGTGCTCTTCTTGCTTGCCACTCATCTACCCGGTGCGGAAGACCGCCTTTCGACACTTCGGGCGCTCGCGGAGGACCCAACCGTACGTCACCGTCAGCTCGTGTACGGGCAGATAGTGGAGTCCGTTGCTGGGAGTCCCGTGTGGGGCATCGGTCTCGGCTCCAGCATAGGGCCGATCGGCACCGGCGCCGACTCACTGTATCTGTTCATGGTGTTGCGGGGGGGACTGCTGTTGGCCTGCTCGTTCCTTCTCCTCGCCTGGGTGGGTGGACGCCATCTCTTGGATGCGCTTCGGGCCGGCCGTCTTACTACCCTGGACCTCGCAGTCGCGGCCGGGCTCCTCGGCTTCGCCGCGCATTCGGCGATCGACTACACGATCTGGAATCCGAAGGTGGCGCTGACGGCGTGGCTCTTGGTGGGGATCCTGATGGCGGCGGCACTCGACGATACTCGAAGGTCGCCCGGTCCAGCAGGGAAGCCAAACCCTAGCGGCGCTGAGACGCCGGAGGCGCTCCGTTGGTAGCGGGACAGCAGGCGCTTGCGGCTGTCGCGACGCGGCCCAGGGCGACGCTCCTGCGGGCCAGCCTCGTGCTCCTTGCGGTTGCGGCCGCGTCCAAGCTCTCGACTCTGGCAGCCGACTCCTACGTGGCCGCGCGGTTCGGGCTCAGCGCAGACACGGACGCATACCTCCTCGCCATCGGGCTCATGAGCGCATTGCTGGCCGCGCCCAGCGAGACGCTGCGGCTTTCTGTCCTGCCTATCTGCGGCCGTTACCTGCGGCACGGCGAATTGAGATCAGCCGCGGGCGTCGTCGCGTTGCTGCTGCTGACGCTGGTCGCGTTGGGGAGCGCTGCCGCGATCATTCTCGTGATCTGCCTGCCCTGGGTCGCCCGGTTCGTTGCGCCCGGATTCGAGGGTGAGGCGGTGCGAACGCTGGTGCAACTCGGGCGCGTGCTCTCCATCGCGCTGGTCCTCGGGCTGGTGATGGCCGTGCTGCTTGGTGCGTTGCATGCGCAGTTGCGCTTCGGCGCGCCTGCGGTGGTAGGCATCGGGTTCAGTGTCGGAGTTGTGGGAGGAGGAATCCTGCTGGGAAGGGCTCTGGGCATCGTGTCCCTGGCGGTGGGATACGTCGCAGGGATGGCCGGCGTCACCGCGATCCTGGCCTGGCTGTCGCGCGGGCTCTATCGCGAGGGGGTCGCTTTCCGGGAAGCACGGCACCAGGCGGCACCGTTCCTGCGGCTCGCGCTGCCGACCGGGCTGGCGATCTCCGTCGTCAGCTTCGGCGCGGTCATCGAGCGGGCCGTTGCTTCGGCGACCGGATCCGGAAACGTCGCCGCGTTGGGCTTCACGATCAAGCTGATCACGGTAGCGGGCGTCGTCTCCCAGAGCGTCTGGACGCCGCTGACCCCGATGCTCACGGCCTCCGGGGCCACCTCGGAGGAACAGGGAGACGCGCGCTTGGTGCCGTTCTCGCTGAAGCTTGTGCTGCTCATCCTGGTGCCGGCCACGGCGCTGCTCATCGCTCTGCGCGAGCCGCTGGTGAGCGTCATCTTTCAACGAGGAGCATTCACCGCCGCCGACACGAGCAGGACGGCCACACTTCTGGCTTTGCACAGCGGCTCCCTGGTCGGCGAAGGACTGTTCATGGTGGCGGTGGCCGCGCTTCTCTCGTTCCACGACTCAGGGACCCGGCTCGTCGGCTCCGGACTGCTCATCGTGTCAAAGGTGGCGATGATGGCCGCGCTGGCCCCGGTTTTCGGCGTCGCGGGCATTGCCCTGGCGGCGTCGGCTTCCAGCCTCCTGGCCGGCGCCTACGCCGTCCGTGTGCTCGGGCGGCGCTTTCCCTCATCGGAAATGAGGAGCTTGGTGGCCTTCGGAGGAAGAGTGATCCTGGCGGCGCTGCTGGCGCTGCTTGTCGCTAGCTCGATGTCGGAACTGACCGGGACGGTGTCCGAGGGCGCCACGCTGACGACCGGCGTTGCGCGGCTGGGCATCGGCGGGCTCGGCGCCGTCACTGCGTACGTGGGCGCGCTGAAGCTGCTGCGCGTGGATGAGGTGGAGACGTTGTGGCGCCAGGTCCAAGCGCGATGGTCGAGGTCGTGGAGTTGAGCATGCAGACGAGGAGCACGCTCTCCGTAGTGACGATCACGCTCAACGAGGCCCACGCGTTGGAGCGATGCCACCGGAGCATCGAGTGGGCCGACGAATGGGTGGTGGTGGACTCCGGAAGCAGCGACGGGACAGTGGCGCTCGCGCAGCGGCTCGCGAATCGCGTCGAGCAGCGTGCTTTCGACGATTTCTCCAGCCAGTGGAACCACGCGATCGAGCAGGCCGAGGGCGACTGGGTCCTGGTGCTGGCAGGAGACGAGGCCGTGTCGCCCGGGTTGCGCCGGGAGATCGAAGCGGTCCTGCGCAGCAACAACGGACCGAGCTGCTACGCCATGCCCAGACGCAACATACACTTCGGTCGCTGGCTGAGGCATGGGGGGCAGTACCCCGACTGGTCGTTGCGGCTCTTTCGAAGAGGCAGCGCCCGCTGGGTCGGCGCCGTCCACGAACAGCTCGACTACGAGGGAAGACTGGGTCACCTGCGTCACCCCATCCTCCACCGGAGCTTCAGCACGCTCGGCGAGTGGATACAGAAGATGGACCTCCAGACCAGCCACGAGGCCGCGTTCGCCGCGGAGCGCGGCGAGACGGCATCCTGGCTGGATGTGACGGCACGGCCCCTCTTCTGGTTCCTGCGAACCTATGTTGCCCAGCGGGGCTTTCTGGATGGCTGGACCGGCCTCATCCACGGCATATGCACGTTCGTCTGCATCTTCTTCCGGCATGCCAAGCTTCGCGAGCTACAGACCAAAGGCGAAGGAGGCGACCGACCGTGACCGGAGCGACGCAACCGAAGATCGCGACGGAGTGGGCGTCCTGCAACCTGTGCCTTGCCGAACCATCCCGGACGCTGGGCGAGATCTGGATGGACGAACAACTTCTCGGCCGGGTGGTGCAGTGCGGGACCTGCGGTCTCCGTTTCTTGAGCCCCCGACCCAACCAGGCGCAGCGAGAGTGGCTGTATGAGAAGGAGTACGATCACAACCTTCCCGGCGAGCACGGAGAGACGCGCTTCCAGTCAGTGCATGACGACCAGGACCAGGGCCGCACTCGGTTCGCCCGCTACCTGAACGGACTGCAACACGAGCGAGCGACGGCGTACGGAGATCCTCCGCGCCTGCTGGACGTCGGCGCGGGAACCGGTCAGTTGATGGGGCTCGCGCAGGACCGCGGGTGGGACGTCTACGCCGTCGAGCCGTCCGATGACGCCTGTCTGTACCTCGGGGAGCGATTCGGGCCCGGCTGCGTCGCCGGCCACGACCTGGAGGACCTTGCGGATCGGGGCGACCAGTATGACGCAATCATCATGGCCCACGTCATCGAGCACCTGCCGGACCCGCTCGCGGCACTTCGCACCGTCAAGCGCCTCCTTGCGCCGGGCGGCCACCTCCTCGTCGCCACGCCGAACGAACTGTCGCTCTACGAGCAACTGTGGCAGGCCCGCCAGCGCTGGCGCGGAGGCGGCCCGGCCAACGATTATGTCAACATCACCTGGCAGGACGGCAGGTGGCGCCGGACGCCGGCCCTGAGCGAGGAGCGGGGCCTGGCCGAGTTCCAGATCCTGACCACGGAACACCTCTTCTTCTTCACTCGCGAGACGCTAGGCCGGATGCTGAATCAGGCCGGGTTCACGCGGCTCCGCTGGGTCCGCGGCTCTGTGGCGCCGGCCAACTCCCCTCTTGGGCGCCTTCTCCGCAACGATCCCGTCAACCAGGCACTCTTCCTGGTGGGCCGTGAGGCGGAGCTGGTCGCCGTGGCCGAACCGGAGGCAGCGGCGTGAGGATCGGCTTCGTCCTTCAGGATCCTGAGCGCTCCCCTACAGGGCTGGACACGTACACGTCGAACCTTTGGGACGCTCTCAGGTCCGCCGAGGGCGATCACGAGCTGGTGCCGCTCGTGCTGCCACGCCGGATCGCGGGGCGGGCCTACCTGCGGGCACTGTGGGAGCAACTCTATCTTCCCTTCTGGGCCCATCGCCACAGGATCGATCTCCTTCACGTACCGGCGGGCTCGGCGCCCGTGCTTCGCACCCGGCCCTGCGTCCTCACGCTGCACGATCTTGGCCATGAAGTGACGCCGGGCTACCGGACTCCGCTCGGACCGCGTCTCTACTTCGGCTGGTTGGTGCCGTGGAGCGCCCGCTTCGCTACCGCTCTGATGTCCGACAGCACCGCAACGAAGCGAGATGCGGTCAACCGCCTGGGCATCTCGGAGGAGCGCATCACTGTGGTACCGCTGGCACCGGCCCCCTGGTTCAGGAAGGAGTCCGCGGACGCCGTCGCGAAGATGCGCCGTAGGTACGGGCTGTCCGATCCCTACTTCCTCCAGATGGGAGCCCGTATCCCGCGCAAGAACCTGCGCGCTGCTCTCATCGCGTTCTCGCACCTCCTGGAGGACAATCACGATCGAGGGCTCCAGCTCGCGGTTGCGGGAGGACGTGGGTTTGGCGACCGCTCCGAACCACCGGAGATCGAGGATCTCGTTCGTCGAGGACGGGTCCGATTCCTGGGCCACGTCCCTCAGGAGGACCTGCCCGCGCTCTACACCGGTGCGCTCGCCGTGGTGCAGCCCTCGTTCTATGAAGGCTTCGGCTTCCCGCTGGTGGAAGGGTTCGCATGCGGGACGCCCGCCATAGCCTCGCGCGCCGCCTCGCTCCCGGAGGTGGGAGGGGAGGCCGCTCTCTACGTCGACCCGCACGACCCGGCGACGATCACGAGCGCCATGGAGCGAATGGCCGCGTCTCCCGACCTGCGGCGAGACATGGCTGCACGGGCGTCAGAACGTCGGCATCATTTCAGTTGGCAGAAGACGGCGGCGGAGACACTCAGCGTCTACAGACGAGCTCTGCGGCCGGTTCGGGACGAGGCAGAGCCGGCGTCCGCAGAACCGCCGCGGCACTCAGGCGACGGAGCCGGCCCGAAGGTGCTCTTCGTGCGCCTAGACAGTCTGGGCGACGTGATCCTCACGACCCCCTGCTTTCAGGCCCTGAAGCGTCGTTATCCGGCGGCGAGGGTGGATGTCGTCGCCCAGCCCACCACGGCGCCGGTGCTGCTGGCGGACCGCCACGTGGACCGCGTGTTCACACTGGCGGCGCCGTGGCACGTGCCCTGGAGGCTTGGCGCAATGCGCACGGTCTGGCAAGTGATGCGCCGCCTCAGGCGCGAGCGGTACGACTACGTGCTAACGCTGCGCCGCGATCTCGATGACGCACTCTTCGCCCGCCTCTGCGGAGGCCGTCAGACGTTCGGCTTCTACGCTCGACGAACGAGGCCGTTTCTCTCAGGCTGGGAGCATTTCCAGTCTGACCGCCACATGGTGGAGAACCATCTGCGCTTGATGAGTCGACTGGGGTGCGAGCCGGACGGTCTTACGCCTACCGTCTTTGCCACGTCCGGCGACCCGAAGCGCATCGATTCGCTTCTGGCACACGCCGCTCCCCGGAGGCCGCTGGTGGGTCTGGCGCCTTTCGGCTCCTCCGCGGCAAAGAAGTGGGAGACTTCCCGATCAGCCGCGCTGATCGACTCGCTGCCAAACATGGGCGTCGTTCTTCTCGGAGGCCCCGGCGACCGAGAAGAGGCTCGGTCTGTCCGCAGCCGCGCGTCCGCGCCCGTCATCGATCTCGTCGGTCAAACCAGCATTGCGGAGCTCTGCGACATCCTGCGACAGTGCCGGCTGCTGGTGTGCGTTGACTCAGGGCCCATGCATCTGGCAGCAGCGCTGGGAATTCCGACGGTCGCGCTCTTCGGCGACGAAGACCCACGGCTGTGGGGGCCGTACGGAGACACACCCCATCGCATCCTGCGAGCGGCCAATGGAAGCGGGCCCGTCTCGATCCAAGACATCTCGGTAGGCATGGTGCTGACGGCTGTGCATGAACTGACCGAAGCCACTAGAGCCGTCTCAGGCCACTCGGTGGCGCAAGTCGAGGTGACATCGTGAACAACGGAAGCCCTATTCGAATGGCCGTTGTCGGCTACGGGTACTGGGGCCCGAACATCGTGCGAACGATCCGGGCGATGCCAGGTGTGGAACTGGCCGTCTGCTGCGATGCGAGCCCGGAACGCCGACGCGAAGCACAAGGGCGGTTCCGCGTGCCGGTGACGGATTCTCTTGAGAGCGCACTCAGCGATCCCAGCATCGAGGCAGTGATCCTCGCGACGCCGGCGCACACCCACCGGGAGATGACCATCGCCTGCCTGGCGCACGACAAGCACGTGCTGGTGGAGAAGCCCTTCGCCACTAGTACGGAGGACGCCGAGGCGATGTACTCCGCTGCGGAGCAGCGCGGCCTGGCCTTGGAGGCGGGACACATCTTCCTGTTCAACCCGTCGGTCGAGGCGCTACGGCGCGAAATCGCGGAAGGTGCGCTTGGGGACCTTCGCGCTGCGTTCGCGATACGGGCCAGCCACGGCCCCCGCGTGCGCGACGACGTAGACATCACCTTCGATTGCATGGTGCATGACATCTACATCCTTCGTGAGCTCTTCGGCCCCGCTATCGAGGTGAGCGCCAACAGCGCCGCCTTCCTCGCCTCCGGCATCGCGGACTCGGCATCGGCACACATCAGCTTCGCGAGCGGCGCCCGCGCGTTCTGCTACGCGAGCTGGTACGAGCCGATCAAGACCCGTCGCATGACGCTGGTCGGTTCTCGCGCAATGGCGGACTATGACGACCTGCGGGAGGGAGCCCCCGTGCGCATCCTTGCCCGGGGCTACGAGCCCATCGAGGGCGAAGACGCACTGGGCAACCGGGGTGTCCGGCGCTACGACCGAGGCGAGCAGGTGCCGGACGTGCCGTGGGAGGAGCCGCTGCGAAATGAACTAGAGGCCTTTGTCGCCCGCGTTCGCGGCCACGAACGCGAGCCCTGCGTATCACCGGGATCCGTGCTGGCCGTAACGCGAACGCTGGAGGCTATCGCGCGCTCAGTTCGTCGCGGCGGCGCTCCCGAACGAGTGGAGGGAGGACAAACGTGACTGCTCGAAACGGCAAGACACGGAGGGGGCCGAGCCTGCCCTGCCGCATCGTCCTCTTGGGCGGTAAGGAACTGGCCATTCGTTGTCTTGAACGTATGCTTTGCATGCCCGAAGTCGACGTGGTGGCGGTCATTCCTTGCGCCGGCGATCATGCGGAGGCGCACGGACCGTTTCCTTCTCTGGCAAGGTACGCCCAGGAGCGAGGTCTGCGCGTCCATCGACCTCGGACCGTCAACGACGAGAGGTTCTTCCCGATCCTCAAGCAGCTTCGGCCTGACATCCTCCTGTCCGTCTTCTACGACAAGATCCTGCGGTCGCACGTGCTCGAGCTGCCAGCCATCGCCGCAGTCAACATACACTTCGGGCTGCTGCCGTACAATCGGGGCTCCTTCCCCATCCCATGGGCGATCATCGACGGCAACGACCCTGGGGTCACCATGCACTACATGGACCCGGGAGTTGACACAGGCGACGTCGTCGCCCAGATGGCCGTGCCGCCCAGCGCCTGCGAGACGACGGGTGAAGTCTACGACCGGTGCACCAAGGCCGGCTTTCACCTGTTTCAACGACATCTGCCCTTGCTGATCGAGGGGCGGGCGTCACGCCAGCGCCAACCGGCCCACGGCGGCACCTACTACCGTCCCGGCTACCCGTTCGACCGCTGGATCGACTGGTCGCGGAGCGCGGAGGAGGTGTCTCGGTTCGTCCGAGCCTTGACGTTTCCTCCGTTCCCGACGGCCCGGACCAGCTTCCGGGGTCAGGAGCTGGACATATGCCATCCCGTCTGGATCCACAACGACGGCCTGCGACAGCAGCCCGGAACAATACTCGAAATAACGCCTCATTCGGTCACGGTTGCCACGGGCGATGGCCTCCTGAACCTGCAGACGATCAGGCTGCAAGAGGCAGAGATGCCGGCGAAGGAGGCTCTCGACAGGGTCGGCTGTCCGGAGGGTCAAGTGCTGGAGAGTGTGCCATGGCAGATGGACAAAGCCGCGTAGTCCCGCTCTTGGACCTGGTGGCGGAGTACGAGCCCCTTCGGGAGACCGTCCTCCGCACGATCGATGGAGTCTTCTCCAGCGGACGCCTGTACCAGGGGCCGCAAACGCTGGGGCTGGAGGAGGAGTGGGCCGCCTACTGCGGCGTCTCCCATGGCGTGGCCTGCTCGTCCGGTACCGATGCCCTGATCCTCGCGCTCCAGGCCTGCGACATCGGACCCGGCGATGAGGTGATCACCGTTTCCCACACGTTCATCGCTACGGTCGCCTCGATCGCCGCCGTTGGCGCCACACCCGTATTCGTGGATATCGACCCGCAGACCTACACCATGGACGTCTCTCAGTTGTCGGCGGCGGCGACAGCGAAGACGAAGGCGGTCATCCCGGTCCACCTGTACGGGCACCCGGTTGACATGGAGCCGGTGCTTGAGTTCGCGAGCGAGCGCGGCATCGCCGTCATCGAGGACACGGCGCAGGCGCACGGCGCGACGTACCGCGGCCGGCGGGTGGGCGGCCTGGGCCAGGTCGGCTGCTTCAGCTTCGTCTTCACCAAGAACCTGCGTGCATACGGCGACGCGGGGATGCTGGTGACGGACGACCAGGCAATAGCCGAGCGGGCGCGTTGTCTGCGGGACCACGGACGGTCGGGCAAGTACGAGCACGTTAGCTTCGGCTGGAATGCCCGCATCGACGAGGTGCAGGCGGCCGTCCTTCGCCTCAAGATCCCTCTGCTGGACGGGTGGATTGCGCGCCGCCGTTCACACGCGCAGGTGTACGGCAAGGCTCTGGCGGAAGCCGGCGTGGCCGTTCCCCTTGAGTCGCCCGACGTGACCCATGTCTATCACCAATACGTGATCCAGACGGACGGCCGCGACGGCCTGCGACAGCAGCTTGCCGACCGCGGCATCGAGACGGGCGTGCACTATCCCATCCCGTGCCATCTGCAAGAGGCATGTCGGCATCTCGGGTACGGCGCCGGCGCGTTGCCGGAGACAGAGCGATGCGCCGGACGGATACTGTCGCTGCCCGTGTACCCAGAGATGACCGAGGAGCAACAGACCCAGGTAGTGATGTCCCTGCTGAGAGCGAAAGCAGAGAACGAGACGAAGGAGCAGCGAACATGAGAGCACTGGTGACCGGCGGCGCAGGCCAGATCGGATCGCACATCGTAGACGCACTGCTGCATCGTGGCTGGGAAGTGACGGTGCTGGACAGTCTGGACAAGGTCACACATCCCGGAGGCCGCCCTTCTTGGGTACCGGACGACGTGCGCTTCATCGAAGGTGATGTCACCGATGAGGAGGCCATGCGGCGGGCTCTGGAAGGCGTACGGTTGATCTTTCATGAGGCCGCCTATCAGGGGCTCCTGCCAGATTTCAGCAGGTTCTTCCACGCGAACAGCGCGGGCACCGCCCTCATCTATGAGGCCATCGTCGCCCGCCGCCTGCCGGTGGAGAAGATCATCATCGCCTCCTCCCAGGCGGTCTACGGAGAGGGAGCGTATCGCTGCCAAGAACACGGCCTGCAGTACCCCGATCCCAGGCCGGTCGAGCAACTGCTGGAAGGTGAATGGGAGTTTCGTTGCCGCTCTTGCGGCGACACGATGAAGCCCCAGCTCACGGACGAGACCACGGTGAACGGCGCCACCGCGTACGCCGTGTCCAAGCACAGCCAGGAGGAGATAGCGCTCGGGTTGGGCCGCACCTACGGCATCCCGAGCGTGGCCTTGCGCTACGCCATCACCTTCGGGCCGCGCCAGTCCTTCCACAACGCCTACTCCGGCCTCTCGGGCATCCTGGCCCAGCGCGTGCTGAACGACCAGCCCGTCGTGCTGTACGAGGACGGACTGCAGACACGCGACATCATCTCGGTGGAGGACGTGGCCGATGCCAACATCTTCGCGATGGAGCACGACGACCTCAACTTCGGAGCCTTCAACGTCGGCACCGGCCGCCGCGTCACGGTGCTTGAGTTCGTGCGGGTCCTCGCCTCCAAACTGGGCGTTCCGCCCAAGATCGAGATGCCCAGGGAGTTCCGCCTGGGTGACGTGCGCCATCTGGTGCCCGATGTCGCCAAGCTAGAGCGTCTCGGATGGCGAGCCGGCGCAACGCTGGAGCAGGCGGCTCAGACGTACGCGGACTGGATCGTCAATCAGCCGGAAGTGAAGGACAACGCCGGCGCCGCCATCGACGATATGCGCCGCCGCGGTGTGGTCCTGCAAGCGAGGGAGCGACCGGCCGCATGACGGAGACCGGCGAGACGGACGAACGGTCCGGCGTCTCCGTCGTCGTCATCGCGCAGGACGAGGAGTCGAACATCGGTCCATGCCTCGAGTCGGTTGGGTGGGCGGATGAGGTGGTCGTGGTGGACGGCGGCAGCCGCGACCGCACGGCGGAGATCGCCGCCGCGTTGGGGGCCCGGGTGCACCACAATCCGTGGCCGGGCTTCTCCGAGCAACGCGATCTGGCCATCAGCCTGGCGACAAGGGACTGGGTCTTCGCGCTGGACGCCGATGAGCGTGTACCTCCCGAGCTAGCCAGTGAGATCCTAGAGGTTGCACGAGCGGGCGACCAGAGCACGAACGGCTACCTGGTACGCCGCGATACCTACTTCCTAGGGCGCTATATCAGACACTGCGGTTGGGGTGGACGGCCGGTCTCGCGTCTGTTTCGACGTGGGTCCGGCCGTGCCGACGGCCGAGCCGTGCATGAGGATATCTTGGTGGAAGGTCAGGTAGGGGTCCTCGTGCATCATCTCCTGCACTTCAGCCACCCAACCCTGTACGAATACCTGGCCAACCAGAACAGATGCACGTCCCTTGAGGCGGAGGAGGCGATGGCGCTTGGCGTGCGGCGGAGCTGGTTCCCTCCCATCGGCCCGCTCACGAGGGCGGCCCGGCGCTGGATCAGGAGTGATCGGAGCTACCACGCGGCGTACGCTCTGTTGAAGGACGAGCTGAAGAATCGAGTAGAGTGGCGACCGGTCCAGCCGTTTGCGCCGCTCCTGCGCTTCCTTCAGATGTACGTCCTTCAGCGCGGCTTCCTGGACGGACGGCATGGCCTGCACCTGTCTCTGCTTTCGGCAGTGTACGTGTTCGTGAAGCAGGTGAAGCTCTGGGAGCTGCGCGCCGCCGCCGGGCGGAACCTGGACTCGGCTAAGAAAGATGTCCAGAGGAAAGAAGGGGAGATGTTCGCCCATGACGAGTGAGGTCTCTACGAAGCAGCACTACGAGAGGTACTGGTCGGAAGCGTGCCCTGCACCCACCAACGATCCCATGCGGTCTGTCCGCTCGAAGCTGCTTCGCCGCCAGTTGGAGGGCGTCGGTCGCGTGGGGGTCCGCCTCCTCGATTGCGGGTCTGGTGATGGGTGGCTGCTGGCTGAGGCTCGGCGCTGGGGCATAGAAGCGGTGGGGCTGGAGATCTCCGAGCGGGCCGTCGCTCGCGCACAAGAGCTGCACGCCGACTGCGAGTCCGTCGTGCACTCGATTGAAGACCGCCCCTGGCCCGTACGCGCCTCCACCTTCGACGTGGTCGTGGCGCTGGAGGTGATCGAGCATCTGCTGCAGCCGCGTCAGCTTCTCATGGGCGCACACGAGGCGCTCCGACCGGGCGGGCACGTTGCCCTGACAACGCCGTACCACGGACTGCCCAAGCGCCTCGCACTCTCCATCAAAGGATTTGACCGCCATTTCGCCGTCGAAGGTCCGCACATCCGCTTCTTCTCCGACGGTTCGCTGCGTGCCTTGCTGACCGAGACGGGGTTCCGGGTACGTGCAATCCACCACTATGGCCGTCTGCCCGGTCTGTGGGCCGGCGTGTTTGCGTGGGCTCAGAGGGTGTGAGGAGAGGTACCGCCGCCTATGGCTGAGGAAGAAATAGAGGAACTGAGGGCGTATGCCCGCCGGTCAGCGGAGATGGGCAACCGACACGTCTCCAACCTCTCGAACCGCTACGCTATTCAGGACTACCGGCAGATGGCGGACGAGATCAAGGCGGTGGCGGGCGGCGGACGTCTGCTGGACTGGGGCTGCGGGTACGGGCACATGAGCTACCTGCTGGGGCGCCGCGGGTTTGAGGTGACCGGACTGACGGTGCCCGATGAGAACAACCTGTCGGAATCCTGGAACCTGCTGATCCGGGAGCGAGAACTGGATGTGACCGTGGCAACGGACGACGCCGTGCTGCCGTTTGAGACCGCTGCGTTCGATGCCGTCCTGTCCTGCGGCGTGCTTGAGCACGTGCCCGATCCGGACGGCTCCCTCAGGGAGATCGCGAGGGTACTAAGGCCGGGCGGCCGGTTCTTCATCTACCAGTTGCCGAACCGGCTGAGCGCCGCGGAGTGGCTGGGCGAGCGCTTGGGCCGCGGCGCACATGAGCGGCGCTATCGATCGCGAGAGATCGAAGCGATGCTGTCCCATGCCGGCTTCGTCCTTCGTTCCCGGCGGCACGGATCGATGATCCCCAAGAACCTGGACGGCCTGCCGTTCCTGCGTGGGCTGTTCGACGGGTCGCATCGCCTCATTGCCGCGCTGGACACAGTCCTCCTGCGCGTCCCTCCCGTGAACCTGTTCTCCGGCACCTGGGAGATCGTTGCGCAGAAGAACGGCACGGAGGTTTCTCCGCCGGGCCGACCCCGTGACGACGGACCAAGACTAATCGCCGCGGACGTTACGAGCCATGCCAAGAATTGGGATTGACGCCCGCATCTCGCGCTCGTGGAGCAGCGGCGTCGGTGTCTACACCGTCCGCCTGCTTGAGGCGTTGAGCCGGGTGGCACCGTGGCATCACTACCTCCTCATCACGACGGCGCGGGCGCCGCCGGCACCCCTGCCGGCCGACGTGCCAATCGATCAGCGGACGGTGCCGTTCGCCATCGGAGGTCCTGGGCAGTTGTTGCGCCTGCCGCAGGCCATACGTCGCTTGGGTCTGGACGTGCTCATCGTCAGCCATCCGGCCAGCGTCTCCCTCTGGTCGCACTGCCCTCGGCTGATCTTCGTCCACGACCTGATCCCGCTGGCGCTGCCACGCTCTCACAGCGCGGCCAAACGATTCTACTACCGAAGCGTCGTGCGCTGGAGTCTGCGGCGGGCAGCCCGTGTGCTCGTCGACTCAGACAGCACGCGGCGGGACTGCCGGCGGCTTCTGGGCGTTCCTCCGGACGCGATGCGGGTCGTTCATGGGGGAGTGAGTGAGCGGTACCGCGGGTCCGACGGCCGCCCGAGCGGCCCGGAAGGCCGCCCGTACGTTCTGTACGTGGGGAACAAGCGGCCCTACAAGAACGTGGACCGCCTCATTGAGGCATTCCACCTGCTGCTGCGTGACCGCGATCCCGGCTGCGACCTCGTCATCGCGGGCAGAGACGAACCCGGCGATATCGAGACGGACTCGAAGCGCCTGCGGGCCGTTGCCGATGCACTGGGTCTGAACGGGCGGGTGCGGTTCGTGGGTGAGGTGCCGGAGGAAGGACTGCCGGCGCTCTACCGCGGCGCCGAGGCCTTCATCTACCTCTCCTCCTATGAGGGTTTCGGCCTGCCACCTCTGGAGGCCATGGCCTGCGGGACGCCGGTCGTCGCCCTTAGGGCAACGTCCCTGCCCGAGGTAGTGGGTGATGGTGGTCTGCTCCTAGACAGCGCCGACCCAGCCATCGTTGCCGACAGCGTGCGAAGGATTCTGGTCGACAGCGCGCTGCGGCACAGCCTGTCGCAGCGAGCCGTCCGGCAGGCACGAAGGTTCTCCTGGGAGGAGACCGCCCGTGCTGTGTCCGAGGAGATCGACGCGGCACTGAAAGGCATCTCTACGCTATGACCGCCACGCATCCGGCAGAGCAGACCGCAGACGCCCAAAGCTCGCGGCTGTATGAGGCGGCCAAGCGCACAGTGGACATCGCCGTTGCGCTGGGCGTGCTGGTTGGGCTCCTGCCGCTGTGGCTCCTCACGGCGCTGGCCATCCGGCTCACCTCGTCGGGCCCGGTTCTTTATCGGGCGCGCGTGGCCGGCCGCGACGGCCGGCCCTTCACGTACTACAAGTTCCGTTCCATGCACGTGGACGCGGATGACTCCGTGCAGCGGCGTTTCCGTCGCGACTTCGTCCGGGAGAACAGACCATACCGCGTGGAGCGAGCGGCGACCGGTGAGGAACGTGGAGTCTACAAGGTAGTGGACGACCCTCGCGTCACGCCCATGGGACGGGTCATCCGCAAGTTCGGCATCGACGAGGTCCCACAGTTCATCAACGTCCTCCTTGGAGAGATGAGCGTGGTCGGCCCGCGACCGCCTCTCCTGTGGGAGGTGCAGTACTACAAGCCATGGCACTGGGAACGCCTGGCGGCAAAGCCCGGCATCACAGGCGTGGCGCAGGTTCGCTCTCGCCAAGGTCTCCCATTTGAGGAGATGGTGCGGCTAGACATCGAATACGTCCGGGAGCGGTCGTTTTGGACCGATGTCCGCGTCATCCTGGCCACACCGCTCGCCATGCTCCGCGATCAGGGGAGGAACTGATGTCCGGTCCGGCGAGCCAAGTGACGTCAACAGGCAGAGCGCCAGTCGTTGGTTCGGGTCAGGCGGCGCATAGCTGGGAAGCATACTACGCGCCGGAACTCACCTGGTACCTTCACTTCCGAAACGTGCTGCACCACCTGCCCATGTTCCAGGCCATCCGGCGGCTCAGGCCGGGACGCGTGCTGGAGGTAGGCGCAGGCTCGGGATCGCACGGGATCTTCCTGTCCTACTTCTGCCCGCGCGTCGTCTCGGTGGACCTGAGCTCCAGCCTCGTCCGGCAGGCTCGTCGCCACAATCGCAGGCTCCGCGGCCGAGCCGATTTCCTTGCCATGGATGCGTTCGATCTCGCCTATCCCGCGGACAGCTTTGATGTCGCATTCTCGCAGGGCTTTCTCGAGCATTTCGGGGAGGATGAGATTCGCGACCTCCTGAACGAGCAGGCGCGAGTTGCCAGGTTCGTGGTGTTCAGCGTGCCGAACATCTCCTACGGCGTGCAGGACTTCGGAGATGAACGCCTGCTATCTCGAGAGCAATGGGAGGCGCTTCTGGTTGGGCTCGGCTATCAGCCGCTCGTCTCTCGAGAATACGCGCCGGTGCGCGCCCGCTTCTGGCGCGGCGGACACGACATGTACCTGGCCGTGCTCGAGCGCCGGTCCTAGCGAACCGTTACTCCGGCGGCTATCTTCCGTTCCGCAGGCGCCACCTCGTACGAGGCAGGCAGGACACGATCGCGCCGCAGTGCCCTGAGGAAGGACGCGAACAGCAGTCGAAGGTCCAGCCAGAGGGAATAATCCCTCACGTAGGCGACGTCCAGGATCGCCTGCTCCTCCGGCGACCACTCGGCTCCGTTCGCGGGGTGGGGGCCGGTGAGACCGGGGCGCACCAGCAACAGGGTCTGTGTCCAGGGCCCGCGCGACAGATCGGCCGTCGTCGCCATCGCCCGCGGGCCGATCAGGCTCATGCGCCCCCTGAGAACGTTCAGCGCGTTGGGTAGCTTGCTCAACCTCCCACCCGCGACTGCCCTGCGAAGGCGGTATGTCCACGGGGGCGTTCCTCCCGGCGAAGCGCGCTCCGGTGGCGCCGCCAGGACCAACACATCGAACGGTTTGCTGCGCAGGCCCAAGGATGGCCGGCGCTCGAGAAGGGCGCCTCCCCCGGAAAGACGGGCGATCACCCACAGGAACGCGAGCAGGAAAGCCAGCGCGGGCAGGGCCAGGAAGCTCAGTGCGTAGTCCATCGCGGCCTTCAACGCGGCGTCAAGCCCGGTGATCCGCAGCCGCTCCAGCGACAAGAGAGGGACGTAGTTCGCGTCCAGCGGCCTGGTGCCCGCGGCCAGCAGGTGATAGAGGCCGGGGGCCAGCCGTACGGCGGGACGCTCTTGGGTAGCCGCCATCTCTAGAATGTCGCGCTGCGCTTCCCAGCTCACCGCGTGGGGGACAAGGATGACGTCGCTGGCACCCAGGACGCGGGCCGTTTCGCCTGCCGCCGTCGGATCACCGACGACGCGCAACCCATCAACCACCTCGGTGCCCACAGGCTGGTAGTCATCCAAGAAGCCGAGAACCTGCCAGCCCGTGGCGGCGCTCGAGAGCCGCTGGGCGATGGTGATGGCGTGCTCATCCGAGCCGGCGATCAGGGCGCGGCGCACCAAGCGCCCGCTGCGACGCAGCCGGAAGACCGCGCGCCTGAAAGCGAATCTTCCAGTGCCCACCAAGAGAACGCAAGCACCCCAGAAGACGACTAAAGCGCCGCGGGACAGATCGACGTCCAGCAGGAACGCAAGAAGCAGGATAACGAGCGCGGCGTATGCGCAGGCGCGCAGGACACCCGCGTATTCTCGGTGGCCGCTGAAGAGATCATCGACTCGGTACAACCCCCCTGCCGCCATCAGGCCGAGCATGAGTCCGGGCGCCAGCAGGAGAAGCGCCAGACCGCCGACGCTGCTTCCGTCCGGTCCGCCCAGCCAGTCCGAGGCTCCAAACCGGGCGGCGATCACGATCGCGGAGGCCCAGAGGAGGAGCATCGTGTCGATGGCCAGAAGCCCGATAACGAGGGCTTGTTGTTCCCGCTTGGTCATCAGGCTGCCTCCTGGAGTGCCGCGCCGGATGCCTCCAGGCCCGGACGTGTGGCAGAGTTGAGTAGCACCTTCGCCCCGCCGCTATCGAAACGGAACTCCATGCGGTGGAGACCCTGCTTTCGCATCTCCGCGCAGACGGCCGGCTGGAAGGGAGGGGTGCAATAGAGGAGCAGGAACCCTCCCCCACCGGCGCCCGTTATCTTGCCGCCCAGGGCCCCCCGCTCACGGGCACGCTCGTACAGCGCGTCGATGCGCCAGTTGGTGATGCCCCGGGCGAGCCGGCGCTTCGCCTGCCACGATTGATCCAGTATCTCCCCCACGCGGTCCAGGTCGCCGGCCTCCAGAGCCGCCTTCGTCTCGCGGGCAAAGGACTTGATGTCGTGGAGCGCCTCCACCACGTTTGAGTGCCCGCGACTGGTCGATTGCTTCTGCTCCTCGAGGATTGTGTTGGCGTTGCGGGACGAGCCTGTGTAGAAGAGGAGCAGGTTGGACTCCAGGCCCAAGCGCACGTCCGGCGGCAGGGCTAGGGGCTCGACCTGCACCCTGTCCTCCTCGAACGTGAGCACGTTCAGGCCGCCGAGGGCGGCCGCATACTGGTCTTGTTTGCCAATGGGGCTGCCCAGCTTCTCGATTTCGATGCTGGACGCCCTCTCCGCGATCTCCGCCGGTGAGAGGCGCTGCCCCAGGTAGGTGCTGATGGCCTTGATGAGAGCGACTGCGACCGTGCTCGAAGAGCCCAGACCGGTACCGGGCGGTATCTCCGAGGCGAGGAAGATGGAGAATCCTCCCGCGGCGCCGAAGTCATGAAGGACCGCGCGGGGCAGCGGCAGAAGCCCGTCCAGCAGCGGCTCTTCGCCGGCAGACCAGCGGGAGAAAGCGCCGAAATCCGATGAGCTGATGTGCACCCCCTGGACACCGGTGGGACTGAGGAAGACGTAGAAGTACTTGGCGATCGCGGCATTGACCACCAGTCCGCCGAACCGCTCGTAGTAGGACGGAAGATCGGTGCCGCCACCGGCGAAACTGACTCGAACGGGCGCGCGCACCAAGAGCATGACGCCTGCTCACCCGCCCACGGCCGCGGCCGGTTGCGCGGCCGCCACCTGCGCCCGTTGATAACCTCCGGGTGTGCCGATGTCCACCACCAGCGCATCGCTGATGTAGCCGAACAGCGCCGCGCCGCGCGCCAACAAGAGGGGGAACAGGTCAACGCCAAAGTCGAAGGGCCGGTTGTCTGGGATGGCTCCCAAGAGGGCCGGTTCCATCACGTAGACGCCCGCGTTGGCGAAGCGCGAAGGCTCCCGGCCCCGCTCCGGCTTCTCGACGAACGCCATGATGCGGTCGCCTTCATCAAGACGAACCACGCCGCATTCGCCAATCGCTTCAGGACGATAGAGGGCCATGGTGAGGGCAGCGTGACGTTCAGCGTGGAAGGTTGCCAATGCGGTCAGGTCCAGGTTCGTGAGCACATCGCCGCAGAGAACGATGAATGCGCCGCCCGCAAAGAACGACTGCATCCGCTTCACGCCGCCCGCTGATCCGAGCAGCCGTTCCTCTTGCGAATAGACGATGCGCACGCCGAAGCGTTCCCCATCGCCCAGGTGCGAGCGGACCGCCTCCGGCTGGTGGTGGAGGTTGATCGCGATCTCTCGGACGCCGTGGGCCCGCACCAACTCGACGAGATGGTCCAAGAGAGGACGCCCCCCGACAGGCAGCATCGGCTTCGGCGTCGCATTCGTGAGCGGGCGCAGTCGCCGTCCCTCCCCGGCAGCCAGGATCATCGCCTTCATGACACTCCCTGGAGCGATCTCAGACCGAAACGCTCGCGCAGGGCCTCCGACGCTTCCCACAGGTCGCCGGCGACGAACAGCGGCGGATGGCGCCGGCAGGCCGGGTGATCCACGGTCTGCATGCCGCGGCCGGTGCGTACGAGGACGAACGGCACCCCGGCCGATTCCGCTGCCAGAAGGTCTTCGTGGCCGTCGCCTACGGAGATGCAGTTCTCGGGCGCCTCGCCCAGCGCTTCCATCGCCCTGAGTAGCAGCCCAGGGCGCGGCTTGCGGCAGCCGCAGCCCTCCCAAGGCGCGTGCGGACACGCGAAGACGCCGTGGATTGCCGCCCCCGCCCGGGCACAGTCGGCGAGCATCCGATGGTGGATCTCATCGAGCGTGCCGACCGTGAGCAGTCCGCGGCCTACCGCCGACTGGTTGGTGACCACAGCGACGGCAAGACCCTTCAGGGCCACGAGCGCCTCCACGGAACGCGGCAGGTAGCGGAAGTCCTCCCAGCGGGTCACGTAGTCCGCTCGGTTCTCGTTGATGACACCATCCCGATCGACCAACACGGCAGGCACAGAGCAGCTCCTATCAGTCAAGCCGGTAGCGCACAGTCAGTTCTCGGTCCACCTCCAAATCGGTCTCGATGCGGTCGGCGGACTGTAGCGGCACGCCGTCCAGCGTGGCGGAGTCGAGGCGCGCACCGTCTGGGAGAACGAGGGCGATACTGACGGGAATGGCCCCCGTCCCCGGCTGTTTCTGCAGATAGAGCCGGTACTCCAGTACGTCGTCCTCGGACTGGACGGCGAAGGGCGTTGTGTACTGGATGACAAGCTCTGTTGCCTGCCCGCTTGGAAGCGCGAAGAACCGACCGAACACGGTCTTGTCCTGCTCCGTGCCGATCTCCTCCGGGCCTACCTCACGCCCCGAGAGGGTCACGCTCTCCGGCTGACTGCCGAGCGGTGTGAACAGGCGAACGTAGCCGCCGTAGAGCCCGCCCAGCATGAGGCGCTGCACCAGGAGAGCGTCGCGGCCCTGGGACCAAGCAGGCAGGTCGTTCCGGTACGAAATCGCCGCCCGGTGGTGGGCGCTGCCGAAGCCATCTATCCGCACGGTCAGATCAACGCGCTGGTCGAGCACGATGTTGAGCTTCGTACTGTTGACGCTGGCGTCGACGAGCATCAAGTAGTCACCGTCCGGCGACTGCAGGGCGCCGTCGAGCCCCAGGCGGCGCGTCAGCGATTGCATCTTTTCGTCGTGGGTGAAGAAGAGAATGTGGCGCTGATCCCGGAGGCGTTGCAGGGTCTCTATCAGAGGCGTCCACTGATCGGCCGAGACGTGCATCAGGCTCGAAAGCAGCTCCTCGGCCAGAACGCCGACGAAGGCCTTGCGCTCTGTCTCCGCCTCCTGTGCGGATCGGGTGTTCTCCTCGATGACCTCCAGGGCGTTTTCCGCGGTGACGGTCACACCGTACGGTTCGACCGTGATGGGGCCGGTGACTCTGAGCAGCTCCTCGATCGTGTGCACGTTGATGGCGATGACGCCGTCCACGGGCGGACCGCCGGCCAAACGGAAGAAGCGCTCGGCCTCCTGTGCCGACGTGGGATAGTGCGGAGACCAGTTGGACACTGAGAGGTTCCAACTGAAGTCCTTGAGAAGGTACCGTTCGAGAGGAGCGGGCGGCTCGATGTAGGCGCCGCCGCCCTCCATCCAGCGTCCGCCGTAGCCAACCGCGTCCTCAAAGCGCTTCTCCTGCACCCGGCCGTCGACGACGGTTATCAGGCCGTAGACGGAGATCAGGCCGCCCGTGGGCAGCAATTCAGCGTTGTTCTGGGCCAGCAGAAGGTACGTACGCGGCCCATTGAACCCGAGGAAGTCCGGAAGGAACGCTGACAGAGCATCGTAGGTATCGCCCAGCTCCCGCAATTCCTCCAGGTCGCGGTCCATTTCCTGGACGGCCCCGACCAAGGCGGGTGGCAGAGCGGCGCCGGTCAACCGGTCTCGCTTCTCACGGATGCGATCCAGGCGCTCTTCCAGCGTCGCCATCGAAGGATCCATTTCGGCGAGAATCATGTCCGTCCGTTCTGGCAGAGTCCCCGTTCCTGTGTCACGCATTTCCTGATAGCTGCGCGTCATCTCGATAGCCGCACGTCCGACTTGCACCCCTTCGATGCCGATATCCGTGAGCTCCACGGTGGCCTGGAGCGACTGGCCGATGAGCGGGAGGCGCTGGCCGAGCCGCAGCAGCGGATCGTCAAGGACCTGCCGCGCCCCACGAAGGTGCCCGTCCGCGCTGCTCAGCTTGGCTTCCGCCGCGAGCAGGTCTGTGGCGCTCGCGTCCAGACGCGCGTCTCGGAGAAGCGCTTGCGCATCCCGCAGGTCGGCACGGCCGGCGAGAGCGTTACTGTAGGCCGGATAGTAGCGGGCGGCGACGAGAGCCGCGATAGTCCCGATGATGAGGGCGACGGTGGCGGCGCCCAGAAGGACCCAGCGCCGTCGCCCTCGCATCGATAGCCGTCGCCGCTTCCGGCCGCGCTACGGCTACGCCCGGGCCCTGGCGCGACGCCAGGCGATAGCCAGGCCGCCCATGCCGGCGCTAGCTCCTGCTGCGACGAGGATCCAGAAAGCCCAGCCGCTGGCATCACCGCCACCGCCGGCGCCGGTGTCGGGCAACGAAGCCGGCGGCAGGGCAGGCGCTTCGGCGGTGCTCGCGACGACGCTCACAGATGCAGACAGCTCGCCGCACGTAGCCTCGACCGCGATGGTGCCCGCGGTGCTGCCGACGTCTAGCGTCGTGGAGACACCACCGGCGGCGTCGCTGGTGAAGGGCCCCGGGGCGACGCTGGCGTCGTTGCCGGGCTGCTGCGCGATGCTGAACGTGCATGCGACACCGGCCTGTGGATCACCGTTCTCGTCCAGGACGGTAGCGGTCACCGTGACCTCGTCGCCGAGGACCGGGGTGGTATCCCCAGCACCCAGCACCACGCTGCCGGTCGCGGGCGGGTACTGCGCCGACGCTTGTCCGAGGACGCCGATGGCCAGTGCCGCTCCCAAGCTCAAGACCATGAGCCGGACAACTATTCCTCTTCGTGTCATCTTGTCCTCCTTTGCGAAACGTGTACGCGCGTATCGTCTTCCGAGCGGACCGCGCACGCGACGGCTCGCGGCGCGATGCGGGAGGGGCCGCCGACAACGTTCACAGTCTCAACCCCCGTTCTTCCTGCGCCTCTGAGGGGCACGTCCATGTGGGAGCGTCCCAACCAGGAACTGCATCTGTGGGAGGCAGGCGCGGATTGGGCGGATGTAGTAGATGGATGGCCAAGGTCGACGCGCCCCTCAGAGGCGCCCAGGAAGCCGGCGGCCCGTCCGCTGCATCAGGCGGTGGCGGGACCTCCTCCCAGGCCAGGCGCAGACTGAACGCCGTCAATGCAGGCACCGCCGCCAGAAGCAGGAGCACCAGCCCAACCGCGACGAGAAGGCTACGCATAGCTCCTGCTCTGGCGAGCCTTGCGCGTCTTCTTGCCCCAGGGAAGACGCAGCCTTCGGTGGCCGTTCTTGGATCCGTCCTCGCTGGAGTAGTAGTGCGTGTAATAGTAGCCGCGACCCCTCTCCCTCAGCTTGTTCAACGTCGCTCCCAGCGGCTTCGTCTTGGAGCGGCCCAACGCCTCCGCCGCTCTGTGAGCGGCCACGGCGCGCGTGCGACCAGCGTCCACAACCAGCAGCGTGCCGTCCACCTTTGCGGCCAGAATGGACGCATCCGCGACGGCGAGAGCGGGAGGACTGTCGAACAAGACGATATCGGCCGCTCTCCGGAGCGTGGCAACCGCAGCGTCCATGCGGCGAGAGCTGAGCAACTCGGAAGGGTTGGGGGGCAGCGGGCCGCTGGTCAGCACCTGCAGGTTCTTGAAGCCCGTTGGCTGCAGAAAGCGGCTCAGGTCGACGTCTCCCGAGAGAAGCGTGCTGGTGAGGCCCGCCGCGTTGCTCAGCTCGAACAATCGGTGCAGGAAAGGCCGTCGCAGGTCTGAATCGACAACGATGACGCGCTGGCCGGTCTGGGCGATGGCCACGGCCAGGTTCGCGACGGTGGTGCTCTTGCCCTCCTCCGGGCTGGCGCTGGAGACCAAGACGGTCTGCGCGTCTATCATGCTGAAGCGAAGATTGGTGCGTAGAACGCGATACGCCTCCGCGGCGGCGCTCCGATTGGGAGAGGCCACCACCAGGCCCTGGGCGTCCGTCCGGGTCCGGGGGAAGCGCGAGACGCCGCCCAACGTCGGCAGACCGGTGGCCGCCTCCACGTCCTCCGGCGTCTTGACAGTGTCATCCAGGTACTCGTATGCAAGAGCCAGTACGCCAGCGAGGAACAGGCCGGCGAGGGCGCCCAGAAGCGAATTCAGCGTGGTGCGCGGCCGGACCGGGCTGCCGGGCGTCACCGCCGGTTCCACAATGCTGACGCTACCCGGCCGCGTCAGCCCCTCCTGCTCGTTGCTGGCGATGAACGCCTCCGCGGCCGCGTTGGCCAGCTCCTGGGCGGTTGTTGGATCCTCATGCTCGACGGAGAGGTGCAGCAGTTGCGTATCCTGCACAACGTCAACGTCCGTGAGCGAGGCCAGCTCTTCAGGACTCATCTCAAGGCCAAGGTCCTCGATCACGCTTTCCATGACCGGCCGTTTGGTGATCAGCTCCCGGTAGGTTTTTGTCAACCGCTCGCTGGTCAGAATGTCGTTGTAGGCGATGATGCCTGGCGACTGCGTCTGGTTGACAAGCAGTGTTGCCGTCGCACGATAGATTGGAGTCATGAACTGGCTGATGGTGTAGGCGCTCCCGCTCCCAAGAAGCACTGCCAGCACCAGCAACCACCACCACCGTCCGACTAGCCGGACATATCGAGCAAAATCCACGCGTCCTCCCTCTGGCTTGGCACGTTTGACTCTTTCATCCTCCGGTAGCTTCCACGAGGCGTCAATCGGGCGACCCGCCTAGGCAGCCTCTTGCAGGAGACGGTGAGAATGCCTCACAGACCCCTTGGCCTTGGCGTAAGGATGCGGGGTGAAAGGCCGTAGGGGACGCCTTCGGCAATCCATTGCAAAGCGGGTCCGGGGCCGGCTCAAGCCGCTAGGGTGTTCGCTGAGCTCTCGTCGCGAGGACATCCTCAAGACCCGGTGCATGGGATTGTCAAGCTAAGGGTATGCCGATCGGCTGACAGCGACATGTCCTAGGCGCATGGGACCGAGCATATCAGGCTGTCTAGGCGGGCTGTTGGGAGTCGCGTCGGCCCGAAAGCAGCGCCTTCCTCATATGCACGGTCTCAAGGGCGCAAGAGAATGGAAGACGAAGAGAGGAGAGCGGACTATGGCACAGCATGCGGGCCAACCGGGGAGCGTGCGCGTCCTCGTCGCCGACGATGCGGAGCTGGTGCGCCGGGGCATCCGTGATGTCCTCGCATCGGACCAGCGCTTTCGGGTCGTCGGTGAGCTTGAGCGGCCGCGAGACATCGTGGACGCCTGTCTGGAGCTCTCGCCTGACGTCATTTTCCTCGGGATGGCGGAAGGTACCGACAAAGCCGGGGCCGCCGCGGAGACTCTGACCGCGCTACGCCAGACGCTCCGCCTGGATCCATATGCCCGCGTGATCGTTCTCGTGGACGGCGAAACCGCCGACAGCCTCCTGCAACCTCTGCAGGCTGGCGCGAGGGGAGCCTTCCTCCGTGACGCGCCCGCCGCTCGCCTGTTGGAAGCGATCGACGACGTTCTGCAAGGTGGAGGCGCTCTCGACGCGCGGCTCGCGCGCAGCCTCTTCGACTACCTCGCGTTCAACAACGGCCTGCCGGCGCCCAATGCTCTGGAGCCGGCACTCAAACTCGACCCGGCCGCGCTCAGGCCTCTGAGCCCGCGCGAGCAAGAGGTCCTTCGCGCTCTGGCACGGGGCCATCGCAACAAGGAGATCGCTGGCCAGCTGGGCGTGAGCGTCGGCACCGTGAAGACCCATCTTCGACACATCTTCCGCAAGCTGAGAGTGCCTGACCGCATAGCAGCAGTCCTCGCCGCACTACAGGGCAGCCTGCCAGAGGCTGCATAAGAGCGCCGCCTTTCGCCTCGACTAGTTAGCCGATCGATCCTCGGGTCGACATGCGTGGCGGCTATGGCAAGCGGACACCGTTCCCGCCGGGGCGCCACCATGCTCTTCGAGCAACGGACCGGATCACGAGAACCGGGATCAGCAGGGACCAGGGAGCCGGTCTGGGGAGCGTCAGGCGGCCTCGCCCCGACGCCGCACGGCCAGGATTGAATCGGTCCTGGCAGTCTGGACGAGGGCATCGGGACTGGTACCGTCCTCGCCGAAGGTTGCGGCGCCCCACTGCACTCCGGCGGTTGCTGAGTCGGAGAGAAGCCGGGGCAACGCGGCCTCCAGCTCTCCGCGCAGGCGGTCCACGAGCACTTTTCTGCCCGCGCGATCCACGCCGGTGGCGAGAACCGCCAGCTCCGCACCGCTGAGACGAGCGACCAGATCTGAGGGATGTGTCCTGCTGTCTATGAGCTGTGCCAGATCTTGGAGTGCCGCGCGAGAGAGCGCGGAAGTGCGCCTGGCGACAGATCCGCCGAAATGGAACTTGAGCACCAAGAGGGAGAAGACAGCCCCGCCCCGCTTCGCACGCTCGCACTCAAGGGCAATCCTGTCGTTCAGGTACGTTCGGCTGTGAAGTCCGGTCGTTTCGTCGAAGAACTCACCCAGGAGCACGAGGCGCTCGCGGTGGCGTCGAGCCAGCTCTTGGAAGACCGAGGCAAAGATGGCAGCGGCAGCCACGCCTACCACGAGATACACGGTGAGGGCAAGCTCCGGCGTGTAGTCATCGGTATCAAGACCTTTGGGCAGCCACGGCAGGGCCCAGAGGAAGAAGAAGGCCGCGAACACGATGAAGGCCGCCTGGGCCAGCCGGCTGAGGCGCAGCCAGCGGAAGTAGCCCCGATGGGCCGCCCGAGCGCGCCGGAGCCGCTTCGCCGAGGGGCTGTCGCTCCGCGCGGGCTGCGTGAGACGGGTCGGCACTTGGACGGGCGTCTCCACCGCGGGTGGCGTCTGCGGCTGCTGGTGTTGCGGCCACCCCCCCTTGCGAGAGCGCAGTTCACCGATCTTCTTGTTCATCGCCCATCCCTTTCGATTCCCCATGTCTGAGCATCGGGCGGAGCGCTACCTTTCAGTATCTATCAAAGGAGCGATCCTGAGGTGGCCCGCCTCCGTCAGGAGCGCGCCGAGAACAGCGCTGGGATTCACGCCGATCACGGGTCCAGAGGCCGAAGACCGGGGACCCAGCCCCATCGATGAATTCGGGCGTTCGCTTCTGTTTCGGCCTCTTCCTGCACGGGAGAAATAGGGAGATCCCTCATGGCCTCCGCACGCATAAGGGGGCAAAATGGTGGTCAAGGTACAGCAGTTTCAACAGCGCAACTCGGGAGCGAGACCCGGCGGTTCTCCACTGAACTGACCTACGTGTCCCCTGGCGCACCAAGGAGGAGGGTCGCCATGGGACACAATTCCCATTCCCCGATGGTCTACGTGGGCCAGGCCCGCCTGCCGCAGCCTCTCGTCGCGGCAGCGTCGAGCGTCGCGGTGGAGCTGGAGGTGGATCCGTGCACGCGCCGCATCGTCGCAGCGCACACGAACCTGCAATTCCCCGGCCTCGAACGCGTTCTGCGCGAGATCCTGGTGGATAGACCCGTAGACACAGCCGACGGGGCCACAATCCTCGAGCTGGAAGTGCGATACTCGGCCCCCTTCACCACGGCGGTTGGCGCAGCGGTTCGGGCGGCGCTTCGACGGGCAGCGGACGGCGTAGGGTGCAAGGACGGCCGACGGCCCGACGGAAGACAGCCCTCTCTATCCGTACGCTCGCCCCTGGCCCACGACGAGCACGAACCAGTCGAGCACCTTCTTCACACGCCACCGGAGCGGTGACCGAACAGGCGTCATCTCATGACCGCTGCCGCAACCTCACACGACATGCCATGCGCATGCTTCCTGGGTGCCCCTGAGGGGCACGTCGACCTCCGCCATCTACCTGCTACATCCGCCCAATCCGCGCCTGCCTCCTACAGATGCGGGTCCTGTCCGGGCGGCACCGCACGGACGTGCCCCTCAGGGGTCTAGGAAGCACCGCACAGAGGATGCTCACCTGCGGCCTGAGCCTAGCGGGCATCGAATCGTGCGTGTACCCTTCCCGGTAGAGCCAATTGGAGAACGCCTCTCCGGGGCACGCGTGGCTCCGGACCGTGATTCGGGACAGCCCGGCATCCTGCCCAGGGCCGCCGGGCAAGGCTGAGCTTCCGGGGACGCTTCTGGATATCCTGATTCGCCGCGGGGGAGTCTGCAGGCGAACTGCCGCGGGCTCGATTCTTGTCAGCCGGGCCAGGCCCGTTTTTCCGGAGAGCCGCCACGGCAAGTCCTGCCGTCCACGGTCGTCCTAGCAGCCGGCCTCCACCAACCACCTTCGATGTGAGCCCCGTGACGTCCGGTCCGAGAACAAAGCAAGGAGACTACATTGGACCAGCCAACGATGTCGGGTCAAATAGTCATCCTGAACGGCGCACCTCGTTCCGGTAAGTCAAGCATCGTCAGGGTCGTCCAAGACACGTTCGATGGCGTGTGGATGAATCTAGGCGTGGATGTCTTCGCGAGAGGCGTCACCCCCGAGCGGTACCAGCCCGGCATCGGTCTCCGGCCGGGACCGGGACCGGGTCTCGGAGGCGACCGTTCGGAGCTGGAGCCGCTCGTGCCGGTACTCTACGCAGCCCTCTACGAATCGATCGCGGCCCACAGCAGGCTCGGCCTGAACGTCGTCAGCGAAGTCGGTCACCACGGCGCGATCCACCCGCACGTGTTGGGCGATTGCGCGCGAAGGCTCGCGGGGCTCCCCGTTCTGTTCGTTGGCGTACGTTGTCCTATAGAGGAGATCATGAAGCGTCGCAGCGAGGCACCGCCCGGGAGATACGTCGTTGGCTCGAGTGACGAACCGGTTCCCGCGCCGGTTCTCCTCTGGCAGGAGGAGGTCCACAAACCAGGCATCTACGACCTGGAGGTCGATACGTCGCGTCTGAGCCCGGAGAAGTGCGCCGAAGAGATCCGGCGGCGGCTGGCGGAAGGACCGCCGGGAACGGCGTTCCAGCAACTCGCCGAACAGCGATAGCCAGGCCGCCCATCGTGATTGCCAGCGGCGGTGACCCGACCCAGCCCTCGGCGACGCGTCCCGCATGCTTGCACGGCGGCGTTCCTGCCTGCGACCATGACCGCGGAGTAGACCGGCTTTGCAGGCGTGCTAGGAGATCCAGTTGCGACATCCTGTCGACTTGATCCGGAGGCTTGGGCGCGCCGCCCAGGGCCCCCAACACAAGTGGTGGGCCCTCTCCGCGGTCTCTGTCGGCGTCTTCATGTCCACGCTGGACATCAGCATCGTCAACATCTCCCTGCCCCAGATCATGAAGGACCTGAGCGCAAGCCTCAGTGCCATCCAGTGGGTTGTGCTGGCATACCTGCTGACGATTACTTCCCTCCTCCTCACCTTTGGGCGCTTTGCGGACCTCATCGGGCGCAAGAGAATCTACATCGCGGGCTTCGCCGTGTTCACCGTGGGCAACGTGCTGGCCGGCTTTTCGCACAGCGTCACGCATCTCATCCTGGCCCGCGCACTGACCGGCGTAGGCGGGGCCATGATCCAGGCCAACGGCGCTGCCATTACGGCCGCAGTCTTCCCGCCTGAAGAGCGGGGCAAGGCCCTGGGCCTGAACGGAACGATCGTCGCCGCCGGACTGGTAACGGGCCCGACCATCGGTGGCGTGCTGACGGATGCACTGGGGTGGCGCTCCATCTTCTTTGTCGCCCTCCCGGTGGGGTTGCTGGCCATTCCGCTGGCGTCTCTGGTCTTGGACGAAGCAAGGATCTCCATGCCGCGCGGCACGAGGCGGGAACCATTCGACTGGTTGGGGGCGGCTCTCTGGGCCGCCTTTCTCTTCACGTTCCTGTTCGCGTTGAACCGCGGGCCGGATATGGGCTGGACCTCGCCCGCACTTCTAGCCTTGTTTTCTGGCAGCCTCGTCCTGGTGGTCGTCTTCGTCGCCGTTGAACTCAGGAACGCTTACCCCACGATTCGTCTGAGCCTCTTTCGCATCTGGGGCTTCTCTGCCGGCTGCACCGCGAGTTTTTCGACCTTCGTCGGTCAACAGGCGAGCACATTCCTCATGCCGTTCTACCTCCAGGTGGCGCTGGCCCTCAGCGCCAGGACGGCGGGTATCCTGATGACGACGGTGCCGCTCACCATGGCACTGATAGCCCCGGTCAGCGGGCGACTCTCGGACCGCTACGGCTCACGAGGCCTGGCCACACTCGGCCTCTCGATCTCGCTCTCGGGTTTCTTCCTCCTTTCCCAGGTCACCACGGCCGGTCAGGGGCACCTACCGATTATAGGCACGCTGATGCTCCTGGGCCTGGGCATCGGTATGTTCCAATCACCCAACAACAGCTTCATCTTTGGCTCCGTGCCTCGGGAGCAGTACGGGGTGGCGTCCGGCTTCATTGCGACCATGCGCAACGCGGGAAGCTCGCTGGGCATCACACTGTGGGGCACCATCGTCACGTCGCGGCTGGCGTCGCAGGGGTTCACAGGCAGCTTGCAGGGGGCCGTCAGCAACCCGACGATAAGAGGGGAGATAACGCCCGTCTTTCTCGACGGCATCCACGTGGCGATGTACGGCGCGATGGCTGTCCTGTTAGTCGGCATTCTGGCTTCAGTGCTCCGAGGCCCGCAACCCCAGCCAACTCCCGCTCCCGGCCCCGGCCCCGCGTTCGCTTCATCAGGAGACGGACCGGGAAACGGCCGTTTCAAGCCTCGGCAAACCTGAAACCCGGGCAGCGAATACCTGCCAATGAGCGTGGCTGACGCCGAATGTGACGAGGCGGCCCATTGGGCGGGCCGCCTGCGTCGTAACCGGGATAGCTGCCGTACCGTGACTACTGGACTGGTGGCGTGACGGCTATGCCCGGTGGCGGGGCCCTGACCAGCCGGAAACCGGGAACACCCCAGGCCGCGGCTCGAACCGGCCGGCGGAGCCCTCAGCAGTCGGTAGGAGGTACTACCAACCACCAGCCAGGATCGAGCGTAGCATTCGCCTGAAAGGCTGTCATGGGTGAGATCAAGTACTTCTCCAGGTTGTTTTGAGGTGTTCAGCGCCGATACACCGTTCTCGGTTGCCCCGTCAAATCGAATTGGAGATCGACGCGTTGAATGAGCAGCCGGGCACACGCCGACAGCGGTCACCGCCCGTACGCGGCCCTTAGCACCCGAAGGGCGCGGAGAGTGACCCACTTGCTGGGGGCGCCCTTGGCCTCCACGTCGGCCCATGTCTTGCCGTTGTAAGTGTACTCCAGCTTCCAGCGACCGGTCTCGTCCTGCTTGCTTTCGACCAGGTCGAAGGCCCTGGCCAGCCCGGGGTCGCGGGCACGGCCCAGGGCGGCCATTACCTCGAGGATCTGGAGCACGTCGGTAACGTAGCCGATTGGATAGCCGAACTTGAACCAGCTCGAGCTGGGCCGCTTGCCGTAGCCGAACGGGTAGTCGGCGACTGCCGGGTCGCAGCCCAGCAGGAACTCCGCGCCCTGTTCGATCGCCGCCTTGATCGCACGCGAGCGACGCCGCTGCGGCACCTTGCTCAGCGCCAGCATCGCCTTGACCGCGCCCCAGGCGCAGGGAAGGCGCGTGTTGGCGGCACAGGCGAAGAGAGGCCCGCAGGTCCCCGACTTGTAGAAGCGATCCGGCGCGTCTTGGTCCTCAGCGGCGGCGAGACCCTCGCCGGTCACCGCGCGTGCCTGCCAGTCCAGCGCCCTTTGAAGGGTCTTGTCGTCCAGCCGGCCCAGATCGATGAGGGCGGCGCCCAGATTCCCGGCGAGGCAGTGGATGAACGCAGAGGGAGCGCCGGTGACGGTGAAGCCGCCCTTGCTTGCGATGCTGTGGGACAGAACGTAGTCGCATCCGGCTTGCACTCGAGGATCGGCCGGGTCCGCGCCCAACTGGGCAAGGAACGTAACCTGCCACACCGTGCCCCTATACTTCGGCCCATATCCGGGCCCAGGCTGCTGCCAGTAGCCCTCGGCCTCTTGGGCCGCCAGGATCGCGGGCACGGGGCCGGTATTCATGACGGCCGCCCGCGCTTCCCTCAGGTCCTCGTCGTCGTCACGACACCCCAGCAGGTCGCGGAGGGCGAAGTAGCGCACGGCCGGCTGGGCCTCGTCGGGCTCCAGCAGCCATGGCAGGGGATCACCCTTGAGCCGATTCTTCCAGGTAGCCACGATCACCTCCCACGCTCATGCAACGCTGCTCGCCGGCCACGTTGGCCCCGAGACCGAGAAGGCTGCCCTTCAGCACAGCCAGCCCCAGCATAGCGTCGACGCTTCATGTGGCGGCACCAAGTAGTCCCTCGGCAGCGCGCCGCACGATTTCGACGGCCTCCTCGACCCGGTCCCTGTGAGTGCGGTGGGAGAGGATGGCGGCGCGGACGAAGAACCTCCCGTCAATCACCGTGCTGGAGAGAAAGACGCGGCGAGAGGCGTTGATATCCTCCAGCAGGCGCCGGGTGGCCGCATCGCCGCCTCGCGCGCGGAAGGCGACGATCGACAGTTCGGGCTCCCAAGGGACGTCCAGTGCAGGGAGATCACGAAGAGCCTCGAAGAGCAGACGCGCCAAGTCCAGCTTCTCGTCCAGAGCAGCCCTGAAGGCGTCCAGGCCGTGAAGCTTGAGCGGCAACCATACCCGGAGCCCGCGGAAGTCCCGGGAGAGCTCAGGAGAGTAGTCCGAGAAATTGAGCGACTCACCTTCCGTGGCCAGATCCTGGAGGTATTCCGCCTGCTCGATGCTGTGCGCCTGCCGGAGCGCGTTCCCATCGCGGACCAGCAGGCAGCCAGTTCCATACGGAAGGAACATTCCCTTGTGCGGATCGAGCGTGATGGAATCAGCCATGCGGACGCCACGGAACTTCGACCGGCCTCGTTGTGTGAGCTGGAAGAAACCGCCGTAGGCCGCGTCCACGTGGAGCCAGAGGTCCTCCTCGCGGGCCACCCGCCCGAGCTCCTCGAGCGGGTCCACGGCTCCGGTGTTGGTAGTGCCGGCGGTGGCGACAACGCAGAAGGGGCGGAATCCGGCCGCGCGATCGGCCATGACCGAATGCCGGAGGGCGTTGGGGTCCATACGGAGCTCAGGCGTGGTGGATACCGCCCGAACGCTCTTCGCAGGAAATCCCGCCAGCATCGCCACCTTAGAAACCGAAGCGTGCGTCTGGTCCGTCACATAAAGGACGCCCGACAGGAAGTCCTCAGGCAGGCAGGCTTTGCGCGCCGTCAGGAGCGCGGAGAGGTTGGCCATCGAGCCGCCGGACGTCAGCACGCCCCGGGCAGCAGGCGGATAGCCGAAGAGCTCTGCGAGCCAGTGGATCACGTTCCACTCCAACTGCGCCATGGCGGGGGCCGTTTGCCACATGCCAACGAATCGGTTCAGGGTATTCGCCAGGAGGTCGGCCACGGCGGCAGCGAAGAGGCCACCGCCGGGAACATACGCCATGTAGCCGGGGCCGGCCGTCTCCAATCCCTTCGCGGCTGCCTGCCGGATCGTCGGTAGGACTTGTGCGAAGGGAACTCCCTGCGCGGGCACCGCTTCGCGAAGGCTCCTCGCGAGCTCTTCGGCCCCCTCCAGGTCGGAAGCGGGCGCGGTTGGCAGCCCGTCGAAGAACTCAACGATGCTGTCGGCGGCGGCCTCCAGCATCGCGCGCACTTGCTCCGCGCTAGGCTCCAGCGGGTACGACGCTCTCCGCACGTCAGATTCCATCCTCATACGTCGATGGCCAGACCTCAGGCCCAGGCGGGCATACCGGCCTCCTCGACCGCTAGCGGCGATCCGGCGGTACCGGCGCCTGTTCGGAGCCTAGTGTAGCGAGAGGATGGTTGGAAGTGACAGAAGGACCGGGGGTGATGAATGCGACGCAAGGTCGCAGCAGGACCCTGCCCAGAGCTTTGCCGGGGCACCACGAGGCCCCGCCGACTCCGGCGGGGCCTTCCTCCCTGCGGCGAAGTGCTTGGACCCTATCCCAGAAGGACCCCGAGCACGGGCATCTTTCGCACCCACGGCAGCCGCTCAATGATTGCGTCGACCCCTAGGATGCGTCCGGCACCAAGCGCTCCGAGCAGCCCGAACATCACGATGTAGACCAAGTGGTCGTCCATGAAGGGGTTGTTCGCCGGTGGGAACTGGGCGAGGTAGAACATGAACACCATCGCCGCTGCCCAGAAGAGCGCAAAACGGGTACCGACCCCGAAGATCAAGGCCAGGCCGATCAATATCTGCCCCCAGACGACCAGTGGATTGATCACGTCCGTGGCAGCCGTGTTTCCACCCAGGCTGACGAACCAACTGTGCAGCGGTCCCTGCGTGGCATTCACCAGAAAGCCCGACGAGTCGAACCCCCGAATGAGCTTGTCGAAGCCCGACCAGACAAAGATCCAGCCGAACACCAGTCTCATCAGCAGCGTGGTGGGCGGCATGATTCGCTGAGCGAGCCCTTCCGGCCAGATGCCCAAACCGCGCCACGTGGACGCCCTCTCGGGCGACATGTCGGCCGTGGGCAGCCGGGGACCTACCATTACTCCTTGCGCCATCGTTCGTAACCTCCTCTCGCCAGACCCTCCTGAATCATGTGCAGGCGGCCCGGCATTCCTGCCCCAGACTTAGCTGAGGTATATCACTTTAAGTGAATTATAGCGCACAAACCATCATTATTCAAGTAGTGGGGCCGTGCCACTCTTCTCTCTAGGATTGCTGTGGGCTTCGCTGACCCTCGTCCTTCAGGTCTTCTCCGGCCTCGCCCTCTGGCCAACCGTCGCTGAGGGACCGTTGCGCGGTCGCGGCGGTACCGGCGCTCTGGGAAAGGGCCAGGAGGAGTTTCTGGGCATCAGCCGCCACGACTGGGTTGAGGCTAGCGGTACCCTGCCCCGCGTGCTGGTCTTCCACCCGCAGCTCGATGCTGACCGCGTGTCGGCGTCTCAACGAGCTGGGGGCCCTGAGCGTTCCCACGAAGGGCCGCGGCTGCTACCCACTGCGGCCGATTCTTCTCGGCCAGGGAGCGGCTGCCAGCAGGGACGACGGATCGGCGCTTCCGGTCAGCGGCCGGCATCCGAAGTCCGGGCCACCACGAGGCGGGCGACGATTCTAGGCGGCGCGTCGTTGCGGACGCCCGGAGCCCAACAGGACCTTGGACACGTCTTGTGGCCGACCGAGGTGATAGCCCTGAGCGTAGTCTACGCCGTATTCTCGGAGCAACCGCACGGCCTCCTCGTTCCCGACAAACTCGGCGATTGTCTGCTTCCCGAGACCACGAGCCGCCTGCACGATGGCCTTCACCAAGTGCTGATCCACGGAATTCCAAACGATGTCCCGGATGAAGCTGCCGTCGATCTTCAGGAAGTCGACCGGCAGGTGCTTCAGGTGATAGAAGGACGAGAATCCCACGCCGAAGTCATCGAGAGCGAAGCGGCATCCCGTGTCTTTCAGCGTCCTCACGAACCTCCGGGCCTCGTTGATGTTGGCGATAGCAGCGGACTCGGTCACCTCCAGCACTAGACGTGCCGGTTCGACGGCAGTGGCCTCCAGCTCCCGCTGGATCATGGGCAGGAACTCGCCGTCCTTGAAGGCCATGGCCGACAGGTTGACCGCCAGGCGGAGGTTCCTGTCTGCCTGCCCAAGCTCGGACATGAGATGGATGGCTCGACGCACCACCCAGCGATCGAGGGACTGGATCAATCCGAAGCGCTCAGCGATCCCCACGAAGTCCCCGGCCGGCAACACACTGTCACCTAGATCCAGGCGCACCAAGAGCTCATACTCGGAGAACTCACCGCTGCGGAGGTTCAGTATGGGCTGGGCATAGAGCAGAAGCAGGTCCTTCTCCAGAGCTTCCCGGATGCGATTCTGCAAGCCCAGTCTGGACTCGATCTTTGTTTGCCAGTCCGTGTGATGCGTGAATACGCAAGACCCGTTGCGACCGTTCTCCTTCGCCTGGTACATAGCGAGATCGGCCCGGGAGAGGAGTTCGCCCACCGTATCCTCATGGTCGGGGAACATGGCGATGCCGATGCTGGCGGTGAGCGGAATGGGCTGGCCGCTGACCACGAAAGCGCGGTGTTCCACCGCCTCCAAGAGCCGCTTGGCTATCCCCTGAGCCTCCGCCACGTCTGTATGCGGAAGTAGGATGACAAACTCATCGCCGCCCGGCCGGGCTAGAATGTCGGTCTCCCGGAGTTGCTCCCGCATCAGGACAGCAAGGTCAGCGAGGAGTTCGTCTCCAGCTCTGTGGCCCAGGCTGTCATTCACATCCTTGAACTGGTCCAAGTCCAAGTAGAGCAAGGCGCCGGGTGTGCGGTAGCGCTTGGCTTGAGCCAGCTCCCGCTCCAACTCGTCCTCGAGGCGGCGACGGTTGAAGACGCCGGTGAGCTGATCATGGTTCGCTAGATGGAGCAGTCGCGCCTCCATCCGTTTGCGGTCGCCGATGTCTCTGATGGCACCTTCTACGCCGGCCACTGAGCCGTCCGGGCTGCGAAGGAGGTGGGTGTTCACGGAGGCATTGAGCACGCTACCGTCCGCAGCCTTCAGGCGGATTTCGTAGTCGCCGACCTCACCACGTTCCAAGACCGCATTCAGGAGATCTGACCGCTCCGTTGGGTCTTCATAAACATTCAGCACCTGTGTGCCTATCAAGTCCTCACGGGTGTATCCGTACCTCTCGATTGAGGGGCTGATCTCCGTAATGATGCCCTTCTCGTCCGCCTGGTAGTAGATGTCCTGGGTGTTCTCGAAGATCCGCCGGTACTTGGTTTCACTCTCCCGCAGCGCATCGTCGGCCCGCAGTCGCTCGGTCACCATTGCGTTGAAGTCGGCGGCCAGGGAGGCCACTTCCACCGGTCCAGAAACGTCCGCCCTCGCATCCAGATGCCCGGAGGCGATGGCCCTAACGCTGGCACGCAGCCGACCCAGGGGACGCACCACCGACAGCACAAGCGTTGCAACCGCCAGCGCCCCGACCGCGACAGCCCCTCCGGCAAGTGCGACCAACAGAGCGAGGCTTCTGTCGGCTGCAGTGTCCGCTGCCGCCCTCTCCGAGGCCAACCTGGTCTGCTGGTCCGCAGCTAGTCGCTGCAAGTCGGTCATGACGACCGCACCCGTTGTCCACAGTGGTGGCATGAACTCCTGAGCCGTCGCGAGCCTCACGTCGCTGTCCGCGGTAGCCATGAACCCAACGATCGCATCCACTTCCTCCAGCAAGGCATCCATCTGTTCGACGACCGCTTCAAGCGCGGCCAGCCCCTCCGTCTCGCCAGCCGCGATGAACTCCATTCGAGCCTCTTCCACGGCTTCGCGCCCGGCTTCCCGGGTCTGGTCGTATGGGCCGGAGAACACGGAGGCGTCTTCACCGAACACCAAGGCAGCGGCCAAGGCGGAACTGAGGAACAACTGCGCGCGGGCGCGCTCCAGGGAGGCGGCGGCCACAGCACGGTGCTCCAGTGAACTGCGCGCCTCTCGGTCGCTCTGGGCACGCCAGACGGCAACCAGCGCGATCGCTCCCAGGAGCAACACGAACACCACTCCTGCCAAGATCGCTCGACCGCGAACCGACCCCAGGGCAATGACACCGCTGGTTGTTGTCTGCCCGTGCTCGGACATTTCCGCACAGCGCCCGGGCATGCTGTAGCCAACGTCCAACCTACAGCCCCAGGCCCCTCATGGTCATTGTCGGAATCCCCCGTGAGGCGAGCAGTGACCTGCAGGAATAGGGGATCAGACGGAAGGCAGGCGCGCTATCGACACCCGAGGTCTGAGGTACCCCGGCAGGCGCGTCGATAGGGACGCAACGCACCCTATGGGGGCCGCCTCGCCCGCCGATGGACAGCCGGCCGGCGGAGCCTCGCTGCCTTCCTTCCCCTTGCGCCACCGCAGCGACGCCACGCCCGGCCGCGTCACCCTCCAAGGCGTGGAGCGAGACGACGCACAGCCTACCTGGCCATTCGCAGCGGGCGTGGCCGTTTCCGCCGATTCCGGCGTTCTGAATTGGGGCCAAATGTCCCGTGAGGAAGGCCCAAACGGCTCGCTGCGCTGCTCTCCCAGACGTGGTATTTGTAACCCCAGACGAGACAGTGGACATGGACCGAGAGTCCCGCCCGTGGTGCGGTCGACTGTGGCGCGACCGCATCTGATTCGTTGTCGTGGAGTCGGGGCAGATGTCCGCCGCTCGGTGACGAGTAGATAGCGACTAGTCAACACGAAGGCGTTTCACGTGCCTTGAAAGGAGGCAAGATGGCAGAGCGAATCGGGGGACGGAAGGCTTCGGGCGCCTGGGCGAACGCCTATCGAGACAAGTGGAAGTGGGACAAGGTTGCGTGGGGCAGCCACTCGGTGGACTGCTACCCCGGCGGCTGCCCGTGGCGAGTCTATGTTCGCGACGGGAAGATCCTTCGAGAGGAACAGGCGGGGGTGTTCACCACCATTGAGAAGGGCGTCCCGGACATGAACCCGATGGGCTGCCAGAAGGGAGCCTGCTGGAGCTGCCTCCACTACAGCCAGGACCGCGTGACGCACCCCCTCAAGCGGGCAGGGAAGCGCGGCGAGGGCAAGTGGAAGAAGGTCTCCTGGGACGAGGCACTCACTGACATCGCGGACGCGATGCTCGACGCCGTCCAGGACCAGGGGCCGGACTCGATCGTCAACCTCTTCACTCCGGAGGTCGGCGCCACGCCGGCCCGCATGTGGGCGGGGTATCTCGGCGCCGCGACGACCGACGGCAACTCAGAGTTCCAGGACTTCAGCCCGGGTTTCCACATCACATGGGGCAAGTACAATCCGGTGTCCAGCATGGACGACTGGTTCCTGGCTGAGCTGACGCTGATCTGGCACGCCAACCCCGCCTACACCAACATCCAGTGGATGCACTACGTCAACGAATCCCGCTACAACGGCGGCGAGGTGGTGACCATTGCGCCGGACTACAGTCCTTCGGCGATCCATGCCGACTATCATCTGCCGGTGCGCATCGGGACGGACGTGGCGCTGGCCCTCTCGATGTGCAAGGTGATCATCGACGCGGAGCTGTACAACCGGAAGTTCGTGCAGGAGCAGACGGACCTGCCGTTGCTGGTGCGCACCGATACGGGCCGCTTCCTGCGCGGCAACGAAGTGGCCGAGGGGGATAGGGAGGACCAGTTCTTCTGGCTGGACAGCAAGTCCAGGCAGGTGCTTGCGGTGCCCCGCGGCAGCCTCGCCATGGGCGATGTCGACCCGGCGCTGGAGGGCAGCGCGACAGCCATCCTCGCTGATGGGAGCAAAGTAGAGGTCAAGCCGGCCTTCGAGTTCCTAAAGAAGCGGTTGAAGAAGTACGAGCCGGAGGCGGCGGCGCGGATCTGCAACGTGCACCCGAGCGCTATCCGCTCTCTGGCCCGGAAGGTGGCCACCAAGAAGACCAAGATCTTCATCGGCTGGAACTCAGGGAAGTACTACCACGGGGACTTGATCGAGCGGTCCATGGCGCTGCTGCTGGGCCTGACGGGCAACTGGGGCAAGAAGGGCACCGGCACCCGCTCGTGGGCCATCTTCGGGTTCGATGGGAACGCGTTCGCCACGGCCAAGGGCAGGCCGGGGCAGGAGGCAGCGCACGATCTGCAGCGCCAGTTGCAGAGTATGCGCCGGCTGCTGACGCAGGACGACCCGACTCTGACGACGGAGCTGGCTCTCAACAGGGGCGCGCTGATGGCCACGCGCTCGCCGACGGCCGGCGCGCGTCTCGGCGGCCTGGGCGGGTCGTTCCCCTCCGCCTTCCTCTGGTACCACCAATTCGGCTTCAAGGAGCGCTGGAACCGCAAGGACTGGCACGACCCCTCCATGAAGCGCTCATTCGACGAGTACATGAACGAGGCGCTGGACAAGGGCTGGTGGGATCACACCCGGGCGAAGGTGTGGCGCGAAGTCGAACCCCGCGTGCTGTTCGAGTCCGGAGGCAACGTCCTGCGGCGGCATCGAGGCGGCCAGGTGATGCTTCTGGAACACCTATGGCCCAAGTTGAAGATGATCGTTTCGGTTGACTACCGCATCACAACGACGGGGCTGTACTCGGACTACATCCTGCCCGCGGCCCAGCACTACGAGAAGTTCGGCACCAGCATGCCGTCCGTTCATCACCTCAATACCGTGCTCATCGAGCCGGCCGCGGCTCCACCTGACGAGGCCAAGCCCGACCGCCAGATCGGCATCATGATCCTGCAGAAGCTGGAGGAGCGGGCGAAGGCGCGCGGCCTCAAGCAGTTTACGAACCGGGAAGGAGAGGTAGTGAGCCTCGAGGGTCTGGCGAACGCCGTCACGTTGGGCGGCGCGCTGAAGGAGGATGAGAAGGCGTTTGATGAGGCGATCCGCGACAACGCGGTGTACGGCATCCTGCCAGAGGGGACCAGCCTGGAGACGCTCCGCCAGAAAGGCTACGTACGCGCCAGAGGTTGGGGCACGGCGGGTCACGGTCTGAACCAGGCCTCGACCATCAAGCCGGACGAGACGCACAATCCGTTCCGCTGGCACACTGAGGACAAGATGCCCTACCCGACGCTGACCCGGCGGGCGCAGTTCTACATCGACCACGACTGGTTCCTGGAGGCAGGGGAGGAGCTGCCGGTCCACAAGGAGACGCCCAACCAGGGCGGAAAGAAACGGCAGTTCCAGCTCACCAGCGGCCACATGCGCTGGAGCATCCACTCCATGAACCTGACCAACAACATCATCATGAACACCCACCGGGGCACGCCGTTCATCTTTATGAACGACAAGGACGCCCAGAGGAAGCGGATCAAGAACGGCGAAGAGGTGCGGGTCGTCAACGACGCCGGCTACCTGCTGATCCCGGCAAAGATCTCACCGTCGGTGGCGCCCGGTCAGGTGATCCTTTACAACGGCTTCGAGCCGTACATGCACCGCGAGTGGTACAGCGAGGCGGACGTGGAGCCCGGGATCGTGAAGTGGTTGGGCATGGCGGCCGGCTACGGGCATCTCCAATACCGGATATTCTCGTGGCAGCCGATCCCGTGCGACCGCGCCGTGCGGGTGGACATCCAGCGCCTGCCGGAGAAGGCGAAGGCGCCGAGCGCGAAGAGGAAGTAGAAGACCCGGCAGCAGAACAACGGAGGGAACAGAACC
>CAYOSF010000009.1:206521-219340 GCA_964406605.1 uncultured Dehalococcoidia bacterium | reverse complement strand
ATGAAGGTGAGCCAGCCATCGCCCGTGTAGCCCTCGGCGAAGTACCACGTGCTTGATGCAATCGCGGTGGCCGTAGGAGTTGGTGATGAGGTGGCGGTCGGCGGTACCGGCGTGTTGGTCGGCGGCACCGGCGTCGGCGTAGACGTCGCGGTCGGCGGTACCGGTGTGTTAGTCGGCGGCACCGGTGTGTTAGTCGGCGGTACCGGCGTGTTGGTCGGCGGTACCGGTGTGTTAGTCGGCGGTACCGGCGTGTTGGTCGGCGGCACCGGCGTGTTAGTCGGCGGCACCGGCGTGTTAGTCGGTGGCACCGGTGTGTTAGTCGGCGGTACCGGCGTGTTGGTCGGCGTGTTGGTCGGTGGCACCGGGGTGGGCGTCGGAGGTACTGGTGTGGCCGTCGGAGCCGGCTGTCCTACCGCGATCGGACTCGTATCTTGGTAGTGCGTCGTGTTATTCCCCGTGTTGTTGTCAGTGATGTTCAGAATCACACCGATGTAGTATTGCCCTGCAGAAGTGCCTCCAGGGATCGTGGGAGGGGTAGTAGAAGTCACACGTACAGAGTCCTTAGAACCGAAGCTCCATGTGAAGGTCTGGTTCTGCAATAAGGTATCTGCCGTCGAAATGATTTCGTTCGTGGAAAGATACAGCGATGCGCTAACCGTGCCGCTAAACGCGGCCGAGGAATAGTTGTGGACTACGTATGACGTTGACGAGAGCTGACTGCCGGCACTGATGCTTGCTGGCGACGTCTGTGTATCGAGAGCAATCAGATCGAAGTTGGATGGCGTATCGTCAGCTATGAATGTATCTCTGATGATACCGAACTTGGTGCTTGTTATGCGTACGTCCGCGGATCGTCTAAACAACAAATGAAAAGGATCCCAGTACTCCACGTGGGAAAGTACCGCGCGGGTGATATCGTCGCGAATGGCGGCACTACCGCTCTGGCCTCCGTACACGTATGGATCATAGAAGACTCTGTTGCCCGTCCAATTGCCGAAGATATCCATCTCGCATCCATCAAAGTCTCCCGTCTGGGTGTACATGAACCTATTACCTGTGTAAGGAGCTTCGCGCGGATAGCCACTGTGTCTCCATGTTCCGCTCGTATAGTAGTTACAGTCGTCATGGTATCCATATCCATACCACCCGGTGAGGGCGCCCACAGGCCTGTCTAGGTCGATTATGGCGATGTCATGGTCAAGATCCCCGTCCTGCGTCCATGCTGTCCAGGCGTGAACCTCGGTCCACGAGGCGGAGCCATATATGCTGGGATTGCCAGCATGAGCCGGATAGATCGTGAAATCCGAGTACCAGCTTCCTCCATTCCCTTCGTGGACGCAGTGCCCAGCGGTGATCACGTGCATTGGATCTATCAGTGCGCCTGAGCAATAGCCAGCGCTTAGGGTGATCCACACAGCCGCGCGGTAAGGCCAATCTGTCGGATTCGCCACCAACGAGAGCGAGGAGAAGCTCGCCTCCGGCACTGGATCGCGCATGGCTGGTCGTTCGCCCGTGCTGCCCAGAACCTCCATCATGGATGCGACCGCATCGACGGTCACATCCGAGATGGTTGCTTCTCCAGTGGCGCGATTAAATGAGATGACCCGGGTTTCGGGCTGCGAAGACTCGGCACCGCTGTATATAGGAAGAGGAATGTACGAGCCAGTATCCGGAGTAACGGGGAAGTCAGTCCGGATCCCCGGCTCCTCCACGTCCACCGCGACGGGATCATCCTCCGGGACCTCTTCGCTTATGTCGCCATCGACGCGGCCGAACTGAGAGAACCCGTTGTTAGGAGGCCATGCCGTCGGTGAAGGCTCGGCACCAGACTGTTCTACGGTTGATGGTGCCGCTACAGAGGCGCTAGAGGCGGTACCCGACTCAGTAACGAGAAGCGAGCTAACGGCTACTACAAGTGCAAGGGCTAAGATGATCGGTATGTACTTCGCCGCACGCTTCATTGTATCGCCCACCCCCTTCGCCACACATCTCCATGTCCGTCCGGCGGACGAGGGCGATCACTGAATCGGGCGAATCGCCGGCCAGCGACTGAGTGGAACGTCCCTCCCCCGCAATTGAGAGCCCGACATGTGCGCGGGCTCGCCACGCGTGGCTATCTTCTTAGCAGAGTGGCCATAAGAATACAAGGGCCATTCGGCCCCTCTTGAGCCACGCATCGGCAACGGCCTCGCTGTGCAGCAACAATTGGTCCTGCCTCGGGACCAAAGAGCAGGTGAGCGCAGGCGTCAACAAGAGGAGAGAACGCGCGGAGAAGCGATCCGGGGCTGTGGCCGTCGGCTCTAAGTCGAGTGACAGTCCGGTGGGAACGGGTGGCCCCGGGTGGACGCCACAACAGCTGCACGCGGCGATCCTCGCCCTCGCCCTCACCCCGACCTGGCGGTCGACCCTCTCCCCGCCTGAGGCGGGGCGAGGGTAGGGCCGGCCGCGGCTACAGCAACTTGGTGGCCGCGGACCGACCTGAAGGTCCGTCCCTACGAGGTCGGCGGATATCGGGCGCAGGCTGAAGGCCTGCGCTACGGTTGGGGGGTTCGGGGAGGCCGGTCAGGCTTCCGCCGGACGCGGACCCGCAATTGGCGGGGAAGCCTGACCCACGGGGATGGCGGGCGGGACAGCGCTACAGCAGCTCCACGCGGCGATCCTCGCCCTCGCCCTCGGTGCGGACGCGACCTTCGGTTTCGAGCTTGGCGAGGTGGGAAGTGACCTGGCTGGCGGCCATGCCCAGGATGCGTTTGTCCAGCTCCGGGTAGATCCCGCGCACCAGGCGCTTCACCGTGTCGCGGCCCTCCTTCACCAGCGAGAGGATCTGCTCCTCGCGCTCGTGCCGGTGGTCGATCAGCTCCTGGAGCTTTCGGTCCGCCTCCTTGACGGGCGGGCCGTGGCCGCAGCAGAGCAGCTCCGCCTCCAGCGCCTGCATCTTGCGCAGCGACTCGACGTATTGGGCCATGTCGCCGTTCGGGGGCGGCGGCACGACGGTGGTGCCGTATCCCAGCACGTTGTCGCCAGCGAAGAGCACGCGCTCCTCCTCCAGGAACGGCGACAGGTGGCCGGCGGTGTGGCCGGGCGTGTGCACCATCCGCAGCGTTAGGCCGCCGACTTTCAGCGTATCGCCGTCCGCGACCGTCTGGTCCGGCGTGCCCTTCGCCGCCTCTTCCCGCCACCGGCGCGCGCCCTCCGTGTGCTCCCGCCGCTGCCCCGGCACCTCCATGTCCGACGGTATGTCCTCGGTGGCGGCCCGCTGCAGCAGGGACGCCTCGTCGTCGTGCATGACGATGCGGGCGCCGGTGGCCTCGCGCAGCTTGTTCGCGCCCGAGGCGTGGTCGAAGTGGTGGTGGGTGAGGACGATGTATCGCAGCTCCAGGCCGGGGAACTCCTTCAGCATCTCGAGCCGCGTGCCGATCGACTGGTCGCCGGGGAAGCCGGCGTCGATGAGCGCGCCCTCCTTGCCGTCGACGACGAGGTGAACGTTGGGCGGGAGCGGCTGGGGGAACCAGTTGAGCTTGACGTGCAGGTGGTGGACGTGGGGCGCGATCTCCATGCGATACCTCCTCGGTGCGCGCCGATGGTAGCAGGCGAAACGGGCGGTGTCCACGGCGAAGACCGTAGGGGCGATTCGGCGAATCGCCGGTGCAGGAGGACGCTGCACCCGGGCCTTGCGGCACTCTGCGTGATGCCTAACGATGTGGAACGAACGTCGATGGCTACCACGAACATCGCCCTGCCATCCCCGGCGGACCTGCCCGCGCTCCGCCGGTCGCTGCTCGCGTGGCACCGGCGTCACGGGCTATCGGCGCCGTGGCGTGTCTCCGGCGACCCCTACCAGGTGCTGGTGGCGGCAACGATGGCCCAGCAGACCCAGATGTCGCGCGTGCTGCCGAAGTTCGACGAGTTCCTGAGCGTCTTCCCCACCGTCGAGGCGCTGGCGAAGGCGTCGACCGGGCGGGTGCTGCGCGTGTGGGGAGGCCTCGGCTACAATCTGCGGGCGGTGCGGCTGCAGCGCGCGGCGCGGCGCATCGTGCGCGAGGGCGGCTTCCCCCGCACCGCGGCCGAGCTGGAGCGGATCGAGGGCATCGGGCCGTTCACCGCCGCCATCATCGCGTCGTTCGCCTTCGGCGAGCCGGTCGCGGCAATCGATACCAACGTGCGGCGCGTCCTGGCGCGGCTGCTCGCCGGTGACGCCGAAGGACGCCTCCCCGACAGCAACCTGCGGCCAGCGGCCGAGGCTCTGCTCTCGCGTCGCGCCCCGGCGCGCTGGAACCAGGCGATGATGGACCTGGGAGCCCGCGTCTGCACCGCCCGCGAGCCTCGCTGCGACATCTGCCCGCTGGCGCGCTGGTGCCGGGCACGGACGGCGTTCGGAGCGCGGGGACAGCCGCGCATCGCGGACCGAAAGGCGGGTTACCGTGCGCAACCCGCGTTCAAGGGATCGCGCCGCTACTATCGAGGGCGCATCGTCCAGGCGCTGCGGGATCTGCCGTCGGGCGCTGCGATGACGCCGGTCGAGCTGCTCGCGCGCCTGCCGGGTGGCGACAGGCTCGACGGGGCATCGTTCAGGGACCTGATCGAGGCGCTCCGGCGCGACGGGCTCGTGCGCGTCGGCGCGCGCGGCCGGCTGCGGCTGCCGTAGCTTTACAGCCCCGGCGGGGCTCTGCTATCCTCGCCCCATCCCGTTCAGGAGGCTTGGTCATGGACGTACACGAGGAAGGGCAGCTACGGCTCGTCAAGCTGCCGGCGGGCCCCTACGGCAACAACGTCTACCTGGTCCAGGACCGCGAGTCGGGCGACGCCATCGTCGTCGACGCCCCGCCGGAGGGCGAGAAGATCCTCGACTCGCTCGGCGACGGGCGCGTGACGCAGATCGTGATGACGCACCGGCACCCGGACCACTGGATGAGCATCGACGCGATCAAGGAGGCGACGGGCGCGCCCGTCGTCTGCCATGAAGCGGACCGCGAGCCGTACGCCGAGAAGGTGGACGGCACGATAGCCGACGGCGACGAGATTCGGGTGGGCGGACTGCGGCTGAAGGTGATCCACACGCCGGGCCACACGCCGGGCAGCATCTGCCTGCTGCTCGGGAGGCGGCTGCTCAGCGCGGACACGCTCTTCCCGGGCGGCCCCGGCAAGACGAACGAGCCCGAGGACCTGCAGCAGGAGATCCAGTCGATCACCTCCCGCCTCTTCAGGCTGCCGGACGAGACGGTGATCCACCCGGGCCACGGTGACGACGGCACCATCGGCGACTCGAAGCGGGAGTACGCCGTCTTCGCCTCGAAGGAGCACCCGCCGGACCTCTGCGGCGACGTGCTGTGGGAGGAGAGCTAGACCTCCCTCACCACTAAATCCCCTCTCCCTCGGCGAGGGAGAGGGGTGGCCCTTCCGCGGAAGGGTCGGGGTGAGGGCCCAGCACCCGCCGGACCTCTGCGGTGACGTGTTGTGGGAGGAGAGCTAGGGCTCCCTCACCCCCATCCCCTCTCCCTCGCCGAGGGAGAGGGGTGGCCCTTCCGCGGAAGGGTCGGGGTGAGGGCCCAGCACCCGCCGGACCTCTGCGGTGACGTGTTGTGGGAGGAGAGCTAGGACACGCGGGCGGGAGAGCGCCCTCCGCTCCCACCCGAGCTCCTCGACCGGCAAGCCCGAAATGCCGCGGCATGAGGCAGCGCTAGGGTCCGATCCGCGCGGATTCCCTGCCCTCAAATCGATTGGATGAGAGACGGCCACTGTGCATCGGTCTGGTCGGCGGTAGATGGCCGCCAGCGCGGTTGACAACTTCGACCTCTTGGGCTATCCTTGACCTATCTGAGAAGCGGCATACGTGGCCGGAATGATGCGGTAGCCATGAGATCTCTCGTCCTATTGGTGGTGGCAACGGCGGTATTTGCAGGCGCTGTTTTCGCGAAGTCAGCGCTCCCGCTCGGCGCTTCTCCATCCCAGCAGGAGAGCGAGGGGTTCAGCGACCCACTCACCGCGGTAACCCCGGACGCATTGGCTGGCGCTAACGCCAAAGACCAAGAGAGCGACAAGTTCGGGGACTTACCCACGGTGGTAGGTTTGGATGGGTCGATAGGTGTTGACCCGAACGCTTTGGGCATCGGGCCGGACTGGGAGCCGCCGCGCGTGCCAAGTCCCCAGGAGGAACTACGCGCCACGATGGCCAAGATCCCAGACGAGCGCAAGCTGGTGCTGGCAGAGGGACGGGTGATAGGGGTTGTGGGGACCTGCTCTTTCCCAGAGGTCTACGATCCGGACAGCAAGTGCATTGGCCTTCACGACATGTCGGGACTGTCCGTCATCGGGCTTGGTTTGGACGGGGAAGAGATTGGACGTTCAGACATGTCGGCGGCGAGCACGGCCTTCTTACAGAGCTTGGTTGACGACCCAGAGACAAGGAGGCAGATCCTTGACTTCCTCAAGGATGCTCCGGTGGATTAACGGAGCGCCGGTCCCGGTGCCGTGCCTCTTCGAACTGCCGGACGAGACCGTGATCCAGCCGGGCCACGGCGACGACGGCACCATCGGCGACTCGAAGAGCGAGTACGCCGTCTTCGCCTCGAAGGAGCGCCCGCCGGACCTCTGCGGGGATGTCTTATGGGAGGAGAGCTAGGCCGCGTCTCGCCTGCCCCTCGCCTTCTGGGAAAGGGGCGGCCGAAGGCCGGGGTGAGGGCCGAGCACCCGCCGGACCTCTGCGGCGACGTGCTGTGGGAGGAGAGCTAGGGGGAGGGCTCCGCACAGCGGCGGTAGAGAAGGAGGCACGAAGAGATCGGAAAGCGGGTCAACTTGCAGGCGGCTACGAGCCGTTTGGTGGCGGCAGCATGCGATTCTGCCAAGCTTGCGCGTGCGTACTCGCGCTTCATTCAAGAGATCTTGGAGGCGCCGCTCTGGTCTGCCCAGCGGCCGAATGGAGTCCGCATCCCGTGGCGGTTGGCAAAGGAGGCATTCCAGCACCCGTTGCTGCGCGACGCCTTCAATTCCCCAGGTGTGTACCTCTTCGGCAGCGAAGCAGGAGTGCCGCTCTACCTGGGGAAGACCACGACGACACTATCGAAACGACTACGGCGACGCTACGTGGCCGGCAGGCGGTCGCAATGCCAGCTCGCCGTTGACTACGGACCAGAACTGTTGGCGCACGGCATCGACGGCTTTCCCGCTGACGTGCGAGAGTGGTATCGAAGCCAGTACGGCAGCAGCACGGTTCGCCTTCAAGGAGCCGTCACCTTCGCTCAGCATGGAATCGAGGGGATCTGGTTCACGCCACTCCCGGTCAAGGACCGCGAGTCGGTCGACGAGTTTGAGCAGTGCCTGATCCCTATTGCACAAGCGTGGAACCGCGAGCGTGGCTACCCGGCGCTGCTCAACGTGCACTACACGGACACCTAGTCTGGCGCGCCGACAATGCTGGGCTGCTCACCAAACCTGGAACCAGCCGCAACCCTTGACTTTCCCGGCTTCTTCTGAGATACTTCGGTTTGTTCCGGCGAATGGAGCCGGAGGATAGCACTATGAGGCGATGCCGCCCCCGCTAATTCGATGGCTTTGCCGGCCAGTCGGCCGGCGAGCTTGTACGACCCGCTGCCAAACCGGCAGCGGGTTTTTGTATGCCCAAAATCCGGCCCGCGGCCCTCCCGACAGACCCCGGCGGAACACCCAGCACCCGACAGCATCAAGAGAGGTGAAGCTATGCTGAGCATCGGCATCGATTTCGGTACGTCCAACTCCAGCATCGCAGCGTTCCAGGACCGCAGCGTGCGGCTGCTCCCGCTCGACGGCGAGGCCCGCGACCCGCAGGTGATGCGCTCGCTGCTCTACATCACGCGCGAGGGCGAAATCCACGCCGGGCAGCGCGCGCTCGACCTCTACACCGAGCAGAACACCGGCCGCGAGGTGAAGATGGAGCGGCGCTACATCGGCGAGGTGAGGATGTACTTCGCCGAGATCGGCGAGCTAATCAAGGACGCCTTCACCATGGTCGACGTGAACGAGCCGGGGCGGCTGTTCCAGTCGCTCAAGCGCTTCCTGCCGGTGACCTCGTTCCAGAAGACGAACGTGTTCGGCACGGTGTACCGGCTCGAGGAGCTGGTGGCGACGCTGGCCCAGCGCATGGTGCGCGCCGCCGAGGCCGGCCTCGGCCAGCGGATCGACTCGGTTGTCGTCGGGCGGCCGGTGCGCTTCTCGGACGACGAGCGGAAGGACGAGGCGGCGCGGGAGCGGCTGGAGGAGGCTTGGGGGCTGGTCGGAGTGGAGCGGGTGCGCTTCCTGGAGGAGCCGGTCGCCGCCGCCCATCACTACGCGGCGGAGGCCCGGCTGGCGCCCGGCGCGCGTTTCCTCGTCTTCGACTTCGGCGGCGGAACGCTCGACGTCACCGTCGCCTGCGCGACCACGGGCGGGATCGAGGTGCTCGCGACCGGCGGCGTGCCCATCGGCGGCGATCTGCTGGACAGCCGGATCATGGAGACGCGCATCGCGCCCCACTTCGGGCGGGGCGCCCAGTACCTCCCCCAACGCCTGCCGGTCCCGAGCCATCTCTTCTCCCGGCTGCGGACCTGGCAGACCATCGTCGAGATGAACCGGCCGGACCTGCTCGAACTGATCCGGAGCGCCCGGCGCGGCTCCGACCGGCCGCAGGAGATGGCCGCGCTGGAGGCGCTGGTCACGCGCAACCACGGCCTGGAGCTGTTCCGCGCGATCGAGGAGGCGAAGATCGCGCTGTCGACGGAGGAGTCGGCCGCGGTGCGGCTCCAGCGCGAGGCGATCGACCTGGATCAGCAGATATGGCGCCCCGAGTTCGAGGCCGCGGTCGCGGAGCAGGTGAGGGCGGCGCGGGGCTGCGTGCTGGGGACGGTTGCGCGGGCGGCCTGCGACCCGGACGAGATCGAGGCGGTGATCACGACGGGCGGGTCGTCGCTCATACCGGCCTTCCGGGAGTCGCTGCGGGAGTCGCTGCCGCGGGCGGCCCTGCAGGCGACCGGCACCTTCACCAGCGTCGCGGCCGGGCTCGCGCTGGCGGGGGCAGGGGAGTGAGGCGCGTGGGCCGCTCCCTTGCAACTGGTCGATGACGTGGCCTAGCCGGCGCCGCCGCGGTCGTCGCTACCCCCGGATTGCTCTCGCTCCTGCTGCTGCCGCATCTTCAAGATGGGCCCAGGCACCACGTTGAAGTGCGTACGCTTCCTGACCTCTCCTCCAATGCGAGCCTCGATTGCGTATGTTCCCGCGTGCTCTAGCTTCACAGTGAGGTTCCCTGCTATCTGCGTGCGTTGATCCTGCCCGGGCGGGTGGTCCGCTGGCCTTCCCACCTTGAACTGACCCTCGATCTTGGCCACGGACGCTCCATCGTCGGTCAAGACTTCTATTTCGACGCTGGCCAGCTCATTCGTCTCAACCCAAGGCACCCTGAAGCTGGCGGCGATACCGACGCGGTATTCGATGGGGAATCCCGTGTTGACCGTGAGGCGATCCCAGCCTCCACCCTGCAAATAGAGCTTGTTGTCGACAACTTGGGCGAAGTCGCCCAGGATCAGCCATTCAACGTCCATGTATTTGACAATCCAGGCAATTCTGTAGTAACATTACACTACACATTGTAGTAGGAAACATGAGGCGGTGTCAACTCCACGTGTTACGGGTTTCCTCTTCGATGACGATAATGAGGCGAAGATGGCTCGACATGGCATCTCACCGCGACAGGTGATCCAGGTGCTGGACAGCGAACACATCATTGTGCCGAACAGGGGAAAGCGACGTGGGGCATACCTGCTGATCGGCCGGGACCACGGTGGGGCGTGCATCAGCGTTCCAGTGGAGCCGACGCGCGATCGCACGCTGTGGCGGCCCATCACGGCCTGGCCCTCCAAGAACCACGAGCGGGCCCGGCTAGGTTAGCGTTGGAGAGAAGGGGACGATAGCGGATGCCAGACGAGGAACTCCAAGAACCGCAGCGGTGGGACTTCGATCACGCTGAGAGGCGGCCTCGCGTGAAGAGGCCGCGGGCAGTAGTGTCAGTGGCGTTCAGTCGAGACGACTACGACCGCGTTGTTGATGCCGCAGAGCGGAGTGGAATGAGGACATCAGAATTCATCAGGAACGCGGCCCTACAAAACGCAGGGGACACTGCCGGTGCCCGGACCGTGCCTTTGAACGCCACTGCCGTCACCACCAACGCCGCCTGGAGTTGCAGGCCACACCCGGAGGAAGACCCGGCGTCTTCGTGGGCCGTCTCTACCGTCGAGCCTCTCTGAGCTCGCTACCCCTGACCCGCCCGCTGCCTCTCCAGGTGCTGCTTCATCGATTCTGCGGAGGCGTCGCGAATCCGCTTCCATTCGGCGTGGGTCTCGCACAGGCCGGGCGTGCTCAGATCGCCGTAGGCCAGCTCGTCCAGCAGCGCGACCACGTCGCGCATCCTGCCCTCGATGATGTTGCACGCAGCGGGGTGCGCGAAGAGGACCTGCTTCTGGGTGTTCACGTGCAGGGCGTGGATCAGGCCATCGATCAGGAGCATCTTGTCGCGGGGCGTGCGCGCGGCCGGCCAGCGCTCGTGGAACTGAACGAAGGCGGGGAAGCCGGCGCCGCCGTGGAGCTGCTTCCCCTGGTACGACCTCAGGTACTCGCGCCACGTCGTCCGCCAGCCGCACTCGCCGCAGACCATCGGCTCGTCCCGCTCCCACTGGTGGCGTATCACGGCGCCGCAGCCGTGACACCTTGCGCGGCCGACGGACGCCGCGGTGACGGCACGGATGCTGTCGCAGCGAGCGTACATCGCGTAGCCGACCTCATCGATCAGCTCCTCGTCCACGATGCCCTTGGCGTCGAGCGTGTAGAGCCGCCGGATCTTGTGCTGCGGCACACGTCTCGCCCAGCGAATCTCCCCTGACACCGGCATCGCACCTCCGATAACTGTTGCGCCCCGCTCGTCTGGCCCTGAGAAGCGCTAACCTCCCAGCGTCAGGCGGGCGGGGCACACCCCGTTCACCTTCTTCGCTCGGCTACGTCGAAGGCATCATAGCGCGGCCAGGCCGGTACGCGTCAAGCCCGACAGGTTACCGAAAGACATCCTCCCTTATTCCGCCACATCGCACGTCCTTCCGGGGAAGGACGGCTCGCGGCTTGGGGAATTGAGCCTGGGGGGACACCCCCCAGGCCCCCCGGCAGGGCGTCTGAGTCGCCCTGCTGCCCGGTCCTCGTGGTCTCTTCATCCGCCTGCTGAGGCAGCAGGCAGGTCAGGCGTCAAGCCGATTGGCCCGCCAGCTCCGCCAGCCCCTCGATGATCGCCGCGGCGTGCTTGGTGCCGACGACGAAGTCGCTGATGCGTATGTTCTCGTCCGGGGCGTGGGCGCGCCCCTCCGGGTAGCCGATGCCCGCCGAAGCCATCGGCACGCCCAGGATGCTCATCATCGGGTAGAGCGGTTGGGTGCCGGCCATGTTTGGATAGGTCACCGGCTCCTTGCCGTACACCTCTCGCGCCGTCGACCGCACCAGCTCGACGAACGGGTGGCCCGCGTCGGAGCGGGCGGGGAACTCGCCGTCGGAGGCCCTGATCTCGATGTCGTCGAAACCCTCGTCGTCCAGATGCCGGCGCAGCTTCTCGGTGATGTCCTTCGGATTCTGGTCCGGCACGAGGCGGAAGTCGACCTTCGCCATCGCCTCCGCCGGCAGCACCGTCTTCATGCCCGGCCCCCCGTAGCCGGAGCTGAGGCCGTTGATGGTGCAGGTCGGCTCGAAGACCATCCTGCGGCTGTAATCGTACCCGCGCACGCCGCACACGAAGTCCCGCAGCTCGAGGTTCTTGAGCAGCTCCTCCTCCTCCGAGGGCAGCTCGCGCAGGAATGCCTCCTCCTGCTCCGTCGGCGGGCGGACGTCGTCGTAGAAGCCGGGGATGCGGATCCGCTCGCCGGCGTCCTTCAGGCTGGCGAGCGCCCATACCAGGCGCCACGCGGCGTTCGGCACGGTCGCGCCGATGGACGAGTGGGCGTCCCGGGCGGCGGTGCGCACGCGGAGGCTCACCGGCAGGATGCCCTTCACGCCCAGCGAGACGTTCGGCCGGCCCGAGCGGTTGATGCCGCCGCCCTCGTGCAGGCAGACGTCGGCCGCCAGCCGCTCCCGGTGGTCCTTGACAAACTCCTCCAGCTTGGGGCTGCCCAGCTCCTCGTCTCCCTCCACCAGGAACTTGATGGTGACCGGGAGACGGCCGCCGCCGGCATCCTGCAGCGCCCGGATCGCCAGCAGCCTCGAAACAAGATGGCCCTTGTTGTCGCTGATGCCGCGGGCGTAGAGATGCTCGCCATCGCGGCGCATCTCGAAGGGCGGCGCCGTCCACAGCTCCAGCGGCTCCGCGGGCTGCACATCGTAATGGTTGTAGAGGAGCAGCGTGTAGGGCGAAGCGCCCGCCAGCTCACCGAGCACGACCGGGTTGCCGGGCTCCTCCTTTGTAACGATCTCCGCCGTCGCCCCCACCGACGTCAGCATTCCCCGCACGAACTCTGCGGTCTCCGGTATGGACTGTTGTTGCGCGCCGACGCTGGGGAGCGCGACGTAGTCTCGGATCTGCGAGATCGCCTCCTCCAAGTGTTCCTCGATGTAGCCGCTGATGTCGGTCATGGCCGGTCCTTCCTCAATCACACCCCTGCCGCTTGCGTCTCGGGGCGAAAGACTCTTCGCCGCAGTTCAAAGTGGCGAGTGGCGACCTGATGGTCTTCAACGAAATAGGTCGACCTCGAGTGTGTCGCGCAGAACCTGTGACGTTCTATCCCACCCACCCGCCCAGAGAGATTTTTCAATCTTGGGGACACCCCCAGACCCCAGCCAGAGGGGGCC